>NZ_QJSI01000003.1:0-1225527 GCF_003426055.1 Paraliobacillus sediminis
GCGCCAGTGTCGCCAGTAGGTCCGATTGGTCCGGTAGCGCCAGTGTCGCCAGTAGGTCCGATTGGTCCAGTAGCGCCAGTGTCGCCAGTAGGTCCAATCGGTCCAGTAGCGCCAGTGTCACCAGTAGGTCCGATCGGTCCGGTAGCGCCAGTGTCGCCAGTAGGTCCGATTGGTCCAGTAGCGCCAGTGTCGCCAGTAGGTCCAATCGGTCCAGTAGCGCCAGTGTCGCCAGTAGGTCCGATTGGTCCAGTAACGCCAGTGTCGCCAGTAGGTCCAATCGGTCCAGTAGCGCCAGTGTCGCCAGTAGGTCCAATCGGTCCAGTAGCGCCAGTGTCACCAGTAGGTCCGATCGGTCCGGTAGCGCCAGTGTCGCCAGTAGGTCCAGTAGGTCCTCCTAGAGGTCCGGTTGGCCCAGTGGGTCCAGTAGGTCCTTGAGGTCCGCTTATAATATTAATTACAGTATGCTTCACTTTGCATCTATACGCTTTATGCACAAATTCTGGACATTCTTTTCTTTTACATCTGCAAATTCTATGCCCGCAAGCTTTACATCCTTTGTTTAGGTAGCTGTAATTTTTACGCAATAATTTTGAGTACCTATTTTGTTCATTCAATTTATTTCAACCCCCTTTCATCTTACTTCTTTATTCTATGAGAGAAGTAATGAATACGAGAGGGTGAAACGCTTGTAAAAGTGCTTGTTTTTGAAAAATGTGTTGCCCATTTGTTCTACTAACTGAGAAAAAGCTCTAGGATCACTATCAAATGTAAGCAACCGGCTGATCGCTGAAATTAAAAAGGGTGTCGTGTGATACTAATCCTCTTTATAATTATCTTCTTTATATTAATTCCTGGTAGATACTCTTACCCACGTCTTGATAAGGATAGAGTTTATTAAAAATGCATGTTGTTTTTCTTCCAAACTTTATGTCGCCTCTTATCCATTGCAATCATTTGTTTATAGACATTTTTATCGGGTAGTTTTTTAAAGAGATCATATGCTGGGCGTCCTTTAGCGTCATTTGTATTGACTTCAAATAACCAGAGATCCCCATTTTGGTCAACACCAAAGTCGGCGCCGATATCGATAAATGGATACTGGCTATCTAGTACTTCGGAAATTGCGAATGCAGCTTTTGCTAGATTATCTATCACTTTTTTTCCTTTTGCATAAGGAAATGAATGGTGTAGTACAAATTCCGTTTCCACTACGCCACCACCATTTGTAAAAAGATTTGAAACAATGGATTTGTCACCGCCAATTCGCGTTAAATCTCCTGCGTAAAGCCACCGGCCTCGCTCATCTCGTTGCAGATGGACACGAATGTCAAACGCTCGCGAATTAAATGGGATAGTAGGTGTTTGTTGTTGCAAGATTACAAGTGTATGTTGATAATAGTGTTCTAATTTTCTCCACAAAACTTGCTGGTTAGGAAGGGTTTCTTCTGTACCACTTTGAAACTTTACGTGATAGCCGTTATAAACGGGTGTGATGCGTGCTATATGCAATCCAGCCCATGTATGAACGGGCTTTACATAAAATGGCATAGAGCTTGAGGTGAATTGCTCAAACGACTGGATGGAGAAGACAGAAGTATAAGGTATTTTTAAAGGTAAGTCATACGGGGCTAATAATTTATACATTTCCCATTTGTTAAAAAATAGACGTGACTTATCAAAGTTGGCAGCAGTACTAATTGAGGTTTTACTGTTCATTTCGTACATCTCCTTCCGATATAGAATAATACGATATATATATGGAATTACTGGGCATTTTGTTCCTATATTTTTACGCGGTAGAATATATCAGTATTTAGCAGTACATGTTAAAATAGATGAATAGAGTATAATAAAAAACGCAGTCATTGCAAATGGACATAATGTCATTTGGTCAGTGACTGCGTTTTTTTTGTTTGAATACTTATAGATGTTTTTTTATTTGTGTTAGTACTTCTTCCGCTAGTTCGCCTGTATCTTTGAAATCGCTTGAATCAATTGGGTCAGAGTAGTGAACAGAAACTTTTGCTGGCTTGTTCCAACCTTTTTTACCGATCAATTTATACGAGTCTTTAAATGAAACAGGAATTACCTTCACACCGGCTTTTAGTGCAATTCGTAAGCTGCCGGATTTAAAATCACCAATCTCTGGTCCTTTACTTCTCGTTCCTTCTGGAAAAATTGCGATTGGATGACCTGCTTTTAAACTTGAGATCGCTTGATTGATCGCCTTTAAAGAGTTACGTGCATTCCCTCTGTCGATAAATACGCAACCACGTTCTTTCATCCAAAAACCTAATAACGGAATTTTCTCCATTTCTTTTTTTGCGACAAAGGCCATTGTTTGTGGTGCAGTTGAATACAAAATTGGAATATCCATATGTCCTTGATGGTTTGCAACATATAAGACAGGTTCATTTAATGGAATGTTCTCGGTACCTGTTACAGATAAGTCTGCACCTGAAATTTTAATTAATTTATTTGTACATTTTAAAATTATTTTATCCATTAGTGCTAGTTTTTCTCTGTTTTTACCAGCTTTATTTAATCTATTAATAGCAAATGATTTATTTGCTTTACTTAAAATATACCCCCACATATAACCTTGAAATACTAGTGTTCGCATAGGCATAGTATTAAACTCCTTCTCTTGTTAGTAATTCTATTTCTATCATAAAAGAAAAAACGACATATAATAAGTCACAAACGCCCATATTTAAGATGACATTTGTCATGGATATATTGTATTTTATGAATAGTACCCTTTTTTATCCAAAGCAGACACCTTTTACTGGAAGATAACGATTATATGAGTAATCAAACGTATAGAGGAGGTCATGACATGGAACGAGAAATTATAACCGTTAAAGAAGTCTCACTGTATCTCGGTGTGCATCCAGATACGATTTACGATATGACAAGCCAGAAAGAGATACCACATTTTAAAATGCGCAGTAAGATTTTATTTTCAAAGAAATCAATTGATAACTGGATTAAAGATCAGGAGAAAAAGCTAAACAAATAGAAAGAGGTAAATTCGGATGAATTATTACGCAACTAGCTTCACTTTTTCATTTATTGTAAAAGTAGTGTTACATTCATGTGAAAATTTAATTTTAAGTGCAATATTTTGGTATTCTTATTGTAAAAAAAACCACAATGTGGCAAAATACGTATATAAAGAGGGGTGACTGGATGATTCTGCATTATGAGGAGTTATTAATAAATTTTTTGTTTATATTTATACCTTATTTTCTATTTCAAACATTGTGGCTTGATAAAGGAAAAGCAAATCATAAAAATACGAACGTTATAATTGTTGTTTTAATCATTTTGTCGATTACTTCTTGTATGGCTTATCCGATAAGGTTCTCAGGTGGGATTATATTTGATTTAAGACAAATCCCATTCATTTTAGGATTAGTTTATTTTGGTTGGCGTGTAGGGCTAGTATTGTACCTTACAATCGTTGTAAATCAATTTTTAATTGGTGGGGAAGGCGTATTTATAAGTTTAATCGTTACTACTTTCATGCTGATTTTTATATCACTATGTAAAACTAAATTTGATAACTTAGGTCTCAAAGGCAAAATGATATCTCTCACATTAACCGCTTTTTTTGCATCTTTAGCCATTGTTCTACTATCTCATGCAACGATTCAAACCTCATCCACAGAACAGAATCTTACATCATTAAATTTTGTCATAATACAAGGTTTAAGTATGCTCGTAATTACCTATATCATAAAAAACTCAATAGAAAATATAAGAATCAGAGAAGAATTATTGGAAACGGAAAAATTAAAAGTAATTAGTGAATTGGCTGCTAGTGTTTCCCATGAAGTTCGTAATCCGATAACCGTAACGAAAGGCTTCTTACAATTATTAATGACACCAGAGATCTCTGATCATAGTAGGCAAAGTTATGCTGCATTGTCATTAAAAGAATTGGAACGAGCAGAAAATATAATAAACGATTATTTATCAATAACTAAAGCAAGGCCTAATAGTTGTATTATTTCTACGATGGAGTCAGATATTGAATATGTAGTTAGCGTATTATCGCCATATGCAGCGATACATAATGTTGATATCATTACAAAATGTAATAATCAATTGCTAGTAAAATATAAACAAAACAAACTGCAACAAAGTTTTATTAACATAGCAAAAAATTGCATAGAAGCAATGCCCGACGGTGGCATATTATCAATTGAGACAATAGCTAATAAAAATAATGCTATTATTTGTATCAAAGATAGCGGTTATGGAATGACAAAACAGCAACTAGCAAAACTTGGTACCGCTTACTTTACAACAAAAAAAACTGGTACAGGCTTAGGCATGACGGTTAGTTATAATGCAATTCACGCAATGAATGGCACGATTAAAGTGGACAGTACAATAGGATCGGGTACAGAATTCAAGATTACATTGCCAGGTGCTTAAGAAATAACGATAACACTTAGTTCATTCCTCTGAAAATAGTTTTAAATAAAAAATAGACTCTTATTTTAGAGTCTATTTTTACTGCATGCAATCAAACCTCTTCCATAAGATGATCCATAATATGTTGTACGGATTCTATCTTCGTGATTTCATGTACCCTTGCTCCAGAAAAAACCAAACCGTCCTCAACGTCACCATTCATCGATCTAAATAGTGAATCTAGCGTGCAAAACTGAAAAGAACATTTTTTTAAGCAGCGGTAGCATCTATCAATTTTTACTTTGCCGCCATCACTGATTCGATCTGTAAAACGATTCCTTATCGCTCTGCCTTCTAAGCCAACCGTTGTTTTTACCAATACAGTATCATTTTCCTTTGCGTCTATGTACTTCTGTTTAAACGCCAGTGGGGCGTCACACTCTTCGCTTGCAACAAAACGAGAACCCATTTGAACACCAACGGCACCAAATCTTAATGCTTTCGCAATATCTTCACCAGTCAGAATACCACCAGCGGCTATTACTGGAATGTTAACGGCTTCGACAACCTCAGGTAGAATATCGAATAAAGGGCGTTCTGTTCCTAGGTGACCACCTGCTTCATGGCCCTCAACAACAATAGCAGCGGCACCTAATCGCTCTGAAATTTTTGCTAATCTGGCTGTTGAAACTATTGAAATAACTGGTATGCCATATTCGCGACCCCATGCATACATATCTCTAGATACACCTGCACCTGAAATTATAAAATCAACTTTCTCTTCCATTGCAGCTTTCATTTTCTCAGCAAAATCAGTCATCGCAAATAAAACATTAACACCAATATATCCTACATTGTTCGTTAATTCTCTTGCTTTTTTAATGTGGCTTCTCAATTCATCAACTGAAATGCCGGTTCCAGAAATAGTACCAATACCACCAGCATTTGCAACTGCTGCAGCAAGTTTACTTAACGAGATACCTACACCCATTCCACCTTGTAAGATAGGGAATTGTGGTTTTATCTGTCCAATTTGTAGTGTGTGATCCATGACATATTGCCTCATTTCATAATTTTTTAAAAGTCTTTTTTAGAAAACTCGTGTGCGGGATAAGAAAACATCAAACTATTGTTAGTATGTGTTTAGGTTGTAATTTAATCATATAGGAAACGAATAAATGAAAGAAGTTACGTCTGTCAAATGTTGTTATTACATTTGTCAGATATTTAGCTATTCGAATTGGTCATTATTAGACCATTCCAACAAAAAAACAGAATAAAATAACGAAAACAATAATAAAACTTAATAAACAAAACATATAAATAGTTTGTTTATGTTGACAAAGTCGTCTAGATATATGAAAATATAGATAAATAAGGAGAGGATGAAAAAAATGGGTAATTTGAAAACGGTTACAAAAAACTTTGAGATGTTTATTGATGGACAGTTTGTAAAGGCGAGTACAAATGAAACATTGGATGTAATCAATCCTGCTACA
Source organism: Paraliobacillus sediminis (assembly GCF_003426055.1). Classification (NCBI taxonomy): domain Bacteria; kingdom Bacillati; phylum Bacillota; class Bacilli; order Caryophanales; family Bacillaceae; genus Paraliobacillus; species Paraliobacillus sediminis. The sequence goes on from NZ_QJSI01000003.1 coordinate 5,925, forward strand.
GAAGAGATCATTTCTACCGTACCAAAGGCTTCCCTAGAAGATACGCGAAAAGCGATTGATTCAGCAGAAGTTGCACAAAAAGAGTGGGCCAAACTTCCTTCATCGGAAAGAGCCAAGTACTTATTTGCGATCTGTCATGAAATTCGTAACAATGTTCATCACCTTGCTGAAATAATCGCTGAAGAAATGGGTAAGCCTCTAGATCAAGCAATCGTTGAGGTGAGTGTAACTGCAGATTATTTTGAATACATTGCTGGGTGGGCACGCAAGTATGAAGGTGAAATTGTTCCGAGTGATCGACCAAAAGAGAGTATCTTAATTTATAAGCAGCCAATCGGTGTTGTTGCAGGGATCTTGCCATGGAATTTCCCGTTTTTCTTAATTGCTAGAAAAGCTGCACCAGCACTAATAACAGGTAATACGATTGTCTTAAAGCCTAGCAGCACGTCACCTAACAATGCTCTAGCATTCGCAAAAATTCTCGAAAAAGTTGGTTTGCCTAAAGGGGTTATCAACATTATTACGGGTGCGGGAAGTGTTGTTGGAGATGAACTTTCTAAAAATCCGAAAATTGGCATGATCACGCTAACAGGTAGTACGAATGCTGGACAGAAAGTAATGAAAAATGCTGCCGAAAATATCACAAAAGTATCACTAGAATTAGGTGGAAAAGCACCAGCAATTGTGATGGATGATGCGGATATTGATATAGCTGTCCAATCTATCTTGGATTCACGCGTGATTAACACTGGTCAAGTATGTAACTGTACGGAACGCGTCTATGTGCATGATGCTGTAGCTGATCTGTTTATCGAAAAAATCACCAAAGCAATGTCTGAAGTAACGTATGGTAATCCATTAGTGGATAAAGGTATTGGTATGGGGCCACTCTCAAGTGAAAGTGGGCTACAGAATGTCGAGGACATGGTAAATCGTGCAGTTGAAAATGGTGCCACGGTTTTGACCGGTGGAAAACGAGCGGATAGTGAAAAAGGTTATTTCTATCAACCTACTGTTCTAGTAGATGTGGATAATACGATGGAAATCATGCGCGAAGAAGTTTTTGGGCCGGTATTGCCTATTGCATCTTTCTCTACATTAGATGAAGCAATTGCATTATCTAACGATTGTCAATATGGCTTAACATCTGCAATTTTCACACAAGACGTCAATAACATGATGCAAGCAAGTAATGAATTAGAATTCGGCGAAACATATGTGAATCGTGAGAGTTTTGAAGCTGTCCAAGGCTTCCATGCTGGTTGGAAAAAATCTGGCATAGGTGGCGCTGATGGAAAACATGGATTGGAGGAATTTTTGCAAACGCATGCCGTTTATATTCAATATAAATAGTTCTATTGGGAAAGTGCTAACTCACTTTCCCTTTTCTGTCTAACTTGGTAGGAGGGAAAATAATGCAAGTATCCTTATTTATTACGTGCTTGGGGGATATGTTTTATGTAAACGCTGGTAAGGCATCAGTAGAATTATTAGAGCGGTTTGGTTGTGAAGTTGATTTTCCGAAAACGCAAACCTGTTGTGGACAGCCTGCTTACAATAGTGGCTATCATGAAAACACCAAAGCAGCAGCGAAAAATATGATCAACGCTTTTGAACAATCTACTTATGTGGTTTGTCCATCAGGATCTTGTGCTTTCATGTTACATGAATATGTAGCGCTATTTAATGATGAACCAGAATGGCAAGAGAAAGCAAAACGATTAAAGGATAAAACATATGAATTAACACAGTTTCTAACAGAAGTTTTATTAATAGAAGATACAGGATCAGAGTTTCATGCGAAGGCAACGTATCATACGTCTTGTCATATGACGCGATTATTAAAGGTAAGAGAAGCACCATTAAAATTATTAGGTAATGTCAAAGGTTTAGAAATGATTGATCTACCGAATCGCCATGACTGTTGCGGGTTTGGCGGAACATTTTCGATAAAGATGCCAAAGATTTCTGAGCAGATGGTCGATGAGAAAGTCATGCATGTCGAAGAAACCGAAGCAGAAGTTCTAATTGGCGCTGATGGCGGTTGTTTAATGAACATTGGTGGTCGAATAAGTCGCAAAAGTAAACCGATAAAAGTAATGCATATCGCAGAAATTTTGAACAGTCGAGGTGAAATGTGATGCCGATGCATGTTGGAGAAAAGGACTTTACGAAACGTGTTGATAAGGGATTAGATGATACCTTCATGCGTGGAGCTGTACGATCTGCCCAAGGAAGGTTACAGACGAACCGGGCTACTGCCGCAGATGAGCTAGGTGACTGGGAAGACTGGCGCGAGTTAGGTCAAGAGATTCGCACCCACACAATGGAAAATCTAGATTACTATTTAAACCAATTAAGCGAAAAGGTTGCCGCGCTTGGTGGTCATGTTTTTTTTGCTGAGACAGCAGATGATGCAAATAACTATATTAGTCAAGTCATTGCAGATAAAAACGCAAATAAAATTGTGAAATCAAAGTCGATGGTAACGGAAGAAATTGCATTAAACGATATTTTAGAAGAAAACGGTTGTGAGGTGGTCGAGACAGACTTAGGGGAATACATTCTTCAAGTGGATGACCATGATCCACCATCACATATAGTAGCACCAGCATTGCACAAAAATAAAGAACAGATTCGCGATGTCTTCAAGGAAAAATTAGGCTATCTGAACACGGAAAAACCAGAGGAATTAACTTTGTTTGCTCGAGAGCAACTGCGCAAAGCGTTTCTTGAAGCTGATGTTGGAATTACTGGCTGTAACTTTGCAGTGGCGGAGTCTGGTTCATTTGCACTCGTTACGAATGAGGGAAATGCGCGTATGGTAACGAGCCTTCCGAAAACACAGATTACGGTCATGGGCATGGAACGTATTGTGCCAACATGGGAGGAACTTGATGTATTAGTGAGTCTGTTAACGCGAGCTGCTGTCGGTCAAAAGTTGACGAGTTACGTAACGGCATTAACTGGCCCAAAATTGGAAGACGAGGTAGATGGTCCAGAAGAATTTCATTTAGTAATCGTCGATAATGGACGTTCAAAAATACTTGGAACAGAATTTCAAGAAGCACTTCACTGTATTCGCTGTGCGGCATGTATTAACGTATGCCCAGTCTACCGTCATGTCGGTGGTCATGCTTACGGATCAATTTATCCAGGGCCAATTGGCGCTGTACTTACTCCGTTGTTGGGTGGTTATGACGATTATAAAGAGCTTCCATATGCATCCACTTTGTGTGGGGCATGTACCGATGTTTGTCCGGTCAAAATTCCATTGCATGAACAGTTGATCATGCATCGGCGCAATATTGTCGAGAAAGAAAAGAAATCTTCCAGAGGAGAAAGGTTCGCAATGAAAGGATTCGAAACAGTCGCAGGGTCAGCCAAACTTTTTAGTGTCGCAACAAAAATGGCGCCGTTTTTAGTGACACCGTTTGTTAAAGATGGCACAATCTCAAAAGGTCCTGGTCCAGTTAAAGCGTGGACAGATGCGCGCGAATTTCCTGTACCGGAAAAGGAGCGATTTAGAGATTGGTTTAAGAATAGAGCGAAGGGAGGAAGTAACGATGGCCAAAGGAGAGATTAAAAATCGAGAAGCATTTTTAGACAAGATTGCTAAAAATTTAGATAGGGAAAGGATAACGCATGAAGTTAAACGTCCTAGATGGAAGCAGCAAGTACAATGGCGTGTGCTTGCTGAACAGACCCAGGAGCAATTAGTAACTATATTGGAAAGACAATGCGATTTTATTCACACCGACTTGGTCAAAACAACTGAAAGTAATTTAGGTGACGCAATGTTAGAAGTTATTAAGGGATATGGTGGAGAATCAATAATGACGTGGGATGATCCGCGGTTCAGCAGTTTTGGTTTACAGGATCAATTTTCATCATGGGCTTCTGCAAATGTACATGTAAAACAGTGGGATGCCGCAGATGGTGATGAGAGCCTTCGCCTAGCAGAAAAAGCCGATGTAGGCATTACATTTAGCGATATTACGCTTGCGGAGTCAGGTACTGTTGTCTTGTTTAGTGATAAAGGAAAGGGACGGTCGGTCAGCTTACTTCCTGCCACATACATTGCGATTGTACCTAAAAGCACACTTGTTCCACGAATGTCCCAAGCGACGCGAGAAATTCACCAGCTTGTTGAAGATGGCAAGCAAGTACCATCCTGTATAAATTTTATTAGTGGTCCAAGTAATAGTGCGGATATTGAGATGAATCTCGTTGTTGGTGTGCATGGACCGATTAAAGCTACGTATATTATTGTAGAGGATAGATGATTCGACAAACCTCCTAATAAGATTATTTTAAAAAAATTGAAAAAAAACCGTCCAGATAGTATAGTAAATGCATTACTTTAATAATGAGGAGATTAGAATGGATGGGTAAAAATTCTAGAAAGGTTGATATTCTTCATGCTGCATCGAAGATCGTTAGCGAAAGAGGAATTTTTAATTTAACATTAGAGGCTGTAGCAAAAGAAGCAGGGATAAGTAAAGGTGGTTTACTCTATCACTTCCCATCAAAAGAAGCACTTGTTGAAGGAATGGTAGAACATTTAGCTCATAATTATCAAGAGAAAATAGAAACAAACGCTAAGGCAGATCCGGTGGAGAAAGGAAAATGGATTCGGGCTTATGTGGAAGTAACGTTTAATCAGATGTATAAGAATACAGATATGCACTCGGGTTTATTAGCTGCAAAAGCGGTTAACGAAAAATTATTGGATCCTATTCGTGAATTATACACACAGTGGCAATACGATATTGAAAATGAAGGACTTGATCCAATAAAGTCAACCATTATTCGCTTAGCAACAGATGGAATTTGGCTTACAGAGCTATTCGATATTTATCATATTGGTGATGAAAAAAAAGACGCGGTATATAAGAAGTTAAAAGAATGGGCAAATGAATAATGACAAAATTGTGAAAAATACTATCTGAAAATCAGATAGTATTTTTATTTTTTGAGTTTTTTTAATAAAATGTTGAAAATGTCGTTAATAGTGGCTTACAGCTATTTATTTTAAATGGGATTCCACCGAAGAAACCGCTTACCTATTTTGCGTTTCCTTGTATTAAAACGGACTGAATGATATAGTTTTAAACAAGTTAAAACCGTCCAGACGGTACAGTGAAATTGAATAACGAGATAAGAATGAGTACATATGTGGAGAGGAGACAGAAAAGATGAGTAAAATTTTATTAACAGCAGCTGTAACAGGTGCAGGAGATACTACATCGAAAAGTTCTCATGTTCCAGTAACACCAAAAGAAATTGCAGAGGCTGCAATTGAATCAGCAAAAGCTGGCGCAACAGTAGCTCATGTTCATGCACGTGACCCTAAAACAGGAGGCGTGAGTCAAGACATCAACCATTACCGTGAGATAGTAGATCGCATTCGTGACTCAGAAACCGATGTGATTATAAATATTACAGCTGGAGGTGGTGGTGATTTCATTCCAAGTTTAGATACACCAGCAGCTGGCGGAGATGGAACGGCTATTCAAACACCAAAAGAACGACACAAGCCTATTGGGGACTTGCTTCCAGAAATGTGTACACTTGATTGTGGATCAGTTAATTTTGGAGACATGATTTATATGAGTCCCACTAATTGGTTAAGAGAACAAGCAAAACTTATTCAACAAAGTGGTGTAAAGCCTGAATTAGAATGCTTCGATACAGGACATCTTCGTTTTGCGAAACAGCTAGTTAAAGAGGGATTGATCACTGGTGATCCAATGTTTCAATTCTGCCTTGGAATCCCTTGGGGAGCAGAAGCAGATGTAGAAACAATGATCTACCTGAAAGATCGCATTCCTGAGCACGCACACTGGTCCGCTTTTGGTATCGGTCGAATGCAAATGCCTATTGTTACCCAAGCTGCACTATTAGGTGGTAACGTTCGAGTAGGTTTAGAAGATAACCTTTATTTATCTAAAGGCGTTCTTGCTCGTAATGATCAATTGGTAGATAAAGCTATTAAGATGTTGAATGGAAATGGTGTAGAAATAATGTCGCCTCAAGAAGCTAGAGAACAGTATGGATTAGGTAATTTCAAAGGAGGAGATAAATAATGGCTGAAATGAAAAAAGTAGCAGTAATTGGTACAGGTGTCATAGGAAATGGTTGGATTGCTCGATTTTTGGGACAAGGATATGATGTTATTGCTTTTGATCCTGCTAAAGGAGCAGAGGAAAGAACACGCCAAGTTGTTAAACAAGTCTGGTCTTCTTTAGAAAAACTTGGTCTTGCAAAAAGTGCTTCACAAGATCGTTTAACTTTTGTTCCTACAATAGAGGAAGCGGTACGAGATGCCTTTTTTATTCAAGAAAATGTGCCTGAACGTGAAGATGTGAAGAAAAGTGTTTTGACTAGTATTGACCAGTATGCAAAACCTGATGCAATTATTGGTTCTAGTACATCAGGCATTATGGCTACTACATTACAACAGGGATTGAAATATCCAGGACGTGTGATTGTAGCACACCCATTTAATCCTGTTTATATATTACCGTTAGTTGAGCTTGTCGGTGGAGAAGCAACTGATGCTACGGTGCTTGAAAAAGCAAAAGAATTTTATCAATCGATTCAAATGAAACCTTTAGTTATTAAGAAAGAAATAGAAGGACACGTAGCCGACCGATTAATGGAAGCATTATGGCGTGAAGCGTTACATCTTGTTAATGATGGGGTAGCGACTACAGAGGAAATTGATGCTGCTATCATTTATGGTGCTGGGCTTCGTTGGGCGCAAATGGGACCATTTTTAACGTTCCACTTAGCGGGTGGGGATCAAGGCATGCGTCACATGTTAGAACAGTTCGGTCCAACTTTGAAGCTTCCATGGACGAAATTAGAAGCGCCGGAATTAACAGATGAGTTGAAAGAAAAAGTGATTGAAGGCTGTGAAAATCATGCTGGCGATACAAGTATTGCGGAGTTAGAAAGTAAACGTAATGAGTTCTTAGTGAAGTTATTGGATTTAGTAGAAGACTACTGGCCAGAATCTAAGCACGTAGTGAAAAATCAATAATTCACAAGGAGAATAAGTTTATGATGGATCAGGCATTTCTATATCAAGAAGTTGTTCATAAGGAGTGGGTTGACTATAACGGTCATATGAACGACGCAGCTTATGCAATGTTATTTAGTCTGGCAGTAGATGCATTTATTGATTATATTGGACTAGATTCGGATGCTCGTACAGAATATTCGTATACTATTTTTACATTGGAAACGCATCTATGCTATTTACAAGAAGCTAGTGAGAAGGAAGCGCTGCAAGTTATGGCACAGTTAATTAATATTGACTCAAAACGGCTGCACGTGTTTTTTACAATGAGAAATGGGAGCAGTGAAGTCATCGCAACAAGTGAGCAAATGTTAATGGGCATCGATGTAGAACAGGGAAAACCTGCAGCATTCCCGACACTTGTAACAACGATTATTGAAAAAATTTGGAACGAAGATAAACAATTAGAAAATCCGAAGCAAGTAGGAAGACAAATTGGCATCAAACGTTAGAATTCATTAGTCTCAAGTCAACTGGATTTGGCGGACTAATTTTCAAAATTGATTAGGAGAGAGGGATGTTGATGAATAAGATTGAAGTGAATAATTTAACGAAAATATTTGGAGCTCATCCCCAACAGGGGCTTAAGCGGTTGAAAAATGGCGAACAAAAAGATGAAATTCTTGAGAAGACAGGAATGACTGTCGGAGTAAGTCAAGCATCGTTTTCTATTAAAACGGGTGAGATCTTTGTCATAATGGGTTTATCTGGAAGCGGGAAATCGACATTAATTCGGTTAGTGAATCGATTAATCGAGCCAACGGATGGGGAAGTTTTAATTGATGGAGAAGACATAACAAAGATGAATAAGGCAACATTAATTGAAACGAGACGTAAAAAATTAGGTATGGTCTTTCAAAAGTTTGGCTTGTTGCCCCATAAAAATATAGTAGATAATGTTGCTTATGGATTAGAAATTCAAGGTGTAAAAAAAGAAGAACGTGAAAAGAAGGCATTGCAAACAATCGTTGATGTTGGATTAAAGGGATATGAAACAAGCTATCCGAGTCAGTTAAGTGGCGGTATGCAACAGCGTGTAGGGCTTGCGCGCGCTCTAACTAATGATACTGATATTTTACTAATGGATGAGGCTTTCAGTGCCTTAGATCCGATCATTCGTAAAGAGATGCAGGATGAGTTGTTAAAGCTACAGGACAAATTAGGAAAAACAGTCTTATTTATTACGCATGACCTAGACGAGGCATTAAAACTGGGAGATCGTATTGCCATCATGAAGGACGGAAGAATTGTTCAAGTTGGTACATCGGAACAAATTTTAGAAAATCCTGCAAATGATTATGTTTCTAATTTTGTTAAGGATGTAGATCGTTCAAAAGTGTTAGAAGCATCGCATGTCATGAAAAAACCAGAAGTGTTAATGACCTATAAAGATGGCCCACGCGTAGCGGTTCGAAAAATGGAAGAAGCAGGAGCGTCAAGCATCTTTGTTGTAGATAAAGAAAAGAACTTTAAAGGTTTACTAACAATTGATGATGCGATAAGAGCTTATGAAGAAACGATATCGATGGAAGAAGTACTAATTGTTGAAGGTATTCATTCAACTAGTAAAGATACAGCATTAAATGAGTTAATTGGGATTGCGGTAGATACAAAATACCCCATTGTTGTCATAGAGGATGGAAAGTTATTAGGGATAATATCTCGTGTTTCAATCTTGGCTGGGCTAGTACTTGGTAAGGAAAAAACGGAGGTGATACCGTCATGAATTATTTTCAATTACCTTTAGAAAAATGGACAAATATGTTTGTTAATGACTGGTTGCTTCCTGAAATGAGTGGTTTTTTTGATAAAATCAGTAATGTCCTTAGTTCATTTGTTGAAGGCGTAACGAATTTATTAATTGTTATACCTCCAGAAATCATTGCTATTGTACTCATACTTCTATCGTGGAAGTTTGCTGGTAGAAGTATTGCGGTTTTTAGCTTAGTTGGTTGTATCTATATTGGTTCTGTTGACCTTTGGACCGAAACCATGCAAACACTTTCGATTGTTATTGTTTCTACAATCATTTCGGTAATATTGGGTGTTCCAATTGGGATTCTAAGTGCTAAAAACCAAGTTGTCGACCGAATTGTCCGACCAATCTTAGACTTTATGCAGACGTTACCTATCTTTGTTTATCTAATACCAGCGATCTTATTATTTGGTCTTGGTGGCGTGCCAGCAGTTATTGCAACATTTGTATTTGCGACCCCACCAGCTGTAAGGATGACAAGATTAGGAATCATTCAAGTTCCTGAAGAAGTAGTTGAAGCATCATTAGCTTTTGGAACAACACCATGGCAATTGTTGCTTAAAGCACAACTACCTTTAGCTTTACCTACGATTATGGCAGGTGTGAATCAAACGATTATGTTAGCACTATCTATGGCTGTAGTTGCATCGATGATTGGTGCACCAGGTTTAGGATCAGCCGTATTAAAAGGTATTTCAACAGTTAATGTAGGTCTCGGTTTGACTGCAGGATTAGCAATTGTTGTAATTGCAATTATTCTTGACCGGATAACGCAAGGTTTAGGTAGTAAATTATAAAAATAAAAGAGGAGAGTTAAAATGAAAAAAGTAGTATTAGGTATAATAGGTGTATTATTAGTAGGATTAATTGTAGCTTGTGGACAAGATGAGGATGCAACAGACGGAGAAACGCAAGAAGAAACAAGTAATAGTCAAACGATTACATTAGGTGTAACACCATGGACGAGTACTGTTCCGCCAACAGAAATTGCTAGTCTGATTTTACAGGACATGGGATATGAAATAGAGCAAACACAAGCTGATGCAGGTAGTGTTTACGTTGGGTTATCAGGTGGCGATATTGACGTGTTTATGGATTCTTGGCTTCCGGTTCATGATGTATATTTAGAGAAATATTCGGATTCGATTGAGGAAACCGCTATGAGTTATGATAATGCAGCTTCAGGTTGGGTAGTTCCAACGTATATGGAAGATATTAATTCTATAGCTGATATTAAAGGAATAGAAGATGAGTTTGATAATGAGATGTATGGAATTGAAGATGGTGCGAGTGTAACAGGTGTTATTGATGAGTTAATTGAAGGTTACGATTTAGATATAGAGCAAGTTAATTCTTCTGAAGGTGGCATGATTGCACAAGCAATGCGTAAAATGGAAAATGAAGAGCCGGTTATTTTTTATGGATGGCGCCCACACTCGATGTTTAACAAATTTGATCTGAAAGTACTTGAAGAGGAAAAAGGATTCTTTGAATCAGCATCAGTTCATGTCATTACAAACAACGAATTACAAGAAACAGCTCCAGACGCGTATGAATTTTTAAGCAATTGGAGTATTCCGATTGATGATGTTGAAGAAATGATAGTTAAGATTGAAGAGGACGAAATCGAACCAAAAGTAGTGGCCCAAGAGTGGATTGATAATAATCAAGATAAAGTAGACGAAATGTTGGGTAAATAATAGTTTTTAAAAGTCTGTGTTGACATGAGTCAGCACAGGCTTTTTAAACAGAAAGGATGATCCATGGTGACTAAAAAAGAGCACGTAATAGTTGATAGAGAAGTTTCTTGTACGTTAAGGGATGGGATTAGGCTGTATGCGAATATTTATCGTCCACAAGAGGCTGGTGCATACCCTACATTGTTAACAAGATTACCTTATAACAAAAACCTTCCCGATTTTTCTCATAGATATATTGATCCGATTCGTTTAGCGATGGACGGATATGTGGTTATTATTCAAGATGTCAGGGGTAGATTTGCTTCTGAAGGAGAGTTTGAACCTTTTGCTCAAGAGGGAAAAGATGGCTATGATGCTGTAGAATGGGCCGCTACCTTACCATATTCTAATGGGAAGGTCGGAATGTTTGGTTTATCTTACTATGCATATACGCAGCTGTACGCTATGGTTGAGCGTCCACCCGCACTAAAAGCTATATTTCCAGCAATGGTAGGTAATATCTTTAAAGAAGCCTTTGGTAAAGGTGGTGTATTAGAATTAGCGTCTGCAGAAACATGGATGTTGGACTCAATAGCATCGGATTATTTAAAAAGAAAACAAGAAAGAAATCAATATAATGAAACGATAAAAGAAATCACCAACGATTTAAACCAGATTGAAGAATGGCATGGATTTACACCAATTAAAGATTGGCCACCAGTCATGAAACATACAGAATTACATGAAATTTATAGTAACTATATGAGTCAAGTATATAGTAAAAAGGCTATCGCAAATGTTAGTCATATAGATCCAAAGCAAATTGATATCCCAGCTTACCATCTTGCAGGTTGGTATGATAACTTTTTAGGGCAAACATTAACAAATTATCAAGAAATGAGTGAATCGAACGACAATCAAAAATTAATGATTGGTCCATGGGGGCATGGAATGTTTTACTCAGAACTCGGTGAACAATCGTTTGGAGTAAATGCTTCTGGGGCTTCCATTGATGGTAAAAATGATATTACTTCCCTTCACAACAGATGGTTTGATCAATGGTTAAAAAATAAAGATTTTCCACTGGATGATCAAGATCCAATTAAAATATTTGTGATGGGTACAAATGAATGGCGCACAGAAAAAGAATGGCCACTTAAACGGACGCAATACACACCCTACTATTTTCATAGTGATGGGCAAGCGAATACAACAATGAGTTCTGGAAGTCTAACGATCCATCCTCCTGTTAAAGAGAAGTGCGATCACTATACCCATGATCCTGAAATTCCTGTAAGAACAAACGGTGGGGGCATCTTATTTTATAACGGTAAAGGAGCGGGCCCACGAAATCAGAGGGTTACGGAGGAGCGAGAGGATGTATTGGTGTATACATCAGCACCATTACATGAGGCTCTAGAGGTAACAGGCTGGGTTAAAGTTATTTTATGGGTATCCACGGATGCTCCTGACACGGATTTCTCTGCTAAGTTAGTAGACGTTTTTCCTGATGGTAGAGCGTATAATCTGACGGATGGGATTGTTAGAGCGAAGTATCGACACGGTAAGGAGAAAAAAGCGAGCATGAATGGTGAAATTATTCAGCTGGAGATTGATTTATGGGCTACTAGTAATGTATTCTTACCAGGTCACGCAATAAGAATCGATATAGCTTCGAGTGATTTCCCAAGATACGATGTGAATCCCAATACAGGAGATACAACATTAGATACAGTAAAAGTGGTAAAAGCAAAGCAAACGGTGTACCATCAAACAGAATATCCATCCCATGTTTTGTTGCCAGTGATACCAAAATGAGCTAGCGATAGGTGACATATAAAACTATTGAGACTGCCTTAACGTGCGTGATTTTGATGAAAAGGCGGTCAATTTTTCTGAGATATTTTATATTATCAATTGATATGTGGTGAAAAAAATATTTAATAACTTGCATTATTTAAAAACACATGCTATAGTAAAGAAGTTATTCGTGTTTGGTATGCAAGGAGTAAGTATTTAAACTTTTCGCCTTTGATATCTAATTGAGCATTAATAGTAATAAAATGTGGAATTTATCCACCTAGGAGGAAACAAACATGCAAGAAGGTACAGTAAAATGGTTTAACGCAGACAAAGGTTTTGGTTTCATCGAAATTGACGGAGGAGAAGACGTATTCGTTCATTTCTCAGCTATCCAAGGCGAAGGATTTAAATCACTTGACGAAGGTCAAAAAGTTACATTTGAAACTGAAGAAGGCCAACGCGGACTTCAAGCTACTAATGTAAACAAAGCGTAATAGCTTTATAATGAAAGGACTCTATTCTGTAGAGTCCTTTTTTATTTGTAAAAAAGAGTCAGGATCTGTTAAGCGACAAATTGTCGTAATGCAGTTTCTGGCTCTTTTTTTGTTTGATAAGCGAGCGATAATCCGGCGGAATTGAGCAGTAATACCAATGGAAGGATACATTAATCGTGAGGAGCTTGATTAGTTTTTTTACCAAACTGCCTTTGACAAAAAAACTGAGTTTGTTATAATGAACGTGTTCACGAAAAAAACACGTTCATAAAAAAATGCGTTATAAATAGACAAGATAAGAGCTAGTAGAAAGGGAAAAGTTGATGAAAAATGAAAGGAAGGAAATACAACGAACAAGGATGTGGCGCTATTTTCTGGATGCTGCCACGGAAATGATTGAGGAGGATGGGATCGATCACGTTACGATTCGAAAAATTGCAGATCGTGCTGGTTATACAAGTTCCACTGCTTACAATTATTTTAAGGATCTTTCGCATTTAAAGTTTTTTGCATCAATGCGTTTTACAACAGACTATATTAATGATTTACCAAATTATCTAAATAAAGGTGGAAATACGATAGAGAGCTGGCTATATTCATGGGAATGTTTTTGTATGCATTCTTTTGAAAGACCAGAGATCTATGAACTCATTTTTATGGAAGACCTAGGTGGTTCTGTGGATGATTTATTAGATGATTATTACAAGATCTATAAAGAAGATTTAATCGGATTACCTGATGAAATCAAACCAATTGTATTGGAATTGAATTTTTCGAAAAGAAGTGTACTCTATCTAAAAGATGCTGTGGATGAAGGATTTATCAGGCAGGAAGATGTCGATTTATTAGCTGATACAACATTGATGATTTGGAAGGGTATGATGAATACCGTATTAAATCGACGTAGAAGTTATACCAAGGAAGAAGCTGTCAGACAGACCCTTTCTTTCGTTTATGAATTTGTCCGACGTGTTGTTGTGACAGACAAGCAAAAAGAAATTAATTTCACCATAAGATAAGACGAGAGGTTGAGTGTAGTGGTTTTTAATATTAAAGATTCAGATAAACGTACAGTAAAAACTGATTACCCAAGAGAAATTAAACAGATAGAGCATGTATGGATTCCAATGTCTGATGGTGCTAAGTTAGCTGCGACAATCTGGCTTCCGACAGATGCAGTGGAAAATCCGGTACCAGCTATTTTGGAATATATTCCATATCGCAAAAATGATTTTACTGCTATTCGAGATTCGGCGCGACATCCATATTTTGCAGGTCACGGTTATGCAAGTATCCGTGTTGATATTCGTGGTTCAGGAGATTCTGATGGTATTTTACTAGATGAGTATATCAAGCAAGAACAAGATGATGCCTTGGAGATCTTCGATTGGATTGTCAAACAGAATTGGTCAACAGGTTCAATTGGAATGATCGGTAAATCGTGGGGAGGATTTAATGGTTTGCAAGTTGCTGCAAGACAACACCCTGCATTAAAAACAATCATCACACTAGATTCGACAGATGACAGGTATGCAGATGATGTACATTATCGCGGTGGAAACGTGTTAGCTTCTGACATGCTTTGGTGGTCATCGACTATGTTTGTTTATAATGCAAGACCACAAGATCCGCAAGTAGTGGGTAAAAGTTGGAAAGAGAATTGGTTAGATCGTCTAGAAAACACTCCACCATTAGTTGAAGAATGGATGAGACACCAACGCAGAGATGCTTATTGGAAGCATGGATCGATATGTGAAGATTATTCAGCTATTCAAATCCCTGTATTTACGGTTAGTGGATGGCAAGATGCGTATACGAATACGGTTTTCCGTCTGCTTGAAAATCTACCAAAAGAAAGTAAAGGGCTGATTGGACCATGGGCACATGAATACCCTGAAGTGGCGACACCTGATCCAGCAATTGGTTTTTTACAAGAGTGTTTACGTTGGTGGGATCAATGGTTAAAAGGAATTGATACAGGAATAATGGATGAACCCAAATTAACTTCTTGGATTCAAGATAGCGCATTACCACAAGTAACGTATACAGAACGCCCAGGTAAATGGGTTGGTGATACGTCATGGCCGTCTGCTAATGTAACAGACAAATCGTTGTTGTTAGCAAATGGAAAACTTACGAATCAAAGTAAGGAAGGCGAGCAAGTTCTGATACCAAGTGTACAGGAACATGGTTTTTATACAGGTGTATTCTGTCCATTCGGCCAACCTGGTGATTTACCTGGTGATCAACGTCTTGAAAACGGAAAATCAGTTGTCTATACTTCGGATCCATTTGAAGAAACAACAGAACTTTTAGGCCATCCTATATTTCATGCGGAAATTGCATCAGATCAAGAAAATGCACTGCTAAATGTCCGACTATGTGATAAAGCGCCAACCGGGGAATCGACGTTAATTAGCTGGGGTATGTTAAATCTGACACATCTTGCATCGCATGAACATCCAGAAAAACTGAAACCAGGTAAGAAATATAAGGTGGAAATTAAATTAGATGCACTAGGGCAGCAATTACCTAAAGGACATCAACTAGAACTAGCCATTTCACCAACATCTTGGCCACAAGCTTGGCCGTCAGCTAAACCCGTTACGCTCACGCTTTATAGTGGAAAAGAGACGAGGTTGACGATACCAGTACGAACGCCACAGCCTGAAGATGTTCACGCAGGTAACTTTGAAGCACCAGAAACGGCAGAAATAATGGAAAAAGAAATACTGCGCGCAGAAAAGCGGACACGTGAAGTTAGACACGATCTAATTAATGGGATCTGGAAATTAGAAGATTTCTCTGATGAAGGGGAAAGAAGACTTCCACACAATGGCATGGAGTATGGTAGTACGAATGCAAATACTTTTACTATAGAAGAAAACAATCCACTATCAGCACGTGTCCAATGTGATTGGGAATTAAAATTAGGTAGAGAAGACTGGCAAACGAAACTAGTAAGTAGTAGTGAAATGACCAGTGACGAAACGACTTTCTTCCTAACTAATATTTTGACAGCTTATGAAAATGATGAAGAAGTATTCCACAAAGAATGGAAAACAGAAATACCAAGGGATTTTGTTTAGTAAAATACCCAAGGGATTTTGTTTAAAAGATTTCCGAGGAAATAAAAAAATAGTAAGCATCCCGAGCGATGCTTACTAACCAATCTTACTTTTCAATTTTTCTAGGGACATGATTAAAGATTTCATTTGATTCAAAGAAATCAACTAAACGTTCAATCCACTCAAAGTATTCTTTCGACTTTTCGGATTCTTCGAACATCATTTTTGCTTGTTGTTTTGCTTCATCATCTAGCGTTTGATCTTGAAGTGCTTTCTTTAAGTCTAATTGATTTTTTTGTTCCAAATGTTTATTGCGTTGAACAACCTTTTTCCAGTTAGATGTAAAAAGGGAAACGAAATTTTGATAATAGTCTGCGTCGATTGTATAAAAGTCTTTGCGAGAACCTTTGATGAAAACTTTTTCGGCAAGATTTAGTTCGACCATTTCTCTTAGAACTTGACTCATTCTTGTTTTACTCATGCCTGTTTTATCAGCAAGTGTACCTAAGTCAAGTGGCTCGCCTGCATAATAAATGAAGGCATAAACCCGACCGATTGTAGCTGGAAAACCATAAGATTTCATGTTTTCAGCTATCTGTTCTATCGTGCGATTATGTACTGTTTCTATATAGTGATTATTTTCCATGAATACCAACTCTTTTAAATTTATTTAGTAACAGATTAGCATAGTTGGTACAAAATAGAAAGTGGCTAATCGTGACGAAAAACAGAGAATTATGGAGTAAATGTATAAATCTAAATGGCGTGCACTTTGTAAACTTAATATTTTATAAAGTTTGTGCAATTATAAGTTTATACGGCGTTTTATTCTTTTACAGATCAACTATATAATTGTATGAGTGAAAGCACGTGAAAAATTACTTTTTGAAAGATGAGGGGGAGAACTCTTGATTCAATTAAAACAGATAAATAAAGTTTACGATGATGGTTTTCAAGCATTAAAAAATATTGATCTTACATTTGAAGAAGGAAAAATTAATGTGTTAATCGGTCCGAGTGGTTGTGGTAAAACAACAACAATGAAATTACTTAACAGATTAACAGAACACACGGATGGCCAAATTTTGATTGATGATAAAGATATTAAGGATATTAATCCGATTCAGCTTCGTCGTCAAATGGGTTACGTGATTCAAAGTATTGGTTTATTTCCACATATGACGATCTATGATAATGTAGCGACGGTTCCAAAGCTACTAAAGTGGGAAAAAGCACGAACTAGAAAACGTGTAGAAGAGTTACTAAATATGGTGAATTTGGCACCAGAAACATACATGAAACGTTATCCTTCCGAATTAAGTGGAGGACAGCAACAACGAATAGGTGTTATTCGTGCGCTTGCTGCAGAACCTTCTACAATTCTTATGGACGAGCCCTTTAGTGCACTAGATCCAATCAGTAGAGAACAACTACAGGATGAACTCGTTCGACTTCAAAAAGAAATCAAAAAAACAATTGTATTTGTTACCCATGATATGGATGAAGCAATCAAGATTGCTGATCAAATCATTCTGATGAAGGGTGGCGAAATTGTTCAAAAAGGATCCCCAGAGGAGATTCTAGCTAATCCAGCAAATGATTTCGTGAAAGAATTCATTGGATCAGATAGACTTGATCAAGCCAAAAAATTACCATCCGTACAAGAGCTTTCTGTAAAAGACTATATGGTGCTTTCAACTGAAACAACAGTGGATTTGGCAATAGAGGATATGGTTACAAATAATGTTGCAGAACTGCCAGTTGTCGATGAAACAGGAAAGTATTTAGGTGTGCTAAGCCTGTATAAGGCTTTAGCAAATAAAGCGGCACGGCTTTCTGAAATAGTTGATTATTCAGTCATTACTGTTAATGAAACAACGGATCTTAATTTAGCGATGGGTGACTTAAGTAAAACGAAATCGATTATACCAGTTCTGTCAGAAGATAAGAAACTAGTTGGGATAATCGAGAATAGTACATTGTTTGTAGCTCTTCATCAAATATATGAGAGTAAGAGTGGTGTGGCTTAAATGGAAATGATTTTAGATTACATTGATTTTTGGCAAAGAAAATATGATTCTATACTAGGTTATACCTATGAACATATTCTAATTTCCTTTACGGCTATACTACTTGCTATTGTTATATCTGTTCCATTAGCAATTTATATGACGAAAATGAAAAACGAAAAACTGAAAAATCTTATATTTAACATAGCTAATATTTTTCAAACAATACCTACAATTGCTTTACTAGCAATCATGATACCTATTTTAGGGATTGGTTTTAAACCAGCTGTGGTAGCGCTCTTCTTATATGCGCTTCTTCCATTATTACGGAACACATATGCTGGTGTGCAATCGATCGATCCCGGTATTGTTGAAGCAGCTAGGGGGATGGGTTTTAATACGTTTCAACGTTTATTTAAGGTCGAGTTACCTGTTGCATTGCCTTATATTATGTCAGGAATTCGAGTCACAACCGTTTATGTAATTAGTTGGACGACTTTAGCAGCTGTTATTGGTGCTGGCGGCTTAGGTGGACTAGTACTTGCTGGTATTGGGTTTAATGATAAAGAAATGATTTTCACCGGAACGATATTAGCTATTGGTATCGCGTTGTTATTAGATTTTGTTTTTGCAAAAATTGAAAAAGGCCTTTCAAAAGCCTAAATATAAAAAGAAAAAAGGGGACATTACATTATGAGAAAGTTTTTATTTGCAAGTTTATTCGCAGTATTAATGTTAGCACTAGCAGGATGTGGCGATAATGAATCAGCTGATGGTGGAACAACACTTGAATACGGTGCACAATCGTATACTGATCCGAAAGTCATGAGCCAAATTGTTAAATTATTAGTGGAAGACCAAACAGATCATGCAGTAAATATTACAGAAGATATTCAAGCAAGCCCACAAATCATGGCTGCTTTAGATCGCGAAGAGTTTGATATTGCAACACTTTATTCTGGTGAAGTATATAATAACCACTTTGATGAAGATGAAGTAGAATATTCAACAGATCCGCAACAAACAATTGAACAAGCACAAGAATTATTTGGTGCAGAGTATGATATGAAATGGTATGACTCAATTGGATTTAGTAACCAATATGGTATTGCAATTCAAGGTGATTTTGCTGAAGAAAATAACATAACAACTATGTCTGATCTTGGTGAATTCGCTGATCAACTAATCGTTGGTACAGATAGTTCATGGATTGAAAGAGAAAATGACGGTTATGCAGGTTATCAAGAAGCATATGGATACAGCTTTGATGATGTTCGTGGTATGGAAGTTTCACTCATGTATGAGGGTATTAATAGTGATGAGTTAGACGTTGTAACAGCTTATACTGTTGATCCACAAATCTTAGAGTATGATTTAAAATTATTAGAGGACGATGCAAGTTTCTTCCCTCCATATGATGCATCATTAGTAGCAAGAAATGAAATAATTGAAGAATATCCAGAAGTTAGCGACATTCTTGATTCAATCGTAGGTTTGATTAGTACAGAAGAAATGACACAATTAATTCATGAAGTAGATATTAATCAACGTACTCCTGAAGAAGTTGCAGCTGAATTCTTAGAAGAAAAAGGTATGCTTGAATAAGCGAAACAATGTTTTATAATAAAATCTTTTTAAAAAGGTGATTTGACATGAACTTTATCACTGAACTTGGTCAATATATGCTAGAAAATTATGCGGAATTATTAGCGTTAACAGTGGAACATATATTAATGGTTGTCTACGGGATTGTGCTTGCACTTGTCGTAGGTGTGCCATTAGGTATTCTAGCTGCGAAATTTGAAAAAGCAGCACCATTTATTCTTTCTCTAACAAATATTTTGCAATTAGTACCTAGTTTAGCTATGTTAGCAATCTTAATGATTTATTTTGGATTAGGATTTGAAACAATGGTTATTGGTTTGTTTTTCTATTCTTTACTTCCAATCGTAAGAAATACGTATGTAGGGATTAGGGAAGTAGAAGAAGGTATCACCGAAGCAGGTATTGGTGTTGGTATGACGTCCTTACAATTATTAGCAAAAATACAGCTTCCATTATCTATTCCATTTTTAATGGCAGGATTGCGTGTAGCTTCAGTTATAGCTGTTTCCGTAGCTTGTATTGGGCCATATATCGGAGCAGGTGGACTAGGGAAAGAAATCATCTCTGGTATTAGTCTTCAATCAGATCTAAAAATCTATGCTGGTGCTATTCCTGCTGTATTATTAGCAGTTATTGCAGACTTCATTTTGGGTAAGGTAGAGAATAAGACTAAAGAACGAACAACGTAAGATAGGAGTGAATATTCACTTGAAAGAGCAAATGTTTTTGAAACTAGACGAATTATATGACGAAATGGTTGATATACGACGACACTTACACATGAATCCAGAGTTGTCTTTTCAAGAACATGAGACAGCCAAATTTATTGCCGATTATCAAACAAAGTTAGGATTAGATGTACAGACTAATGTTGGTGGATTAGGTGTTGTTGCCACATTAAAAGGTGGGAAACCTGGTAAAACTGTAGCGATTCGGGCGGATTTTGATGCTTTACCAATAGAAGAAGAAAATGATGTGCCATATAAATCTCAAAATTCTGGTGTGATGCATGCTTGTGGTCATGACGCTCATACAGCGATTGCGCTTGGAATAGCGAAAGCGTTAGTAAGTGTGAGGGATGAATTAGAAGGTACAGTAGTCTTTATTCATCAACATGCGGAAGAAGAAGATCCAGGTGGGGCAAAATCGATGATCGAAGCGGGTGCATTAGAAGGTGTCGATGCTGTTTTTGCCACACATATGGAAAACTATATTCCGGTAAATCATATTTCACATAATGATAACTATATACTCGGTTCATCAGATGACTTTGTGATCGAAATAAAGGGTGTTGGTGGACATGCAGCCTTTCCACATGATACAACGGATGTTATTTCGATTGGGAGTCAACTTGTAAGTAACTTACAACAAGTAGTGAGTCGGAAAGTAGACCCATTAAAGTCAGCTGTCTTGACGATTGGTTCGTTTCAAGCTGGAAGTAAAGCAAATGTTATTTCTGGTGCTTGTATAATGGAAGGAACAGTAAGGACATTTGATAAAGACGTTCGTCAAGAAATGTATGACTGGATAAAGCAGATTACCGAACATACATGTAAAGCATTCGGTGCGGATTACCATATTGATTATCAATTTGGTTACCCAGCAACGAAGAACGACAAGACGATGAATCAACTGCTTGTTAATGCAGCAAAAGATGTATTACCTGCAGAAAATATCAAAGCAGATCCACCAACAATGGGTGCAGAGGATTTCTCTTACTTCCTTGAACAAAAGCAAGGTACCTATTTCTTTACAGGATCAGCGAATGAGGAGAAAGGATTTATTTATCCGTATCATCATCCTAAATTTGATATCGATGAAAAAGCATTAGAGAATGGTGCAAAAGTATTAACAGCTACTATTTTTGATTTTTGGAAAACGTATAATTAAGTGGAATGAATCATACTTCTGAGTTAAATCAGTAGTTATAATGCAAGCTCACAATAGGCGTTAGATAAATTATTAAAAAAAGAGACAGAACCTGTAAAGCGGTAAATTACCGTAATGCAGCTCCTGACTCTTTTTTTATTTGATGAGCGTTTTAATCCGACGGAAGAGGGTGCTAATTCGGCGGAGCGCGTCTTAATTAGGCGGAAGGACGCCATAATTCGGCGGAGCGCGTCTTAATTAGGCGGAAGGACGCCATAATTGGGCGGAAGGTGTCTTAATTAGGCGGAAGGACGCCATAATTGGGCGGAGCACGTCTTAATTAGGCGGAAGGACGCCATAATTGGGCGGAGCACGTCTTAATTAGGCGGAAGGATGCCATAATTGAGCGGAGCTAGAATTAATCAATACAAAAAGGTAGCCAATTGGCTACCTTTTTGTATTGATTAAATGAAACTTACTTTTTCACTGCTCTTTTGCGCGTGTATAGCCAAACACCACTAGCAGCCAATAGTAGGACCAGACCTATAAGTAAGAAGTTAAACATAGTCGTCGCTGTATCTGGTAGATTACCTTGACCCTTAGAACTAGTATCTTTTGAATCCGCTAGATTGTCTGAATCCTTAGAGTTAGTATCTGTTCCTTTATCGTCCTCTTTAGCTGAATCTTTTTCTTCTTCTTCTTTTTCAACAACAGAATCTTGCTCATCCTCATTATCCTCATCATCTGATCCACCACTACCACTATCAAGCGTGATGTCACTGTCAGTTAAGGTTTTGGCTAATGAAATAAGCACATTTGCTTGCTCGTCAGTTAAAGCATCCGTACTAGTAGCTTTTACTGCGTTAATATAAGCAGTGAGTTGTAGGTCAAGCTCATCCTGGTCATCGCTTTCATTCGCATTTTTTGCATTGGCTAATGTTGTTTGTAAGTACTCCACTAGTTGTTGTTCGCCACCATTTTCATCAACAAATTGCTTGGTTAAATTGGCTAGACTATCAAAGTCAACTTCGACTTTGATGCTAAGAGATTGAGTAGCACTATTCTCAGCCAAGTCGTGCGCAGTTGCCTCAAAATCATGGGTGCCTAAACCTAATTGATATGCTGGTATGATTATTTTTTCGAAATCGGATGTTGCTCCACCAGACAATGCATCCTCAACAACTACTGCGATTGTTATTTCCTGGTCTACTGTAAAGATAGTATCAGTAGATTCAGAGAATTCAATTGTCGGTGCAGTTCTATCAATCGCAATGCTAAACGATTTTTGTTCTTCGACATTCCCAGCGTTATCTTCACTCCAGTAAGCGATTGTATGTGCACCATCTTCTTCTAATGTTACTGATGTGCCTTCTTGTGGTTCTCCAGTATTCACCGTATAAAATGTTTTGTTAGTTCCAGATTCTTGATCTTCAGCATTAAAATCAATCGTTACTGGTTTATTGTACCAATCGTTCGTTTGTTCTTGATCAATTTGATAGCTTGTTACTGGTGCAACCGTATCAGAGTGCGCAACGTCAACTACGGCAATATTAGGTCTAGTCGGTTCTGCCATTCCTTCGCCAATAAAAAAGCTAGGGTGTGGCGGCTGATTGTAGCCAACATTTTGCCATGCGACTGCAACACGATATTGTGCATCATGCATCAGTGTATGGATTCTTGTATCTGTTTCTTCTGGTGTAAAGTAGACACGTAAAACACTACTATCTTCGGTTCTCCAAATGACTTCTTCCCGCCAGTCACCAAATAAGTCTGCTTGTAATGCCGGTGTACCTTTTGTATGATTATTTGAAAATGTTCCATCTGCAGTGAGTAAATTAACTGATTCGCTATTCTGATAATCCCACTTATCGATTGTACCGACACCAACGCCAGCGTCTTCATTCCACTTATGGTCTAGTATTTCACGAAGTACATCGCCATCCCACCAAATCGCAAAATTGGATGCAGGGATCGAATCGGAAATTTTCTCGCCATTTGCTTTATGCAAGCCACCTACTGTGCTATTCCACGCACCATCAACGGCCCATGCTTCTGAACCTTCATATCGGGGATCAATATCAGCTGTCAGTCCACGTCCTGTGTCTTGACCAGTTTCTATTCCCCATAAAATTTCGCCAGTTTCCGCATCACGCATATCATAGCCATATGGTTTGCTAGTATCTTCTTGTGTTGAGAAGATCTCTAGACCATCGTTACTTGGATCAAATTCGCCTACATGTAGTGCATCACCATGTCCAAGATCTGAATTATATAAGCCAGTTCCATCATCGTCGATCGTTACTTGGCCATAGATGATCTCATCTTTTTGATCATTATCGACATCCGCTACACTTAAGGAATGGTATCCTTGTCCAGCATAATCACTATAACCTTCATCTTTCGTATCAAATGTCCATTGCTTTTCTAACTTTCCATCAGAAAAATTATAAGCAACCAAAACAGATCTTGTATAGTAGCCACGTGCCATAACGAGACTTGGTGTTTCGCCATCTAAATATGCAATTCCAGCTAAGAACCGGTCGACTCGATTACCATAACTATCGCCCCATGCGGAAACATCTCCACGTGCTGGTTCGTAGTCAATCGTATCCATTGCAGCACCTGTTTCACCATTAAAAATTGATAAATATTCTGCTCCTTGTAGTATATAACCATTGGTATATCGGTAATCAGCGTCAGCTTTTCCGATGACATTTCCTTCACCATCAATTGTCCCATCTGACGTTTTAAATGCTACCTCAGCTTTTCCGTTCCCATCGAAGTCATATACCATGAATTGGGTATAATGGGCCCCTGCACGGATGTTTACACCTAGGTCAACACGCCATAATTGCGTGCCATCGAATTCATATGCATCGATATAAACATTACCTGTGTAACCAGCTTTGGAGTTATCTTGTGCATTACTTGGATCCCATTTTACGATCAATTCATATTCTCCATCACCGTCCAAATCACCGACACTTGTATCATTGGCACGATATGTGTAAGGATCTCCAAGTGGTGTCACGCCATCATCTGGTTTGTTTAATGGTATATCAAAGTGATTATTTTCTAATACAGTTGTTTCGACGCGTTCTCCGAATATTTCACCATTAACGATCGGATGGATTTGATAACTAGAGTCAGCTGTCCCATTTTCATCAACAAAATTGGTAGTTGATTGAATTGGATCTTCGGTTAACAATTCGCCGTCTCGGTAAATGTTAAAACCAATAGCTTCAGGATCAGTTCCTAGTAATCTCCAGCTAAGAAGGACACCTTCATCTGTTTTAAGAGCTATTGGTGCCCGGTCGATATCTTCCATTTGTTTTAAGAGAACTGTGTCTGCAGGTGTTTTTAATCGATCTGATTTTTCGGAAACACCACCGGCATTAACAGCAGCTACGCGATAGTAATACGGAATAGTTGTTAATACTGTTTCATCGGTAAAACTGTTAGTGGTTGCTTGTCCAACTAAAACATCCTCGCCATCTTCTGCATCTGCACGATAAATGTTGTATGAACTAACATTTTCAACAGTATCCCAACTAATCGTTAGGTCATTTTTATTTACAGAATCTAGTTTTAAATTCTCTGGTGCAACTGGTACTTCTTGATTGGAGTCAATCATAGATACAGTTAAAGGTAGTGAAGGAACGGTTTCTGTCCCAACGTTATCAATTGTTGTTACTGTATACTCATATTCAATCCCAAGTACTACACTATTGTCTGTAAAAGTTGGTTCCGTTGTCGCATCAAGTAATTCAGTTGTGCTAGTTCCGGCAACTTTACGATAAACATTATAAGATGTTGCACCACCTGCTGCATCCCAAGAGATCGTAGCATAAGCGTTATCTGATTCAAACGATTGATCATCCAATGCTAAACCGCTTGGTGCTACCAATATTGGTGTTAATTCTAAGCCATTAGCAATCCCAGTTGAGCCTGCAAAATTTAGATTCATTTGGCCATCTGTAATCGCGACTTCTGGAATAACTTTTTCCGTAGATCCTTGTCTAGGAGCAGATATTCCACCGTAGCCTTGGTTTTCAATTGTTAACTCTGTGCGTGCGCTGCCTAAAAAATCACCAACATGAACCTTAACGGCATATAAGCCATTGGGAACGTCAACGTTAAAATCCCAACCAACACTAAAGTAACCGATCCAATCTCGTAATAAATCATCTCCTCCACGGTCACGAACGATGACACCATCATTGCTTACTAATCCATAACCACTATCTTTGTTGTATACCGTCGTAGGATCTACACCTGTGTATCCTTCCGCTACGGTTTGCCCTTCAGGACCAAAATCAAATTTGAATGTAGCTTCTTTTGTTAGGATATCACGTGTTTCAGAGTGTTCTGATTCACCTTTGGCATTAACTGCAGTAACAAAAACCTGGTATAGGTTTCCTTCTTCCATCCCATTTAAATTAACTTTTGAAACGGTTGAGGTAGATACAAGTTCAAAATCAGTATCTTCCAGCTTTTTTTGATAAACACGGTAGATATCCGTTTCATCAACGTCGTCCCAGCTTAATATGGCACCAGCGTTACTTACCCCAGAAACTTGTAGATTCGTAGGTTGTGCTGGTACCGCTTCAGGTAAAGTTACATCAGCCACTAAAGAAGCCAGTTTTGTATCTAGTTCCTTTATGCCGCTTGATAATAATTTTGCGATTTGTATCGCACCGTATTCCTGGAAGTGCGTATCATCTTGCACACCGTCTGGAAAAGCGCTATACACACCAGCATCAGCGTGTAAAAACACGGAGCGCGTGCCTTCTGGACCAATTTCATTGTAATATGCCCGGCTTAATGCACTTAAATCAACTAATAAAACGTCTAAGTCTTCCGCTACTTCTTCCATGCCCTTAATATATTCGGGAAAACTAACATTGAATTGGCCATTAGATGCGTTGAAGTCTCTGCGTCCAACTGGTGTAACTAATACAGGAATACCACCGCGTTGACGAACACCTGTAACATATGTCTCTAAATAGTCTTTGTATTGCTCAACTGTTACATAGCGTTCCGGTCGACTACTTGTAGAATCGTTATGTCCAAATTGAATCAATAGATAATCTTCAGGCTGTATATCTCTTAAAATAGTATCTAATCTACCTTCTGTAACAAACGTTTTTGAACTACGACCACCAATTGCTTGGTTATCAACTGTTACATCGGTACTTAGAAAACGATCTAACATTTGTCCCCAACCTGCCTGCGGTTTCCAGTATGGATCGTACGTTTGTGCCGTTGAATCACTTGCCACATAAATGGTTGGATTTTCTGCTTTTGTACGTGTTTGTAATTCTGAAATCATGAGTGCACTTATTTTGGGATTTGATCCGGTCAACTCAATTGTTAATTGACCATCAATCAGAGCGATATCAAATGTACGCTCCGTTATTTCTCCAGCATTTAATGAAGCGTCCTGTACTTTTTGAATGGAATCAGCTACAACCCCAACCTCAGTTGCGTCATCTTCATCACCTAATAGGACAGTGACCGCATAATCTCCATTCGGAAGATCAACTTGAAATGATGTTTCAGTGTACGTAACAAAATCGGTTTGTAACGTATCTGCACCAGCCCGATTTATTGCAGTGACTTTGCTTGGATCAACAAATCCGTAGCCATTTTCTTCGCTATATGCGGTTTGATCAGATATTTTTTCAAACCCATCAGCAAGTTCGCTATCATCTGTTCCAAAATCAAATTGTTTTACAAATATCTCATCTTCAGCTTGTACAACAATAGTAGTTAGTGGCATACTCGTAGCTACTAATAACACAGATAGAAATAGTGCAAACCAACGCGTTTTTGACCTCATTATCCGTAACATATTCCATCCTCCTTTTTTTATTACCTGATACCGTACAGTTAACTAATCACCTCCACATAAGTCTTTAGAGCGCTTACAATAAAAGACTAGCATAACTTGTCCTTAAATTTAGATGAAAAAACAGTTGCTTCTGTTAAGAAAACAGTTGATCATTCGTCAATATCTTTATAAATTGTGGTAATCACTGTTTATTAGTTAGTTCTATGTCGAATTTTCACCTTAAAAAGGTTTTTGTAGGTGACAGGAAAACAAATAGAAAACAACGTTGTTATTATATTTGTTATTGTTGTATTATGGAAAGAGGATAGGAAAATTTTATAGAAAGGATGTATTGTCTACAATTTAAAGAAAGCGCTATCACATAAAATATAATTTAAATTAAAACAAGGAGTTGTTTTAGGTGAAAAAAAAATATGTCTTAGTGGGTGTAGGTGGAAGAGCCGAATTCTTTTATGGAGCAGTTGTGCGTGATTTTGAAGATACAAGTGAACTAGTAGCATTTTGTGATATCAATCAAACGCGAATGGATTATGCGAATCGATTATTGGAGGAAAAATATAAACATAAACAAATTGCATCTTATCGCTCCAATGCATTTGACCAAATGATCAGAGAACAAAAACCAGACACGGTCATTGTAACCTCAATTGATCGAACACATCATAGCTTTATCATTCGAGCATTAGAATTAGGCTGTGACGTGATTACAGAAAAACCAATGACAGTTGATGCAGACAAGTGTCAAGAGATCATCGACACCGTTAATAGAACAGGAAAAGAGGTTCGTGTATCTTTTAATTATCGCTATGCACCGCATAATACAAAAATAAGAGAATTAATTAAAAATGATGTTATAGGTGAAGTATTTTCTGTCAATTTTGAGTGGGCGTTAAATACGCAACATGGTGCCGATTATTTCCGCAGATGGCATCGGGATAAGCGTAATAGTGGCGGATTACTAGTCCATAAATCGACCCATCATTTCGATCTCGTTAACTTTTGGTTAGGGACAACACCAGAAGTTGTTTATGCAACAGGTGGCTTACGTTTTTATGGAAGAGAAAATGCGGAAAAAAGAGGAGTAACTCATTTTTATCAACGTGCACACGGAAGTGAAGTAGCAAAAGACGATCCATTTGCCGTTCACTTGGAAGAAAATGAGCACTTAAAAGCGATGTACTTAGATGCAGAACAAGAGGATGGCTATCAACG
Organism: Paraliobacillus sediminis; assembly: GCF_003426055.1. Lineage (NCBI taxonomy): Bacteria > Bacillati > Bacillota > Bacilli > Caryophanales > Bacillaceae > Paraliobacillus > Paraliobacillus sediminis. The sequence goes on from NZ_QJSI01000003.1 coordinate 34,361, forward strand.
TGATCAAAGTGTTTTTGGTGATGGCATTAGTATTGAAGACACATTAGGTGTGCTCGTTACTTATAAAAACAAAGCGATCCTCACGTATTCTTTAAATGCTTATTTACCATGGGAAGGATATATGGTTTCATTTAATGGAAGTAAAGGCAGGATTGAAGTTAAAATATGTGAGCAGTCTTATATCAATTCTGGTGGTGATAAGGCGGATGAAGGAAGTGTAGAGGAAAAGTCAATTCGAGTATTACCGATGTTCGATGAGCCGTATGATGTGGAGTTAGATGAAGGTTTAGGTGGCCATGGCGGTGGTGATCCCTTATTGTTGCAGGATATTTTTGGCACGCCAATAGATGATACGTTTCACCGTGCGGCAACACATGTTGATGGCGCGATGTCTATTCTAACAGGAATAGCAGGAAATATATCTCTAAAAACAGGTCAACCAGTCCATGTTGACGAACTTATAACATGGAAATAAAGTGAATCACATCGCACGAAGAAAATGGATTTATATTATCGAGGAGTCTCCGTATATTTCCATCACTAGCATAGTGGTATATTTCATGAGTTAAAAATAACAAGTAAGAGAGAAAACAAGCTCTCTATCTCTATTTTTTGCACGGTGAATTTATTAGTACAAAAAACTAGTGGATCAAGTTAAATGGGTGACACTCCAGCAGGAACAGCACGGGCTGAAGATCCACTCGGAAGTGTTCTTTGCTTCCGAGTTAGCTGAAGCCGTGCCTGTGGAAAGGGAGCCCAATTCACTTACTCCACGAGGCATAAACTCTCATTATATCGGAGTTTATAGTTCCAATCTTTTACTATGTTCTAACATTATTGAATTTAAAATCTCCTATTGACTAACTACCTTAGATTCCACTCAAAACAAAACTTCTATAGGCAACAAATCACAAAGAAAATGAACGCAGCAATTGTAACATCACCACAAAATAAAGGAGTGGTCTGATGTTTAACAGGATCAAAACTTTTTATTCGGACCTCAAAATTAAAAATAAAATGTTTATTTTAACTTTAGTCGTACTGTTTACATTTAGTTTAGGTAGTCTTTTTATTTTACAATACGCATTTAATATCTATAACAAAGAAATTTATCGTCAGTCTGCTCAGTCTTTAAGTGTATCTTCTAGCTCGATTGAAAATGAATTAAAAAAAATGGAGCGACTATCTTTTCAATTAGCTACAGATCCATATGTACAATCTTATTTATTGAAGTTAAAAGAAGCTGACAATCAATATGAGCAGTTTATTATCGGTGTAGAACTTAGAAAACGATTATTAGACTTAGGAGGTCTTAATAAATACGTCGAATCATTACAAGTATACGATCTTGATGATAAGGAATATGCAACGGGTAATTATATGTTGACATTAGCTGAAAGTCGACTGCGTAATATAAAAAACAAAACATATCCTGAAAAGGGAGGAGCACAATGGATTTTTCCAGATCAAACTGATGAAGCGATAATTGTTGGTCGAGAAGTTAAGTATTATCTAAACTCATTTTCATTGGAAAGAATCGGAATCGTGACTGTTCGAGTTGATCTAGAAGAAATTATCACGGATTTTTCAAAAGCCTTAAATGAAAAGGGAGCTCAGTTGGTTATACATGACGGTGAAGATAACCAACTTTATCCATCTATCTTAGCAAAAGAATATATTCTTAATAAGAATGAAGATTCTGAAGGATATAAGATAATTAAAGATAGTGATACGAAAGAACGTTTTTTTATTACGTATACGCCAACAGCATATACAAAATGGACGTATATGATTATTACACCGTACAGTAATCTTTTTAAAGCAATATCTTCGGTAAGAAAGGCTGTCTTTATTACCTATTTCGTTTTATTTGTTATTATGACATATTTTGGTGGGCGTTTTATAGGAGGTATTACTGGGCCAATTGAAAGTCTAAACAGAAAAATGAAGCGCGTACAAACTGGTAACTTTACTTATTTTGACGAAGAAGCTGATAGCAAACTATCACGAGATGAATCAGGACAAATGCATGATAATTTCCAAAAGATGATGAGCCAAATAAATTTTCTGATAGAGGAAAATTATAAGAAACAATTAGTGATTAAGGACTCTGAATTTAGAACATTACAAGCACAGATAAATCCACACTTTTTATATAATACATTAGAATCAATTAATTGGGCAGCAAAAATGGGCGGAGAGCATAAAATATCTAATATGGCAGAATCTCTAGGCTATATTTTACGTGCATCAATTAACACGAAGGAATCCGTTATTACACTTGAAAAAGAACTGATAGTTGTAACACACTATATAACCATTCAGTCTTATCGATTTGAAGAAAGGTTAAAGTTTCATTCGTCAATACCAGATGCATATCTGCATTGCATCGTTCCTAGATTTGTTTTGCAACCATTGGTTGAAAACGCTATTCGGTATGGCTTACAGAAGATGATCGGAACGTGTTCGATCGAGCTCAGTGCAAAAGTTGAAAATGCGTACTTGATCATCAGTGTTAAGGATGACGGTCCAGGAATTGATCGACAGTTTTTAAATCAGTTAAAAAATGGTGATTATGTGCCAAAGGGAACTGGAATAGGCTTAAAAAATATTAATGAACGAATTAAAATTCTGTTTGGTGAAGACTATGGTATTGAAGTCGAAAGTGATGAGAATAAAGGTACAACGGTACAGGTAATCTTACCTTTTGAAGGAGTGGTGCGCAATGTACAAGGTATTATTAGTGGATGATGAAAGAACTATTTTAGAGGGTATATCTTCCATTATAGATTGGGAATCGGAAGGTACTGAATTAATCGGTACAGCTTGTAATGGTGTGGAGGCACTAGAATTCATTTCAATTCGTCAACCAGATATTGTGATTAGCGATATCATGATGCCTGGATTAGATGGAATCCAACTGATAGAGAAAAGTAAGAAACATTTTCCGAACATAAAATGGATCTTATTATCGGGATTTAGTGAATTTGATTATGCCCAAAATGCGATGCAGTCTGGTGTGAAACATTATTTGCTAAAACCATGTAATGAAAAGACGATAGCACATGCGCTGAGGGATCTTGTAAAAGATCTCAATTACGATAAGGAAAAAGTTTTATATGTAGAAAATATCGAAGGCAAGTTGGAAGGAATTGATTACAACGAAAAAGAACAATGTTTGAAGGAATTACTAACAATTAAAAAAATCAAAAAAGAAGATTACCTGAAAGATACATTATCGATTAACGAAAATGTTCAGGTATTAGTATTCTACTGTAAAGAATATTTCGATACGGATCAATACCGCGTACTAAAAAAAATCATCGATGATATATTAGGAAATGCAAATTACGAGACATATACAATAGTAGGGAATGACTTAATTGTGTTGATTAAGGAGCATGAAGAGCAGCAACATCTTCTATATATGATTAAAAAAATTCAAACAAGCTATGCAAAAGCTGTAAATGTTGAGATGACAATTGTGGTTAGTCATGCCTGTGCGTTATCACGTGTTTATCAGACTTATCATGAGTCACATCGGTATTTGGATCAACAATTTTATCGGGGAACTGGAAGCATCCTAACGCTGTCCGATGACGTAAAACAGCAAAATAATAATGCGGAACTATATCGTTATGATAGTGAACGATTACTTCATTTACTCAAATCAGGTAGTTATGAGGAAGTGAAATTGGAGCTAAGCAAAATTTTTACCATGATATATGATCTGAAATTAAAATCAAGTCTGACAAAATCCTATCTAATCCAGATGTTCTTATATATTATGAACAAAAGTTTAGGAAACGTTAAAGGAGATCGTACAGATTATATGGAACAAATAGCAGGAATAGAAGATTTAGAGACGCTTGAACAATGCTTTGCTACTCTAGAAGATATTTGTTGGCGTATGATGCACAATACTTCAAAGACGGACAGTTATTCATCAATTGTGATAAAAATGATTGATATTATTCAAAATAATTTAGAGAATTCTTATTTATCATTACATTGGATTGCTAAAGAACAACTATTTATGAATGTAGATTATTTAGGTAAATTATTTAAGAAAGAAGTTGGTTATAAGTTTTCTACCTATGTGACGAATAAAAGAATTGAAAGGGCTGTTGAGATCATCGAGCGGGAGAAAGATATCAAAGTCTTTGAGTTGGCTGATAAACTGGGTTTTGGCAACAATCCGCAATATTTTAGCCAAATTTTCAAAAGGATAACAGGTGTAACACCTTCTGACATTATCAAGTCAGGTTAGCGATGTAAACACTTCACTTGTTTTTGAACAACTATAACTGTTTTTTCTATCATTGATTTTATGAAAAGCTGTTAAGATTAGATTGTAATGTAATCGCTTACAATATGAAGGAGGGTAAAAATGAAAAAAACGCTATTTTTATTGCTCGGTCTTATGATGGTTTTATGGTTATCCGCATGCAGTGATGATTCTTCAGGGGACACAAATGAAACTGGAGATGAAGCTGCTACAGAAACAGAGGATGACGGTGCAAGTGATGATGCTAAAGACGAAGGTGAGGAAGTTACATTAAGGTTAGCTTGGTGGGGTGACCAACCAAGACATGATTATACAAGTGAAGTTGCTCAAATGTATATGGATCAAAATCCTAATGTGAAAATTGAAGTTGAATTCGCAAGTTGGGATGATTATTGGCAGAGATTAGCACCGCAAGCAGCAGCAAATGAATTACCAGACATCATTCAAATGGATCTTTCTTATTTAACACAGTATGCTCAAAATAATCAATTGGCCGATTTAACACCATTTCTAGATAACCAAATTGATGTTTCAAACATAGCGGATACCGTCGTCTCAGGTGGTTCGGTTAATGATGGGATATACGGGTTCAACTTAGGTGTAAATGCTCTTGGTTTCCATTATGATCCTGCAGTTTTAGCTGAAATTGGTGTAGATGCAATTCCAGAAGATTGGACATTTGATGACTTTCAAGATATGTCTGCTAAGGCAGTAGATGCTGGATTGTTCTTCGATACTGGTTATAAAGGTGACGTATTTTTTAATTATTATTTACGTACACAAGGGAAACGACTTTATGCAGAAGATGGTAGTGGCTTAGGCTATGATGATGATCAATTATTTGTTGACTTCTTCTCTAAGATTGCAGATCAAGTTGAAAATAAAGCAACACCAACACCAGACTATTTAGCTCAACTAACTGGTATTGAGGATGATCCAGTGGTTAAACAAGAAGGTGTCGGTATTTGGCAATGGTCAAATCAATTCGTTGGTGTACAACAGGTTGCTGATAGACCAATGGAAATTGCTCCAATGCCAGGTCCAAATGCTGTTGAAGGTTTATTTTTAAAACCAAGTATGTTCTTCTCGGTTTCTGAAAATTCAGCGCATAAAGAGGCTGCAGCATCATTTATCAGTTTCTTTGTTAATGATGTCGAAGCAAACAAATTAATCTTAGGTGACCGTGGTGTACCTGGATCTTCTGAAGTGAAAGAGGCACTAAAAGCAGAAATATCAGAATCACAACAGCAAGTGTTTGAGTATGTCGAGTGGGCGGAACAAAATAGTTCACCAATGGGCGCAGCAGATCCATCTGGTGCTGGTGAAGTAATTGAATTATTAGATATGATCACAGAGCAAATTAGTTACGGTCAAATTACGCCTGAAGAAGCTGCAACTAGCTTTAGAAGTCAAGCTGAAAGTATGCTTGGAAATTAATTAAGCGTGTATAGCAACGATAGATAGCTGATCTTTGCTCTTATAGATCAGCTATCTACTTTAAAAGCCATAGAAGTTCCTATAGAAAGGAGATGAGTAAATGAACACGCGTATGAAAGATAATTTATGGGGATACTTTTTTATTGGACCATTTATTATTGGTTTCCTAGCTTTTACATTTATTCCGATATTATCGTCGCTATATTTTTCGTTTACTTCATATGATTTATTTTCTTCTCCAACCTGGATAGGCTTGGACAACTTTAAAAAAATGTTTACCGAGGATCCGAGATATTTCCAATCATTAAAAATAACGATTATCTATGTTTTTGGTGGTGTACCAGCACGATTAGTCTTCGCACTAATAGTTGCAATGTTGTTAAATACAGCTTCAAGAGCAGTCGGGATTTACCGAACCATGTACTATATGCCATCTCTAATTGGTGGTAGTGTTGCAGTCGCAATTATGTGGCGTAATATTTTCGGTGATGATGGTATTGTCAATTTGGCTTTACAAGGCTTAGGATTAGATGCTATTCGTTGGTTTGGTGATCCGACAGCAGCACTTTGGATGCTTATTGCTTTATCGGTTTGGCAGTTTGGTTCATCGATGTTAATTTTCTTAGCAGGTCTAAAATCGATTCCGCAAAGCTACTATGAAGCAGCAAGTGTGGATGGTGCAAATTTCATGCAAAAGTTCTTTTCTATAACGATCCCGATGTTAAGTCCAGTTATTTTGTTTAATATGATCATGCAAACAATCGCGGCATTTATGACTTTTGTTCCTGCATTCATTATTTCAAAAGGTACTGGTGGACCATTAGATGGAACGCTCCTTTATTCTCTCTATCTATTTAAACAAGGGTTTGAGTACTTTAACATGGGCTATGCGTCAGCAATGGCTTGGGTAATGCTAATAATAATCGCTGTATTGACATCTATTATCTTTGCAACATCAAGATTTTGGGTTCACTACGAGTCAGAAGGGGGTAGATAAAGATGCGTGTTTCTAGACCAAAGTATTGGTTGTATCACATTCTAGTTGGCGGATTTGCCATTTTGTTACTCTATCCAGTTATTTGGCTTTTAATGAGTTCTTTTAAAGTAAGTGAACAAATTTTTATCACAGCAGATGCATTGCTCCCTGATCCGTTTATCATATCAAACTATGCGCAAGGCTGGGAAGGGTTTGCAGGTTTCTCTTTTGGTGTATTTATTAAAAATACATTAGTGTTTGTTGCCTTTATGCTAGTAGGCCACTTGGTTTCTTGTTCCTTAATTGCATTCGGATTTGCTCGCTTGAAGTTTGCTGGAAAAGGAATTTGGTTTGCTGTTATGATGTTCACTTTAATGTTACCTTATGAGGTTGTAATGATTCCACAGTATATCATTTTCTCTCAATTAGGTTGGTTAAACTCGTTAAAACCATTAGTAGTTCCAGCATTTTTTGGTCATCCATTTTTCATCTTCCTACTGGTTCAATTTATTCGAACCATTCCAAGAGACTTAGATGAAGCCGCACGAATTGATGGATGTAATACCTTTAGTATATATTACAGAATTATTTTACCATTGATAACACCAGCTTTAGCTACTACAGCTATTTTCACCTTCTATTGGACTTGGGATAACTTGCTTGGACCAGTTCTTTATTTAAATAGTCCTAGTAAATATACGGTTTCAATGGCCCTCAATATGTTTTTGAGTAATGAAACAGTATCTAGCTGGGGAGCGATGTTTGCGATGTCTATTCTCACATTAGTTCCAGTATTTATTATCTTCTTTATTTTCCAACGTTATGTGGTAGAGGGGATAAGCACAAGTGGGATAAAAGGTTAAACGTTTGGCTAATAGGATTGCAACGAGGCAAGTAATTTACAAATGAAAAAACGTAAGTGATTGCCTCTAGCTTACCTAAAAATAAAGTTATTTAGGAGGCGATCCAATTATGAATGCTTTAAATAACGCATTAGAATGGTTTGTAAGGATGGCATTTCTAAATATGTTATGGCTTATTTTTTCAGCACTTGGGCTTGTTGTTATTGGCTTCTTTCCCGCTCTTGTTGCGACATTTACGATTGTACGTAAATGGTTGGTTGGCGAGGTAGATATTCCTGTTTTTAAAACATTTTGGCAGACATATAAAAAAGAATTTATTCGCAGCAATATCCTAGGTTACGTACTTACGATTTTTGGAGTGATTTTGTATGTTGATATTTTGATATTTAATGCATCATCCAATACGCTTATTAATTTGTTAAGCATTCCTCTTGTTATTGTTACGATGGTCTATTTATTGACATTATTTTATATATTCCCAACCTTTGTTCATTATGAAATGAAGCTAGTGCAAGTAATTAAAAACGCTTTTCTAGTAATGATTTTAAATCCATTTCCGACAATAATTATGTTACTTGGAACAATAGGAATCATTTTTGTATCCCTTACCTTCCAAGCCTTAGTACCAGTACTAAGTGTAAGTTTGTTAAGTTTGACACTTATGATGCCTTCAATTCGGGCGTTCGATAAAATAACCGAGAAACAAGCGAAGTTTTTGATAAAATAATAGTGTTAGGAGGGTGTCAGATATGACTAACGATTCATTTATTATCGATAAGGATACCGTTATAAACATTCCAAAAGTTACTGAATCAGCATTTCAACATGGATTAGATATCTTTATCCGAGATTTTAAAAAAGTTATCGGACACCAGCCTGCTATAGTTAGTAATAAAACTTTAGCAAATTTAATAATTCGTTATCCAGAAATGGATGAAGATATAGTGAATCAGGAGGAATCCTTTTTAATTCGTTTCACAAAGATGCATAACACGTCTGTTATGCATCTCATTGGAAGCGATGATTTGGGGATCGTTTTTGGATTGTTATACATAAGTAAAAAGTATTTTGGGGTTGATCCATTTTGGTTTTGGAGCGATATCGAAATACCGAAAAAAAGCAGTGTAATAATTCCAATTCAGACATATGATTCAGAAATGCCAGCTGTCCGTTATAGGGGTTGGTTTGTTAATGATGAAGACTGTTTGATTGGTTGGAAAGAAGGGTATCCGCCAACGGAAGAAGTTTGGTTACCTGTTTTTGAAGCACTGTTAAGATGTGGCGGTAATATGGTCATCCCAGGGACAGACTTACCTAGAGATGGCATCCATTTTGAACTAGCTTCAGAGATGGGTTTGTGGATAACCCATCATCATGCTGAGCCGCTTGGAGCAGAAATGTTCTCACGCGCGTATCCAAACAAAAAACCGAGTTATAAACAACATCCAGCTTTATTTGAACAGTTGTGGGAAGAGGCGATTATCAAACAAAAGCACAAAAAAGTATTATGGGTACTTTCTTTTCGAGGGCAAGGTGATAGACCTTTCTGGGATCATGATCCTGATTATAATACAGCAAAAAAACGAGGCGGACTAATTAGCAGTGTTATTAATCGTCAATTTGAGATGGTGAAAGCACATGTGCAAAATCCAGTTTGTTGTATGGCTCTTTACGGGGAAATAGCAGAATTATACCGACAGGGAGAAGTAACTGTACCTGATGGTGTGATAAAAATATGGGCAGATAATGGTTACGGAAAAATGGTATCAAGAAGGAATGGAAATACGAATCAGAGAGTTTCGACGTTACCTAGTCCAAGTGATGGTGAAAGTCATGGTATTTATTATCATATTACCTTTCATGATTTACAAGCATCCAATCATTTGACAATGTTTCCTTCCTCATCAGAACTTATCCGTGATGAACTTGTTAGCGCATTTTCAGCTCAAGCTAATAGCTATCTGTTACTGAATTCAGGTAACGTCCGTCCCCATTTGTATCAGCTAGACCTTGTAAGTAATTTATGGAAAAAAGGAAACGTTAATATAAATGTCCATTTGAGTGAGTTTATCAGTCGACTTTTCTCTACTTATCATGATGAAATTTTTGCAGTCTATAAAGACTACGTAAAAATCACCATTCAATATGGAGAAAATAAGGACGATCGAGCTGGTGATGAATTCTATCACCATACTGCGAGAAAATTGATCGGACACTGGTTAACTGGTAAAACAGATCAATCATTGGAAAAATTACATTGGGCAACGGGAGATTTACCTTTTGAAAAACAAATAGAATGGTTTGATACGAAATGTAGGGAACGGATAAATAAGTGGCAAGATCTAAAAGTCAGGTGTTACGTGATCAAGAGGAAATTGAATCCTATTGAGCAGACAAGGTTTCAAGATCTACTAATCATGCAAATAGAGTTACATGAATCGGGATGTAAAGGACTTGTATCCCTATGTGAATCATACTATTCGTATCAATCGGCTAAATATCCACAGGCGTTTGTTCAGGCGTCGATTGCAATGCGGCATTATCAAGCAGGGATAGATGTCTGTAAAAGGTCAGAACATGGAAAATGGAAGAACTTCTTTTCGGCTGATTGGTTAACAAACATGGATATAACAATCTACAATCTCGATACACTAAGAAAATATATTCGAATGTACGGTGATTCGCCTGACTTTTTCTTGTGGTATAAAGCATATTTGATGCCAGAGTCAGAAAAGAATATCTATTTAGAGAATACCCATCGCGAGCCACTAAGTGACGATGATCTAGCAGAAATGCTTGAGAAAAAGTTTGGGTTTTGAAATTAATATGAATTAATTTACATTGTTCTTTTTTATCAAGCGTGATATAGTATTGTAGCGATGAGCTATTTTGTGTAAGTCGAAGGATTTGCCCTAGGGCTAAACGTTGAATGTGGTCAACGGTTTTTCGCCTCAAAACGTACATGACACGTGATTTTAATCGCGTGTATAAAAAAAGTCGATGCCAGCAATGGTATCGACTTTTTTTGTTTAATTATTTACCATAAAAGATTATATAACCGCTGATTGATCAAGTTCGTATTAATTGGGCATGTGGATGCATCGCGCCCATATTGCCATGCCCAAACGTTGGCTTTGCAATTTGGTTTCGATGGATCAAACTTTGGTGCATTTCTTTGTTTTGAAATACCTGTTTTTGGTTCTGCACTCCAAAGCACAGCTTGTACTGCTACTTGATCGTTTTGTGAGACGGCTTGGCAGTATGCAGACGTGAAATTACCCTCAATTAAATCATTATAAAATCCGGGTTTAAAACCAGTAGGATACATTGCTTCTACATAACCTAAAATCCAATCCGTATCCACTTCAAAAGAGTTCTCTACATTCGCAAATATAATCGTTCCCTCTGGAATACCTAGTCGTCTAGCATGGTAAACTGCATTTTGCGCAGTTGTGCGTCCTTCTCTACTACCAATCGCAGCTGTTAATTTACTATAAATAGGGATAATCTTTGTCCCACTATTGTGTAAAAGTTCTATCTCATTTTGGGTTAATCCTTCAGCAACACCATCCATCTGTGTAATATTTCTCCCCCAGTATTCTGGTTTTCCATAGTTTTTTAAAACACAATTATATAAATCCTTTGTCACATTCGTTGCAGAATCTACTCCCCATAAATAACTCACTCACAAAACCCTCTCCATACAAAATGTCGTTTGTACATGTATATGTGTAGGGAATCCTACTATGAATGAATACTAGATTTTCTAGTATTTCTGTTGGAATGATAGATAGTAATTGGGCGGAGCGAGGCAGTAATTGGGCGGAACGATGCAGTAATTGGGGGGAGCAAGGCAGTAATCCGGCGGAAACGAGCACGATAATTCAAAAGAGTATGACACGCAACTAGTTGCATAAAAGTAGTTGACTAGTTGATTATTTAGAAAAAATTGCTAGTGATTAAAGACAATTAAGCATGCAAATGGTAAAATAATGACACTGCGTGAGTTGATCAAAGATAGAGATGGAGATGTAGAGATGAAAAAGGGAACAAAATTCATTGTTATATCAAGCATTTTAGCGGCAATTTCTGTGTTAGTTAAAATATATCACGATACAAATTTCTTTAAAGTGCAACCTTTTAAGATCCAAACAAAAAAATTATCAAAAGGATCTTCCTTTTCAATTTTACAGTTAAGTGATATACATAATAAAGTTTTTTTAAATAATAATGAAATGCTACTTAATAAGGTAAATCAACTAGATGCAGATGTGATTGTGCTTACAGGTGATCTTATTGATAGGAAAACAAGAGAACTATCTCATGTGTTTCATTTGATTGAAAAGTTAGTTGAAATCAATCCACGTGTCTATTTTGTATCTGGAAATCATGAATGGGATAATTCAATACGAGAGAAATTATTTGATGGATTGCATGCTCGAGGCGTCAAACTACTTGATAATAAAAGTCAAACAATTACCGTTGCAAATACAAGACTTACGATACTAGGTGTGGCGGATTTTACTACACAGCATGCAGACCTAGACGTAGCGATGCAAAATATGGAACAAACGGATTACACCATATTATTATCACATGCTCCAGATATTTCATGGATGCTAGCAAAAACACCAATAGACGTAACGCTTAGTGGCCACACACATGGTGGACAAATACGATTACCCTTTATTGGTGCAATTGTTGCGCCCGGACAGGGGTATTTTCCATCATTGGATAAGGGGCTCTATCCTATGAAAAATGGCAAATATGTATATGTTGATAGTGGCGTTGGGACAACATGGTTTCCAATACGTTTCCTTAATCAAAGCCAAATGAGCTTGATAAAAATAGTTGGTGAGTAGTAAGGCACATAAGAGTAAGTTATATTCCAAGTTAAATGTGGTGAATTTTTAGTTTTGGCCAAATAGATTGCCAATTTTTCTGTTTTATTCTCTTTTCATAAAATTGCGCACGTTTTGCTGTTTCTTTAAAATAAGCTGTCGGTTTTACTTCTAAATTGAGCACATCAACAATGCCACATGGCGCAGTCAGAATTACATTATCCTTTGTATCTAATTTCACGCCAAGTGCAGTTGCTGTTTCAGGGAATTTTGAGATCGCATCTTCAGATGACATATACGGTGGAATGTCGTTTACAAGGTGCATTCTTGCTTCATTCTTAACGGACCAAGGTACATTAGGAAGAAGTTCTTTTAACACAGCCTCGTAATTTTTTTCAGTTACTTCATCTGTATTATCTTTATCAAAATAGATCACATCGATATCAGTTGGATTAGTCTTAGCAGTAAATGCGTGAAGGGTATCCCAAATTTTAGATCGTACAAAGCCAGCACATATCCACCAATCAGGCAAATTTAATGTCTTTGCTGTCCGTAAAATAGTCATCATTTCTCTGTCATTTTGAATTAGATTGATGATATCTTTTTCATTTTGCAATATAGCCACGACCTTCATGTTTTTTTACATTACTTAACTAAGATCAACATTTTCAAAATGTTCCACTACTGGAAATGGATCGTAGAAATGGTGTAATTGTTTTTTCCAGTCTTGATATGCGCTTGATTGTCTAAATCCAATCGTATGATCGTCTAGCGTTTCCCATCTAACCAATAATAAATATTTACCCTTTACCTCCAAACAAGACTGTAATTCATGTGATATGTATCCTTTCATCGAAGAAATAATCTTTGAGGCATCACGAAAAGCTACTTCATATTCGGACATTTTTTCTTGCTTAACCTGAATAGCAACTGTCTCTAATATCATAAAATCTCCCCCTATATTCTTTTTCTATATAGTAACATGAATGCTGCATTGGAAAATCAATGACGCATTATTTTTGCGTTATTTTTTTGGATATATATGTTAATATAATGTGTGTGAAGTACTTAATCAATGGGGAGGAAATTTCAATGGAGTCTTATCAAGCTACGATTGAAGATTTAGAAGGCATTTCAAATTTATTTAATCAGTATCGTGTATTTTATCAACAAACATCAGATATAGATGGTGCTAAAGCTTACATTAAAAAACGTTTAGAAAACAAGGATGCTGTTATATTTGTTGTTAAAGACAAACAAAAATATGTAGGGTTTACACAACTATATCCGAATTTTTCTTCTATAGCGATGAATAGAGCATGGATTTTAAATGACTTATACGTAGTTAAAGAAGCTAGAAAACAAGGAATAGGAGAAATACTTTTACAAAAAGCGAAAGAATTTGCTATTGAAACAAATGCCAAAAGTATAAGCCTAAGTACAGCACCAGATAATGATTCCGCTCAAAGGTTATATGAAAAAAGTGGTTACATAAAGGATACCCAATTTTATCATTATGAATTAAGTTTGGGTTAATACCTGTTTAATTCATTTTTTGAGTAAAATGTAAATATCTAAACGTATAGCTTCTTCTTTATAGTTTTTTAGGTTGTCTAAAAATTCATTCACTTAACAGTTTAAAATATAGGGTCTAAATAAGAAAAGGGCCAAATTATCTTGAGGTCTTTTTCTAATTATTATATTTATTTTGAAAATATTCTAGCGCTTCTTTTAGTTTATCATTCTCTTTTTTTAACTCTACATAAAACTGACACCAATGAACAGTATGAAAGTCAACACGCTTGAACCATCAAACAAAATCTATCACCTTCCTCGATATAACAATCGATCACTTAATAAATTCATGTGTTAAGTCAAGTATAGCATGATTTTGAAGTTAATTAACAAGCATTTAACTATATTTTTGAAGTGTGTGGAAGACTTAATTAATAGAAGTTTGTAATATAAAAAAGTACTATTAAAAGTGAGGTATTCCCTTTTGGTCAAGACATCAATGTGATTAGATGATAAGATTCTAGTTAATTGACTTGAAATATTATTAGTAAGGAGAATTCATCTTGAAAAAGGTAGTTATTATATGTTTATTAATTGGTTTTATGACAGCATGTTCGAATGACACAAAGCAGACAGTTGAATCAGAACGGGACTGGTCACAGATTGGTTTAGAAGACTGGAGCGAAGAGGAAATCCGTCTAAGTAAAGATGAATTTAAGCAGTATTTAGACTATTTAGAAATGTTTCAAACGAAAGAAAATGCTGGTGTTTTAACGCTTGAACTACTAGATAATGAAACAATCGAAGCCAAAGTTTTACAAGAAATTGGTTCAGAAGAGGATATTAGTGAAGCTCAAACAGATTTCTTGGATCAAAACCTTCGCCAAGCATATAAGGCTTCTACCTATTACCAAAATCAAACCGAACCAACGATTCGTTTTGTTGATTCTGAAGGAGAAGAGATTGTTGCATTTAATAAGTCGTTTGAACAACGTGAAAAGGAAAAAAAAGAAGAAATTGTAGCAAGTCGTGAGGATTTAGGGACATTCGCCATGCGTGAAGAGGTGGAGATTGGTGGAGCTAATATCACTTTTACTGGTGGGACGACCGTTGCCAGAAGATTAGAGGATGAAATCTATTCGCCAAAATATGTCGTGCGAATGGGACTTTCCTTTGAGAATGTTTCAACTTTAAGTAAATATGCTTCTGCTAGAGCGTTTATCGTTGAGGATTTTTCAAGACAAGAACTAGATATATATGGATTGGACGATCTTGTACATGAAAGAAAAGTTGAGCCAGGTAATACAATACATGGACCGCTATATTTCACTGCATCTGGAAATGGTCCATATCGGATAACCTATCAAACCGATAACTATAGTGTAACGTGGTTAATTGAAGATGTAGAAGTCGGGATACCACAACATACGAATTAAGAATTTGATCATCCAATATACAGTAATGGATTAAAGCATTTATCCATTCCGTTTTATAAGTAAAATGGTGTAGCTACTCTGCTTCTCTGGCGGTAGCTACTTTTTAGTTTTTCTTTAAATTAGAGACAATAAGGTGACAACATGGTAAAATATTGCTATTGAGGTGGGGTTGTTCGATGAAAAAGAAACAGATTATTATTTATATGAGTCTATTATTTGTTTTACTGGTGGGAATTAAAGCATATTACGATACTAACCTTTTTAAAGTAAATCAGGTTGCGTTTGAAACGGAAAAGATGCCAAATCGTTCATCTATTACTATTCTACAATTAAGTGATCTACATAATAAAGTTTTTGGTGATCAAAACAAAAAGTTAATAAAAAAAGTCGAGGATTTAAATGCAGATATCATTGTCATTACGGGTGACCTTATCGATCGAAAAACGAGTGATTTTACGGACATGTTTGCATTAGTTGAGGAACTTATGATATTAAATGAAAACGTTTATTTTATATCGGGAAATCATGAATGGGATAATCCAGATACAGAAGTATTTTTTGCGGGATTGGAAGAGCTAAATGTCAGTATGTTAGATAATGCGCACACGACAATTACCCTAGATAATGCGACGATCAATCTTGTTGGCATTGGTGATAGCTCAACAGAACATGACAACCTTGCAGCAGCATTAGATGGACTTAACCCAGACAACTACACGGTGTTACTGTCACACACACCCGACACATCAAACAGTTTCATCGAAAGTCCAGTAGATTTGACACTGAGTGGACACACGCACGGTGGACAAGTACGCTTACCATTCATTGGTGGTGTAGTCGCACCAGATCAAGGTTTCTTTCCAGCATTTGATAAAGGGATATTTGAGCGAGGAGATGGAAAATATCTTTATATTGATAGTGGATTAGGAACAAGTATCCTGCCGATCCGTTTTCTCAATCAAAGCCAAATGAGTATGATTACAGTGCACGGGAATAACTAAGTAACTGCTTTTTTTAGCGAAATCTAGTAGAATGTAAGTTTCTCATGCAGAAGGGAAATTCCTTCAAGATTACTTCCCAGTTATCTATAGCTATCGGTTAAGACAATCAACCGATTCAAGTAAGAAAGTAATGACCAAGGAAAAGTGGCTCCATCATGCTTACTTCCAAGATCATGATCCAACAACGATAGATCGACTCGGCGAGAATGAACAAATGGCGCTCTTTGAATAAATGGAAAAGGGAAGACAGTCGAATTTGATTGTCTTCCTGTTTGATTTGTCTATTAAGCTGCGTATATTGTTAAGTACGGAACATAAATATCTCGAATAAAATTAACAGGATAGTCGCACACGAGTTGTTTTCTTGTGTTAAAATAACTATTGTGAATAAATGAACTTAAAATGCGGAATAAAGAATTAGGAGGTGATTAAGATGAAGAAAAATACTTTTACTATGATTGGACTTGTTGCGATCGCGTTTGTAGCAGTTTTATTTATAGTGATTTTTAATAATTCCGAAGAAAAGGAAACACTGAATATAAGAAAGTTAGTAAATGAATACAGTATTGGTGCCAAAAAGGCTGAAGCTGCCTCAATTACTTCAGAGCAACTTGTTGTAACGGACAGTGATGGAGATTCAACTTATGCGTTACCAGAAGATGATTTCTTTGTTTCTATTGCTCCATATATTGACGAAACACACCCTTGTGCAACGCATAGTTTAACAGGTTGCCGTGGCGAATTGGCGGATCAAGATTTTAATATTTACATCGAAGATACAGATGGTAATGTTTATCTAGATGAAGTCATGACGTCCCAAGCTAATGGATTTATCGATTTTTGGCTTCCACGCGATAAAACGTATCACGTTACGATTGAACAAGATGGTAAGAATGTAGAATCAGAGATAGCTACATATAAAAATGATGATACATGTATTACAACGATGCAATTGACCGATAATTAAAATGATAGAGGCTTCATCAGTTAATGGAGAAGCTTTTTTTGTTTGGATTAGTAGGTGGTTTAATAAGTGCCTCTGTTATTGACGTAACGATAGATTGTTAGGTATAAAAGAGTCGGAATGGAGTTAAATAACGGCTCATATAGGAGGGATTTGAGTAAATATGAGCCGTTACGGAAATATATGCGCCCTTCCGCTAGATATATGAGCTGTTACGAATTTATATGCACCCTTCCAGAAAAAATATGGTCCTTCAGGAAAATATATGCGCCGTTAAGAAATAATCCTTTATAAGATGCTCAGATTTGGAGCGTTTCTGTAAATAGTACGTTAGTATATACATAGGTAAGTAGCATTAAGTTAAAATTGAATCAATAAGAATATAATTTCAAATTAATATGAGCTGTTTTGTATTAATCTTTAATCATATTTCATATTTCATATTTATTCATTATAATGAAGATAATACTTTCCTGAAAGTGGTGATTTAGTTGGCCATTAAAGGTCTTAATCATTTTTTGTTTTCAGTTTCCGATTTAGATAAATCTATTCAGTTCTATGAAAAAATATTTGATGCTAAATTGTTAGTGAAGGGTAGGAGCACAGCTTATTTTGAATTGGCGGGTATTTGGCTTGCTCTCAATGTCGAAGAGGATATTCCACGTAATGAAATAAATGACTCCTATACACATATAGCTTTCACAATTGAAGAAGAGGAATATGATTAAATGTATGAAAAACTAAAAGCGTATAATGTAAACATTTTACCTGGACGACCGAGGGATAAGAGAGATAAAAAGTCACTCTATTTTACTGACCCAGATGGTCATAAATTTGAGTTTCATACCGGTACGCTAAAAGATAGGTTAGCCTATTACCAACAAGAAAAAGGACATATGACATTTTCACCATCGCGTCTAGATTAGAATGAGATAAGGATATTCTCGGGAGGTAGAAATGAAGCTATTAAAAGTGTGTATCTTACTTATTGCTTTTGTTGGTATCGGTGTTTATACAGCTAATCATTTGATTAAAGAAGATCGTGAGAGTCTTAAGTTTTATTGGAGATAAAAGTATATATGCATCCATCAAACAGCTGAATTATTCATATGAAGCTTCCAGTGGTGGTGGAGGGGGAACTATGAATAGTAATGAAATAGGCAGTCCTAAAAAGGTAGCAACTAATACAGGCAGTTCGAGGGGTGTAGCAAAAAATCAAGAAGATGAAGTGATACAAGTAACAGTTAAATGGGACGGTTTTGAAGAGTCATTTGATTTGTATAATGAGTAAAAAAAGCGCTTTGATTTTATGGCGAATTAGACTTTATAAAACTCGCATTTATAATTAGCTGATCTTTAGGGATACTATGTTCATAAAGATTAGAGGAGATGAAGGCACGTGTCCAGAAGAAATAAGATACTTGTCCCAGAAGCACGAGTAGGTTTAGACGAGTTAAAAGCAAAACTATCTAATGTCAACAAGGAACAAGATGCAAAATACGAAATTGCCAAAGAACAAGGGATTGAATTAACGAGAGGTTATAATGGTGAAATGAAAGCAAAGGATGCTGGCAAAGTTGGCGGTTCCATCGGTGGGAATATGGTTAAAGAAATGGTCAAAATGGCAAAGGGAAATATGAAATAGAAGATGAGACTAAGCGCTGAGACATTCAGAACTTAGTCTTTTTTTGTGATCTAAAATTGAGTTGAGATTATATTTTAAATAAGTAAATAGATGAGCTTTTTATGTTAAAATAAAAATATAAATTGTGAAATAATGTAATTAAAATTACCGAAACAATAGTAACTATGATGAAAAAAATGCTGCTTAAGGAAGGATATTTAATGAAAACATTATTTAAAACATTTAATAGCTCCTATTATGAGACAGTTTGTGATTTTTTGATTGAAGTATCAAAGGATGAACGTAGACATATTAATTGGAATTGGGCGCGGTGGGAATGGATGGTATTTCATCCTGAGTTTAATAATAGTTTAACGGATAAGATAGGTTTATGGTTTTGTAGTAGTAATAATGTGTTGGTGGGTATAACGACTTATGATCATTATTTTGGTGAGGCATTTTATGCAGTTAAGATAGGATATGAGGAACTTGAAAAAGAAATATTAGAATATGCTATTGCTAATTTTAGTAATGAAGATGGTCTTGGTATTGCAGTTTGTGAATCTGATACGCAAAGGATAAATTTTTTACTACATAATGGGTTCAGAGAGGATAACAATTCTGAAAACATACTTGAGATAAATATGGCGAACATTACCTTTAGTTATTTTTTGTCAAAAGGTATCAGAATGAAAAGTCTTCATATAAAGGAGGATTTATATAAGCATCACAAAGTATTATGGGAGGGATTTGAAAACGATGGAAGTGTACCTTATGATGAAAAAACAATTAATCAACAAAAAAGAATGCTGTCGGCACCTCATTTAAATCCCGATTTACACACAATTGCTGAAAATGAAAAAGGCGAATATATTGCCTATTGTGGATGCTGGTATAATCCTACTACTGATTATGCTTATTTTGAACCAGTTTGTACCATACCGCAATACCGTGGTATGGAGATTGGTAAAGCGGTGGTATTGGAATCTTTAAAAAAATGTTATGAAAAGGGTGCAAAAAAAGCGTATGTTATTTCTGAGTCGCCTTTTTATAAATCTATAGGCTTTGTTCAACAGTCTCACTATAATTTCTATTGGCATCACATAAGTGGCTGAAATTTTAATGAATCATTAGCATCGTTGTGGCGATAATAAAATCATCTAGAAAAATGAGAGATTAAGCCATATAGTTGGCGAAAATGACGGTATAGTGAGATCATAGAGAAATATGTAGAAGCAAGTATTATCAACATATATTACGAAACAAGTCACGAGTTAAATTAAGTTTAAAAAGGGGTGTTTTTATGCTTTCCATTGATCCATCAGAAAATAGTGAAAGAGATAATTACAAGTTTTTAATTGGGAGTGTTATTCCACGACCAATTGCTTTTGTAACGACGAAAGCAGAGGATGGTACGTTAAATGGCGCGCCATTTAGCTATTTTAATGTGGTGACAGCTAATCCACCATTAATATCTATATCGCTTCAACGAGCAAAAGGGTTGCGGAAGGATACTGCACGAAATATCAACGAGTTAGGTGAGTTTGTTGTACATATCGTTGATCAGGAAAATGTCGATCAAATCAATCAAACAGCTGCAAGTCTGCCGCCTGATCAAAGTGAGATTGAGCTAGCGAATTTAACTAAGGTCGAAAGTATGAAGATTTCAGTGCCAGGTGTAAAGGAAGCAAAAATCCGGATGGAATGTGTGCTTGAACAAGTAATTGAATTGGGCGATAAAGAATCCACATGTGATTTAGTGATTGGAAGAGTAGTCCAATTTCACATAGATGAAGCGATTTATCAAGATGGTAGAATTGACCCGCACGGTTTGGCGGCTGTTAGTCGTTTAGCAGGAAATGATTACGCGAAAATCGGAGAGATTTTTACTATTGAAAGGCCTAAATAAGCTTTTGTCTAGAATATGAAATAAATAAGTAGCATGATATTTACCAGATTAGGCGTACCTAATCTGGTACGTTTTGTTTTGGGAGTTAAAACTAAAATTTGTTGTGAGGGAAAACGTGGGTTTTCATTTTGGCAATATCGCACTCGTTGTTGACAGCTTTTCCCCAGATTAAATTGTGATCAGCTTCCATCGTTGAAAACCTTTTTAAAATTTCTAGGTGTCTATTTTCGTTTTACGCTTTCCTAGAAGTTTGTTCTTCTTTAATAGCGGTAATATCTGTTTTCATAGAAGTTTGTTCTGTTTTGATAGCAGTAATATCCGCTTTCATTTCCTTTTGTTCTTTACTCATCGCTCCAACCATGCCAATTAGCTGACCAAGCATGTTCTCCATAGGATCAAACCGTTCTTCCATTTCTTTTTCACCTCCTCATTTCCCCTTTATTATATATCATTTCTCTACAATAATCGATTAAAAAAGTATAACTTAATTTGATTTTTATGGCACTCTTTTGATAAAAATTTTCCTGTCGCAGTAAAGAAAAGCACGATTCTAAACGTTGCATCTGAGAGGTAATCCAGCGATAAGAAGGTTTATTGATAGCTAAAAAACGGGAAGAACTAACAAACTAGTTCTTTCCCGTTTCGATTTAATATACTTTATCTCCATTAAAGATGGAGTTCTTCACAACAACGTAGTCGACATTGCGAATAGCTTCTAGTTTACTACCACCTGAGTAGGAGATAGATGATTGTAGGTCTTGCTCCATTTCATCTAATGTGTCTTGGAGAGGCCCTTTATATTCGACGTGCATTTTTTTGCCTTCAACATTTTTCTTTTCGCCTTTTTGAAATTCTGAAGCGGAGCCAAAGTATTCTTTAAACAGTTTGCCATCTTGTTCGATTGTTTCTCCTGGTGATTCTTCATGGCCAGCGAATAAAGAGCCAATCATGACCATAGATGCGCCGAATCGAACGGATTTTGCTATGTCACCATGGGTTCTGATTCCACCGTCTGCAATAATTGGTTTACTTGCGGCTTTCGAACACCAACGTAGTGCGGCTAACTGCCAACCACCAGTACCGAAGCCTGTTTTAATTTTTGTAATACAAACTTTTCCTGGTCCGATACCAACTTTTGTTGCATCAGCACCTGCGTGCTCTAATTCTCTTACCGCTTCAGGAGTTCCGACATTGCCGGCAATAAGAAAAGTTGTTGGTAAGTGTTTCTTAATGTGCTGAATCATTTCAATTACTGCATTAGAATGACCGTGTGCAATATCAATTGTAATAAATTCAGGGACAAGTTCCGCTTTCGCTAATTGCTCGACAAAGTGATACTCTTCTTCTTTTACGCCGACACTAATCGAAGCGATTAATTTACGTGCTTGCATATCTTTTATAAAAGCGATGCGCTTGTCTGTTTCAAAACGATGCATAATATAGAAATAACCATTTTCGGCTAAATATAAAGCAATCTTTTCATCAATAATTGTTTGCATGTTTGCAGGAACTACTGGTAATTTAAAGCTATAGCCACCTAATGTAACAGATGTATCACATTCAGATCTGCTATTTACCACACATTTTGCTGGAACTAATTGAATATCTTCGTAATCGAATACATTTTCCATTATAAACACCTCTAAATACGAATATTAAATATAAGGTTAACAATAATTGTTCGCCCATTTGGTAATATACCTTATTTTCAATGCAGTGTCAAAAGGAAAGATTTAAAAATTTAATGATTTGATCACAAATGGCGATTGTTTGATCACAAACGTCACGAAATGATCACAAGCGCAAACAGTTGATCACATCGCCGATCAAATGATCACAAACACCCGAAATTTAATCACAAACACAATTTAATCACAAAAATCATCCGCACAACACAATAAAAAGAGGCGCCATCGTAAATTCACAGCGCCCCTTGCTTCCTATTGTTTTTGAAGTTTCCAAATACCTGTCGCATATTCTTGGATTGTCCGGTCGCTTGAAAATTTGCCGGAATGCGCGATGTTGATCAGTGTTTTTGAGAACCATTTATCTGGATCGCGATAATTGCGGTCAACCATTTGCTGGGTTTCTACATAACTGTCAAAATCCTTTAAAATAAAGTATGGATCATTAGTGGAGAGGAGGTGGTAATAGATATCAGTGAATTCGACGTCACGGCCGAATGCGCCACTTCTTAGCTGATCCATTATTTGCGTAATGCGTTCGTCATTTTGATAAATTTCATTGGGATTGTACGTGCCGTCTTGATAATAGTTGAAAACTTCCTCAGCCTGTAAGCCGAAAATAAAAATATTTGAATTACCGACGTGGTTCTTAATCTCAATGTTTGCTCCATCTAATGTCCCGATTGTGAGGGCACCATTCATCATCATTTTCATGTTGCCAGTTCCTGATGCTTCTTTTCCAGCAGTTGAAATTTGTTCACTTAAGTCAGCTGCGGGAATGATTTTTTCTGCTAAACTAGTGTTGTAATTTTCAAGGAAAACGACTTTAATCCTATCTTTTATTACAGGGTCATTGTTAACAACGGAGGCAACAGTGTTGATTAGTTTAATTACCTCTTTTGCAAAATAATAACTTGGTGCTGCTTTGGCACCGAAAATAAATGTGCGTGGTGTGATGTCTAGGCTAGGATTTGCTTTTAGTTCATTATACAAATACATGACATGAAAAATGTTGAGTAACTGCCGTTTGTATTCATGTAGTCGTTTAATTTGGACATCAAAAATCGATTGATCATCCACTAAGATGCCAGTTGTTTGGTGGATATAGGATGCTAAATCTTGTTTATTCTTCTTCTTTACTTGTTCTAGTTTTTCGAGTAAGGCTTTGTCTTTTATATAACGAAGTAGTTGGGTCAATTCACGAGGCCGGCGTAACCAGCGATGTCCAATTGTTTCGGTAATCAGATCAGTTAATCGTGGATTTGACATTAGTAACCAGCGACGATGCGTAATACCATTTGTTTTGTTATTAAAACGTTCTGGAAAAAGGCTATAAAAGTTTTTCATTTCTTTTGTTTTTAATATATCGGTATGCAATTTGGCAACACCATTCACACTAAAGCTGCCGATTATGGCGAGATGTGCCATATGGATCTGATCATTTGCGATCACAGCCATACCAGGTATCTCGTCGCGTAATGCTGGATGGTCAAACCAAATGCCTTGGCAGAAGCGTTCATTGATTTCGTCAATAATCATGTAAAGGCGAGGGAGCAAGCTTTCCATCATCTGGATTGGCCATTTTTCTAATGCTTCATGCATGATCGTGTGGTTCGTATAGGCAAAAACGTGTGTGGTAATATCCCAAGCCTTTTCCCAACTTAATCCTTCTTCATCCATCAATATCCGCATTAATTCTGGTATCGCTAGACTAGGGTGGGTATCATTTATTTGTATGACTACTTTCTTTGGTAGGTGGATGAGTGGTAGTCGGTTGTGTGTTTTATAGTCGGTTATGATTTTTCGTAGACTTGAGGCTACTAAAAAATATTGTTGCTTAATTCGCAGTCTTTTGCCATAGTCGTTCGAATCATCTGGATATAACATCCCGGATAATTGCTCAATTGCATGATTATGTTTTAATTCTTTGTAATAGCTAGACTGATCCTTATCGATAAGCGATTGGTTCGCTGAAGCGGGTAGCTCGGCATTCCATAAACGTAGTGTGTTGACGACCTTATTTTGATAACCAACTACTGGGACATCATAAGGAACAGCTAACACTTTATCGGTGTTTTCATACTTGAATTCAAGCGTTCCATCAGCTTGTTCAAGCATATGGACCGTCCCACCAAACTGTATTTCAAACGCTTCATCGGCTTTTCGTGTTTCCCATGGATAGGGATCTTTTAACCAATAATCTGGAAGTTCAGTTTGGTAGCCATTGATAAATCGTTGCTCAAACATGCCATATCGATAGCGAATACCAAATCCGTGACCTGGATAGTGGAGGGTTGCTAAGGAATCCAAAAAGCAAGCAGCTAAGCGTCCTAATCCACCATTTCCTAATCCAGGGTCTTGTTCTTCTTTATAAATGGTTTCAGGTGACAAATCAAGAGCAGTTAAGGCGTCGTTACAAATATGTAACATACCTGTATTTAATAAATTGCTTTTTAGCAAGCGTCCAATTAGAAATTCCATTGATAAATAATAGACTTGTTTCGGTTTTCTATGTGAATAAGCAGCTTCGGTATGAAGCCAATCTTTCTTTACTTCTTCGTTAACAATCGCACAAATCGTCTCATATATTTCAGCTGGTGATGCCTCATTGATTTTTTTCTCGTAAAGCTGTTTCAGTTTATTTTTGATCAATAAGATAAATTGATCGACGGTAGGTTTCCCCAATGGTTAAACACCTCCTAAAGTTACAAATCATCAATCAGCGTTTGATATAGTTCGGCATATGCATGACTGGAATCTGCCCAGCCAAACTGACTTTTGTTCGTGTTTTTTAGCAAGGAAGCCCATTGATCCGGATCATGATAGATCTGTAAGGAATAACGCATTATGTCTAACAATTCGTGGGCATTATAATTCGAAAAGCTAAATCCATTTCCAGTTTGTGTTATTTCATTGTAGGGTGTTACAGTGTCTTTTAAGCCGCCTGTTTCTCTGACAATTGGTACAGATTTATATTGAAGGGCGATCAGTTGCGACAAGCCGCATGGTTCGAACAAGGAAGGCATCACAAAGAAATCACTTGCGGCATAAAGTTGTCGTGCTAATCCTTCATCAAAACCTAGATAGGTTACTAATTTATCTTTATTTCTTTCTGCTGCATGGTAGAAATAGTTTTCAAACGCGTAATCGCCAGTGCCTAATAAGACAAATTGCACATCCTCTTGTAAAAATGTATCAATAATTGCCTCGAGTAAATGAAGCCCTTTTTGTTCGACTAGTCTGGTGACCATGACGTACATTGGGACCTGATCATCGATCGGAAGGCCCAGTTTTTCCTGGATATATTTTTTATTCTTTTTTTTCTTTAATCGTGAATACGCATAATTGTAGGGGAGATGCGGATCTGTCATTGGGTCATATTCATCTAAGTCAATCCCATTAATAATGCCCACTAAATCGTTTTGGCGTTCATTCAATAGAGGATACAGACCTTCCCCGTAGTAAGGTGTTTTAATTTCGTCGGCGTAGCTCGGACTTACGGTAGTAATTTTATCGGCATGAAATAGACCAGCTTTCATGCAATTTATTAGACCATTCCATTCTATGCCACTAATGTGACTAGATGGTAAGTTGAATAAATCCTGGTAAGCATCGATTTGCATAATGCCTTGGTACTTGATGTTGTGGATCGTGAATACTGTTTTTAATGGCTTAATTGGTTGGTGAATTTTTGCGAATGCTAGTGCTAAACCCGCTTGCCAGTCATGTGCATGTAGAATGTTCGGTTGGAAATCCAGTTTGGGAATTGCATCGATTACGGCCTGACAGAAAAAAACAAAGCGCTCGCCATCGTCATAATACCCATAGACACCTTTACGGGTAAAGTAGTAGTCGTTTCCAATAAAATAATAGACGATGTTCTGTTGGGTTAATTTATAGAGACTTGCCTCCTGGTCACGCCAGCCAACAGGTACGAAAATAGAACCAACCTGTTCTAATTCGTCCTGCCACTGTTCGATAACTTCTTGATAAAGTGGTAGGATGACAGATACTTTTATATTTTCATTTTGATTGAGCGCCTGTGGTAAGGAGCCAACCACATCCGCTAATCCACCAGTTTTTACAAAAGGTGTACACTCCGATGCGATAAATAAGATGTTATCAACCAATTGTTCGTGCTCCTTTCTTTCGTTATACTTTTCGTCGTTTTGCAATTACGAAAGGTTGCTCTTTTGCACCGTGAAGTTCTTGATTCCTTGTTATCGTTACATCCTTATCTAGGATGACATTTTCTAGATGGGCACCACCTTCAATGATGCAACGCTGCATAATGATCGAATCTTTAATAATCGCTCCCTCATTAACTTTGACACCCCGAAATAAGATACTATTCGTCACTTCTCCAGTAATCTCACAACCGCTTGCAATTAAGGAGTTTGTGACGTCTGCCTGATCATGATAGGTGGTTGGTGCCTGATTACCAACCTTGGTCAATACATGTTCCCCTGTGAAAAACAAATCTTTATAAGCTTCTTTTTCGAGTAAGGCCATATTATTACGATAATAACTCGAGACAGAGTTAACAATCGCACTGTATCCATCATACTGATAGGCCTGTATGTGTAACCGTTCAAGATTCGCCTTGATGCCATCCAAAAAGAAATGGCCTTTGTAATGGGCAATACAATCATCAATGAGTTGGAGTAAAAGATCTTTGTGTAGCACATAAACCCCGGTAAAAATACAAGGGTTCTTGATATCATTTGAAAGACCCGTCACCCATTGCTTATTATCTTGATCTACCTTCATACAAGCGCTATGTTCTGGCAGTGACTTTTCGTATGATGTTGTTAAAAGTGTCACATCTGCTTTTCTTTCAAGGTGAAACTGGAACAGATCATCGTAAACCGTATTTGAAATGAATTGGCTGCCACTTATTAAGACATAATCTGACTTGCCACGTTTAAAATAATCAATATTGTTGTGGAAATGTTTTAAATCGCCTTTAGAAATATCAGTCGGATCATTCCAATCTGGTGGGAGAATAAATAGCCCACCATGTCGTCGATCTAAGTCCCAATCTGCACCAGACCCAAGATGATCCATAAGGGAGCGATATTTACTTCGAGCAAAAATGGCTACTTCTTGAATGTTCGAGCGAACCATATTAGATAAAGTGAAATCAATTAAGCGATAGCGCCCAGCGAATGGTACAGAAGCACCGCTACGAAAATAGGTTAATTCATCTAAGAAATCTTGTTCATGCTCTAAATTAATTAAACCCATCATTGTGTCCATTATATGCACCTCCTCACATGGCTTTTACTTTTTCATTTGATAAAACAATTGGCTCTTCATCTGGACTTGCGATAATTTTCGTGCCAGGAGGGATCGAGACATTCTCTTGGACAATCACACGTTCTAGTTGCACATTTTCTCCAATCCGGACACCTGGAAGAAGGATTGCCTGCCGAATAACTGCACCCGCATCAATCACAACATTTTCAAACAAAACAGATTCTTCAACGGTTCCAGAAACCATGCACCCATTATTTACGAGGGAACGACGGACTAGTGCGTTCTCGTCAATCAGTTGTGGTGGGAATTGCGAATCGTGTGAATAGATCGACCAGTCTTTATTACTTAATAACTGTGCTAAATCCTTATCAAACAAATCCATATGTGCTTCCCAATAACTTTGAATCGTGCCAACATCCTTCCAGTACCCTTCAAACTGGTAGGCGCAGAGATAGCGATTATCAGCGAGCATTGTCGGTAAGATATTCTTGCCAAAATCGTGTTCAGAATCGGCTAGTTGTGCATCCTGCAGAAGATACTGTTTTAAGACTTTCCAGTTGAAAATATAGATACCCATTGATGCTAGGTTACTAGTTGCATCAACTGGTTTTTCGTCAAATTGATAGATTCGGAGATCATCGGTTGTATTGAGTATGCCAAACCGATATGTTTCATTCCATGGTACTTCAAGAACGGAAATGGTTACGTCTGCCTCGTTCTCTTTATGATGTTGCAACAATTTATCATAGTCCATATGGTAAATATGGTCACCAGAAATGACGAGTAAATACTCTGGATCGTAGCCTTCAATATAGTTAATGTTCTTGGTGATCGCATCGGCTGTGCCAAGATACCAGTTCCCGCCGTTGTTCTCAATAAAAGGGGAAAGGGTCGTTAATCCATCATGCATCCGGTCTAGGTCCCACGGTTTTCCAACACCAATATGTTTATGGAGCTCCAGTGGAGAATATTGGGTGAGTACACCAACTGTATGCATATGAGAGTTTAAGCAATTACTTAATGCAAAGTCAATAATCCGATATCTTCCACCAAAAGGGACGGCAGGTTTAGCTAGATTCTTCGTTAATAATCCTAATCGTTTTCCGACCCCACCTGCTAATAGCATCGTCACGCATTCTTTTTTCATGGTCAATCCACCTCCAAAGATAAGACCTTATCGTGTTTAAAAACACAGATGGCTAAAGGTGGTACTTTCACTTTAATATGGTCTGATTTACCATGCCATTCTGTTGGGAAACTGTCATGTAAGTCTGTATTGCATTGATTTGATCCACCGTAAATTGAAGAATCAGAATTAAATATTTCGTAGTATTTACCTGGTTCTGTTACACCGATTTTGTAATCGTAATGCACGTTTGGTGTGAAATTGCATACGATATAAACAGCTTCGGAAGCCTCGTTACTTTTACGCTTGAAAGCGATAATACTTTGATCGACGTTATCTGCATCAATCCATTCAAACCCATTTGGATCGTGGTCTAGTGTGAAAAGAGATGGTGTATTACGATAGAAATGATTAAGTGCTTTAACATAGTCAAGTAATTGGGTATGAAGCGGGTATTCTAATAGCAACCAGTCGAGTTCATGTTGGTCTCGCCATTCGATATACTGACCAAATTCGCCCCCCATAAAGATTAACTTTTTGCCAGGGTGTACCATCATAAAGCCAAAAAGTAGCCGTAGATTAGCAAATTGTTGCCACTGATCACCAGGCATTTTGTTTAACAAGGAACGCTTTCCATGTACAACTTCGTCATGAGAAAGCGGTAGGACAAAGTTTTCACTGTACATATACATAAATGAAAAGGTTAGTAGATTATGGTGCCATTTCCGATAAACAGGATCATATTCCATATACTGCAACATATCGTTCATCCAGCCCATATCCCATTTGAAATTAAAACCAAGGCCACCGAGATAGGTTGGTTTACTGATGCCAGGAAGATCTGAGCTATCTTCCGCCATCATTAATACATTTGGGAAGAATTTAAAGACAACTTCATTTAATTTTTTCAGAAAAGCAAGTGCCTCTAAATTCTCATTACCACCAAAACTATTTGTCAGTTGTTCTGTCTCATCTTGCCGGTCGAAATTGAGGAACACCATACTGGCGACTGCGTCAATTCTGAGCCCGTCGATGTGATAATTATCTAACCAAAAGATTGCATTTGAGATAAGAAAGCTTTGTACTTCTGGTCGACCAAAATCAAAGGTAAGGGTACCCCATGACTTTTTTTCAGCCTTTCTTGGATCTGCGTATTCGTATAAAGCTTCCCCATCAAATTGCCGTAGACCATGGGCATCTTTACAAAAATGACCAGGTACCCAGTCCATGATCACACCAATATCATGTTGATGGCATTGATCAACGAAATATTTGAAATCATTCGGACTACCGAAACGACTTGTCACGGCATAGTAGCCAGTAATTTGATAGCCCCATGATAAGTCAAATGGGTGCTCTGCAAGTGGTAGTAATTCAATATGTGTATAACCAAGTTCTTTTACATACGGAATTAATTGTTCGGCTAGTTCTTTATATGAATAAAGACTACCATCTTCCTTTGTTCGCCAAGAGCCGAGATGCATTTCATAAATGAGAATCGGTTCACGATAAGAGTGATACGTTTGTTTTTTCCGTTCCCACTGTGCATCTTGCCACCTATACAGATCAGGAGTAGGCGTTATTGAAGCGGTCCGTGGTCGAACTTCGGCTTGTTGTGCATACGGATCTGCTTTTAATAAAACGGCACCATCTGATGTTGTGATCTGGTATTTGTAGCAAACATTAGGCATGATCGTTGTGAAGAACCCAACCCAAAGTCCAGATTGATTCAAGCGCTCTAACGGATAATCGTTACCAGTCCAGTTATTAAAATCACCAACAACCGCAAGTGAAACCGCATGGGGTGCCCAGACAATGAAACGTAGCCCTTTTTTATTATTTTGTATTTCTTGGTGGCAACCGAGTAACTGATGACTATAATAGTTAGTGCCTTGATGAAATAAAAACACATCTGGATCAGATATGAAAGTTGACATGGAACCCCCCTGGGAAAAGATGTATTTAAATTTTAAACAAACTGTAAAAAGAGAAATATTTTAGTTTATGCTGGCATAATCATTTGCAGTGGAACAGTTCTCTTATAGTTAGATATACGTGTTTGATCGATACTTTATAACCTAATTTAAGATTATCTAGTATGTAGAAATGAGGACAAACAAATGAAAAAAAACTGCGCATGGTTGGACGAACCAAATAAAATACGTGTTGTATTCACAGAGGTACTACAACATACAACAATAAAGCCAGTTATAAAAGATAAGCAGCAGATCTATGCTATCGAATCAATGGATTGGAACGAAAAAGAAGTGATCATTATACTCGAGCAAAGTGCAAATAGTGATGAGGAAATGACTCTATATTGGATAGACATGGAATTGCCGATCTATCCAAGAGGAATTGTTCGTACGGACATTTTTGAGGAAAAATACGATGCACGTGAGGCCTTACTTGGCGTGAACTATTCACGTAGAAAAACGTCCTTCTCGATTTGGGCACCAACAGCGACAAATATGGTACTTAGCTTAAATCAGAAAGAATATCTCATGCAAAAAAAGCCAAATGGCGTTTGGACAGTTGCCGTACGTGGAGACTATCATTTAGCACGTTATTATTTTTTAATTACAGTTAATGGAGAAAAAAACAAAATCAACGATCCCTATGCAAAAGGGCTGACACCAAATGGTATAGAGAGTGTCGTTTTAGATAGTCGCCGGACAGACCCGGTAGATTTTAGAAATGAAACGTATGCGCCTGTGTCAAAAGCGGATGCGATTATTTATGAACTTCATGTCCGGGATGCGACAAGTGCGGAAGAAAGTGGTGTCACTGAACGCAATCGCGGCAAATTTCTTGGACTAACTGAATTAAACACGACGAATCCTGCTGGTTATTCGACAGGTTTGTCTTATATAAGGGAATTAGGTTGTACCCACGTTCAACTCCTACCGCTTCAGGATTTTGCACGAGTAGACGAATTGAATCCTAGTGAAGGCTATAATTGGGGGTACGATCCACTGCATTATTTTGTGCCAGAAGGAAGTTTTGCGACAGATGCATGCGACCCAGTTTTGCGTGTCAAGGAATGTAAAGAAATGATTCATGCCTTTCATAAAGAAGGATTGTCCGTCATTTTAGATGTCGTATTTAACCATGTTTATGATCATGAAAATTCTGATTTTGAAAAAGTACTACCTGGCTACTTTTTTCGATATCAACCGGATGGTAAAGTTAGCGATGCAACAGGTACAGGCAACGACCTTGCGACAGAAAGAGTAATGGTTCGTAAATTTATTCTGGACTGTGTCGACTATTGGTTAAGCGAATATCTTGTCGATGGTTTCCGCTTTGATTTAATGGGGATAATCGATGTGGAAACGATGCAGGCAATTCGTGAGCGATGTAACCAAGAAGATCGTCCGATTCTGTTGCTAGGTGAAGGATGGGAATTAGACACACCGCTTTTACCTAAACAAAAATCCTCCACGAATCAAAGTGATCATTTAATGGGTATTAGCTTTTTTAATGATTCCTTTCGAGATGTTGTCAAAGGAAAATTATTTGATCAATTAGACACAGGGTACGTCAATGGCAATGGTATGTATAATGAAAAAATGCCACAACTCGTTGCAGGTTCCTCTGATCAACGATTTGGAAATTCACTGTTTTCTGACCCGTTACAATCTGTAAATTATGTCGAGTGTCACGATAATCACACCTTGTGGGATCGATTAGACCTTTCAAATCCGACAACTTCAAATGAAAATAAAAAACAGATGCATCAATTAGCAACAGGATTAACATTACTATCCCAAGGTATCCCATTTATCCATGCAGGACAGGAATTTTTTCGGACAAAGAAGGGCGATGAAAATAGTTATCTATCAGGTGATCAGATTAATCAATTGGATTGGTCACAGCGCGAGATAGAAGACCAAAATGTGCAGTGGGTCAGGCAATTAATCCAATTCAGAAAAGCACACCGTTTACTACGACTTGGAAATGCAAAAGAAATTGAACATCGCTTGCATATTATTCGTGCTCAAAATCCGGCATTAGGCTTTCTATTAGCAGGAGCGGATGAAGATTTGGTTGTTTTTATAAATCCAACGAATGAAACGATCAAAGTAGAGATGCCAGCGCTTGGAAGATGGGAAAAATCACTAAGCAACAAAAGGGAAACAGTGACAGAGATAAGCTGTTTACTAGATTCTTGTGTAACTATTGATGCGTATGAGTTAGCTGTTTTCAAAAAAAAGAGAGAGTAACACGAACCTCGTTATAAAAGTGTAGCCAGTAGAAATAATTATGCTAAAATAGCAGAAGGAAGATACTATTTTAGTTGGGGGCTTTTAAAATTGAAAGATTTTTTCAAATATAAGGTTTTTTTAGTGATGGGTGGATTTCAGTTACTCGTATGTATCGGATTTGGTTATTTATTAGTTTCAAGGTTCCAAGATAATTTACTTTTAATTGTTATAGAGGTTCTATTGGTTATTGGTATCCTATTAAATTATGTGTTTTACCGCTATTTTAAAAAAATATATACCAATATAGATAAGTAACTTAATTTTAACAGAGTGAAATAGGCATTTAAGTCTAGGTCTAACAAGGAAGTCTATTCCAAAGTTGAAGTTGACTTCGTACTCCTTACGTAAGCATCATTACGTTTCAACTTACGAACTTAAGAGGAAATGCGACGTCACTTCATCGAGATTTCGTTCTATTCTTTATAAGTTCCGTGTTAATATGCCGCTGCGTAAAAACACTCGCTTTCCATGGGGAACGCTTCAGCCTCCTCGCGAGCAAAAAGCGCTCACTGCGGGGTCTTCAGACTGTTCCTTTCCCATAGGAGTCTCGCATTTTTCCTCCGCTGGTTAGCATTACTAATACAACAAGGAAATGCCTTATCTATTTTATCAAAAGTTATATTGTGATTTTGGCAATCAGTGAACTATATGAAAATATTCAAAAGGCCTGTTATGGTTGAAATAGTAAGCGACGGAAATACACTACGACTCCTGCAGGAACAGCGCGATCTGAAGATCCACTTCGTAAAGCGCTTTTTGCTTTACGAAGTTAGCTGAAGACGTGCCTGCGGAAAGCGAAGTGTATTTCCAGAGCGAATTAAGCTGTTACGTAATGTCGCAGTTTATGGAAATTTAGTCATAAACATTGTCATGTAATATAACAGATATAAGCCAAACTTAAAACAGTCTTGGTGAGAAAGTTGAGTAAGTAACTATGAAAGGAGCGATGATGGTAGCAGTCATTGCTCCTTTTACTTGTTTGTTTATTATTTAAATTTTCTGATAATTATTAAAATGACAGTTTTTTCAGCAAATTATCACTGCTTTTTATGATACAATAGTAGTGTTGTGAAGGAGGGAAAGTACATGGATCCGTTAGATATTGTCGGAGATTTAGATCGTGTAAAACCAGCGTATCAGCCTATTTTTAGCGCCATAACCCATACGATTGCGGGTTATGAAGTATTAGGTCGTTTTTATAATGGTGAGGAATGGATAAGTTTAGGTGATTTTTTTCATGACCTAGAAGTGCCAGCTGAATTTAAAGTTGAAGTTGATCAACATCTCTTACATATTGCAATCAGAGAAATGTTGGCAACTGATCAAACGTCTTTTTTATGTATAAATCGTAATGCCAAACAATTACTTGTCAATGACGGCGAAGATTTATTACAAGCATTGCTATTGTTTGAAAAAGAAGGCTTTGCTATGAATCGAATTGTGATTGAAGTGACAGAAGAAGACATAGACGAAGATTTTGAGAATATAAATCATTTATTACTTTATTATAAAACATATGGGATTCAAATTGCGATTGATCATGTTGGTGCCAAAAGTGCTAATATAGATCGGATTCGTCAACTAGAACCACATATGTTAAAAATTGATACACGGATAATTGGCAGCTATAAGGAGGAAGGATTTCAAGACATCATGTATTCACTTGCAATGTTAGCACATCGAATCGGTGCTGCCTTATTGTTTGAGAACATTGAAGATGATTTCTTAGAATACTTTGCTTGGAAGAATGGCGGCCGTTATTATCAGGGTTTCTATCTTGCCAAACCTGCTTTTGAACTTGGTTCGACCGAGACAGTAAACGTGAATATTAGTGAAAAAGTATCGGAATATATCCAACGGGAGAAATCGTTGATTGAAGAGCGTTTAGGTTATATTTTATCTTGGGAAGAAAAACTTAAACAGTTACTACCACAGTGGAAAGACCCGGAAAATGTTGATGGATTTATCGAGGTGGTAACAAGTAATTTTAATCAAGAAAGCTTTCGGATGTATGTTTGTGATAGTAATGGTCAACAAGTGTCCGCTAACTTTAGAAAACAAACAACAAGTTGGCAAATTGAGACTGATCGAAAAGGTTCAAACTGGGCATTCCGTCCCTATTTCCTAGAAAATATGATGCAAATGAAAATATGGAAAAAAGGCATATTGTCTGACATTTACTCAGATATTGAGACAAGAGAATTAATCCGAACATTTAGCTATCCATTATCCAGCTCATACTATTTATTTATAGATATACAATATACATTTATTTATGAGAATGAATGTTTATTAATTTGATAGGTATTTGATCTAGTTGATCACAAACACGATTAAATGCTCACAAATCCAATAGATTGATCACAAACGCAATCAAATGATCACAAACAACATAAAGAGGGTTCCGCTAAGATATGCGGAACTTTCTCTATTTACAAACATGAGAAGTAGGTGTATCAATGCACGTTTATCACCAGTTTGTTCGGCGTATTATTATAAATTATTTAATTGGTTCCTTCATTGCTGTCCTACTAGTCGGGGGAACGTTTATTTTTACAACATTAGAGATTCCAGAAATTGAGCTATCTGTTATGATCGCGACTATTCTCGTTTCGCTTGTTGTCATGATGGGAGCAGAATTATATGTTCTCCACAAAGACCTACATATGATCAAGTTTGCGACGTCCGATCAGGAACTTTCAATGGATGAAATTACTGCAGCCTATAAACAAACACACCGCTTTCCATTTTTAACTGTGCGCAGAATTTTGTTACCACATTTCCTTGGATTTTCGATACCAGCTGGAGCTATCTCTATTCTATTTATTCAAATGGGAATCTTACATGTTTCCTATCAATATGTCGTATATGCGTATATTGGTTCTGCCTTAGTTGCCCTTATGCATGGACTTGTTGAATATTATTTGACGATTGAAGCAATTAAACCAGTTTTAGCTGAAATAAGAAAAAAAGCAAGGACGATTCACCAAATTGAATTATCCACTCATGGTTATATATTTGTTACGATTAGAAAAACGTTAATAGCTAGCGCTTTAGTGATTGGTGTTTCGCCAATATTATTATTTACGGTATCTGCTCAAATTCGTTTAGAAGAGGTGGCACCTGATATAGCTGCTGATTATTGGAACTGGGCTGGAGCAATTATTGTCATGAGTATATTGTTCGCCTCTTTGAGTGCATGGTTATTTGCTAAATCAATTCAAGATCCAATTACAGAATTGCAAGTCTCGATGAAAAAAGTACAAGCAGGAAATTTTGCTGTGGGTGCAGAAGATAATTATTCAAATGATTTTTCAAAACTAATAGATGGGTTTAATCATATGGTACTCTCTCTAAAAGAGAAAGACGCAATGGAGAAAATGCTGCCTGGTGTTCGATCACACTATGAACGGTTTGATGGTAAAGGGTATCCCGATCAATTAGAAGGGGAACATATACCTTTATTTGGTCGAATTATTGCAGTTGCTGACGCATTTGATGCGATGACATCAAACAAGGCCGTACCGAAATGCGATGCCAAAAGAGCGCGCATATGACATTATTAGAAGTGGGGCAGGTACCCAGTGGGACGCACAGTGTGTAGCAATCTTTTTAACACAAAATGGCCAAACCAAATAAAAAACAGGGCAACGACAAGTTAGTCGGAACCCTGTTTTTCTGTATAAGAATACCAATCTGCGATTCGATCGACATCTTCTTCTTCAAGCTCAGATAGTCTATAGTCCCTTCCGAAAAAATTATTAAGAATAGAACCTTTCAACGAGGCAAGATTTTGTTTACGATGAAGGATATGTTGTTTCTTTTCAAAAGCTTGAATACGCTTTTGTTTCAGCATAATAATTTCTTTTGAGAGCTGACGCATCTGCAACGTTAACATTGATTCTGTCAGATTGAAACTATTTGTCCGGTGAGTCAGGACACCTAACAAAATAGATAATGCTAGTACGATAATAGGAATCCATATCCAATCGATAAAGAAGATACCTACAGCAATTGTTGCAAGTAAGGGAATCCAAATCGAACGAATAAGATAATAAGGTAACGCCCGTTTTGGTAAGGCCGTATAGTTCTCCGGTAGGTCACTATACTCTGGAATTATTTCATTTAAAAAGTCGTGTATCTTATTTTTGCGTAATAAAGGAAACAGAATCGTGTTTGTGCCTTCTTGTTTATCTGTTTCCCCACCAGCAATCTCAACAAAAATTGTTGCTAACCCTAACGGTTGGCGAATAATGGATTGTGTAATACCTACAGCTTGGATTCGTTTCAACGGAATTGTTGTCTGTTTCTTTTCTAACAAACCACGTGTAATATATAACTCCTCTTCATATCTCGTAATTGTGAAATTGCCGTATTTAATTATCGTACCTACAATACCAACAAGCCAAATACCAATAAAGAAAAGGATCGATAGTATCACAATTGTTTCAATCGCTTGTGATACGAGCCAAGTGGTTGTATCTTGATAGATTTTATCTGGAATAAGCGTTTCAACCTGAGATGAAAGGAAGGCTAGTAAAGCTAGAATGATCCCAAAACTACCAGATGTTGATCCTGCAATAAATAATTTTTGAAACGAAATCGTGCGAGATGGATAATCGATCTCAGGCTTACTTTCGTCTGCAACGAGGTGCTCGTCACTGTTAGTTACGGTAGGTCGCTTTGCTTTTAATTGATCATGTAACCATTGCCCCTCCGTAAATGTTACCGCAGTAAGTGCTGCATCAACATCTTGATCACTACCGGCTGTTTCAATTTGTACCTTTGTTAATCCGAAAATACGATGGATAACATTTTGAGATAAGTCTATCGATTGAATTCTATTTTTAGAAATCGTCCGTTTTTTACGTATAAAAATACCTTGTTCAATCCGTAATTGATCTTCGTCAAGTTGATACGTGAATTTCATCCAA
Organism: Paraliobacillus sediminis; assembly: GCF_003426055.1. Lineage (NCBI taxonomy): Bacteria > Bacillati > Bacillota > Bacilli > Caryophanales > Bacillaceae > Paraliobacillus > Paraliobacillus sediminis. Next base: position 72,487 of record NZ_QJSI01000003.1, read on the forward strand.
CCTATAACACTAAAAATGATGAAAACAACGGTTAGAACGACAACACCTAGAATGACATATTTAAAGAGTCCATCATTAGATGCTAATAAAATAATCGGAAGTAAGCCAAAGATAGATTGTCTTATCGCGTTTATTGCACGAAAAATTATTGCCGCTGGATGCAGTCTTTTTGCTTCAGACATCATCTTGCTCCACCCTCGCTAACTCAGCTATTTGATCACGTAAGGCATATGCTTCATCTTCCAGTAGTGCTGGTATTTCATGTGTTGTAGCTGCTGTTGAAATTGTTAAGCTTGCTAAGCCATATCTTTTTAGAATCGGCCCTTGCTTGGTATCGACATGTTGGACACGAATCATCGGTACAAGTGTACGCGTGACAATCAGAATGCCGTTTTGAATATAAATCTCTTGATCATAGATTTGATAACGCCATCGGTTCCAACGAATCTTTGGAATAATTAAAATAGTAACAATACTCTCTACTAATGTTAGTGCTAATAAGCCAATCGCATACCAATAAGAAAACGTAAAAATGTTTGCCAAAATAAATAGGGCAATCGTAACGATAAGTGGAATGAGTGCCATTAGTGTGGCATTTAATTGCCAAGCCTTGATTGCATCTGCTGCAATCCGTTCCTTTGGTGATTGTCTCAAAAATATCTTCCTCTCTAGAAAAGTAGTCTACTATACATACGATAGAAAAAGGTAAATCGTTTCATTAATTGGTAACTTTTATTTTTTTAGTAAACGCCAATTAATTAGAAATAAACCTAGACTTGCGAAAAGAAGAACCCAATAAGGTATGTCGATTGCAATACCGAAATCAGGAAAAAATAAATAAATAACAACTACCATACCTAATGTAATTATGCTAAGTAGCCAAAGAATAAAAAATTCTTTTACCTTATGAATCTTTTTAAAAGTAGTCCAACGAAGATAATGAACAATTACCCAGACAAAAAGAAAAGCAAACAAGATGGAAAGAATACCTTCTATAAGAATGGATGGAAGATGGGTAACTCTGTATAACTCACCAATTTCAAAAAAATAAAATAAAACAAGATTAATAGTACTAGTGGCAAAAATACCAGCAGATAAGAACGATAAAATTCCAATGTTAATAAAAGTAAACCGTTCTTTCGTAAGCATTTTTGGTAATTCGCCAACGATCTCATCTGCATATTGTTTCGGATTACCACCGAAGACATCCTCAGCTGTCCGCCCCTGATCCTGTGCTGTTAGTAAGTGATCTAATAGCTCGGTTAATATTTCTTCAGTTGCTTGTTCCGATTTTTGATAGGAGAGACGAAGATATACGAGCATTTCCTCATAATAAAACAAATTCTCTTCATTTAATTGTTTGCGTTTTTGATTGTTTTCTTCAATTAATTCTGTTGCTTTCATCATTATTCACCGTCTTTCTTTAATAGTTGATCAACTGGTGATTTAATCATCTCCCAATTTTGTTTAAATAGTTGAAGTGCATCTTTACCGGATTCTGTTAAGGTATAATATTTCCGATTCGGACCACTAACTGATTTGCGCATTTCACCGGTAATTAATTTCTCTTTTTGTAAACGTAATAAAATTGGATAGATTGATCCTTCACTCACCTCTAATCCTTGTTCTGCCAATTTAATCGATAGTTCGTAACCATAGACTGTTTGTCGTGAAATAATTGCTAAAATACATCCTTCTAAAATCCCTTTATATAACTGACTTCGAATTGCCAAACAAATCATCTACCTTTATTAGTATCTTGTTATACATAATAGCCTAGCATGCTTCTTACTAACATGCAATGCATAGTAGTGATTGTTTATGTTTTTAATTTTGGAAAGTATCGTTAAAAAAGTAAAATATGATTTAACATACAGTTCCGGAAATATACTATACTTTTCTTTGGCATAACTTTACGGTCTTTCAAAATCTGCATTTTATCTGACGCACTTGAGAGAAACTCAGTCGTAAGAGTGGACTCTTACCCGCTACGTCAGTAAATGGATTCGCTTTCCGTGGGCACAGTCTCAGCTAACTTGGTAAAGAAAAACGCTTCACCAAGTGGATCTTCGACTTGTGCTGTTCCCACAGGAGTCTCACCCATTTACTTCCTACGCTGGATAGAGATTAAATTTAAAATATTATCTGCTATTGATAAAGTTTTATTGTGCTTTTGACAACAGATTCCCGCATTATGCTATTTGATTGTAGCGTAAGACAGTCGACTCCTGCGGGAAAAGCAAGATCTGAAGATCCACTTCGGAAAGTGCATTTTGCTTTTCGGAGTTAGCTGAAGACTTGCCCGCGGAAAGCGACTGCCTGAAGTGGAAATCAACAAGACAGTTACGACAGAGTCTATGGTTATTCAGTAATCAACAACTTTTTTAAATAGTGTCATGCTTTATAATGAACACAATCCAAACTCATAACATCAAACGATTAGCGCTTTTTTTTAAGTGAGAAAGTTGAGTTAATTAAATTAAATCTAAGCAATATGATAAAAAGGAGCTAAAAAAAGAGGTCACACAATTTGTGTGATCTCTTTACTATTTATCAGTTGCATACAATTTTGATAATGAACTTAACGAGATTTTTTACTGCTATTTCACGTCCATATAGGGCTTGTTAATATAATTATATACCCAACCCATTAACAAGTGTCCGCCAATAATATTCCCAATTGTGACAGGTATTAAGTTATAAATTGCGCCGCTAATTGAAATGGTATCTGGATGCTCTAATATTAAAGCGATAGAAAATGTTACCATATTTGCTATGCTATGTTCATACCCAGAAATGAAAAATCCAAATACGAATAGCATCATCACAAATAATTTTGCGCCATCACCTTTCATCTTCATTGGAATGAAAAAGGCAAGACAAATAAGCCAATTACACAATATTGCCCGGAAAAACAGTTCCCAAAAAGAAATGTCCATTTTCTTGGCTGCTGCACTCATTAAAAATGTACTTACATTGCCATCTGCAAAAAGGCCAGTTAAATAGATAAAGATGGCAAAGCCAATTGCACCAATAATATTACCTAAATAGGTCATTCCCCACATACGAAAAACATTTATCCAACGCATTTTTTTATTCAATGCTGCTATTGTAAAATAAAAGGTGTTACCTGTGAAAAGATCTCCACCACCATAGACGATCAAGATAATCGCAGCACCAAAGGTAATTGCGGCCATTGGATATGCAAAAGGTGAGCCTTCTAAATAAAAATAATTTCCTGTTTTAAAGGCAACAATAACACCAAATCCGATAAACATGCTCGCGAGAATAGCGCGAGTGAGATAGATAAGACGACTGTTCTTAAACGTTTCTTGTTTTTTTAATGCTAATTGTTCAACTTGTTTTAATGCGTCCATTTCCATTTTATCACCTGAAAATCTATAGAATTTTTATTTCTGTTTTAGTCTCTTGATAAGGCCAATAAATATTATCATACAATTATTCATAACGATGTACAACTTAAAAGTATAATTTTACCTATTCATTATTTGTTTTCTATGAATATGACGTGTAAAGTATAAGCAAATAGAGTTCAAGCGGGAGGAGTACATGCTAATGAAAAATTCAGAACGGTTTATCATTGCTTTTAATAAAATCGAAGCATTTTTTGATAAAGAAATTAATGAAAAAAGACATCTTTCATTTTATCGCTCAGTCCAATTGTTAAAACGATCGAATGCGATTGTGGATCGTTATCAAGATGATTTAATAGAATATGCAGAATTACGTAATGCTATTATTCATGAACGGACGAATACGAAATATGCGATTGCTGAGCCGCATGACGATGTGGTGGTAAGAATGGAGAACATTGAAAAGAAATTGACTGCACCAGAATTAGTAATACCACGATTTTCTAAGAGAATGCGTCAAATTCAAGCAAACGATACTTTAAGTGATGTTCTTCGCGTTATTCATGAAACCGACTATTCACAGTTTCCAGTTTATCTGAACAAAGAATTAATAGGGCTCTTAACGGATAAGGGGATTACACATTGGTTGTCTAAACATGTAACAAAAAATGCTGATCAATTATTTCATACAGCTGTAAGTGATATTATCAGAGATGATGATAGAGCACACAATTATAAATTTATTAATCAATCAATGAGTATGTATCAAGCTGAACATTTTTTCCTAAAGCAAATTAAACAAACGAAGCGACTTGACGCATTGTTAATCACAAAAAATGGTAAGCCCGAAGAAAAGTTGTTAGGCATGATTACAACGAAAGATTTAATTGAAATACCTTAAAAAATATACAAAACAAAAAATAGGGTGCTCAAGTAGAGCACCCTATTAAAGATAAACTTAGTCTTCTTCGTTCATTGTAAATGAAGAAACGGGGAGAGGTGTAATTGGAGCAAGACAAGTGATACTACAGAAACAATCTAAATCTACAGTTATACAGATTCCAGTTGATTGGAAATTCCTAATACTATTGCCAGGGAAATAATCACATACATCGCGACCGCCTGGACCTGGAGTAGATCCTCCAGCTGTTACTGGAAGTAATAGTTCTAGTTTGACACAGCAATCACTACCTTCAATGAATTTCTTCGCGCGGAAAATAGGAGTTTCTACACAACCAAAGTAGGTGTTTCCAGACATCCCTAACTCATCTTGAAAGACGCCATTACCAATAAAAGGTTTACAATCCTGACAATAAAGAATGAAAGGTATCGTTGTATTAGTACCATTTACCGTTTGTGGTGAAAGTAATTGTTGGATCGATTTTTCACAACTCGTGACACAGTGGTTATTATTATTTGCTACTTCATCTTGCGCATCAACAATTTGTTGTACAATGTCACATACACATTGATCAAGTTCCGTATTCATAATACTATTCAAGATAATTCCTCCCTTCTATTGAATATACTTTACTATACGTAATAGAAATGGAAAGGATAGGTATAGATATCTAGTTAATATAAAAATAGGGAAATATATGCGTTTAATATATTAACTCTTGTTGATTACCCCTTGATAGATTTTATTTAAACGTTCTTCAAACACTTCAAGATGGACGATTCTTGCTTCTCGTAAATATTCCTTTCCTTCTACAAATAATAGTAGAACAGGTACAGTGAAAATTGAAAATCTACCAGCTACTTCAGGTAATTGATCGACTTCTATATGTCCAAGTGTGATTTCTGGATATCCTCTCATAATTCTTTCTACTTGAGGTAATAAACTATGACAAACACTGCAATTTGGTCTTGAAATATAGAGAAAGGCAATTTCATTTTGAGTTATAAATTGGTCTAGTTTATCGGTAGTTTTAATCATCTGAAATATAGACATGATCCATTCCTTCCTTATAAAATATTTCGCTCCAAAATAGATTGGTGTAGTTTATCATCGTTTTCTATAATAATGCAAGTAAATAGTTATTTGTCAATAATTTGTCGAAATAAAACGGAAAATATTCGGAAAGCTATACATCTTTCCGAATTAAAACCGATAATAAAAAAGATATAATTATAAAAATATGGGGGATTGTCAACATGAAGAGATTAACGCAGTTCAAGTCCATTCGGACAAAAATTTTACTTGGTTTTTCAGTAATTATAATATTGATTCTTGGTTATAGTACGTATAATATTGTTTCTTCGACTATTATTCAGACAGATACAGAGGATATTACTGATTATCAATTGCCTCTATTAATTGCAGATGAAGAATTAAAATATAGTATTGTAGAGCGTATAGGATTGGCGCGTGCATATATATTGTTTGGTGATGAGAGATATAAAGAATTATTTAATGGATATACAGAAACTAGCATAGCATTAGAAGAAGAGGTATTAAGTTATTCCGATTCAGAGGAACTAAAACAACTCATTACGGACAGTCAGGAATGGCAGAAATCAGTTGAAAAGAATATTTTTGATGCATATGATCAAGGAAACGTTGCTGAAGCAGAGACGTACTTACAAAATACAGCAGAACCATTCGCACAAGAAATAAGAAAGGGTTTCACTTCCTTAGTAGAAACAAGAGAAAATATTATTACAGAAGCTGGTAATGAACTTTTGGCTCAAAATGAAGTAAACAGTACAGTAGGATTTGTTGTTGGTTTAGTGATTTTAGTAATCGCAGTGGTGATTGCGTTACTTATAGCGAGTATTATTACGAAACCGATTAAGCTTGTAAGTGAGCAAATGAATGAAATCTCTAATGGTAATCTATCGATAGAACCACTAGAAGTTAAATCACGAGATGAAGTTGGACAGTTAATTGAGTCTATGAACAGCATGCAGGTGAATTTAACAGAAATTGTTGCGGAAATTCAAGAAGTATCTGGATCTGTTGCAAGTCAAAGTGAAGAGTTGACACAATCTTCTAATGAGGTGAGAGAAGCAAGTGATCAAGTTGCGACGACAATGGAAGAATTGTCATCTGGTGCTGAGTCACAAGCTGATACAACAACTGATCTTGCGAGTTCAATGGCAGATTTTTCACAAAAAATAACAGAGGCTAATTCAAAAGGAGAGCGAGTTTACCAATCTTCTCAGGAAGTGATTGATTTAACTAAAGAGGGTAGTCAATCGATGGACAGCTCTATTATGCAAATGGGACAAATATTCCAAGTCGTAACAGATGCAGTTAGCCAAGTTAAAGGTTTAGATGCACAATCAAAAGAAATTTCAAAACTAGTAAGTGTTATAAAAGATATTGCAGAGCAAACAAATTTATTGGCGTTGAATGCAGCGATTGAAGCAGCGCGTGCAGGTGAACATGGTAAAGGGTTTGCAGTTGTAGCGGATGAAGTTCGTAAGCTAGCAGAGCAAGTGGGTGTTTCAGTAACGGACATTACAGGCATTGTCGGTAATATTCAAAAAGAAACCAAACTGGTAACTACTTCGCTTGAAGGTGGGCATAAAGAAGTTGAGAAAGGTATGAATCAAGTTATGTCAACTGGAGAAACATTTGAAAAAATGAAAGTAGAATTAGATGATATGGCTACAAGTATTCGTGATATCTCGAATAATTTAGAATTAATCAACCAAAATAGTGATACAATGAACAATGCAATTGAAGAGATTGCTTCCGTTTCGGAAGAATCTGCTGCAGGAATTCAAGAAACAGCAGCATCGATCGAACAAACAAGTACATCGATGGAAGAAGTTGCAACTAGTTCAGGTAAATTAGCAAAACTAGCGGATAGTTTAAATAAAGTTACTGCTCGTTTTAAATTGTAGGTTTTTAAAATCCGATCAGCTTGCTGATCGGATTTATTTATGTAATGTATGGCGCTTACATTGTGGAAAAATAAAAAAAATAATATTTTTTTATGCTGTGTTTCTTCATATTTAATAATAACGTCAAAAATACAATGCTTAAGCAGTTTCGTTAATTGCGAGTAAAAAATAAATCATGTATACTTTTTTATATTGTCTGATATAAAGAGGAGTCATAAAATAATCGATTACTACTTTATGAAAAATATTAGTTTTTTAATTTGAGGAGGTCTAGGCTCTTGTCTGCATTACATATTGCAATTATAGTACCATTTTTATTGGCATTAATTGTTCCGTTGTTATACAACAAAATACCAAAAGTTCACACGGGTTGGTTTGTATTAATATTACCAACTATTTTGTTTGCTTATTTGATAAGCTTTATTCCAACACTTTCAGCAGGTGAAGTTGTTGTTAGGAAATTAGCTTGGGTCCCTTCACTTGGTATTAATTTTGATATCCATTTAGATGGTCTTTCCTTATTATTTGGTTTACTGATTACGGGAATAGGGGCACTTGTTGTTTTATACTCGATATTCTATTTAACCAAAAAAGGGGAGGCACTTCATAACTTTTATTTCTATTTACTAATGTTTATGGGTGCAATGCTCGGAGTTGTATTATCAGGAAATCTAATGGTTATGTATGTATTTTGGGAATTAACAAGCTTGTCATCATCCTTATTAATTGGCTATTGGCACCACCGCGAGAAATCACGTTATGGTGCACAGAAGTCGATGCTAATAACCGTAACCGGTGGTTTTGCAATGCTCGCTGGTTTCGCCTTGCTGTACGTTATGACAGGTACATTTACAATAACCGAAATTATTACACAAGCAGATGTTGTAGCAGCTAGTAATTTGTTTATCCCTGCTATGTTACTTATCCTTATGGGTGCATTTACCAAGTCGGCACAGTTTCCATTTCATATTTGGTTACCTGACGCGATGGAAGCACCAACACCAGTTAGTGCTTATTTGCACTCTGCAACAATGGTTAAAATGGGGATTTATTTAGTAGCTCGATTAAGTCCCGTCTTCTCTGGTGCTCCAGAATGGTTCTGGATCGTTTCAGGTGTCGGTTTATTCACCTTACTGTGGGGTTCATTTAACGCAGTTCGACAAACAGATTTAAAGTCGATTCTTGCTTACTCAACAATCAGTCAGTTAGGTATGCTTATGAGTATGTTAGGCGTAGGATCTGCTGCAGCTTACTATGGTTATGAAGCTGGCTATACCGCTGCAACTGTTGCTGCGATTTTCCACTTAATTAACCATTCAACCTTTAAAGGTAGTTTGTTTATGGTTGCGGGTATTATTGATCACGAAACAGGCACAAGGGATATTCGAAAATTGGGTGGTTTGATGACCTTCATGCCGATTACCTTTACCATTTCGATCATTGGTGCCTTTTCGATGGCTGGTATTTATCCGTTTAACGGTTTCTTAAGTAAAGAGATGTTTTTAGATACTATGTTAAACGCTACCGAAATTGCTGATTTTAATATGCAAACATTTGGCATATTGTTCCCAGTAGTTGCATGGGTAGCAAGTGTATTCACTTTTATCTACTGTATGATTCTTGTATTTAAACCATTCACAGGCAAATATCAGCCTGAAAAATTAGATAAAAAGCCACACGAAGCACCAATTGGTATGTTAATCCCACCAATTATCTTGGCTAGTCTTGTTGTCTTGTTTGGTTTCTTTCCAAACATTTTGTCAGACAGTATTATTGAACCAGCAGTTCAAGCAATTTATCCAGCTTCGTTAACTGGAGTGGAAAATTTTGATATCCATATCTCAGCTTGGCATGGTATTGATTATTCACCATTGCATATGACAATTGGTATTATTATTATTGGTACGCTTATGTATCTGACACTGTCAAAATGGCAAAAGGTGTATCAGTATTTACGATTGCATCAAAAAGATCCAGTCAACTATGTTTATGACTTTTTATTAGAGAAATTAGTAGTTGTTGCAGCAAAAATAACGAATATCCAAATAACAGGTTTGCTACGTGATTATTTTGTATACATGTATGTATTCTTACTTGGTTTAACCTTTTATACGATGTATCGCTTTGATGCTTTTGCAATTGATACGACAAATGTTGCGCCGATCCCGCTTTATGTATGGTTCGTTGTTGCTGTTGTCGCAGCGGCTGTCATTGCTGTGCCATTCATAAATAACCGGGTGGTCGCAATTATATCTGTTGGTTTTGTTGGGTTTTTAGTATCTCTATTTTATGTTTTATTCCGTGCTCCTGACTTAGCGTTAACACAATTGTTGGTCGAGACAGTAACGACTGCATTGTTCTTGCTTTGTTTCTATCATTTACCTGAGTTAAGAAAAGAGAACTTTAAGCCATCGTTTAAATGGGTGAATGTTATTATCTCAGTTGGTGTTGGTGCATTGGTTACAGTAATGGCTTTAAGTGCCTTATCATTTGGGAACAAAAAACCATTTGAATCTATCTCCCAATATTATATAGATAATGCACATGATCTTGGTGGCGGAGATAATATTGTTAACGTAATTTTAGTTGATTTTCGTGGGCTTGATACGATGCTTGAAATTCTAGTATTGGGTATTGCGGCATTAGGTGTTGTTACGTTAATTAAATTACGTATGAGTGGAAAGGAAGATGTTTAAGATGAAAAATAATTTATCCTTGCATACGATTACGCAAATTGCAGTTTTCATTGTACTCTCCTTTTCATTTTACTTATTATTTGCAGGACACAGTAATCCTGGCGGTGGTTTTATTGGTGCATTGATGGCTGCATCCGCAATTGTTCTGTTGTACATTAGTTTTGATTTAAAAACAATCAAAAAAGTTTTACCATTTTATTATCCGTACTTTATCGGTACAGGATTACTTATTGCAATGGGGACTGGGGTAAGTAGTACGTTGTTTGGTTATCCCTTCCTAACACAATTCTTTGATTACGTAAAACTACCTATTCTTGGTGAAACAGAGTTAACGACCGCATTAGTGTTTGATATTGGTGTATATCTCGTCGTGATTGGTGTAGCACTATTAATAATTACAACGATTGCGGAGGATGAGGCCTAATGGAAATTTTAATTGTAGTTTTAATTGGCGTACTTTTTTCAGTAGCAACTTATTTAATTTTAACAAAAAGTTTATTCCGTGTTGTTCTAGGAACGGTATTGATTTCACATGGTGCACATCTTCTAATTTTAACGATGGGTGGCCTAGGTGGCGAATCAGCTCCACTATTAGGTGAAGATGCTTCAAGTTACACGGATCCATTACCACAAGCATTAATTCTAACAGCAATTGTTATTAGCTTTGGTATGACAGCATTATTACTAGTAATGACGTATCGTACCTATAAAGTACATCAAACCGATGATTTAGATAAATTAAGGGGAAGATCAGATGAGTAATTTTTTAATGCTGCCAATATTGCTGCCAATGTTTATTGGTACGCTATTAATCTTTTTTGCAAAAAAACATAAATTACAACGTGTGATCGCTGGAATTGCAGTTATAGCACAATTAGGTGTAGCGGTATACTTAGGTTATATGGTATATGTCGATGCGACCCAAATCATCACGTTAAATGTTGGGGATTGGGATGCACCATTTGGTATTGTGCTAGTAGCAGATATGTTAGCAACGATGATGGTACTCTTATCAAGTATTGTTGGTGCCGTTTGTTTATTCTTTGCATTTAAAACAATCCATAGCGATCGCGAGAAATTTTATTTCTATCCATTTTACTTTTTCTTACTTACAGGTGTAAATGGTGCTTTTCTAACAGGTGATTTATTCAACTTATTTGTTTTCTTTGAAGTAATGCTAATTGCTTCGTATGTATTAATTGTTCACGGTGGAACTGGTTATCAATTACGTGAATCTTTTAAATATGTTGTAATGAATATGGTTGCTTCTGCGTTCTTCCTTGTGGGACTTGCATTGTTATATGCAACAACTGGAACATTAAATATGGCTGACTTAGCTGAACGCGTTCAAGTAATGGGTCAAGAAGGCATTCTAAATGTTATTGCGATAATCTTTTTGTTTGTTTTTGGGGCAAAAGGTGCCTTGTTTCCACTTTACTTTTGGTTACCTAAATCTTATTACGGACCTCCAGCAGCAATCTCAGCGTTATTTGGTGGTTTACTAACGAAGGTCGGTATTTACGCGATCATTCGAATATTCACATTAATATTTATCCATAATACAGGGTTTACACATACTATTATTTTGGCACTTGCTGGCGCTACAATGTTTTTCGGTGTGCTTGGTGCCGTATCACAATTCGATTTCAAACGAATCTTGTCTTACCATATTATTAGTCAAGTAGGTTACATGGTAATGGGATTAGGTATCTATACGCAGTTAGCATTAGCAGGCGCTATTTATTATATTGCACACCATATTATTGTGAAATCTGCACTGTTTTTATTTGCCGGTGCGACCGAAAAAATTACTGGAACGACCGATCTAAAGAAAATGGGTGGTTTATTAAAAACACATCCATGGGTAGGCTGGCTTTTCTTTATCTCTGCAATGTCACTTGCTGGTATTCCGCCACTTAGTGGATTCTTTAGTAAATTTGCATTGATATTGTCAGCAATACAAGAACAAAGCTATATTATTGTGACAGTAGCATTAGTTGTTGGAATTTTAACCTTGTTCTCCATGATGAAAATCTTCATGTATGCATTTTGGGGAGAAGCAACAATTCCAGCTGATAAAATAAATAGGAAAGAAATGTTCTCGTTATTACGTCCTATTATTCCATTAGTAGCTTTGACGATTTGCTTAGGATTTTTCGCGGAACCAGTATTTCAATATTCACTAGGAGTTGCTGATCAAATCCTAGATCCAGCCAATTATATACAAGCGGTCCTAGGTTCAAAATAGATCACTAATTAAAGGGGTAGTGCAATGGCTTTACAAATCTTATTAAACCTTAGCATAGCGTTAATATGGATGTTATTAACAAGTCAATTTACTTTTTCATCCTTTCTTATTGGGTATGTGATAGGGGTATTATTATTATACTTATTCCGACGCTTTCTTCAATTTGATATATATTTCTCTAAAATTATTGCTTTTGCTAAATTAGCACTTCTTTTTCTAAAAGAAATGGTAATAGCAAATATAGATGTTGCAAGAATTATTATAACGCCAAAATTAAAAACAAATCCTGGGATCATTGCTTATCCAACAGAACTAAAATCAGGATTAGAAGTAACGCTATTAGCAAGTCTGATCACGTTGACACCTGGGACACTTGTGATGGCTTTCTCGGATGATCAGAAGACGCTTTATATCCATACATTAAATATTGACAGTAAAGAAGCTGTAATTGCTGGTATAAAAGATACATTTGAAAAAGGGATATTGGAGGTGACAGATTAATGCTAGAAACGGTTGCTTGGATCGTATTAATGATGTTATCTGTTGCCATCGTATTGTGTTTTATTCGAATGATTATTGGACCGTCCATTTTTGATCGTATTGTTGCTTTAGATTTATTAGGTATAACAATGATAGGATTTGTTGGTATGTTAATGATTATTCAGCACACGTTGGTATACGTGGATGTTATATTAGTTTTGGGTATCTTATCTTTTGTAGGAACAATTGCCTTATCGAAGTATATGGAAGGGGGCGTTGTCATTGACAGAGATAATCATTAGTTTTTTTGTGCTACTTGGTGCGTTGTTTATGTTGTTAGGTGCGATTGCGATTGTTCGGTTACCTGATGTATACACGCGTATTAATGCAGCAACTAAAGCCTCAACACTAGGTGTTGTTGGTATTATGATAGGTTTATTCTTATTCTTTGTATTTGAAGATAATATTGTAAGTGGAAAGATCTTATTAACAATTATCTTTGTGTTTCTAACAGCACCAATTTCTGGTTTTATGATGGCCCGTTCCGCTTATCATATGGATGTACCGATTTGGAAACATAATACGAGAGACGATTTAAAGGATGCCCTGAAACAAAAAAATAAATAAATGAAAGACCTGCTAAAAGGAAGATCAATTCTATAGCAGGTCTTTGTTTATTGTTTAAATGTGTTAATGTTCGGAATAAAGGGAAAATAAAGATAAAAGCAATAGAATTGATCACAGATAAAATAAAAAAAGCTATAAAAGGCATGTTTCCAGCATCTTTCTCATGTTGGAAAGAAAAAAATGAATTTAACACTTGAAATTATACCTTGCAGGGTATATGATATGAAAAGTAAGTCGTTGTCATGTTGACGAACTTTTTTATTTCACTGATTTTATACCCTTGTAGGTATAAGAAGCTAATTTTGAAAGGAGTGAAAAATGTGGAAATTGTCTTTGTTAGTGTCGTTATCTTACTTGCTTATCTAGTAATAAAACGAATGTTTCCTACGAAAGGGATTCGAATGATTACGACTAAAGATTTGAAAAGTGAATTAAAGGACAAAAAGAAACAATTCATAGATGTTCGTACGGTTAACGAATTTAATGGTAATAAGATTAAGGGATTTAAAAACATCCCGCTACATGAATTGAAACAAAAAGCTGTGACTGAACTTAGTAAAGATAAAGAATTAGTTGTTATATGTCAAAGTGGCATGAGAAGTCAGCAAGCATGTAAACAATTAAAAAAATTAGGATATAACCAAGTGACAAATGTCAAAGGTGGCATGAATGCTTGGCAATAGGAGGTTTTATAAATGAAATTAACTGAAACAACAGCAAAAGAAATAACCCATAAAGTGATAAACAAAGAAGAATTATTCATCTTAGATGTACGAACAGAGGATGCATTTGAGGATTGGAAGATCGAAGGAGAAAATTTCACGTATTTAAATATCCCATATTTTGATTTAATTGATGGGGTAGAGGGTATGATAGACCAGCTTCCAAAAGATAAAGATATTCTAGTTGTTTGTGCAAAAGAAGGTTCGTCTGTAATGGTTGCAGAGATGCTTGCGGAGGCTGGAATACATGTTTCGTACCTTAAAGGCGGTATGAAAGCCTGGAGCGAACATCTTGAACCCATTAAAGTTTCAGATTTAAAAGACGGTGGAGAATTGTATCAATTCGTTCGGATTGGAAAAGGTTGTTTATCCTATATGGTCCTATCAAGTGGAGAAGCAGCAGTAATTGATCCCGTGCGGATGACAGATGTATTCACAAACTTTGCAATCGAAAAAGATGTTGAAATTAAGCATGTACTAGATACACACTTACACGCAGATCATATTTCAGGAGGACGCACGATCGCTGAACAAACAGGTGCAACGTATTGGTTACCTCCAAAAGATGCAACAGACGTAATGTTTGATTATCAAGGTTTAGTAGATGGTGCAGCTATTACTATTGGTGCAACAAAAATTGATATTCAGGCACTCTATACGCCAGGCCATACGATTGGTTCTACTTCGTTTATTATTGATTCGCATTATTTGTTAACAGGGGATATCCTCTTTATCGATTCAATAGGCCGTCCTGACTTAGCGGGTAAAGCTGAAGATTGGGTTCAGGACTTGCGTGTAAGTCTCTATGAGCGCTATACATCTTTGTCTGATGACTTAATTGTATTGCCGGCACACTTTATGATTATTGATGAATTAAACGATGATGGTACAATAGCTGCTAGACTGGGTAATCTTTTTGCTTCAAATCACGGACTAAACATTGACAATGAAGATACGTTTAGAAAAATGGTAACTGAAAATCTACCACCACAGCCAAATGCATATCATGAAATTCGAGAAACTAATATGGGGAAAGTCACACCAGATAGTGAAAAACAACGTGAAATGGAAATTGGTCCTAATCGCTGTGCTATTCGATAAACGGGACTAGGGGGATGTGAAAATGGATTTTAGTGATATTAATATAGAATTTGTGCTTGTCATTTTTCTTATTGGGTTTATTGGATCTTATCTTTCTGGCATGCTAGGAATTGGTGGATCAATTATAAAATATCCAATGTTACTGTATATACCTTCACTGTTTGGAGTAGCAGCTTTTTCTGCTCATGAAGTATCTGGTATAAGTGCAGTACAAGTTCTTTTTGCAACGATTGGTGGCGTATGGGCATATCGCAAAGGTGGCTTTCTTAATAAGGATTTAATTATCTATATGGGCGTAAGTATCTTAATAGGTAGCTTGCTTGGTGGATATGGCTCCAAACTAATGCCGGGCGAAGCAATAAATTTTGTTTACGGTATTCTAGCTTTAATTGCTGCAGTCATGATGTTGATACCGAAAAAGGGAACAGATGACATTCCTTTTGATCAAGTTACATTTAACAAACCGTTAGCAGCAATTCTGGCACTGATTGTCGGGATTGGAGCTGGTATTGTTGGTGCAGCAGGCGCATTTTTACTTGTACCAATTATGCTTGGTGTTCTAAAAATACCAACACGGATGACAATTGCTTCATCATTAGCAATTACATTTATCTCATCCATTGGTTCGACAATAGGGAAAGTCACAACAGGGCAAGTGGAATATATGCCAGCGGCTATTATGATTGTCGCCAGTTTAATAGCATCACCACTTGGTGCTCACGCTGGTAAAAAAATAAATGCAAAACTGTTACAAATTATTTTAGCAGTATTAATTGCAGGAACCGCAATAAAAATTTGGCTCGATATTTTAGCTAATTAAGCTATTTTTTAAAAAATAAATTAAATACCTGTACATGTATATGTATTGATAATAAATAAAAATAGGAGGATAACTATATGGGAGCAACAAAAAAAACAACGATTGTCTTATTTAGTGGAGATTATGATAAAACAATGGCAGCTTACATTATTGCAAATGGTGCAGCGGCTTACGATCATGAAGTAACAATTTTCCACACGTTTTGGGGTCTAAATGCACTAAGGAAAGAGAATCACGTTCCTGTTAAAAAAGGTATACTAGAAAAAATGTTTGGTAAAATGATGCCTAAAGGTGCCGATAAAATGGGTATATCAAAAATGAACTACATGGGAATGGGACCGAAAATGATCAAGAAAGTAATGAAAAAGCATAATTCGATGCCATTACCAGACCTAATTGATATGGCGAAAGAGCAAGACGTCAAGCTAATTGCTTGCACGATGACGATGGATTTATTAGGCTTACAGAAAGAAGAGTTATTAGTGGACTTAGAATATGGTGGGGTTAGTGCATATATTGGTGATGCTGAAGATGGTAATGTCAACTTATTCATATAATTTAAATAATGGAGGATGTTAATAATGAAAGAAATTACTGCAGAAGAACTAGCAAATAAAATAGCAGACAATGAGGAACTAAACTTGATTGACGTTCGTGAGGATTTTGAAGTGGAAGAAGGAAAAATCCCACAAGCAAAACATATCGCGCTAGGTGAAGTAGAAGAGCGTATCGAGGAATTAGATAAAAATAAGCATTACTACATGATATGTCGTTCAGGTGCGAGAAGTGGTAATGCAGCACAATTTTTAGCTGAAAAGGGATACGATGTAACGAATATGACTGGCGGCATGCTTGCATGGCCTGGAGAAGTAAAGTAAAAACTAAAATAGTGTAAAAAATTAGGAGGAATTAGAAATGGAAAGTACAAAAGTATTAGACGCAAAAGGATTGGCTTGTCCAATGCCAATAGTAAAAACGAAGAAGGCAATGGCAGATTTGCAAACTGGAGAGATTTTAGAAGTACATGCAACAGATCAAGGTTCAAAAAGTGATTTAACTGCATGGGCTAAATCAGGTGGACATGAGTTAGTAAAAGATACAGATGAAGGCGACGTTCTTAAATTTTGGATTAAAAAAGGCGAGTAACGTTACGCAAGAGAAAGGGGCTAGATTAGATTGTTTCATTATACGGTAGAATCAAATAAATCAATTCAAGAAACGGTACAAGCCTTAGAGGTAAATTTAAAAGAAGAGAAGTTCGGTATCCTTTGGCAATTTGATATTAAAGAAACGTTAAACAATAAAGGAATTGATTTTGAACAACCCTATCTTGTTTTAGAGGTATGTAATCCAAAAGAAGCCGCTACTCTTTTAACGAAAAATCAACTGGTTGGTTACTTCTTACCATGTAAAATCGTATTATATGAAGACGCTGGTAAGACAAAAATTGGTATGCCAAAACCAACGGCATTAATTGATTTAGTCGAAGAGGAAGCATTAGTTTCATTAGCAAAAGAAATTGAAGATAAGTTAATTCGTGCGATTGACAAGAGTATATAATTAATTTTATTTTTGGACAAACGATACTAGACTTTTTCTGAGATATTTCATATAGTTCAATACTGTTATAAGGATTTTAATATTAAAAAAACAGCATAAGTAAACGAAAGAGTCTTAAAAAAGATGTTGCATAGAATATATGCAGCATCTTTTTCTTTAATTAAATTCCATTAACTTGGTTGCTTTCTCTAATTGGTCTATTATACTATAATAGACATGCATTTTGATGTTGCTAAACAAATTTTATTAAAGCGGTGACTAGAATGCTAGAAGATACAGGAGAGCGTGTTATTCTTGAAAAGATGAAAATAACAAATGATTTATTAATTGAACACGTCGCACGGTATCACTTTGCACTCTTTTTTATTAAAGGACGCGTTTTAGACTTTGCTTGTGGAACGGGTTTTGGAACCCATATTATTGCGAAAAAACTTAAAAATGAAATAACCGAAGTAATTGGTCTTGATATTAGTACAGATGCTTTGGAGTATGCAAAACATCATTATTATCACCCGAAATCATCTTTTTTTCAGGCAGATGTGACCGATTCAAGTTTAATTGAGCGTTATGGTGAATTTGATACGATTGTTAGTTTTGAAACACTTGAACATATAGAAGCAGAAGAAAATTTTTTATCTAATGTGTATAAGTTACTTAAGCCTGGTGGTAAATTAATCCTATCGACCCCATTTGGTGAGGGAAGAGATAAACCCTGTGGTTCACCGTTTCATGTTCATCAATTGACACCTGAAGAGTTTGAACAATTATTTGCAAATTATTCAACGGTAACCCATTATGTTCAAAAAGGTGCATTAATTGAACCAAGAGATCATGCAACGTTAGATAAACATCCACTAGGAATTGTTGTCTGTGAAAAATAAAGACTGTCTTTTAAAAGATTATTGAATTATAAACTGCATCATAAAATCCCTTACATCGGAATTTTCATCAACTACGATGTAACTGAATTTTCCGCCCCGCTTATCAAGTGAAATTGACTCCCTTTCCGCAGGCACGGCTTCAGCTAACTCGGATAAGCAAAGGACGCTTTCCGAGTGGATCTTCAGCCGGTGCTGTTCCTGCAGGAGTGTCGTCAATTTCACTTGACACGCTAGTTTCTTATACCGTGATAATAATAGAGATAAATTACTTCGTTATATAATAATAATGATATTTGTCACAAAGATACGCTATCCAGCGAAGGAAGCAAATGGGTGACACTCTAGTGGGAACAGCACAAGCCGAAGATCCACTTGGTAAAGTGTTTTTCTTTACCAAGTTAGCTGCACAGAAAGGGAGCCCATTTGCTGACATAGCGGGTAAGGAAGTTACGTCGCAGTTTCTATCAACTATGTATTTTAAACAAATAAAACTTTTGTGAAAAAGTCAGACATTCAAATTGTCTGGCTTTTTTGTATGCGAAATGTTTTGTGCATGCTTAATAGGAATGAAAAATTGTGGACAAACATAATTTAAAATAGACAATCAGAAAAAACTAAAGTGTAACTAATTGACCAGATAATAAGATACCAAATATAAGAACGGATGGTTGTCTAATTTAGACTGGGAGGTGTTTATATTGAAAATGAGAATGATGAGCCTTATCTTAGTGGGTATGTTTGGTTGGGCAGTTTATGATTTTATAGACAATAATGAAGCAGAGGTTGAAATCATACAACTAACAGAAAAACAGGAAGACCAGGTTCAACAAACAAGTGAAGGACTAGAAATTGGAGATGCGGCACCAAACTTTCGTTTAAAAACCTCAACTGGGGGGAATATAGAACTAACAGCATATCGCGGACAACGAGTAGTCTTGAATTTTTGGGCAACATGGTGTCCTCCTTGCCGAGTTGAAATGCCTGATATGGAAAAATTATATTCGGAGAAGAATGTTCAGGTTCTAGCGGTTAACTTGACACAATCAGAGGCGAAAATAGAGGATGTGACGGATTTCGTTACAGCGAATAAATTAACTTTTCCTATTCTTTTGGATGAACAGCTTGAAGTGGCGACAAAATATGAAGTTAGACCGATTCCAATAACGTATATGATTGATTCTAATGGAATTATTCAACATAAATCACTCGGGGCCTTAAGTTATCAACAAATGGTGCAAACCCTAGACGCGATAGAATAATGTAGTGATACTACATAAAAAGTAAAAAAAGAACCAAATATTTTTCTTGTTCTACACTATTTGATATAATTAACAGGCTTAATGCAAACCAAGAAAAGAGATCGCATATTTCAATGCCAAATAGTTTATAGTATCTATTATCGAAGAATTTGTTATAAGACTAGACATAAATCACTCATTAGATTATAATTATTATAAAGTGATAACAATTACAATAAACGGAGGAATTTAAATGACTACAAAAAATCAAACATTACAAGATCAATTGAACCAATTAGTAGCAACACATGGTGTATTTTTCACGAAACTTCATCAACATCATTGGTACGTTAAGGGCCATAACTTTTTTGTCCTACATGAAAAATTCGAGGAACTATATAATGAAGTGAATATGAAGTTTGATGAATTTGCGGAGCGTCTCCTAACAATTGGGGGGAAACCATATTCTACGTTAAGTGAATTTTTAGCGAATGCAACTATTGAGGAAAAGCCGTATAGTGAACATGTTCCTGCTGAAGCTATGGTTAATTCAGTAATCAGTGATTATAAGATTATCCAAAACGATTTAGCAAAGGGTATTGAACTTGCTGGAGAAGCAGGGGACGATATCACAGAAGATATGCTAATTGGTTACAAAACAAGTGTAGATCAAACATTGTGGATGTTATCTGCGTACGTGAGTAAATAAGTTTAGGTATACTAAAAAGCAGTACTTCCTGAAAATATGGAAGTACTGCTTTTTTATTTGGCATGAAGCAAAAGGCAGCCAGTACAGCGGTCGTTATATGTAGTGTTTTAAGTAGAAAGATAATATATAAAATACGTTAATAGATAACGTAGGAGTTCCAAAGAGTAGGTGAGAAAATTGTGCAATATAGAAACTTGGGGAAGTCATCAATTGTAACAACTCTCACCTACATTAAAATTGTAACAGACTCTGATAAGTAAGGGAAGTAGGCTTTTAAAAATCAGTCTAAAAGCGGATGCCTTTAGGTCTTAGGAAGTAGTAATTAGTAATTAGTATATATGTAAGTAGGCAAAGCAAGTACTTTGCTTACTTTGCCGGTTAGATATTTTTACATTTGTTTAATAAAAAGACGCACCTACAATAATTAAAAGAATAAACAATACAACTATAAGCGCAAATCCGCTACCAGCACCTGTTGCAGGAGTAGCACAACCAGCACCATATCCTCCATGATAACCCATGTTCTATCACCACCTTACTGTCTTGACTACTTATAGACTATGTCATAATCAAAAAGTGTTGAGGGCAAATGACCAAATTAATATGAATTGGGCTTTTTAATCATTAAATCAAGTTAGTGGAGTGTTTTTGTCATGATTAAGTCGACTTGTTCTTCATCGCCCATATAAAAGGAGTGGGCGTTAGTTTGGATAAACCCTTTTCTATGATAAAATGCAATGGCATTTTCATTTTCTTCCCAGACGCCTAGCCAGATTTTCTTTTTCTTTTGTTTCATTGTAATATCTATCGCCTTATTCAGCAGGAGCTTCCCAAGCCCATGTTTTTGAAATTTCTTTTTTATATAAATCCTCTCTATTTCAAGTGAGTCATCTCCCATTGCTTCAGACTGGGCATCGGCGGTATTGATCTTAAGGTATCCAGCAACTTCATGATTAAAATAAACAAAAAAGAATTGTGAAGAGCGATTGGTTAATTCCTCTTCCAATTGCTTCAAATTAAATGCCTTTTCTAAATAGGCATTTATCTGTTCGTGGGAATTGTTATCCTTAAATGTCTCGTTAAATGTTTCAACACTGATTTCTTGAAGTTCGCTTGAATGTTCGAGGTTACACTTCGTTATTTTTATAGTCATTTGAATAGGTTGCTCCTTCATTTGATTAATATTTTTTCTTGTTACCCATTTTAACAAATTCCCAATCTTTTTCGATAAATCCTTCTAACTTTTGATGTGACTGTCTAGTCTATTTGATCAACTAATAACATCTAACTTTAACAAAAACATTTTTGTGAAAATACTGCGTAAGAAAACCTTACAAAAGAAGCGAAACATCTAGAATCCTGTGTTACATTTAATACATAGAAATTGTAAGTATCCCAACAATACTTGCAATATTCAAATTCATTGCTCTCCGTTTATTTTAAAGTGTCTGCTATGTAAAACTAGCAATAAAAAAGCCAAAATACCCCCTGTGTTTTGGTTTTTTTATGTTCTTTTTTATTTGGCGCTGTTAAATTTGTTGTTGGGGGTTTGATCAATGCCATATGAACTTATCAAGGGATTATTTGATAGTTCTCATTATGTCTCTAATTTTACCGCTAATTTTTAAGAAGAAAGAAAAGAAAGATACTGGTTTTGTCATTTCATATTATAAATTGAGTTATAGAAGAAAAATGATTCGAACCCTATGGATGCTTCCGATGATAGTTATGTCACTAACTACAATATGCTTATATATAGATGAGAATTTTAATGAAATTATAATTGTCTCCATTTTTTTATTAGTAATTTTTTTAATGCAGTTTTTTTATAACTATTTTAAGTGGAAAAAATATGAAAAGTAATTATGATAACTTGTGAGACATTCTGTTTAAAGCAAATGCCGCGTTAGTATAATAAACCGATATTATGGAACTCCCTCATCTATAGAAGTTCCATTTTAATATATCAAATAGCAGCATTAAGCTTTAACAAAGCCTTTTACTTAACCAACCCTAATTGTTTTAGTCCGTTGAAAATACCATTGTCATCGACACTAGTTGTACGATGTTTTGCAAAAGCGAACAAATCAGGATGCGCATTTCCCATTGCAAAACCTTCTCCTACGAATTCAAGCATTTGTTTATCATTCATCCCGTCACCAAATGCAATTGTGCTATCTTTTTCAAAACCAAGAAGTTCGATAACATGTTTGATGGCACGACCTTTATTTACACTTTCTCGAATGATATCGTAACTATGCATGAGACCTTCCACATTAACCTGAGAGAAAAAGATCGGCTCATCTGTTTCATATAATTTAGGATCATCTTCTTCTAGATTCATCAGTGTAATCCCTAAAACGTTGTCCATTTCTGCCGATGTAAATAGAGAAGTGTCTTTTAAATCAAAGTAGCTAGTGAAGTCTTTGATGACTCCCGAATCTAATGATGTCATCAGGCTTTTGTTATGTGTATATAAAACCATTTCATGAGGATTTGCTTGGCAAACATGAAGGAAATGTTTGACTGTATCCCGTTTCATTGGTTTATTCAATATTTCTTTGTCTTGATATATAGCATAGGCCCCGTTGTAGCCAATGAAAGAATGGACATCTAGTTCATCAGCTATGTCAGTAACTTCGTGTAGTGGCCGTCCTGTCGCTAAGAATATTTCTATTCCTTGTTCTTTTACTTGCTTTATTGCATTTTTTGTCGAATGATCAATCGTATGATCTGCTTTTAAAATTGTTCCGTCAATGTCTAAAAATAATATTTTATAATTTGTCATGGTAGGCTCCTTTTTAAAAAAACGATCTAATGAAAAGTTTATCATAAATTTCTACAATAGAGAATGTAAATACTGTAGTTTACCATATAAGAAGAAAATGCTATAGTAATGGAAGGTTTAAGTTTGATACGTATGGAATAAACTTATTTTCATAGTTCGGATACAGTAGTTTAAAACTTATTTAAAGGGCGAATGTAGATGCAAATAAAAAAAGTCTTAAATAACAATGTTGTTGTAACGGAAAATGAACAGCAAAAAGAATTAGTTATGATGGGAAGAGGCCTAGCTTTTCAAAAAAAAATCGGTGAAGAAATTGAATTAGAAAAGGTTGAGAAAACATTTGTTTTAGAAGGTGAAGGCTTTACCGATAAATTAGCAGAGCTTTTAAGTGAAATCCCGGAACAGTATTTTGAAATCGCTGCTAAAATAATAAATTTTGCAACAAGTCGGTTATCTTATAAATTAGATGATTATATTTATGTTGCCCTAACAGATCATTTGAGTTTTGCAATTAGCCGATATAAACAAGGGATTAATTTATCGAATGCCTTATTATGGGAAATAAAGAAATTCTATAAAAATGAATATGAAGTTGCAAAAGAAGCGCTAACTATTATTAACGAAGAATTAGGCATCAAACTGCCAGACGACGAAGCAGGATCTATTGCCCTACACTTAGTGAATAGTCAACTCTCTGGTGAGAATGTGGAAGCAACTGTAAAAGTAACTAAAATGGTAAACAGTATCTTAACAATTGTGAAATATCATTATAATATTGAAATAGATGAGACGTCGCTTAACTATGAACGATTTTTAACACATTTAAAATTCTTTGCCTTGCGATTTATACGAAATGAAGGTAAGGAACATGAAAGTATAGATGCCTTTTTATTTGAACAAATAAAAACGAAATATAAAAAAGCATATGATTGCAGTGAAAAAATTGCAGCATTTGTTGCTAAATCATACAATTGGGATATAACCGATGATGAAAAAGTCTACCTAAGTATTCACATTCATCGTGTAACCAGTAGGGAAGCGCAAAAGCGTCAATCAGATATATAGTTTGTTCGTTAATGAAACCTAAGACTACATTTCGTACAGAAACTGCTCATCCGTAGTTGGTTTGTATTGAACTGATAGCTTAGGTTTTTTTAATCAAGGGAAAGAAAGTGGTGTTTTTCTTATGAATTATAGTCAGTTAGCTGAGAAAATTATGCTTTATGTCGGTGGTGAAGAAAATGTTTCGCTTCTACATCACTGTACCACTAGGTTACGATTTAAATTAATCGATAAATCAAAAGCTGATCAGCAGGCACTCCAAAAATTATTAGGTGTTATTCAGGTAATGGAAAGTGCAGGACAACTACAAATCGTAATTGGGAATGATGTCAATGAAGTCTATCGAAAAATAGAAAAAAATAGTACGTTAGGGGATAGAATTCGAACTGAAACGTATGAAAAAACATCTATTCTAAATTATCTGATTGATATTATTTCAGGTATTTTCACTCCGTTATTGGGTGCAATGGCTGGTGTCGGTATTTTAAAGGGTATCTTAATTTTATTACTCGCATTTAACGGGTTAAAAGAAGATAGCGGTACCTATCAAGTGTTATATGCGGCTAGTGATAGTTTATTTTATTTTTTACCGCTTATTTTGGGTATAACAGCAGCAAGGAAATTTGGTGCGGATCCTTACGTCGCTTTTGTTGTTGCGGGAGCATTAGTATATCCAGATTTAATTACTACATATGAATCGGGTGTGGCGTTAACTTTCTTGAGCTTACCAATTTATTTAACAAACTATGCAACTTCTGTCATCCCGATAATTCTGACTGTTTTTGTGATGTCTAAAATAGAACCTATACTGAACAAAATTTTTCCTAGTGCGATAAAGACATTTTTTACACCACTCGTGCTAATTGCGACAATGGTTCCTTTAACTTTATTAGCGTTTGGTCCGTTTGGTAACTTTGTTAGTGGTTGGCTTGCTGAAGGGTATAGCTGGATTTATAGCAATAGTACAGTAGTAGCGGGTATAGTAATGGGCTCTTCATGGCAAATACTTGTCATGTTCGGTCTTCATTGGGGTATAGTTCCTATTGCAGTAAATAATTTAAGTCAATTTGGTTCGGACACACTTACTGCGATGTTAACCCCTGCTATTTTCGCCCAAGCAGGGGCGGCACTTGGTGTATTTCTTAAATCGAGGAAAAAACAGGTCAAATCAATAGCGGGTCCTGCTGCTATAGCGGGCCTCTTTGGGGTTACGGAGCCAGCTATATATGGCATTACGTTACGATATAAAAAACCGTTTATCATTGGCTGTTTTGCTGGAGCACTTGGTGGCGCAATTGCAGGTATATCTGGTGCAAGTTCGTCATCACTTGCTGTACCAGGTCTTGCCTCCTTGCCTGTATTCTTTGGACAGGGTTTCACATTGTTTTTATTAGCGGTAGCGATAAGCTTCATTAGTGCTACTGTATTGACTTATTTTTTCGGGTATCAAGATGAAACGAACGAGCAAGTTGCAACGAATCACCAAACAGAAAGAGCTATAAAAAACATAACGATTGCTAGTCCATTTAATGGTGCACTTCTGCCGTTAGAAGAGGTGCCAGATGAAGTCTTTGCCTCAGGTGTGGTTGGCAAAGGTATAGCGGTTGTACCGATTGATAAGAAATTATATGCACCAGTAACTGGTGTGGTTTCAAGTGTCTTTCCAACAAGTCATGCGATAGGTTTTACATCGGAAGAGGGTGTAGAAGTTTTAATTCATGTAGGGATTCATACGGTTCAATTGGGCGGTGAATATATGGAAGTGTTCGTGAAACAAGGAGACTTAGTTGAGCAAGGGCAACATATTGCAACAATAGAAATTGAGAATATTACGGCATGTGGTTATGATATCATTACACCAATTCTTGTAACAAATACAGGAGAATATACAGATGTTTTACCTATTGAAGAAGATAACATAATGGTAGGTGAAAGACTGATTACAGTTATTTTATAAAAAATAGATAGAGTACTTTTAGTTGAGGGAGCTTTTGATATGGATGGATTTAATCAGCAATTTATCTATTCCATTCTAATTATTGGTTTAGGTTATTTATTAAAAGAAACAAAAATAATAAAGGAAAGTGATGGAGAAGGATTGGGACGTGTGATATTTAATCTTACGTTACCAAGTTTAATTATTGTAACATTTCACGATATTGTGATTGAACCTTCTTTATTTTTATTAGTGATAGCAGCTATTCTTGCAGGTTTCTTGTTTGTATACATCGGTTTATTTGTTTTTAGAAACGAGCAAAAAAGCACAAGAGGTATGTTGCTGATGATGATACCTGGTTATAATGTAGGCTTATTTGCTTATCCACTGGTAGAAGGTATTTGGGGCGCAGAAGGGATCAAATATTTTGGTATGTTTGATGTAGGTAATGCATTTATCGTGTTTGGGTTAAGTTATTTGATGGGTAGCTTCTATGCTAGTGAGGAAACCAAGATTACATCAAAAGAAATTACGCTTAAATTAGTAAAATCGATTCCGTTAATGACATATATGATTGTGTTTCTGTTAAATATTGTACACGTGCCATTACCGAATGTATTAATTGATACAGCTTCTATTATTTCTGGTGCGAATATGCCGTTATCCCTTTTATTATTAGGTATTTATTTAAATTTTACTTTTCATAAAGAATATTTGCGCTTAGTTGGGAAGTTTATTTTCGCTCGATTTGGGGTTGGATTACTTATTGGAATTCCGCTCTTTCTCTGGTTGCCAGTTGATTTGATGTTTCGTTATACACTCTTGATTGCTTTAATATTACCAACTTCCATGTCTTTATTACCTTATGCTGTTGAATTTGGTTACGATAAAAAGTTTGTTGGAACGGTATCAAATATTACGATGTTACTTAGCTTCTTTTTGATCTGGATAATCATAAATTTATAGGTAATACAGAAGGAAAACAACAAAATCCACTATTCCTAATCAGGAACAGTGGATTTTGTTTTATTTATTTAAAAGTGCTTCAATTGCTTTTGCTACACCGTGTTCATTGTTACTTAATGTTGTGAAACCACATGCTTCTTTAACAGCTTTTTCAGCATTTCCCATTGCGACACTATGTCCAACAATCTTTAACATAGACAAATCGTTATAATTATCGCCAATTGCCATGGTATCTTTTAAAGCTATACCATTTTCAGCTGCAAATAACGACAATGCAATTCCCTTTTGTGCTTCTGGATGATTAAATTCTGCATTGTCAAAACCAGATGATGTAATAATGACGTTATCTTTGTCTGAGAATTGTTTTTTTACTTTTTTAAGTGTATCTACTTCTAGAGAAAAGGCAAGTGCTTTATAAACTTCAATGTTTTTATCTGCAATAAGCCCGTTGAAGTCATCCGTTGTTTTAAATTCTTCCTCTTGGAAGCGTAATGCTGCGCGCTCTTCAACTTCTTCACGTGAAACTTCAGGATGAGATGAAAGCATGATGTTAAGAAGAACTTCCATAAATTTTGCGCGGTCAGGAGAATAAATACCTTGATTTGTATATAATTCAAAATAGGCTTCTTTTTCCTGACAGTGTTGTACAATTTTTTTACTGATCAATTTAGAAAGTGGGATATTACGTAATCTTTCTCCTTTTTCTGAAAAAACATTTGCGCCATTCAAACAAATAATAGGACAAGTTATCCCCGCTGCTTGTAATGGCTTGTTTGCAGCTGAATAAGAACGTCCAGTTGCAACAACAACTTTTATTCCTGCTTGGATCGCTTTCTTTAATGCTGCTACGTTTTCGTTACTTATTTCTCCGTTTTCATTTAATAAAGTTCCATCTAAATCTGTAGCAATAAGTTTCATGTAATTACTCCCTTTTTTATGTAGGATGTCAGTAAACACCACGATCTCTCTATTATAAGAATACACAAGAAGTAGGTCACATGCAACGAATGCAGCCCTACTTCTACAATTCTTTACTATTCTTTTACATCAAGTATATTTTTAACCCAACGATCTTTTTTTTCTCTAAATTCACTTAGATACGTTTGACGTGCTTTAACTTTATTTTGTATTTGTACGACCATTTCTCTTTTATTCTTCATCCGACTTCACCTCCTTATCTAAAAAGGAAGACATCATATCAGTCATTGATTTTAATTTATCTTCATCCTGAAGCATATCTTTCATCATAGACATCGCTTGTTTAGATAAAGCAGGATCTTTTAACACATTGTTCATTAATTCAGGTGTATCACCACTTTCCAATAGTTTTTTCATTAAATTACTTAGGTTAGTATCAGTCATTTTTTTCACCACTCCTTTCGTTGTATCATGCATGAAAAATGCCTTTATTTTCTGGAAAAGTTGATTGAACCGTGCTCTATTTTCTGGTTGTCTACAGATAGTTAGAAGACTTTCTAATTTATCAATCGTTTCTGTTTGAAGGTTTTTTTGCTTCCAATCTATCCGAATTTGATCTAAAAAAGTTAAACCTTCTGATGGTTGATTTGTCATTGTTTCTTTTGTTCTGTTGGCTTTTATTTCTCGAAAACGCCCTGAAGCAGTGCGTTCGAAATATAGTATGTTATCTCTCAAATTTTACACCTACCTTTATTTTTTATAGTGTATAGATACGCAAACAGAAATAATTCGACCGTGTTATTGTCACGTAAAAAGGTTAAATAGAGTGAATACCTATAATCACTTTTAAAATATAGGAAAATAACCCTAGTAAAACAACCATTTTAAAAAAAAGTAGTAATTGATGTATAATTGTCCATTCATTTTTCTCTATCGAACATAGATTAACATTGTGAGGCCTCCACAAGTTATATAAATGATAGATAGGAGGGAATAGAATGGCTATTATAGCTGCTTTGGTATTATTGTTCTTTTGGTTCTTTATTTTCACACCAATTATTTTATTGGTTGCGGTATTGGCCGCTTTAGGTATTTAGTATAAAAAGCGCTAGTTTAACTACTAGCGCTTTTTATCTTATAAGGATATGTGTCCTAATATCACCTCCTTTTTAACAAATAGTACGTATCTATTTCTAGAAATCTATTACTAAATAAGGTATGATTAAAAAAGAATTTAGATGTGCAACTATGGGGAGGAAAATTTGTGAAACGAAAGAAATGGAAAGTAGAAATAATAGGAATAGCTATAGCAGGTAGTCTTTTATTAACGGGTTGTAATGAAAGCGATTCCAATACGAATGAAGTAAAAGATCTGGAGGAACCAGATTTTCAAAATGTGACGGTACATGACCCATCAGTTGTTAAAGATGATGAAACTTTCTATGTATTTGGATCACACTTAATGTCTGCTAAATCAGATGATTTAATAGACTGGGAGCAAGTTTCTAATGGTGTTCATGAAGATAATGTACTAATTCCTAACGCTGCTGAGGAAATGGAAGAAGCATTGACTTGGGCAGAAACGGACACATTTTGGGCCGCAGATGTCATTCAATTAGAAGATGGTAAATATTATATGTACTACAATGCTTGTAGAGGTGATTCACCCTTATCGGCAATGGGTATTGCCACATCTGATGATATAGAGGGGCCATATGAGGATCAAGGCGTTATTCTAAAATCTGGTATGACTGATGAGCCAAGTGAAGACGGCGATAATTATGACGGAACACAAGATCCAAATGTTGTTGATCCAGATGTTTTTTATGATAAGGATGGAAAGCTATGGATGGTTTATGGTTCGTATTCAGGCGGGATCTTTATTATGGAATTGGATACAACTACTGGAGAACCTTTACCTGATCAAGGTTACGGTAAAAAATTATTAGGTGGAAATCATAGTAGAATCGAAGCACCATTTATGCAATATAATGCTTATACCGGTTATTACTACTTATTTTTATCGTATGGTGGTTTAGATGCGATTGGTGGATATAATATGCGTGTAGCTCGATCTGAAAATCCAGATGGTCCATTTTTGGATGCAGAAGGAAAAGATATGATTGAAGCAAAAGGAGCAGATGGTAGTTTTTTTGATGATGAAGCAGTTGCACCATATGGCGCTAAGATAATGGGGAATTTTACATTTTCTGATGGAGATGGTTATGTATCACCTGGCCATAACTCTACTTATTATGAAGAAGAAACAGATGCGTACTTTCTTTACTTCCATACGCGTTTTCCAAATCGCGGCGAAGAACATGAACTACGCGTACACCAAATGTTCTTTAATGAAGACGGTTGGCCGGTTATTGCCCCTCACCGCTACGGTGGCGAAGAAATAGAGTCATATAGCGACGATCAAGTAACGGGCAGTTATGAATTTATTAATCATGGAAAAGATATATCGGAGTTTGCTAAATTAGCAGAACCCATAGAGTTAGAATCAAATGGTAAGATTAGTGGAGCTATTACAGGTGAATGGGAATTAGAAGGAAATCAGATAACAATTGATATCGATGGCACGAGTTACAAAGGCGTGTTCCTATCGCAATGGGATTCAAATTCATCTGAGCAAGAGATGGCATTTTCCGCAATGTCGGATGAAGGTGTAACAATTTGGGGTAGTCAATCAATAGAATAGGCAAAAGAAAAGTGATCTAGTAGAAAAGCTAGATCACTTTTTAGTCTTTCTAAAAAGTAGGGAAGTCTATATGATTTGGATTTTTGGAATAATACGTATAATATTATTTTCTGTTCTAATTTGGATAAAAAAAGTAGTTGTTATTTTATGTTAAAATGAATTAAAAATGTGATCGATTTCTATAGCATACTTTTTGATTGCTTAAATTTGGGAGATGGAAAGATGTTATTTTTTGATATTGATGCCACCTTACTGGACCATGAAAGAGCAGAGGAAAAAGGTTCAATTGAGTTCTTAAAAGAGAATAAGGAAGAATTAAAACTTAGCACAACTGAATTTGTGAAAAGATGGTACGAGCTATCTGATAAATACTACACAAAATTTTTATCAAAAGAACTGTCCTTTCAGGAACAACGTAGAATGAGAATGAAAGCGTTGTTTGGCAGTCACTTAAACAACGATCAAGCGGATAATAAATTCAATACGTATTTAAAGTTTTATAAATCGAATTGGAGAGCGTTTGATGATGTCATACCTTGTTTAGAAATTTTAAAGAAGCAGGGAAACCGACTTGGAGTAATAAGCAATGGTGATTATAAACAGCAAATTGAAAAATTAGAAAGTATAAATATAAGCAAATACTTTGACTGTGTTGTTACCTCAAGTGAAATTGGAGTAGCTAAACCTAATGCTACTATTTTTTTAAAAGCGTGTGATAAAGCAGATGTACCGATTCATGAAAGTTATTACATAGGCGACAGATTGAAAACGGATGCTATTGGTAGCAAGCATGCAGGGATGAAAGGAATATGGATAAATCGAAAAGATAAAACATCACATCCGGATGTCATTGTTATTCATAGTCTTAGTGAGTTGGCAGTGTTAAACAATTGACTTGTTTTATAGAATGAACATAAAGCTGTAACTAAAAATAAATTTTTTGACAAATTTCACCGTTAGCTCCCTTTCAAGCGACAAAATATGCTAAAGTAATTATAGTTGTGATGAGCGGAGACAGTTTAGGGGGTTGGTTATGAATAAGTTTCGGATTATTTTTATTGGACTATTATTAATTTTAATGATTGGTTTAATGGTGCCATTAGTATTAAGTGGTCAGCCAGGGCAGCAAGAAGCTAAAAATGACGCTGAAGAAGACAAGCAATTAAGTGAAAGTGAAAAGACAATAAAATTGGTACAAGATATAAATAGAGGAATTGTTCTTAAAGATACAATCGAGATTGAAGAGATAGAGGAAGAGGAATCTGAAGAATTAGAATTAGATGATACGATCGATGATGATTCTACAGAAATTGCAGCGGAATCAACAGTTTCATCACAAGATCAGAGTAATTATAGTAGTGGTAATAGCAGTAGTTCTGTAAAAAAATCGAAAAGTTCAGTGATACCTAAAGAAACTACTAGCACGATAGATGATGAAGATGAAAATGAAAAGAAAAAAGTCGCTAAAAACGAAGAAGAAAAAGAAGTTGTGGAAAAAGTGGAAAAAGAAACTGTAGACAAAAAAGAACAAGATAATGATCAAGAACAGGAACAGGAACCAGAACCAGAACCAGAACCTGAACCTGATAAAGGACAAGATGAGTTGGAGAATGAACTTGAAGAAGAACCAAAAGGATAAAAATACCTATATTTAAAGTATGGAGTGCATTTCTCCATACTTTTTTATTTGATCAATGCGTATGATTTTAATGTTACATAAATATAAGTTATAATCATATTATGTAACATAAGGGGGTGTGATAACATGAGGACTGTAGAACCTATAAAACAAATAGATCAGTTAGAAGAAATGAAACGAATACTACATAAACGTTCAACTCGTGACTATTGCCTGTTTTTACTAGGTATTAATACAGGTATGCGAATCCATGATTTGATTCATATTCGTGTCGATCAGTTGCGAAATCAATATGGCGAATTTTATTCTTACTTACAAACATCAAGTTATTTTGATCCACCTATTTATTGCACCGAATCACTCCGAACGATAATCAATCAAGTAATAGAAGAATCAGACCTTAATCGAGATGATTTTCTGTTCAAATCACGTAAGTCGTCAGCTCCAATAACACGTCAACAAGCATACCGTATCATCCATTTTGCCGCAAAAGAAGCTGGAATAGATGAACCAATTGGTATGCACACACTTCGAAAAACGTTTGGTTATCATGCTTATATTAATGGCATTGCAATCTCCCTAATTCAAAAACGTCTACAACATCAAACAACAACTGAAACAAGGCATTATATCGGAATTTCAACAGTAAATAGCGCTATAATAAAACTGAATATTAATTTATAGAGAGGAGAAAACACGCATGGTTAATGGGATTTTTCAAACAGACTCGCTTATTTTGTTATTTGCAACCTTATTTATCCTAGGTGTATTTACAACTAAATTATCTTCCCGATTTGGGGTGCCAGCTTTAGTTTTATTTATTATGATTGGGATGATAATAGGTAGTGATATATTAGGAATCATCTACTTTGATGACGCGCAAACTGCGCAAGTAATTGGTATATTCGCCTTAATTATTATCTTATTTGAGGGTGGTTTACAAACAAATTGGAGTGACTTAAAGCCAGTAATGAAACCAGCATTATCACTAGCAACTTTTGGTGTATTGCTTACTTCAGCAATTATCGCTGTGGCAGCAAAGTACATATTAGATATTGATTGGCTTCTTGCTATGTTATTTGGTGCAATCGTCGGATCAACTGATGCAGCAGCGGTTTTTGCGGTTTTAAAAGAACAGCCGATAAAGAAAAGAATCGGCACAACGCTTGAAGCAGAATCGGGTTCCAATGATCCAATGGCTGTTTTCTTAACTGTTGCGATAATTGAACTAATTACGAATCCGAATACAAATATATTCTGGTTGATTATGACATTCTTTTTGCAAATTGGACTTGGTCTATTACTTGGCATTTTATTTGGAAAAGTAGCAGTTATTGCGATAAATAAAATTAACCTTGATTCAAGTGGCTTATATCCGATCTTTGCAATTTCTTTTGCGCTATTAGCATATGGTATAACATCTGCTGTAAATGGAAGCGGCTTACTCGCTGTATATGTGTTAGCGATTGTTATGGGCAACGCTGAAATTGCGTATCGCTTTTCCGTATTCCGTTTTTCTGAAGGATTCGCATGGATGATGCAGATTGTAATGTTTGTAATTTTAGGCTTACTTGTCTTTCCGTCTGAATTATTCGAATGGGAGATTATACTCCAAGGTATAACGATATCGATTATCTTAATGCTTGTTGCACGTCCTATCGCAGTAGCAATCTCAACCATTTATATGCATTTCACAAGAAAAGAACTGATCTTCTTATCCTGGGCAGGTTTAAAAGGTGCAGTACCAATTGTTTTAGCAACTTTTCCGTTACTTGCAGGTGTTGAAGGTAGCCAGCAAATTTTCAATGTTGTATTTTTTATCGTATTAACGAGTTGTCTCATTCAAGGTACGACAATCGCTCCGTTGGCTCAAAAGTTAGGACTATTTGGACCAAAGAAAACAACGCCGATTCATACACTAGAGTTAATATCGTTAGGAAAAGCCAATGCTGAAATGATTGAATATGAAATAGAAGAAGACGCTGCTATTGTTGGTAAAACATTAAATGATATTCCGTTTCCAACAGATACACTGGTTAATGCAATTATTAGAGAGGAGCAATTGGTTACACCAACAGGTGACACAACGATTGCTGCAGGTGATTTTCTATATATGTTAACCTCTCGTAAAAGCAAAAAAGCCTTGCGGTTATTATTAAATAGTAAGAATAAAATGACTAGTGAAGTTGTTGGGAAATAAACATGGTGATTATGTGCCAACTCTACCAAAATGTTCTATACTAGAATTAGCTTAAAATTTGAGGCAAAGGACTGATGTCAATGGCGCGTATCACATGCGATTTTTTCTCGGAAACACTTATGTTAAATACATCAATGACAGTAATTCTACCAGAGCAAACGGCTAATCAAATAGGCATGCAGAACAATAAAAGACAGGAACAAAAGCATTCAACACTCTATTTATTACATGGTTTCAGTGATGATCATACAATTTGGACACGTCGTACTTCTATTGAACGATATGTAGTGGAATTAGGAATAGCGGTAGTGATGCCAAATGTTGATCATAGTTTTTATACGGACATGAAGTATGGAAAAAAATATTGGACATTTATATCTGAAGAATTGCCTCGGATAGCACGCTCCTTTTTCTCGCTATCTGATAAACGGGAAGATAATTTTATTGCTGGTTTGTCCATGGGTGGTTATGGAGCAATGAAATGGGCTTTAAATAAACCAGATCAATTTGCTGCTGTCGCAACACTATCTGGTGTGTTAGATATTGCTAGTCATACAGTAGTCAATCAACAAGAGCCTAATCAGCTGGATGCAACATTTTATAACGCTTATGGAGACCAAGATTTAAAGGGAACGATGCATGATGTTTTAGATTTAATCAAAAAGGTTGATGCCTCAGGTGGTGAGAAACCTAAAATTTATCATGCTTGTGGCACGGAGGATTTTCTATATAAAGAAAATGTACTATTTAAAGAAGTTTGCGATCAAACGGATTTAGACGTCGTTTCAACTTTTGATAGTGGTTCGCATGAGTGGAATTATTGGGATTATCATATTCAACGCGTTCTTAAATGGCTCCC
Source organism: Paraliobacillus sediminis (assembly GCF_003426055.1). Taxonomy (NCBI): domain Bacteria; kingdom Bacillati; phylum Bacillota; class Bacilli; order Caryophanales; family Bacillaceae; genus Paraliobacillus; species Paraliobacillus sediminis. The sequence goes on from NZ_QJSI01000003.1 coordinate 107,870, forward strand.
ACTAACATAACTCAATACATATAAACGTTTTATCAGCATGTCCAAATAGTGTTTATATGGGAGTGTCTAACTTTTTGGTTAGATGCTTTTTTGGATATAATAAACGAAGTAATTGCTTCCTTAGATAATTAAACTGGAGAAAGATGGGATACTATTTGAAACAAATTTATAGCGATTTAATTGAATTTCGAGGTTCTCATTATGAATTTGGTCTAGAACAAGCGAAAGAATTAAAAGATTCTTTATATATTAAAAATCGTTTAAAACAGTGGAAAACTAGGAAACCGCGTTTTACGATTGATGAAAAAGAAGCAGAAGATGCGATTAAATCGTTTGCACCTGCTATTTGGCAAGAACTAGATGGGATAGCTGATGGCTTAGATTGGCCAATGCAAAAAGTTTTGCATGAATTTGGCGGTTATCGTCTTGATTATGACCGTTCTGGTTGTTCTATTATGACAGGCGACCATTACCTTGTACGTAATTATGACTATCACCCGAAAACTTATGATGGGCGTTTTGTTTTGTTTCAGCCGTCAGATGAGGGTTATGCGACGATGGGGGCAAGCCAACGAATCACTGGTCGTTCTGATGGTATTAATGAAAAAGGTTTAGTAATGGGTTATAATTTCATGCATCGGAAAAAGCCTGGTGAAGGATTTATTTGTGGTATGATTGGACGCTTTATTTTAGAAACGTGTGCGACCGCCTTAGAAGCAGTCGCATTATTAAAAGAAATGCCACATCGTCATTCATTCAGCTATATTCTCTATGACAAAACCCGAAAAACATATGTTGTAGAAGCAACACCTCGTAATGTAGTTGTTAGAGAATCAACAATATGTACCAATCATTTTAAGACAATGGAAGAGGAAAATCGTCATTACTTGGTTGACTCAAAACGTAGAGAAACGATATTGGCAAAAGAAGCTGGTTCGGGATTAAGTGGAAAGCAAGCATTTCAGTTATTAAATGGTCGTGCGCGTGGCATTTTCTCAGATGAGTATCGTAATTGGGCAGGAACGATACATACAACTGCATATTTTCCAGACAATTTAATAGGTTGGATCGCACTTGGTGCTGATCAAGCTCCAACAGAAATTGATTTTGGTCAGTGGATAAAAGGAGAGGCATTAGCTACTAATCGTATCAAGGGAGTGGTCGATACGGATATCCCATTTGCTCATATGGATGAGGGAGCGCATTGGCAACATAAAAAATGAAAGAATAAGTATGCTAAAATAAATAAAAAGCAGAAAAGCTGGTGATGACGTTGACTAAGATTTTGGTTGTAGAAGATGAAAAAAAGCTAGCACGTGTTTTGCAATTAGAATTAGAATATGAAAACTATCAACCAACGATTGTATATGATGGAAGAGCTGCATTGGATAAATTACAGAACGAAACGTTTGATTTGATCTTATTAGATATTATGCTTCCAGAATTAAGCGGTCTAGAGGTTGTAAGACACTTACGAAAAAAGGATCCAACCACACCAGTTATATTGTTAACAGCAAGAGATGCGGTCCATGATAAAGTTAGTGGTCTTGATCTAGGGGCAAATGATTACATTACAAAACCATTTCAGATTGAAGAATTGTTAGCTAGAATGCGGGTGCAGTTGCGAAAAAAAATAGAAGTAAACCGTGACAATAAACTTATAATTGACAAGCTTGTAATAGATCGTACTACTCGAGAGGTATTTTATGACTCAAACGCTATAGAATTGACAAAAAGAGAATTTGACTTGCTTGATTATTTAGCAACAAATCATAACCAAGCACTAAGTAGAGAACAATTGCTAAACCATGTGTGGGGTTATGCGTATATTGGAGAAACAAATGTTGTCGATGTTTACATAAGATATTTACGTATAAAAATTGATAAAGCATTTAATCAATCCTTTATTCATACTGTTCGTGGAATCGGATATATGTTGAAGGAACCACAGTCATGACCTTGCAGAAAAAAATAACCTTCGTTGCGACGGTACTCCTGTTAATTTTCATGTTATTCATTCATGCAGCAGTTTATTTATTATTCCAACATACAGTTGTAAGTGCAGAACTAGACCGAATTGATAGTGAAGCTGCAGTTATCTTAGAAGCTCTAGCAGAGGGGAATGAACAAGTAGAGGCTTCCGAATTATTAAAGGCATACGTTCCAGCAAGTGGAATGATCCGTGTGATAAGTCAGGAAGGTGATGTCATCCAAACAGTAACGAAAGATACAAATTTAACAGACATAGCAACATCTTTTAAGTCTAATGAAGAGAAAAAAATAATTGAAATCGATAATGATTATACATACGCAGTTATATCTATACCATTTATTTGGCAAACGGGTGAAGTCGTAACGATAGAAGTAATTGAAACGATTGAATATGTTGAGCAAACAATGCAAACATTACGGATTGTTTTACTTGTGGCTTCACTACTGATGATCTTACCAGCATGGCTAGGTGGTTTATGGGTTAGTAAATTGGTCGTTAAACCAATTCGCGTTTTGATTGAATCAATGAAAAAGAATCAACAGGATGGTACGTGGGAAAAAATAACGCATCAAAAGAAATCAAAAGATGAATTGTATCAATTAGAGGAAGCATATAATGCAATGATTAATCGACTACAAGCAAATTTTGAACAACAAGAACAATTTATATCAAATGCTTCACATGAATTAAAAACACCACTAGCAGTAATTTCGAGCTATACACAGCTATTAGAAAGACAAAGGAAAAAGAGACCTGAATTAGTTGAAGAAGCAATAGAAGCAATACAATTTGAGATAAAAAGAATGACAGCATTAACGAATCAAATGCTGTCATTAGCCTCAATAGATCAAGCTATTAAGCTTACGCTACAACCAACTAATATCATTTCTCTTTGTAAAGAAACAATAAAGACGTTTCGTGTTTCATTTAATCGGGAGATAAAGCTAACGATGGATGAACAGAACGTACTTGTATACTGTGATAAAGAAAAAATCAATCAAGTACTATATATACTGCTTGATAATGCTCAAAAGTATAGTAATGGACCGATAGCTGTCATCCTTAAAAAGGAGAAAAATAAAATTGTTATTTCTGTGAAAAATAAAGGCCAAGCAATTCCACAAGAATCACTAATTAAAATATTTGATCGCTTTTACCGCTTGGATAAAGCGCGAAACAGTGAAACTGGCGGAACAGGACTAGGGTTATCTATAGCAAAAATGATTATTCAAGCACATGATGGTGAAATTTATGCAGAAAGTGAGCAAGATAAAGGGACAACTATTATTTTTACGTTGCCATTTAAATAGAACTTTCTCATCAAATTCTAATCTTTCTTTAAAGATTCTCTAATCTTAATTTTGTATACTTAAGATATTCAGTTAAGAGGAGGAAGTAATTATGAAAAAAGTTAAGGGAACAAAAAAACAGTGGTTATCCATTTTAAGTATTGGCTTAATTGTGATAATCGGGTTAGTTGTTTACCAAGTTAATGTCACAAGTGCGGATGCGAAGCTATCAATGGAACAAGCTGAAAATAAAGCAACTACACAGTATCCTGGAGAAGTAGTCTCCATTGAGTTAGATGATGATGGAATCAGTAAGAAGTATGAAATTGAAATTAAAGGAACAGGAAAATATTATGATTTAGAGTTGGATGCTGATACTGGAGAAGTATTAGAGTTAAAGGAAAAAACTGTTTCAAATGCAACAACTGGTAACGAAGGAGATAAAGTCAACCAATCATCATCCGAAGATCAAACAGAAACTAGAAGTAATGATGCTGAAGCTGATGATGAAGAAACAGAAAATAACCAAACATCGAATGTGATTATTTCTACAACAGAAGCTCGAGAAATTGCAACTAGTGAAGCGGAAGGTACAATTGTCGATTTAGAACTAGATGAAGATGATGGTTACACAGTATATGAGATCGAAATGCACAGCGCCACCCAAGAGATTGATATCGAAATTGATGCATATACAGGTGAAGTACTTGTAATTTCGATGGAGGCTCTCGATGACTAAAGTAAGACACAAAAAAACGAACCAGATTAATCTGGTTCGTTTTTTATTTAATAGCTGTTATTAGTTTTTTTCAACGTTAGCAGCTTGTGGTCCACGGTTGCCTTCTTCGATGTCGAATGTTACAGTTTGACCCTCTTCAAGTGTCTTAAAGCCTTCGCCTTGAATTGCAGAGAAGTGAACGAATACATCGTCTTGTCCTTCTACTTCAATAAATCCAAAACCTTTGTCTGCGTTAAACCATTTTACTGTTCCTTGTGCCATATTACTTTTCCTCCTAGTGTGGATCGTCCACACAATGTATTACTATTCTTGCTCATGCATCAAAACGAAAACTTTCACGTTGCTAGTTACTTGAAGTGTTTTGTCGAACAAAATAGCTAAGTTCATTATAACAAGTGATTTTCCAAAAAGCAACGTTTTGCCAAAAAAAATTAAAAGGGAATTTTCAAAATACAAAGAAATTAATCTTAAATTGGCTATAATACTTGATAGATGGGATGATTGTATGTAGTATAGATAAAGGAGTTTTTTATTAATAAGGATTAAAAGAGGGGTAACTATGAGCGACAAATATTCCATTTATGGATTGACACAAGATAAGCTTACAGACTGGTTAATGGACCATGGTCAAAAAAAGTTTCGTGCAACACAAGTTTGGGATTGGTTGTATAAAAAGCGTGTAACAACGTTTGAAGCTATGACAAATCTAAATGAAGAATGTATTGCTTTATTAAAAGCTAATTTTTATATAGAATCTTTGACAGAAGATTTAAAACTTGAATCAAAAGATGGAACAATCAAATTTTTATTTAAACTGGGAGATGGTAATTTAATTGAAACGGTATTAATGCGCTTTTCCTATGGTTTATCTGTTTGTGTAACAACACAAGTAGGCTGTAATATTGGCTGTACATTTTGCGCAAGTGGTTTACTAACGAAAAACCGTGATCTCTCAGGTGGGGAGATAGTTGAACAAATTATGAAAGTGCAACATCATTTAGATGAATTAAATAATGGTGATCGTGTTAGCCATATTGTTATTATGGGAATTGGCGAACCGTTTGATAATTACGCTAACACAATGGATTTCTTACGTGTTGTGAATGACCAACAGGGTCTATCAATTGGTGCGAGACACATTACTTTATCTACAAGTGGTTTAGCACATAAGATTCGTGACTTTGCGAATGAGAATTTCCAAGTCAACTTAGCTGTTTCCTTACACGCTCCTAATGATGAATTGCGTACACGTATTATGAAAATTAACAAAGCATTCCCACTTGCTAAGTTAATGGATGCAGTTGATTATTATTTGGAGAAAACGAATCGACGGATTACGTTTGAATATATTTTACTGAAAGATGTAAATGATCATCAAGAAGAAGCTGTCCAATTAGCAAAACTCTTGAAAAATAAACGTCATCTATCCTATGTGAATTTGATTCCGTATAACCCTGTTGAGGATAACCAATATGACCGTAGTGAAAAGGATGCGATTGTCTCCTTTTATGAAACACTATTAAATGCTGGAATCAATTGTGGTGTACGTGTTGAACAAGGTTCCGATATTGATGCAGCATGTGGACAATTACGTAGTAAGCAAATGAAAAAGGCTAATTAACTCAAAACCACACGTCTTATTATAAGACGTGTGGTTTTTAAATCATAATGCTTTATTCCGATTAAACAAGTGTGTATAATAAGTTTAAAGGGGATGAAGAGATGACTATTCCAAAACCATTAGTCCAATTAAACCAATCTTTCATTGTTATTACCGTAGTAATCGCATTACTCTTTGCAAAGCCAATTCTATTTATACCATTTATAATAGGTGTATATACGTTATCAACTAAGAAAAATCCAATCATTCTATTAGGTAAAAGGTTTTTAAAAAAACCAATAAACAGTTATCAAAAAGAAGATAAGGATCAACAACTGTTTAATCAATGGATCGCAACAATTTGTTTAGGGTTATCGCTATTATTTTTTGCTCTTAATTTAAATGTTTTAGGCTATATCTTTAGTGTTATGGTTGTATTAGCCGCAGGGATTGCTTTAATGGGTTACTGCATTGGTTGTACGATTCGCTACCGCTATATGATGTGGAAATATAACCGTACAAAAAAACAGTCTGCATAATTGACACAACATTGAACAATATCCAAGTTTAATCAGAAGAGACCAAATCAAAAGTGATTTGATCTCTTCTTTCACATGTTTTTCCCAAAGCAGTACAATTTTTATTGGTCGGTTTTAAATTGGATAAATGTATTTCTACGTATAAGCGGATAAACTTCCCAGCCTGCTATCGTATTAATAATGCTAATATTTCGATCGACAGCTAAACCTAAATTAGTCGCGCCGGTACCATGTGAATGCTCTAAATTTGTTAAGACAAAGAAGCGAGCAGGGTGCTCATCTTCATTAAATACGAGTTGATAATCCCTTGTTACTTGGTAATTTAAGTCATCTTCCCAAATGATTTTATCTTTGTATTGTTTGAAGAACCAGTCTGGTATATCGGGTTTGTAACCTGTAGCAAGTATAATTTTATCACTTGTATGTGGAAATTGTTTATCCTCTTGCCATTGGTGACACTGCAATTGATAGTTTTTCTCTTTTGGTTTGATACCTTTTACTTCCGTAGACGGCTGAATTGTAACGTTTGGATTTTCTCCTCCGACCGATTGGTGATAGAGTAGCTCATAAATTTTATGTAAGGTAGTTTGGTCAATACCCTTACGGAGCTGACTAAGTTCTTCTAATACTTTCAATCTTTCTTTATAAGATAGGGCGTGAAAATAATCAACATAGTCAGGGGTGAATACTTCCTGTCCTATTTTAGATTCGTCTAATTGAAACAAACCAGTAGAGCGAGTGAGCCACGAGAGATGATAGTGATGAAATTTTTGTTCATGAAGCAAATCATAAAAAACTTCTGCAGCGCTTTGACCTGAACCGATAATCGTAATTGATTTTGCTTTTTGGGTTTCTGTTTTATGGTTTAAATAATGATTCGTATGAAATACATCTTCTGAAGGCAAGTTTTCCATGCCGTCAAGTTCAAGTGGTTTACTTCCAGTACCTAACACAACATGTTTCGCTTGATAGCACTTCACTTGCTCCTCATCCCAATGCTTCACTTTAACAACATAATGTGTGTGATGATCGATTACATCAACCACTTCAGAATGAAAAAAACAATTCGGTAATTGCTCAGCTACCCATCGCCCATATGCATCATACTCTTTCCTAGGTATATCGAGTTTTCGAAAAAAGTAAAAGGGATAGAGTCGATTTTGTGTGTGCAAGTAATTTATATATGTATACTGGCTTCTAGGATTAGCGAATGTTACCAGATCAGCAAGAAACGAAACTTGTAAGTCTGTGCCATCGATGAGCATACCAGGGTGCCAATGAAATACTTGGGTTTGATCAAAAAACACCGCATTTAATTCTGTTTGTTCATCTATTAATGCTGCTAAGCCTAAATTATAGGGACCGATACCAATGCCAATAAAATCATAGGTAGTTGTTTTCATCTGGAAAACCTTCTTTCATTCATAAGTATAGTGTTGTATACCCAAAAGGTAATACTCTCAATCTAAATGAATTATAATAACGCAACTTGCTCATTACTTTAAGTTTGAATGTTTCGTGCACACGTTTGCTTTATTTTAATATATATAAAGCATTAAATGATGGGATATTGTGATAAATGAGTAGATTCAATCATATCAATAGATGAAAGCATATGGTAATAAAAACCTGCATTAAAATAATGTAAGCGGTTAATTTGTTTTAAAAAAGTGGTTGCTTTATAAAAAAGCATATGGTATTGTTTGTTTATACAAGTTAATGCAAACGATTGCTTAAATTCGAAAATGAAGTAATTAGCAAACCACTACATTAATTTGTAAAACATTTTCTTTATTATATAGAAAAGGGGAGATTTACAATGAAGAACAAAAAATTTCTATTTTTATCTTTTGCTTTAGTTTTAAGCTTATTGCTAGCAGCTTGCGGATCTGACGACAGTAGTTCAGAAGATAGTGACACAGCAGAAGGAGATAAAGTAAGTATTGAGATATTCCAAGGGAAAGTAGAGTTTAAAGATCAATTTGAAGAATTAGTTGCTACGTATGAAGAAGAAAACCCAAATGTTTCAATTACAGTTGAAACTGTAGGTGGAGGAACTGATTATGCTCCAGTACTAAAATCAGCATTTTCTTCTGGTGATGCGCCAGATATTTTTAATGTAACTGGGCCACAAGATGTAATCGATTACAAGGAATACTTAACAGATCTTTCTGACACAGCAGCAGCTCAAGCAGCTCTAGAAGGTACATTGACAGCAGTTACAGATGGTGATCAAATTCTTGGTCTGCCATTTAATCAGGAAGGTTATGGTTTAGTTTATAATAAACGTATTTTTGAAGAAGCTGGTATTAATGCAGAAGAAATATTAACTTTTGAAGATTTAGAAGAAGCAGTGAAAACAATAGATAGTATGAAAGAAGAATTAGATTTAGAAGGTGTATTTGCATTACCTGGTAAAGAAGCATGGGTTATGGGTGACCATTTAGCAAATGCATTCTTAGCACCTGAATTCAATCACGATATTATGGAAGCGTTTAATGCAGAAACAGTAACATTTGAAAGAGGAGACGAGATGAAACGTTTTCTTGATTTGCAAGCAGAATATTCAGTTGGACCTGTGCTTAGTCTTGATTATTCACAACAAGTCGAAGAGAACTTTTCACTTGAGCGTGTAGCAATCATTCAACAAGGTAACTGGGTTTATCCTTCTGTTCAACAAATGGATGAAGAGTTAGCTCAGAATATTGGTATGTTACCAATTCCAGTTGAGGGATTAGAAGGACGTCTTCCAGTTGGTGTACCAAATAACTGGGCAGTAAATAATGAAGGAACAGATGCAGAAATTCAAGCATCAAAAGATTTCTTAGATTGGATGTATACATCTGAAGAAGGTAAGAGATCCGTAATAGAAGACTTTAAGTTCATTCCTGCTTATGAAGGTTATGATACTGACCTAATCACTGATCCACTATCAAAAGATGTCTATACGTATTCTGAAGCAGGTAATACAATTGGATGGATCTTCGGTGGATACCCAAGTAACCCATGGGGAACAGACGTAATGGGGTCAAACATGCAACGCTATTTAGCTGATGACATGACATGGGAAGAAGTAATTGAAGATTCAATTGCGAAATGGGAAGAAAAGAGATAAGTAACTAACATATAGAATCAAGCGATGTTTACGCATCGCTTGATATTTTCATAAATGGAGGGGATCAAGGTGCGGAATCGTGATCTAGCTTTTTGGTTATTTTTAACGCCTGTTTTATTAGGTTTAGGATTAGTTGTAATTGTCCCATTACTATACGGTACGATATATTCCTTTACAGATTGGAATGGCTTAACAGCAAATAAGTTTATCGGATTTGAACATTATATTAATTTGTTTCAAGATAAGGGTTTTTTAAACTCGATTTGGTTCACGATAAAATTTTCGGTAGTAACGATATTTTTGCTTAATTTCTTTGGTATGGGCTTAGCGTTACTTGTGACAAGAAAATTAAAATCAGCTAACTTTTTACGGACCATCTTTTTCATGCCTAACTTAATTGGTGGTTTAATTTTAGGGTTTATCTGGCAGTTTATTTTCGTTAGTGTATTTGATGATGCAGGTCAATTACTAGGAATTGAAAGTTTACAAGGTTGGTTATCAACAACTGGTACTGGTTTTTGGGGCTTAGTTATCTTAACAGTATGGCAAATGTCCGGTTATATCATGATCATTTATATTGCGTATTTACAAAACATTCCAAACGAATTAATAGAATCATCCAAAATTGATGGTGCTAATAGTTTCCAACGTTTTCGAAGTATTATATTTCCGTTAGTCGCGCCAGCTTTTACAGTTAGTATGTTTTTAACGTTATCAACATCGTTTAAAATGTATGATCAAAACTTATCATTAACGGGTGGTGGCCCTTTTGAATCAACGCAAATGGTGGCAATGAATATTGTTAGAACGGCATTTGGTGCTAATGAAATGGCTTATGGACAGGCTAAAGCAGTGATATTTTTCATTATCGTAGCAGTAATATCATTAACGCAAGTATACTACAACAAGAAACGGGAGGTTGACATGTAATGAAGGATAAGAGAAAAAAATATCTTGGAGAAATATTAGCCGTATTACTTGGTTTAATCTGGATTTCCCCGTTCTATTTAATGCTAGTTAATGCATTTAAATCAAAAAGAGAAATTTTTACTGATGTTTTAGGTTTACCAGAAGGTCTAGAAACAACGAACTTTGTTGAGGCATTTATTGATTTAGACTTTATCAACTCTTTGCTGAATTCACTAATTGTTACAGGTGTAAGTATTACCATTATTGTATTTTTCTCTTCTATGGCGGGCTACGCGCTAGCGCGAAATAAAAGTAAGTTAAGTGCACTTATTTTAATGCTGTTCGTTGGTGCAATGTTAATCCCATTCCAGTCTGTTATGATACCATTAGTGGCATTATTCGGTAAAGTTGAATTACTAAATCGTTATGGTCTTATTTTCATGTATTTAGGTTTTGGATCAAGTTTATCCATTTTCTTATACCATGGAGCGATGACTGGAATTTCACGCTCACTTGATGAGGCAGCGATTATCGATGGTGCAAATAAATTTCAAACATTCCGTTACATTATCTTTCCATTATTAAAACCAATCTCGATGACAGTTGGGATTTTAAATGTAATATGGATCTGGAATGACTATCTATTACCATCTCTTGTATTAAGTGATAGTAATGCGACGATACCACTAAAAATGTTTTATTTCTTTGGGCAGTATACGAAACAATGGCATTTAGCATTAGCTGGTTTAACGATAGCAATTATCCCAGTAGTCATTGGTTATTTCTTTGCTCAGAAACAAATTATTGCAGGAGTAGCTGAAGGTGCTGTAAAATAATAGTATTAACTAATTGAATTTAGTAGCATAAAGTAGGTGGAGAGATGGCAGTTACAATAAAAGATGTAGCTAAAGAGGCAAATGTAGCAACATCAACGGTTTCACGTGTTATTTCAGATAGTCCCAATATTAGTGATAAAACAAAACGAAAAGTACGTAAAGTAATGGAAGAAATGGGTTATTATATTAACTTGAATGCTCGAGTCTTAGTACAACAGTCGACACAAACTATTGGAATTGTAATGAAAAACTCAACGATTGAGTCCCTACATGATCCGTTTTTTCCAGTAGTATTACAAGGAATTAGTTCTTATGCAAACAAGCAAGACTTTAATATTAGTATTACTACTGGCGATACTGAAGAAGCGATTTTTCACGATGTAGAGAAGATGGTACAGGGTAAACGTGTTGATGGTATGGTAGTCACATATTCTAAAGCGAATGACAAGGTTGTTCCCTATTTATTAAAACGTGGTATTCCCTTTGTAGTAGTAGGTAAGCCGGTTGTACACACAAACGAAATCATGTACGTCAATAATGATAATGTGCAAGCAGCAAAAGATGCAACAGAATACCTAATCAAATTAGGACATGAGAAGATTGCATTTATTGGTGGAGATAATGAATTTGAAGTGGCAATTTCAAGATTAAGTGGTTATCGAGAAGCAATGAAATCACATATAGATTTGTTGAATGAAGCTTATATTAAAGAGGCACCAAGTTTGGATTCGATAGAAATAATTATGTCTGAATTATTAGCGTTACCGGATAGACCAACTGCTATTATAGGAACAGATGATTTAGCTTCCTTGCACATTATGTCTGTATTACGAAAAATGAATGTCCGAGTTCCAGAAGACATTAGTTTGATCAGTTTTAATAATACCATGATTGCACATTTAGCAAATCCTAGCTTAACTTCGGTTGATACGAATGTTTTTCAGCTTGGTTATGAAGCTGCACGTTGTCTGATAGAGGAGATAAAGGAACCATCAACATATGCTAAAAGTATCATTATACCAACTAAGATAGAGATAAGAGATTCCACGACTACTATATAAAATGAAGCGATTTTTTTTAATGGATTAAGCAAACGTTTGCCTATTATTTGCATAAAAATTGCTATGTAACGAAGAACAATTTTAGATAATTAAAGGAGTAGAGATGTAATGAATACAATGATGAGCGGACTTTTCAGAATGACAGAATGGATAATGCGATTTTCCGTTGTAAATCTATTGTGGCTAGCCTTTAATTTACCAATTGTTTTGTTACTAGTAAGTGCAATCTATGCAGAAGGAGTTTCGCCAGTTTTTGCTTTTATTCCAATCATAATTCTTGCACCATTTCTGTTCTTTCCCGCAACAACAGCGATGTTTGCAATGGTAAGGGATTGGATTATGGAAAAGGAGCAGAAGTTTCTAATTTTTAGTTATTGGAAATATTACCGAGCGAACTATAAAAATAGCTTAATTAGTGGTTTAGTATTAACGTTGGTTTGGACAGTATTAGTAGTTGATTTTTACTTCTTCCAGCAAGAAAATGTTATTTTATTTTTCACATTTATCCTATTTGGAATTGTGTTATATGTTTACACACTTGTATTTTTCTCTGTACTTGTACACTATGACATTAAATTAAGAGCGGTGTTTAAAAATTCACTTTCACTAACATTAGGCAGTCCAATTCTTTTTATAGCGGTACTAGTTACTAGTTTAATTATTTTATATGTGAGTATAAATGGCATGCTGTTTTTACTAGTATTCTTTACTGGTAGTTTAATTGCTTTTATTTCATTCGCAGCATTTTACCGTCTATATATCAAATTAACTAACTAACGTAACTCTATCACCAAAAAACAGAAATGATTCAATCAATAGCTTTACAGTTAAAGAAAGTATATAACGAGAGATAAAAGATATGAGGGGGACCGATCATGATTAAAAAGTGGTGGAAAGAAGCAGTAGCCTATCAGGTTTATCCGAGGAGCTTCAAGGATTCAAATGGTGATGGTATTGGAGATATTCAAGGTGCCATTCAAAAGCTTGATTATTTAAAAAATCTAGGGATTGATGTAATTTGGATGAGTCCAATTTATCAATCGCCAAATGATGATAACGGTTACGATATAAGTGATTATCAGGATATTATGGATGAGTTCGGAACAATGGAGGACTTTGATCAATTATTAGAAGAGGCACATAAACGTGGGATGAAAATAATTATGGACTTAGTCATAAATCATACGTCTGATGAACATCCGTGGTTTATTGAATCACGTTCTTCTAAAAATAATGCTTATCGTGATTATTATATCTGGAAAAAAGGTGAGAAGGGAAATGAACCAAATAATTGGGAATCGATTTTTAATGGATCTGCCTGGGAATACGATGAAAAAACAAACGAATACTTCCTGCATGTATTCTCTCGAAAACAGCCAGATTTAAATTGGGAAAATCCAACGGTAAGACAGGAATTATACAAGATGGTTAACTGGTGGCTTGATAAAGGGATAGATGGTTTCAGAGTCGATGCTATTTCTCATATCAAAAAAGTTGAAGGGTATCCAGATATGCCTAACCCAGATAAAACGAAATATGTTCCGTCATTTAAAGGTCATATGAACCGTCCAGGTATTGATACATTTCTTAGTGAATTCGCAGAAAAAACCCTGCATCGTTATGACGTCATGACAGTCGGGGAAGCCAATGGCGTGAAAGTAGAAGATGCTGATCAATGGGTTGGTGAAGATAAAGGCTACTTCAACATGATTTTTCAATTTGAACATTTAGATTTATGGGGTAAAGGTGCATCAAATGGCTTGGATATTCATGCTTTAAAAGAAACGCTAACCAAATGGCAAAAAGGTCTTGATGGCGTTGGCTGGAATGCGCTATTTTTAGAAAACCATGATCAGCCAAGATCAGTCTCCACATGGGGAAATGATACGAATTTGCGTCAAACTTCAGCAAAGGCTTTGGCAACTCTATATTTCCTCATGCAAGGCACGCCGTTTATCTATCAAGGACAAGAAATAGGCATGACAAATGTTCAGTTTGATTCGATTGATGATTATAACGATGTAGCAATAAAGAATCTCTATAAAAAGGAACGAAAAGAAGGAAAATCGCATCAAGAAGTAATGGAAGTCATTTGGAAGAGTGGTCGTGATAATTCACGTACACCGATGCAATGGTCTAGTGAGGATAATGCTGGTTTCACAACAAGGAAGCCATGGCTTAATGTTAATCCGAATTATCCAGACATAAATGTCGAACAAAATCTAGCAGATCCAAACTCAATCTATCATTATTATAAGAAATTGATTTCACTACGCCGATCTAGTGAGACGTTAGTGTATGGTAGCTATGATTTAGTAGCAAAAGAGCACGATCACGTTTATGCATATACTAGAAAACAAGATAATGATACGGTACTGATTGTTGTAAATTTATTTGAAATAGAAACAACAATCACATTACCAGATGAATTTAAAAATAAACAACGATCATTACTGCTTCACAACTATAAGGTAAAGGAAAGTAATGCTAATATTTTATCGTTACGACCTTATGAAGCAAGAGTATATCACTTAAATTAAACAGTAAAAGGATCTATCCAGAGTAGGATAGATCCTTTTACTGATTTAGCTAATCTAATTGCTTTATTTAACAGCACCATCTGCAATCCCTTTAATAATATATTTTTGTAAAAACATATATAAGATAATTATCGGAATAATCGCTAACACTAATGCAGCTAATGCTAAATGCCATTGTGTCGAATATTCACCAAAGAAATAAAAAGTTTTTAAAGGAATCGTGTACATACCTTCTTTGTTTATTACTAATGAAGGCAAGAGATAATCATTCCAAAACCAGATTGCATTTAATACGATGACCGTAACAGTTGTAGGACGTAACATTGGTAGTATTATATAGCGATATACTTGAAATCGATTACATCCATCAATAATAGCTGCTTCATCAAGCGATGTAGGTATACCTCTCAGTGCCCCGAAGAAGAGGAAAACGGCTAAACTTGACCCCAATCCCAAATACATAATAGAGATTCCAAAACGATTTAACATATCAAATGAACCGAAAATGGATACTAAAGGGATCATAATTGCTTGGAAAGGCACTAACATCAGTATAGCAAAGAAAAAGTATATAACGGTACTCGTTTTCGTTTTCCTTCTTGATAGTGCATATGCTGCCATTGAAGCAAAAACAACGATTAACAATATACTAAAACCAGTGATAAACACAGAGTTTAAAAAGCTTCTTACAAAATCAAGTTGCATAAAAGCTTCTGGATAATTTGCTACTGTTCCGTCTTTAGGTAATCCTAACGTATTCGTGAAGATTTCTCCTTTTGATTTAAAAGAGTTTACGATTACTAAATAAAATGGGTAAATCCAAATTACGGAAGTTATAAAGCCTAGAAATAAGTAGATATATACTGATAGCTTCTGCTGTTTCATTACAAATCGACCTCTCTTTTACGTGTAATATAAATTTGTAAAACAGATATTATTGTAATAATGATCAAAAAGATAACAGCTTTAGCTTGGGCATAACCCATTTCCTGAATTTTAAAAGCTGTATTATAAATGTTCATTGTCGCCATTTCAGTCGAGCTAAAGGGACCACCAGCAGTTAATGCCATATTTTGATCGTACACTTTAAAGGCATTTGAAAGTGTCAAGAACATACTAATCGTGAAAGCCGGCGCAACTAAAGGAAATTTAATCTTCCAAAATTTTTGCCAAGCATTTGCACCATCGATCGTCGAAGCTTCTAATAATTCTTCTGGTACGTTATTCAAAAATGAGATATAAATGACCATTATATAGCCACTCATTTGCCATGTAAATAAGATAACTAAACCCCAAAAACCAGTATTTGTATCAGATAACCAGCCATTAAATACATCAATCCCTGTAATATCTGCTATACTTTCAAAAGCCTTTAAAAAGATAAACTGCCAGATAAAACCTAAAATGATACCACCAATTAAATTTGGCATAAAGTAAATGGTCCGAAATAAGGTACTGGTTAGTTTTCCAAACTTTTGCGTGACTAATAATGCAAAACCAAGTCCAAGTGCATTAATTCCGATTACTGATGCTATAGAAAAACCTGCTGTAAAGAGCATACTATCCCAAAATTGGTTATCATTTATTAATCTTGTATAGTTGTCTAATCCAATGAAGGCAGCAACTTGAAAACCGTTATATTCTGTAAAAGAGTAGTAGATACCTTGAATAAACGGGATGATAATTACAATTGTAATTGCTACTAAACAAGGAATTAAAAACATCCAATAAGAACTTTTTTTGAAAGTCACGTATATCCTACCTTTCTATTTAAACTGTAGAGTCGAAAATATTCGTTCGACTCTACAGTTTTGTTTATCTCATCTTAGAATAGTTTTCTTTTGTTACTTCTTCAAAGTCCTCCCATGTGATATCACCATTTAGATATCTTTGGAAATCTGGGAATAGAGCTGTCGAGAAGAATCCATCTGGATATTGGTTATTTGCCCAAATTCCAGTTTCCCCGTTCATTAACATTTCATAAATCGTTTTAGAGACATCGTCTGCTATTGCGTCAGTATCATAGCCTTCATGTGCAGGTATATATTTAAAATCACTTATAATTTTTTCTTTACCATAATCAGATGTGTACATCCAATCCATAAATTTTTTGGATTCTTCAACAGATGCTTCTTCTTTGTCGCCGTTTATTCCCCAGAACCAAGAAGGACCAGCAATAATTTTACCTTCAGAATCATCCTCTACATACATTGGTAAGATACCAAGCTTTTCACTTGCGAAGCTCTCATCTAGACTGTCTAGGGAAGGGATGATCCAGTTACCTTGGTGTATAATTGCAACTTGGCCACCAGCAAACATTTCTTCCACGGACGTACTATAATCGAGCGATAATATTGGCTGTGCGTTGTATTGATTGAATAAGTCAGTATATTCCTGCATTCTACTGCCATACTCTAATTCTAATTCTTCAGATGCATAAGCGTCTATTACACTATTATTGAATTCAGGTGAGGTAAAATGACTTGAAAATTGACTTACAACCCAATCTTCTTTTCCACTAAAAGCGAATACGGACTCTAAACCAAGTTCTTCTTTTTGACTATCGATTGTCTCCACAGCCTCGACAAAGTCTTGATATGAACCTATGCTCTCTGGATCTATACCAGCTTGATTAAATATGTCTTTATTAATCATCCAACTATAACCTTCTATATTTAACGGTATTCCATAAGGCGTACCATCTAGCGTTGCACCCTCTAATGTACCGTCGATTGCAGTCTTAGCGGATTCCATTTCAGATACATCGATTAAGTAATCTTGATACTTTGCGGCATCAGACAATCCACCTAGTAAAAAGATATTAGGTTCATCATTTGAAGAGAATTTTGCTTGTAATGCTGATGTTGCATCTTGTCCACCGCCAACGGTCGTTAAGTTAATTTTTACATCAGGATTCTCTTCTTCATATTTTGCAATCATACCCTCTAGTTGATCTTTTGTTTCTACTTTAATATTAAAAATAGATAATTCTACCTGATCACCATTAGTGCCCTCACCGCCTGATGAACAAGCAGCACCTATTAGTAAAAAAACTGTTAATATGAAAAATAATCCTATTAATCTTCTTCTCATAGTAAAACCCTCCTAAAAGTAATTGCTTTTTAAATGTTAAATGGCTGTATAAAACTGTTTCTACATGAATAAGAATGAAAACTTGACCTACAATTTAAATCAATTCTGCACATGTAAGGAAATTCATCACCACCTCAATATATTAAAAGAAATAACCTTTCATACGTAAGCTAAAAAAGATTTACAATACAATGTCTAATTTATGTGAACCTTGAAGGTTAATCTTCACTTCACCTGAGTCTGTTTCTAACTGTCCACTTGAAATGGTGCTAACGGTGTTATACCCTTTAAGCAGAATGGAATAAGGAGATGCTGTCATATACGTCTCAATACCGATATGGTTACCATTTTTAATAGCTGTGATATGCCCAACATTCTTACCATCGAGCGTAGTTACAGAAGTTTCTGCTAGTACGTTATCTTGTAGTTGATAAATTGCAAAAGTAACATTTTCAGCAAATTCATAATCTGGTCGATCATGATTCTCTCCTAATGCTAAGATCGTATTTTCTTTAACGAATATAGGCATATCAAGGTAGGTACACTTTTCGCTTTTCCATGATCCACCTTTTACTACGTTCCCAGTTAATAAATGTGTCCAGTTTCCATTAGGTAAATAATACGTACCGACACCTTCTTCATTAAAGATAGGTGCGACTAATAGTGCATTACCAAACATATATTGTCGATCAAGTACATGTGTATTTGGATCTTCTGGAAAATCTAACAACATAGGCCGCATTACTGGTACACCTGTTAGGTGATTGTCAACGGATGTACGATAAATGTAAGGCATAAGTCTATTTTTTAATTTAGCAAAGTGTTTGGTTACCGCAACAGCTTCTTCATCATAAAGCCACGGGACACGATAAGAGGAGCTACCATGTAAACGACTGTGACTGGATAAAAGGCCAAATGCTGTCCACCGTTTAAATAAATCTGGACTTGCGGTATTTTCAAATCCACCAATGTCGTGACTCCAATAACCGAAACCAGATAGTGCTAGGGATAAACCTCCACGTAGACTTTCTGCCATTGATTCATATGTTGCATCACAATCACCACCCCAGTGTACAGGGAATTTTTGGCTTCCGACAGTAGCAGATCTTGCAAAAACAACTGCTTCTTGTTCGCCTTTTTCTTTCTTTAATAAATCAAATACTACTTCGTTATATTTATAGGAATAATAATTGTGCATCCGATCTGGATCAGAACCATCAAAATAAGCAACGTCCGTCGGTATTCTTTCACCAAAATCAGTTTTGAAGCAATCTACTCCCATATCTAACAGCTCTTTTAGTTTTGACTGATACCATCTACAAGCAGCAGGGTTTGTGAAATCAACAATTCCCATTCCAGCCTGCCATAAATCCCATTGCCATACATCGTCATTTTCCCTTTTGATTAGGTAACCTTGGTCTGCTGCTTCATCAAACAGTATCGATTTTTCTGCAATGTACGGATTAATCCATACGCAAATCTTTAACCCTTTTGCTTTTAAACGCTGTAACATTGATTCAGGATCTGGAAAAGCATCCTCATCCCATTTAAAATTACTCCATTCAAATTCTTTCATCCAAAAACAATCAAAGTGAAAAACGCTTAATGGAATATCACGTTCTGCCATTCCATCAATAAAGTGGTTGACTGTTTCTTCATTATAATCTGTTGTAAATGAAGTAGAGAGCCATAAACCAAAAGACCATGCAGGTGGTAGTGCTGGTTTACCAGCTAGTTGTGTATAATTGGTTAATACATCTTTAGGATTGGTACCGCTTACAATATAATACTCTAACATTTCACCTTCCACGCTAAACTGTGTTTTGGAAACTGCCTCAGCACCAACTTCAAAGCTAACATTTTCCGGGTGATTAACCAATACACCATAACCCCGATTGCTTAGGTAGAAAGGGATATTTTTATAGGCTTGCTCTGAACTTGTTCCACCATCTTCATTCCATATATCAACTACTTGCCCGTTTTTCACAAAAGGGGTAAAGCGTTCACCTAATCCATAAATATATTCACCGACATTGATGTTCAATTGACTACGGATATAACTTTCCTTCTCTGGTCCTTGAATCCATGCAATTCCTTTTGCATCTAACTGTGTGAGTTTTTTTTCATTATTGTAAAATTGAATTGTAAAAGGGTCTCGAATAACAGTAACTTTCATATTACCACTCGCAAAAACGGTTTCTTCTCCGTTATCAGTAAATTGCAATGGAATCGAATCATTACGTAGTGCAAAGTTAGGCGTTTTGTTTCTTGTTCCTTTATGGTGCCACGCTTTAACTTTTATGACATCTTCTAACGGTGAAGATAATTCAATCGTAAGGGAAGCGGTGTTTAATGTATCACCTCTATCATTGATAGGTTTACAAGGTGCATACAACGTTAATGTGTCCTTCGTTGAAGATGTATCACGAATAGTATGCGGATGATTAATTGTAAAGCCTTCTTTTGTAAGCCAGTATCCATCAGTGAATTTCATTCTTGACACTCCATTCATTCATTAATTGTCTGATTCTTTGCTAAACCATTTTGTTTACTTTCTAATTATAATTATATTGATATTTCATTGCTATTTATTGCACTATTCTAATATTTAATAACACAATTCTGATATAATGATCAAAAGGAGAGATGTATATGGATAAATTTATGTTGTTAGAGGATAGGGTACATGGAGACAAGATGTTTCCATTTCGGGTATACACAGTTGATTATCTAGATGGAGATGCCATTTTTAATGTGCATTGGCATCATGAATTGGAGTTCATTTATGTTGAAGAAGGCATAATTAATTTACAGATTGGAACGGAAAATCATACCTTAAGAAAAGGACATGCGTGCTATATACCAACTGGTCAGTTACATGGCGCCTTCCCGATAGACAACATGCCATTTAAACTCCGTGCAATCGTTTTTCATTTTGATTTATTAAGAAGTTTTAGTTACGATCGGATGGAATCTAATTATTTAGAGCAATTAGAAAATCCAACTATTTCAACTTCTGTTAGGCTGGAACCAGATGAAAATGGTGGGGAGATGTTGTGCATATTAAACAAGTTAATAGACGCCTACATAAATGAAAATCCTAGTTTGGAACTTGTAATAAAGGGCTATTTATTTTTATTATTTGCTGAAATGTTTGAAAAACAAGTCTGGAAGCATAATGATCAAATAAGTTTAAAAGATTCGAATAAAATTGCTTTACTAAAGTCTGTTCTAATATATATAAATAAAAATCATAGTCATAAACTGACTGTAATGGATTTAGCTACAGAAGTTCAAATGAGTGAAGGTCACTTTAGTAGGTTTTTTAAGTCTTTAGTTCGAATGACACCGATGGAATATATAAATAAAATAAGAATAAGTAATGCTTGTAAATTGTTACAAAAGACAGATAGAAAAATGATAGATATCGCAATGGACGTTGGTTTTACTAATCAAAGTTATTTTATTCGTCTATTTAAAAAGCATAAGGGTTGTACACCGATAGCTTATAAAAGAAAGCATATGTCAAGCGTTAATCTCCTCGACGATAAACACCGGGAGAAACCCCATATGCCTTCTTGAAAACACGATGAAAGTAGGGGTAAGTGCCAAAGCCACAGTTCTGTGCAATATGCTCTAACGTCATCGATGTGTATTTCATTTGATCAATCGCAGCCGATAAACGGATTTCCTGTGCATATCCCATTATCGTTTTGTTAACATATTGTTTAAATAAATGAGCAGAACGTGAAACACTTAATTCAATATGATCGGAAATAGCTTGAATAGAAAAACCGTTTGTGGCATTTTCTTCAATATAGCGCATCATTTTAGTGACAACAAAAGGTCTTGCATAAGAAGAGCGATCTTCAATTGCTCTTTCAATTAAGAGGCAGAGGCTTCTTGTTAAATTGCTCATTAATTCTTCATTTTTATCTGAGATTGGTCTGCGCTTTTCTGCAGCTAAATAACGCCAGAGTGACATGATTTTATCATCTAGCTCAATTCGCACCATCGATGGTTTTATGGAACGATCCCACCATTCATTCATCCAATCGCCATCAAAAATGAGATGGAAGTCACCGCTTGCTTGGCCTTCTGGAATTGATAATTGATAGAATTCACCAGGTGCAACAAGTAAGAGATCCCCTTTTTCAACAGCCAGTTCATCCTTCTTAACAATGGCTTTGCTCACTCCCTCTGTTTGTAAACGAAACAAATAAGAATCCAATCCATTTTTATGTGTCGCAAAATAACCATTTGTATGATAGGCATACCCACAATAACTAATTTCCATTTCAGATTCCTCTTTTCATTTGATAGCAAGATAATGCATGTTTTGATTATATCATTTATATGCATGCTAAAACAGATAAGATATGATAGATATAGTTAAGTAAGTATGAATGCTATTTTATTTTGTAATAAGAAAAGGTATATTAGTTAGTTTGAAAGCGCTGTATTTAATTAAGGTAAAAGGAGGAGTTAAAATGAAGCAATTACGTGTAGGAATAATAGGCTGCGGTAACATCTTCCCAATGCATGCCCAATCAATTAAGGATAGAGAGGATGCGGAGATAGTAGCTGTTTGTGACAGTAAAGAAGATAGGGCAAAGGAAAAAGCAGACCAACATAATTGTGCATTTTACACTGACTTTAATCAAATGTTTAAAGTGGAAAAGTTGGATGTAATTCATATTTGTTTGCCACACCATTTACATGCACCAGTAGCAATTGAAGCTGCAAAACAGAAGATTGCTATTTTAACAGAAAAACCAATGGCAATTAAATACGAAGATGCTGTAGAAATGGTAGAAACAGCAAGAGCAGAAAATGTGACACTGGGTGTTATTTTTCAAAATCGTTACAACCCAGGTTCTAAATTGATCAAAAGCATGTTAGTTAATGGCGAACTTGGCGAAATAAAAGCAGGTAAATTATCTGTTACTTGGGACCGTTCGGATGCTTACTATCAAAATAGTGATTGGAAGGGAACCTGGGATATGGAAGGTGGGGGTGTGATCATTGATCAAGCAATCCACACCATGGATTTGATGCGTTGGTTTGTAGATAGTGAGTTGAAGTATGTTGATGCATCGATAAGTAATCGAGCGCACGAGATTATCGAGGTTGAAGATGCTGCTGAGGGTGTTATCGCATATAAAAATGGTGTTATTACTGCTTTTCATGCGATTAATTATTATACGTACGATGCACCAGTGGAGATTGAACTTCATTGTGAAAAAGGCATTGCAAAGATGGTTGCAGATAGAGCAGTTGTCACGCTAAATGACGGTAGGGAATTCATTGCCGATAATAATCCATTAGAAACATTCGATTATGATTCTGGTGCGAAAGGATACTGGGGCGTAAGTCATGTGAAACAGATAAATAATTTCTATGATTCGCTACGTGATAATAAAACACCTACAATTTCTGGAGCTGAGGCTCTAAAAACACAACAGATGATCGCAGCAGTATATGAATCCGGGAAGAAAAAAGAGCGAATAAATTTTTAATAAGATAACTTTATAGAAGGAGGGAGTAACATGCAAGTAGTTGTATGGAATGAAAATCGTCATGAAAAAACAAATCCAGTCGTTTCAGATATTTATCCAAAAGGAATCCATGGGGCAATAGCGGACTTTTTGGAAAAGGAAGATACAGTTGAGGTGAAAACTGCGACATTAGATGAAGCTGAGCATGGCCTGACAGATGAAGTATTAAAGGATACAGATGTACTCGTTTGGTGGGGACACAAAGCACATGATGAAGTACAAGATGCTATTGTTGAAAAAGTACACAAACGTGTTTTAGAAGGTATGGGATTAGTCGTCTTACATTCTGGACACTTTTCAAAAATTTTCAAGAAACTTATGGGAACGACCTGTGATCTTAAATGGCGTGAAGCCGATGAAAAAGAACGATTATGGGTAGTTGACCCGAGTCATCCGATTACCACGGGTATTGGTGAATATATTGAACTAGAGAAAGAAGAAATGTACGGCGAACATTTTGATATCCCGACACCGGATCAACTTGTTTTTATTAGTTGGTTTGAAGGTGGCGAAGTGTTTCGTAGTGGTGCGACGTATCAGCGTGGAAAGGGAAAAATCTTTTATTTCCGTCCTGGTCATGAAACGTATCCAACGTATCATAACAAAGAAATTCAAACGGTCATTAAAAATGGTGTGAAATGGGTTAGTCCAACTGAAACTCCTACACCGATTTATGGAAACGCTAAACCTATTGAAGATATTTCGGAAAAATAAAGATTGTAAAGGAGTAGATATCTTGGAAAAGTTACGTATTGCAGTCATTGGTTGTGGAAGTATCGCCCAAAACCGCCATCTCGGAGAATATCATAGTCATACAGGTGTTGCTATTGTTGCAGTATGCGACATTGTTGAAGCGAGAGCAAAGGAAACAGGAGAAAAATATGGTGCTGTGTATTATACAGATTATAAAACACTATTAAAAGAGGAAAAAATAGATGCCGTAAGTGTTTGTCTACCAAACTATTTACATGCACCCGTTTCGATTGACGCATTAAAAGCAGGGTGTCATGTCTTATGTGAGAAACCAATGGCA
Organism: Paraliobacillus sediminis; assembly: GCF_003426055.1. Taxonomy (NCBI): domain Bacteria; kingdom Bacillati; phylum Bacillota; class Bacilli; order Caryophanales; family Bacillaceae; genus Paraliobacillus; species Paraliobacillus sediminis. The sequence continues at coordinate 132,175 of NZ_QJSI01000003.1, forward strand.
ACGTCACAAAAAGAAGCAGAAGATATGATTGGTGCTGCTCAAGATACTAATAAAAAATTAATGATAGGACATAATCAACGTTTTGTTGCGTCACACGTAAAAGCTAAAGAATTGATTGAAAAGAATGAACTAGGGAAAATTTATAGTTTTCGCACAACCTTTGGACATGGCGGACCAGAAAAGTGGAGTGCAGATGGAGCGGACAGTTGGTTTTTTAAAAAAGAAGAAGCATTTATTGGGGCAATGGGAGATTTAGGTGTGCATAAGGCTGATTTAATGCGCTATCTGTTAGGCGAAGAGTTTACCGAAGTGTCTGCTATTGTTGAGACAAATGCAAAAGAAAAGATAACGGTTGATGATAATGCCGTTTGTATTTTGCGAGCAGAAAGTGGTCTGATCGGTACGTTAACAGCGAGTTGGGCTTATAATGCTAAAGAAGATAATTCGACGATTATTTATGGGGAAAAGGCTGTGCTGCGTTTAGAAGATGACCCGGATTACGGACTTATTGTGCAATATACAAACGGCAATACGGTTAACTATCAACTTGGTAAAATTCAATCAAACGATGCCGGTGGACAGAAAACAACTCATGTAATCGATCATTTTATAACATCTATTGTAGAGAACAAAGAGCCACTTATAAATGGAGAAGAAGGTTTGAAATCACTAAATGTCATTCTAGCAGCACTTGAATCTAGTGAAACGAAGCGTGTAATTAAGATATAGATTAATCAATTTCATAATACCGATTTATCGTCATTAAGATATAACATATAGTCGGATTAAACCTTTCCGACTATATGTTGATGTAATATGACTTGTTAATGTAATTATGAAATTGACTCAGATAGGAGGAATTTCTTTTGAAATTAGGTGTGTTTACTGTATTATTGGCCGATAAATCGTTTGAAGAGATGTTATGTTACGTAAAAGAAGCGGGAGTAAAGGCAGTAGAGATTGGGACAGGTGGTTATCCAGGTAACGCACATTGTGATTTGGATGGGTTGCTAGAAAGCGAAGCGAAACGTCAAGCCTACCTGGATAAAGTTGAGGCATACGGCTTAACAATAAGTGCTTTTAGTTGTCATGGAAATCCACTTTCTCCAGACGCAAGTTTTGCAAATGATTCCCATCAAACTTTTATAAAAACGGTACAGTTAGCAAGTTTAATGGGTGTTCCAGTAGTTAATACATTCTCTGGTACACCAGGAGATCATGAAGGAGCTAAACATCCAAACTGGCCTGTAACACCATGGCCAAACGAGTATAGCGAGGTTCTAACATGGCAATGGGAAGAAAAATTAATACCATATTGGAAAGAGCAAGGAGCGTTTGCTGAAAAACATGGTGTGAAAATTGGTTTAGAGCTTCATGCAGGGTTCTTAGTTCACACGCCACATACGATGTTGAAATTACGAGCAGCGACAAATGATGCTATTGGTGCTAATTTAGATCCAAGTCATCTTTGGTGGCAAGGTATTGACCCAGTCGCAGCAATCAAAATTCTCGGTAAAGATAATGCAATTCACCATTTTCATGCGAAAGATACGTACATTGATCAAGATAACGTTAATATGTATGGTTTAACCGACATGCAGCGGTATAGCGACGTGCAAACCAGAGCATGGAGCTTTCGTTCGGTTGGATATGGACATAGCATGAACGAGTGGTCAAACATCGTTAGTGCATTAAGAACTTATGGTTATGATCATGTGATAAGTATTGAACATGAAGACCCAATTATGTCGATTGAAGAAGGATTCAAAAAAGCGATTAAAAACTTAAATAGCGTCAATATCGAAGAAGCACCAGCAGACATGTGGTGGGTCTAACACAAAAAAGTCAAAACAGCTTATGTTTTGACTTTTTTTGTGCAGACATTTTATTAAGTTACCACTTTGGTGCGGTTGTGTTCGCTTTTAACAACTCAATCCAGTTGGGATCTTGAATACGTAATAGTGAAAGGGAGATGCCTTTCATGTCGTAAGAAGTTAAGTGTGAGCCGACTTTAACAAATGTAATAGTAAGTTCTTCTAATTGCATCAGTCGACGAATATCGTTTGTAAAGACATATTGTTCTAAAAGAGGAGTCGATCCTAGCCCATTAACAAGTATGGCGAACGTTTCTCCAGGCTGCCATTTATAGATGCTTTTTAGTTTATTAACTAATTCAATTGCTAGACGTTCTGAAGAGGTAAAAGGTTCTTTACGATAGCCATGTTCACCATGAATGCCAATTCCGAAGTATACTTCATCATCTGCCAGTGTAAACGATGGCGTTGATTGATTAGGTGACGTAGCTGGTGTAAGCGCGACACCCAATGTGTGTAATGAATGAATGACCGTTTCACCCAATGCTTTTAATTCAGTTAAAGTGAATCCCGCTTTAGCTCCTTGACCAACTATTTTGTGGACAAAAATAGTGCCTGCAACTCCTCTTTTACGTTTATCATAGGATTGATTATCTTCAATTGAAACGTCATCATCAACAATAATATGCTCTAGCGTGTGTCCTTCAGCCTGTGCGATCTCTTTTGCTTGTAAGAAATTATCAACATCTTCTTTAAAATTCTTGATAATAAGCAATGTGCCCATTTGCTTATTGGCCAGTCGAATAGCAGCTACAATTTGATCAACTGTCGGTGGAATGAATAGTTCGCCACTAACCGCTGCGGTAAGCATTCCGTCACCAACATAGCCAAAGTGTGCCGGTTCATGACCACTGCCACCACCGCTTATGATAGCTACTTGGTCTTGACTTGCTATTGATTTTTGGTAAATAATTTTATTTTTACTATCATAACTAATATCTTGATTGTGTTCATAATAATAGCCTTGCAACATTTCATTAATAAGATCTTCTGTTTGATTTTTTATGTTTTTCATGACTGATCTCCACCTATAGGTACTTGTGATTGTTGAATCGCTTTTGTTAATTGATCATGAATGGATGTTTTGACGGTATTAGCCATATATTCTGGTTCTGGAGAACATGAATTTTCAATCCATTCTTTAATAAGCCCGACAAACCCGTGACTGTAAAAGGAAGCGATTATTTCTTTTTTATCTGTGTCTAGTGTGTTGTTTGAATGTACCAAAATGTCATTAATTGTTTTTAAATAAAGTGTACGTGTATGTTGAGATAAATAGTCAATAAATGAATTTTGTTCAGTGACATCTAATGCATTTTTGTAAAAAAGCTGATTTTGGTAAAAATAATCAAATAACTGATTAAAAATATTTTCCCATCTTTCATAATTAATAAAGTCGGAAATGTTTTCTTTTGTTTCATGTTGATAAATCCATTCAAGTAATTCGAATTTATCTTGAAAATGATAGTAAAAGGTTTGTCTGCGCATTTGACATGCTTTCATAATATCACTGACAGAGATTTTCACAAAAGGCTGACTTTTCATAAAACTTTTGAATGCGTTTGCAATTATTTTTTTTGTAATGATTGAACTGTTCATCATGTCATCATCCTCTATTGCTATTTTAGCTTGAATAACTAAAATTTGCGAGTAGTGATTCCAAATATTTTTCTGGTTTTTGACAGATTATCTCGATTGTCCGTTTTAATTAAAGCGTTTACAATTCATACTAGGAATAACAGCAATTGATCTTTTATTTAACGAATCAATTGCAAAAGAAGAGGAGGAATAGGCATGAAAAAAATTATCAATGAACCATCAAATGTCTTAGAGGAGATGTTAGAAGGTTTTGCGTATGCAAATAGTGACGTTGTCAATCGTTTGTCCGGTACAAGTGTACTATACAAAAAGGTGAAAGAAAGGGGCAAAGTAGCCCTCGTAAGTGGTGGTGGCAGTGGTCATGAACCGAGTCATGCGGGCTTTGTCGGAAAAGGTATGCTAGCGGCAGCAGTTTGTGGTGAAATTTTCACCTCACCTACGCCAGATCAAGTGTTCGAAGGAATAAAGGTTGCTGATCAGGGTGCTGGTGTTTTGTTAATTATTAAAAATTACACGGGAGATGTAATGAACTTTGAAATGGCAGCCGAATTGGCTGAAATCGAAGGTATTACAGTTGAAAAACTTATTGTCGATGATGATATTGCAGTAGAGGATAGTACCTATACTGCAGGAAAACGCGGTGTAGCAGGGACTGTAATTGTCCATAAGATACTTGGAGCTGCTGCGGAAAAAGGTTTAGCCCTGCATGAAGTAAAAGCACTAGGCGAACAACTTGTGGAACAAATAAAAACGATTGGTGTTGCCATCTCTGCTGCAACTGTTCCTGAAGTAGGTAAACCAGGATTTACATTGGCACCTGATGAAATGGAATACGGTGTTGGAATTCACAGTGAACCGGGTTATCGACGAGAAAAGTTGAAGGCGAGTAAGGCAATTGCAGAAGAATTAATTGCGCAATTAAAAAAAGCTTTTGTATGGGAAAAGGGTACACGATTTGGTGTCTTAGTTAATGGATTAGGCGCGACGCCGTTAATGGAGCAATATGTGTTTATCAATGATGTCAAAACATTGCTTGAATTAGAAGGGATTGACGTAGCCTTTAAGAAGGTTGGTTCACTAATGACTTCTATTGATATGGCTGGTGTATCGCTAACATTAGTCAAAATAGTTGATGACAAATGGATTGATTATTGGCATAGTCCTGTTCAAACAACAGATTGGTAAGAAGAGGAGGGATCGCATATGTTAACAGTCGAAAATACAATCGTCTGGCTACGAGATTTTGCAGAAAAGATTGAAACTGAAAAAGGGTATTTAAGTGAGTTGGATAGTGTGATCGGAGACGGTGATCATGGTTCGAACATGGCGCGTGGGGTAACAGCTATGGTTGAAAAATTAGATCAAGGAAATTTTTCATCAGTTGAAGAGGTCTTTAAGGTTGCTGCTATGGCGTTATTAGGTAAAATTGGTGGTGCGTCGGGTCCGTTATATGGTTCAGCTTTACTTGATATGGCGAAAGCCTCCGGTCAAGATACAACAGATATTGGATTAGTTGTATCAGCGGGCCTTACCGGAATTCAAAAGCGTGGTAAGGCCGAAGTCGGCGAGAAAACAATGGTTGATGTTTGGAGCCCTGTTGCCGAGCAGTTAGCTACCAAATCTTTAACGCGTGAATCGGTTGAAGAAATTGTTGATAAGACGAAAGCAATAAAGGCAACAAAAGGAAGAGCATCTTATCTTGGTGATCGTTCAATTGGTAATCTTGATCCTGGTGCTGTATCAAGTGGTTATTTCTTTTTATGCTTGTTGAAAGGGGATATCATAAATGGGTTGTAACTATGGTATTGTGATTGCCTCTCATGTACCGTCACTTGCATCAGGTGTTGCAACCTTGCTTCAAGAAAGCGCACCTAACATTTCTATTACGTTTGCTGGTGGGACAGATGATAATGAGATTGGTTCGAGTTTTGAGAAAATCACTGAAGCATTAAACAACAATAAAGCCGATGAGATATTTGCCTTTTATGACTTAGGTAGTGCGAAAATGACGCTTGAAATGGCAATAGAGATGACGGATAAAACGGTCCATTTAATGGATGTTGCTTTGGTTGAGGGTTCTTACGTAGCGGCGGCACTTGCTCAAGGTGATACAAGTATCGCTAACATTAAAGCGCAGCTTCTGCCATTAAAGATTAAGTGATGTCACGTTTTTGATTAAAGAAGTAACCGTACCGCGGCTACTTCTTTAATTTTTGTTATAAGTTCAGAATAAGTGTAAAGAAAAAAAGTTTGTTTATTGCCAATAATAATGACAACGTATACAATATAAGAAAATATGATAAAAGAATTGAAGTTAACATATCATGAATAACAAATATTTCTTTAAAAATTGTTAAATGGACTAAATTCTGTGACATAGCTATTAAGAACCCACGTCGGACAACGCTTATGCTTCCCTTTGAAACCATTTGCTGACAGGGAAAGAAAGGAAGCTACGTCGGAATTTTCATCAACTACGACGTAAATTACCCGCTAAGGAAGCAAATGGGCTCCCTTTCTGTGGGCACAGCCTCAGCTAACTTGGAAGCAAAGAACACTTCCAAGTGGATCTTCGGCTTGTGCTGTTCCCACTAGAGTGTCACCCATTTGCTTCCTTCGCTGATTAGAGAAACTAATTTCAAAAATGTTGTAACATTAATTACATAAATTGGTATTAGTCGCTAAAAACTGATGTGTCTGTCTATTACTAATATAGTTGATGACGTTTCAATTCAGTATGCAATAGGACACGTTTCACATATTTATAGACAAAACTAGCGAGCCCATTTCAATTGTGGAGCAGGTATGGAATCTACGTCGCAGTTTCTATCAATTGCGAGCTTTTAAAAGTAATAAAAGGTTACCAAAAGAGTCTTTCTTTAAAAAACAGATAAAAACAAGTAATTGTTTACCCATTACTCTAATTAGGGATGGTGAGAAAAAAATGGGATCATTAATAAAGGTACTTATTGTAGATGATGAGATGCTAATTAGACAGGGTATTTTACACTATGTTAATTGGGAAAAAGAAGGATTTGACATTGTTGGAGAAGCATCCAATGGTGTTGAAGCATTAGCACTCATTGAAAAGACAAAACCGGATATCATTATTACCGATATCGTCATGCCGGTTATGGACGGAACAGAGTTCATAAAACAATTAAAAAAGGAACATCCACAAATTGATGTGATTGTTTTAAGTAGTTTTAATAATTTTGATTATGTGCGTAGTACGTTTCAAAGTGGGGTAGCTGATTATATTTTAAAACCGAAGCTTGACGGAATTATATTGCTTGAGACACTAAAGCGCGTTGTTACGAACCGTTCACATGAAAAACAACTAGTAAATGTCGATGAAACAGTCGATCAGCAAAAATCAATAAGTGACTTATTTAAAAAGATTTTAGCAGGATATGCCTCAACAAGTGAGTTAGAGTTGTTGAAAAAAACTTTACCAAATGAAATGTGTTGTTTAGTTGAACTAAATGTGACGAATCTAGACGAGCAAACAGCAATCAAACCGTTAGAACAAATTGAATTCATTGTGCAATCATTAGAAGAGTCAGTTTGCCATTTGCTTGAGCGCACGGAGCGAGCGAGTACTTTTATTATAAATTTATCCATTGATGCGTATGACTTGCTCATCAAAACGATTACTGATCGTAATCATTTAACAAGTAAGTTTACCTGGCTAATAACAGAACAGTTTAATCACGTTGACCAATTACCAACTATTTATCAAGAACAGTTGGTCATGATGCGCAAGTATTTATTTTATTTAACGGATCACCGTGTCCTTCGATATGGTGAGCTCCCTGACGAAGTAAAGTCTGAAGTACCATTCGATCTGAATTACTTTATTGAATTATTTAAATACAAAAAGGTTGATGAATCGATTTATTATTTGAATAAACATATTGACTATTTAGGGCACGACTACAGAGGAGATAGTGTGGCATTTAAATCATTTTTAGGAAATATTATTTTTAATGTAATGGTCGTGATGGATCTTTTGAAATATGATACAAACGACTTTGAAAAAGATAAGTACGATTATTTTAACCAAATAAATAACGCGTATTCCGCTTCAGAGGCCCGAACTGCACTTGATCAGTTTATGTTAGAAATTAAAGCAATTATAAAAAAAGCAGATAGTAAATTGCAAACAACAAACATGAGTCTTCTACTCGCATATATTGATGAGCATTATTCTGAATCGATTAGTTTAACAGAATTGGCTAAACATTTTCACTTTAATCCGTCATATTTGTCTGCTTATTTTAGTACACATCACAATTTAGGGTTTAGTGAGTATTTGACACAAGTTCGTATTCAAAAGGCAAAAGAACTTTTGGAAAATAGCCAAATTTCCATTTCTGATATAAGTGGAATGATAGGTTACACCGATCATAGTTATTTTTGCAAAGTATTTAAGAAAAAGACCAATAAATCTCCAGGTAGTTATAGAAAAGATATGTTGAAATGAAAAAGCTTAAATGGATCAAGTTAATTGAAAAGAATAACTTATTTATTAAAATATTCTTTGTTACCGTCATTAGTATTACATTAGTATCCTTGTTGATCACCGTTAGTTCTATACGTGTATCAACAGAGCTTTTTTTAGACACGTTTAGTATTACGAATTCAAAAATCAACACACAAATACGTTCACAGTTTGAGTCATATAGTAATGCAGTGGTGACAACGTCCAATCAAATTGAAAACAATGGGACGATCAAGCGTGTTTTAAGTGAAGAAGAGTTTGATTCACTCAAGTTAGCGGGTTCTTATTATGATATTATCAATCAGCTTGATACGGTCTACTCAAATTTACAGCCATTGGGCGCTAATATGATTGTGACAGGTACAGAGAAACAATTGTATAATATGAATTACTCTTATTGGCCAACTTCATTGTCGCTCTTACAAGACCATCCGATTACGAAATATACATTAGCAACACCAGATAGAATTAATTATCATTTTATCGAACCTGAATTGCTTAATGGAGAGGCGATGTTAGTTTCAACCAAAGCTTTATCTGAATTATCATCTGATCGTATATACGGAATACTCTACATTTCCATTCGTGAAAAACAACTTAGAAGTTTTTATGAGGGATATACGAGTGAAGGTAATGATGTTTTACTACTTGATCGAAGTGGAAAGGTGATTTCAAGTAATAATGAAGAAATTATTGGTCGAGATAACTTTGAATTATTAGAGTATGCAAAAAAGGGTGATGATAAAGATATTGAGAGTCAGGATATCACACTTGAGAGCAGAGATTATCTCGTATTATCCGAATACATACCAGGTTTTGATATGTATTTAGTCAATCTGATTGATAAACAAAAGGTAACGAATAGTTTAATTAATACGCGTGAAATAATTATGATTAGTATTAGTACTGTTTTCTTTGCTGTAATTGGTGTATTTATCGTATCGCGTCGGATTACTAAGTCGCTGAGTCGATTAGTCACGCAAATTGCAAAGCAAACCAAACATGATTTTAGCAAGCGAATTGAAGAAACTGGTGGCTATGAAGCTAAAAAAATTGCACGAGCATTTAATTACACCTTAGACGAATTACAAGAGTATGTGAAGATTGTAGTTGAGTCACAGAAAAATCAACGTGACGCAGAACTAAGGGCATTGCAACATCAGATTAATCCGCATTTTCTCTATAATACATTAACAACAGTGAAATTCATGGTCATGCAAGAAAAAACTGAACAAGCGATGGAAACAATTCATGCGCTCATCTCCTTATTGCAAAGTGCATTAGGTGAAGTGAGTCAGACTGTTTCGGTTGAGCAAGAGATTGAAAATATGAAGTATTATGTATTTATTAATCAAGCGCGCTATGGTGAGCGTATTAAGGTGAATTATTTTATCGTGCCAGATGTGTTGCAATATCACATACCTAAACTTGTATTACAACCGTTTATCGAGAACGCCTTCTTCCATGGCTTTAATAAAAAGAAAGAAGGCTATATCCAAATTATGATTCATAAAGAAGCAGATACATTAGTATGTGAAGTTGTTGACGATGGGGATGGTATGCACATGAAAAAAGATCAATTCCCTTATGTGTATAAAGGTAAACGCCAAATGTTTAGTGGTATTGGTATGAGTAATGTACATGAACGCATCTTGTTGCTTTATGGAGATCGTTATGGTGTACAAGTCTCTAGTACGATCGGACACGGAACCAAAGTAGTTGTACGATTACCTTTAATTACAAAGTCCACTGATGAATAATAACTAAAAAAAATACCAATTTCTAAAGAAAGTACAACTGGTAATATGCTGCGTAATCTAATTACGTAAATTATTACAAGCAGATGTCTAAAGATCGTTCTAACGATCTTTTTTTTTTCGAGTTATACTAAGAATGTAGCGTAAGATAACGCTTACAAATAAGGGGAGGGTTACTTATGAAAAAGGTATTTTTATATTTATTTGCACTGGTTAGTGTATTGATTTTAGCGGCTTGTGGTGGAGATGATACTTCAGATGAGTCAACAGAAGGAACAGATGATACAGCAACTGAAGAGACGGATGGTGGAACACAAGAAATATCAGTTTGGGCTTGGGATCCTAACTTCAATATTGCTGCATTAGAACTTGCAGATGCGGCATATGATGGGGAGACAGAAATAGAGTTAGAGATCATTGAAAACGCGCAAGATGATTTAATTCAACGTTTAAACACAGGGCTAAGCTCAGGAACGACGCAAGGAATGCCTAACATTGTTTTAATTGAAGATTATCGCGCACAAAGTTTTTTACAATCATATCCAGAAGCTTTTTATCCATTAACGGATTACATTAATACAGATGATTTTGCGGCTTATAAAACAGAAACAACAAGCTTTGATGGTGAACAATATGGTTTGCCGTTTGATTCAGGTGTAGCTGGTTTTTATGTACGTACAGATTACCTTGAAGAAGCAGGATACACTGTTGAAGATGTAACAAATATTACATGGTCCGAATATGTAGAAATTGGTAAAGAAGTGAAAGAAGCAACAGGGAAAGACATGATTACATTAGATCCAAACGATTTTGGTTTAATACGGACAATGATTCAAACAGCAGGTACGTGGTATTTTGAAGAGGATGGTTCGACACCTAATTTAGCAGATAATGCGGCATTAGCAGAATCATTTGAAATTTACAAAGAAATGATGGAAGCAAATATTGTGAAAATGAACTCAGACTGGAGTCAGTTTGTTGGAGCATTTAATAGTGGAGATGTTGCAAGTGTACCTACAGGAAATTGGATCACACCAAGCGTAAAAGCAGAAGAATCACAAGCCGGTAATTGGGCAGTTGTTCCAGTACCACGTTTAGAAGTAGAAGGAAGTGTGAACGCTTCAAACTTAGGTGGTAGTTCATGGTATGTATTGAATACGGATGGTAAAGAAGCAGCGGCTGAATTTATGGCAAATACATTTGGTTCAAACGAAGCATTTTATGAAGAATTAGTAACAGAAATTGGTGCTATTGGTACGTATATTCCTGGTCTTCAAGGAGAAGCATTTAAATCTGAAGATGAGTTCTTTAATGGTCAACCAATTATATCTGATTTTACGGAGTGGACAGAAGAAATTCCAGCTGTCAATTACGGTATGCACACCTATGCAATTGATGATATTTTAATCAACGAAATGCAAAACTATTTAAATGGTGCAGAGTTATCAGAAGTGTTGAACAATGCACAATCACAAGCTGAAACGCAATTAAGATAAAAATAGAGAAATTGATCGTGAGATGCGCTCGGTAATCAAGACGATCGTATCTCATGTTCTTATTTTAATCGAAGGGAGTATAGTGGTATGAAACAACTCTTTAAAAAGAATAATATTGGTTGGATCTTTATCATAATATCTGTTATTGCCATTGCACTGTTTTATTTTTACCCAATGATCGACGCATTATTTTTATCGTTTCAATCAGGTATGGGGGCAACCTTAACCTTTACAGGATTAGATAACTGGAAACGACTATTTAATGACCCGACTTTTATTGCGGCATTAATAAATACGGTTACCTATTTAATTGTTCAAGTACCAGTCATGATTCTATTAGCACTGTTGTTTTCCTCTTTGTTAAATGATCAGACATTAAAATTTAGAGGTTTTTTTAGAACAGCAATATTTTTACCAGCAGTAACATCACTAGTTGCCTATTCTGTTATTTTTAAATATATGTTCAGCGGTGATGGAATTGCGAATCAATTTTTAATGAATCTATCGATTGTTTCAGATCCGATAAATTTCCTATCTGACCCCTTTTGGGCAAAGATCACTATTATATTAGCGATCACATGGCGTTGGACGGGTTACAATATGATATTCTACCTATCTGCTTTACAAAATATTGATAGATCAATTTATGAAGCAGCAAAAATTGATGGTGCGTCGTCTTTACAACAATTTTTAAAGATAACGATACCGATGTTAAAACCGATCATTTTATTTACAACAATTACATCAACAATTGGAACGCTTCAGATCTTTGATGAAGTTGTTAATATTACCGGTGGTGGACCGGGTAATTCTACTATATCTATTTCGCAATACATTTTTGATTTATCGTTTAAATACACACCTGATTTTGGATATGCTGCGACTGTAGCGTATGTCATTGTTATTCTAGTAGTAATTTTATCTACGCTTCAATTTAGATTGGCAGGTGACAAAAAATGAAAAAAATAAAAAGAATTTCGGTCTATACATTTTTGTCGATTGCTACGATCATTTCCATTTATCCATTCTTTTGGATGATTGTTAGTATGACAAATAAATCGGTTGATGTCACACAAGGTAGACAGCTTCCAGGTACACATTTGATTGAAAATTTAAAAAATCTATTTGAACAAGTAGATATTGTCACAGCCCTAACTAATTCAGCAATTATTGCAGTTGCTTCGACATTTTTGACATTGCTTCTTGCATCATTAGCAGGCTATGGCTTTGAAATGTATAAGAGTAAAGGAAAAGATATTGTCTTCAATATATTATTGATCTCGATGATGATCCCGTTTGCAGCAATAATGGTGCCATTGTATCGTCTATTTGGACGGATTTCACAAACAGCACCAATAATTGGAATTGATACACTAGCGGCAGCCTTTTTACCAACAATTACGACCGCGTTCTTCATCTTCTTCTTTAGACAAAATACAAAAATGTTTCCAAAAGATTTAATTGAGGCAGGAAGAATTGATGGATTAAGTGAACTTGGAATCTTTTTCCGAATATACGTACCAACTATGAAAACGACTTATGCAGCGGCTGCTATTATTGCCTTTATGAATAGTTGGAATAACTTCCTATGGCCATTAGTAGTCTTACAATCACCAGGGAATCAAACGATCCCATTGTTAATTTCTAATCTTGGTTCAAGTTATTCACCTGATTACGGTATGATCATGTCGGCAATTACGATTGCAACGCTACCTACAGCTATTGTGTTCTTCTTTATGCAAAAGCACTTTGTAGCCGGTATGATGGGATCTGTTAAAGGATAGTTAGCACGCAAAAAGCAAATTCAGGCTTGCTTTTTGCGTAAAATTAATAGAGTTGGAGGTTTATTATGCCTATTTTATTTAATGAAAAAACAAAAGAATTCCATCTTCAGTCAAGTAAAGTTAGTTATATTCTAAAAGTGCTTGAAAATAATCAATTAAGCCATGTGTATTTCGGTAAACACCTTAACCATCAGGACGACTTTACGCATTTATTTCATGCCATTCAAAGAAATAATACGTCTTACATCAATGATACAAGTGAGCCTTTGTCACTTGATTTGATCAAGCAAGAATATCCGGCTTATGGAACGACAGATTTTCGTGAACCTGCACATCAAATTTTACAGGAAGATGGTAGTCGGATTACCAACTTTGAATACGTCAATAATAAGATTTATAAAGGGAAACGCGGATTGGAGGGGTTACCTGCTACATATGTGGAATCAGAAGATGAAGCAACGACGTTAGAAATTACGTTATATGATCGTGTGATTGAAACAGAGCTGATTTTATCGTATACCATTTTTGAAACGTATCATGCGCTTACGAGATCAGCACGTTTTGTTAATCGCGGTTCAGCCGATGCGAATCTTTTACGTGCGCTTAGTGCAAGTTTTGATTTAAATGATAGTGAATATGAAATGGTCCATTTATCTGGTTCATGGGCACGTGAACGTCACGTGAAAAAACGTCCCCTTCAAGCTGGATTACAAAGTATTGCAAGTACGAGGGGAACAAGTAGTGCCCAACAAAATCCGTTTATTGCATTAAAACGTCCAGAAACGACAGAGAATGTAGGTGAAGTCTATGGCATGAGTTTAGTTTATAGTGGTAATTTTCTGGCCCAGGTTGAAGTTGATCATTATGATGTCACACGTGTCATGATGGGGATTAATCCATTTGATTTTAATTGGTTATTAGAAGCTGGCGGTTCATTTCAAACACCAGAAGTCGTGATGGTTTATTCTGATAAAGGGTTGAATGGTATGAGTCAAATTTATCATCAACTCTATCAAAATCGCCTTGCACGAGGGAAGTGGCGAGATCAAGAGCGTCCAGTTTTGATAAATAACTGGGAAGGAACGTATTTCGATTTTAACGAAACCAAAATTTTAGAAATGGCAAAAGAAGCAAAGCAACTAGGTGTTGAGTTATTTGTGCTTGATGATGGTTGGTTTGGAAAACGCAATGATGATACGACATCATTAGGTGATTGGTTTGTTGATCGTGATAAATTACCAAATGGTATCGCGCATTTAGCAAACGAAATTCGTGATTTGGGTCTTGACTTCGGTTTGTGGTTCGAACCCGAGATGGTTTCACCAATTAGTCAACTCTATATAGAACATCCAGATTGGATCATCCATGTAGCTGACCGCGATCGTTCGCAAGGGCGTAATCAATATGTGCTAGATTTCTCAAGAGAAGAGGTTGTAGATCATATTTTCGAAGTGATGGCTGCGGTCTTAAAAGATGCACCGATTTCATATGTGAAATGGGATATGAACCGATACATGACAGAAATAGGTTCGGTAACTTTACCACCTGAACGTCAACAAGAGTTACCACATCGCTATATTCTAGGGGTATATCAATTATACGAACGTTTAATCACAGCATTTCCTACTATATTATTTGAATCGTGTTCAAGTGGTGGATGTCGATTTGATCCTGGCATGCTTTATTATGCGCCACAAGCTTGGACGAGTGATAATACAGATGCCGTCGAGCGCTTGATGATTCAGTATGGTACCTCAATGGTTTATCCGATTTCATCGATGGGTGCTCATGTATCTGCGGTACCGAATCATCAAGTGAATCGAATAACTAGTATGGATATGCGTGCTGCTGTTGCTTATTTTGGCATGTTTGGTTATGAGTTAGATGTAACAACCATGTCTGACGCCGATAAGGAAAAGGTTTCAGAACAGGTCCGCTTTTATCAGGAAAACCGTAAGTTAATCCAGACAGGCCGTTTTTATAGGTTACTAAGTCCATTTGAAGGCGATCAGAATAATGCGAGTTGGATGGTTGTCTCAGAAGATAAACAAGAAGCACTTGTCGGCTATTATCAAATTTTATCACGTCCAAATCCAGTAGGAAGACGCATTCGATTGACAGGACTAGACCCAGAACAACGGTATCAGATTGATGGAATCGACGGCTATTTCTATGGTGATCAATTGTTACAAGCAGGAATTGAAATTGACCGCTATCGTACGACTGGTGAACATGGTGATTTTACTTCTGAACTATTTAAATTAACACGCGTATAGTAATAAAATTTTTAAAGTTAGGATGATTAATGATGACAAAAAGATTAGAGAAATTCATATATAGTCCACCAGAAAATGGTTATCCTGAATGGAATAATAATCCTGATATTTTTCAGCTTAATCGTCGAGAAGCGCATGCAACATTGATGTCCTATCCTACAAAAGAGGAAGCTTTAGTAGGTGATTGTACTACTTCAAAAAATTATCAATCATTAAATGGCATGTGGCAATTTGCATATTGCGATGAACCAACCAGTCGTATAACAGACTTTTACCGCCAGGATTTTGACCATAGTAAATGGGATCAAATAAAAGTGCCGAGTCATTGGCAACTGCAAGGGTACGATTATCCACAATATACAAATACAACGTATCCTTGGGTAGAAAAGGAAGATATTAAAGCGCCATTTGCACCGACAAATTATAATCCAGTAGGTCAATATGTACGGACTTTTACTGTACCAGTGGATTGGAAAGACCAGCCGATTTATTTGAATTTCCAAGGCGTTGAGTCTGCGTTTTATCTTTGGGTAAATGGTGACTTTGTTGGATATAGTGAGGATACGTTTACACCAGCTGAATTTGATTTAACACCCTATCTGATTGATGGTGAAAACAAGTTAGCGGTTGAAGTGTATCGGTGGAGTGATGCAAGTTGGTTGGAGGATCAAGATTTTTGGCGGTTAAGCGGGATTTTTCGTGATGTTTACATCTATAAAATGCCGACTATGCATATCGATGATTTCTTTGTGAATACGCATTTGGATGATAAATATCAAGATGCTGATTTGGTTATAGATGCGAAAGTAATCGACTATTTTAAATCAATGCAGTCGGTTGATTTTGAGGCGATGCTTTATGATCAGATGGGTAAGCCCGTATTAGATGACCCCTTGTTGACAGATGTGCATTTTCAGAACGATGATGTAGTTCGACCTACACTTAAAACGATGATTAAAAATCCGAACAAATGGAGTGCAGAAAGTCCTTATTTGTACACATTAGTACTGAGCTTATATGATCAAAGTGGGCAATTACTTGAAGCGAAAAGCAGTAAAGTCGGTTTTAGGAAATTTGAATTGAAGGATAATTTGATGAAAATAAATGGCAAGCGGATTGTTTTTAAAGGAACAAATCGCCATGAATTTGCATCTGATAAGGGTCGCGCTGTTACGTATGATGATATGGTTGCTGATATTAAGTTGATGAAAAAATTTAATATTAACGCGGTACGTACATCACACTATCCGAATAATCCATTATGGTATGAGTTATGTGATCAATATGGACTTTATGTTATTGATGAAACGAATTTAGAGACGCATGGCACATGGGTTTACGGTCAAGAAGGATTAGCTGAAACCGTACCTGGTAGTCGTCCTGAATGGACCGAAAATGTGTTAGATCGCTGTAAGTCAATGTTCGAACGTGATAAAAACCATCCATCAATTGTTATCTGGTCATTAGGTAATGAATCGTTTGGCGGTGATAACTTCTTGAAAATGCATGATTATTTTAAGAAGAATGACCCATCGCGTCTTGTCCATTATGAAGGTGTATTCCATTATCGTGAATCAGAAGCGGCTTCAGACATAGAAAGTACCATGTATGTTTCACCAGAAGGTATTGAGCAATATGCTAAAGTAGCGGAAGATGGCACAAAGCCATATATTTTATGTGAGTACAGTCATGCGATGGGTAACTCCTTAGGTGATTTTCATAAGTATACAGAACTATTTGATACGTACCCAATTTTACAAGGTGGATTTATTTGGGATTGGAAGGATCAATCCTTATTAACAGAAACAGCAGACGGGACTCCTTATCTTGCGTATGGAGGAGCTTTTGGTGAATCGCCACACGATGGTAACTTCGCAGGAAATGGTTTGATTTTTGGCGATGGTACAATCAGCCCGAAAATCCATGAAGTAAAGCGTTGTTATCAACAAGTAGACTTCAGTTCGATTAACCTTGAAAAAAGACAGTTTAACCTAAGTAATAAATTTCTATTTACTAATGTTAGTGATTATTTAGTAGAATGGTTAGTTACGAAGAATGGTGAAGTAGAGCAAACGGGTGAAATAACAATTGATTGTGAGCCAGGGGAGTCAACAGATTTTACCCTTGATTATGCATTACCCCATGTGTTTGATGACCAAGTTGAATATATAGTAACACTTAGTCTGAAAGAGCGTGTTGAACGTTTATGGTGTGAACCTGGACATGAAATCGCCTTTGGTCAATTTATTTTACCGATAAAACAAGCTGAATTACAAGAAGTAAAAGCGGTGATAGGAGCAGTTGAAATCCAGGTTAAAAGTGATTTGCTTGTTGTTTCAGGGGATGATTTCTCGGTAGGATTTGATCAGGTAACAGGTATACTTACTTCCTATCAGGTTAATGACAAAGAGCTACTTAAAGAAGGATTAGTACCAAACTTCTGGCGTGCGATGACTGATAATGATCGTGGAAATCAGTTGGATCAGCGTAGTGCAATCTGGCGTAGTGTTGGTGAGACACGAGAATTAACAGCTTTTACTTATCAGGCAAATAAAGATCGTATTATTGTTAAGACAGTGTATCAGTTGCCTACAGCTAATAATTCAAAATTAGAACTTGTCTATACAGTAAGCGGTTTAGGTGAGGTCAAAATTGATTATATTTTTGAACCAGGTGAAGGGTTACCGGAAATCCCGGAAATAGGTATGAAGTTAACGATGCCAGTCGAATTTGATCAATTAAGTTGGTATGGTAAAGGCCCGCAAGAATCTTATTGGGATAAACAAAAGGGTGCTAAAATTGGTCGTTACCAAGGGAAAGTAGCCGATCAGTATGTGCCATATTTGAAACCACAAGAGTGTGGGAATAAGGTAGGCGTGAGATCTGGAAAGGTTTATCGGGCTGATGGCATTGGTCTAGAAGTTAGTGGACAACCAACAGTTGAGTTAAGCGTACTACCGTATACAGCAAAACAATTAGAAGAAAGTAACTATGGATTTGAATTACCAAAGTCGGACCAGACTGTTGTACGTATTAACCTCCGCCAAATGGGAGTTGGTGGTGATGATAGTTGGGGTCAAAAAACACACAAAGATGTAACCTTGTTCGCTAATCAATTTTATAGATATTCTTTTACCTTAAAAGGTAACTAAGAAAAACACATTAAGGACTCTAAATAGAAAACTCGTCAAATAGATTTTATTTGACGGGTTTTTAAGCGTTTTAGCGCAAAAAATAAGTAATTCTAATAATTAGAATGAAAAGAATCTAATTAGGGAAGCTAATAGTAAAATATCTGGAAATATATATAAGGGGTCTCTATTATGAATAACTATTCGAACGATAACTCAGCTAGACGTTATACAGCACATGTTAGTATTCTAGGTACAACACAGGTTCATTTAAGGAATCCCTATATTATTGGATGGTGGAGTGCAGCTTTTCCTGGTTTTGGACATTTACTTCTATCCAAATACCTACGTGGTTTTGTTTTATTTACTTGGGAAGTTGTGGTGAACATAAATGCTAATTTAAATGTAGCGATGGTCTATTCGTTTCAAGGTGAGATAGCTTTGGCTAAAGAAGTTTTAGATACAAGATGGTTATTAATTTATATCCCTGTTTATCTTTTTGCGATTTGGGATAGCTATCGAACTACGATCGATTTGAATAAAATCTATCTTTTAGCAGAGCGAGAACAACATCGCTTTAATTCATTTAGTATGGGTGCGCTTGAAATTAATTATCTTGATAAAAGAAATCCATTGATGGCTGTGATGTGGTCACTATTTGTCCCAGGATTAGGGCAACTTTATATACATAGAATCGTTGGTGCATTTTTTGTTATTGTTTGGGTTGTTATTTTCACCTATTATTCACATGCACTTGAGGCGATATCTCTCTTGTTTTTAGGAGAAATAGAAGGATCAACAGCTGTATTAAAACCTGAATGGTTATTATTTTTACCCTCAGCCTATGGATTTTCCGTTTTCGATTCCTATATCAACACAGTAGAAAATAATAAGCTTTTTGATAAGGAACAGCGTAATTTTTTAAGTGAACGGTATCAATCGACTACGTTCCATATACTAAAAGGAAAAGTGAGTGAATAGCATGCAATTTTTTTCAACTTTTGAAAATACTGTCTATTTAGAAATGGCACTCTCTATCCTTGAGAAGGAGGGAATTATCCAAGAGAGAATATTTGCAGTTCCATTAGATAATCGCAAAGAGAAACGGAAGGTATTTGATACGATTCATCGCTCAGATGGGACCTCAATGATAGATATAGGGTTTGCACTTGCAACAGCATTTGCAGTAATTGGCGCTAGCATTGGATTCAAATTGGCTTGGGGTCCTATATTTTGGGGATTAATAGGTGCATTTTCGGGCTTTATCTTAGGGCTTTTGATACGTGTCTTTACAGAAGTATTTCTAAAAAAGAAGAGAAGACTGTTAAAAGGAAAACATGGAGAAGTTATTATTATAGTTGATTGCGAAGAAAAGGATGAAGACTTAGTAGAATCGATACTTTGGAATCATTATGCGTTAGGGATAGCGAAAGTGAAATGATATTATTTATTACCAAGCACCATTTTTATTTTATAGAACTTGATAATAAATCTAATTTAATATGGTTTATTCTCGAATTTTTCTAGTAAAACCCACTTGCATAGCTTTGCTTCAATTAAATCAATTCCTCTAAAAACTAATAATCCAAGAAAACTGATTGCTATTATGCCAGCAAACATTTCAACATAATCCACCCGTATCCAGCTATCCATTATAAAATAACCAATGCCATATGTGGTTGCATAATTCTCAGCAAAGAATAAGACTGAAATACTTGTTCCAACACTTATGCGTAGTGCTGTAAATAACTTGGGTAAAACTGCTGGTAAAACGAGATGCAGATATACTTGCTGTTTATTTGCACCTAAAGATATGATGGAATAAAATAACTCTTTACTTAATCCTTTAATACTATCACGAGTTGTCAAAAGTATTTGAAATAGAATAATAATCGAAATCAAAACAATCTTTGACGTATTACCAAGACCAAATAAAATCATGAAAACTGGTAAAAATGCTATCTTTGGTAACGGATATAGTAAATATATAATCGGAGCAAAAAAAAGGTCGAACTTTTCATGTAATCCTAAATAAAGTCCGAGTGATCCACCAACTAAAACAGCAATAATAATGGAAACAGAGATACGTAATAAGCTCATCCCCACATGTAATAATAGATCCTCACGCAATAGTTGAAAGAATGTAAAAATAGTTTCAAATGGATTTGGAATGATAGTTGATTCAATTAATAAGTGAAAAAAATACCAACAAATTATTATGAAAACACTTGCGTAAATTGTTTTATATCTTAGTGCAATTGATCTTATCATTTTTTAAAACACATCCATTTGATTTCTTACTTCTACACAAGTTTGATGAAAATCACTCGTATTTCGAAATGCGTGATCTCCAACATAATTATTATCAATGATTTTCTTTATGTTACCAGTTTTTGCGTCCATTATGACGATTTTATTACCTAAAAAGACTGCTTCTTCAATACTATGCGTCACGATAATTATAGTCATTTTCTTTTGACTATTAAGATCCACTACAACATCTTGTAATTCCTCGCGTGCAATTGCATCGAGAGAAGAGAAGGGTTCATCCATTAATAATAAATCAGGATTAATTGCTAACGCACGAGCAATCGCAACCCGTTGACGCTGACCACCGCTTAATTGAACGGGGTACTTATCACGTTGATCATAAATATGAAGATCTTTTAAAATAGCATTTGTTTTCTTTTCAATTATTATCTTATTTTCTCCGCGAATTTTTAATCCTAGGGCCGTATTTTGCCAAACAGTCTTCCAAGGCATTAAACCATATGTTTGTAAAATAACACCTGTTTGATTTCTATGATTTTCCACGAGATTGTTATTGATTAAGATAGAACCACTTGCAGGCTTTAAAATAGCTGCTATTCCATACAATAAGGTGCTTTTTCCACAACCAGACGGCCCAATGATAGCACAAGTTTGATGTGCATCAATCTGCAAATTGATTTTGTTTAAAATCGTGTTATCACCATATTTCATAACAAGATTCTTAATTTTAATCATGATTCGAGATACGCTTTTGTAACCATATTTGTGTAGTCTAATTCAACTTCAATTTCCTGCACTTGTTCAACCCAATTAATAATTTTATTCAGATAATCTTCACTTGGTACTCGTGCTTTATGGTAAGTTGGTATTGTAATCAAATCCTTACTTGCTGGGTCCAATTCAATTACTTTGATTAAAACATCTCGTGCTAATGATTCATCTTTTTCAATTGCTTCAACAGCTTTATTATAGCCCTTGATAAATCGTTCGATTGCTACACTTTTTTCTTCTAATGCTTTTGTTGTAAATACCATCGCTTCAGGTGTGAATCCATCATCGTCGGTAATAGAAATATGTTTTGTTAAACCGTTTAATTCACCCATCGAGGCAATTGGTTCAGGAAAAAAGCCGATATCTAATTGGCCTGATTTGAGCATTTCTAATCGAGCAGGAATCTCAGCAATATAAACTTTTTCTACATTATATTCAGTTGTTACATAATGATCGGCTAGATAATTAGATACACTTACCTCCATAAGCCCAAGCTTTTTTGTTTCTGCAGACTCAAAATTATCTCCAGTTAAAAATGAAAAGCTCCCATCGGTGCTTGTAACAATTTTAGTCTCGAATCCATTGTGCTGGTTATTCACGAAAGCAATTAAATCTGTCATAGTGCCATCTAATGCATTACTTTGCAAAGCACTCTGTCGATTGTTTGCGTTTGTATAAATGGTGGATTCTAAGTTTAATCCAAGGTCTTTAAAATAACCTTCTTGTTCTGCCAATAAAATTGGTGCAGAATCAACTGCGGGCATTAAACCAATCGATAATTCTACCATCTCTGGTTCTCCATTTGAAGTTGCATCCGATGTTGTACTTCCAGCAGTAGAACAAGAAGTTAAAATAAGTAAGTAGAATAAAAACAAGCTAAAACGTTTAAAGAATTGCATTATTAGTCCCCCTAATTTAAGTTGTCTATATGTAAAAACAGTTAGTAGTTTAATTGTAATAGGAAAAAAACAGTAAAACAATGTGAAAATTTGAACATTAAAAGAAGATAGTGTGAACATTTTATGTACAAAAGTGTTTAATATAGTGCATAAAATTATCTATATGATCTTGACAACTAGTAAACTAAGTGAAAAGATTAACAAAGTTAAAGTTAGCTGAAAATGGAGATGAACAATTTGCAGTACAAAATGGTGTTACAGGATCTTCCTAAACTATCAAAACAAACAGTTTATGATCTCTTTAAAGCGACTAGACCTTTATCTTTAACCTTAGCCCTTTATTCTACGACTATTGGAATGGTTATCGCATATCATGATGGCTATTTGTTTGGGGCCTCATACCTGTGGTTGGATTTACTGAAGATATTACTAGTTACGGTAGCGGGTTTATTTGTTCAAACAGGAGCGAATTTAATTAATGATTATTTTGAGTGTGAATATAAATATCGTCCACAAAGCATGAAAAAGTATCGTTTTTTAGGAAAAAAAAGAACGGTCTTTGATATTATTATTTTCTTAATTGGTATGGCATGTTTTGGTGCAACAGGATTAATTGGCTTAATATTACTAGTACTAACATCAAAAGAGTTATTTGTTGTAGGTATACTTGGAATAATTGGTAGTTATGCCTATACAGGAGAGCCAATCGTTTACAAAAAAAGAGGATTAGGAACGCTGTTATCATTTGTTTTAATGGGGCCATTAATGGTTTATGGCGCGTATGTAGTTTTTTCGGAATCTTTTTCTTGGTCTCCAATTATTTTAAGTTTACCGGTCAGTTTATTGATTCCGGCATTGATGTTAAGTAATGAATTACGCGATTTTGACCGCGACAAACAACTGGGTATAAAGACAATGACAGTACGTTTAGGTTTCTTATTTGGAAGAAATCTTTATGTAGGCTTATTATTGTCATGTTATATCTTAGTTATCATATTTGTAGTATTAAGCTATTTGCCGATTTATTCATTGTTTGTATTTGCTACGGTACCACTAGCTTTAAATAGTTACCAACTAATTGCTCTTAATCAGAAGTCGTTAGTACCCGAAACAAATAAACTACATCTGACATTTGGTTTGATCCTCATCTTGACAATCTTACTATAGGGATAATCTAGAAAACAAAACTACCGTGCTGATTAGTCACGGTAGTCATTTCATTTCCATGTATAAGGTGTTTCTTGATAAACGTAGTAATTAAGCCAGTTCGAAAAAATTAGATAAGCTTCTGAACGCCAACGGTTTAAAGGAGCTTTATCTGGATTGTTTTCTGGGTAATATCCAGTAGGCATATGAACGTCTAATCCCTTGTTCGTATCACGAAGATATTCGTCAGCAAGCGTAATAGCATCATATTCAATATGTCCAGTGATCATAATATGTTTCTCATCTTTTGAAACAATTAAGAAAGGTCCTGCATCATTTGATGTATCCAATGCGACTAACTCCGGATGACTATCAATTTTAGCTAAATCAATATCTGTGTTTCGCGAGTGTGGAGCTAAAAATTCGTCATTAATACCTCGAACTAATTTAGAAGTAGGAACAACCAATTCATGTGAGAAGATCCCACTTAGTTTATTTGGACGTTTTTCTTTCTTAATTCCATAATGATGATAAAGTGCTGCTTGTGCACCCCAACAGATATGCAAAACAGAAGTAACGTTCTTTTTAGACCATTCCATAATGTCGGTTAATTCACCCCAATAGCGAACCTGTTCAAATTCTAAGTGCTCTATTGGAGCACCAGTAATGATCAGACCGTCATATCGGTTATTTTTTACATCATTAAATGTTTTGTAAAACTGTTTTAAATGTGATTTGTGCACATTTTTTGACTCATAGCTAGCTGTATGAATAAAATCAACACGTACTTGTAGTGGTGAATTACTCAATAAACGTAATAATTGCGTCTCTGTTTTTTCTTTTTCGGGCATTAGATTTAATATGAGTATGTTCATCGGTCTTATATCTTGTGTCGTTGCTCGCTCAGAATCCATCAAAAAGATATTCTCTTTTTCTAATATCTGTCTTGCTGGTAACTGTTTAGGTACATTAATTGGCATATCTCTTTTACCCCCCTGCATGGTACTTCCATTATTATAGCGAGGTTAACATAGATGAGCAACTGGTATCGATAAAAAAACTAAAAATTTAGAAAGCTATCTGCCTTTCTTATGACAGATAGCTGATTCATTATCGTTATTTTAAATTTGCTGGTAAGGATAGGATGGATTCGATTAGTGTGTTTAATTTCCCTTCAATGCGATGTAATAAGTAAAACGTAACCGCAATAGGAAAACCAACTTCTGTTAGAATGGATACCCATGTTTCCTGCATATAAGTTAACTCCTTTCATCAAAAAAGGGAGCAATAATCTGCTCCCCCAAATGCATTAGTCTACTTTATAATGTGATTTCTTCTACATTACGTTCAACAATACGTGCACTTTTTTTACTAGTAAGTTCTCCACCAGCTGAGTAAAAAGCTTGTTGGGCGATTATACTATCCATTGCAGTGTTGATTGCAACAGGATCTGCAGGTTCAATTGGATTATCTAGTGTAACTGTTACTGTTTTATCTTCTTCATTTCCAAATTTTAATTCAAGTGTCTTCATGAGTTGACCTCCTTTCCTTTAGTCATTCACTGTTACTCAGCGGTAATAAGTTCTGTGTCATTACGTTTCACCATGTGTAACGTTAATGTTTGTAATGCTACGAGCGCTTGCGCAATGCTGAGTAATTGATCTGCTGTTGCGACTGTTTTGATGTTATTAAATGTTTTTGTTTTAATCGCGATATTACCATCTTCATCAAAACCATCTTCAAACAATAACTGTAACCTAGAATCAATTTTTTCTGATGCAGCCATCTGTATCACCTCCTGTCATCCATATAATCGAGATAATGATGACAAAAGTGTGTAAGCTTGGATTTATTTCATAAAGCATTTTTGAAGGCTGTTTTTATTAGGGGAAATCATAAAGGAAAGTTTAAGAGAGTAGCTGTTTATAAAAACAAAAGCAAGCCACTATAGGCTTGCTTCATTTCTGATTATGGTTTGCGTTTTGGCATCCATTTCCTATCTTTGTTAGAAGTTTCGGGGAAAGATTGTCCAGCTTCTAATCTAACTGATTTAGGGTCTGCTACCATACTGCCAGTTTCACCGATTTCAACATAAATGCCATTGTTTGGTGCTTTTTGACCAGGATTAAATTGGTGGTTTTGTCCCATGTGAAAACACCTCCTTTTTAATAGGCTACCCTTAAACAGAAATAATTAATGCGAAATCTTATTGACCTGAAACGCGTTTCATAAAGTATGCTAAACTGTGTTAAAATATTCGTATTAGAGTAGTGTGAAAAAGGTGATTTAAATGACGAATATTAGAGATATTGCTAAAATGGCGAAGGTTTCTGTTACAACTGTTTCGCGGGTTTTAAATCAGCATCCTTATGTAAGCAAGGAAAAACGTGAAGCTGTATTGAACGCTGTAAAAATCAGTAATTATCATAAAAATATTAATGCGGTCCATTTAAGTATGGGCAAGACCTTTTTGATTGGTGTTGTATTGCCTTATTCAGACCACCCTTATTTTGGTATGTTATTAAAAGGGATTGCAAATCAAGCTTTAGAGAATAATTATAAATTAGTACTAATTCAAACAAGTTATCAAAAAAGTATGGAAAAAGAAGCACTTATCATGTTAGAACAAAAGCAAATTGATGGATTAATTATTTGTTCAAGAATTAGTGAATGGGACACAATTAAAGCGTATCTTGTTCACGGACCAATCGTTTTAGCGGAAAAGCCTAGTGAAAAACAAATTTCTGCTACATATATTGATCATTATCAGTCTTTTTATCAAGCGATTGACTATCTCTTTGTCAATGGACATCGTCAAATAGGTTATTGCATTAATCGAAAAACAGGAGTTAGCAGTGAACAGCGTGAGAGAGCCTATCAAACATTTTTAGACCGAAATGCGCTACTGTATAACAGCGCATATATTTTTGAGGGTTGTTTGAACTTTGAAGACGGTGAGAAAGTTGTCCAACAAATCAAAACAATGAAAAACCCACCTTCTGCCTTGGTTGTAACAAATGATCAAGTTGCGGCTGGAATTGTGATATGCTGTCAAAACGAGGGGATAATGGTACCAGAGGATCTAGCTATTATTGGGTTTGATAATCAACCAATAGCAAAATACCTTGGAATAACAACAATGGAAATTCCATTACTTGATATGGGGAGGAATCTATTTTTGCAAGCAATTGATATGAATGCAATATCACAGCAAAAAGTTGCAGTCTATTTAATCGAAAGAAGTACAGTGTAATAAGTAAAAGTAGATAAATCAGACAAAATTTTAAATAGATAAAAGGAGAACTAATATGACCGAGAAAAGTGTAATATTTTTTGATATAGATGGGACTTTGTTAGATCATGATAAAAAGTTACCAGACTCAGCAAAGAAAGCTGTATTTGAATTGAAAAAACAGGGGCATATTGTAGCTATTGCAACAGGACGTGCACCATTTATGTATGCTGATTTACGCGCGGAATTAGAAATTGATACATACGTTAGTTTTAATGGACAATATGTTGTTGTCAATGGTGAGGTTGTTTACGGTAATCCATTAGACATACCTTCATTGGTTGAACTAACAGCAGTGGGTTTAACCAATGCGCATCCAATCGTATTTATGGATGAGCTGGATATGAAAGCCAATGTGCCAACACATAAACATATAATAGAAAGTATAGATACCTTGAAAATTGATCATTTTCCGACACATGATCCAAATTATTATAAAGATCGTAACATCTATCAATCCTTGTTTTTTTGTGCAGAGGGAGAAGAGGAACAATATCGAGAAAAATTTCCGGCATTTGATTTTGTAAGGTGGCATCCAGTTTCAGTTGATGTTTTGCCAAAAGGTGGTTCAAAAGCAAACGGTATAAAACAGGCAATGAAAGCGATAGGTATTGCAAAAGAGAATCAATATGCGTTTGGAGACGGACTCAATGATTTAGAGATGCTCTCGACAATAACAAATAGCGTTGCAATGGGAAATGCGAAAGAGGAAGTGAAAGCTGTTTCTAAGTATGTAACGAAAGATGTCGATCAAGATGGAATTGTTTATGGCTTACAGTTAGTAGGATTGTTAGAAAAATAATTTAAAAGATAGAGGCTTCTTTTAGAATTGGTTATTCTATTAGAAAGTCTTTTTTTTGTTAATGTATCACATGTTTGCATACTTTGAAATTAGGGAAAACTACTTAAATGTAAAAAAATACAGAAAAAGAGGGGGAACTGTGGAAAGTTACACAGTGAAAAAATATGAATAAGAAATATGAGAATTCACAGACAGAGAAAATATCAGAAGTATTTATAATATCTGCAGTGTTAGTCCTTGCCTTTGTTTTATGGGGAGCAATATCTCCAAGTTCATTAAACAATGCGGCAGGTCATGCACTAGGATGGATGATTAATACATTTGGTTGGTTTTACATGTTAGTCACGGCATTTTTTGTTTTATTTGTAATTGTACTTGCAATAAGTCCTTATGGTAAATTGCGTTTAGGAAAGCCGGATGATCGACCAGAGTTTACTTGGTTTTCATGGATTGGCATGTTATTTGCTGCAGGTATTGGTGTTGGATTTGTATTTTGGGGTGTAGCAGAACCGGTATTATATTATTTAGATCCCCCACTAGGTTATGAATCAGCATCACGTGAATCAGCTTTAGCAGGACTACGTTATGGTAGCTATCACTGGGCCTTGCATCCATGGGCAATCTTCTCGATTGTCGGATTAACACTAGCTTATGTACAGTATCGGAAAGATCAGCCAGCATTAATCAGTTCAGCTTTTTATCCATTACTTGGGGATAAGATTCATGGTTGGTCAGGGAAAACAATCGATATCTTAGCGGTTATTGCAACTTCAACAGGTGTTGCAACAACATTTGGTTTGAGTGCACTGCAGATAAGTGGCGGTTTATCTCATTTAACAGATTTACCGAATAATGCGTATGTTCAATTAACCATTATTGCGATTGTTACCGTATTATTTTTAATTTCTGCAGCAAAGGGAGTAAATAAGGGAATAAAAATCTTAAGTAATATCAATATAGTTGTTGCTGGATTATTATTATTATTTGTTATCATTGTTGGCCCTACTGTTTTTATTGCTGAAAGTTTTGTAACGACTTTGGGTGGCTACATTACAAATATCATCCCTATGAGTTTAACTTTGACACCATTTTCAGAAAGTGAATGGCTTGGAACGAATACGATTTTCTTTTGGGCATGGCATATTTCATGGGCACCTTTTATGGGCTTGTTTATTGCTAGGATTTCACGCGGACGAACAATAAGAGAATTTATGACTGGAGTCTTAATTATACCTGCCTTTTTAGCTATTGTCTGGTTTAGTACATTTGGAGGGACTGCGTTAAATATTGAAATGAATGGAAATGGTGGTATTGCAGCACTTGTCACAGGTGAAGTAGAACTTGCTTTATTTGCAACACTTGCAGAACTACCATTAAGTGCAATCACGAGTGTATTAGCTTTGCTACTTATCTTGATATTTTTCATTACATCAGCAGATTCAGCATCATTTGTTTTGGGTGCAATGACTTCTCGAGGTAGTTTAAATCCTAAGATGTCAATCAAATTAGTGTGGGGTTTATTAATTGCAGGAACTGCGAGTGTTTTATTACTTAGTGGTGATGGAGGATTAGCTGCACTTCAAACTGCTTCGATTATAACAGCATTACCATTTGCAATTATAATGGTTTTTATGATTATTTCAATATTAATTATGTTTACCAAGGATTTAAAAATACAGAAAGATCGTCGTAGGGAAAAACTTACCGAAAGTGTGAAAGATGAATTTCGTGAAGAATTTCTTGAAGACGTAAAAAGTGAACTATATGTTGAAATGAAGGAAGAATTATATGATGAAGTAAAAGATAAAATGTACGATGGTTTTAAAGAGGAAATATATGACGAGATGAAAGATAAAGTTTATGATGATCTAAAAGAAGACATTATCCAACAGATAGAAGAAGAGCAAGTACAAGTAGAAAAAGATGAAACAAAAGATTGAGGCTGTAACATAACGAAATCACCTTATATTAAATAACCGAACCGTAATAGAATTAACATCTATTACGGTTCGGTTATTTTTATTGCTTTATTTACTAATATGCCAGGCAAGCATATGTGAAATAGTATCTATTTTAACGTCATGTTCTAGCTGTAAACTACTTAGATTTAAATTTATGATGCCTATGAATTCTTTTGGCTCTTTCCTGCAAAAAATGCGGCGCTTAAAAGGAATACTAATCCTAAACCAACGCCAACTATCATTGAATAGTCAAAAACATTATTTAGTGCTAATCCGCCTGCAATTGATGAAACAAAAAGCATAATAAAAGCTACCGAATAGTTCTTTTTCATATAAATACACTCCTTTTCCATTGTTATATCTCTTTTAAGAATACTACCTTTTGGCGCTCCGTGCATGCATGGTTGAACGCAATTGGCAATGATTTGTTTATTGGAACTGTAACTTTTGGTTACGCAATATGGACAATCGTACGCTTAGTTACAAGAAGTAAGAAAGGAAAGTGTGCAGGTTATAATTAAAAAACAGCTGTAATAGTAAGTGTAAAATTGAAACTAATGATTAAACAGTATATTCTGAAAACATAAACAAGTAATAAGTTTGTTACTTATGACACATTTGGTTAGACGTTTATGCAGCTATTTGTTAGAATAACATAGAAGGTGCTTTTTCGAACGACAGGGGATGGAAGCATTTGGTGGACAGAATGTTTAAGCTGCTAATAATGTATACATAGCGACTTATAGACAAATAATTAAATATTACTGTGCATCATTTCATTACAAATAAGGGGTTGAATGGAAATGAGTAAACCAAAAATCGTCCTACTTGGCGCAGGTTATGCCGGTATGATGACAACAAAACGTCTCATGCAAAATTTATCAATAGATGATGCAGAGATCGTATTAGTCAATAAACATAACTATCACTATCAAACAACTTGGTTACACGAAGTTGCAGCTGGAACAATTGATCCAAATCGTGCGCGTGTTATGATTTCTGACGTGATTAATCCGAATCGCGTTACAATCGTAGAGGATACGGTAGAGAAAATTTTGCCGGATCAAAAGAAAGTCGCATTAAAAAACAGTGAGTTAGACTATGATTATCTTGTAGTTGGCTTAGGTTTTGAAAAAGCAACATTTGGTATTCCAGGTATGGCAGAGCATGCTTTATCGATCCAAAGTATTGATAAGAGTCGCTACATTCGTGACCATATTGAATATCAATTCTCAAGTTACCATAATGCCGAGAATCCTAAAGATGAATTATTAACATTTATCGTAGGTGGAAGTGGCTTTACTGGTATTGAATTTGTTGGTGAATTAGCAGAGAAAATACCTGAATTATGTAAGAAATATGATGTCGATCGTAATAAAGTTCGCATCGTTAATATTGAGGCTGCGCCAACAATTTTACCAGGTTTTGATGAAGACCTAGTGAAATATGCACGTCGTTCTTTAGAAGATCGCGGTGTGGAGTTTAAATTAGGAACAATGATTAAAGAGTGTAAAGCTGACGGTGTTATTGTTGGTGACGAAAAAGAAGAAATTAAAGCAAGCACGATTGTTTGGACAGGTGGCGTTCAAGCTAACGCTATCTTAGGTGAATCAGGTTTTGAATTAACAAAAGGTAAAGTAAATGTTGATTCTGATTTACGTGCACCAGGTTATGAAGATGTCTTCATCCTAGGTGATTGTGCATGGGTTATGAACAAAGAATCAGGTCGTCCATACCCGCCAACAGCACAAATTGCTATTCAAGAGGCAGATGTTTGTGCAGCAAATATTAGTGCACTAATAAAAGGAAATACATTAAAAGAGTTTACATTTGACAATAAAGGAACAGTTGCATCATTAGGTGGACGTCATGCAATGGGAACAATTTTTGAAGGTAAAAAATTGTATGGTTTATCAGCTAAAATGATGAAACATGTCATTGATGACCGCTACTTGTTTATGCTTGGTGGAGCAGGACTTGTATTGAAAAAAGGTAAATTTAAACCATTTTAAAACATAAAACAGATCAACGTTAAGTTAAGTATGTCGATTTTTTTCATCAATTGAAGGAGGGAATCCGTTCATGAAGAACACGTTGCTTGTCACATTATTTACATTACTAACAACTGTGGTGTATGTCGTATTTTCACGACAGAAAGAAAGTGAAAGAGAATTTCATTAAGTTAAGTAAAAACCAGTCTAATCTAGGCTGGTTTTTTTATGTATGATTTTAGAAAGTTTACATATTATTAGCTGTAAAGACTTAACATATGGCAAAAATAAGGTATAATTATTGTGATGTAAGAAACATAGAAGTGTAACCGGAAAGTGAGAGGAACTGTATGGGAAGAAAATGGAATAATATTAAAGAAAAGAAAGCTTCAAAAGATGCTAATACAAGTAGAGTTTATGCAAAGTTTGGTCGTGAGATTTATGTTGCCGCACGTCTTGGTGACCCAGATCCAGAGACAAATCAAGCGTTGAAAATTGTCTTAGAACGTGCGAAGACATATAGTGTACCAAAACAAATTATTGACCGAGCAATTGAAAAGGCTAAAGGGGGAGAAGAAGAAAGTTATACAGAGCTACGTTATGAAGGGTTTGGACCTAGTGGTTCCATGCTTATTGTTGATACATTAACAAATAACGTAAATAGAACTGCAGCAGACGTTCGTGCAGCTTTTAATAAAAATAGCGGTAACATGGGCGTCAATGGTTCTGTGGCATATATGTTTGATGCGACTGCCGTTATAGGTTTTGAAGGTAAAAGCGCTGATGATGTACTAGAATTATTAATGGATGCCGATATTGATATTCGTGATGTTTTAGAAGAAGATAATGCAGTTATTATTTATGCAGAACCAGATCAGTTTCGTGCAGTGCAAGATCGATTAAAAGAAGAGGGGATTACGGAATTTAAGGTTGCAGAATTAACGATGCTAGCCCAGAATGATGTAGCTCTTTCAGAAGAAGACAATATGCATGTAGAGAAGTTAATCGAAGCACTAGATGAGTTAGAAGATGTGCGTCAAGTTTATCATAATGTTGATTTACCAGAATAACTGATCTTCGGCTCAGTTATTTTTTTTGAATATGTTTAATCAAATGATCTAAAGGGTAAAATTTAGGAGAGTGATTAGCTAGACAAATCAAAGGGAGATGTTTCATTTATGACAGTAAGAACACAACTTGGAAATTCAGATTTATATATTAATCCAATTGGTTTAGGAACAAATGCAGTTGGAGGACATAATCTTTATCCTAATTTAGATGAGGAAGTAGGAAAAGATTTAGTTCGGACAGCAATTAAAAATGATATTAACTTTTTAGATACGGCATTTATATATGGTCCTGAACGTTCAGAGGAATTGGTCGGCCAAGTAGTTAAAGAATTAGGAAATCGTGAAGATGTCGTTATCGCTACAAAGGGTGCACATAAATTTAATGGTGATGATGTTGTTATCGACAACTCACCAGCCTTTTTAACAAAAGCTGTAGAAGCCAGCCTTACAAGGTTGCAGACAGATTATATTGATTTATATTACATTCATTTTCCTGACGAAGATACGCCAAAGGATGAAGCTGTTGGTGCTTTACAAGAATTAAAAGATGTAGGGAAAATTAGAGCAATAGGTGTCTCAAATTTCTCTATTGATCAATTAAAAGAGGCAAACAAAAATGGCCTGATAGATGTATATCAAGGTGAATATAATTTACTTAACCGCGAGGCAGAGAATGAAATATTACCATACTGCAAAGAGAATAATATTTCATTCATTCCATATTTCCCATTAGCTTCAGGCTTATTAGCAGGTAAATATACAAAAGACATGACATTCGATGATTTACGTAAAGATATGCCACATTTTCAAGGCAGACAATTTGAGCATAACTTGGATAAGGTTGAACAAATTAGAGAAATTGCCGATGATAAAGGTGTAGATGTTCCACACATCGTGTTAGCATGGTATCTAACTCAACCAGCAATTAACGCGCTTATTCCAGGAGCGAAAAATCCAGATCAAGTTATTAATAATTTAAAAACATTAGATGTAACATTAACAGAGCATGATATTGAACGAATAGATGGGATTTTTAAGAAACAAGCATAAAATGAATGTGTTGAAGAGCTTGACCTCAAACGTGGAGGTCAAGTTTTTTTGATTTTATATGCTGAATCGGGCGAACAGTAATCTTTACTGTGAAACATACGAATCATTTGATAGAATGAGAGTATAGAAAAGCTAGGAGGAAGTTTGTATGGATTTTGTTGCAATTGATTTTGAGACGGCAAATCGTTTTCGTGATAGCGCTTGTGCAGTGGGGATTGTTGTTGGAAATGAAAATGGCATTATTGATGAGTTTTATAGTTTAATAAATCCACAAACAAGTTTTGAAAGCCATAATATATATGTTCACGGAATTACAGAAAGAGATGTAAAGAGTGCCCCTACTTTTGATGAAGTTTGGGATACAATGAAAGATTACCTTGATAATCAGATTGTAATAGCACACAACGCTAGTTTTGATATGAGTGTTTTACGTGCATCATTAGATAAATCGCGATTACCATACCCAACATTTGATTACCTCTGTTCTGTTATGTTGTCAAAATTAGTATGGCCAGGAATGCCTAACTATAAATTGAATACACTGGCTGATTTAAAGGGTATTATGTTAGATCATCACCATGCACTTGCAGATTCTCGTGCGGTTATTGAACTCTTGGTTCAAGCGATGCAAGATAATCAGGTATCAAATATTGATCATTTACTAAAGCAACATGCCGTGACGTGTGGAAAGGTTTTTGAGAGAAGCTATCAAACACCTAAACGTCGTAAGCGAAGTCTAAAGTAAAGACGAATTGAAATTTTAGGAGGATATAAATGGCTTGCAAAGGTTGTTCAGCATCCGTAAGGCATACAAAAGAAGAAGTAGAAGCACTTGTTAGTGAACAATTAGCGTTAGAACCTGATCTAGTAACAGAAGCTATCTATCAATCTAGAATGCAAATTTGTGAACAATGTCCGAATCTACAATACGAAACGACTTGTGGATATTGTGGGTGTTTTGTTGCATTTAGAGCAAAATTGGCTTATAAAAAGTGCCCTGATCCAACTGGTTCAAAATGGCTCGCAATTACATGACTTAATGGCTTGCATAAAGTTTCATTAAGCCTTATCTTTAATCACTACTATATAAATACATACAACAAGATATGGAGGGAATAATAATATAATATGAAGAATAAACTAGAAACAAATTTAGACGCATTTAAAGACAAGTTAATAGAGATGAGTGACTACTTATATCACCATCCTGAATTAGGTAGTCAAGAATACCAATCGATGAAACTGCTGGTTGAATTTTTGCAATCACATAATTTCGAAGTGGAAACAGGTTTAGTTGATCGTGAAACGTCATTTAAAGCTGTTTATGATAGTAATAAACCCGGACCAACAATAGCATTTATGTCCGAATATGATGCTCTACCTGGTGTAGGACACGGTTGTGGTCATAATATGATCGCCACAATGGGGGTTGGCGCTGGTGTGACCTTGAGTAAGGTCATAAACGAAACAGGTGGTAAAGTTGTTGTTTTAGGAACTCCAGCAGAGGAAACGAACGGTGCCAAAGTGCCGATGACTAACGAAGGGATTTTTGATGACGTTGATATCGCAATGATGGTACATCCAGGAGATGTCTCATCAAAGAGTGGTCATTCATTAGCAATGGATGCAATTCAATTTTCCTATTATGGTAAAACAAGTCATGCAGCAGCTGCTCCTGAAAAAGGTATTAATGCATTAGACAGTGTGATCCAATTGTTTAATGGTATAAATGCATTAAGACAACACGTTCGATCTGATGTCCGTATTCACGGTGTAATAACAGAAGGTGGGGTTGCAGCAAATGTTGTTCCTGACAAGGCAACAGCACAATTCTATGTACGTGCAAAAGATCGTGCTTATTTGAATGAGGTAGTGGAAAAGGTAAAGAATATTGCAGAAGGTGCTGCTTCTATGACTGGTGCAACAGTTGAAATAAGTAACTATGAATTAAGTTATGATGATATGCATACGAATGAAACGTTGTCTGCTTTATTTACGGAGAATTTATATGCAGCTGGTGAAACAAAAGTTAATCCAGCCAATGCATCATACGGTTCGATTGATATGGGAAATGTGAGTCAAGTTGTGCCAGCAATTCACCCGTATATTGGCTTCGATCATCCTGGTTTAATCGCACACACAACCGAATTCGCAGATAAAACAATTACCGAAAAAGGACATACCGTAATTGTTCGTGGTGCATTAGCGTTGGCGATGACAGGATATGATATAGTAGCAGATGAAATGTTACTTGAAAAAATAAACAAGGAATTTAACGCGCAATAACTAAAAAGCAAGGTAATTTTTGATTTACTCTTCCCAAATGCATAAAAATTTGTTAAAATGCAGTATCGTGTATAAATATACGCAAACAAAAAGAGACAAAAGAAGGGAAGATTAAGATGAAGAAACAATTTTTCTTATTGGTAGCACTTATTGGGGTATTTTCACTATTGTTAGTAGCGTGTGGTACATCTGATGAAGGAGAAACAACAGAGGATGCAACTGAAGGAACGACAGATTCATCAGAGTCGGAAGAAAAAGAAGTATTAGAAATGGCGACATCTGCTGATTTCCCACCATTTGAATCACGTAACACGGATGGTGATTTTGTTGGTTTTGATATTGATTTAGCGAATTATGTTGCGGATGAACTTGGATATGAACTAGAAATTACAGATATGAACTTTGATGGTTTGATTGGAGCGCTACAAAATAATCGTGTAGATGTAGTACTATCAGGTATGTCAGCGACAGACGAACGTGCTGAAAACGTAGATTTTTCTACAGCATATAATCATTCTGGTGAAATGTTTGTCACACTTAAGGATTCAGAAATCACTTCATTAGAAGATATAGAAGGAAAAACTGTTGGTGTTCAATTAGGTACGATTCAACAAGATGGTGCAGAGAAGATTCAAGAAGATACAGACTTTGAAATAAAACCTGTTGATACTGGATCGATACTGATTCAAGAATTAATGTCTAATCGAATTGATGTAGCATACATGGATAAAGCTGTAGCTACTGGTTATATAGAAGAGCAAGATCTAGCTGGATTTGATGATCCAACAACAAGTTCACCAGGAATGGCAATTGCATTTCCAAAAGGAAGCGAAATGGTTGATGAAGTGAATGAAGTGTTAGCTCAAGCAGAAGAAAGTGGCTTTTTACAAGAATTAAAAGATAAATGGTTAACGGAAGAGTAAAGTAAAGTGTTGAAATAAAATATTATAGGAAGAAATGAGGTGTAAGGCATGAATTTGGATTTTAGCCAAATCGTGCCTTATATTCCTTTTATGATAGAAGGAATATGGGTAACATTAAAGTTTGTATTTGTCGCTATTATATTTGGTTTTATTTTAGGAACCATCTTAGCATTATTTAAAATTGGCAGCATTCGTCCACTGAGATGGTTTGCTGATGCATATACTTCGATTTTTCGTGGAACACCGTTAATTTTACAATTGATGATCATTTATTTTGCAGTTCCACAACTTACAGGATATGATATTCAACCCTTCTTATCAGCGGTCTTAGCATTTGGGTTAAATTCATCTGCGTATGTATCAGAGATCATTCGTGCTGGTATTCAAGCAGTTGATAAGGGTCAAACTGAAGTTGCACAAGCATTAGGGATACCGTATCGTCAGATGATGACTGATATTATACTACCACAAGCAATGAAAAATATTTTGCCGGCGTTAATGAATGAATTTATTACTTTAACAAAAGAATCAGCATTAGTCTCAACAATTGGTTATCTAGATCTAATGCGTCGTGCACAGGTCGTTGGTGCTGATTTGTATCGCAATTTTGAACCGTTGTTATTTGTTGGTGTGATATACTATCTATTAGTTATGGCACTTACGATAGCAGGTAAGCTAGTGGAACGGAGGTTGAGGATTAGTGATTAAAGTAGAACATTTATCTAAAAAGTTTGGAAACAATGAAGTATTAACAGACATCTCTGCGGAAATTAAAAAAGGGGAAGTTGTCTCGATTATTGGGCCTTCTGGTTCAGGTAAATCAACTTTTTTACGATGTATCAATTTATTAGAAAAACCGACAGAGGGTAAAATATATATTAACGGTCAGAGCTTAACAGATCCTGCGACAAATATTATGAAAGTAAGAGAAAAGATTGGCATGGTATTTCAACACTTTCACTTATTCCCTCACTTATCTGTGTTGGATAATTTAACGTATGCACCGATAAAAGTAAAACGTGAATCAAAAGCTGAGGCACAAGAAAAAGCGAAAGAGCTTTTAGCTAAAGTCGGTTTAACAGATAAAGAGGAAGCTTATCCAAGCAGTCTTTCAGGTGGTCAA
The DNA here is from genome assembly GCF_003426055.1 of Paraliobacillus sediminis. Classification (NCBI taxonomy): domain Bacteria; kingdom Bacillati; phylum Bacillota; class Bacilli; order Caryophanales; family Bacillaceae; genus Paraliobacillus; species Paraliobacillus sediminis. Next base: position 170,181 of record NZ_QJSI01000003.1, read on the forward strand.
AAACAACGTGTCGCAATTGCTCGTGCATTAGCGATGGAACCTGATTTAATGTTATTTGATGAACCGACATCAGCTTTAGATCCTGAAATGGTTAAAGAAGTACTGGATGTAATGAAAGATTTAGCGCACTCTGGTATGACAATGGCTGTCGTAACACATGAGATGGGCTTTGCTCGAGAAGTTGCTGATCGGGTGATCTTTTTAGATCACGGTAAATTAGTTGAAGAAGGCGAACCAAATCAGTTCTTTGATAAACCTAAAACAGAGCGTGCTGCAGCATTTTTAGAGAAAATATTATAAGAAATCTTCACTTAAGAGTTAACTTTGATTAGTTAGCTCTTTTTTTTTGTAATAAATCATTTAAATTGACCGTAAATCACAGTCACTATATAATAGTTATAAAAGGTTATGAAGCCTTGAATGTATAGTAGTACTATTAAGGTATAACATGTAAATAAAATGAAAGGGTGTTTTTTATGAATCCTTTATTATTTGAGAATATGCCATTTTTTATAAAAAGAGAAATGGAAAAGATAGCAGAACAGGTTCACCCATTAATGAAAAGGAATTCGCGGTATGTATTATTTGCTTTTCCGCTCATGTTAGTAGGCGGAATAAATTTGATAATCATTGCTTTTCAAAGTAGTTGGAACTCTGAAGCGTTACCGATTGCAGGTATTTATGCTTTTATTACCTCAATAGGCATGGCATTGTATAAAGAATCAAAACATGTTAATAAAAAGATACATCAAATTGGTAAAAAACATATAATTGAGCGTATCCAGACTAGCCATATTGTTACGGATGATAAGAAAAAAGCATATATAAATATGGTAAAAGAACACTCTAAAATGAGTCTGCAAATCTTTTTTAAATTTTTAAATGAAGAGAACAAAGAAAAGCAAAATACGTTTTAACGTAGCACGAAAAAAAACTAGTAACCACGTTAAGTGGTTACTAGTTTTTTTAATTTGTTGAAAAATGTTCATATGTTTTTCTTGAAGGTATTGGTATAATTAGGTGCACTTATAATCACAAGGATTTTTGCCTCAATGTTGCTTTACATGATATATATATGGATAACTTTTTATGTGGGATGTAACGCTTAATTTTCTTTGCTACTTATATTTCGCACGAGTATCTCTTCTTTTAATAAAAATATAAATTGGTTATCTAATTTTAATCGCATTGCAGTTTTATAGGCTTCAATGAGCTGTTTATCTGTTAATTGATTCATCTCATCTCCCACTTTCTTTGTGGTGTAATGTAATGCTCTAGGAATACGGATTCCTTAAATGGGTTATATTGTACAATAAACTAAATTTTAGTTGTTATATCGGAGAAAATGTTATAATATTATTTGTACTAGATTTATATTGTTAAATAAATGAAATGAACAAGAGTGTATTAAGAGGTGGAGAGATGACTACATTAATTGAATCAATGGAAACTCCTGTCGATAATTTATTAGGTTTATTTTTATATGCTGCCCTATTTATTCTTATTACTGGCTTAATAATGAGCCTGCTATTACATTTTATACCTAATTCCTTGAGTAGGACGTTAAAAAGCTTTATTGTAGGTATAGCTGTATTTAGTTCACTATTTTTTTGGTGGTATCTTATTGTAGTATGACAATTCCGCACCATGTTTACTTAATAAGTCTATTCTCCTTTCTATTTTTCCCGATATTTTGAAATATAAACATACTTTATACTTTTTTTATGTTACTTATAGTAATATAATTGAAAGCGCAACCACGAAAGGGAGACGTGTTAATTATGAAATCAAAAGATATTCAAGCGATGACGAATAAAATAAAAGAGAATATACAAAAAGTCATTGTTGGAAAATCCGATGTTGTTGAACAACTCTTAGTAGCGTTACTTGCATCACGTCATGTGTTGTTAGAAGATGTTCCTGGCACAGGGAAAACATTGTTAGCAAAATCTTTGGCGACTTCACTAGACTGTAGGTTTAACAGGATACAATTTACACCAGATCTCTTGCCCACGGATGTAACGGGACTGACGATCTATCGAACGAATAAGGGTGAATTTGAATTTCAACCGGGCCCATTATTTACGAATCTGCTATTAGCGGATGAAATTAATCGCGCAACACCTCGAACACAATCCAGTTTATTAGAGAGTATGGAAGAACGACAAGTAACGATAGATGGAAAAACTTATATACTGGACCGGCCGTTTATGGTAATAGCTACACAAAATCCGATCGAGAATCAAGGAACATTTCCATTACCAGAAGCACAGTTAGATCGTTTTTTCTTAAAAATAAAAATGGGCTATCCAGATAAAGAAGAAGGAATGGAAATACTAAAGCGCTTTAAAGATAATGATCCATTAAAGTCACTTCAAGCAGTTGTGAATAAAGAAACACTTGTAGAAGCACAAAGTCTATTTACAGGTACATATGTAAGTGATGAAGTATTAGAATATATAATGGCGATTGTGGAGGAAACAAGGCACCATCAAGAGGTATTAATTGGAATCAGTCCTCGTGGTTCACAAGCGTTATTGCGAGCGGTACAAGCATACGCAACAATTAAAGGGAGAGAACACGTCATCCCTGATGATATTAAAATGATGGCAAAATCTGTTCTAAGTCATCGATTAGTCCTAAAAACAATGGCTAGTAGAAGCTTAAATGGAGCCGATCTTGTTATTGAAAATATATTTGAGCGTATCGCAGTTCCAACCGAATCATTTTCAACAGAAGGTTCATAAATTATGAATATCGCTTGGATCATGTTCGTAACTATTTTACTCATTTATATGCAAGGTATTCTTTTTCAAAGATGGGGCTTAGCTAAAATAACGTATAATCGGAAATTTAACAAAGAAGCTGTTTTTGAAGGACAACATGTAGAGCTTATTGATCAAATAGCTAATGAGAAGATATTGCCATTACCGTGGGTACGCTTAGAATCTAAAATCAATCTAAATTTAGAAATAAAACAGACAGCCGATCACTTGTCAGAAGATAAACAATTTCATCGTACATTATTTAGTTTTCTACCATATCAAAAAATAACGAGAAGGCACGAAGTAACATGTTTAAAGCGGGGTGTATATAAACTGCAGACGGTGTCACTTGCAACAGGTGACCTATTTGGTTTTAAAGAAAGGTTTCAGCAATTTGATACGAATGCAGTGTTGACTGTCTATCCGAAATTATTAGAGTTAGAGGAGTTATCCTTACCGGTGCATAGCTTTATAGGTGAACAAACAGTAAAAAGTTGGATTATGAATGACCCTTTTATGAAGATTGGTACACGAACTTATCAAGAATCTGATCCAATTAATACGATAAATTGGAAAGCATTTGCACGGACAAGTCAATTACAAGTAAACATGTATGACAATACTGCAGATCATTACGTCATGATTTATTTGAATGTCGATCAATCTGACGATATTAAACTACCAATTGAAGATAAACAATTAGTTGAAAGTTCTATTCGGTACGCGGCATCAATTGCACATTATACAATTAGCAAAGGGATTGAAACAGGTTTTGCAACAAATGCCGTATTGGAAAAAGATAAATTTGAGCAGATAAAACCGTTTGTTAATATATTTCCTGCAAGCGGTGATGGACATTTATTTTATTTATTGGATTCTATGGCACAACTTACATACGATCGTAGTAGGAATTTTCATTATTTGCTTAAAGATGCAGTTAGTAATGACAGCAGAAATATTGATTATGTATTGATCACCCCTCGCATTTCAAATGAGACACAACACCAAATTGACCAACTTCGAAATAAAGGCCATGCCGTTGAAATAATTTGGATGACTTCAGAAGATGTTGATCAACCCAAAGGAGGAGAATTGTGATACAGCGTAATGACGTATTTCAAACCTTTCCACAGACTTTTATTGAATATATAGGGTTCTTTCCTATATTACTTGGTGTAACAATTTGGTTCGTCCCTGTCTCTTTATATGTGTACTTTTTAATAGGGATACTACTCTTATACATGCTAGGCATTTGCATTGGCAAGTTCTTTCAAAAAAAAGTATTAATTACTTTAAGTATATTTTCTATTGCGCTTATCCACATGCTTTTATATGATGGTACACTCATTCAAAAGATTGGAGTCTTACTATTAAGCAGTGGCATTCTCTTTCGTGGAATTCAATACAGTAGAACGAATTGGAACGTACTACTCCCTGTTCATATTATGTGGTCATTTGGAGTACCGTTATACTTTATCAGTTATTTCATTTATCGTTATACAACAGCATTCGAAACGTATTTACCAGTCATAACTGCAAGCGGCATAGTGTTTTTAGTACTTTTACTTTTTAGATCAAATACAAGTCATTTGGAAGAGGCAACTTTAGATAATAATGATAAAAAGTCGGTTAACGCGGGTATTCGAAAACAAAACTATGTCTATATTACGATCATGCTAGCTGTTATAACAATATTTACACAGTTCGGTTTAGTCAAAACAATTATAATAACTACGTTACGGATGATGTTTTTAACAATTTCTAGTTTTTTTGGTCTCTTTGAAAGTGATGCCCCTATAGAAGAACCAGTACAAGAAGCACCAAGTGAAATGCCTTTTCAAGTGGAAGAAATAAATGAACCATCTCAATTTGCTCGAATTCTGGAAATGGTCGCCACTATTACTGCTATTGTCGTGTTTATAGTAGCTGTAATATTTATCGTGTATAAAATATCAAACAACTTCAAAAAATTTATTGTATGGGTAATTTCCATCATTCACCGTATGATAGAAATAATAGGTGGGAAATCTTTACTTGATAAAAACACACAAACACACCCTGATGAAAAAGAAACATTATTTGATTGGAATAAATTTCAAAATAAAATAAAAGGACAGACAAGTAAGTTTGTGAAATTGCGCTTGTTAAAACAAAAAAAATGGGAAGTACTATCAGAAACCGAAAAAATTCGTTTTCTATATCGCCAATTTGTTAAAAAAGCGCAAGCTGAAGGATACGAAGTAATGAAGAATGAAACGGCACATGAACTTTTAACTCGAATTGATCAAGATCAATTATTGGAAAAAGAAACACGATTAAAATTAGACCAACTATATAACCAAGCACGGTATAGTCAAGAACAAGAACAGCTTAAAAAGGTTAATAAAGATGATTTCCAACAATTATTCAATAAATAATAGAGAAGATGCATGAAAGATAATTGTATTATTTGACTCTCATTCTAATTATTCATATAATTATCTTGAATTCAAGATACGAACGAATGAAAGGAAGGGAAATATAAAATGAAACATATATTTAACGAAGGTACTTCAGATCGGACATTATTATTATTACATGGGACAGGTGGAACAGAGCAAGATCTTCTACCGCTAGCTGAAATAATTGATCCAACTGCTAATGTTCTAAGTGTCAAAGGAAATGTTTCTGAAAATGGTATGGCACGTTTCTTCAGGAGATTAGAGGAAGGCGTTTTTGATGAAGAAGATTTAATAAAGCAAACAACAGAGTTAAATGAATTCCTATCAGAAGCAGCAGATAAGTATAAATTTGATCGTGCTAATATTGTTGCTATTGGCTACTCAAATGGTGCTAATATCGCGGGGAGTTTATTATTTCACCATGAGCAAGCATTAAAAGGCGCTATCTTACACCACCCAATGGTCCCTAGAAGGAATATCACATTACCTGACCTTAAGAGTGTTGATGTCTTTATTGGAGCAGGACACAATGATCCATTATGCAAGGAAGCTGAGTCCAAGGAATTATATAAAGTTTTAGAAGATAACGGTGCAGATGTTACCCTACATTGGGAAAACCAAGGCCATCAATTGACTCGTTCGGAAGTAGATGCTGCTAAAGTATGGTATGAAAAAAAATATTAAATATTTTTAACATAAAATGTTTGGTTATGCTAGAATTAGCTTATAGTTAAGTTTGACTCAGGAGGTAGTGTACTGCGATGAATACCATTGAAGAGACAATTAATGAAGCTGGATTTGGACGCAAAAAAATCATTAAGAAATATACCGATGTTTTTAAGAAAAACAAGTTAGACACGGACGAAGTATTAATAGAAATGGCAACTACTTTTGATAAGCCGACCGATTTATTATTTGTTACAGATAAACGTGTTTTTTATTTTAAGATGAATACAGAGGATTTATCAGTTGATAAGCGTGTTAATTTTAAAGATGTTTTAAATTGTCAAATAGAGGATCAAGGTACTGAAAAGCGTTTTGCAATCGGTTCTCGTTCACAAGACGTGCCAATTAGTAAATTGATAGTAAATACAAGTATTGGGATAGTCATACAAATAGCAAAGGTCCCAACTGAAATTGCCGAACAAGTAAAACAGACAATTAATTCGAAAATAATATAGTTAGAAAAAAGCTGTAGGATACTATAATCCTGCAGCTTTTTTATTAGTTCTGAAGTACCTTTTCTTAATAAGAGTTGTTATTTAAAGTCAAAATAGATAAAACTGCAGACACTGCTTGTCAAAAATTACAGGTTGTATTCTAGGGGAATTAGTAAAAAGTATAAGCAGGGGGTGAACAACTAATGCAAAAAAATAGAGGTATGATGCTTCCGATGCTTGCATCTATTGGTGTAGGTGCTGCAACTTATTACAGCATGAGACGTAATGGTGGCGGAAAAAATGCGATGAATAAAATGACTTCTGCTATGACACAAAATAAAAATATGTAACAAACTAACGAGTAGGCGAATAAATCAATTCGTCTGCTCGTTCAATTTAAAATTCATTAAGTGTATACATGGCGATAACGATCTTCTTTTGTTATAATTAATGAAACTATACAATACATAAAGGAGTTTTACGTGATGGGGAAAAATTTAATAGGCTATATTGGTTCGTATACAAAGAAAGCAAGTGAAGGGGTATATAAATTTACATTAGATTTGGAAAAAGAAATGATTACCAATGTAACTCCTGTAGCAAAGCTAGATAACCCAACATACCTTACGACAACGAAAGACAACAAGTTTCTGTATGCGGTATCAAAAGAAGGCGAAGAAGGTGGTGTAACGGCATTTTCTATAAATGAACAGACAGGAGACTTAACACAATTAAATAGTTTGGCTTCTGCTGGTTCACCACCTTGCCATGTTAGTGTTTCAAAAGATAATGCGAATGTGGTTACAGCAAATTACCACACAAAGAAGGTAGAATCTTATCTAACTTCTGCAAATGGTTCGCTGCAATCACTTGTAGATGTTGCAGAACATGAAGGATCTGGACCACATGACCGTCAAGAAAAACCACATATCCACTACGCGGGCTTCACACCAGATGAGAAACATTTAATCGCAATTGATTTGGGTAGTGATCATGTAATTACTTATGCTGTAGACAAGGGTAAATTAACGAAAGTTCAAACTTTTGAACCAAAACCTGGAAGTGGTCCGCGTCACATTGTTTTCCATCCAGATGGTAAACATGCATATATTATGACTGAATTAACATCTGAAGTTATTGCATTAGAATATGATGCAAAAGATGGTCACTTTACGGAAATACAAGCTATTAAAGCTATTCCATCGGATCACACTGATGTAAATGATGGTAGTGCTATTCATATAACAAAAGACGGTAAATTTATTTACGTAGCAAATCGTGGTCACAACAGTATTGCAGTGTTTGCAATAGATCAAGCAACAAATAAACTCACTTTTGTTGAATGGACAGCAACTGCAGGTGATTGGCCAAGAGATTTCGCTTTAGATCCTACTGAAAAATTCTTAGTTGCAGCTAACCAAAATTCAAACACATTAGCACTCTTTAGTAGGAATGAAGAAACAGGAAAACTAACATTGTTACAAAAAGATGTTACAGCACCAGAAGCAGTTTGTGTTAAATTTTTAGAAGCCTAAAAAAGATGGACCTTCGACTATAGAAGGTCCATCTTTTTAGCGCTAACCCAATCAAATAAATATTTATTTATTAGCGTTGACTTTACCCTTTGCTCATCTATAAGAGGTTTCTCAATTTGGTTTTCTTTATTGTATAAACTTTTTACCATATATGTGAAAATTAGGTAGTGGACTTTTAATTAACATTTGAGGTAATTTTCAGTTTACAAGATGATTTGACTATGTATTATCAAAGTGATAATATTATCACAAAAAGGGAGGGGATGTTATGGACCAAAAAGTTATGGATTGCTTTACACACCCAGTAAAATGCAAACTGTTATTAGAGCTACATACTGCTGAAAAAGCAACCGCTAAGCAACTTGCGGAAATATATAACGATATTCCACAAGCAACCCTTTACCGTTATCTGAAACGTATGACAAATGACGGTATTTTGAAAGTGGTTGAAGAAAATCAAGTGAGAGGGACTATAGAAAAAACTTATGCGGTTGCCATTAAATTAGATATCAGTGGAGAAGAGTTAACCGGTCCAAATGCGGGTGATGCTTATATACAAATGTTTACGCAATATGTTTTTAGTTTTATCAAACGATTTCAAGAGTATTATAAAAATCCGGATATAGATATTCAAAAAGATCAGTCGGGCTTTTCTCTTGCGCCAATATATGCAACCGAGGAAGAATTGGCCTTGGCGATAGAGGAATACGCGAAAATTATTCAACCGCTATATAAGAATAGGCCTAAGTCGGATAGAAAATTACGAAATGTTGGCTTGATTATTTCACCGCCGGAAAATCACAATAAATAGTCTTTCAAAGCTTTCTTGTCGCCCATAGACAAGGGGGCTTATCTATTGACATTATATTATCATAATGATAATATAATCAAAAAGATAATGATTATATTATTTTGAGAGGTTATAAATACAATTATTGAACAGGGAGGAAAACACATGAAAGCAATTATCGCTGAAAAGCTGACAAAAATATACGCTGGAGGAAAAAAAGCATTGGATAACGTCAGTTTTGAACTCAACGAAGGGGAAGTATTTGGTTTTTTGGGCCCTAATGGGGCTGGAAAGACTACTGCGGTAAAACTTTTAAATGGCATGATCTCTCCATCAGAAGGTTCTTGCCATGTTTTTGGTATGAATTCCTCGGTTAGAACAGAGGAGGTTCACGCTATATCTGGTGTGGTTACGGAACATGCACAAATGTACGACAACCTAACCGGACTGGAAAACATTATTTTTTATGGTACGTTATTTGGAATACCAAAAGAAGAAAGCCGTAAACGAGCACTTGCGTTGCTAGAGAGATTGGATCTTACTGCTACCAAAGACAAAAAGCTGGCCACTTACTCTACCGGTATGCGCCAACGTCTTTCATTGGCTAGGGCCATGATCCATGCACCAAAAATACTATTCCTGGATGAACCTACCTCCGGCTTGGATCCTATGAGCGCACAAAGTGTAAATAATATGATTAAAGAATTGGCACACGATAAAGGAACTACGGTTTTCCTATGTACGCATCAGTTACGATACGCTCAAGAGGTCTGTTCCTCCTATGGGTTGATTGATGATGGGACATTGTTGGCAGTAGGTAGTATTGATGTTTTGCGAAGTAACCTTTTCTCCGGGTTAAATGTGCGCATAAAGGCAGATCGTTTTCCTGTAGACGTGTCTTTCAATAGAACTGAAGGACAGTGGGTTGAAATTAATGTGCAGACGGAGGATGATATTCCACCGATTGTGAAACGCATTGTGGATGCTGGTGGCAACGTTTATTCCATATCGGCAAAGAAATTGTCGTTGGAGGAAATTTACTTCTCTCTGATTGAGAAGCGAAAAGAGCAGAAGGAGGCTAAAAAGTTATGAATACAATGCAATCATCTTTAATAAGAAAGGATTTGCGAGGTATCACCGCTAACAAGCGGTTGCTTATAGGCATGATATGCGTTCCAATAGCGCTGACAGTCGTTGTGCCCTCAATTTTTATTATGTTAGTTCATTTTATGCCGAATGATTTGAACGACTTTGAAGCTATGCTCCGTAAGTTACCTATGGGATTACAACTAGATAACATGAAGAACGCTGTTATATCTTTGATAATAAACAACATTATGCCTGTTTTCTTTATCATAATTCCTATTATGACCGCATCAATTATGGCGGCGAGTTCTTTTGTTGGGGAGAAGGAAAAGCGAACACTGGAAACGCTCTTATATTGTCCTCTTTCTCTAAAACAAATATTCCGGGCCAAGATACTATCTTCGTTTATCATGAGCGAACTGGTAGCCATCCTGTCTTTTATCCTTATGACAGTTGTAACTCAACTTGAAATACTGCTGACAACAGGTGGCCTGCTGTTACCGGACATTAGCTGGCTAGTGGTACTTTTGTTACTCTCACCAGCAGTCTCTTTAATTGCAATTACGTTGATTGTGCGGGGGTCAGCCAAAGCGCAGACCATGGAGGAATCTCAGCAACGCAGCTCTCTTTTAGTTTTGCCGATAATATTTCTTGTAGTCGGACAATTTACCGGTCTTATTTTTATTAATATTTGGGTTTTGCTAGGGCTAGGTGTCTTGTTGGCAATGATCGCATGGCTTTTGATGAATGGTTCATTTAAAAAAATAAGCTATGAATCAATATTGCGTTGACGGGATTGTTCGAAACTGCTTTAGTTATCAGGTACCTCGAAAGGTGATGGAGTGTCAAGTTCCGTATGCCAGAAGGTTGTTCGCTTCACTTTTTAGAAAAAAGATTGTGATACATGCAAAGGATCTGTTCAAAAATGACAGATCCTTTGTATTATTGTTATAGTATTTGGGATAAAAATAGCTTTGTACGATCTTCTTTAGGATTATCAAATAATTCTTCAGGAGAACCAGATTCAATAATCTCGCCCTGGTCAAAAAGAACGATGCGGTCAGCAACTTCTCTGGCAAAACCCATTTCATGTGTGACAACTAACATGGTCATACCTGAACGTGCTAATTCTTTCATAACATCTAAAACCTCTTTAATCATTTCTGGATCTAGTGCAGAAGTTGGTTCGTCAAACAACATAATTTCTGGTTGCATTGCTAATGCCCTTGCGATCGCAACGCGTTGTTGTTGACCACCTGAAAGTTGACCTGGATATTTATCGGCTTGTTCAGGAATTCCTACGCGTTCTAATAATTCTTGTGCAAGTTTTTCTGCTGCTGCTTTTGGTTTTTTTCGAACCCATATTGGTGCTAATGTGATATTCTTTAAAATAGTCATATGAGGGAAAAGATTGAATTGTTGAAAAACCATCCCTGTTTCTTTTCGAATTGCCTCAATATCTTTAATATCATGTGAAAGATTAATACCATCAATATGAATTTTTCCTTTTTGTATTTCCTCTAGTCCGTTAATAGTTCGGATAAAGGTTGATTTTCCAGATCCCGAGGGACCGAGTATAACGATAACTTCGCCTTTATTTGCTGTTAATGTAACATCTTTTAACACATGCAGATCACCAAACCATTTGTTTACTTTCTTACATTCTATTATCGGACCTTGTTCTGTTTGTTTCGCGGTACTTTCGATCATATCAATTCCTCCTTATTAGTTATTAGCGTTCACCGACACCTAAAGATCGTTCTAAACGGCGACTAGAGTAGGCCATTGCATAAGCAATTACCCAATAAACGAGCGCAATGAATAGATACACTTCCATATGTCGTCCTAGGTAATCAGGGTTAGACTTGACTGTTTGCGCAATACCTAAAATATCGAATAATCCAACAATTGCAACGAGAGAAGTATCTTTAAACATGGAAATACTCTGTCCCACAATGGCGGGAATTACAGCGCGTAATGCTTGTGGCATAATGATGAATGTCATCGAATGTATGGAATTTAAGCCAATTGCTTTTGAAGCTTCGTATTGACCATTCGGGATAGACTGAAGCCCCCCACGCACGTTCTCAGCCATATAGGCGGCTGTAAATAACGTACAACCTATCATAACGCGAATAATATTGGTGATTTCAAAACCTTCCGGTAAGAATATAGGTATTAATATTTGAGCCATGAACAATACAGTAATTAGAGGAATGCCGCGAATAACTTCTATATAACCGATACAAAAGTATTTTATTACTGGCAGCTTACTTGTACGTCCTAATGCAAGTAAAATTCCGATTGGGAAAGAAAAGATAATCGCTACAGCTGATAATAATACAGTAAAGAGTAAACCACCCCATACATTTGATTTCACTGCAGGTAAGATACCAAATCCATTTAGCAAAAAGATAATTAGTGGAAAGGCTAAACAAAAGCCGATTATCACAATCATTTTTTTCTTTGGTAAATATGGCGTAATAATATATCCTGCAATAATTAACGCGATAGTGGATAGTAACCATAGTTTGCTAGTTCCTGATGTAAACGGTACGACAATATGAACGAGATATAGAAAGATTAATACACCAGAAAGGATACGGGGTGTGCCTTTCCAAATACCAGCTGACATCCCGAATAAAAGAGAGATAAATCCTAATCCAGCCCAAACGCGCCACAGCTCCGATCGTTCATACTGACCAACCATAAACAAGCGGTAGTTATTACTAATTACATCCCATTCGGCAGTGATGAATACCCAATTTGCTGTACCAGAGACTATTTGATAGAGCAAAAAAATTGAAATAAAGGATAATAAAACATTCCACCAACTATTAAACATATTCCTTTTTAGCCACGTTAATATACCTGGTGAATTTTTCGGTGGCTTAATGGAGCTTGTTACTTGGTTTGTATTTGTATTCAAATTCATTCTACTCACCTCTCCACTAAACGAGATTTGGCATTATAGAAATTCATAAAGACAGACGTTATTAAACTTAAAGTTAAGTAAACCAAAATCATAATGACAATCATTTCTATAAAATGTCCTGCTTGATTCATTGTTGTATTTGCAACAAATACTAAGTCTGCGTATCCTGCTGCAATCGCTAAACTTGAGTTTTTAGTGAGATTAAGATACTGACTTGTTAATGGTGGTATGATAATCCTTACAGCTTGTGGAAAAACAACGAGACGCATTGTGGTAGAACTTTTTAACCCCAATGCTTTGGCTGCTTCTTTTTGCCCTTTAGCAACGGAAAGGATACCGCCACGAACAATTTCAGCAATATAAGTTGCTGTATAAATGGTTAAACCTAGTAAAACAGCTAAGAATTCTGGTGATATAATATACCCACCTTCGAAATTAAAAGTACCTAGAACTGGCGTATCTATATTTACTGGCCCAGACACGGTAATCACAAATGCAAGGAGAAGAGAGAGTATTAAGGTTCCTATACCCCAAACAACAGGATACTTTTTATTACCTGTTTCAATTTGTTTTGTTCGTTTTATTTTCCATAGAATGAGTGCACCTACTAGACCAATAAAAAATAGAAGTAGCCATGTAAACGTGTGGGCGTTCATATTTAACCATGGTATCGCAATGCCACGATTACTCAAGAATGCAGGTCCGATCTTTACACTTTCTTCAACAGCTGGCAAGGGTAATAAAACTGCAAAATACCAGATGAATATTTGAACAAGTAAAGGTGTATTACGAAATACATCAATATACAATCCTGCTAATTTTTGAACGAGCCAATTCGTAGAAAGGCGTGAGATACCAACAAAAACCCCAATTAAAGTGGCGAAAAAAATTCCAATTATTGCTACCTTGATTGTGTTTAGAATTCCAACTAAAATTGCTCGTAGATATGTATCAGTGGGTTGATAATCAATCATTGATTCAGAAATGTTAAATGAGGCAGTATTGTTTAAAAATCCAACGCCTAAATCCATTCCAATCCGATCCAATCCAGCACGTGCATTATTAATTAAATAAGCACCAACAAGAAAAATGAAAATGACGAATGTTACTTGAAATAGGATAGGTAGAATTCGATTATCACGCCAGAACGGTGTACGGACAGTTTGTTCTTTATTCATGTTATTCACCCTTCCGTATAGAAATAAATTGACCTGCTCCCTTAACTGAAGAGAGCAGATCTTGATCATTTATTAGATAATCTTAATTGAATGGTGGAGAGTAGAGTAATCCACCATCTTTCCAGTTTGTATTATAACCACGTTCTAAATTAAAGACTGAATCTGTGCCTAAATTACGATTGTATATCTCTTCATAGTTACCAACATGTTTGATTACACGATAAGCGAAGTCATTTGGTAAACCCATTAAACTACCAAGTTCACCTTCGATTCCTAAGAATCTACGAACTACAGGATCTTCACTGTCCATAAAATCATCAATATTTTCAGAGGTGATTTCTAGTTCTTCAGCCTCAATAATTGCAAATGTTACCCATTTAACAATGTTGAACCATTGATCATCACCTTGTCTTACTGTTGGTCCAAGTGGTTCTTTCGATAAAGCCTCAGTAAGGATTAGATGTGCATCAGGTTCAGCTAATGTTGCTTGACGTGAAACTAGACCTGATTTATCAGTAGTCCACGCATCAACTGTACCTGCTTCATATGCCTCAACTAATGAATCGCTATCATCAAATACTACTTGTTCATATTCAATACCTAATTTCCGGAATTGGTCAGCTAAGTTCATTTCTGTTGTCGTACCTGTTTCAACACCGATACGTGCTCCAGCTAAATCAGCTAGAGTAGTTATACCACTCTCTTTTGTTACCATCATTCCTTGACCATCATAAAAAGTAGTTGGGCCAAAATTTGTTCCTAGTTCAGTATCGCGAGTAGTTGTCCATGTTGTATTTCGAATCAGAACGTCAATTTCACCGGTTTGTAAAGCGGTAAAACGTTCTTGAGCAGAAAGGGGTCTTACTTCAATCGCTTCTGGATCATCAAAGATAGCGGCAGCAAGTGCTTTACCAAAATCAATATCAAAACCTTCATAATCACCGTCTTCATTTACATAACCAAAACCAGGTAATTGACTATTACCACCAACAACAACTTCTCCTCTTTCTTCAACAGCAGCGAGAGTAGAGCCAGCGTCGCTGTCAGAAGAAGTTTCTTCCGTATCCGTTTCTTCTTCTGTAGGTGTATCACTTTCATCTGTGCTAGCATCCTCATCGGATGAACATCCAGTTAAAAATAGTGCGAGAATCAAGAAAAAGCTAGCCAATAATGCAGATAAATAATTTTTTCGATTTCTCAAATTAAATCCCCCTTGTTTTTTTAAAAGTTCTATGTAAAAGGTATAGAACTTTGGTGAAAAGTGTTGTTGGAACATCCTACAGACTAAGTGTATAGAGAGTTCACACAAAAAAACACTAGTTTGTAAGATTGCCTGACGATATATTTTGAAAATTCTGATAATTATTTCAACTTTTTGTTAGGTATAGTTTATTAAATGTGAGGTAAACTAACAAAAAAAGAAAGTGTTTGGTGAAAGGGAGTTACTGCAATGAAAATAGGGTTAGCATGTGGTTTTATCGTAATGTGTTTTATGCAGCCAACTATTGTGCAAGCTGCACATGAAGATGAGCGACAATCTGAGAATCATATATGGGAGATCCAAAGGGTTTCCTATCATCATGTTCCAATTTATTCTCATGATTTTAATGTGTGGCACCATTTTATTCAAAAGGAAAAAACGTGCAACGTGATAAATAAAGTTAGAACAGAAGTAAGATACTGCAAAGTACACGATCATATGGAAACAAACGTAACCTCAGAGGAAGTCATACACAGCCATGATCATTAAATTAAGCGGGATATTTATAATATTGATTCATTATATTTATCAACTGCGACGTAACAGGATTTCTTGACCCGCTTCACAAGTGAAATTGACTCCCTTTCCGCAGGCACGGCTTCAGCTAACTTTGGAAAGCAAAAAGCGCTTTCCAAAGTGGATCTTCAGCCCGTGCTGTTCCTGCAGGAGTGTCGTCAATTTCACTTGATACGCTAGTTTCTTATACCGTGATAATAATAGAGATAAATTGCTTCGTTATATAATAATAATGATATTTGTCACAATGATACGCTATCCAGCGAAGGAAGCAAATGGGTGACACTCTAGTGGGAACAGCACAAGCCGAAGATCCACTTGGTAAAGTGTTTTTCTTTACCAAGTTAGCTGAGGCTGTGCCCACAGAAAGGGAGCCCATTTGCTGACGTAGCGGGTAAGGAAGTTACGTCGCAGTTTCTATCTATTGCGTCGTTTAACTAGCAAGAAGGTCTTATAAAAAAACTAAAAAAACCTCCTATAAGGAGGTTTTTTTAGTTTGTGATAACAGCTGGGTGAATGATATGGTTTGATTCGAATTTATCGATTTTATCTGCTTGGGTTAAAGTTACTGCTATTTCATCCCAACCATTTAAAAGCATTTCTCTTTGATACGCCGCAACGTCAAAGCTAGCTTCAAAACCTTCACTATCGTAAACTTTCTTTGATTCTAAATCTACTGTGATGTTATAGTCCTTTGCTTGTGCATTTTCAATTAATTGTTGTGCTTCTTGATCGGTTAAACGAACAGGTAAAATACCATTTTTTGTGCAGTTATTATAGAAAATGTCTGCAAAACTAGATGCTATTATAACTCTAAAACCAAAATCTTGTAGAGCCCAAGGAGCATGCTCACGAGAGGAACCACAACCAAAGTTATCACCTGCAACTAAAATAGAAGCATTTGTATATTTGGGTTGATTTAAAGAAAAATCAGGTCTAGGTTGACCCTTTTCATCATAACGCCAATTATAGAATAAGAACTCGCCAAACCCTAAACGAGAAATTCTTTTTAAGAATTGTTTTGGAATGATTTGATCTGTATCAACATTAGCTCGATTCAGTGGATAAACAAGTCCATTATGTTTGCGAATTGGTTCCATTTGAAGTACCTCCTAATTAATTTAATGGTAAAAGGGGAGTGAGGTAACAAATTAATAGTGGAAATCTATTAATTTGTTACCTCACATCCATTAAGCTTACACACCTACAGGCAAGTTGCGGACATCAACGAATCGTCCTTCAATTGCAGCAGCAGCAGCCATTTCTGGACTAACTAGGTGTGTTTGTGCACCAGTACCTTGACGTCCTTCAAAGTTACGGTTTGAAGTAGAGGCACAACGTTCACCAGAAGGGACAACATCATCATTCATTGCAAGACACATACTACAACCGGCTCCACGCCATTCAAAACCAGCATCAATAAAGACACGATCTAATCCAAGTTCTTCAGCTGCTGTTTTAACAGACTGTGAGCCAGGAACTACCAAAGCGCGTACATTCGGGTGTACTTTTCTACCATTAATGATCTCGGCAGCACGTTGTAAATCAGCTAGTCGTGAATTTGTACAAGATCCGATAAAAACATGCTTTATTTCTACCGATGATATTGGTTTACCGGCTTCTAATCCCATATATTCTAATGCACTAATTATTTCATTTCTATCATTCTCAGATGTTGCATCATCAGGACTAGGAATATTAGCACTAATTGGAATACACATACTTGGGTTCGTTCCCCATGTAACTTGTGGTTCAATTTCTGCTGCATTCATTTCTACCATAGCGTCATAACTGGCACCTTCATCACTAGCAAGTGCTTTCCAGTCTGAAGCCAACTGGTTAAATGTATCTTCATCTTTTGGTATATATTGTTTTCCACGAAGATAGTCAACTGTTGTGTCATCTGGACTTACTAAGCCAGCACGAGCTCCAGCTTCGATCGACATGTTACAGATGGTCATACGACCTTCCATAGATAGACTTCGAATCGCTTCACCGGTATATTCAATGACATAACCAGTTCCGAATTTAACACCAAATTTACCGATTATAGCAAGTATTAAATCTTTAGCCGTTATACCGACACCTAATTTTCCGTCGATTTTTACATTCAAGGTTTTAGGTTTTGCTTGCCAGATTGTTTGCGTAGCAAGAACATGCTCTACTTCACTCGTACCAATACCAAATGCTAAAGCACCAAAGGCACCGTGTGTAGATGTATGACTGTCTCCACATACAATTGTCTTTCCAGGTTGTGTTAAACCAAGTTCAGGACCAATGACGTGTACAATACCTTGATGACGGTGATTAATACCTGCCAAAGGTACACCGAATTCTTTACAGTTTATTTTTAGTTGATCCATTTGTTTTTTTGATACTTCATCTTTAATAACATTTCGGTGCACAGTAGGTACGTTGTGATCCATCGTTGCAAATGTTCGATTTGGTTGACGAACCGTCCGACCTTGCAAACGCAATCCCTCAAAAGCTTGAGGGGAGGTAACTTCATGAACAAGGTGAAGGTCAATATAGAGAAGATCTGGTTTACCTTCTTCTTCATGGACAACATGTTTATCCCAGATTTTTTCGATAACTGTTTTGGCTTTTCCCATGTTAGAAATCACTCCTTTACTTTTGTGAAAATGAAGGTTATTATTTTTGCTCGATATAAGCAATAATAGCTTCAGTCATTTCCTCTGTGTTTATTTTCTTTCCACTTTGAACTTGTAAATCAGCAGTATAGTATCCTTTATCTATACACGCTTCAATTGCTTCTTCGATTAAAGCTGCTTCTTCTTCGAATGAAAAAGAGTAGCGTAACATCAGGGCAGCTGATAATAATGTTGCAATAGGGTTCGCTATCCCTAAACCGGCAATATCTGGTGCTGAACCATGTGCTGGTTCATATAAACCAACGCCATTTTCAGCTAAGCTTGCAGATGGTAGCATTCCTAATGAACCAGTTAAGACAGAAGCTTCATCACTTAAAATGTCGCCAAACATATTCTCTGTCACAATTACATCAAATTGACTCGGATTGGTAATTAATTTCATTGCGGCAGCATCTACTAGTAAATGTTCAACTTCGACGTCTGGATAGGTAGCCTTTTTTTCTTCGACAATTTCTCGCCATAGTTTACTAGATTCTAAAACATTTGCTTTATCAACTGAGGTGAGTTTCTTGCTACGTAATTGTGCACTTTGAAACCCTTTATCGATAATACGTTCCATTTCATAACGACTATAACTTAATGTATCGACAACAGCATTACCATTATCGCGTCGCTCACTAGGTGTTCCAAAATATAAACCACCAGTTAATTCTCTGACGATTAACAAGTCACTGCCTTTAATAACTTCCTCTTTTAATGGAGAAGCACTTAATAGTTTTTTGAACCCTTTAACAGGACGTAAATTCGCATATAAATCTAATGCCTTGCGAATGCCTAGTAGGCCTCGTTCGGGTCGTAAGTGAGAAGGGTTGTTATCCCATTTTGGTCCACCAACTGCACCTAATAAAATAGCATCTGCTTGTTTACAGGCTGAAACCGTTTGATCGGGAAGGGGAGTGTCGTATAGATCGATAGCACTTCCTCCAATTGCTTGCGAATCAAATGTAAAGGTATGGCCAAATTTAGTTCCAATAACGGATAGAACTTCTGTTGCAGCATCGATAATTTCAGGTCCAATTCCATCACCAGGAAGAAGTACTATATTTTTTTCCATCATTTATCCTCCAATTGGTTAGATATTTTCAGACGCATCTATTTTTTTAGTATTATTTTTAGTTAAGAAAATTCTGTTTATTGCATTTATAAAGGCATGAGCAGCAGCTTCTAAAACATCTTGAGCTGTCCCACGACCGCTCATAGAAGTCTTGTATTCTTCTACAGTCATACTTACATGTACCTCTGCTAAGGCATCCGTACCCTTACCAATTGAATTTAATGTGAAATCAGTAAGTTGAATTTTTTCTTCAATTAATGCTTCAATCGTATTATATAAAGCTTCTACGCTTCCTTGCCCAGTGCGAGCAGTTTCTACCTTTTTACCCTCTGGTGTAGTTAATGCAACTGTTGCTGTGGGTAAGTTATGTGTACCATATTGCACTTGAAAAGAAAGGAGCTCATACTTTTTACGCGTACTTAAATCAGTCTGAATATCAGTTAAAATAACAAATAAGTCATCTTCGGTTACTTCTTTTTTTCTATCCGTTAAAAGTTTAAAAGATTTAAAGGCTTCTGTGATTTGTTCTTCTGTTAAAGTGAATTCTAGTTGCTCAATTTTATCTTTAAAGGCATGTCGTCCTGAATGCTTTCCTAGTACTAAGTTATTAGATTGAATACCGACTAGTTCAGGTGTAATTATTTCATACGTTTGCGCGTTTTTTAGTACACCATCTTGGTGAATACCTGACTCATGAGCAAATGCATTACGACCAACAACTGCTTTATTACCGGGAACAACCATTCCAGTAAGTTTACTAATCAGATCGCTTGTTCGCTTTATTTCTTTTAATGTTAAATTAGTAGTATAAGGATAAAAATCTTCTCGTATTTTAAATGCAACTGCTATTTCCTCTAAAGCGACATTACCTGCACGTTCTCCAATACCATTAATTGTACCTTCAATTTGTGTTGCACCATTCTGAATCGCTGCAATAGAGTTTGCTGCTGCCATTCCAAGGTCATCATGACAGTGACAAGATAAATCAACTTTGTCGATATTCGGTACAGTTTCTTTGATGTAATGAAACATTTCGCCATATTCCTTTGGTGTCGTAAACCCTACCGTATCTGGTAAGTTAATTACTGTTGCTCCAGCATCAATTACTTTCTCAATAATAGAGGCCAAAAAAGGTAAATCAGTTCGAGATGCATCTTCTGCTGACCATTCGATATCATCACATTTTTCTTTCGCGTAACGTACCATGTTAACTGCAATATCCGTTACTTCTTCAGCGGTTTTTTTTAATTTATATTCCATGTGAATAGGGGAGGTTGCAATAAAAACATGTATTCTTGGTTTTTTAGCATTTTTAATAGCTTCCCATGCGCGATCAATATCTGATTTAAACGCTCGTGCTAATGCTGTAACCGTCACATTTTCGATTGTATCCGCAATTTTTTGAACTGCATCAAAATCACCTTGGGAGGAAGCAGGAAAACCTGCCTCCATAACATCAACGCCCAAGCGTTCTAATTGTTTAGCAATTTCAAGTTTTTCAAGTTGGTTCAAATTCACACCAGGGGACTGTTCGCCGTCCCGAAGTGTGGTATCAAATATCTTAATTCGAGTCATTCGTGACCACTTCTTTCTTAGCTTTTGCTCTTTGATTTACAAAGGGCATTAACTCACGAAGTTCTTTCCCAACTTTTTCAATTTGGTGTTTATTTTCTGAAGCAGTAATAGCGTTAAACTGTGGACGATTTGCTTGGTTCTCTAAAATCCAACCTTTAGCAAATACACCTGTTTGAATATCAGTTAATACGTCTTTCATGCGAGCTTTTGTTTCTGCATTCACAACGCGTGGTCCAGAAACATAATCTCCCCATTGTGCTGTATCAGAGATAGAGTAACGCATGCCTTCAAGTCCACCCTCATACATTAAGTCAACGATTAATTTAAGTTCATGCATACACTCAAAATAAGCAACTTCTGGTTGGTAACCAGCCTCTGTAAGAGTTTCAAAACCAGCTTTAACTAGGCTACTAACACCACCACATAGAACAGCTTGCTCACCGAATAGGTCAGTTTCTGTCTCTTCTTGGAATGAAGTCTTAAGAATTCCTGCACGTCCTGCTCCAATGCCTTTAGCATATGCAAGAGCTGTTTCCGTTGCTTTACCAGTATAATCTTGATAAATACCATAAAGTGCAGGTACACCAGCACCTTCTTCAAATGTACGACGAACAAGATGTCCTGGACCTTTTGGTGCTACAAGGAATACATCTACATCTGCTGGAGGTACGATTTGATTGAAATGAACGTTGAAACCATGCGCGAATACTAACGCATTACCAGCTTCTAAGTTTGATTCAATACTTTCTTTGTAAATAGTAGGTTGATTTTCATCAGGTAATAGAATCATTACTACGTCAGCTGCTTTAGTAGCTTCAGCAACTGTTTTAACTTCTACACCGTCTTCAACTGCTTTGTCCCAAGATTTCCCTTTACGAAGACCAACAACAACATCAAAACCACTTTCTTTTAAATTCAATGCATGTGCATGACCCTGAGAGCCATATCCAATAACTGCGATTTTTTTTGATTTTAGAACCTCTTCTTGAATATCGTTGTGATATAGTACTTTTGCCATAATGAATACATCCTCTCAAATTTGTTTTGTTTTATATAGTAAATGTAAGATACATGTTACTTCTCTTTTAGTGTAGCAATGAAAATGGTGTGTTTTCTTGTGCAACCTGTGGCTGTTGGCCACGTTGGAATGCCGTTACGCCAGTACGAGCTAATTCTTTAATGCCGTATGGTCGTAAAAGTTCAATTAATGCTTCAACCTTTTCGGGTTTACCTGTTACCTGAATGGATAATGTATCTTTACTTACATCAATAACACTTGCACGGAATGGTTCAATAATACCTTGTATTTCAGCGCGTAGCTGGCTGTTACTTACGATTTTAATTAGCGCAAGCTCACGAGCAACAATGGCTTTATCTGTTATGTCAGAAACCTTTAGAACATCAATTTGTTTGTTTAACTGTTTGGTTACTTGTTCTAGTTTTTGGTTATCTTCCACTTCGACAACAAATGTTATTTTAGATATGCCCTCAATCTCAGTACGACCGACAGATATGCTTTCAATATTAAATTGTCGTTTTTGTAATAACCCAGTAATTCGGTTTAAGACACCACTTCTATTCTGAACAGTAGCTGTTATAATTCGTTTCATGGTTTCACTCCTATCATTTCATGAATACCTTTGCCAGGTGCAATCATCGGATATACATTTTCTTGTTGTAGTACACGACAATCAATTAGAACTGGCCCGTCATAAGCGATAAGTGCTGGTAATTTTTCTGCTAGTTCTTTTTGCGTATCTATTCTTGCTCCTTTGATTTCATAAGCTTCAGCTAGCTTAACGAAATCAGGTTGGATGGAAAAGACTGATTCAGAATAACGTTTGTCATAAAATGATTCTTGCCATTGTCTAACCATACCTAAGGCAGAATTATTAACAATGATGATTTTTACTGGCAAACCTCGTTCTTGTAAGATAGATAGTTCTTGTAATGTCATTTGAAAACCACCGTCTCCAACTATTGCTACAACTGTATCATTGGGAGCGGCGAGTTGAGCTCCAATAGCAGCTGGAAAGCCAAAGCCCATTGTTCCAAGTCCACCGGAGGTTACCCAACGATTTGGTTGACTGAATTTGTAATATTGTGCTGACCACATTTGGTGCTGCCCAACGTCAGTTGTAACAATCGCCTTACCTTCAGTAGCTTTGTAAACTTGTTCAATTACCCATTGACCAATCATCTCAGATTCAGGTTTGTTATACCAAAGCGGATAATCTTGTTTGTTTTCTTGAACGTGGTCAAGCCAGTCACCAAAATCTGATGATGTTTTAATCTGTGTAAGCATTTGTGTTAGTGCAAGTTTAGCATCAGCAACAATCGGAATATGTGTTGTAATATTTTTACCGATTTCAGCAGGATCTATGTCAATATGAGTGATGATCGCTGCTGGAGCAAAATGGTCTAAGTTACCTGTTAGTCGATCGTCAAAGCGTGCTCCAATATTAATTAACAAGTCACATTCATAAATTGCCTTATTTGCTGCATATGTTCCGTGCATCCCAGCCATTCCTAAGAATAGAGGGTGTTCTCCAGGAAATGCACCCAATCCAAGTAGTGTAGAGGTAACTGGAATTTGATGTTCTTCTGCGAATGTTTTCATTTCTTCTGATGCTTTCGCAATAGATATGCCTGCACCAGTAAGGATAACTGGTTTTTTAGCTGCTTTTAATGCTTCACCCAGTTTTTTAATTTGCATTGGATTCGGTTTAATTGTTGGTTGATAGCCTGGCAAGTAAAAATCAGTGTCGTAATGATCTTCACATGGATTAGCGGCTAAATCTTTTGGAATATCAACTACAACAGGACCAGGACGACCGGTTGAAGCAATATGAAATGCTTCTTTAACGATACGAGGTAAGTCCTTGATAGAACGTACTTGATAATTATACTTTGTGATTGGAGTAGTTATCCCCATGATATCTGCTTCTTGGAAAGCATCGGTGCCAATGACACTTTGGTTAACTTGCCCTGTGAAAACTACAAGTGGCAGTGAATCCATCATTGCATCTGCAATTCCTGTAACTAAGTTTGTCGCACCTGGACCAGAAGTTGCAATCACGACACCAGGTTTCCCTGAAACACGTGCATAACCTTCTGCGGCGTGAATCGACCCTTGTTCGTGTCTTGCAAGTATTTGATTAAACGACCCTTTAGCTCTATATAATGCATCGAAAATTGGTAGGACAGCACCACCAGGATAACCAAATAATGTGTCTACACCAGCATCAACTAAAGATTCAACTAAAAGATCTGCCCCTGTTTTTGGTGTTTTGTTAGCTGCATTTACTTGTTCTTCCTGTTTCATTGTCATTTTCGCCATTTTATAATCCCTCCTGCATATTTTTAAAGTGTTTTAATATAAAAGAAAAAAGACCTGTTTTCTCCAAATAAACTGCATCTAATTCAATTGCAGTATTACAAGGGAGAAAAGGTCTTTGCTTTTCACGGTACCACCCTGATTCACAACACTTTTACAAGTATTGTCTCATGAAGTACGCTATAAATAGAGTACTTCTTTTTTTAACGAGTGAACTGTGATCCACCCGGCCAAATCTACTTAGGTTACACCTGTTCAATTTAACACTCAGAGACGATGTCAGAATAAAATGTATTTCCGGGCTTCCAGCAACCCCGGCTCTCTGTAAATACAAATGCTTATTCCTTTGTTCTCTTCATCGATTTAGTTAATAGTATAGCTTATCTGTATTAATCTATTATACCATCAGTATTGATAGTTGTGACAACTTTTTGTGTAGTTAGTTCAAGTAACATGCTTTCATTTAGTGAAAAGTTGCATATGTGTTTTAAATTTTCAAAAAACTCATTTTAAAATTAGAATAAATAATTTATTTGGTTGACGACAATCATACAACCATTTTGAGATAAGGTCAACAGGTTTAGTGAAAATTTTCTGATATTTATAAAAAATGTGTGTGTTTCATGTAGAATAAATATTTGTTAAAGAGGTTAAAAGACTGCCGTTACTAGTGTTAAGGTGCTTTTTTATTTGCAATAGGTCAGATGTTGATGGTAAGAAAATCTTACAGGAATTAGTTGTTAATTGGTGCGTTTTTAAACAAATAATGGTAAATTATCTATGGTATGATATTTTGAGAAGAGGAAGGTGATTATTAATGAAACAATTAGCAATAATACCTTGTGGCAAAAAAAAGATTTGGGATAGAAACTCCTCTCAAGGACCTGCAGTGGTAAAGGATGCATATGTCGGTGTGTTGCATCGAATGTGTGAACAATATGCGGAAATGTTTTGTGATCAATGGGTTGTTTTATCAGGAAAACACGGATTAATGTTACCTAATGAGACGATACTAGAAAATTATAACGTGACATTTGGAGTGAAAAATAATGGAGAAGTTATTTCAATTGAAGAATTACAAAGTCAACTGTTAGATAAAAAATTAGGTGCATTTGATCAAATTATTTCCTTAACAGGAAAAAAGTATCAACCAATTATTGAAGAAACATTTGGACCTAATAAGGATATTCGTTATCCATTATTAGGTACAAAAGGAATAGGGGAGATGCAACAACGATTAAAATCTGCCATTAAAAACAAAAAAGCACTACTTTGAATTTTTATAAGTAATGGCTCTAGCTATAAAAGGATGCTATCTCGATTAAATTAATCAGAGAAAGCATCCTTTTCGTTTTTTGGAAGCAAACAGGAAAATGTTAAAAGCACTATAAATAGAATTGGGATAATGAAAAGAACAGTACTAAAAGGGATAAATGGTGCTAGCACAGAACCAATACTTGCTCCGATTAATAATACGAAAGAGTATAGAGCTATCGCAGTCGATTTGAATAAATGTGCATGTTTTCCTACGAGCAAGACCACCATCGGAATGGTAAGTGAAGTAGAGGCAATCATAAACAGGGAAGCTATTAATATAGTAAAAACATTTATCGAAATAGCGGCTGGAATAAACCCAACTACCATAATTCCTAATTGAAACCGCAATACCGACTTTACGCTCCACTTTTTAACGAAAAACCCAGAGAAAAATGCAGGTAAGATGCCAATTAAGCTTATCAAGCGTAGTAGTTGTGAAGAATATGGGAAATCACGCAAGCCATTGTATAAATAAATTTCAAATGAGCCATAGAATAACATAATCGTGAATAGCAAGAAAAAAGTAATCGTGTAAACCTTTTGCAATGTATGATCACGAAAACACACTAAAATTATAGGTAAGATTTTTTTTGTATCATCTCTTCTTGATGGACTAGATGGTTCTAATGTAAGAAATAGACCAATTAAACAACTTAAATAAAAATAAAAGAAGGCTGTGAAAATAAAGTGATAGGAACTTAATTCGGTAAAGAAAACAGCGGTCATTTGTCCGAATACGCCTGCGAATAAAAACCCGGTATTAATCATAGCAATTACAAAAGTTTGGGAAGAATCTTTAAAATATTTAAAGCAATAAGCAAATGTTAATGGTGCAAAACTTGCTGCTAGAAATCCTTGGAACATTCGTAAAACAAGTAAACTTTGAAAGGAATTACTAAAGCTAAGTAATAAGGTAACAACAGCCAACACGGCCATGCCAATTAATAAAAGTTTACGTAATGAAATACGATCAGCCAAAATACCAAAGAACACCAACCCCAGTGCATAAGGAATAACAAACAATGTACTAGGCAGACTGGCAAAATGTAGTGATATATGAAATTTTTCAGTCAATAATGGTTGAATAGGGATCATGATATAAATACTACTAGCGATAAAAATAGAACAATAGATCAAAACAATGGCAGTAAAAGTAGTTTTAGGCATTGAACATCACCTCAGATTTAGATGGACTAATGTACTATATTAATTTGAAAATGAAGTGTGCCACTATTTTGAGTCATACATATTTTTATAAAAACTTGCGTTGATTTCAATAATACTTGTTTAAGCAGTGTTAGGTAACCGATTTGTTTGAAAAAAAGTCGGCGCTGGAACATAACAAAATTTCTTATTCTAAATATTAATAACGCAACTTACTCACCAAAAAAATAAGTACTTGTTTTCACCAAATCAAGTAACCGAACTATACTAGTTTTAACAACTAGCATAGTTCGGTTACTTTAATATTTATTTATTTTTGTCCCAGATTCGACTTTTTTATGGAATCTAGGATATCTTTCAAATCACCCAGTATAAACGTCACCTTTTGGATAACGAATGTGTGTATTGTGGGGTCTTGCTAAAAGAAAAGCAAATGTTAATGGTCCTAGACGACCAATGAACATCAGTAATATAAGTAGTTCCCTCCCGATATCTGTTAAAGAACCTGTCAATCCCATTGATAAACCAACCGTTCCGAAAGCTGAAACGACTTCAAATAGTATCATTAAAAAGTCTGCCTTTTCTGTAATTGTTAATGCAAGTGTAAAAATGAAAATCACAGCAAAGCCAATACTCATAATGGCTAATGATCTGATAATTATTGCTCTAGGTATAGCACGTTTAAATATGACAGGTGATTCTTTAGTAGTTAAAAAAGCATAAGTGGATAAGAATACGACGATAATCGTTGTCAGCTTTACACCACTAGCCGTTGAGCCACTACCTCCCCCAATAAACATCAGCATAATTGTATATAACAGGGAACCATCTTCCATTGAACCGATGTCAATGGTATTGAATCCTGCAGTACGAGGTGCTACAGCTTGAAAGTAAGAGGTAATTACTTTATCAAAATGACTGAATGAACCAATTGTTAAAGGATTATTATATTCGATAGCTAGAATCACGAGTAAGGAAATAAAGTTAAGCGCAAATGTTCCGATTAGCATTAATTTCGTATGCAAGGTTAGCGGATGCCAATGCTTATTGGCTTTTAGGTCTGCAATAACTGTGAATCCAATCCCGCCAATGATAAATAAAATGGTGATGACAATATTCACTACTGGATCAGTTGCATGTCCCATTAAGCTATCAGACCATGTGGAAAAGCCAGCATTATTAAATGCTGAAATACTATGAAATATACTGTGAAATAAACCATCTGACCAACCATATTTAGGTACCCAATCTAGCGCAAGAATTAAAAAACCACAGAATTCTACTATAACAACAAAACTCATTAGTAATTTAACTAAACGAACGATTCCACCAGGCGTATCTTGATTAAAACTAGATGACAAGAATAGACGTTGTTTGAATGTAATCTTTCGACCGATTACTAATAGAGTGAATATCGCAAATGTCATTAATCCAATCCCGCCAAATTGAATCATAATCATAATGGCCGTTTGACCAAATCGTGTGAAAGCAGTTGCTGTATCAACAACAATTAAACCAGTTACTGTTGTAGCAGATGTTGCTGTGAATAAAGCATCCAACCAGTTGATAGGAGTGGTGGTAGCAATAGGAAGTTTTAATACTAATGTACCTATTATAATTACTGCCAAGAAACTCAAGGCCAATACTTGTGGTGGAGAAAATGTTAAAAGCTTTGATTTTATACTTTTCATGTTATCCCTCATCATCAATTCAAAATCAAAAATATATAATTTGCTTTTCTATAGATGTATTCTACCACTTTTTCAAAAAAATGATAGACACTTTTAGTAGTCTTTACATGGATTATAGAAATAGGGCGATAAGAGGATGCCGTTCCAAAAAAGCGCCTTCAAGCAAATACTATAGTAGCGTTACAATCTATTACTGTAACGCAAGGAGGTGATTAAAAGTGGACAAAGGTACGATTATACGAACAGTCACCTTGCTTGTTGCTTTAACAAATCAAGTACTTGTTTTGTTTGGAAAATCGCCATTGCCAATATCTGATGTAGTCTTGGAACAATTCCTTTCTACTTTCTTTACCATTATCTCATCATTGATCGCTTGGTTTGGAAACAATTATGTAACAAAAAAAGGAAAAGATCAAAAAGAATGTTTGAAACAACATGGACTATCGAAGTGAAGAGGGAGGAAAATTGCTTGAAACCAGTTCTAATTATTGATCCAGGCCATGGCGGAGCTGATCCAGGAGGTGGTTCAAATGATAAATGGGTTGAAAAAGATCTCGTATTACAAATTTCATTATATCAATTAAAGAGATATAGAGAATTAGGAATTCCGGTAGCACTAACTAGAAATACAGATCAAACAGTAACTCCAAATAGAAGGGTAAGAACGATACGAGTAAGTGGTGCGCGTTATTGCCATTCTAATCATATTAATGCAGGTGGCGGAGACGGTGCTGAGCTTATTCATTCTATTTATAGTGATGGGAAAATGGCTAAAAGTTTAGCAACGAGATTAAAAAAATCAGGCCAAAATGTACGACGTATTTTCACTAGAACGCTACCGAATAACAAGAACAAAGACTACTATTTTATGAATAGAGAAACGGGAGAGGTAGAAACAATCATTATTGAATACGGATTCGCTGATTCAGTAAAGGATGACCGCACCCAACTTGAAAAAAACTGGGAGATGTATGCAGAGGCTGTTGTTGAAGGGTTTTGTGCTTTTGCAGGTTATTCTTATTGTGTTCCGACGCGTCAAGGGAATTTAGAACAAGATAAACCATGGTATATTGGCAAACGACTTGTTAGCAAGGTAGATAATTTACGATATTATCGTGAACCATCCTGGGAAGATAACGCCTGTGTGAATACAATCAATAAAGGAATTGGTTTTCCGGAAATTGCAGCGAAAATAACTGTTGGAACAGGTGCGCAATATAAAGTACTAAATTCTAAAGGTGAAATTTATTACATTACAGCGCATGAAAAGTATGTCCATGTTGAATAAAGGATGCCACAGCATCCTTTTTTTTATTTTTTTACTAAA
Source organism: Paraliobacillus sediminis (assembly GCF_003426055.1). Taxonomy (NCBI): domain Bacteria; kingdom Bacillati; phylum Bacillota; class Bacilli; order Caryophanales; family Bacillaceae; genus Paraliobacillus; species Paraliobacillus sediminis. The sequence continues at coordinate 199,985 of NZ_QJSI01000003.1, forward strand.
AAGTAGTAAGATAGAAGAATAATTGTCTATAGGAGTGATGGAATGGAATTGAAGTATAAGCAGGTTTGGAATTTAGATACATTGTTTGCTGGTGGTAGTAGTTCTAAAGAATTCGCCGGTTATATGGAGGAATTAGAGAAACGTTTGGAAATGTTGAAGATAGAAGTTGGGCAATCACAAGCCCAAAAACTAGATGAAGATACATTAGAAAAAATAGTGAGTCTGGTTCGGGTATGCACGATGCAGTTAGAAGAAATATCTTCGTTTATTGGTTGTTTAACAGCAGAAAATATACAAGATAAACAGGCCAAATTATTTGTAGGAAAAAGCAACAGTTATCAAGCAATGTTTGATAAGATAATGACGAATTTTGATAATAAGCTTACTGAAATCCCAACCAATAGATGGGAGTCTTTCCTTGAAACTCCTACTATTAAACCTATTGCGTTTGTATTAGAAGAACGGAGAAAATTAACAAAAGAGAAATTACCTGCTGAACAAGAAGCATTACTTGCTGATTTAGCAGTAGATGGTTATCAAGCTTGGGAAGAAATGTACGATGCAATTGTTGGCAAGATAACGATTGATTGGCAAGATGCAAATGTAGTGAAACAATTATCCGTAGGACAGGTAGAAAATAAGTTAAATGATAGTGACCGCGACGTACGTAAATCGGCATTCGATAAGTTAGAAGCGGCTTTTACAAAGGAAGCTGATCTTTTTACAGAAACATTAAATCATTTGGCTGGATTTCGATTACAAACGTATGCACATCGTGGTTGGACAGATGTATTAAAAGAGCCATTAAGCTATAATCGAATGAGTCAGAAAACATTACATACAATGTGGCAAGCAATTAGTGAAAATAAATCGATCTTTTACACCTATTTACAACGAAAAGCAGAACTTTTAGGTGTGGAGAAATTAAATTGGTATGACCTAGAAGCACCCATTACAAAGCATTCAAAAAAAGTTAGTTTTGATGAAGCTGCCGAGACTATTGTTGCACAATTTTCTGAATTTAGCCCAAAGATGGCTCAATTTGCACAAAATGCTTTTGAGAAGAGTTGGATTGAAGCTGAAGATCGCTCTGGCAAGAGACCTGGAGGATTTTGTACGAGTTTCCCTGACAGTAAAGAAACTAGAATCTTTATGACATATGCCGGTAATGCTACGAATGTTGCTACGCTTGCACATGAATTAGGTCATGGCTATCATCAATATATAATGGATGATTTAGATGTGTTAAATCAAAGTTATGCGATGAATGTGGCGGAAACTGCGTCTACATTTGCAGAAATGATTGTAGCGGATGCTGCTGTACGGAATGCCAAAAACAAAGACGAAAAAATTGGATTATTAGAAGATAAAATTCAACGAAGTGTAGCGTTCTTCATGAATATTCATGCGCGTTTCTTGTTTGAAAAGAACTTTTATGAGGAGAGAAAGCGTGGTTTCGTTTCAACAGAACGTTTAAATGACTTGATGGAAGACGCTCAAAAAGAAGCATTCGGAAATCAATTAGAAGTATATGATCCAACATTTTGGGCTTCGAAATTACATTTTCATATCACAGATGTACCATTCTATAACTTCCCATATACATTTGGTTATCTCTTTAGTATGGGTATCTATGCACGAGCATTAGAAGATACCGCTACATTTGAAACGTTTTATAATGAATTATTATATGATACTGGAAGAATGAGTGTAGAAGATTTAGCCAAGAAACATTTACAAGTTGATTTACAAGACCCAACATTCTGGGTAGAAGGTATCAACCTTTGTAAGCAAGATGTAGAGGAGTTCTTACAATTAACTCAAGAATAGCCTGAGGCTTTTATCTCGCGAAAGACAGCAACAAATGGGGCAGGATTTATTTTTGATTGAAAAGCTAACACGCCTTTATCTGTATGTAAATAAAGAAAATAGTAGTGTATGGACAAGGCTCGATAAGAGATGTCTAATACACTTTCTAATGCAATATAATTTTCAGTACTTTCAATAAAATTTTGGTGTAGGTTAACTTTATGGGCTGTTTCTTGTGTGAATTGTTGATTGTTGACAATTTTACGTTCTGTCATGAAATAGGGGTGTGAAATTACTTCTGTCATCAGAGCACTCCTTTCTACTAGTATTGTTTAGTATGTCATCTCAGAGAGAACTTATCAAAGAATACGAATGATAAAAAAGAAGATTCAAGTCTTTTTCCCGTGTTGACGACCACACAGCAACAATAAAAGAACCATAACTCTTATATAGCTTACAATTGCAATAAACTGCGATTTACGACGGAATTTCCATCAACTACGACGTAACATTACCACCACTACGGAAGCAAATGGGCTCCCTTTCTGTGGGCACAGCCTCAGCTAACTTGGAAGCAAAGAACACTTCCAAGTGGATCTTCGGCTTGTGCTGTTCCCACTAGAGTGTCACCCATTTGCTTCCTTCGCTAGTTAGTGGAAATATTTCTAAGTAGAAAACAGAAACAATAAGGCGGATTTTCAAAATATGAATGGCTATTGTGTTTATTTATAGTTCATAAAATATTACTGACAAAACTCCCTCAGTTAGATTCTAGCGGAACAATTGAAATTGGTGAGACTCCAGTGGGAACAGCGCGGGCTGAAGATCCACTCGGAAAGCGACTTTTGCTTATCCGAGTTAGCTGAAGCCGTGCCCACGGAAAGCGAGCCCATTTCAATTGTGGAGCGGGTATGGAAACTACGTCGCAGTTTCTATCTGCTGCGAGGTTTTAATAGCATTGGAAAAGAGTCATAATAATTAATTGGAGGGGATAACATGAAGGCGTATATGCATCAAGGGGATCAACTTATCGTTGGTACCATTGAAGAACCGGAACCTATGCAAGGACAAGTCAAGGTGAAAATAAAGGTGGCTGGGTTAAATCATCGGGACCTACATATACCCGAAAGAAGAGGGGAAAATAAAGAGCCACTTATTTTAGGTTCTGACGGTGCGGGAATAATTGAATCAGTTGGAGAAGGTGTGACAACATTTTCTGTTGGTGACGAAGTGGTTATTAATCCAGGGTTAGGTTGGATAGAAAATAGTGACGCACCACCAGAAGGCTTTAGTATTGTTGGAATGCCTTACCATGGAACATTTGCAGAGAAATATGTAGTAGACGCAGCATTCGTAGAAAGAAAGCCTAGTTACTTGACATGGGAAGAAGCTGGCGTATTAGTGTTACCTGCTTTAACGGGTTATCGAGCGCTATTTACTAAAGGGAAATCGAAGTCTAGTGATACCATCTTTTTCCCAGGAGCTGGTAGTGGTGTAGCAACTTATATTATTCAGTTTGCAAAAGCCGTTGGAGCAAGAGTGATCGTCTCTTCACGTTCACAAGAAAAAAGAGAAAAAGCACGTGCATTAGGTGCTGATGTTGTAATAGATACGAATGAAGACTGGAAGAATGCATTAAAAGGGGAGATGATTGATTTAGTAATTGAAAGTGTTGGGGAAGCTACTTTTAACCGATCATTAGATGTATTGAAAAAAGGTGGAAGAATGGTAACCTTTGGTGCTACAACAGATGACCAAATAACAATTGATATGCGGAAATTTTTCTATGGTCAGTATCAGTTGTTTGGATCAACAATGGGTAGTAGAGAAGAGTTGCGAGCTATGCTAGTGTTTATGGAAGAACAAGTTATTCGTCCTGCAGTTGATTGTGTATTTGATCTTGATGATGCGGCAGAAGCATTTACTTATCTTAGAAATGGAAAGCAATTTGGTAAAGTTGGGCTGCGCATCAATAATTAATTAGTTAAAACAAAAAACAAGCATAAGTATATCGTGTTTTACAACCAAAAGGTAGCGTGAAAACGAACGTTTTGGGTCTAAACACGATAGCTTATGCTTTTTATTCAACCTTTTGGTTTAAAGAAGATTGCTCCAATCACTCCGAATATAATCGCAGCAGATATACCGGAACTTGTTATTTCAAACATACCGGTAACGACACCGATTAAGCCATGTTTCTCTGCTTCTGCCATTGCGCCATGAACTAATGAATTACCAAAGCTAGTAATCGGTACAGTTGCTCCGGCCCCTGCAAAATCAATTAAAGGTTCATATAATCCAAACCCGTCTAAAACGGCTCCAGCTACAACTAAAGCACTTAGTGTATGTCCGGGGGTGAGTTTGAAAACGTCAAACATAATCTGACCAATTACACAAATGGTACCGCCTACTAAAAAGGACCATAAAAACACCATTTTATGCACCTCCATTTTCAATTGATACGGCATGCGCGATGCAAGGTATCGATTGCTTTTGTTGCACGGAAAGGGGGGAGAGTAATGCGCCGGTTGCAACAACTAATAGTTTGTTTATTTTTTTAGCCCTTAGTTGATTAAGTAGATGCCCAAATGTGACAACAGCTGAACAGCCTGCACCGCTACCGCCAGCGAAAACTTGTTGATCATTCTTGTAAATTAACAAGCCGCAATCATTAAATGTTTTTTCATCTAATGTAATACCCTTTTCTTTAGCTAGATCAATGGCGATTTCCCTTCCGATTTTAGCCAAATCACCTGTTACGATCATGTCATAGTAAGTTGGATCAACGCCTCGTTCCTGCAGGTGGGTAACAATTGTATCCACTGCAGCAGGTGCCATTGCTCCACCCATATTGAATGGATCAGTTAATCCCATATCAAAAACTTTTCCGATTGTAGCACTTGTAACGCGAGGACCGTCCCCGGATCTACCAAGTAAAGCAACACCAGCACCTGTCACAGTCCATTGTGCAGTAGGTGGTTTTTGTCCACCATATTCTGTTGGATATCTAAATTGTTTTTCGACAGCAGCATTATGGCTACCTGCTCCTGCTAATACATAGTTTGCTCCATTTGTATTTACTAAGTATGCACCCAAAGCTAATGCTTCCATCGACGTTGCACAAGCACTAAAGAGACCAAGATAAGGAATTTGCAAAGTGTTAGCAGCGAAATTAGTAGGTGTCATTTGATTAATCAAGTCTCCACCTAACATAAATTGTACATCTTCCTTTGTAATGCTTGATTTTTTAATTGCTTGTTGACACGCTTCTTCCATAAGTAATTGATGTGCTTGCTCGAAAGATTGTTTCTCTAACCATAAATCAGAATGTAAGAGATCAAAATCATTTGCGATTTTTCCCTTCGCTTCAAATGGACCGCCAACTGTTCCGGAAGAAACAATCACAGGTGCCTGATCAAAAATCCATGTTTGCTTCCCATTAAGCATTAGATAAGCCCCCATTGAATAAGGAGTGTTTTAATAATTGCAATAACAAAAGCAGAGAACACCCCGTAAACGATAACAGGACCTGCAAGTTTAAACATATTTGCACCAACACCCAATACGAACCCCTCCGTACGATGCTCAATAGCGGCAGAAATGACAGCATTACCGAAACCAGTGACAGGAACTGCTGTACCTGCACCTGCATATTGTGCAATATGATCATAAACACCAAACCCCGTTAGTAACATCGTAATGAAAATTAACGTGGCTACCATCGGGCTTCCGACAGTTTGTTCAGTAAAATCAAAATAATACATATAAAAGAAGGAAATTGCTTGCCCTATCGTACAGATAAGGCCACCAATTAAAAAGGCAATCAAGCAATTTTTAAGAAGGGGACGTTTTATTTCTTTTGTTTCTGCTAACTTTTGATATTTTTTTTGACTTGTTGTTAGTTTTGTTGGTGACATTATAAAAGTTCCTCTCTAAGCAGTGTCATTTTTTAGCTTTTTAATTTTATCAAATCGTTTATCAAAATCTTCAATTGAAAATTGACCATTTTGTAAATCTTTTACTAATTTGTTTATTTCGATAAAGATTTTTTGATCAGAAGAAACGAGGATATTTAATTTTGGTTTTATCTTTTCCATTTCTTTTTTTACGTCTTGTTCAATCTGTTGCTCGTTAAACTGTTGGAAAGCAGTCGTCTTTATAGCTATTAGCATGTCTTCATGATTTTTAAGACTTACTACATCTTCAACAGAATTAAATGTAGAAAGAATTTTATCATTTATCTCTTGCAAATTAGCTTGCTCTATTAAGCCTCCTTCATTTTTAATTTGTTGCATATTCATATCACTTTGCTTATTAATTAATGGCGGATTAGCATCTTCCTGATTACATCCAGTTAAAAACGGGAAGAGAGTAATAGACGTAATAATCCAAATAACTTTTATTTTCGACATATAATCACCTTTATTCTCGTATTATAAAAATATGTTAATGACTCTGTGTGATTAGTTTGTATAAAAAAACTTTAGATATACGATGAAAATTATTTAAACCGAATAATATAATCAAAAATAATTTCCACGAATTTGAAACTTTTTACCGTTGGTTTTCGTCATTATATATATAGAAAAGATTTGAAAGGAGGGAGTTTGATGATAAAGCGTCTCGTTATTATGGGTTTTATTCTTTTGGTTATTGGAGCTACAACGGTTTATTGGCTGGATAATACAACGACAACAACACTGGCAGAAACGGTTTCAACTGATCAAGAAGAGAACGACTTTATTTTACATATGCGAATAGAAAATACGGATGAAGGTTTTCGGATTTTACATTCATTAGAGTATATCGGGGAAGAGCAAGTTACGATTGAACATCGAACTCCGCTAATATCTATATCGTTTAACACGGATACAAGTGACTTTACAGGTAGTCCTGTTAGTAAAACGTTAGAATCTGGTGATATATATCGTCCACATCAGGGTGCACTTATAGAGGAACCGCTTGAAGCAGGAACACATACGGTATACATGAATTGTCAATTTCGTTATAAGGAAGAAGTTATAAATATTAAAATTGAAAAAGATGTTTTATTTCAACAAAAAAAGCCTTAAAAGGCTTTTTTTGTTGGTGATTTTAGTGTTTATTGAATCCTTTTTCTCTAACATAGCTTGACATTCTAGCGCGTTTTGGAGTTGAAAGAGTATGTTTCATTTGGTCTGTCCAACGCTCGTTTCGTTGATTGGTAGTCCGATTTTGATAATAATCAGCAATTTTTTCATCGAATTTCTGTAAGTGAAGTTCCTCATCCTCAATTGAAATATATTGATTTTCAAAATAATATGCGGCTTTAGGTAATCTTGGTTTTTGATCGGTTTCAGCATCGGGATAACCGATCGCCATACCGAATAAAGGAACTACATGTTCAGGAAGATTAAATAATGTGTCGACCTTATCAATATCATTGCGAATACTTCCGATATAACAAATACCTAATCCCATTGATTCTGCAGCAATGGCAGCATTTTGCGCTGCTAAAGTTGCATCAATCGTAGCTACTAAGAAATGTTCTGTATTTTCTAAATTAACGCGCATATCTTGGTATTGTTCATTTGACGATTGTCTAATGTGACGATGAAAATCAGCACAGAAGATTAGAAAGTGACCATTTTTCTCGATATAGGGCTGATTTGATATACTTGCTAATTTTGCCTTCTTATCATTATCAGTCACACCAATAATAGAATAGGCCATTAAGTAACTTGATGTTGAAGCAAGACTTGCGGCTCCTAAGATTATATCAATTTCTTCTCGTTTTAAGGCTTTATCTTTAAAACTCCTAATTGAACGATGATTTAACAAGGTCTTAATTGTTTCATTCATTTTATTTACTTCCTTTCTTATTCGCCTACAATAGCTAAAGTAATTTGATCTATCATTTTATCAGATTCTATCCATAAATCTAGTGCTGCTATTGTAGGTTCTTCAATAGCTGGTATATCAACTAGTATTGTTTCATTATCTTGCCACGCGATGTTTTCTATCGGCCATTTAAAAGAAGTGAATAAAAGGTCTTTTTCATTTGTCACGCCAAGTGGTGTGAAATTCTCTACATCAAGAATTACCACTTTATTTCTTTGCCATGACTTTTCAGGATTTTGACGATTGAATATAAATAATAGTTTTGATGCATCAGGTGATGGGATAATGTCAGAAACAGTTGCTAAATCAGCTAATAAAAGCGAACTACCTTGATCTGATCTATCTAATAATAAGTAAGAACCACTATCTTCATAAAGAGAGAATGAAAGTAAATATAAAGAATCCTTAGTTGAGCTATCTATTTTTTCTAATTTCATATCATCTAAGGCTTGTTGACGATCTTGAATTTGAGCAAGATAGTTCTCTAAGATAGGTACTTGGCTTAATTCAATCATGATCTGTTCATTTTCTAGATTGAACTCGATCATTGTATTTGCTTCATTTTCACTTGATTCATCTTCTGTTTGTTCAACTAATATAGCACTTTCTTCTTCATTTCCATTAATATCATTTTGCACAATAGCAGGTGTGTCATCAGAACAACCAACGAGAAAAATGGAAATCATTAGTATCCAACCACTATAATGTTTAATCAATTGCATCGCTCTCCTTTAAAAACATTCATTTGTACCTAATCAGATACTTCTTCCTTAATTAATTCAATAATTTTTAATTGATCATTTTCATACCCAATAGTAAATGTAAACGTTCGTTTTTCTGGTTCATTTTCAGAATCAACATGAACTACTTCAACATTTGAAACGATTTTTACTTGGTTTTCGTTCTCAAGATAGGTGGTTTTGCTTTCACTTACTTCTATTGAAAGATGATAGATATATGATTTCCTAAAATCAGTATAGCCTGTTTCGGTTTGTAGACTACTACCTAACAATGTATATGCGTTTATATAATCGTGTATCTTGATACTCTCAAAAAAATAACTAATTAGATAGTCGGCATCTTCTTGCATCTGAGTTGGATCGCTTTTCATGTCAAAAGAAGCAATCGGATAGATTAATTCTTCATCGCTAACAGAACGAGACCATTCTGTAACATCTTCAATGACATTTTCGATAGGTATACTAAATGCAATTTCACTTTCATCGATCCCGGCTGCATTAATACCAATTACTTCACCAGTTAATCGATTAATTAGTGGACCACCACTATTTCCATGTGTAATATTTGCAGAAATTTGATACACATTATCATAGGAGAAGTCATCAATTTCAAAGGAGCGATTTAACCCAGAAATAATACCAATTGAAACAGAGTTTTGAAAACCTAAAGGACTTCCTACAGCAATAATTTCATCACCGATGCTTAATTGTTCTGAAGACGATATCTCAACAGGTGTCTGGTTAATTAGTTGCGGGACTCTAATAACGGCAATATCTTTAGTTTCTCCAATCTGAACGATAGCTGCATTATACGTTTCAGTGTTTGACATTGTTACCGTAATGGATTCAGCATCTTTAATCACATGTGCATTCGTAATAATGTCTCCATTGGTATTGTATAAAAAACCAGAACCCGTTTTTTCGCTTGTCGCTGTTTCAACACTAATTTGAACGACGTTTTTTTGTGCTTCATGAATAATGGATTGTAAATCCTTTTGACCAGTTGTATTAATTAAACTTGCAACGTTATTATCATGTTCAACAGTTTTAGATGACCAATTATTATAAAGGTTGAAACAGATGGTAATACTTGTAATTATAATGATAAGGCTAAGTGTAATTGTAATGGAAAGTGTGTTTTTTTTCATCTCGCTACCCCTTAAGTAATTAATCAATGAACCACTTTATGGTTTCAATTTTTACATCATATGCGTTATTTTTATCTGTTAAATCGTAATGCGTGTGATCAAATTTCCCAACTTCATCGGGATATAATGTTTCGGGGTAAACATAGATTTCATTTGTTTCAATAATATTATCAACTTTATCTATAATATTATAGGTGATAGCAATACTGTTAATTGGAACAGTCGCAACACTTTTAAGTTCACCAAAGATAACAATGTTGCCCTGATCATCTTCGTCTAATGCAGCATTCGTTAGCTCTACGGCGTCATTGTTGTTAAGGTCACGTTCTGCTTCAACTGCGGTAAGAGCTTGTTCAATTCTTTTTTCCTGTGCTGTTTCAAATGCAGTCTTTTCTTTTTCAATTGTTGTTTTTAAACTTGATAGCTTCTCTGAATCAGGTGCATATTGTAAAGCATTTGCAACAATAGAACGCGCTTCGGAAAATTGTTTCTCTTGTAAAAGCTGATTTGCAGTAGTAGAAGAATAGGCGATGATTTGCTCTCTGATAGAAGTCGCTATCTCCATTGCTTCAGGATTTTGAATACCTTCAGCTTCCCATAAAGTAGTTTGTAATGTTTGGATGCTTGGTTCACCTTCTAATTTTTCTTTTACTTTTTTAAGTTGGATCTCTATACGTGATGTTTCTAATTTGTCGGTTAGTTGAATAACTGCTTCACCGTTATAGCTGCTTAATTCTTTCTTACCCTCATTTATCTCAACTAAAGCATCTTGATAGCTAATTGCTTCTTTATTTTCAATATCATTTTTTATTGTTAGTGCAAGTTCGGTGAATGCTTGTAGTTCTTGTGCAGCTGGAAAGTTACTATTATGTTCAAGTGCTGCTTCTATTTCAATGCGTGCCTCTTGATAATCTTCGTCTAATAGGTAGTTTTCCGCTTTCTCATAAGACGCGTTAGCCTGTTTTGTTTGAGATTGCAAATAAAAATAATAGCTTGTACAAGCTATCACACTTAATAAAGCTATAAGTATAGGAATATGAATGAAACGAAAGAACCTTTTTGGTGGTATCTTTCTAGAATCAATATCTGTCGGTAGTTTTTCACCACATTGAATGCAAAATAATTCATCTGTTTTCGTTGTGCTACCACAATATGGGCAATAAGCCATGTTAAAACACCTACTTCTAGTTGTAATATTACATATCTATTATTCTACCAGTTTCCATTTAAAGTTGGGGTTGATGACAAACTCCAAATTGCCAATAATTTCTTCACTTCTAATGAAACCTAAACCATTTCGGCTATCTTTACTTATTTGGCGATTATCACCCATAACAAAGTAGCTTTTATCTGGAATAGTAATAGGACCAAAATCATCTGTAGTGAAGCTTTTTGCTTCTGTCAAAAAAGATTGCTGATAAAGTAAGTTATTGATATATAATTGTTGTTCTCTTATTTCAATGGTTTCATTCGGTAAACCGATGATACGTTTTATATAATTTTTTAATGGATAATCAATAATAACAATATCACCACGTTGAGGTTCATTTACTAGATAAGCTATCTTATTATATACAATCTGTTCGCCATTTTGTAATGTAGGTTGCATGCTATCTCCCTCAATAACGGATGTAGAAAAAATAAAGGAAGTTAATAAAATGACAAGAATAAGGGCTAGTAAAACAAATTTGATCCAATTTTTCCAGTTCATTTTAGCGCTATAGTGCATGAGGGACGTCCTCTCTCTAAGCAGTTATGAAAATCTTAAATGTATCTTGAAGTCATAAAACTATGCATAATATCATTTATAGTGTACCATATTTAGTAATAGAATGTACGTTTGGTGACTTGTGCATTTTTATGTTTAGGATGCATATTTTTGAAAATACACGTAGTGGTAATTTAATAGCAATATGTTAAACTAATTCAATGAGATAGTTGGTATAGGGGGTAGCTCGTTTGGATAAGGAACAATCATATTATTTACTCACTCAAATAGAAATGCTTCGTAAAAGAATGATCGAGATTGCTATACTTGAGGGCTTTACTAGTGAGGAGTCACTAAATTTAAGCCGTGAATTAGACAGATTATTGAACCAATTTGAAGAATTAAAAGAAAAAGCAATTTAAAAAGGTAAAGCAGAAGACATTAAATCTCTGCTTTACCTTTTTTTATTTTGATAAAAACGTTTCAAATCGGTCTAATCCATTTTCAAGTGTTTCCATACTATAGGCGTACGAAAGACGTAAATAACCTTCTCCATATTGACTGAATGCATCACCTGGAACAAGTGCTAAACCAACTTCATCAACCATCTTTAAGGCAAAATCAAATGATGTTAATTCTGTATTGATTTTTGGAAAAAAATAGAATGCGCCATCAGGTTTTATCACGTCAATCCCCATAGACAAAAATCGATTATGGACATAGTTTCTTCTATCTAAATATGCTTCTTTCATTTTCTTTGGATCATCTTGTCCATTTTTAAATGCTTCTAATGCTGCATGTTGACTAATAGAAGTAGCGCAAGAAACATTGTATTGATGTACTTTTATAATGTGCTTTGCAATCCAATTCGGTGCAAGTAAATAACCGATACGCCAACCCGTCATAGCATGTGACTTTGATAAGCCATTAATGACAATCGTTTTATTTTTTACTTGGTTCAGTCGTGCAATCGAGAAGTGCGCTTTTTCGTATGTTAAAGAACTATATATTTCGTCCGCAATGATAAAGATATCCTTTTTTTCCAAGACATTAGCAATAGCTGTTAACTCTTCTTGACTTAATGTAACGCCTGTTGGGTTAGAAGGGTATGGAAGTATCACGCATTTAGTCTTGTCTGTTATGTGTGCAGCTAAATTTGTAGCAGTTAATTTAAAATTATCCGCACGTGTATCCACATGTATGACTTTAGCTCCAGCCAATCGTATCAGTGGTTCATAACCTGGATAAACTGGTGCAGGCAATAACACTTCGTCACCTGGTTGTAGAATGGTTCGCAACGTTATATCAATTGCTTGTGATGCCCCAACAGTAACAATAATTTCAGTCAGTGGGTCGTATAGTAATTGATCATTATGCTTAACGTGATTTGCAATGGCTTGTCTGAGTGGGAGGATACCAGCATTATGCGTATAGGTCGTTTGATTATTTTCAATCGCTTGAATGGCTGCTGTTTTAATATGCTCAGGTGTTGTAAAATCAGGTTGTCCTATTGTCAAAGAAAGGATATCCTCTTTTTCACCAACCATATTAAAGAACTTTCGAATACCCGAAATTTCAATATCTAAGACGTTTTTGTTTAATAAATGATCCATAAAAGTTCCTCCTTGGAAATTGTCATATAATTTAGACTTATTTGAATTGAAAAATATTTATAATAGGTTATACTGTTATGTAAGCGGTTCACTTGTATAAAACTAGCCTTATAAGGAGTGATAATCTTGCGTGCAAGAAAACTTAATTTTGACGAGCTTGTTAATCAGAATAAACAAGATCTATTAAATGATGAAATAGCGATGAAAAAACTTGAAGAAAGTTTAGATAAAAAACAAGCAAGTTCTTCTTTGAAACAAAAAGAAAGTGATCAAATTGATCATACCATAATTCCAGTAAAGTAAACAAAACTTCTAGCTTTTTTAGTTGGCTTGTTGCAATTTAGCTGTATTGTGACGTAAATTTTTTACCCACTACGTCAGTAAATGGATTCGCTTTCCGTGGGCACAGTCTAAAGCTTTCATTGGTAAAGAACAACACTTCACCAAGTGGATCTTCGACTTGTGCTGTTCCCACAGGAGTCTCACCCATTTACTTCCTCCGCTGGATAGAGATTAAAATTAATATATTATCTGGTGGTCATAAAGTTTTATTGTGCTTATGACAACAGCTTCGCACATTATGCTAATTGATTGTAGCGTAACAGGCGACTCCTGCGGGAAAAGCAAGATCAGAAGCAGAAATCAACATGGCATTGCGACAGAGTCTATGTTAATTTAATCATAAACACAATCTTTTAAAATCCACTTCTTAAAAGATCGTCAAGCAGGATAACACATATAACTCAAACGCAATACAGCCAACGCTTACACTTTTATTTTTTGGTGAGAAAGTTGAATTAAGTATGTCAAAAAGTCTTTGCATTTTAATTGCAAAGGCTTTTTGGTTTTTTAATTTTAGTTGGAGTCGAATGACTTACGTGAATTACCAATTTATTGTATGATAGAGGTATACTTAAGAGACAGTAACATTATAGTAAATGAATAAAAAGGAGATGCAGTATTGAGTCAAACAGGTTTAATTTTAGAGGGAGGCGGAATGAGGGGAGCTTATACGGCTGGTGTACTTGCTTTTTTTCATGATGCAGCATATCAGTTCCCTTATGTAATTGGAACATCAGCTGGCGCTTGTGTTGCGACTTCCTATTTATCTAACCAGAGAGATAGAAATTATGAAGTATTCGTTAATTACGCAAGCCATCCTGAATATATTTCATACAAACGTTTCATTACAAAAAGGCAATTATTTGGAATGGATTTTATCTTTGATACCATTCCTAATAAATTAGTTCCATATGATTATGATACTTTTAGTAAGCGAACGAGTAAGCTTGTTATAGGAGCAACGGATATATATTCGGGTGAGCCAGTTTATTATGATAGTTTCGAGAATAAGCAGGAGTTATTAAAAATTGTTCGGGCGTCAAGTTCACTGCCTTTCATTGCTTCTAGTATTTTGCATAATGGATTAGAACTAATGGATGGTGGGATTAGTGATCCGATACCAGTTGCACATTCCGTTGAAGCTGGTAATGACAAACATGTTGTCGTACTAACAAGGAATGAAGGCTATGTAAAAAAAGAAATGAAATTCAAACGCTTTGTTCAAAGAAAATATAAAGCGTATCCCGGCTTAGTAACTGCACTGTTAAAACGACACGAGAAATATAACCAAACTTTAGATTTACTGCTCGAAATGGAGAAAAGGCAAGAAGTTTTTATCGTTCGTCCAGAATTACCGTTAGTAGTTGATAGAATTGAACGGAATAGGCAAAAGTTAGATGCTTTATACAATCAAGGGTATGAAGAGGCGGAACGATTAGGTGGAAAAATACAAATGTTTTTGAATAATTAATAAAAATTCTTTATACATCGTATAAATCAATGCGGAGTAGGAAAAACTAGTTTGCAATAGTCATAGTTAAAGTTTTAAAGGGCGTCATACTTTTAGATGGCTCCTTTTTTAACAACTTCCTTTACTTGAAAGGGGAAAATGCTAGTGCAAACAGTATTACTTACAGTTTATAGTCTTGGATTTAGTTGGTTCAAAAAAAATCAATTGTTATCTTTTGGTTTGCAAGAACGGCAAGTGGATTTTCTAATAGGTTTATTTTGTATCGTAGCATTGTATGTTATATTGCACCCATCTGTAAGACTTTTAATAGAATTAAAATGGAATTTCCTGTTAACGTATCTGGTGACGATCCTTTTATTTATAAATATAGTGATGTTTTCATATCTATATCGCGGAATAGAAAAGGGGAGTATGGCATTCAATCTATCTATGGTACATTATGTATTATTTGATATCATTACCTTAGGCGTTATTATAGGCATTGTGGTATTAACAAATAGGGCTATTTTTTATTTTAAGCAGCACAAGTCAAATTCTAGTTAACAGATGCCGCTTATGTAGTTATCTTTCTCTTCTATTTTTAAAATAAGATTTATTCCAATGACCTAATGAGGAAGGCGTATAATAGGATGAGTAAACCTTTTCTTCGGTAGGAATTGGGATATCTAAAAATGTATATAATACTTTTTTTGCTTGGGTAAGTGATAACTTTGTTTTTGGATTTCTATAATTTTGATCAATGTTACCCAAATGTTCTACTTCTTTGAAATCTTGTTTATTTGGAGGAATGTGGAAATAATAGTTTCCTACCTGTACGAGTAGAGTTGAATGTTGCCGACTTAATTTGGGGCGGTCCGAAAAATGAAGACCAATTTTTTCTGCATCCTTATTTTCCAATAACTTTGTAATTGTTTTCTTTTTCAAGTTATACAAGTCACTAGGGTTTAAAGCTGTTTTTGCGTGGCGATTGATAATAAATAGAGCTTTTGCAATTTCTTCAATATTTGTAGACTTCTCTTTCTTCACTACTGTTCCTCCTTTCTATGTCTACTTTCTTATAGTAGATTCCTATTTGTCAACTATTTTAACATTTTCTTAATAAAAAAACTATATCTACTAGTTAAAATGTTATTTAATTTAGCTAATGGATAAACAAACAGTATTTAACATCAATTGGTCTCCTTATTTTATTTATGGTAAACTATACTTGTATGTTAATTTTTAACGTGAACATTTTATTTCAACTGCTCGTTAAAGGGAGTGGATAAATGAATACTGTTAAACAACTACCGTTATTAGATATAACTGCTGAGTCTTTAATGATCTCTTCAGAAAAAGTAGCCCACGTACAATTGAATAATCCGTTAGAACATGCGTTATTGATATTAGTTAAATCAGGGTATTCCGCTGTACCAGTTTTAGATACCTCATACAAATTCAAAGGAACAATTGGAAAAAATCTTATTTTGAATCATATTCTTGGTTTAGAACGCTTTGAAATGGAAAGATTGTCTGAAGTAGAAGTACAAGAAGTGATGAATCAAGAAATTCCATGTGTGAAAAAACAAGATGCGTTTTTAACTTGTTTAAAAGCTGTGATTGACCATCCTTTTGTTTGTGTAGTAGATGAAGAAGGTTTTTTTGACGGTATCTTAACTAGAAGAGCAATATTGAAGCAGTTGAATAAGTACATTCACGTGAACAAAGATTTATTTGCAAAAGTAATAGATGATAAGTAATAAAGAAGTATGCAGAGAAAACGTGTAGTTGACCTGTATGTAAACTTTGAATGAATCATACTTGTCAGCTACATATACTATCTGATAAAGTAAAGAAAAATTATCTTGGGGGTAAGAAAATGAAGAAGATGGATGCAAATGAAATAATCTCATTTATTTCGAATAGTAAAAAGGCAACACCAGTGAAAGTTTATGTGAAAGGAACGGAATTAAATAAGATAGAATTTACAAATGAAATTCAAGCGTTTGTACAAGCTGAAACAGGCGTATTGTTTGGGGAATGGAAAGCAATTAAACAAGCTTTGGATACATATAAAGATCAAATTGTTGATTATGTAATAGAAAATGATCGTAGAAATTCAGCAATTCCATTGTTAGACTTAAAAGGAATTAATGCACGTATTGAGCCAGGAGCTGTTATTCGTGACCAAGTTGAAATTGGTGACGGGGCCGTTATTATGATGGGTGCTATGATTAATATTGGTTCTGTTATCGGAGAAGGAACGATGATTGATATGAATGCTACCTTAGGTGGACGTGCAACTGTAGGTAAGAACTGTCATATCGGTGCTGGAGCTGTATTGGCAGGAGTTATTGAGCCACCATCAGCAAGTCCTGTAGTAATTGAAGATGGCGTGCTAATTGGAGCTAATGCAGTTGTTCTCGAAGGTGTAACAGTTGGAGAAGGTGCAGTTGTTGCTGCAGGTGCAATTGTAATATCTGATGTTGAACCGAATACAGTAGTAGCTGGAACACCTGCTAAATTGGTTAAAAAGATTGATGATAAAACGAAATCTAAAACAGAAATTATGCAAGCACTTCGTAATTTAGACGACGAAGAATAAATGGATAGTAAAAAGCAGGGGAGTATACTCTCCTGCTTTTTTTAAAATCAATTTTGTAATAACTGAACTTTCTTACTTGAAAAATAAACGCTACACGTTGGCTATTATGAGTTTGACGTGTGTTCATTATAAAGCTTTACAGTATTAAAAAAGTTTTTTAATACTGAATAAACATAGACTCTGCGGTAAGGATCTTTATATAAATGGGCATCTAACAGAACTTTCGCCCCGCTCCTCAAGCAAAATGGGCTCCCTTTCCGCAGGCACGACTTCAGCTAACTCGGATAAGCAAAATACGCTTTCCGAGTGGATCTTCAGCCCGTGCTGTTCCTGCAGGAGTGTCACCCATTTTGCTTGATCCGCTGGTTTTAGTCCGTGAATTTAAAATTGTGTAAATTACACTATTATTTGTAACTAAAGGGTCTCAAACTCGCGTTAGGGTCATTAAATAGTATAGTAACATCTGTTTAAAACAAAGATACGCTATCCAGCGAAGGTAGCAAATGGTTGAGACTCCTGTGGGAACAGCACAAATCGAAGATCCTCTATAGAAGCGTTCTTTGCTTCTATAGATAGCTGAGGTTGTGCCCACGGAAAGCGAGACCATTTGCTACCGTAGCGTGTAAAGTTGTAAGTCACTTACCACAGAGTTTCTCTCAAGTGCGTCAGATCAAACGTGCGGATGATTACCAAAGAAACGTGAAGTCAACATCTATTTTGGATTGTTAGAATTTCTTTTTATATAAAGACTTAAGTGCCTGTTTTACAGCGCGAAAGTTTAGTTATAACAGAACGAGGAGTGAGAGAGATGGATCGTGACAAATTACTAAATATCAGAAGAGAGCTGCATCAAATTCCTGAATTAGGTTTTCAAGAATTTAAAACGCAGTCCTATTTATTAGAGCAGATAAAATTATTGCCACAAGACTTCTTAACAGTTGAAACATGGAAAACAGGTATATTAGTTAAAGTCAAAGGAACCCAGTCGGTTAAAACAATCGCTTATCGCACAGACATAGACGGATTACCAATTAAAGAAGAAACCGCATTACCTTTTTCATCTAAGCATGATGGACAGATGCATGCGTGTGGTCATGATTTACATATGACTATTGCACTTGGCGTTTTAGAGAATGTAACACGTAATCCGCCTCAAAATGACATTGTACTGATTTTTCAGCCTGCAGAAGAGGGTCCAGGTGGTGCACTACCTATGCTTGAATCAGATGTTTTTCAAACTTTTTATCCAGATATTATTACTGCGTTACATATTGCACCAGAATTACCTGTAGGTACTGTTTCTACTCGATCTGGACTTCTATTTGCTAATACGAGCGAACTATTTATTGATTTTAAAGGTAAAGGTGGACACGCAGCATACCCCCATTTAACCAATGATATGGTTGTTGCTGCTAGTAACTTTGTATCGCAATTACAACAAATAGTAGCAAGGAAATTAGATCCAATAGAAAGTGCTGTTGTGACAGTTGGAAAAATAACAAGTGGAACGGTACAAAATGTGATTGCAGAGAATGCTAGATTAGAAGGTACGATTCGAACAGCCAATGCTAGTATTATTGCCGAAATTAAAAAGGCGATTGAAGAAATGGCGAAAGGTTATGAACAAAGTCACCATTGTGAGATTTCAATAGATTATGGTTCAAACTATTATCAAGTTTATAATACAAAAAAGTATGTTGATAAATTTAAGCAAATAGTAAATGACACTTCCGCAACTTGGAAGCAAGCAAATCCTGCTATGACTGGTGAAGATTTTGGTTATTTCTTACGTGATATTCCTGGATTTATGTTTTGGTTAGGTGTTAGTTCTCCTTTTGGATTACATCATAGTAAACTCAATCCTAATGAAGATGCAATCGCAACTGGAATAGAAGTAGTTGAAGCGACGTTGCGTCAACTATAAGCATCATTTTTTCTTGTATAAATAGCTCGTTCTACGCACAAACTATCTTGTGAAAATAGAATGGGAGGCAGATAGTGTGAAACGTGTAGGTGTTGAAGGGACGTTATCAGATGTAAAAGGGGCTTTGCAAGATAAAGGCTATGAGGTTATTGAGTTAAAACAAGAGGAAGACCTAGGGGATTGTGGCTGTTGTGTCATATCTGGCCAAGATAAAGACGTGATGGGAATGGCAACAACGAATTACACCGGTTCAGTAATTAATGCGCATGGTATGAATGCGGAGGAAATTTGTCAGCAAGTTGATGAGAAGATGGCATAATAAAAAAGCGGGCAAGCCATTATATGGCACCCGCTTTTTGTTATTTACTTGATTCTTTCGTAATATTTACTTGATGTGGGAAAGGGATTTCGATAGCTGCTTTATCAAATTCTTCCTTAATTCGTTTACGGATATCTCTCTCTGCAGCGAATTGCTCCATATTTTCGGTTCTACCTAAGAGACGTAAAACAACATCAGATGAACCGAAGCTTTGAACGCCTAGTACGTCTGGACCTTCAACAAAGCGAACGTCCTGTTGAAACTCATCACAAATTTTTTGGAGAATATTCATTGCGTGATCAATATTTTCATCGTAACTAATACCAATATCAACTAAAGCACGCATTGTACCACGAGAGTGATTACTAATTCCCTCCAATTGTCTGTTTGGGATAAAGTTTAATGTACCATCAAAACTTCTGATTTTTGTTGTGCGTAAGCCGACTTCCTCAACAATACCACTGTATCCAGCAGTTGAGACATATTCATCTACCTCAATTTGCTTTTCTAATAGTATAAAAAAACCAGTTACAATATCACTTACAAGACCTTGTGCACCAAAACCAATTGCAAGTCCTATAACACCGGCCCCAGCAATTAATGGTGCTAGATCAAGACCGAAGATACCAAATAACATTGCAATGAATACAAATAGTAAAATATATGTATAAACATTTTGTATCAGCTTTTCTAATGTTTTTGTTCGAGCTGGTGAGATACTTTCTCTTTTACCTGCTTTTTTTAGTGTGGTAGCAATAACCTTTCGACCTATTGGTGCAGCAATTGCAAAAGCGATAAATAGAAATAGAATTTTTAGTGCACTAGCAATTAGTGGATAAGTAGTCGTAAATTGACTAAAATCAATGCCAAACATGTACATTTTTTATGCTCCTTTCTAAAGTAACTCTTTCATAATAAAGAAATATACTTTAATAATCAAATAATACCCTTTTTCGACAAAATTTAAGCATATCATCGTGCTTTTTTGTTAAAACTGTTACTAGTCCAATTTAGTAATTTAAAGTTTGATTATTGTTGACTAAACTTTTTCCAATCTTTATAATTAATTAAAGTATGTGAAAATATTATCACAAAAAATAGATAGTTGGAGGGATTCGCATGGCAGAACGTATGGTAGGAAAACAGGCTCCACGCTTTGAAATGGAAGCAGTAATGGCGAATAAAGAATTCAAAAAGGTATCATTAGATGAGATTATGAAAGAAGACAAATGGACAGTGTTATTCTTTTATCCAATGGACTTCACACATGTATGTCCAACTGAAATCACTGCACTATCTGATCGCTATGATGAATTTGAAGATTTAGATGCAGAAGTAATTGGCGTATCTACAGATACAGTACATACACACTTAGCTTGGATTAATACATCACGTGAAGACAATGGTCTAGGTGATCTTGCTTATCCTTTAGCTGCAGATACAAATCATAAAGTATCAGCAGAATATGGTGTATTAATAGAAGGTGAAGGTGTGGCGCTTCGTGGATTATTTATTGTTAATCCAGAAGGTGAATTACAATATCAAGTCGTAAATCATAATAATATTGGTCGTGATGTCGATGAAACATTACGTGTACTTCAAGCATTACAAACTGGTGGTCTATGTCCAGCCAATTGGAAACCAGGTCAAGAAACACTATAAAAATCTTATTTAATTAATAATAAGTGAATAGAAAGGATTATGATTAATGAGATTAAGAACGCCGATGCCAGAATTAGATGGTGCAACTGAATGGTTGAATGGAGAATTAAAAAAGGACGATCTTATTGGTAATAAACCAACTTTAATCCACTTTTGGTCAGTTAGTTGCGGTTTATGTAAAGAAGCAATGCCAAATGTTAATGAATTTCGTGATGAGTATAAAGATGCGCTTAATGTAGTCGCTGTCCATATACCACGTTCTGAAAAGGATTTAGATTTAGATCAAATTAAAGAGGTTGCCGCAGCGCACGATATAACACAACCCATTTTTGTAGACAACAAGCATATTTTAACAGATGCATTTGAAAATGAATATGTTCCAGCATATTATGTTTTTGATGAAGAAGGTAATCTCCGCCATTTTCAAGCTGGTGGTGGAGGAATGAAAATGCTCCGTAAACGTGTCAATCGTGTGCTAGGAACGACAGAGAAATAGGTATTTGTATGTAACACTATTTGAAAAGGTCCTTTGTGTGCGTAAAGTATACAAGGGATCTTTTCTTTTCGTTTGCATAAAAGCGCTTCCGTCTTAAGACTGATTTTTTAGTTTTTTAAAAGAAATAGTGCAAAAGGGTGGCAATTTATTTCGGAAACCGATATATTTATAGTTACGAAAAAGGAAAAAAGGGGAGGGAATAATACATTGGAAACGTTTAAAAAATTACAACAATATTATATGCCATTTAAAAAATATTTTCTCATGTCTATATTATTTGTAATTATAGTAACTGGAATCACCGTGCTCTATCCAATTATATTACAGATAACGATTGATAATGTTGTTCTTGATGAACAATACGGTCTTATACCTTATTTAGCAGGTGGGTTTATACTTGTGATGATTATTAAAGGTATTGCGAATTTTATCCAACAATACTTAGGTGACCTGTTTGGTGTGTCATCTGTCTACAGATTGCGAGATGGTTTGTATACAAAATTACAACGCCTATCTTTTACTTATTATGATAATGCTCGAACTGGCGACTTAATGTCACGTCTTACAATGGACGTAGAAGGTTTTAAATTCTTCCTTTCTGCTGGATTAAAGGAATTAATTCGGATTATATTGCTAATTGTAATTAGTTTATCTGTCATGTTCTACTATTCGATACCATTAGCACTTGTAACAATGGCCGCCATGCCATTCCTGGCTATAGTCGTTTATAAATTTGATAAGAAGGTTCACCCAGCTTTTCGTACCATACGTAAATCATTAGGTCGTTTAAATACACGCATCCAGGAAAACGTAAGTGGTATTAATACAGTGAAATCTCTATCTAAAGAGGATTTTGAAATAGACAGATTTACTGTTAATAATCAAGAGTACCGAGAAGTGAATATTAAAACATCAAATATTTGGGCTAAATATTTCCCATTTATGGAGTTAATCGGTAATATTTGTATGGTAGCTTTGTTGGTTTTTGGAGGTTATCTGGTTATTGACGAGAGTCTGTCGTTAGGTAAGTTAATCGCTTTCTTTAGTTTGGTAAGCTATATTTTAGGGCCACTGATGCACCTAGGTTTTATCGTCAACCAATTTTCTCAAGCTAAAGCATCAGGTGAAAGATTATTAGAAATCTTAGAAGCAGAAGAAGATATACAAGAAAAAGACAATGCGCTCATTCCAAACGTTATAAGAGGTCATGTGACTTTTGAAAATGTATCGTTTAAATATGTGGAAGGTGATGAAGCGGCACTTAAAAACATCTCGTTTGATGCTCCACCAGGAAAAGTGATTGGTCTAATTGGTGCAACTGGATCTGGAAAAACGAGTATCACGCAACTAATGACGCGTTTTTACGAACCACAATCGGGTAAAGTCTTAATTGATCAAAAACCATCAAGTGACTATAACATAAAGTCACTACGCAAGCATATTGGATTTGTCTTACAAGAGTCATTTTTATTCTCTACATCAATTAGAGACAATATTGCTTACGGTAATCCAACAGCAAATATAGATGATATTATCGCTGCAGCTAAACGTGCACAGGCGCATTCATTTATTATGGAAATGCCAAATGGTTATGAAACCATGCTTGGAGAAAGAGGGATGGGCTTATCTGGTGGACAGAAACAGCGTATCGCGATAGCAAGAGCGATCTTGATTGATCCAAGTATTCTTATTTTGGATGATGCAACTTCTGCTGTTGATATGGAAACAGAATTTAGAATTCAAAAAGCGCTAAACGAGGTTATGAAAGGTCGGACAACATTCATTATTGCTCACCGTATATCTTCATTGAAACATGCGGATGAGATTCTGGTTTTAGAAGATGGTGAAATTGTCGAACGAGGTACACACGAGAAATTATTAGAGAATGGTGGACCATATCAACGAATTTATGATATTCAATATCAAGATAAACAAGCTATTATGAATATAGTAAATTAAAAAGGGGGGAATAACTTTGGCAAAACAAGATACAGCAAAACAAAAAAGTCCACACTTAAAGCGGTTTTATTATCCACTCGATCAAGCAGTGGAAAAACCTTTTAATTGGAAACAAATGACGCGATTATTGTTCTATATAAAACCGTATGCAAAATCACTGTTACCAGGTGCTATTATAGCAATGTTTATTACGACATTGATCCGTTTAGCGGTACCTATTTTGATTGGTAAAGTGGTAATTGATGTAGCGATAGCAAATCAAGATCCAACACTTTTAACCTATTTAGTTATCCTAATTTCACTTTTATATGTGATAAGTTATATTGGAAATCATTTTAGAATTAAATGGGTTAATATATTAGGGCAAAATATTATTCATGATCTACGTAAACAATTGTTCTCACACGTACAACGTTTATCGCATAACTTTTTTGATAAACGTTCAGCTGGGTCAATTTTGGTTCGTATCTTAAATGATGTAAATTCGTTACAAGAATTGTTTACTAACGGGATTATTAATTTATTGATGGATGTCTTTATGTTAGTGGGTATAATCGTTATTTTGTTTGTGTTAAGCCCACAGCTTGCATTAGCGGTATTAGTCATCTTACCAATTATGTTCTATATCTCAACTAAATTAAGAAGAAATATTCGTAAGACGTGGCAAGATGTACGTATCCAGAAATCACGTTTGAATTCACATTTGAATGAAAGTATGCAGGGTATCCGTATTACGCAATCTTTTTCTCAAGAAAAGGAAAATACCGAGTACTTTAATGGTGTGAATGAAGATAATTATGAAGTAGAACGGATCGCAATGAAAAAGAGTGCCTATTTTGGACCTTTTGTTGAGATGAGTAATGCGATAGGTACTGTTATTTTGATTTCATACGGTGCACATTTAATTATTAATGGAACAATTGAAATTGGTACCTTTGTATCCTTTGCCTTTTTCTTAGGTATGTTCTGGGAACCGATTTCACGTCTCGGTCAAATATACAATCAATTATTAGTCGCTATGGCTTCATCGGAAAGGATTTTTGAGTTTTTAGATGAGCAGCCCAATGTCCATGAAAAATCAGATGCAAAAGAATTTACTGACATGAAAGGGCATATTGAATTCGATCATGTTGCATTTTCTTATGACGATGACCGTATTGCACTGCATGAAATTTCATTAGAAATGAAGGTTGGTCAAACAGTTGCACTTGTAGGGCATACCGGATCTGGTAAATCAACAATTGCAAATCTAATTAGTCGCTTCTATGATCCAACTAAAGGTACAGTTAAAATTGATGGAAATGACTTAAAGGATATGAAAGTTGGTAATTTACGAGATAATATTAGTGTTGTTTTACAAGATACATTTATTTTTTCGGGTACTATTATGGAAAATATTCGTTTTGGAAGGCCTACTGCGACAGATGAAGAAGTGATCGATGCTGCAAAAGTTGTCGGTGCGAATGGTTTCATTTTAGGTTTATCAGAAGGGTATCAAACAGAAGTAGAAGAGAGAGGAAACGTTCTTTCTGCAGGCGAGAGGCAGTTACTTTCTTTTGCTAGAGCATTGTTAGCTAATCCGCGAATATTGATTTTAGATGAAGCAACAGCAAGCATTGATACAGAAACAGAGGTGCGTATCCAACTTGCGCTTAAGAAGTTATTACATGGGCGTACGGCTATTATGATTGCCCATCGTTTATCGACAATTCGAGAAGCAGATAATATTATCGTATTAGAAAACGGAAAGATTTTGGAACAAGGAAATCATTCCGATTTAATGCAAAAACGTGGTGAATATTTCGGTTTAGTGAAATCACAATTTGAAATGTTAGACGCGTTATAAAATCTATAAATAAAGCCCTCCATTACTTAGTGATGGAGGGCTTTATCTTAAACTTTAGTATTTTTAACTTTGTTATTGATGGAAAATATGATATAGCTTCTTTAGCTGTTATGTCATGCATTTGTTCCCTCTTTTGTATAGCGTATCAAGTGAAATTGCTGACAGACATAAAAGTAATACCCCTGACGTAACATTGTGGTCTTACTCACTACGGAAGCAAGTTTGAAGAAAAATTGTAATGTAGCATATAAGTAATTAATAATTTTGTCTGTTGCTATAGTGTAATTAACTTCCATACACAAGTATTATGAATTGTTTTTGATGTAGGTTACGTATTAAATAAAATTGACTTCCTTACCAAAGGGTTAGCTTTTTATACTAATAACCAACTTTGTAAAACAAAATAATGATAAAGAGCTAGTCTTTCTCAATTCATGAAAGAAGAAATCTGTACTAGCAATGGAAATATACGAAGACTCCCGTGCCCACGGAAAGCGAAGTATATTTCCAGAGCGGTATGTTACGTAGTAATTCATATCAATTTCGTCAGCCGAAAGCGGAGTAATATGCCATCTGCTTGCTTATAAAGTTTTAAGGTTCTTAATGTTAGCATGGAGCTATATAAAAATATTCGTGGGATTCTTATCGTTGATATAGTACATCCCACGTTTAAGTATTACCAACTAGCGTAGTTTAGTTACAGAGCGAGGCAAGTACGTTACAAGCAGTACATAAGTTTTTAATAGCATCAAATCTCTTAGAAAACAGCTATTTTTTAAAAATGATGGTCCTTATTTCTTATAAATATGATAAACTATCTTCAGTAAGGTGTACGAGGAGGAAAAATCGTGAAAAGAGAGTTTGCAGTTATAGGATTAGGGCGTTTTGGTGGAAGTATATGTCGCGAATTAAGTGAAGAAGGCATGGATGTATTAGCGATTGATACACAAGAAGAAAAAGTAAATGAATTTAAAGATATTGCGTCACATGCAGTAATCGCAGATGCAACTGATGAAAAAGTATTAAAAGAATTAGGAATTCGTAATATTGATCATGTCATTGTGGCAATAGGAGACAATATTCAAGCAAGTATCTTAACAACGCTAATGTTAAAGGAATTAGGCATAAAAAAAATAACAGTTAAAGCACAAAATGATTACCATGAAAAAGTATTAAATAAAATTGGTGCCGATCAAGTTGTTCATCCTGAAAGAGATATGGGAAAAAGAATTGCGCATAGCATAATATCTAATAATATCTTGGACCATTTAGAACTATCAGATGATCATAGTATTGTCGAAGTAAAGGCTGGTAAAAAGATGATCGGAAAAACGTTAGTAGAGCTAGATGTACGAGCTAATTATGGGTGTAACATTGTCGCAATTAAGCAAGGTGAAACTAATGATATCAATGTCTCGCCAATGGCGTCAGAAGTTATAGATGGCGGCGATATCTTAATCGTTATAGGAGCAGATAAAGATATATCTCGTTTTGAGAAACATTTAGTAGTCGATGACGATTAAAAACAAACAAAAAAACACCGCAAGTTACGGTGTTTTTTTTGTTTATATTTCGCTTAACGCTACGATTATTATACTTCCATAATAATCGGTAGAATCATTGGACGACGTTTAGTTTTTTCAAATAAGAATGGTGCAATTGTATCTGTTATTTCATTTTTGATTTCTGACCATTGTGTTGTTTTTCTTTCCATCACTTTATCAAGGTGAGTAGAAACAATTTTTTGTGCTTCGTTAATTAAGTCTTCTGATTCTCTCATATAGACAAAACCTCTTGAAATAATATCTGGTCCAGATGCAATTTTAAATTCTTTCATATTAATACTAACAACAACAATTACAAGGCCTTCTTCTGAAAGAATACGGCGATCACGTAATACAATATTACCAATATCACCAATACCGCTTCCATCAACATAAACAGATCCAGAAGGAATCTTACCTGCAACTGCAGCTTTATCTTTACCTAGTGCTAATACATCACCAATGTCCATAATGAAACAGTTATTTGGTTGAACATCACATGCAACTGCATGTTTTACGTGTTCCTTTAACATACGGTATTCACCATGAATAGGCATGAAAAACTTAGGACGTAATAATCTTAGCATTAGCTTTTGTTCCTCTTGCCCACCATGACCGGATGTATGGATATCGTTTAATGGACCGTGTATAACATCTGCTCCAGCGTGAGAAAGCATATTAATCATTCTATTAATACTAACCGTATTACCAGGGATTGGTGAAGATGAGAATACGACTGTATCGCCAGGGATCGTTTGAATCTGTCGGTGTGTTCCTTTAGCAATTCGTGAGAGAGCTGCCATTGGTTCACCTTGTGAGCCTGTACAAAGGATCGTCACTTCATTAGCAGGTAATCGATTAATTTGATGTGATTCAATAAATGCATCATCAGGCGCATTAATATAACCAAGTTCTCTTCCAATTGCTATTGATGATTCCATACTTCTACCGAAAATAGCTACTTTGCGATTATGCTTTACAGCACCTTCAATCATTTGCTGTAATCTATAGATATTGGATGCGAAAGTAGCAAAAATAATTCTACCATCAACACGCGTAAAGATATCATTAATACTATCTCCAACTACACGTTCAGACATTGTAAATCCGGGAACTTCACTATTTGTACTGTCAGACAATAAGCAAAGTACGCCTTCCTTACCTACCTCAGCCATTTTAGCTATGTTGGCAGGTTCTCCTACAGGTGTAAAATCAAATTTAAAGTCACCTGTGTGTACAATATTACCAGGTGGTGTTTTAACTACAATTCCATAAGAATCAGGTATACTATGTGTCGTTCTGAAAAACGTTACAGATGTTTTTCTAAACTTGATTATATCTTCTTCTTCAAATGCATGTAGCTCTGCATTTTTTAATAGACCATGTTCGTCTAATTTATTTTTAATTAATCCAAGTGCAAGTTTACCAGCATATATTGGTATGTTAATTTCTCTTAATAAATAAGGAATTCCACCGATGTGATCTTCGTGACCATGCGTGACAAATAATCCCTTAATTTTATCTTGATTTTGTACAAGGTAAGTGTAATCAGGAATGACATAGTCAATTCCTAGCAATTCATCTTCAGGAAACTTAATTCCAGCGTCGATTAATATTATTTCATCCTGAAACTGAATGCCGTATGTGTTTTTACCGATTTCACCAAGTCCGCCTAGTGAAAAAACTGCTGATTGATCATTTTTTACGAATTTCATAATTTATCCATTCTCCACTTCGAAGTGCTCAGAAAGTTTTTCATATTCTAAATGAGCACCATTTAATGGCTGGATAAATTCGATGTTAATCTCGCGAGTCGCTAACTCTGTTCTTACTTGTCTCTCAGATTCTGCTTCATAATAGAGACTTGTTGTTCTTTCTCTTACTGGAATTTCATTGTGAATTTCTTGGTATAATACTTTGAAAATCATTCGATCTCTCCTTCATTCTTTTACATTTTTATTTTTATATTGCTGATATTTAAATAGCAATTTTCCTGCGATATTAAGTGTTCACCTGATAAATTGGAATGCTTTACGTACCGACAGTTATTCTTTGAAAGCATTTGGAACTCGATTTTGACCTAATAATTTCTTCCATCGTTTTCTAAGCTTTTCTCTCAGTCGCTTTAACATTTGACTGCACAGCTCCTTTCGATTAGTTAAAGAAAAGCATATACGTCCTACCGATCCAATCCCACTATATACTAGTATAGTACGGAATTGCTCGTTTGGAAACAGAAACGTGCTAAACTATTACAAAAATAATGAAATAATAGTGTAATTAGGATTTATTTTTTGCTTATAGAGCTAATCTTATACGAAAGGAGTGTGCCTATATAAAAAAAATTAAGTCATGCACAAGTGTAATATTTAATCTACATCACAGGGTTTGGCATTATCTGGTTTTAAGAAGGGATTGTTTTCATTAATATAGTCATAAAACATAAGCCCGTTTAAATGGTCAATTTCATGTTGAAGAACAACAGCAGCATAACCACGTAATCTTAATTTTATTGGTTCGCCGGCTAGGTTAATAGCTTTTACTGTAATACGTGCATATCTAGGAACGTATCCTTGTATTTCACGATCGACGGATAAACAACCTTCTCCGCTTGATAGAAATGTTTTCTCAACAGAATGACTAACAATCCTTGGGTTAAATAAACCATCACTATAGAAATTACCATCAAAATCCTCAAAATGAATGGCAATCATTCTTTTAGATAGACCAATTTGTGGTGCGGCTATTCCGACACCAGGTCTTAATTGATATTTTTCAGCGATCTCTTGATCTTGACTATTTTTCAGGAATTCTAACATTTCATGCAGTGTTGCGCTATCTTGCTCAGTTGCCGGTAATGCTACTTCTTTTGCAACTTCTTCCAAAATAGGATTACCTTCACGCACAATATCATCCATGGTAATCAACTGGTTCACTCTCCTTATCAGTGTTTTTAACTGTTACATAGTGTAACATAACTATTAAATATAATGGTATTTTATTATTTTTGCAAAAGAAACAATAACTTTTCTTAAATAGTATAAGAAATGTATTGTGATATGTTATAATATTTTCATAAATGTCAAAAAATATAATAAAATTGCATCAAGATTAAGGAGGCAGCATTTTGAAGTTAAAGGTTTTTATTGTAGGATTAGTTAGTATCGCATTATTAGCAGCATGTTCAGGTGAATCAGCGACAGAACAAATGTATGTTCATATGGAAGAAGCAGTTGAACTAGAAAATGACTTTGTTGCACAGCAAAAGCCATTAAACGAATTAGAAGCAGAAGAACAAGCTTTGTATCAAGAAATCACAGCATTGGGTAGTGATGATATGGAAGAAATCATTTCACTTGCTGATGAAGCACTACAATCAATAGAAGAAAGAAAAGAATTACTGGTAATTGAGAAAGAGAGTATTGATGCGAGTAAAGAAGAATTTGATGAAATTGAACCTTTGCTATCTGACATAGAAGATGAGGCAGTCCAAACAAACGCTAATGAAATGTATGACATAATGGAAGAAAGATATCAAGCATACATAACTTTATATGATACATATACCGTATCATTAGAAAATGATCAAGCATTATATGAATTAATAAAACAAGAAGAAGTAGAGGAAGAAGCGGTAACAGAACAAATTGATAAAGTTAATCAGCAATATGAGAAAGTGATTGAAGCAAACAATGTGTTTAGCGAAAAAACAAAGGCATTTAATGAAAGTAAAAAAGCTTTTTATGAATCTTCTGACTTAAATGTGACATATGAATAACCTTTGAAAACTTCTCGATATCGAGAAGTTTTTTTATTAAAAAAATTTTATCAAAAAAATTAGTAATACAGATAAATAAAAAAAATGAAACAGTTAATTTATAGTAAGGCTGTTACAGTCTCTTAATCATTCTGTTTTTATACTTTTAAGTTAAAATAATTTAAATAAAACGAATCAAAGTGTTTGACCAAGGTAATAGAATGAGCTAAACTTATAATAAATCTAAATTGTACTAATAATAATAAGTAATAACTATGTAACAGTTATCTACATAGAAATAATTTAGATTAAAAAAAGTTACTATAGGGTATTGTATAAACAAGTACAATTATGTCAGTTTGTATACACCCTATATTACGAATAGTGCAGAAAATTTGAAGGAATAGAAAGGAAGAGGTGATTATTTTGAAACGTACACTTGAAAATGCTGAAAATGAATTTCAAACGTTTCAAATTCTGAATGAAGAAGGCGAAGTAGTTAATGAAAAAGATATGCCAGAACTTTCAGATGATGAATTAAAAGAATTAATGACTAGAATGGTTTATACGAGAATTTTGGATCAACGTTCAATCGCCTTGAATCGTCAAGGACGTCTTGGATTTTATGCACCTACTGCAGGACAAGAAGCTTCTCAGTTAGGAACGCAGTTTGCTTTAGAACAAGAAGACTTTATCTTACCAGCATATCGCGATGTACCGCAATTGATCTGGCAAGGTCTTCCACTTTATCAAGCATTTTTATTCTCAAGAGGTCATTATCATGGTAACCAAATGCCTGAAGGTGTACACGCGTTTAGTCCACAAATTATTATTGGAGCGCAATATACACAAGCGGCGGGTGTTGCTATGGGTATGAAGAAACGTGGTAAGAAGAATGTTGCTATAACTTATACTGGTGATGGTGGTACGTCACAAGGTGATTTCTATGAAGGAATGAACTTTGCTGGTGCATTTAAAGCTCCTGCAATCTTTGTTGTTCAAAATAACCGTTTTGCGATTTCCGTACCTGTTGATAAGCAAACAGCTGCTAAAACGTTAGCTCAAAAAGCTGTTGCTGCTGGAATCGAAGGTATTCAAGTAGATGGAATGGACGTATTAGCTGTTTATGCTGCGACTAAAGATGCTCGTGAGCGCGCTGTTAATGGAGAAGGTCCAACATTAATTGAGACTCTAACTTACCGTTACGGTGCACATACGATGGCTGGAGATGATCCAACTCGTTACCGTACGGATGAGCTTGATACAGAATGGGAGAAAAAAGACCCAATCGTTCGTTTCCGTAAATATCTTGAAGGTAAAGGTTTATGGACTGAAGAGCAAGAAAATGAAGTAACTGAAAAAGCAAAAGCAGAAATTAAAGAAGCTATTAAAAAAGCTGACGAACAACCAAAACAAAAAGTTACAGACTTAATCTCAAATATGTACGAAAAACTTCCTGTACACTTAGAAGAACAAATGGAAGAATATAAAGCAAAGGAGTCGAAGTAAACCATGGCTCAAATGACAATGATTCAAGCTATTACTGATGCATTGCGCACAGAATTAAAAAATGATGAAAACGTATTAGTGTTTGGAGAAGATGTTGGTCAAAACGGTGGTGTATTCCGTGCTACAGAAGGATTACAAGATGAATTCGGTGAAGAGCGTGTATTCGATACTCCTTTAGCAGAATCTGCAATTGCAGGTATTGCAATTGGTTTAGCAACACAAGGATATCGTCCTGTTCCAGAGATTCAATTCTTTGGCTTTGTATATGAAGCAATGGATGCAATTAATGGTCAAATGGCTCGTTTACGTTATCGTACGGGTAACACAATGAACGCACCAATTACTATTCGTGCACCATTTGGTGGCGGTGTGCATACACCTGAATTGCACGCAGATTCATTAGAAGGTTTAATTGCACAACAACCAGGTATGAAAGTGGTAATCCCTTCAAATCCATACGATGCAAAAGGATTGTTGATTTCTGCAATTCGTGATAATGATCCAGTAGTATTTTTGGAGCATATGAAACTATATCGCTCATTCCGTGAGGAAGTTCCAGAAGAAGAATATACAGTTGAACTTGGTAAAGCAAATGTTAAACGTGAAGGTACAGACGTAACATTAATAGCATATGGTGCAATGGTTCAAGCTTCTATAAAAGCTGCTGAAGAGTTAGAAAAAAACGGCATCCAAGCAGAAGTAATTGATCTACGTACTGTTATGCCAATAGATATGGAAACCATCATTGAATCGGTTAAGAAAACTAATCGCGTTGTTGTTGTTCAAGAAGCACAGCGTCAAGCTGGTATGGCATCACAAATTGTTACTGAAATTCAAGAACGTGCTATTTTACATTTAGAAGCACCAATTTTACGTGTAGCGGCTCCAGATACAGTCTATGCATTTACACAAGCAGAAGAAGTATGGTTGCCAAATTATGAAGATATTGTTGAAAAAGTAAATAAAGTAATGAACTTTTAATTAAGATTGATGGGAGGTAATAAAAATGGCGTATGAATTTAAATTACCAGATATTGGTGAAGGAATCCATGAAGGTGAAATCGTTAAATGGTTTGTAAAAGCTGGAGACGAACTTAAAGAAGATGATGTACTTTGTGAAGTACAAAATGATAAAGCAGTAGTTGAAATACCATCCCCAGTAGAAGGTACTGTAAAAGAAGTACACTTTGAAGAGGGAACGGTAGCAACAGTAGGTCAGACAATTATTACCATTGATGCGGAAGGTTATGAAGACCAAGGCGGAAATGAAGAGGCTGATGAAACTCCTCAAGAAGCACAAGCAGAATCTACTACAAGCGAGAATAAGGGTGCATATGAATTTAAATTACCAGACATTGGTGAGGGCATCCATGAAGGTGAAATCGTTAAATGGTTTGTAAAAGTTGGAGACGAACTTAAAGAAGATGATGTACTTTGCGAAGTGCAAAATGATAAAGCAGTAGTTGAAATACCATCCCCAGTAGAAGGTACTGTAAAAGAAGTACACTTTGAAGAGGGAACGGTAGCAACAGTAGGACAAACGATTATTACTATTGATGCTATTGGGTACGAAGGTGAAGCAACTTCACAAGAACCTTCTAAAGAAGAGAAGAAAACAGAAAAAGAAGCACCTAAGTCTAATTCAAATTCTAAAGAAGTAGATAAAGACCGTCGTATAATAGCTATGCCTTCTGTTCGTAAATATGCACGTGATAATAACGTGACTATTTCGAGTGTTGCTGGATCAGGTAAAAACGATCGTATTATTAAAGAAGACATTGACGCTTACTTAAATGGTGATCAAGTAGCAGAAACTACTTCCGATGAGAAATCATCTGATCAAGGTACAACTGTTATCAAAGATGAGAAAACAGCGAAAACACCTGCAGCTAGCAAACAAGCTGTTCCTGAAGGTGAATTCCCTGAAACGCGTGAAAAAATGACTGCAATCCGTAAATCTATTGCAAAAGCAATGGTTAATTCTAAACACAAAGCGCCTCATGTTACGTTACATGACGAAATTGATGTTACAGAACTTGTTGCACATAGAAAGAAATTCAAAGCTATTGCGGCTGAAAAAGATATTAAATTAACGTATCTACCATATGTTGTAAAAGCATTAGTATCTGCATTGAAAATGTATCCAATGTTGAATGCATCTATAGATGATGATACAGAAGAAATTATTCACAAACATTACTATAATATTGGTATTGCGGCTGACACTGAAAAAGGTTTACTTGTGCCAGTAGTTAAAAATGCTGATCATAAATCAATCTTTGCAATTTCACAAGAAATCAATGAATTAGGTAAAAAAGCTAAAGATGGTAAATTAGCACCAGGCGAAATGAAAGGTGCATCATCTACTATCTCTAACATTGGTTCTGCAGGTGGTCAATGGTTTACACCAGTTATTAACTATCCAGAAGCGGGGATCTTAGGTATTGGTCGTATTGCTGAAAAACCAGTTGTTAAAGACGGTGAGATTGTTATTGCACCAGTCATAGCATTATCATTAAGCTTTGATCACCGTATTGTTGATGGTGCGACAGCTCAAATGGCAATGAATCAAGTGAAACGTTTACTAAACGATCCACAATTAATTATGATGGAGGCGTAAATTATGGTAGTAGGAGATTTTCCGATTGATTTAGATACACTAGTAGTTGGCGCTGGTCCTGGTGGATATGTTGCAGCAATTCGTGCAGCACAAACTGGACAAAAAGTTGCCATCGTTGATAAAGGTACACTTGGAGGGGTTTGTTTAAACGTTGGGTGTATCCCATCTAAAGCATTAATCCAAGCTGGCCATCGTTATGAGGAAGCACACGGAGCAGCTGAAATGGGTATTAAAGCTGAAAATGTTACCGTTGATTTTTCGAAAGTACAAGAGTGGAAACAAAGCGTTGTTGATAAACTTACTGGTGGAGTTGAAGGTTTATTAAAAGGAAATAAAGTTGAGATTATCAAAGGTGAAGTATACTTTGTTGATAAAAATTCAGTAAAAGTAATGGACGAGAAGAACTCTCAAAGTTACACATTTAAAAATTGTATTATTGCAACTGGTTCAACACCAATTGAAATTCCGACTTTCAAATTTTCTGAGCGTGTTATCGATTCCACAGGAGCATTAAACTTAAAAGAAATCCCTAAAAAATTAGTTGTCGTTGGTGGCGGCTATGTTGGAACTGAATTAGGAACTGCTTATGCTAATTTTGGTACTGAAGTTACTATTTTAGAAGGTGCTGACGAAATTCTTGGTGGTTTCGAAAAGCAAATGTCGTCTTTAGTTAAGCGTCATTTGAAAAAGAAAAACGTTACGATTGTTACGAAGGCAATGGCTAAAGGTGCTGAAGTTACTGATAGTGGTGTTAAAGTTACCTATGAAGCAAAAGGTAAAGAGGAAACAGTGGAAGCAGATTACGTATTAGTAACAGTAGGACGTAAACCAAATACTGCCGAAATTGGTTTAGAACAAGTTGGAATCGAAACGGATGACAGAGGTTTAATCAAAATTGATAAACAATGTCGTACGAACATTGATAACATCTATGCAATTGGTGATATTGTAGCAGGACCTCCATTAGCTCACAAGGCTTCTTATGAAGGTAAAGTTGCAGCAGAAGCAATTGCAGGAGAAAAATCAGAAATCGATTATAATGGCATTCCAGCTGTTGTATTCTCTGAACCTGAATTAGCTACTGTAGGATATGACGAACAAAGTGCGAAGGATGCAGGATTTGATGTTATCGGATCTAAATTCCCATTTGCAGCTAATGGTCGTGCATTATCTCTTGGTAGTGGTGAAGGATTTGTTAAGCTTGTTACAAGAAAAGAAGATGGCCTAGTATTAGGTGCCCAAATTGCGGGTGCTAATGCAAGTGACATGATTTCTGAACTTGGTTTAGCGATTGAAGCAGGAATGACTGCTGAAGATTTAGCTATGACAATTCACGCACATCCAACACTTGGAGAAATTACAATGGAAGCTGCAGAAGTAGCTATGGGTACACCAATCCATATTATAAAATAAAGATTAATTCTAAAGCCTATGTCTGGATATCTAGACATAGGCTTTTTCTATGAAAAATTTATTTTTAAATAGTCATTGGCTAAGACGATGTATTGCCTGTCAAAGCATTCCTCGTCCTACAGGAACAGCGCGACCTGAAGATCTATCTAATTATAAGGTTGATAGGAATAAATTTCATCAAAAGTTCTTTCGAAAAGGAAGATATTTGTCAGATTTTCCAGTATAATAGAGAACATACATAGGACATCAGGAGGGAACAATATGAAACGTAAATTATTCGTACTACTTATTGGAGCAATTCTATTATTAGCCGGTTGTAATAACGGTAATGCAGACGAAGATTCTGAAAAAAATGAAAATAGTGATGAGACGCAAACGAATGAAGAAAATCAAGAGGAAGAAATAGAAGATGTTGTTGAAGAACCTGAAGTAGAAGAGGAACTAGTAGAGGAAGAACCAGAGTCTGTTGAAGTAGAATACCAAATTAATTCAGAAACTTGGAGTGTTGAACCACTAGCAGATGCTAGTGAGGAT
This sequence comes from Paraliobacillus sediminis, assembly GCF_003426055.1. Classification (NCBI taxonomy): domain Bacteria; kingdom Bacillati; phylum Bacillota; class Bacilli; order Caryophanales; family Bacillaceae; genus Paraliobacillus; species Paraliobacillus sediminis. Next base: position 236,863 of record NZ_QJSI01000003.1, read on the forward strand.
GTGGTTTTATTAACTATTGATGATGCACCAGCAGATAATGCATTGGAGATGGCAAAGACATTAAAGGGTCTTGATGCTAAAGCAATATTTTTTGTGAATGGTCACTTTTTAGAAACGGATGAAGAAAAAGCAGTGTTAAAAGAAATATATGATATGGGGTTTCCGATTGGGAATCATACGTATACACATAAAAATTTAAAAGAGATCAGTGAGGAAGAACAACGCGAGGAAATTGTTGGCTTAAATGATTTAGTTGAAGAAATCATAGGAGAAAGACCGAAATTTTTCCGTGCACCTCATGGAGCTAATACTGATTACTCGACAGATCTTGCTAAAGATGAGGGTATGGTTGTAATGAATTGGACATATGGTTATGATTATTTCACACCATATCAGGATGCTGATAAATTAGCAACTGCAATGATTACCGGTGAAGGACCAGAAGTCGATGTTCCTTATTCATTACTTAAACCAGGTGCAAACCTGTTAATGCACGATCGTGATTGGACTGCAGCAGCATTAGAAGAAATCGTTACAGGCCTTCGTGATAAAGGATATGAAATGGTAGATCCAGCAGCGATTCAAAAAGTGAATGAGAGCTAAAATTTATAAGATTAGATAAAAAAACGACGAACAAATGACATCTATCCATTTGCTCGTCGTTTTTCGTAAACATTGTTGCATTGAACAGTTGGTTATTAATAAAAAACTAGCGGAGCAAGTGAAATGGGTGACACTCTAGTGGGAACAGCACAAACCGAAGATCCACTTGGAAGTGTCTTTCTTTACCAATGAAAGCTTTAGGTTGTGCCCACAGAAAGGGAGCCCATTTCACTTGATCAGCGGGTCAAATATAGTCCTTACGTCGCAATATACAGTAATGTAAGCCATAAACAATAATCTTCTAGAAAACCTGCTTTTGTTATAAACGGTAGCAAGACTTCTTTAATCGTGGCTCCTTTTTTTATGTTATTGGTTTCATTTCTTTAATTACATGAATTGTTTCAAGCGTATCGTCTTCTAAACCTTGAACAGGTAAACCTGCTGCTAAGTTTTGTTTGATATACGCTAAGTTTTCTTCGGTAATAATTTCACCTGGAATAAAGATAGGAATGCCAGGTGGATATACCATTATCGATTCTGCGCTAATTCTACCAGCAGCATCTGCTAATAGGACAGTCTCTGATTCAGCATAAAACGCATCACGAGGCGTTATACTCAACAGTGGAATAGCAGGAATGGTAACATCTATTCGATTGTCTGTAGACGACTTTTGATGCGATCTTTCTAGTTGTTGTAATGCTTGTACTAATAAATTAGTTTCTTTACTCGAATCACCAGGTGTAATGATGCAAAGTATATTGTACATATCAGAGAGCTCAACTTCAATATTATATTGTTTTCTCAACCAAACCTCGACATCGTAACCAGTTATACCAAGTTGTTTTACAGAAATAATTAACTTAGTAGGATCATAACCAAATGTCGCTTCACTACCAAGCATTTCTTTACCCGCACAAAAAAGGTGTGGAATTGTATTAATCGCTTTTCGTGTTGCATCGGCTAGCAACAGTGTTTCATCTAATAATTCTTTACCTTTTATAGCTAACTGTTTACGCGCAACATCAAGTGACGCAAGTAATATATAGGATGTTGATGTTGTTGTTAGCATCGATAAAACGCTTTGAACACGAGAATGAGAAACGAGTCCTTCTTTTAAATTCAAAACAGAACTTTGGGTTAGAGAGCCGCCAAGTTTATGAACACTCGTTGCAGCTAAATCTGCACCAGCCTGCATTGCTGAAAGTGGTAATTCATCGTGAAAATGAATGTGTACGCCATGAGCTTCATCAACTAAAACAGGTATCTCATGACCGTGGGCGATGTCAACTATACGTTTTAAATCAGCTGCAATCCCAAAATAAGTCGGATTAATCACAAAAATCCCTTTAGCATCAGGATGTGCTTCAATTGCTCTTTGTACAGATTCTGGTGTAATACCATGTGCAATACCAAGTTTATTATCTAGTTCTGGATGAACAAAGATTGGAATTGCACCCGCGAAGATAAGTGCAGTAGTTACTGACTTATGGATGTTCCGTGGTACAATGATTTTATCTCCAGGACCACATACACTTAAGACCATAGCCATAATTGCACCACTTGTTCCTTGTACGGAGAAGAAAGTATAGTCGGCACCAAATGCGAGAGCCGCTAAATCTTGTGCTTGTTTAATCATACCTTGTGGATGGTGTAAGTCATCTAGTGGCTCAATATTAATTAGGTCAATAGATAATGCATTTTCCCCAATAAAGGATCGAAATGTCGGATCCATTCCTACCCCTTTTTTATGTCCGGGTATATGAAATGGAATCGGGTTCTTCTCGGCATGGTTTTTTAAACCTGTAAATAAAGGTGTTTCATGTTGTGCTTGCATAAAGGCTACCTCTCTTTGTAAAATATAAATGATAGTGATTAAAACAAGTGAATTATAGCAAATTAAAATTGAATTTACTAGCAATTAATAATGTGGAATGAAGAAAGGACGGTTATAACATGTCATATAGTTATCCAATAGATCCATCATGGAGTACAACCGATATTATCGATGTTGTAAACTTTATCTCAATTGTTGAAAAAGCACACGAAGACGGAGTCAAACGTGAGGACATCATGCTAGCATATACAAAGTTTAAACAAATAGTGCCATCTATGAGTGAAGAAAAACAAATTGATAAAAAATTCGAAAAAGATACAGGCTGCTCAATTTATCGCACAATAAAGCAAGCTAAATCCGCAAAAAAAGGTGATCGCATTAAAATATAAATAAAAGAACTGATTTTGTATAGCCTAGGTTATACAAAATCAGTAATTACATGTATGCCTTAAATTGCATCTAGACCTGAACGATAAAAAGGTACCATGGTATCAATCGTTTCTTTTATGTGTTTGATTAGCGCATCGCCATCCATATCTACGGCTTGTGCAGAGGTGATGTGACGACCGATTAAAAACTCAGCTTTTTTCACATCACGAAAACGTTCTAAATTGTTTTCAGTTAACTCCTCGATAGAAAAAGCATCCTTTTTCATATGATCGAGTGAGACAACAAAATCCTTTGGTAGCTCCTGTAATTCGTCCAATTGATTTAGAAACTGTTTTGCAATCTTTTCTTTATGAGGTAATTCATAAATGAAAGCAAGCCATATAAAAATATGGTCATCAAATAAGCCAACTTGAAAATGAGGGACCATTTTGTAACCACGTTTACTATGTGCTACAGCAAGCCACGTATCATTTGGTGGGTTAACAGAGCGACGAGCATGTCTTGCAATATGTAAGAACATTTCGTTACCTAATGTAGCAGATAAATGCGTTGCTAATTCTGTCCCTATAATTTCAAATTTTGGTTGTATCCGTTGTTGGATAGCCTCCATTCTATTTTCTAAGCCATCAAGCTGGAATGCGTCGAAATCTTTTTGTTCAAATCCATTAAATGTCATATTTATTCACCTTTCTCATTCTCTAATAACTTCTATTTTACCATAAACCAACAGAATCTTGCATTAAATTGCACTGGAAAGATGCAGGAAGGTAATTTTTCTGCTACTATAAACGAAAGTAACTGTCGAATTGGAGGCTAAAAACATGGATCAAATGAAAAGAGATGAAATATACCAGCGTGCGAAAGAATGGGTATTAGAAGCTGGTGAACATATTCGAGACGTTATTGATGAGCCATTAACTATTGATACAAAATCGAATCCAAATGACCTCGTAACACAAATGGATCGAAATACGGAAGAATTTTTTGCGAAAAAAATTAAGGGCACTTTTCCCAAGCATAAATTACTCTCAGAAGAAGGTTTTGGAGATAACCTTGATAACTTAGATGGAACAGTGTGGATCATTGATCCCATTGATGGCACAATGAATTTTGTTCATCAAAAAAGAAACTTTGCTATTTCAGTTGGAATCTACCAAGATGGGGTAGGTGAAATTGCGTTCATTTATAATGTAATGGAGGATGTTTTATATCATGCTAAAAAAGGCGATGGGTCATACAAGGATGATGTAAAATTACCAAAACTTGATAAAAAGGTAACGTTGGATCAAAGTATCTTATTAATTAATAGTTTATGGAGTGGAGAAAATAAACGTATTAATCATCAAAAAATTCAAAATCTTGTTAGAAAAGTTAGAGGAACACGCTCATATGGATCCGCAGCATTAGAATTTGCTGGAATTGCTGAAGGTATATTAGATGGCTATATTTCCATGAAGTTATATCCATGGGATTTTGCTGCTGGCGTTATTTTAATTGAAGAAGTAGGGGGTACAACTACTCAAGCAAATGGTGATCCTTTGAATTTCTTAATAGAAAACACTGTATTCTCAGGTAACATCCAAGTAGCTCGCGAGATTATAGACAACTACATAGAGTTGAAATGAATAGGAAACAAGAAAGAAGATCCCGTTAACTCCAGTTTATTGGAGAAAGGGATCTTCTTTTTTACGTTCTTGATAAAACTTAAACTTTCCTGTTGCGAGTCTTTGTTTTGTTTTTTCTCCAATTCGATCGGAACAGCTTGGACATAAATATAAATGCTTTCGGCGGTTTCTTAATCGTTTTGCTAGAGGAGAGTCAGGATCGATCGTATCAATTGAATCACATATTGGACATTTAACTTGCATCTTACCACACCTCTATTAGATCATATTTCCTAATTGACTTAATTTTTAGGGGTTTTATTCCTTAAATAATAGTTTACCACAGATCGAACTTATATAATAAGTTTTTACATAGTTTGAGATACGAAATAAAGGGTAAAATTGTTATATACGGTATAAAAGAAGGGTTGGTTAATTATGAAGAAAACAATAATATATAGTATTGTTGGTCTCTTAGCTACTTATTTTATGACAAATAAAAGAGTGCGAAGATTAAGGGAATCAAATACAGAAAGAGAATCAGAGTACTTCCCAATTGAAGAAGCGGGAGTACCAGAAACAGATAATCCAGAAAATGCAAATATGGTTGATGAGGGTTCGCAATTTGGTGTAAATTATTATAATAATTTAAAAGAAGAATAGACAAATTTGTCTATTCTTTTTGATTAAGATGATTATTTGATTGTTCTTCTTGAATTTTTTCTAATTCTTTTTCTTCATTTTCTGGAATAGACTTTTTATTTGCATCTTCTTCACCTTTATTTGCGTTTTCAGGCGGCAATTCTGGCATATAGCGACCTACGATAGCAGATAACTCTTCTATAACACCGCTTACTGGATTACCAGTCTGAACGCTACGAGCCATTGCCTTAATACGTTCTGTAGCATCCGCATCCGCAATAACCATTGCCGTTTTTCCATAAGGATCGTCGTGTAGTGCTTCTGTGACGGCATATTTTATAGAACCAACTCTTGTTCGATCTATCTCTTTATTTACGTCTATACCTACCACTGCATAAGGTCCAGCAATAATTGCCGTTGCATCATTAACATCAGGTACATTATTTGCTAAACTTGCGAGGTGTTTTGCGATTTCTTGATTTGACCCATTATTATCTTGTGATGCTTCAGAATCTTTTACATGAAGAACATGATCTTCGTTTCCTTGATTAGCTAAATTCTCTTCTTTCCCTTGACAACCTGCAAGGATGAAAAATATGGATAAAAAGATCATTGTGAATTTCATCAAATAGTCTTCCTCCCTATAATTAATGATGTGATAATACACTTTCTTGTCCTTATTTTTCGTTAAAAATAGAAAGTTATACGGAGGAACGATTATAAATTTAGCATTTATAGAAAATGTAACGTATTATATACAAAAAATTCTGTGTAAATCGTTGGAATCATCTTGCTTTTTAAGATTATTACCGCTAATATGAATGAAAGAAGTTCTTTAACGGAGGGGATTAAGATGATACCTGAAGTAGTCGTAAGCAAAGCGGAAAAAGCCTATGTCCTTTTACAAGAAGACGCAGATAAAATACTGAAGCTTATAAGAGTTCAAATGGATAATTTAACGATGCCTCAATGTCCGCTATATGAGGAAGTGTTAGATACACATATGTTTGGTCTTTCAAGGGAGATTGATTTTGCGGTTCGTTTAAACTTAGTCTCAGAAGAAGAAGGTAAACAACTTTTGGAAAGTTTAGAAAGACAATTAAATTTGTTACACGAAGCTGCACAACAATCAATGTAGTTGTGTATCTCTGTCTTAGATAAGCCTTTGCCAATGGCAAGGTTTTTTTATTTTTTTGGTGAAGGAGTAAGGGTATGAAACAGAAATGGAAAATGTTTGACTTTACACTAGCTTTTACGCCATTAATACTCGCTATATTTGGGATTATAATGATATATAGTTCAAGTATGGTTATTGCAGTAATGGACGGAAAGGCGCCAACATATTATATGCTGAAACAATTGCAATGGTTTATTATCGGTTTCGCATTTTTTGTTTTTTGTAGCTTTTTTAACTATCGTCATTATCAAAAGGTAATGAAGTTAATTATAATGGCTTTGATTTTAATGTTAGTTTTAGTTCTCTTTGAAGATCCAGTTAAAGGAGCGCGATCATGGTTATATATTGGTCCCTTTTCGGTTCAGCCTGCCGAATTTGTGAAATTAGGTTTAATTATGTATTTATCTTCTGTTTATGCTAAAAAACAAAGTTATTTAAACAATTTCACGTCAGGTGTATTACCTCCCCTTGTTATGACAGGTGTTTTGTTAGGGCTGATTTTTTTTCAACCAGATATAGGAACAGCAGCAATTATCTTTTTGATAGCTTGTTCTGTTATTTTTAGTGCAGGAATTAAATTAAGACATTTGTCTTTGTTGTTTATAGTTGGTGCGGTTTTTGCATTCTTTGTAGGATCCGACATGTTGACAACCGAACGGCTTTCAAGATTTACAGGTGCATACCAACCATTTTCTAATCCAGAAGATAGTGGCTATCAACTGATACAATCGTACATTGCAATTGGGACCGGGGGTTTGGATGGATTAGGCTTAGGAAAGAGTGTACAGAAACTCGGTTATTTAACAGAAGGGTATAATGATTTTATTATGGCGGTAATAGCAGAGGAACTTGGTTTTATTGGCGTCTTCATTGTAATCGGCTTGTTAGCTCTTATCGTATTAAGAGGGTTATTTATTTCAAGAATTTGCGAAGATAGTTTTGGTTCCTTATTAGCTATTGGAATATCTTCCATGGTCGGAATTCAAGCACTTATCAATTTAGGTGCAATAAGTGGGCTGTTGCCAATCACAGGTGTTACATTACCATTTGTTAGTTATGGGGGATCATCCTTGTTAGTCTTAATGATATCAATGGGTATTTTAAATAATATAGCACGTCACGTGAAGAAATCAATATCTGAGTCCGCTACAGAAAAACCTGAAGAAACAATAGATAGAAGAATACGTCCTGTACGTATGAATCATAATTAATTATTATGTGTAAAAGTCCCAACTAGTGAATAGATGGGGCTTTTACATTTGTGAACTTTTTGTGCCAAAATGTATAAAAACCTTGCAAATATAGCTTTTCTTTGCTAAAAATGATAACGTATGTAAAAGAAAGAGAACATATATAGATTAAAATAAATAACGATTTTTTTTTATTATGGATCTACTAAAAGGGATGTGAAATACGATGGATAAGGCAGAAACACCATCAAGTAAGATATTAACGAATACTGCTGAAAATGGGAAACAAAGTATTGCATCCGATTTAAAGGCATTGTTAAAAACAGGAATTATTCAATCGAATGTCATGACAGCCTTTGCAGGATTTTGGGTTGCATTATACTACAACAATATGCAAGTGAATACACACTGGTTATCATTAGTATTTGTGCTAATAGGTACCGCTTTGGTTATCGGTGGAAGCGGAGTGCTAAATAATTATTATGACCGTGATATTGACCCAGTTATGTCGCGTACGAAAAAACGTCCAACAGTAACTGGAACCATCCCGTTATCTGTTATATTAGCTTTAGGTGTAGTGCTATCAATCATGGGGATAGTTGTTTTGTTATTTACTACATGGCAAGCAGCTTTAGTAGCAGCATTTGGTTGGTTCGCTTATGTTGTCTTATATACAATGTGGTCTAAAAGAAGATATACGTTAAATACAGCAATAGGGAGCCTTTCTGGCGCTGTTCCTCCTTTAATAGGTTGGGCAGCTGTAGATCCCGACCTTTCCTTAGCAGCCTGGGCATTATTTGGCATTATGTTTGTTTGGCAAACACCTCATTTCTTAGCATTAGCGATGAAAAAAACGGAAGAATATCGAGCAGCTAACGTACCGATGCTTCCCGTTGTTTATGGATTTAAGGTTACAAAACGGCAAATTGTGATGTATATTACTTGTATGCTGCCACTGCCATTCTTTCTAAGTGAAATAGGGATCGCATTTATTGTCTTAGTTAGTGGGTTAAATATTTTTTGGCTTGCATTAGCACTAAATGGTTTTAAAAAAATGGATGATTTAAAATGGGCGAATAGATTATTTGTTTATTCTTTATTTTATTTACTGATTCTATGCATTAGTTTGGTGGTTTTGACTTTACCATCAGTTATATAAGAAAAAAGATATGCATGAAGAGAGGGAATAGTTGAATGCCGTTTTTACCTACACTAAGCACAGCTTTTATTATTTTAAGCGCAATACTAGTTGCAATCGGTTGGATCTTAATTGTTAAAAAGAAATATAAGGCACATAAATACACAATGGTCAGTGCGGCCATTAGTGCAATATTGTTTTTTATTATCTATACTTCCCGGACAGTATTTGTTGGAAACACTAGTTTTGGTGGACCAGATGATTTGAAGATTTATTATACAATATTCTTGGTTTTTCATATTATCTTGGCGACAACAGGAGCTGTTTTTGGGCTTGTAACGTTAACTCTTGCTTTTCGACGCAATATTAAAAAACATCGAAAATGGGGGCCGATAACGAGTGTTATATGGTTCTTTGTGGCAATAACGGGTACGATGGTGTATGCACTCTTATACGTACTTTATGAGAGTGGTGAGACAACCAGCGTAATTAAGGCGATACTTGGATTCTAATAATAAAAAGAGGCTGATTTTTAAATCAGCCTCTTTTTTTATGTTAAACTTTGAATTTTAATTTTATAATACCAGCTTCTTTAGCTGAATTAAAAGCAATAACAAATAGTGGTCCGATAATGAAGCCAAGTAAACCAATTAATTGAAGACCAATGTACATGGCGATTAGTGTCGCTAATGGGGATAAACCGATATGTCTTCCCATTACTTTAGGTTCTACGGTTCTACGTATAATTAAGAGTACAATCGCAAGTACAGCTAATTGTGTTCCTAGAACAATATCACCAGTTATATACATATACAATGCCCATGGTCCTAAAATAGCAATCGACCCAATAATTGGAATGAAATCAATAATCCAAATAATTAGTGACATAATTAAAGCGTATTCTGGAAAAATAAATAGTAATCCTAGCAACGATATAATAAAGATAACGGTGCTAACCAGGAACTGTGCTTTCAAAAATCCTAAGACAACATAAGTTAATCGTGCACTCATAAATCGAACTTTCTCAGCTGTATCTTCCGTAAGATAGTAATAAGACTTCGATTTTAAAAGTGGTAATTCAATCATAAATAAGAATAAAGCAATTAAATAAACAATAAAGCTTACAATATATTGTGGTACTGTAGCTACATAACCTGCAATGTTTTCAAGCTGTAGGTTATTTTTTATTGTTTCATTAATTTCTAGTACATTTCCTTTTATACCATCTTTTACTTGATCGACAAATTCTGTAGGTAAATCCTCCATGACACGTTCTAAATCAGCTTCCCATTCTAATACTTTTCCATTAATCTGGTTTACATATGTGGGCGTATTCTCAGCTAGTGTAACCACATGTTTGACGACGCTTGTAACAGTATATGTACCGATAACTCCACCAATTAATATAAAAATAAGAAAAACTATTGTAACCGCAAACTTCCGATTTATTTTAAAGCGATTTTGCAACCAGCGAATGGCAGGATTTAAGAACAAAGCTGTAAAAAAAGCGAAAATTAACGGAATAGAAACTGGTAAAATAAAATAACCAATCAAAATAAGTAAAAATGCTACTAAAATTAATATCCAATGACGTTTACTGAGGTAACGGAACAATTTATGCTGTGACTCCTTTCAAGTAGGAAACTGTTTTCAAAAATCCTTTATACAAAATATAGCATGAAGTTGATTATTTGAATAGGTAAATGAAAAAGTAAATCATATTATTTTGTAAAAATTAATAATAGGCTCTTTTCGTAAACATTTTTTCATTTCGATATGAATTTTTTTGTCTAGAGCATGCAAGTTTTTTGCTTAGTCGGTCATAATAACAAATGATGAATAGTTGTATTCATTCAATTAACGCGGAGGAGGATAATTATGAAAACCGTAAAAGATATAATGTCGAAGGACGTTACTTATTGTTTGCCTGAAGATTCGCTTATTAAAGCTGCAGAAATGATGAAGCAACATCATGTAGGTGCTATTCCAGTTTGTCAAGATAATAAAGAAATAATTGGCATGGTTACTGATCGTGATTTAGTTCTTAGAGGTTATGCATTAGATAAGCCAGGAACAACGAAAATTAAAGAAGTTATGACCGATCATCTTATTACAGCTGAACAAAATACAAATGTAAAAGATGCGAGTTCCATGATGGCAGAACACCAAATCAGACGCTTACCAATTGTAGAAAATAAAAAGATTGTCGGTATTGTCGCATTAGGTGACCTATCATTAGATGATAAATCAAATATGGCTGCTGGACACGCGTTAGAAGAAATCTCTGAACGACCAGAAATACACTAATATAATTTTTTATTTAGAGGCTCTTTACTGTTGTTAAGTAGGGAGCCTTTTTATATTTTTCTGATCCATTCGATAATAAAAGGGTTTAAGAATACATAATATATAGCAATACAGGGAGTAGGATTCACAAAGGAGCTAACAGGCATGCCAAGTGGAGTGAAGCGGGTTATTTTTGTTTTTTTATTTGGTGCAGGTGTTTTTTATATGTTACAAGGTGTGGTAGGGACGAAGGAAGTGGTATCAAATGTTGATGGTTGGATGAGTAAAAAGGAAATAGTAAAAGAATCTAAGGTATCGCCAGTGTACATAACGGAGAAAGTTGCTACGCAAAAAAGTGTATTCCGTTGGATTGGTGAAACAACTGATGTATTACGTAAAGAAAAAGGGGAGCCAATCCGTAAAGATTTAAGTCAATATGGCTATATGTGGTGGGTTTATCAGGATGGTGATGACCAGTATGTACAATTTGGTGTAAAGGATAAAAAAATTGTTACACTATACGCTACAGGAGTTGCAGATAATTTTGATCCGATTAAAATTGGGACGACTTATAAAGAATTAGAGGATGCATATCAATTTGAAGATCAAATTGTCTTTTCCACATATACATTTAAACTTACAGAACAAGATAAAAAAAACAGACCATTAAAACAGATTGATGAAAATCTCTTCATACAATTTTATTTTGATTCTAACACAGAAACATTGTCGTCATTTCGGTTAATGACAGAAGACGTCTTACTAATGCAACGACCCTATGAAATTAGTTATCGTGGTAAACTTCCTGAACCGCCATTTGTTTCAGAAGAAGATTGGCAATCTATCGCTTCGGGTGCTGAACAACAAATTTTTTCAATAACAAATGTTATAAGAAGTAGGTTTAATAGAAATCAATTGGTTTGGAATCAAGCGGTACAAGAAGTTGCCTATAATCATAGTAAAGATATGGAGGGAAATAATTATTTCTCTCATTATTCACAATCAGGAGCAGGCCTTAAAGAACGATTAGAAGTAAATAAGACAGTGTACAAATTAGCAGGTGAAAATATCGCAGCACAATACGTGGATGCCCCTGCTGCTGTTGAGGGTTGGTTAAATAGCGACGCGCACCGACAAGCGCTGCTAAAAGAGGAATATACAGATTTAGGCGTAGGTGTTTATCGTGAGTATTACACACAAAATTTTTTAGGGAAATGATCTAAAGATGATAACTATCACCTTTTTGCCTAAGTAACATAAACTATTTTGATAGTAAATAGGGATGAGAGGTGATCGTTTGTGTCTAATCCTGAAGTGGATCCGAGCATTGCAAAATTCAAAAAATTTGTTCAAGATCATCCAGGCCTAATTAGAGAAGTTCGAAATGGGAATTACAGGTGGCAAGATTTCTATGAGCAATGGGTGTTATTAGGTGAGAGTGATACGAGTTGGGAAACATACCTTCAAGATGCAACGAGCAAAAAAAAAGAAGAACCTAACAAAAAAAAGAAAAGTAAACAAGATTGGATGAAACAAGTATCTGGATTGATGGAGAAAGTAGATATGAATAAAATGGAAGGGAATATCGAGCAATTAAATGGCGCCATTACAAATATCCAATCATTATTGGCTCAGTTTAAAGATGAAACGAAGCAACAAACGCCAACTAAACCATCCAATCCATCAACACGCCGACCATTTCAATTTTATCGAGATTAGGAGGAAATCCTATCGATTCTAATGTGTATAATCAAATAAATGCTAAACCAGAATTGTTGTTTTTTCTACGTCATCAACCAATTTGGTATCGAACGTTATCGAGAGATCCTGCCCAATTTGAGCAGTTCGAAAAGGAAGCTAAAAGTTACCTTGGTAAGACGATTCCACAGCGTGTTGAGAAAGTATCTGAACAAATGCAAATGATGGCGATGTTCATCCAGATGGCAAGTGCTTTGAAAGATTAGCACATGCCTCTTTTTTTTTGCTCACTTTACTGGTATGATAATCCTTATGGAGGTGAAGTTGTTGTTAGCTACAACTGAAATTGTTGATTTAATAGATGAATCCGAACGTATTGGTCAAATGATTATGCAATCAGATCTTATGATTGATTATATAGAAGCAAAAGAAACATTAGCGAATGACATAGAAGCACAGCGTCTTATTACTGCTTTTCATGATAAAAAGGAACAGTATGAAGAAGTTCAGAGATTCGGACGTTATCATCCTGACTATAGTACGATTATGAAAGAAATTCGTGCAACGAAACGAGATATGGATATGAATGATTACGTTGCAAAGTTTAAAATTACTGAACGAAATGTGCAAGCATTATTAGATGAGGTTAGTGAACGTATTGCACAAAGTGTTAGTAGCCAAGTTAAGGTTCCAAAAGATGGCGCATTATTAACAGAAGGTGGATGTGGTTGCGGATCTGGTGGCGGTTGCGGCTGCGCATCATAAAAAGTGTAATCTATATTTTCTCTTGGTTAGATGCGAAACAAAAAAGTAAGCGAGGAAAACACAAATGCGAATACAACGACAAGGACTTATTATTTGGTTTCAACATATGAAAAATATGAAACAAATCAAGCGGTACGGTCATCTCATTTATGTTTCAAGAAATTTGAAATATGCTGTAGTATACGTTGATAAAGATGAAGTGGATGACAAATTAATAAAATTAGAAAAGCTTCCCTTTATTACACGTGTAGAGAAGTCCTTTAAGCCATTTGTAAGAACTGAATTCGAAAATGCTAAAAAGGATAAAGCAAAAGAGTACGATTACAAGATGGGAATTTAGAAAACTAAATACTTAAATCAAAAAAAAGCCTGCAGATTAATTAATCTGCAGGCCCTTTTTAACTTCTATAATAGAAATCAAAAAGGCAAAGGGAGAGGAGAAACCGGAGGAAGAACTTATGGGGAAACGTAAGCCTTCTCCGTCTTCAAGAAGTAACCAAAGCATTGTTTAGCTACCTCACTAGCATAGTATAGACGAGAAATATATTTCTATACGCATTCTGTTAAGGAACTTTTCAATATAAAAAAATCCAGGTTGTATTTTGACATTTTTTGATTAAAATTTCTGTCATACGTCATTTTATGGTAGGATGGAAGTCGAATAACATAAATAAGAGGTGTGCATGATGAGAGTGATTGCGGGTACATACAAGGGTCGGAAGTTACAATCTGTTCCGAATAATTTAACCCGGCCAACAACAGATAAAGTGAAGGAAGCTTTATTTCAAATGATTGGTCCATATTTTTCAGGTGGAATGTGTTTAGATTTATTTGCGGGTAGTGGAGCATTAGGAATAGAAGCAATAAGCAGAGGTATGGAAAAAGCTATCTTTGTTGATCAACAGTCAAAAGCAATTCAAACTATCTATGCTAATCTAGATGTTTTAGATATTGAAGATCATGCAGAAGTATTTCGCACGGAAGCTTTTCGTGCATTAAAAGCTGCTGGTAAAAGAAACCTAACCTTTGATCTTGTCTTTCTTGACCCGCCTTATGAAAAGATATCATACGAAAAACTACTAGAGGCGTTGCGAACTTATGAGCTTGTAACGGATAAAACAATTGTTGTTTGTGAACATGAAAGAAGACAAACATTACCTGATTATTATGAAGGTTTTCAAAAGTATAAAACGGAACGATACAGTAATTCAACTGCTATTACATTATATCAGATGGGAGAAGAAACGAATGAATGATAGGTTAGCAATTTGTCCTGGTAGTTTTGATCCGATAACTTTTGGCCATTTGGATATTATTCAACGAGCAGCAAAAGTATTTGATCATGTTATTGTAGCGGTATTTAATAATCAATCGAAATCACCCTTATTTACAGTCGAAGAAAGAATGGCGATGCTTGAATTAGTTACAGCTGATATGCCAAACGTATCAATTGATTCGCATGGCGGACTATTAGTTGATTATGCTCGGGAAAAGGGTGCGCAAGCAATTGTACGTGGTCTTCGGGCGGTAAGTGATTTTGAATATGAGCTGCAAATAACTTCAATGAATCGTAAATTAAATGAAGATGTAGAAACGTTTTTTATTATGACGAATAATCAATATTCCTTTTTAAGTTCTAGTATGGTGAAAGAGGTAGCTAAATATAAGGGCAATGTTTCTGATTTGGTTCCCCAAGTGGTCGACAAAGCATTAAAGGAAAAATTTACTGAACAGCAAGAAAACAGCTAAGCTAGTAGTTAGCTGTTTTTTTCATACCGTATTCTATTTAATAGAATTAAAATTGCAACAAAAAGGGAAGCTAGTGTAATAATAGGTCCGTATTCTTGTAGGGCGGTATACAATTGGAATGACCCTTGCGTTTCAGTTGATAAAAAGGCAGGAATAAATTTATTAGTTTCCAATGCATGATTGGAATATAAATATGGAAATAGTAGAATAACTAAGCCACTCGCAAATACACCGTGTATAATTCTTGCAAAAAAGTATGGAAAAAAACGAATATCTGTTTCTGCTAAGATACTAGCAACTTGTGCCTGTACAGAAAAACCATTAAAAGCAAAGATAAAGCTTAATATAATGGCTTGAGGAAGTAAGTTTATGACATTAGCATTGGCAATCATTTGTGCACCAAGAGTAATTTCAAATAGACCAGAAAACAAAGGTAAAGCCAGTTCAGTTGGTAAATGAAAAGCTACAAGAATCACACCTATCCCATTGGAAATAAGAGTTGCTAGACCAATGGCATGGAGTAGAGCGGTAAATACAGAAAACATGATAATAAATCCTCCAATCATTAATAATGTTTGGATAGATTGTATAATCGCATCACCAAAAACCTTACCAAAAGGTCTGCTGTCCTTTAATCGCGTTTCATGCAGTTCATGAAAGGCTCTACTAATGGTTAGCCCTTTTGCTCTATAACTAGGTTTAGGATCTTTCTCTTTGCCGTAAAATCGCATACAGAAACCAACAAGCGCATTACTAGAATAATGTACAACAGCGAGCAGAAATCCTAGTTGAGCATCGTGAAAGAAGCCAACCGATACCGCGGCAATAATAAACAATGGATTTGACGCATTGGTAAAAGATACTAATCGTTCTGCTTCTATTTTAGTTAATTGGTTTTCTTGTCTCAGTCGTGCCGTTAATTTAGCGCCAGATGGATAGCCGCTTGCCATTCCCATTGCCCAGACGAAGCTTCCGACTCCAGGGACATTAAACACGGGACGCATGATTGGTTCGAATAAAATGCCAATAAAACGAACCACACCAAAGCCAATTAATAGTTCTGCTGTAACAAAAAAAGGAAGTAAGGAAGGGAATACAGTTCCCCACCACATATCAATTCCACGTATACTCGCTTCTAGTGCATCTTTTGGAAAAGTAATCAGAGCTACAGCAACAAATAATGCAGCGCTTGCTAAGAAGCCTGACTTCATTTTTGATTTCAATGGTATTATGCCCCCTAATTCATCTTTCGCTATTCTGTACTTCTAAATTAAATAATAGTAGAATAAGTGTAGTTTCTTTTGTCCAAGCCTCTATATCAATGTATACGCAAGTACCGCTTTTTTTTATGCTTAAGAATAGATAAAAAGTCTATCTAAAATAGAAAAAGCATAAAGTAAACAGTAAACTAACAGACAGTGGGGAAAAAAATGAATTGGAATAAGAAGAAAATTGTAATTTATAGTGTATTCATTATTGTTATGGCTTTTTTAGTTGCTTACCGACTACCTTATTACATATACAAACCTGGTGGAGCGGATGCGCTCAGTCCAGTTGTTGAAGTTGCAGATGGTTATGAAAGTGAGGGTGATATGCACTTAGTGACAGTAAGAGGAGGACAGGCAACACCTTTACAATATCTATGGGCTTTAACACAACCACATCAAGAGATTGAGCGATTGGAAGATGTATTTCCAGAAGGAATTAGTCAAGAAGAATATTTTCAGGCTCAACTGCAAATGATGGAAAGTTCGCAAGAGGCATCGACGGTAGTAGCTTATCAAGCAGCGAATCAGGAGATAGACATTTCGTATGAAGGGGTCTATGTTGTTACGGTACTGGAAGGCATGCCGGCTTATGATAAGTTAGAAACAGGCGATAAAATAACAGCGATAAACGATCAAGTAATTAAAGATGCAGAAGAATTAATTGAGATGGTAAGCGGCATGGAAGCAGGAGAAGAGATTTCTTTAACAATTGATAGAGAAGAAACACAAATAAATGAAGTTGTTACATTAGCTGCATTTCCAGATAATCCAGATCAAGTAGGTATTGGTATTCAACTTGTTACGAATAGAGAAGTTACGGTTGATCCTGAAATTACTTTCACGAGTGGTGAAATTGGTGGGCCTAGTGCAGGATTAATGTTTTCTTTAGAAATATATGACCAGTTAACAGAAGAGGATTTCACAAAAGGATATGAGATAGCTGGTACAGGTGAGATTAGCTATGAGGGAGAAGTTGGGCGTATTGGTGGTATTGATAAGAAAGTTATCGCTGCTGATAATGAAGGTTGTACTATCTTTTTTGCACCAAACGAAGGTGGAGCTGAAGGCTCAAATTATCAAGTCGCTGTAGAAACAGCAAATGAAATAGACACATCAATGGAAATTGTACCAGTCGACACATTCGAAGACGCCATTACTTATTTAGAAAATCTAGAATAGAACAAGAACCCCCATTAGTATTACTAATGGGGGTTCTGTAGTATTTAAAGCTTGCCGTGCCTAAATAAAGTAATTTACATTTTGTTAAGATGTTGTATCGCATTTTTCATCAACTGCGACTTAACACCCGCTACGGAAGCAAATGGGCTCCCTTTCTGTGGGCACAGCCTCAGCTAACTTGGAAGCAAAGAACACTTCCAAGTGGATCTTCGGCTTGTGCTGTTCCCACTAGAGTGTCACCCATTTGCTTCCTTCGCTGATTAGAGCAACTAAATCTATATGTTGAATAACAATAACGAGAGAAATTAGTTGCAGGCATTAGTCACTAACAAAGTTGCGGTGTTTTCAAGTCAGTATGCTATAGGATGCACATATTATATTTTTGACAAAACTAGCGGAGCAATTGAAATTGGTGAGACTCCAGTGGGAACAGCGCGGCTGAAGATCCACTCGGAAAGCGAATTATGCTTATCCGAGTTAGCTGAAGCCGTGCCCACGGAAAGCGAGCCTATTTCAATTGTGGAGCGGGTATAGAATCTACGTCGCAGTTTCTCTCAAGTTCGTCAGTCTCTTTCACTCTGCGAAAGTTGATTAACAAGTAATAAAGTTTACGAAAAAGCATTAATTTAAAAGATTATTTCATGTAAGGTGGATTAAATTCTTGTTTGCGCATTCTTTTGCGGATTTCGGCAGGTAAGGCCGCGTAATAGGCAGCACTTGCTCTTTCATCTAATGCCAACATTTGTGGTATGTTACGACTTAATTGAGTCACAATAGGTACATGGCGTTCTTTCTTCGTATTATTCAAATGTTTTTTTCCTTGTTCCGACATACCAAGTAAACGAACATAAGGAATAGACTGTTCAGCTTGCATTTCATTGATCTCGTTTTTCGTGGTATGGGTTAAAATATGAACAAACATGCGTTGTATACGCGTATTAGTAAATCGTTTTGTATGTAATGCTGCGGTCCATTGCTTGAAACTTGTTACATGATGTACGGTCTTTTTTAAACGATACTCCATACCTTCATCTACACCGTGGATCGTTTGTAACTCTTCGATCGACATCGTGCCAACACGGTATTGTAAAAATGAAAAATAAGCTTCCCACGTATGCCACATACCTGTTTGTTCTTTATAAGCTGTTAAATAGCTTTGGGTGTTCTCCGGTAGTGATTGGGAAACAACATCATTGATATCGAGTTGATCTAATAAGCCTTTTCGAATACTTGTAGCGCTAGCGTAAGGTTGCTTGATTTCTAGATCATGATAATCGCTTTGTAATCTCTTAATAGTGATAGCTTTTATCGAAGGATTAATTTTATTAATACTTTTTACATAGCTAAAACCAAGAATATTATTTGGTTTGCTGAGATCGAGTCCGTTCATTTGCTCACTTAGACCAATTTCTTCATAGGCTCTATTACTTGCTGCTGGAAAGGATTTCCCTAAGGATAATTGATTTTTAATAACGGCATCAAATGTTGTTTTATTTTTCTCTAAAATTTGATATGCTTGATGAAAAGAATCTATCTTTCCTTGTTCACTGCCAAAACAAATTGCAGATACTTTTAGTTCGTTTAAAAGTGCAATTGCGCCAGAAGCAAAATTATCACTATGCTGTACTGCACTAGCATAGGGTAATTCAATAACAATATCGACACCTTGATCAATTGCCATACGGGCTCGCATGAACTTATCAATAATCGCAGGTTCGCCTCTTTGTAAAAAGTTTCCACTCATACAGGCGATGACACATGTTGCGTTAGCTTGTTCTTTTGATTGTTTAACATGGTATTGATGTCCATAATGAAAGGGATTATACTCTACAATAATGCCGCATGCTTGCATAGATATCACTCCTTCTGGATAGTATTGTACCATAGCACGTTAGTAATAAAAAAATCACAACGAAGTGTAAAGAAAAAATGTTGACAAACAACCAATTTCCTTTTACAATAAACGTTGTGCCTTGAGGTGATACAAATGAAAATTTCTATTCAAAAGATAATTCGTTCTGAAGCTCTTCAATTTGAAGAAAAAGTAGATATTTCGGAAATTGAATCTTGGAGCAATGATATAAGAAGAATCGATCCTGTTTTAGTTAAGGGAAGCCTTACAGCACAAGGTGATCAATTAACATGCCAAATGACGCTAAAAGGTATGATGGTTCTCCCGTGTGCAAGAACATTAATCGATGTCGAGTATCCATTTGAAATAGAAGCAACAGAACTTTTTTCTATTAGTCCGTATTACAATGAAGAGGATGATTCAGAAATTCATCCAGTTGATGGAGAATTACTTGACCTAGATCCTTATATCATGGAAAATGTTATATTGAAAATTCCTTTACGTGTTTTTGCTAGTGAGAAAGAATTAGAAGAACACGCGTTAACTTCAGGTAATGGATGGGAACTTGTTCTCGAAGAAAAAAAAGAGGAAACGATTGATCCTCGTATGAGAAAATTACAATTTCTATTAGATAAAGAAAACAAAGAAAATCAATAAGGTAAAGTGATTTAAACTAATGCCACTTCCTTGCCTTAATGTTTGATATAGTAAGGGAAGATTTTCGTTTCGTAAGTGAAGGAGGTGTAAGACATGGCTGTACCAAAAAGAAAAACGTCTAAAAAAGTTAAAAATCAACGTCGTACACATAAGAAATTACATGTACCGGGTATGATTGTATGTTCGAATTGTAGTGAACTTACTAAACCTCACCATGTTTGCAAAGCTTGCGGACAATATGACGGTAAACAAGTAGTAGAACAATAGAACGTTGAAGAGCCGACAGGAAATTCCTGTCGGCTCTTTTTGTTTTGTAAACTATGTTGCTTTTTACTTACCGGTAGTCTCTTATGTTCTGCTTTTTTTACACACAATGTAAATCGCCAATTCTGCTAATTAAAATAGATGGTTTTGATTCTAGTACTCCTATTTTTTGCATATAGTAATAGCAAAAGTAATAGGAGGGGGAATAAAATGAGTACGACTAGACAAGATGCGTGGTCACCGGATGAAGATGCGCTATTAGCAGAGACTGTTTTGCGTTATATACGCAATGGCAAAACCCAATTGGAGGCTTTTAAAGAAGTTGGTAAAAGGTTAGTTAGAACGCCAGCTGCTTGCGGTTTTAGGTGGAATGCTTCCATACGAAAACAGTATCAACAAGCGATTGATGTAGCTAAAATAGAAAGAAAAAAACAACCACATGAGTCAACCTATCTTCCTACTGAAAGCAATCAACATCTAACATTAGAAGCCGCAATTGCAATTCTAGAAAAAGTAAAAGGTAATTATGATGCGATCGAACAAAAGCAGACTATCGATTATCAACAAGTAAATGACATAATAGAGGAGAATAATGCATTAAAGCAACAAGTTGCAAAATATGAAGAGGTAATTAATGAAATGCAACGATTATGGGGAAATTTTGATAAACCAACTATTAAATTATAGACCTTGTAGAAAGTTTGCAAGGCTTTTTATTTACAAAAAAACAAATAAGTAACTTTATTACATACTAAAACCTGCAATCCAAAGTTGAATTTGACTTCATGCTCCTCATTTCATCTTTCGAGCTTGATAGTAATTGAACGTACCGATCTGGAAATATACTTTGCTAGCATAGTGTCTGCATTCTTTCATATGTTTAAAATCACAGTTATGAATGAAGACAAGCATATCTAATGTTTCTCTGTACCCACCATAAAGGGAGCCGACTTGCTTCTGTAGCGAGTGTGTTATGTTGCTATAAGCTATTTCGTAATAAAAGAAAATCTTTTGAAACCAGGCTTTTTTAAGACTGTCAAGCAATATAACCGTTATACTTTAAATTTAAAACAGTTAACGAGTCGCACTTCTTTTTTTGTGAGATAGTTGAGTTAGGAATATTTAAATAGATTCCATAAACTAATTTGGACTAGACGTATAAATAACATTATTATATGCTAAGGTATGGAAATAGAAATAACAATGCGCAAATTGAGTTTAAAACAAATAGAACGATTATCTTGACGTACCTTCACGAAAGGTGTCATAATTGGCTCGATTTAACTGGTATTAGTAAGGCGTTCGTTTTATGAAAAGAATAGAAAGTTAAAAGTGCTTTATAACCGTAGAAATTAAAGTTAGAGGGTCGAAGTAAATGTCACACCTTATTGCATACATAGTAGCGATTTTTATTACATTCCCTATAGTAGTTACAGTTGGACTTTATTACATCTTAAAAAGAATATACAAGCATCCCAAAAAGGCATTGCATCGTAGTATTGCATATTCTACGCTATTTTATATTATTTCTGTTATGATAATGTTGGATCATTTATTTCAGTCATCCTATATCGGTAGTATCATTCTTTTTTTATTAGTAGTTTTGATGAGTTTTGTTATTTTACAGTGGAAATTTACGCATGAGATTATTTTTAAGCATGCTTTTAAATTGTTTTGGCGTTCTATGTTTCTTTGCTTTTTTGTTGCCTATGTCTTGCTAGGCATTACAGGTATCATACTTGGACTTATTCGTATATAACAGAAATATTTTAAACATAATTATGCAATTATATAATCTAGCTTAAATAGAAGAACATATAACAGAAGGAGCAGGTACTTGTGACCATTAATCCCATAACATTAGCACATAGTAAGTTACTAGAAGATTATTATCAACAAAAACAAGAAATTATGCAACACTTCGATTATGATCCATTTTCGGAAGAAACGATGAAACAACGCGTATCAGACTTACATAACCAATCCTATGATCGAGTTCAACTTGTTTCTGTATTAAAGCAATTAAATGAAAAATGGCATGGAGATGAAGCGGTCTTTGCTAATATAGAACGTTTAAAAGATCCAACAAGTGTTACCGTTATTGGTGGTCAACAGGCGGGACTTTTAACAGGACCGCTTTATACAATTCATAAAATGATCTCTATTATTACATTTGCGAAAAAGCAGGAAGATGCCCTAGGGATTCCTGTTATTCCAGTATTTTGGATTGCTGGAGAAGATCATGACTTTGCCGAAATCAATCATATTATGGTCCCGCAACAACAAGGTAAAATGAGAAAACATAAAATTGCACACTATGTGAAAGAAAAGCAATCCATGTCACATTTACCAATAGACAATCAAATGACTACTGATTGGTTAGAATTACTTTTTAAAGAGTTGGATGAAACCATACATACAAAAAAAATCTATCAACAAGTAAAGCAGGCGTTAAGTCATGCAGATACGTATGTGGATTTTTTTGCAGAAATTACGAATGTCCTGTTTAAAGGTGAGGGTTTAGTATTAATTGACTCGGGTAATCCGATGGTGCGTCAATTAGAGAAAGAATATTTTCAAGCCATGATTACGCAGCAACCAGAAATAAGTAAGGATGTATATCAAAGCTTGCAAACAGTGCGAAGAAACGGTTATTCTATATCTGTTGATGTTACGAAAGAAGACGGTCACTTATTTTATCATTTAAATGGTGAACGTATTTTGTTAGTTAAAACGGATAAAGAAAAGTGGTCTGGTAAAAATCAAGAATGTCATTTTACAACGGCTGAATTACTAGAAATAGCTGAAAAAAGCCCCGAATTATTAAGTAATAATGTAGTAACAAGGCCGTTGATGCAGGAGTGTTTATTTCCTACGCTTGCGTTTATGGCGGGACCAGGTGAATTAGGATATTGGTCTATTTTAAAACCAGCATTTCATGCGTTAGGGTACAAAATGCCGCCTGTATTACCGCGATTATCATTTACATTGTTGGATCGTAAGAGTGAGAAAAAAGTAAAACAGCAAGGTATGGATGTCGGAGAAGTAATTCGAACAGGAGCATTACAAGCCAAATTATCTTGGATAGGTTCGCAATTAAATCCGCCGCTAGACACATTAGTTGAACAAGTGAAACAGTCGATTGAGCACGTTCACCAGCCTTTACAAGGTGTGGCGAAATCAATGGGACCAGATCTTGAAAAATTGGCTGAGAAAAATTTAACATATCTCTTACAAAGTGTTGACTATTTACAAGAAGCATTAGAGAAAAATCTTGAGGAAAAACACCATCAAACGATTGAAATGTTTGATATGCTGCATGTGTCGTTACACCCTAATAATGGCTTACAAGAAAGATCATGGAATGCAGTTTCCTTTATTAATCAGTATGGAGAAAATTGGATAAAAGATATAATCAATCAATCTTATACATTTAAACACTTTCATTATCTTGTCACACTTTAATCCCCACAACTTACCACTAAAGATAATAAAGGTATAAAAAAGGCGCTAACCAAAAGGTTAGCGCCTTTTTTAACTGTATTAAAGTCTTACATTATTTACCAAATAAGCGAGATGCATGGCTGGTAGGCATTAATTTGGAGCGTATTGGTATCAATTTTAAAAAAAGGTGGAGGATAGTGGGGGGTTGTGGTAAGATAGAAAAAAAGGTGGGCGATCTATATGTTTATGGGAGAATACAAACATAATATTGATACCAAGGGTCGCATCATTGTTCCTTCCAAATTCAGAGATGGACTTGGAGAAACCTTCGTCATTACGAGAGGTTTAGACCAATGCTTATTTGCTTATCCCATAGATGAATGGCACCTTTTAGAAGAAAAGTTAAAAAAATTACCATTAACGAAAAAAGATGCCCGAGCATTTACACGGTTTTTCTTTTCCGGGGCAGTTGAATGTGAAGTAGATAAGCAGGGAAGAATAAATATTCCTGCATCACTCCGCAAATATGCTGTACTAGATAAAGAATGTGCTGTTATCGGTGTTTCTAATCGAGTTGAAATATGGTCAGATCAAGCTTGGACAGGCTATGTTGAAGAGTCTGAAGAATCTTTTTCTGAAATTGCAGAAAATATGCTGGATATAGATTTTTGAAAATATAAATGTGAACTAAAACATAGACAATTGATGTTTTATTAAAAGAAGAAGGTGGAAGAATGTTTGAACACGAGAGTGTGTTACAGCTTCAAGCAGTAGAAGGATTAAATATTCGCCCAAATGGTACATATGTTGATGGTACATTAGGTGCCGGTGGCCATGCTGAAAAAATAGTTGAACAGCTAAATGATGAAGGATTACTGGTAGCGTTTGATCAAGATCAGATTGCTTTAGAAGCAGCAAAAAAAAGGTTAGCTGCACATGACAATAAAATGTTGTTTGTGCATTCGAATTTTAGATATTTACAAGATGTTTTGGCAGAACACCAAATTGATGAAGTAGATGGTATTTTATTTGATCTTGGCGTATCTTCTCCACAATTAGATCAGAGTGAACGTGGTTTCAGCTATCAACATGAGGCGCCACTCGATATGAGAATGGATCAAACGCAAGCAATATCAGCATATGAAGTTGTTAATACGTGGTCATATGCAGCGTTGGTTCGTATCTTTTTTAAATATGGTGAAGAGAAATTCTCTAAACAAATTGCTCGTAAAATTGAAGCAGCCAGACAAGTGAAGCCAATTGAAACAACTGTTGAACTTGCAGAGATTATTAAAGAAGGTATACCAGCAGCTACAAGAAGAACGGGTGGTCATCCTGCAAAGCGTGTATTTCAGGCAATTCGGATAGCGGTAAATGATGAATTACATGCGTTTTATGATGTTTTGCATCAAGCTGCAGAGTCTGTATCCGTTGGTGGAAGAATTGCTGTGATTACATTTCATTCCTTAGAAGACAGGATATGTAAACAAGCTTTTAAGAAGTGGAGTTCGTTACCACCACTTCCTAGAAATATTCCGATTATTCCAGAGACAAGTCAACCACCATTTAAGCAAATTACGAAAAAGCCAATTGTGGCTGATGAAGAAGAACTAGATAATAATAGGCGTGCACGTTCTGCAAAGTTACGTATTGTTGAAAAGGTAAAGCCTTGGAATGATCAATTTTTCTTTAAAGAAGGGCGGGATCAGGCATGAGTGCTAGCGAAGCTAGAAATTGGCAACAACAGGCTGCTGAAAGAAAAGAACAACTGTATACAGAAACGAAACCAAAAAGACAAGTTAAGGTAGATGTAACGAAGCGTTGGATAACATCCGGAGAAAAGTTTCTTTATGTGATTTTTTCTTTAACTACAGCAGCAACATTATTTTATGTTGTATCATTTAGTACGAATTTAGATGCGTTAAATCGTGATATTCAAAGTTTGGAAAGTAGCGTGCAACAACAAGAGACGGTAAACGCCAACTTAACGTATCAAGTAAAAGAATATAGTAATCCTGATCGCATTCTTCGTATTGCAAAAGAGAACGGATTAAAAATTCAAAACACAGAAGTGAAACAAACAGCAACAATTTCTGAATAGAAACAGTAATGGGGAGATAAACGTGAAGAAAAATAAAACGACATCGACTATGGCGAATCTATTCATAATTATATTTGTCGTGATATTTTTAACACTATCCGGCCGTTTTTTATACATTCAGGCAACCGGTGAAATTCAGGGGATTGATTTGCAAGACTGGGCTGATGATCGCAGGACTAATAATTACGCGATAGAAGCTAATCGAGGCACCATTTATGATCGTAATGGCATGGATCTTGCGCAAGATCGTGCCACATATGGTTTGTATGCGATTGTTGATCAGGCTTATTCATCAGACCCTGATAAACCAAAACATGTTGATAATGTGGATGCGACAGCTGTTGCTTTGGCACCTTTGTTGGAAATGGAAGTTGCGGAGATTAAATCAATTCTCCAATCGGGGATAGAAAGCGACAAATTTCAAGTGGAATTTGGAACAAATGGTAGCCAATTAAGTCAAGAAACGAAGTTAGAAATAGAAGAACTTGATCTACCAGGATTGAATTTTGATGAAGAAGCAAAACGTTATTATCCAAATGGTACGTTTGCCTCTCAGATAATAGGCCTTGCTCAAAAAAATGATGATTCTATTATTACGGGAATAACAGGAATTGAAGCGCAGTTAGATGACTATTTACAAGGAACAAATGGTTCTATTTCGTATCAACGCGATAAATACAATACCAAATTACTAGATCCTGATGAAGTTATTCAAGAAGAAGAAGATGGAAACAATGTGTATCTAACGATTGATCAAAAAATTCAAACGTTCCTAGAGGATGCGATGTCACAAGTAGTAGAAGATTATGATCCTGAGCGTATTACCGCCACAGTAATTGACCCGAAAACTGGCGAAATATTAGCGATGAGTAATCGACCGAGTTATAATCCGAATGACCTTGAGAATGTTGAAAATTGGTATAACGATGTGGTATCGACACCAATTGAAGCTGGTTCGACAATTAAGGCTTTTACTTTAGCGGCAGCTATTGAAGAAGGTGTCTACAACGGGAATGAACTCTATCAATCTGGAAGATATAAAATTGATGAGATTGAAAAACCGATTACAGATTATAATCAATCATGGGGCATGATTGATTATAATGAAGGTATTCGTCGATCTTCAAACGTTGCTGTTTCTAAGTTGGTTTGGGAGAAAATGGGGACCGAAACATTCTTGGAATACTTAAAGGCGTTTCATTTTGATCAGGATACAGGTATTGATTTACCTAGAGAAAAAGCAGGAACAATCTTGTATAATTATACGATCGAGAAGCTAACAACTGCTTATGGACAAGGCTCAACAGTTACGCCAATTCAATTAATCCAAGCTGCAACGGCAATTGCTAATGATGGTAATATGATGAAACCGTATGTGATATCAAAAATTACTGATAGTGAAACTGGAGAAACTATTGAAGAAACGGAATCAGAAGTAGTAGGAAATCCAATATCTGAAGAAACATCAGACCAAGTGCTTGATATATTAGAAACAGTTGTTACCGCAGAAGATGGAACAGCGCATAATATTTATAATTTATCTGATTACTCTGTTGCTGGTAAAACAGGAACAGCACAACTGTCACAGGGTGGTTATTTAACTGGAGCGAATAATTATATCTTTTCCTTTTTAGGAATGGCACCTAAGGAAGACCCAGAGCTGATTATGTACATTACTGTTCAACAACCAAAATTAGAAGTAGGAGAATCTGGATCGGCAGCAGTTTCATATATTTTTAAAAATGTAATGGAGAATAGTTTACATTACCTAAATATTCAACCAGATAAAGAAGTACAGGAAACTGTTTCAACATATACATTTCCAGAGGTTAGTGGAAAATCTGTAGATGAAGTCAAAGCTAATTTAGAAGAGGACGGTTTAAAAGTCACCTTGATTGGTAATGGTACGTCGATAACTGATTCATCGGTTCAAGCTGGCGAAAAAGTAGTATCAGGTGAACATATCATGTTAGTAACAGATAAACCAACGATGCCAAACATTTCGGGGTGGTCTGTGCGAAATGTTATAGAGCTAGGTGAATTAGTTGATTTGGATTTAGAATATATAGGAAGTGGCTATGCAACATCACAGAGTGTTAAAGCTGGTTCTGATATAAGTGAGAACACGTATATTATGGTTGAATTTGCCCCACCTGAAAATACGGGAGAATAGTGAGAAGAAACAATAGAAGAAAATGATTGATTTGTGTCAATCATTCAAATTGATACAGTGTTCTATTCGTTTAACATTTACATATACTAGATACAACTTTACTTGGATAATGTGAGGAGTTATTATGCCATGAAACGTGTATCAAATGTAACGATGCGAAAACGAATTGTCACTGTATTTCTTTTTGCCTTTCTTTTGTTCTTCGTCATAACGATTCGCTTAGGTTATGTCCAATTTATAATGGGTGACGAACTAATGGATAAGGCTGAAGCTTCGTGGAGTAGAGATATTGCTTTTGAAGCGGAACGTGGTCAAATCTTGGACAAGAATGGCTTAGTGTTAGCAGAAAATGTTACAGCTCCAACGGTAATGATTGTTCCTAGACAAATTGAACAACCAGAAAGAGTTGCAGGATTGCTGAGTAATATCTTAGAAATATCGGAAGAAGATATGTTAGTAGAATTAACTAAAAACACAAGTATTGTAAGATTCAATGAAGGCAGAAAGGTTACGGAAGAACAAGCAGATGCGGTCCAAACGTTAGCTTTAGATGGGGTTTACGTTGCTAAAGATACAAAACGCTATTATCCTAATGGTGACTATCTTTCTCATGTTTTAGGTTTTAGTGGGATAGATAACCAAGGTTTAATGGGATTAGAGCTATATTATGATGAAGAGCTAAGCGGGGAAAAAGGAAGTCTATCTTTCTATTCTGATGCTAAAGGTCAGCGGCTACCAAGCTTGGCAGATACGTATCAAGCCCCAACTGATGGTTTAGATATGAAATTATCGATTGATGCGAAAGTACAAACGATTATAGAAAGAGAGTTAGATCAAGCGGAAGCGACGTATAATCCAGATGGCGCGTTAGCAATTGCAGTTGATCCCAATACAGGTGGAATTCTTGGAATGGCTTCAAGACCTAATTTTGATCCTGAAGACTATCAATCAGTAGATGCAGATATTTATAATCGGAATTTACCGATTTGGAGTACATATGAACCTGGTTCTACATTTAAAATTATTACATTAGCAGCAGCGCTAGAAGAAAAAGTCGTTGATTTATACGAAGATGAATTTTTTGATGATGGAAGTATGGAGGTTGGTGGTGCAACATTACACTGTTGGAAAGTTGGTGGACATGGCCAGCAAACCTACTTAGAAGTTGTTCAGAATTCATGTAACCCTGGTTTTATCTCTTTAGGTCAAAAAATTGGTAAAGAAAAATTGTTTTCTTATATTGATGATTTTGGTTTTGGTGAAAAGACAGGTGTCGATTTATTCGGTGAAGAGAATGGTATATTATTCAACTTAGATCAAGTAGGTCCAGTTGAACTAGCAACCACATCATTTGGGCAAGGTGTATCAGTCACGCCAATTCAGCAAGTTATGGCTGTTTCGGCAGCAGTCAATGGTGGTTACTTATATGAACCGTATGTTGCTTCAGAATGGTTAGATCCAGTATCTGGTGAGAGTGTGGAAACAGTTGAGCCGAGCTTGAAAAGACAAGTCATTTCAAATGATACTTCTGCTCAAATAAGAGAGGCCCTAGAAAGTGTTGTTGCTAAAGGAACTGGTAGAGGTGCTTATGTAGAAGGGTATCGTGTAGGTGGTAAAACGGGAACAGCACAAAAAGTTGGTGAAGATGGCCAGTATATGAAGGATAATCATATCGTTTCCTTTATTGGTTTTGCTCCTGCTAATGACCCAGAGATTGTTGTCTACCTAGCCATTGATAACCCGAAGAACACGGTGCAATTTGGTGGGGTGGTAGCTGCTCCAATTGTAGGAAATATAATGGAAGATAGTTTACGCGCGATGGGCGTACCTACAACGACTGAAGGATTAGGGAAAGAGTATCAATGGCCCGATCAACCATTAGTTGAGGTGCCAGATTTAATTGGCGTGTCTCGTAATGAATTACAAGAATACTTAATTAATCTTTCAATAGAGGCTTCTGGTGAAGGAGATAAGGTAATCGAGCAAGCTCCTGCGGCAGGGACAAAGGTAGAACAAGGAGAAACAGTACGTCTTTACTTTTCTGATTAAAAATAGATACGATTAATCATGAAGATTAAGGTTAAATTTGTTATACTAAAGAAGTTGTGATGAAAATCAAAGTTAATTAAAAATAATTAGTAAAGATAGTAAGGATGAAAGCCATGAAAAAACTAAAAGAAGTACTAAACATTATCCCTGTATACCAAGTGGATCAGACAATAGCTAATATAGAAATAAATGGTGTAACAATTGATTCGAGAGAAGTCCAAAAAGGTAACTTGTTTATTTGTATCGATGGTTACACAGTTGATGGACATAACTTTGCTAAACAAGCTGAAGCAAATGGTGCGCATGCAATAGTAGCTGAAAAGCCATTAGATGATTGTACTGTTCCCGTTATATATGTGCGTGATACGATTAAAGCCGTTGGACTTTTAGCTAATAGCTATTATGATAATCCGACACAAGCTTTACAACTGATTGGGATCACTGGTACGAATGGAAAAACAAGTGTTACGTATCTGTTAGATGAAATATTTCAAAAAAATCAACAAAAAACAGGAGTAATTGGAACGATTCAGATGAAAATAGGAGAAAGGAAAGTTCCAGTAGCGAATACAACCCCTGAAGCTTCCTTTTTACAAAAAGGTTTTAAAGAGATGATCGATAGTGGGATAGAAACAGCTATTATGGAAGTGTCCTCTCATGCTTTAGAAATGGGGAGAGTTAATGGATGTGACTTTAATATTGCAGTCTATACGAATTTGTCACAGGACCATTTAGATTATCATGCTGATATGGAAAGTTATTTTCAAGCAAAGAGTCAATTATTTCAACAATTAGGAAACAGATATGATGCAAAAAACCCGAAATATGCCGTAATTAATCAAGATGATTCATACAGCGAAAGGTTTATTCATGCAACAACACAGCCTGTTATCACGTATGGTATCGACAATGAAGCAGATGTTCGCGCGACAAATTTAGAGTTGAATGCAAATGGTACGTCGTTTGAACTTGTGACTTATAAAGGAAATATAGCTATCTCAAGTAAGTTAATGGGTAAGTTTAGTATCTATAATATGTTGGCGGCTGTAGCTACTAGTTTATTATCAGATATTCCTTTAACAATAATTAAAGCTGCATTGGAAGAAACAGCTGGTGTAAGTGGTAGATTTGAACCTGTTCAATTTGGTCAAACATATGGCGTAGTTGTTGATTATGCACATACACCTGATTCACTTGAAAATGTATTGCAGACCATGCGCGCTTTTGCGAAAGGTGATATTTATGTAGTGGTAGGTTGTGGTGGTGATCGTGATAAAACGAAACGCCCTCTAATGGCAAACATTGCTACTAAGTATGCTGCTCACGCTATTTTCACATCTGATAATCCACGATCTGAAGAGCCGTCTGTCATTATTGAAGACATGATAGCTGGGGTTGAAATGTCTAATTACGAGGTTATTATAGATCGCAAAGATGCCATTGAAAAAAGTATTGCAATGGCAAAAAGAAATGATATGATATTAATTGCTGGAAAAGGCCATGAAACATACCAAATTATTGGTTCGAAAACAGTAGATTTTGATGATCGTAAAGTTGCGAAGCATGCAATAGAACAACGTTTAAAGCAAGAATAAATAATTTGTTTATGCAAGAGGATGTATTACTGTTTACTGAGGAGTTATCACTATGTTATTTACCTTACCGTTTCTAGTGGAATTATTTCCTGATGCAAAGGGATCGATACATGATCAATTTGTAATTAATGAGGTTACCACAGATAGTAGAAAACCAATGTCACATGCATTGTTTGTTCCATTAAAAGGGGACAAATTTGATGGGCATACCTATATGAATCAAGCAATTGAACAAGGTGCAGTTGCTACTATATGGGAAAAAGATACACCGTTGCCGAAGTTTTTGCCAACGGATTTTCCTGTTTTCTTTGTTACGGACACATTAGTAGCATTGCAACAATTAGCTCATGCTTATCGTTTGAAGATAAATCCAATTGTTATAGGCGTAACGGGCTCAAATGGAAAAACGACGACCAA
Source organism: Paraliobacillus sediminis (assembly GCF_003426055.1). Taxonomy (NCBI): domain Bacteria; kingdom Bacillati; phylum Bacillota; class Bacilli; order Caryophanales; family Bacillaceae; genus Paraliobacillus; species Paraliobacillus sediminis. Next base: position 268,938 of record NZ_QJSI01000003.1, read on the forward strand.
AGATTTAATAGCAACTGTTTTATCAAGTCGCTATCGAACACATTATACCGATGGGAATTTAAATAATCATATTGGTTTACCCTTAACTATCCTATCAATGCCAAAAGATACTGAAATGCTTATATTAGAAATGGGAATGAATCATTTTGGTGAAATGGAACGTTTATCAAAAATAGCTGAACCAGATATTGCGGTAATTACAAATATTGGTGAATCTCATATTGAGTATCTAGGCACAAGAGCTGGTATAGCTAAAGCAAAGGCTGAAATTTTAAGTGGTTTAAAGTCTGGCGGCACCTTGTTAATTGATGGCGATGAATCATTATTATTACCATATAGTGATAAAGTTGAAACGATCAAAATAGGTTTTGACCTTTCTAATCACGTAGTAATTGATCAATTTAGCATGCTTCCTTCACATTCTAGCTTTCGGCTAATGGGCAATGATACATATGAAATCCCATTACTAGGAATGCACCATGCCAAAAATGCTTCCTTTGCAATTGAAATAGCACGAAAACTTGGTATGGAACAGAAAGAGATGCAACAATCCTTTTTAAAAGTTGATCGGACTGGAATGCGTTTTGAAATGATTAAAGGAAGATCTGGTGTAACACTAATTAATGATGCATATAACGCGTCTCCGACATCAATGAAAGCAGCAATTAACGTAGTCAAAGAAATTACAGGATACGAAAGAAAGATTGTTGTCTTAGGTGATATGTATGAACTTGGAGATTCGTCTAAAGATTTTCACCGTTCGATTGCAGATGTAATATCCCCGCCAATCGCGTATGTATGTACAATTGGTGAAGATGCTAATGAAATAAGTAAAGCAGTAAAACAACAAAATCCATCGATTCAGACAAAACACTTTACGACTAAAGAAGAAGCGATAACTTTTTTAGAAGGGTATTTAGATGAACGGACATTAATTTTAGTGAAAGCATCAAGAGGAATAAAGTTAGAAACAATTATTGATCGACTATTATAATTTTTAAAAAAACAATGGGCGGTTTGACTAATAGAGGAGGAAATAGATCATGAATGAATATGTATTAATAATTACGATGAGTATTGCATTTTTAATTACCGTCCTGTTATCACCAATTTTCATACCACTTTTACGTCGGTTAAAGTTTGGTCAAAGCATACGTGAAGAAGGACCAAAGTCACACATGAAGAAAACAGGAACGCCAACAATGGGTGGTGTTATGATTATTTTAAGTGTCACAATTACGACTCTAATCATTACCAATAAATTTAATGCTAGTTCAATAAATTCAGAAACAATGCTACTTATCCTAGTATTAATCGGATATGGTATCCTTGGTTTTTTAGATGATTTTATCAAAGTAGTATTAAAAAGAAATCTGGGTCTTACATCTAAACAGAAATTGTTCGGTCAAGTGCTAATTGCCGGTATTTTTTATGTCGTATTAGTCATGCAGGATTTTTCGACTTATATTTCAATTCCAGGTACGAGTATACAGTTCGATTTAGGATGGGGATATGCGATTTTTGTTATTGTTATGATTGTAGGAGCGTCTAATGCGGTTAACTTAACAGATGGTTTAGATGGACTACTAGCTGGAACTGCAACAATTGCATTTGGTGCTTTTGGCATTTTGGCGTGGTATGGTATTCCTCAATTTGAAGTGACAATTTTCTCATTAGCGATAGTCGGAGCGCTATTAGGCTTTTTAGTATTTAATGCACATCCAGCTAAAGTATTTATGGGTGACACTGGTTCCTTAGCCTTAGGTGGCGCGATAGCTGCAATAGCTATCTTAACAAAAATGGAATTATTGCTTGTTATTATCGGTGGTGTTTTTGTGCTTGAAACATTATCTGTTATCATTCAAGTTATTTCTTTTAAAACGACTGGAAAACGGGTATTTAAAATGAGTCCACTACATCATCACTATGAACTAAAAGGTTGGTCAGAATGGCGCGTTGTCACTACCTTTTGGCTTGTTGGACTTTTATGTGCTGCGTTAGGAATTTACATTGAGGTGTGGTTAACATGAATAAGCTAAAAAATTTCCCATATCAAAACGTTTTAGTACTTGGTTTAGCTAAGAGTGGAACAGCAGCGTGTAAAGTTTTAGTGAAAAATGGATGCACAGTCAGAGCGAATGACTTACAGGTAGCGAGTGACTCAGTCATTGCTGAATTACATGCATTAGGGATAGAAGTGACAACTGGCTCACACCCATTAACTTTATTAGATGAAGTGGACGTTGTCGTGAAAAATCCAGGTATTCCTTATGAAAATGAACTTATAAAAGAAGCGGAAATAAAAGGTATACCAATAATTACAGAAATCGAACTTATTCATTACCTTATTACTGAGCCATACATAGGGATAACGGGTTCAAATGGCAAAACAACAACGACTACATTAATACATGAAATGTTACAAAAGAGTAATAAAGGAAGTAAATTAGCAGGTAATATAGGTAAGGTAGCAGTTGAAATAGCTGAAAATCTTAAAAAAGAGGAAACAATGGTAGTAGAATTATCCTCCTTTCAATTAATGGGAACTGAAAAATTCCAACCACATATAGCTGTAATGTTAAATTTATTTCAAGCACATCTAGATTATCATAAAACCTTTGAGAATTATAAAGATGCAAAAGCACGTATCTTTGTCAATCAAACAGAAGAGGATTATCTCGTTTATAATGCATCGGATAGTGAAATTGCTGAATTAATTGAAAATACTATGGCAACAAAGGTACCATTTAGTCTTAGTGAAAAAGAACTTACAAATGGTGCGTGGTGTGATGAAACGTATGTTTACTTTAGAAATGAACGAATTATTGCACGAGAAGAGATTCGTTTGGTTGGGGATCATAATTTAGAAAATATCTTAGCTGCAATAGCTGCAAGCATACTATCTGGCGCAACGAGGGATGGAATTGTAGAAGTGCTAACGACATTCCCGGGCGTGAAACATCGAACCCAATATGTCGATCAAGTACAAGGGCGATTATTTTATAACGATTCAAAGGCGACTAATATTTTAGCAACTTCAAAAGCGCTAGACTCTTTCGAACAACCTGTTATTTTATTAGCTGGTGGTTTGGATCGCGGGAATAATTTTGATTCACTAATTCCTTACTTGAAAAATGTGAAAGCAATGATCCTATTTGGTGAGACAGCTACTAAATTAAATGAAACAGGACAACAAGCAGGTGTAGAAGATATTCTGTTTGCTGATAATATGGCACAAGCTGTTGATCAAGCCTTTCAACTTTCAGACGAAAAGGATATCATTCTTTTGTCACCAGCTTGTGCAAGTTGGGATCAGTATCAAACTTTTGAAGAAAGAGGAGACATGTTTATTGAAGCTGTGCATACATTAAAATAAGGGCTTGTACAAAAGGCCTCATCTTCCTTGTTAATTGGGAAGGTGAGGCTTTTACATTCTTATTTATATGCGAGTGGAAATGGGGTCATTTCAAGGTGGAAAGTAAACATAAAACACAATTACGTCCTGATTACCTTTTGATTATCACTATATTGGCGCTTTTATTAATCGGAGTTTTTATGGTATATAGTGCATCAGCAATTTGGGCCGATTATAAATTTAACGATTCCCTTTATTTTGCTAAGCGCCAACTTCTATTTGCAACTGTCGGTTTGGTTGCGATGTTCAGTGTAGCACGTGTTCCTTACCAAGTATGGCGGACCTACTCAAAAGTTATTTTAATTACGTGTTTTATTTTATTGGTTGCGGTGTTGATACCTGGAGTGGGTTTAGTTCGTGGTGGAGCAAGGAGCTGGATTGGTGTAGGTGCCTTCAGTATTCAACCAGCGGAATTTATGAAATTAGGTCTCGTAATTTTCTTATCCACTTACCTAGCTGAAAAACAGCGGTATATTACATCCTTTAAAGAGGGGTTTTTGCCATTACTGTTACTGATATTTACCGGTTTTGGACTTATTATGCTACAACCGGATTTGGGTACAGGGGTGATTGTTATCTTAACATGTTTTGTTTTATTATTTGTAGCTGGAGCTAGGATTAGCCATTTTGTAGGTCTAGGTATTTTAGGTGTGATCGGCTTTACTGGTTTAATTATTTCAGCCCCTTACCGAATAAATCGGATTACAGCATTTTTAAATCCATGGGAAGATCCATTAGGGAATGGGTTTCAAATTATCCAATCGCTCTATGCAATTGGACCAGGTGGACTATTAGGAATGGGATTTGGAAATAGCCTACAAAAGTTTTTTTATCTTCCGGAACCACACAATGATTTTATCTTCGCTATCTTAGCTGAAGAACTTGGGTTTATCGGCGCATTAATACTTATAAGTCTATTCTTTATATTGTTTTGGAGAGGTACTAAAATAGGTTTAGCTGCACCTGATAAATTTGGCATGCTACTTGGATTAGGCATAACAGTTATGATTGCCTTGCAAGTAATTATCAATATGAGTGTCGTAATTGGATTAATTCCAGTAACAGGAATTACATTGCCTTTCCTGAGTTACGGAGGATCTTCTCTTACGTTAACATTAGCCGCAATGGGTATTATTATAAATATTAGCAAATATAGTAACGAATAAACATTATATACTCATTTTCGTAAAGTGAAATTGGCAAATAAGTCTTGATATAACTAAGAAGACTTCCAAAGGTGAAGTTGACTTCGTACTCCTTTCGTAAGCATCATGGTGCTTTGACTGACTAACTTGAGAGAAACTGCAACGTAGATTCCATACCCGCTCCACAATTGAAATGGGCTCGCTTTCCGTGGGCACGGCTTCAGCTCGCGCTGTTCCCACTGGAGTCTCACCAACTTCAATTGCTCCGCTAGTTTTGTCTTTAAACATTTTATGAACTACAAATAAACACATTAATCATTAGTCTCTTGAAAATGTTTCGATTGATTCTGTCTTACACTTAAAAATATTTCCACTAACTAGCGAAGGAAGCAAATGCTTGACACTCCTACGGGAACAGCGCGAGCCGAAGATCCACTTAGTAAAGCGTTCTTTGCTTTATTAAGTTAGCTGAGGCCGTGCCCGTGGAAAGGGAAAGCATTTGCTGACGTAGCGAGTAAGACTAGAACTTTACGTCACAGTTGATGATTATTCCGACGCAAGGAACGTTATGTCAGAGTCTATGAATGTTTGTAATATGACAGTCTTTTAGAAAGCAGCCTTTTTTAAAGATTGTCAAGCAATATGACAGCTAAATGTCAAACTTAAAACAGGCAATGAGTGGCACTCACTTTTTTGGTGAGAAAGTTGAGTGGTATAATTATTTATACTTTATATATTCTAATTAAAAAGCTTATCTTTCACAAAAAGATGAGCTTTTTTGATTGAATAAATCGGAATTAAATAATTTGTTGTCATATTATCCAACAAACTCGACGAAAAAAGATGAAATTTGATAAAAAATCCATCTTTTGGATCAGTAAATCTTACAACTTTTAACGAAAAAATATGATATACTTTTAGTGTGACGAACTATTTTAATGTAGTTCAAACAATTTGTTTATATAGGATTGTTATTTTGTTTCGATAAAGGAAGAATGAGGAGATGGCAGAGAAAAAAGTTATATCCATAGAGGATCGAATTCCAAAGCTAAAAGAAGCAAGAAAAAAGAAAACAAATAGACGTTTAGTTTTCTATTTATCATTATTCTTTATCTTGATTTCAATAGTTGTATATTTACAATCTCCTCTTAGTTATATACAACATATTGTAGTGAATGGAAATGAATATGTAGAAGAGGATGTAATTGTTGAATTAAGCGAATTATCAAATGAGAATAACTTGTGGAGTGTTAGCTTGAGTGACACTGTTGAGAAAATTAAAAAACATCCAGAATTAAAAGATGTACAAGTCCAAAGAAAATTACCGAATTCAATTGTAATTAATGTGGAAGAGTTAGAAAAAGTTGCTTACATAAAATTGGAAGATAGCTATATGCCACTACTAGAAAATGGGGAAGTTATTGATTCTATTGAGGTCTCTAAATGGAAAGGTGATGCCCCTCTTTTAATTGATTTTGCAAAGGATACTTATATTCAGGAGATTGCTGAGGAACTGCAGGAATTACCTACTACTGTCTCTACGTTAATATCTGAGATCTATTGGAAGCCAACAGATGCAAATCCATATAAAGTTTTGTTATTTATGGATGATGGTTATCAAGTAGAATCCTCCATTAGAAATTTCGCCAAATACCTACAAACGTACCCATCTATCGTTAGTCAGCTAGAAGAGAAAGAGGGCATTATTCGTATTGGTGAAGGTGGAGCAGTGTTCGATCCTTATAAGAAAAAGGATGAAACTGAAGAGGAGGCAGAAAATGAAATTGAAGGGTAAACATGTTGTTCTCTCTTTTGTATTATTCATTTTTGGTTTTCTTGTTGCCTTTAGTTATCAAAATACGAAAGAGCAAGCAGAGGTTATTCAATTATCTCAGCAGGAGTGGGAAAAAGATTTCTATTACAGGCAGCAATTACTACAATTTGAAGAACAAAGTCGAGAATTACAACAAAAGGTAGACACTTACCGTCAAGAAATAAACACGTTTGAAAAATCATTAGGTGAACAAGAAACAGCAATTGGTGAATACGTTGAAATGAAGGGTAAACTTCAAATGCTAACAGGAGAATTACCTATTACTGGACCAGGTGTTAGCGTAACATTGTCTGATGCGGATTATATACCATCTACAGAAAATACAAATCAGTATATTGTTCACGACCGTCATGTTCAATTAGTGATCAATGAATTATATAGTGCTGGGGCAAAAGCAATTGCAATTAATGGCCAGCGTATTTATAAGGATAGTTACGTTACATGTGTTGGTCCTGTAATATCTGTTGATGGAAACCAGTATCCTGCACCATTCTCGATTGAAGCGATAGGTGAGCAGGAGACGTTAGAAGTAAGTTTAGAACTAAAAAACGGTGTAATTGACATGCTAGTAAGTGATAATGTAGAAGTTGAGGTTGGAACTGCCGACCAGATTGCTATGGGTGCAAGAGTTAATTAGGAAAGGTGATCGGTTTGTTAACTAAAAGTAAAATCATTTTGTCCCTAATATTTGCATGTATTGGATTTATGATTGCGATCCAATTCCAATCTATACAAGAACCAAAGGAACGGGATACAAGGGATATGTGGGAAATTCGTATGCAACTACAAGCTGAACAAGAGGAGCAACAAGCGCTTTATCAACAGTTAGATGAATTAGAAACGACATTACAACTATATGAAGATAATGCAGAACAAGAGCAGATTAATACCTTAATGGAATCAGTTGAGGCACTGCAAATGGAAGCAGGACTAACGGATAAGACAGGTAGAGGAATTATCATAACAATTAATCCGGTTTATGAAGAGTCAGCTGGACCACAAGTTTATCCGAGTGTGACACCAGAATTGTTAAATCGTCTCATTAATGAGTTGAACAATTATGGTGCAACTGATATCGCAATTGGAAATGAAAGATATATTGGCATCACACCAATTCGATATGTGAATGGAGAAACTTATGTTAATAATCGAGCGCTATCAGATATTCCGTTTGATATTAAAGTACTATCAAATGAACCGAAACGGTTGCTTGATTATATGGAAGTTAGTCAATCAAAGGATGATTTTATAATCGAAAATATGATGTTTGAAATTAACGTTGAAGATAATCTTACCTTACCTTCTTATGATGGAAACATCGATTTAGAAATAGTGGAAATAGATGAAACTAACGAAGCGGGTGAAGGATAATGTGGTTACCAGCATTGTTCTTAGTCGTCGGTATCGCATTAGGGTTTTTATCAGATATTACGATTCCAGAACAATATACGTTGTATCTATCGATCGCCGTTCTAGCAGCGCTTGATACACTCTTGGGTGGTATACGTGCTTATTTGGACAAGAAATTCGATCAAACGATTTTTGTTTCAGGCTTTTTCTTTAATATTGGTTTAGCAGTTGTATTAGCATTTTTAGGAGTACAATTAGGTGTTGATCTCTATTTAGCTGCAATATTTGCTTTTGGTGTTCGATTATTCCAAAATATAGCGATTATTCGTCGACATCTATTCAAAACAAGAAAAAAACAAGGGGATTTATAAAAAATAGCGATTTTAAACAGAAAATAGTCGTAATATGTTGCATAATGTACTAAAGTAGAGATATAAAGATATTGTTAAAAGAATGACTATAAAAATGGTATACTGAATGAAAGATCGGATTTTGAGAAAGTATTTTAAAAAATCGATTGTAATTTTATTGATTATTCGTTAATATTTGTACTATTCAGATGCCTTAGATTGGGAGGTGCCTTACTTTTGAACAACAATGAAATTTTAGTCAGCCTGGATATAGGTACATCAAAAATAAAAGTAATTATCGGTGAAGTATTAAGTGATTCGTTAAACATTATTGGGGTAGGGACAGCAAAATCGAATGGGATGAAAAAAGGTGCAATAGTAGATATTGATCAAACGGTTCAATCTATTCGGGCTGCTGTAGAACAAGCAGAAAGAATGGTAGATTTAAAAATCGACCGCGTGATTGTTGGCGTGAATGGTAATCATGTTCAATTGCAACCATGTCATGGCGTTGTTGCTGTTGCAAGTGACAATCGTGAAATAGGTAATGAAGATGTAACAAGAGTCATTGATGCTGCCCAAGTTATATCCATACCTCCTGAACGCGAAATTATTGATGTTATTCCGAAACAATTTATTGTTGATGGATTAGATGAGATTACGGATCCAAGAGGAATGATTGGTGTTCGTCTTGAAATGGAAGGTACAATTATTACATGTTCTAGAACGATGTTACATAATATTTTAAAATGTGTAGAACGTGCAAACTTAGATGTTATTGATATCTGTTTACAACCACTAGCTACGGGGTCCATTGCTTTATCAAAAGATGAAATGAATTTAGGTGTCGCTTTAATTGATGTAGGTGGTGGTAGCACTACTGTTTCCGTTTTTGAAGATGACCACCTTGTTTCCACAAGCGTATTTGCATTAGGTGGAGATAATATCACAAAAGACATTTCTATTGGATTACGTACTACATCAGAAGATGCGGAAGAAATTAAAGTTAGTCATGGTCACGCTTTTTATGAAGATGCTCGTGAAGAAGAGACTTTTGAAGCAGCAATTATAGGAAGTGACCAAAAGCAAACGTTTAATCAATTAGAAATTTCTGATATGATTGAAGCTAGATTAGAAGAGATTTACACTTTTGCAGCACGTGAAATTAAGAAAATGGGCTATTCAGAAGTACCTGGTGGTTTCGTACTCACAGGTGGTTGTATTAAAATGCCTGGAGCAATTGAACTTGCACAAGATTTATTTCATGCAAATGTTCGAATGGCCATTCCAGATTATATTGGAGTCCGAGAGCCGCAATTCACGTCTGGTGTCGGTATCTTGAAATTTGCATATCGTAATGCGAAAATTCAAGGTAAAGAATTATCAGCTGCTGTAACATTAACAGATCAGGCTATTGAAAAGCCTAGTAAACAGAAACGTACATCAAATACAAATGAGAAATCAAGTTCAAATAAGAAAAAAGAATCAGGTATTGCTAACTTATTCAAATACTTTTTTGATTAGAATAGCTTCTGAAAGAATTTTCAAAGTAGGAAGCTAACTTCATTGAATCTTGTAAACTTGCAAATTAGGAGGAACGAACATGTTAGAGTTTGATACAGAAATGGATCAGCTAGCAACGATAAAAGTAATCGGAGTTGGTGGTGGTGGAAGCAATGCTGTAAACCGTATGATTGAACACGGCGTGCAAGGTGTTGAATTCATTGCAGTTAACACGGATGCGCAAGCTTTGAACTTATCTAAAGCAGAAGTGAAAATACAAATTGGAACAAAGTTGACTAGAGGATTGGGAGCAGGTGCTAATCCAGAAGTTGGTCGAAAAGCTGCTGAAGAAAGTAAAGAGCAGTTAGAAGAAGTACTTGCTGGAGCAGATATGATCTTTGTAACAGCTGGTATGGGAGGCGGAACTGGTACTGGTGCTGCACCTGTTATAGCACAAGTTGCCAAAGAACTAGGAGCGTTGACTGTAGGTGTTGTAACACGTCCATTTACGTTTGAAGGGCGGAAACGTTCTACACAAGCAGCAAGTGGCACAGATGGTTTAAAAGCTAGTGTTGACACATTAATCGTCATTCCAAATGATCGCTTATTAGAAATCGTTGATAAAAATACACCTATGTTAGAAGCGTTCCGTGAAGCTGATAACGTTTTACGTCAAGGTGTACAAGGTATATCAGATTTAATCGCTGTACCAGGCTTAATTAACGTCGACTTTGCCGATGTTAAAACAATTATGTCTGATAAAGGATCTGCTTTAATGGGTATTGGTATTGCTACTGGAGAAAATAGAGCAGTAGAAGCGGCTAAGAAGGCAATCTCTTCTCCACTATTAGAAACTTCAATTGATGGCGCTCATGGTGTCTTAATGAATATCACAGGCGGCAATAATTTAAGTTTGTATGAAGTGCAAGAAGCTGCAGATATTGTTACATCAGCGGCAGACCAAGAGGTAAATGTTATATTTGGTTCTGTTATCAATGAGGAATTAAAAGATGAAATTGTTGTAACAGTTATTGCGACAGGATTTGATGAAGCACAGTTGAATACAGCAAAAACAAAGCAACAACGACCAAGTGCTGCAAAACAATCACCAAAAGCAGCTGCACAACCGGACGAAAAGCCACGACGTGAAGAAGGTAATCGAGAACCAGCTACACCGCATAATGCACGTCAAGAAGAAGATACGTTAGATGTACCAACATTTTTACGTAACAGAAACCGTAGAAGATAAATAAAATGATTAAAAGGACAAGTGGCTATTGCTCACTTGTCCTTTTTGCTGTGGTTCTTTTTGGAGAAATATTACTAGCAGGCTAGGTAGATAAGAACGCTTGCAAGAGATTTTCAGCCCAAGAAATCCGAAAGCTTTTTCTGAAGCATTGGGGACCAAGCACGTTTAGTTTTTTCTTTAAAAACAAGAATTTTATAGACAATAGGTTTTAATTTAAATAGAGAAGAATATGATCGGATATTCTTCTCTATTTTTAATGCGACAATTTATTGGCGAAACTCTAAAAATTAGCGGTATTTCCCTTACAGTATATGACAGACTTTTATAGATAGCTTCGATATACTTGCAACAATTAGTAAGGAACTAATAGAGAGGAAGTAAAAAGTGACCATCTATGTTGATGCAGTATTTTTATTGAATTTTTTAATTGATTGGATGATTTTATTATTAACCCAACAGATGTCAAAAATGGCGACAGGTAGATTCTCACTCATAATTGCTGCTGTAATTGCCGCGTTATTAGTTCCTTTGACTATCTTTTATCCAAATTCAATTGTACTGCATCCCATTGGGAAATTAGTTTATTCTATTCTGATTGTAATCGCTGGATTTGGTTTTCACAACATACGAAGATTCGCAAAGTTACTCGTCACATTTTACTTTATTTCTATTACATTGGGAGGTGGATTAACAGCTTTACACTTTTTTATTCAAAGTCCTATGTATTATTCAGAACATGGGTTTTTAACTTGGAGTAGTGGTTATGGTGATCCGATTAGTTGGTTGTTTGTTGTTATAGGTTTTCCAATTGTCTGGATCTTTACTAAAAAAACGATGGACAAGCACGCATTACTTAAATTTCAACAGGATCAATATATGCAGGTCACAATTGTCTTACGTGATAAGGAAGTTTCGACAATTGGTTATGTCGATAGTGGTAACCATCTAGTTGACCCGATTAGTCAAAAACCTGTTATTATATGTGATTATAAAATTATTAATCAATTATTTCAGGCAGAGGAAGTAGCACAATTAAAAAAAGCACAAGAAACATGTGATTTTGACTGTATTCCAGATCAATTAATGACACAAGTTCAATTTGTACCGTATCAAGGTGTTACAGGCGATCAGCGCTTCCTTGTAGTGGTGAAGCCGAATTTTATAAAGATCGAATATGAAAATAAATCAATTAAAATAGCTAAGGTTCTGATAGGCATTCAATTTGGTAATCTTACAGCAGATGAAAGTTATCATTGTTTATTGCAACCAGGATTGTTTAAGGAAGTTGTTACGAACTCAGCATGAAGATGAAGGGGAGATATATTATGAGAAGATGGTTGTTTCAATTTAAGTTAAGTTGGTATAAAATTCGTTTAAAATTAGGGTTAAAACCAAAAGAAATTTATTACATAGGAGGGAGCGAACCCTTACCACCTCCTTTATCAAAAGAGGAAGAATACGTTCTGTTACAAAAATTACCTAGCGGAGATAAATCCGCCAGAGCCGTGTTAATTGAGCGAAACTTACGTCTTGTTGTCTACATTGCAAGGAAATTTGAAAATACAGGAATAAACATTGAAGATCTGATCAGTATTGGTACAATTGGCTTAATCAAAGCGATTAATACATTCAATATTGAGAAAAAAATTAAATTAGCTACTTATGCCTCACGTTGTATAGAAAATGAAGTATTAATGTATTTACGTAAAAATAATAAGCTGAAATCAGAAGTTTCTTTTGATGAGCCATTAAACATTGATTGGGATGGAAATGAATTATTGCTTTCTGATATTTTAGGAACAGATGAGAATATTACAATTAAAGATGTAGAAGCTGATGTGGATAAATCATTATTAAGAAATGCATTGGAACAATTAAATGAAAGAGAGAAACAAATAATGGAATTAAGGTTTGGTTTAATTGGTGATGAAGAAAAAACACAGAAGGATGTTGCAGATATGTTAGGTATCTCACAATCCTATATTTCACGTTTAGAGAAAAAAATTATTCGACGTTTACAAAAAGAATTTAATAAGATGGTTTAGCAAGTAATGGCTTGTTTTTTCGGAAATAGAGAGACGTTCCGGTATATTTTTCCTGCATAAAAGATCCTCCCACGGGTGATACTGTTCCATGAGTAACATCTCCAAATGGGAGGGTGGAAAATGGCAAGACATAAAGTAGAAATATGTGGTGTAGATACGTCTAAGTTACCAGTACTTAAGAATGATGAAATGAGAAAACTGTTCAAACAACTACAAGAAGATAAGGATCTTTTTGCCAGAGAAACACTGGTGAATGGAAATCTGCGATTGGTTTTAAGTATCATACAACGTTTTCAAAACCGTGGTGAATATGGTGATGATTTATTTCAGGTTGGTTGTATTGGTTTGATGAAGTCAATTGACAATTTCGACTTAGGACAGAATGTAAAATTTTCAACTTATGCTGTACCAATGATTATTGGAGAAATACGCCGTTATTTACGTGATAATAATCCGATTCGAGTTTCGCGTTCACTGCGAGATACAGCCTATAAGGCGTTGCAAGTGAGAGAAAAATTAATGAGTAAAACATTAAGAGATCCGACAGCTATGGAAATTGCAGAGGAGATGGGTGTCTCTCATGGAGATATCGTTTTCGCAATGGATGCGATTCAAGATCCTGTTTCATTATTTGAACCTATTTATAATGATGGAGGCGATCCAATATTTGTTATGGATCAAATAAGTGACGATAAAGATAAAGAATCAAATTGGCTTGATCAAATATCATTAAAAGAAGGTATGCATCGGTTAAATGAAAGAGAAAAAATGATTTTAACTAAACGGTTTTTCCAAGGGAAAACGCAAATGGAAGTTGCTGATGAAATTGGTATATCTCAAGCACAAGTTTCCCGTTTAGAGAAAGCGGCTATTCAAGAAATGAATAAAGAAATGTTTGAATAAATAAAAAGAAACTGGTATTTATATGGACTCGACTACACACTTCTGTAGTCGGGTTTTTTGTTTTGTTGAATAATACGAAAATATTAGGTTTATGTGCATATAGTAGTAAAAAGGAAGGTGATCATATTATGGTAACATTAACAAATATGCAAGTTAAAGAAATTATTTTTGTTGAGAGTGGGGAAAAGATCGGTAACATAATTGATCTGGAAATCGATGTTGATAAAGGAATTATAACGCATGTTGTAATTGCAATGAAAAACAAAATGATGGGTCTATTTGGGAAACAAGAAGAAGTCATTATTCCGTGGAACCATATTGTCACTGTCGGTTCAGATGTGATATTAATAAAAGAGGCAAATTTGTAGTAGATAAGTAAGAATTTATACGTATTTTAGACAAAATCTAACGCTTATACAATTGAGACGAGAATTTAGTCTGGTTATATGATAAAATAGTTAAAAATGCAAGGAGAGATCAAATTGGAACCTTTTAAACAAAAAAATGAATCCATTATGGAGCTCTCATATGGACAAGGTAACAATTCAAAATGTATTGCTGGAATAACAACGCGCTTTGGTGGAGAAAGCACTGCACCGTTTGATTCTTTAAATATGGGATTTCATGTTCCTGACGATCCAAATCGCGTACGTAATAATCGAAAAAAAATTGCCACACTGCTAGAATTCCCTTTACATAATTGGATTATGGGTGAACAAACCCATCAAACAAACATTTATGTTGTTAACAAGGATGATCCGAAAATTGGATCGGGTGCTTTAACAAATAGAGATGCATTGAAAGATATAGATGGTTTAATTACAAAACAAGAGAACGTATTATTAACAGCAATGTTTGCAGATTGTGTTCCACTATATTACTATGATCCAGCTACAGACTGGATTGGGATTGCACATGCAGGATGGCGTGGCACGGTGAACCAGATGGCGAGGCATATGGTAGATAAAATAACAGATCACGGTGCAAATATCTCTACGTTGCAAGTAACGATAGGTCCGTCCATTTCTTTATCAAATTACCAAGTAGATGAAAAAGTTTTTCAACTTATTCCGGGTAAATGGAGAGAAGAAGTTACGCAGAAAATCGATGCGACACATTATTTGCTTGACCTACACAAATTGCATCAATTAATATTAATTGATAGTGGGATAAAGCCAAATAACATTTTCAAAACGCATTATTGTACCTACCAAGATGATCCTTTTTATTCACACCGTAAAGAAGATGGGAAAACAGGAAGAATGCTTGGCTACATTGGGTTGAAAACAGCTAGATAAACTTGAACCTTGTGTTGATTCGGAGTATGAAAGGATAGAGAAATATGAATGTAGAACAAAACTTAAAGAAAATTGAAAACAATATAGCCGAAGTATGTACTCGGGTAAATCGTAACCCTGAAGAAATTACAATCATTGGCGTGACGAAATATGTTACAATAGAACGTACAGAAGAAGCGTTTCAAGCTGGTATTGTCGATCTAGCAGAGAATAGGCTTGAAGGTCTGCTTGAGAAGCAAGAACACCTTTCTCAAGAGCAAATAAATTGGCATTTTATCGGCACACTGCAGTCAAGAAAGGTCAAGAGTGTTATTGGCTCAATAGATTATTTACATTCGCTTGATCGCTTGTCTTTAGCAAAAGAAATTAATAAACGTACGGATGAGGTATTACCCTGTTTTGTGCAGGTTAATGTTAGTGGAGAAGAATCCAAGCAAGGTTTAGATAGAAAAGACGTTCCGGATTTTATTACTGCATTAGAAGCGTACCCTGCCATTAAAGTAATTGGGCTGATGACGATGGCTCCTCATGTAGAAGATGAACAAGAGCTTCGCAATACTTTTCGATCATTAAGAGAGTTACGAGATGATATGAAACAAAAGCAATGGGCACATGCACCGTGTACATACCTATCAATGGGAATGAGTAATGATTATCAACTTGCCATTGAAGAAGGTGCAACACATATTCGAATTGGTTCCAATTTAGTTGGAACTACTGAAACGGGGTGAGCAAAATGAGCATGAAAAATAAATTCAAAACGTTATTTTCAGTCGAAGATGACTATGAATATGTTGATGAAGAAGAAGAGAGTACGGAAGAACCTTCTACTAGAAGCGAAAAGCGTACAGGACAAAATATTGTCAGTTTAAAATCAGTCCAAGCTTCTGCAAAGGTTGTTCTAGCTGAACCACGTTCTTATGATGAGACACAAGAGATAGCTGACCATATTGTTAATCGGCGTTCTGTTGTAATCAATTTACAACAAGTGGACTTTCAACAGGCAAAACGGATTGTTGATTTCCTTAGTGGTACTGTTTATGCTGTGTCAGGTGAAATTCAAAAACTTGGACCACACACCTTCTTATGTACACCAGATAATGTCGATGTTTCAGGAAGTATCACACAAATGATTGAAGAAGAGGAAGAATTTGAGCAGAGGTGGTAAGTGGTTATGTATATGCTTTATCAAATAATTATGCAAGCTATTGAAATATATAGTTATGTTTTAATTATATATATTTTAATGTCATGGTTTCCAGGAGCAAGAGAATCATCGTTTGGAAGTATCATATCTAGATTAAGTGAGCCGTTTTTGGAACCATTTCGTAAAATTATCCCACCACTTGGAATGATTGATATTTCGCCAATAGTAGCTATATTTGTACTTAGATATTTAATACCGAGTGGAATTACTGTATTGTTCGGTTGGTTTATTTAATTGTTTTAATGGAATGAAGAGGAGATAAAATGGAAATATATCAACATTTTCGAAAAGAAGAACAGCCATTTATCGACCAAGTTCTATCTTGGAAAGAATTAGTGGAAAAACAATTTCTACAAAAGAGTAGTGACTTTTTAGATCCAAGAGAACAAAAGATTTTTCAAAGTTTAATTGGCAATGACGAGCAATTTAAACTATCTTTTTTTGGTGGTACTGCTGAAACAGAAAGAAAACAAGCAATTCTAGCACCCTATTATGAGTCAATCGAACAGACAGATTTTCCGATTGTTATGTTACATGCTGTTTACCCAACAAAGTTTATCACAATTGAACATCGTGACGTACTTGGTGCTTTTCTATCATTAGGTGTTCAACGAAAAAAACTTGGCGATATAGTGGTAGGCGACGGCATTATTCAGTTGTTCGTTTCATCAGACATTGCATCTTTTATCACATTTAACTTAACATCTGTGAAGAAAGCCACGATTGAATGGATAGAGAAGCCTTTAGAAGAAGCTATTTTATCAAGTGAAACATGGCAGTCCCATATGACGTTTGTGAGTTCTTTAAGGTTGGATATTATGATGAAAGAAATCTACGGTATCTCAAGACAAAGTGCGGTACAAGCAATCCAAAAGAAATTTGTAAAAGTGAATTTCAGAATTGTCGAAGATATTGCTTTTGTTGTGGAAGAAGGGGATATATTTTCCTTGCGCGGTAAAGGAAGAAGTAGATTAAAGGAAATAGTAGGGGCCTCAAAAAAAAATAAAGCACAAATAAACTATGATATACTAAAATAATAAAAGTTTTAGCAGGAATTGTACTAATTTTGTCGAAATATATAAAGTAGATAGATCACTTCACAAGGAGGTGGCCGATGTGCCATTATCACCATTGGATATTCATAATAAAGAATTTTCGCGAGGATTTAGAGGCTATGATGAGGATGACGTTAACGAATTTTTAGACCAGATTATTAAAGACTATGAGTTAGTAATAAGGGATAAAAAGGAATTAAAAAATCAAGTAGAAGATATGAAAGATAGACTTGGCCATTTCTCTAATATTGAAGAAACATTAAACAAATCAATATTAATCGCGCAAGAGACTGCAGAAGAAGTAAAAGGAAATGCGAATAAAGAATCAAAACTGATTATCAAAGAAGCAGAGAAAAATGCAGATAGAATTATTAATGAAGCATTACAAAAATCAAGAACGATTGCAATTGAAGTAGAAGATTTAAAGAAACAAGCAAAAGTATTCCGTACACGCTTGAAGATGTTAGTCGAAGCGCAGCTTGAACTAGTGGAAAATGATGATTGGGATGGTTTATTTCATACACGGGTGGATGAAGAGTATGAAAATGAGGAAGAAGTAGAAACAAATCGTTACTAAAACTTGACGTTTTAAAGGTTAATTCATATAATGGATTAACTTAAAGCTATTATAATTTATAAAATGCAATTTCTATAACTAAGAAAAGCAATGCAAGGGAAAGTAGAATAGAATAAGACTGTTGATTAGCGAGTTAGGGTTGGTGTGAGCCTAACACAGTATACTATTTTAAAATCACCCTTAAGCTTCCTATTTGAAAGATTTCGAGTAAAGTAGGACGTGTCCATCACGTTACGATGCTAAGCGGATAAAAATATTCAGAACATTTTTATCTAGTAAGGGTGGTACCGCGAGTCTTCTCGTCCCTTTTGGGATCTTGAGGGCTTTTTTTGTTGAAAAAAATAAGTAATGGTAATGTGAAGATCATTCAAGGAGGAAAAAAGATGGATTATAAAGATACGTTATTAATGCCAAAAACTGAGTTTCCAATGCGTGGTAATTTACCAAACAAAGAACCAAAGATGCAAGAAAAATGGGACGAAGATAACATGTATCAACAAGTTCAAGCACGGACAGAGGGTAGACCACTATTTATTTTACATGATGGCCCTCCATATGCAAATGGTGATTTACACATGGGGCATGCTCTAAATAAAGTGCTGAAAGATTTTATTGTTAAATATAAATCAATGTCGGGTTTCCATGCACCATATGTTCCAGGTTGGGACACACACGGCCTACCAATTGAGCAAGCTTTAGCTAAAAAGAAAGTGAATCGCAAGAAGATGTCAATTGCTGAATTCAGACAAAAGTGTGCAGAATATGCGCTAAAACAAGTGGACAATCAACGCATTCAATTCAAACAACTAGGTGTACGTGGTGATTGGGATAATCCGTATATCACATTAGAAAAAGAATATGAAGCTGCCCAAATTCAAGTATTTGGTGAAATGGCTAAAAAAGGTTATATTTATAAAGGTTTAAAACCTGTTTACTGGTCACCTTCGTCTGAATCAGCACTAGCTGAAGCTGAAATTGAATACCAAGATAAACGTTCTGCATCAATCTACGTGACATTTGATGTGAAAAATCCGGGTGAATTGCTACAAGGAGATGAGAAGTTCATTATTTGGACAACAACCCCTTGGACAATTCCGGCAAACTTAGCAATCGCACTACATCCTGACTTAACATATGCAGTGGTAAAAGTAAACGATGCAAAGTATATTGTTGCAGAAGAAATGATTGAGCAAGTGAAAGAAACGTTAGAATGGGATAAAACAGAGATTGTCCAAACGTTTAAAGGTCAAGAAGCAGATCATTTAGTTGCCAAACATCCTTTTTATGACCGTGATTCATTAGTTATTTTAGGTGATCACGTTACGACTGAAAGTGGTACTGGACTTGTTCACACAGCTCCTGGACATGGTGAAGATGATTTTATCATTGGTAAGAAGAATGGCTTAGATGTTCTTTGTCCTGTTGATGAAAAGGGTGTATTTACTGATGAGGCTCCAGGATTTGAAGGATTATTTTATGATGCTGCAAATAAAGAAATTACCGAGAAACTTGAAGAGGTTGGCGCCTTACTAAAACTTACTTTCATTACACATTCGTTTCCACATGATTGGCGTACGAAGAAACCAACAATTTTCCGTGCAACAAATCAGTGGTTTGCATCAATTAAAGATTTCCGTGAAGATATCCTAGCTGAAATCAATCGAGTTAACTGGGTTCCAAAATGGGGCGAAACGCGTCTTTATAATATGGTGCGAGATCGTGAAGATTGGTGTATTTCACGTCAACGTGCGTGGGGAGTTCCAATTCCAGTATTCTATGGGGAAGATCGTCTACCAATTATTACGGATGAAACGATTGAACACGTGTCTAACTTATTCCGTGAACATGGGTCAAATATTTGGTTTGAGTGGGACACGAAAGATTTATTGCCAGAAGGATTTACATCAGAACAGAGTCCAGGAAATACGTTTACACAAGAAATGGATATCATGGATGTTTGGTTTGATTCAGGATCATCTCATCAAGGTGTTCTAAGTGAACGACCAGAATTACAACGTCCAGCTGATGTATATTTAGAAGGTTCGGATCAATACCGCGGTTGGTTTAACTCATCTATTTCAACAGCAGTTGCCGTTACTGGAAAAGCGCCATTTAATACAATTATTAGTCATGGTTTTGCTTTAGATGGTAAAGGTAGAAAAATGAGTAAATCAGTAGGGAATGTAGTTGTTCCTTCAAAAATTATGAACCAATATGGTGCTGATATTTTACGTTTATGGGTTGCATCAGTAGATTATCAGGCAGATGTTCGTATTTCAGATGAAATTATTAAGCAAGCATCAGAAGGTTATCGCAAAATCCGTAACACCTTCCGCTTCATGCTTGGGAATATCGCTGATTTTGATCCGGCTATTCATACGATCAAAGATGAGGACTTACAAGAAGTAGATCAATATATGCAAGTTCGTTTACAAAGCTTAATTAAAAAAGTAACAAAATCTTATGAGGAATATGATTTCTCAAGTGTTAATCAAGCCATTCACAATTTCTGTTCGATTGAATTAAGTGCTTTTTATCTAGATTTCGGTAAAGATGTTTTATATATCGAATCTGAAGATAGTTCAAGACGTCGAAGCATTCAAACCGTTTATTATGAGATTGTAACGAGCTTAGTAAAACTATTAGCACCAATTCTTTCGCACACGGCAGAAGAAGTTTGGGAACACATTCCACACGTACAAGAGAAAAGTGTTCAATTAACAGATATGCCTGTTGCAAGAGAAATTGCTAATCAAGAGCAAGTACAAGCAAAATGGGATCATTTCATGACAATTCGTGACGATGTTTTAAAAGCATTAGAAGAAGCGCGAGCTGAGAAAGTAATCGGTAAATCTTTAGAAGCGAAATTACAAATTGTTGCTAAAGATGCTGATACAAAAGAATTGCTTACAAGTATGGAAGATATCCATCAATTGTTCATTGTCTCAGAAGTTGAAGTAGTAGAAGAGCTTACGGATGCGAAAGAGTTTGAACAAGTTACTGTAAAAGTTGAAAAACATGCTGCAGAGCGATGTGAACGTTGTTGGGTTGCTGCTGAAACAGTCGGAGAAGATCTGGCACATCCAGCACTATGTACGAGATGTGCAGCAATCGTCACAGAACATTATCAGGCTTAAAACAGATTTAAATAGAAAAACCATCAAATTGTACGTTAATTTGATGGTTTTTTTATAACTATTAAATTTTTGAAGCGTAAACTGGTAATACTTCTTCTTGAACTAGAAGTCTCAAAAGTAATAAACGCCGTTCGTACGCTAGTCGAGATATAAGAATTTTACCAGTGTATCATTCCTATTGTGACATGTATCAATTTATTAATTAATCACTAACCCCTATTGTCTGAATATATTATTTTAGCACTGTTCTTAAAAAAAGGAGGTACTGGTTTATGTATTATGTTTATCAGCCTGGTTACTATTATTACCCTATTCCTGATCATACGTTCGATATGTCATATGAGCAAATTACAAGACAACAGTTTCCACCCATTGATCCAAACCAATTGTGTCAATCAGCGAATGAAACGAAAAAACTTATGAAAGATGCTAGTATTGTTTTAGATAAGCTGGAAGATTCAAAAGAATTCAACACAGAATTAATGCATGCTGCACAGTCTTCAAATAACAATGAGGTTAATCGCTTAATTAATTCATTAGGTTTAGCATCTGATGTAACGCTTGATTTCAATCCAGATGGGTTACGTATAGAATTCAAATCACAAGTGGAATCAACGGAGTGTTGCCACCTGAAAATCGCACTCCGCTGGCGTTAAAAGAAGTTAGTAAGAGCATAATACTTTAAAGCCTACCTAAAAAATGGTTTGAACTAAAATCACATAAATTGAGAAAGTTGATTTGAATGATCGCTAGAAATACCCCTTCGTGATTAAAATACGAGGGGGTATTTTAGGGTTGGTGATTCAAAACTCTTGAGGAAATGGATAAAGTACAGTAGTCTTTCAACATTTATCTACATTTGTAAATATACCACTGTCTTTAATTATAGAATTGCCGTTCGTACTGGACAATCTTGTGTTAGTTGCTGCTAATTTATCTGCTTTTTTAGCGATAGATTGCTGTGATTCAGACAATGTTTTTTGTATGGTAATGTTATTAGATCTAGTCTTTGATTCCAATAGATTTAGTAGGGGAGTATTGTCTGCTTTAGAAGGATCTGAATTTAAACTTACCTGATTAGAATCTAAGTTTAATGTACTTCTAGTAATAGGCTGTTTTTCTACTGTAGCTACTAATTGTTCGTTTTTTGCTTCTCTAGCGTTAAAGTAATCATTATTAGTTTGGGAATAAGCTTTTTTACTAAACCATTTAGAAGTTTCATTTGTTTGTTGCATATTAGAGGCTTGTTCTGTATCACTTTTTATGTTCTTCTCAATTTGTTTAATAGGCTTTGGTAAAAAGCAATAACCTTTAATATTTTTAATTGAAATAAAAGTTTTTCCGTGAAACTGATCGCTTCCTACTAAAATGTGATTTGAAAATACTTTTACGTTTTGCATGCTGATCGATGCTCCATTTTTAAAATAGAATTGAGCGATAACTGGCTGCTTTTGGTTTTGAAGAAGTTGCATAAGTTGTATCATAATTCCCCCCCTATTCATTAGGATTAGATGTTTGGAAACAGAGTTTACAGATTATTCTTCGTTGTCTCTAAGTGATTGAATAGTAGCTTCAAACATTTTACGATTATCACCTATATGATCATCTAGTTTTGCTAAAATTTGATCTATATGAATATTTTGTTTCCCTTCTTCAGACATAAAATGATAGAAAAATAATGATAATGCGTAGGCAATTCCTGTATTATCAACATATACAAATCCATTTCCACTTTGCTTAATACTAGAATTCCCATTTTCATTCGTTAAATCTGTTGTGACGTTTTTCGCGAGGTCTCTAAATTGATTTTGCATGTAATCCTCTAGTTCTTCTTTAACTAACGCTCTTAATTCTGTTTCATATTCCATCAATATTCCTCCTGTTTTTAATTTGTATTTGTCAGTTTTTATTAAAAACCTGTTAAAATATTTATATCATCCGATTGATTCATCTGTTATACCTGCAACTTTCCGTATGAGCTTTCGACCGGCAGTCTTATGTGTCTTAGATAATAAGCAAGATCGAATGTTACAGTTAGGGCACACTATCTCATATAATTAGAATTATGCAGTAATATGAAATTTGCGCGGGCTAACATAAGAAAAAGGATGCCTATATAAGCACCCTTTTTCTAGATTTCATTTTAAGAATTTGCCACGCCCCCTCCAAAAAGGAAGAGAATAATGATGAGAATAATGTTTATATTGTCTACTTGCTTATAAGATTTACTGTTTCCACTATTTTTAACATACGAGTTTCCGTTATAAACCTCAAATTTCCCTTTTAACTCAGCATCTTGTTCAGCATCTTGTTCATTTTCTACTTCTACCTCTTGTTCAGTATCCTGCTCCAGTTTCTGTGCTTGCAAAAGTACAGACAAAGCTTTAGACAAAGCTTCAGGACTTAAAAGACTCAAATCTAGTTTTTCGTTATTAGTCATTGGAATTCACCTCCTTCTCTCTAAGGCTACTAGTACTATATAGAATTTTGTTGTTCTTGCACGTGGTGTTTAACTACTTTAAACCAAAATGTGTGAATTTCTAGTAATAGGGTGATGAATCTTCTTCTGAAATAGAAAATATTGAATTCACCAATATAGAGAAAATGAAATTAGTAGTTAAAATAAACTACTCCATGAAAGATGATGAAAATCTAATAAAGAAACAGGAATGTAAGTTTGCAGGCGGGGGGGGTATTGACCTATTGGAAAGGTTTAGCAAGGAAAGAAAGGAATTTCCCTAAAAAAAGACGACTTTAATTTCAAAAATTGAAATTAAAGTCGTCTTTTTATAACGGAATTTACGTTCACTGAGTAGGGATAAGACTTTCAGTGGCTTCCTAAAATCGTAGTGGTTTTCGAAAAGTAAAACATACATATCTAATCCTCGTTCAACTGTGCATCGCGTCTGTTTTTTAAGTCGCCCATAATATGTTTCATTACTATAAAACTTATAAATCCACAAAAAAGAATAAGTGTAGACATGATTTCACTAGAGAATATCCCGCCTAAGGTAACAAAAAATGAACTAATCATCATTGAGCCATTAAAGACTAATCCGTAGACAGCCATGTAAGAACTCCTTTTATCATCTGTAGGAATGCTAGCTAAGAAATCAGATTGAATCGGAACGCGCATTAACTCTCCAATTGTTGCAAGGACCATAAATGCAAATAATAGCCAAATATTGTTGAAGTAACTGATACCCACATAGCCTAATGTGAATATTCCAATTGACCAAAGGAAAATAGGGCCTTCTTTTTGTTTTGCTACCCATCTTGTGACAAATACAGTTAAGAAAACAACGAGTATCGTATTTTCGGATTTTAGAAAACCGACCATCTCTACACCTGAAAACGGAAAGCCTAAAATGGTTTGAAGTGGCATCTCATTATTTAAACGAATTGCTATATAGTTTTCCATTTGATTTTCCATAGATTGCAAGAGTAGCCCTGCAAAAACAAATAGTAAAAATAATTTATCACCCGCGACATCCTTATAACTGGTGAACATACTTTTTAACACATTGGTTTCAATTGGTTTAGCCTTCTTCTCCATTGTTTCTGTAATGAAAAAGATAACTAAAATATTAGCTGCTATACTCGTGATAACCATAATGACTAATAATTCGAATAGATAATGATTAAATGTTAAGGCTCCGATAATACCGCCGACTGCGAATGCAAGATTGAAACTCCAGTAAATAAGTGCATAAACACCTTTTCTTTCTGATGGCTTCGTAATATCAATGATCATTGCATCAGCTGCAGGTCCGTCTAAACCAAATGAAGCGGTTATAAGTACTGCCATCACGAAAGTCAATCCGGGTGAAGTTAGTAACGGTGAATTCGCAACAGCCATTACGATAAAAGCAACCATTCGAATGAGACCAGCTATCACCATTAATTTTTTTCTGCCCATGATGTCGGCATAATAGCCACCGTATAATCCAACAATAAGACCAATGACCACATTGATAAGCAGTAAAAGGCCAGTAATAGCTGAACCAAAGTATGTTGCAAAATAAATCGCGATAAATGGAAATATAGCGCCGGCCACCATATCTGATAAAAATATTTGTCCAATACGAATTTTAATATTGCGGTGATAATTTCGGAATTGACCCATCTCTTTCTCTCCTTTGATGCTTGAAAAGCTTTATATGTCGTATTAAAATAATAGCTATCTTAGCATAATGTATTTATGATCAATTTACCACCGACTTAAGGCGGATGTATATCACTACTTAAATAGTAGAATAAGTTTTTCGCTTTTGTCGTAATTTATGGTAAAATGCTAGAGAACGAAGAAGAGAGTTTGAACGGGGGAGAGAATAAATGCGTTATTATGTGCTCGCATTTGTCATTGTTATTATTGATCAATTAACAAAGTTGTGGGTTATAACGAATATGGAGCTTCGGGAAAGTATAACAGTTATTGAAAATTTCTTTTATATCACATCACACCGAAATACAGGAGCTGCGTGGGGTATATTAGCTGGTAAAATGACATTCTTTTATATTGTAACTGCAGTTGTTATTGTTTTTATTTGTTATTACATACAAAAGTTTGCTAAGGATAGTTTATTAACAGGTCTAGCGTTAGGCTTAATTTTAGGAGGAGCTGTTGGTAATTTTATTGATCGGCTTGTACGTAAAGAGGTTGTAGATTTCTTTAATATCTATATAGGTAGCTACAATTATCCGATTTTTAATATAGCAGATTCCGCTTTAGTTATCGGCGTTATTCTGGTCTTAATAGCGACCATACTCGATGAAAGAAAACAAAGGAGAAAAAAGGCATGACAGATAATGAATTTATCGTATCCTCAGAACAAAATGAGGTTCGGATTGATAAAGTACTTACCGAAGTTATTGAAGAAGCATCACGTTCACAAATTCAAACATGGATTAAAGAAGGTCATGTTTTAGTAAATGAATCGACCGTAAAGAGTAACTATAAGTGTGAAGAAGGAGATACGATAGCGTGGCAAGCACCAGAGCCAGAAACGATCGATCTTATTTCTGAGGATATCCCACTAGATATTATTTATGAGGATAAAGACTTAATCATTGTTAATAAGCCAAGAGGGATGGTTGTACATCCATCGGCAGGTCATAGAAGCGGTACACTAGTTAACGCATTATTACATCACTGTGATGATTTATCAGGGATTAACGATGTCATTCGTCCGGGTATCGTACACCGAATTGATCGTGATACAAGTGGACTATTGATGGTTGCTAAGAATGATCAAGCCCATCGCGCATTAGCTGAGCAGTTAGAAGCAAAAACAGTCAAACGATCTTATGAAGCGATTGTACATGGAGCAGTTCCTCACGAATACGGTACAATAGATGCACCATTAGGACGTGATCCAAAAGATAGACAAAAAATTGCTGTCGTATCAGGTGGGAAAGCAGCGATTACGCATTTTGAAGTGATAGAGCGTATTGGTGATAAATTCACACATGTAAAATGTGTATTAGAAACAGGTAGAACACATCAAATTCGTGTTCATATGAAATACATTGGTTTTCCTTTAGTAGGTGACCCTAAATATGGTCCGCGAAAAATTATTGCAATGGGTGGACAAGCGCTTCATGCAAAAGAATTAGGTTTCGAACATCCGCGAACCAAAGAATGGATGCACTTTGAAGCAAAAGCGCCAAAAGATTTTCAAGAAGGTTTGAAAAAAATCAAAGAAATGCGTTGACATTGACGTCTTTTTTTGGAATAATAGAGAGTATTAAAATGACCTTTAAGCACAGTCCCGTGAGGCTGAAAAGGAATCGGCAAATAGATGTGTAAGTCTGTCTAAATCCATTTTCTTCCACGCGGAGAAAATGGATTTTTTTCGGTCATTTATCAATAAAGTTGGGGGTGAGTGCAATGAAACAAAAAGCAGTTGTTTTAGATCAGCCAGCAATAAATCGCGCACTTACTAGAATTGCCCATGAAATTCTGGAAAGAAACAAAGGTGTCGAAAATTTGATGCTTGTCGGGGTTAAAACAAGAGGTGGTCCACTAGCTGATCGATTGCGAGCAAAGATTGCTGAAATTGAGGGGATAGAGATACCGCTTGGTGAAATTGACATTACACTCTATCGCGATGATTTAAGTCATGTTTCTGCTAATCAAGAACCGATAATTCATGATGCTGACTTTCAAACACAAATAACAAATAAAAAGCTAATAGTGGTTGATGATGTATTGTATACAGGTAGAACGGTACGTGCGGCAATGGATGCGATAATGGATCAAGGTCGACCATCTCAGATTCAATTAGCAGTTTTAATTGATCGTGGTCACCGAGAATTGCCAATCAGAGCTGATTATATCGGTAAAAACATTCCAACATCACAAGAAGAAGTGATTGTCGTTGCGTTAGATGAAACAGATCAAGAAGAAATGGTTAGTATATACGAAAGTGAATAATGGAAACCTTTAAGTAAGTCCTGAGAGACTTGCAAGGTTGTTAAGGGATACGTGTACGCACGTCTACCTCTTTGCGACTTTGCAAAGAGGTTTTTTTTATGGAGAAAGATAGATTAGAGGGGGAAGTCAGCAAATGGCAAATTCGGAAATGGTAATGGATGTAAGAGATGTACCACAGAAATCAAAATGGTTTATGTTAAGTTTACAGCACTTATTCGCAATGTTTGGTTCCACAATTTTAGTACCTTTTTTAACCGGCTTACCACCAGCGGTTGCACTTATATCAAGTGGATCAGGTACACTTGCCTACTTACTAATAACAAGAGGTAAAATTCCAGCCTATCTAGGTTCCAGTTTCGCTTTTATCGCTCCAATTGGGGCTGCGATAAGTGAAAGTGGTGTTCCAGGTGCCATGGTTGGTAGTTTCTTTGCAGGTTTAGTTTACGGTATACTCGCACTTTTGATTGGTGCTTTTGGATTAGACTGGTTAATGAAAATATTACCGCCAATTGTCGTAGGTCCAGTTATTATCGTAATTGGTTTAGGTTTAGCACCTACAGCAGTAGATATGGCAATGAATGTTGATGGCAGTTATAGTGAAAAACACTTTCTTGTTGCAGTTGTAACATTAGCAATAACAATTATTGGCTCATTATTTTTCAAAGGGTTTTTTGGACTTATACCGATACTGATTGGTATCGTATCTGGTTACGGTTTTGCCTTAACACAAGGGATTGTTGATACATCTGCATTAAGTGCCTCATGGTCAGCTATTGTTGGTGCTGATTCTATCGGAGCATTCTTAACAGCAGTTTTCGTTCTACCGGAGTTTGTTATTCCATTTAAAGATTACAACCCGATAGACGTATTTAGCTGGAGTATATTTTGGATCATGGTGCCTGTATCAGTCGTTACGATTGCAGAACATATTGGTGACCAAATGGTTTTGTCGAAAGTTGTCGGACGTAATTTCATTAAAGAGCCTGGTTTACATCGTTCGATTCTAGGCGATGGTGTTGCAACATTAATCGCTTCTGTTTTAGGCGGACCACCAAACACAACGTATGGTGAAAATATTGGTGTCTTAGCCATTACGCGTGTGTTTAGTGTCTTCGTTATCGGTGGTGCAGCAGTTCTAGCAGTTACATTCGGTTTTGTCGGTATCGTCTCAGATCTAATAAGCTCGATACCAACTGCTGTAATGGGCGGTGTTTCGATTCTATTGTTCGGTATTATTGCAGCAAGTGGTTTACGAATGTTAGTTGATAATCAAGTTGATTTAGGAAATAACCGAAACTTAATCGTAGCATCAGTCATTTTAGTAATTGGAATTGGGGGAGCATTAGTACGATTCACTGTTTTGGGACAAAGTATTGAGATTCAAGGCATGGCATTAGCGGCTATTACGGGAGTTGTTCTTAACTTAGTATTACCAGGAAAAGAGTCTGGATTTGGTAATGGTAATATGTTCAAAACAGAAGAACAAATAGAAGAAGAGAACGCAAAATAGAATGATAAGGACTGTCTAAGTAAACAGTCCTTCAGACTAAAAGGAGGAGTAAGTAATGAAACATTTTGTTTCGATGAAGGGTTTATCCGAGCATGAATTGATGCGGTTAATGAAATTAGCTAGCGATATAGAGGAGAATGGGATAGCACCATTTTCTGAGCAATTCTTTGTTGGGAATTTATTTTTCGAACCTAGTACGAGAACGAAAATGAGCTTTATTGTAGCACAAAAAAGACTAGGCATTGAAGCACTTGATTTTCATGCTGAAACTTCAAGTGTGAAAAAAGGAGAAACAATTTACGATACTGCAAAAACGTTTGAATCAATTGGTGCTTCACTTCTTGTAGTAAGACATCCGGAAGATGATGCAGTGCAACAATTAGCGAGTCAGCTGTCAATTCCGGTTATAAATGCTGGTGACGGAGCCGGTGAACATCCAACACAATCTTTACTAGATTTATATACCATGTTTCAAGAGTTCGGTAGATTCAAGGGACTAAATGTAGCGATTGTTGGCGATATCAAACATAGTCGCGTTGCTCGATCAAATGCCTTAGCTTTACAAACGTTAGGGGCTAATGTTTATCTTTCGGCTAAGAATGAATGGCAAGATGATACGTTACCTTTTCCGTATATCAATATTGATGATGCAGTTAAAATAGCTGATGTTGTTATGCTGCTTCGCGTCCAAACGGAAAGACATCAAGAAAAAGACTATCCACAAGAAAAGTCTTATCTTGAAAAATATGGCTTAACAATAGAACGGGAACAAAAAATGCTAGCTCATGCGATTATTATGCATCCAGCTCCAGTCAATCGAGGTGTAGAAATAGATGACACGCTAGTAGAAGCAAAAAGATCACGGATTTTTAAACAGATGAAAAATGGTGTAACGGTACGAATGGCAGTAATCCATCATTTACTTCAAACAGGGGGAATTACACATGCAACTGATTATAACGAACGTCAAGCAACTGTTACCAACTAATGAATTTGAATCGTGTGAAGTAAAAGTCAAAGATGGAATGATTGAAGAGATAGCTGATTATATTGAAAGACTGCCAACAGATAAGCTGATCGATGGTCAAGGAAATCTTATTACACCAGGCTTTATTGATATCCATGTTCATTTACGAGAACCTGGAGGTGGCGCAAAAGAAACAGTTGAAACAGGTACGAAGGCCGCTGCAAGAGGTGGATTTACGACTGTTTGCACGATGCCAAATACGAGACCTGTTGTAGATAATCCTGAGATTTTACAACAATTGAATCAAAAGATAACAGATACAGCATCTGTTCGCGTCTTGCCATACGCCGCGATAACACAAAGTTTACAAGGTGAGAAGTTAACAGATATGGCTCGTTTAAAAGAAGCTGGTGCTTTTGCTTTTACAGATGATGGTGTTGGTGTGCAGACAGCAGATCAGATGTTACAAGCAATGCAAATTGCAGCAAGTCTTAACATGCCGATTGTGGCACATTGTGAAGATAATTCCTTAATTCATCAAGGTGTTGTCCATGATGGTGAAGTAAGTAAAAGGTTAAAAGTCAATGGTATTCCCGCAGTTTGTGAATCGGTACAAATTGCTCGAGACGTATTATTAGCAGAAGCGACTGGTTGTCATTATCATGTCTGCCATGTAAGTACAAAAGAGTCCGTTCGAGTAATTCGTGATGCAAAACGGGCAGGAATTAATGTCACTTCAGAAGTAACACCACATCATTTGATATTAAATGAAACAGATATTAAAGATCTGGATACGAATTTCAAGATGAATCCACCATTAAGAGCGAAAGATGATCAACAGGCATTATTTGAAGGATTATTAGACGGTACGATTGATTTTATTGCAACAGATCATGCGCCACACACCGAAGCAGAAAAACAAACAGATATCAATAAATCACCATTTGGTATTGTCGGTTTAGAAACAGCTTTTGCGCTTTTATATAGCCAGTTCGTACAAACAGAGAAAGTGACTTTAAAGCAATTGATTGATTGGTTAACCATTAAGCCGGCAAACGTATTTGATTTAACATCTGGTGAGTTAAAAGTTGGACGTGCTGCTGATTTAACACTAATTAACCTGGATCAAAAATGGCTAATAGATAAAGAGAAGTTTTATTCAAAAGGGAAAAACACGCCATTCCAAAATTGGGAAGTAACAGCTAATCCAATTCTAACAATGGTAAACGGGAAGATCGTCTATGAGGAGGCATCATATGTTAAACCGTAAACTTGTACTTGAAGATGGAACGATATTTACTGGAAAAGCATTTGGTAGTTTAAATAAAAGTGTTGGGGAAGTTGTCTTTAATACAGGAATGACTGGTTATCAAGAAATATTGTCAGATCCTTCTTACTGTGGACAAATCGTAACGATGACCTACCCGTTAATCGGTAATTATGGCGTCAATCGAGATGATTTTGAGACGATAAATCCGTCTATCCATGGATTAGTTGTCAAAGAAATGTGTGAGATGCCATCTAACTTTAGAAGTGAAGAATCATTAGATAGCTATTTAAAAGCGAAAGACATTCCTGCTATTTCAGGAATAGATACAAGAAAATTAACAAAAATCATTCGCAAACATGGAACGATGAAAGCCATTTTGACGGAAGCATCAATGGAGGTCAGCGAGAAAGATGAATTAGCAGCATTAACGAATGCGACATTCATGCGCGATCAAGTTGAGCGTGTTTCAACAGTTAAGCCTTATGTGGTACCGGGCAGAGGGTACCGAATAGTTTTAGTTGACTTTGGAATGAAGCACGGAATTTTACGTGAATTAACGAAGAGAAGATGTCATATTACAGTTGTACCGTACCATTATTCTGCGGAAGAAATTCTCCGTTTAAAGCCGGATGGAATTATGCTTACAAACGGACCAGGAGATCCCAAAGATGTACCAGAAGCAATTGAAATGATAGCTTCCATTATTAATAAGGTTCCTATATTTGGAATATGTTTAGGGCATCAATTGTTAGCCTTAGCGTGTGGCGCCGATACAGAGAAAATGACGTTTGGTCATCGAGGCTCAAATCATCCAGTAAAAGATCTAGAAGAAGATAGAACTTATATTACATCACAAAATCACGGCTATGCTGTAACAGCAGATTCATTGGTAGAAACTGAATTAGCCTTAACGCAAATTGCACTAAATGATGGTTCTGTTGAAGGCATTCGTCATCAAACGTTTCCGGCCTTTTCTGTCCAATACCATCCAGAAAGTTCACCAGGTCCAGAAGATACGAGTCATTTATTTGATGCTTTTTTAACTGAAATAAACACACACCAGAATACAGTCAAGGAGGCTCTCGCATGCCAAAGCGTACAGATTTAAATAAAATACTAGTTATTGGTTCAGGGCCAATTATCATCGGACAAGCCGCAGAGTTTGATTACTCAGGTACGCAAGCCTGTCAATCGTTAAAAGAAGAAGGATATAGCGTTATTCTAGCAAACTCAAATCCCGCTACAATTATGACAGATCATACGGTAGCTGACACAGTTTACATGGAGCCTTTAACGGTTGAATTTTTAACGAAAATCATTCGTAAAGAAAAACCAGATGCAATTTTACCTACATTGGGTGGTCAAACAGGTTTGAATTTAGCTGTTGCAATTGAAAAAACAGGCATTCTTGAGACATATGATATTGAAATGTTGGGTACATCGTTAGAAGCAATCCAATTAGCAGAGGATCGCGAGAAATTTAGATCACTGATGTATCAGCTTAACGAGCCTGTACCTGAAAGTGAAATTGTTACAACAGTAGAGCAAGCAGTTGATTTTGCCAATAAAATTGATTATCCATTAATAGTCCGTCCAGCGTACACACTAGGTGGTACTGGTGGGGGAATGTGTTATAACGAAACACAATTACGGGAGATTACCAGAAGCGGACTAGCTTTATCTCCAGTAACACAGTGTTTAATAGAACGGAATATTGCAGGACTTAAAGAAGTCGAATATGAAGTAATGCGTGATAAAAAGGATCAAGCTATTGTTGTTTGTAACATGGAGAATATTGATCCAGTTGGGATCCATACAGGTGACTCAATTGTTGTAGCACCGTCGCAAACATTAAGTGACCGTGAATATCAATTATTACGTAATGCATCGTTAAAAATTATTCGTGCACTTAAAATCGAAGGTGGCTGTAACGTCCAACTTGCATTAGACCCAGACAGTTTCGATTATTTTATCATCGAGGTAAATCCTAGGGTTAGTCGTTCGTCAGCATTAGCATCAAAAGCTACTGGCTATCCGATTGCTAAAATTGCAGCTAAAATTGCAGTTGGTTTAACTTTGGATGAAATAAAAAATCCGATTACACAGACGACTTATGCAGCATTTGAACCTGCACTTGATTATGTAGTTACAAAATTCCCACGTTTTCCTTTTGATAAATTCACGACAGGAAATCGTACGCTTGGTACCCAGATGAAAGCTACTGGTGAAATAATGGCAATAGGCAGAACGTTTGAAGAATCGTTCTTAAAAGGGATTCGATCATTAGATATTAGTGAAGAAGAGTTTTGGATTCCACAACTTGAAAAACTTGAAAAAACTGAATTAGAAGAAAGACTTGTAAAAGCAGATGATGAGAGAATATTTGTCTTAGCTGAAGCATTGCGTAGAAACATGACAATTGATGAAATCTTTGAGCTAACAAAAATAGATCGTTTCTTTCTAAATAAAATAAATCGACTTATTAAAATTGAAAATAGGTTAAAAGATGAAGTAGACTCAATAGAATGTTTACTAGAAGCAAAACAGACTGGATTCTCTGACACACAAATTGCTCGTCTATGGGATGTTGATGTGGATACGATTTATCATCTTCGACAAAAGCATTATATCAAGCCTGTTTATAAAATGGTAGATACGTGTGCAGCTGAATTTGAATCAGCTACACCATATTTTTATAGCACATATGAAGAAGAGCAAGAGTCAGTTGCAAGTTCGAATCAAAAAGTACTTGTATTAGGATCAGGACCAATTCGGATCGGCCAGGGAATCGAATTTGATTATGCAACAGTACATTCTGTTTTAGCTTTAAAAGAAGCAGGATATGAAGCGATTATTATGAATAATAATCCGGAAACAGTATCTACTGATTTCAGTGTCTCGGATAAATTATATTTTGAACCTTTGACATTAGAAGATGTTATGCATGTGGTTGAATTAGAGAATCCACTAGGTGTCATTGTTCAATTTGGTGGACAAACAGCAATAAACTTAGCGTCTGGTTTAGAGAGACGTGGAGTAAAAATTATGGGCACATCACTTGAAGCGATTGATCTAGCAGAGGATCGCGATAAATTCGAACAATTGTTAACCAACATTGACGTTCCACAGCCTAAAGGGAAAAGTGTGCGTCATTTAGATCAAGCGATAGAGACAGCGAATGAAATTGGTTATCCTGTCTTAGTGCGACCATCTTATGTAATTGGTGGAAGCCAAATGGAGATTGTTTATAACGAGAATGAATTAGCGCATTACTTACGAAAAACGACCCATATCAAACATAAACATCCTGTATTAATCGACAAATATATGACTGGCATAGAAGTAGAAGTAGATGCGATATGTGATGGGGAGACGACCATTATTCCTGGTATTATGGAACACATCGAACGCGCTGGAGTCCATTCTGGTGATTCGATAGCAGTTTATCCAACGCAACGTATCAAACCAGAAATAAAACAACAATTAATTGATACGACAATTAAAATCGCAACTAAATTACAAGTTATCGGCTTAGTTAATATTCAATTCGTTGTTCATAAAGATCACGTATATGTCATTGAAGTAAATCCACGTGCTAGTCGTACAATTCCATTTTTAAGTAAAATTACTGGCGTAACGATGGCAAACCTTGCAACAAAATGTATTGTTGGCCAGTCACTAAAAGAAATGGGTTATACAAGCGGTTTACTACCTGAGCCAAATCATGTTTCCGTTAAAGTTCCTGTCTTTTCTTTTGAGAAATTACGGAGTGTGGATACGATACTTGGACCTGAAATGAAATCAACAGGCGAAGCAATTGGTCGTGACAAAACGCTAGAAAAAGCTTTGTATAAAGGTTTACTCGCTTCTGGACTTTCTATCCCCATGGAAGGTGCAGTACTGTTAACTGTAGCAGACAAAGATAAACAAGAAATTGTTGAAATTGCTGAAAGATTTCATCAACTAGGATTTCAATTATACGCAACAGAAGGTACAGCAGAATTCATTCAGACGCAAGGCATACCTGTAACAAAAGTTGGGAAAATAGGTGCAGAAGGTAGAAATGTGCTTTCTATTATTGAGAACGGAGAAGCGCAATTTGTTATAAATACCCTCACTTCTGGAAAACGTCCTAGATCAGATGGATTTAGAATTCGTCGTGAAGCTGTAGAACATGGTATTGCTTGTTTAACAAGTCTTGATACTGCACTAGCAATTTTAAATGTGATTGATTCAACGACATTTACCGCACAAGCTGTCGTTGCGAATAAGGAGGTCATCAGGTGATCACGAAGTCTATTGTTAAGATCGAACAAATAAACGAAATTGCAATGGACACAATTGAAATGAAAGTAAAGACGCCGATTTCATTGGAAGAAGTAGAACCAGGACAGTTTATTCATGTTCGAATTGGCAGTGATCATGCACATCAATTAAGAAGACCTATTTCAATTGCGGATCTCGATAAAGCGAATCAAATCATGACAATCGTATTTAAAATAGTTGGTTCTGGTACAGAAATATTAGCACGAGCTAAGGTGGGAGAAGAATTAGATGTGCTTCTTCCATGTGGAACCGGCTATCCGATTGATAAACTTGATGTACCAAAAGCATTACTTATTGGCGGGGGAATAGGTGTTCCTCCTTTATATTACCTAGCAAAACAATTAGTAGAGAAGGGTACAGAAGTAACTGCTATTCTAGGCTTCCAAGCGAAAGAGCACGTTTTTTATGAAGAAGAATTTAAAGCACTTGGAAATTGTCATATTGTCACAAATGATGGTAGTTATGGACATAAAGGTTTCGTAACAGATGTGATTGATACAGAATCTCCAGAATTTGATTACTTTTTCTCTTGTGGACCAACACTAATGCTTCGTGCTGTTTCTGCTAAATTAGCGGACAGTAAGGGATATATTTCTTTGGAAGAACGAATGGGTTGTGGAGTTGGTACTTGTTTTGCTTGTGTGATCCCAGTGCCAGGTTCAACTACTGATTACAAAAAGATTTGTAGCGATGGTCCTGTATTTGAAGCGAGTGAGGTGGCACTATGAGTAATCTTGCGGTTGAACTTCCTGGTTTATCTTTGAAAAATCCAATCATGCCAGCATCTGGTTGTTTTGGTTTCGGTCGGGAATATAGTAACTTTTATGATTTAAGTCAACTTGGTGCAGTAATTATTAAAGCGGCAACTGGTGAAGCACGATTTGGTAATGCTACACCGCGCGTAGCGGAAACAGCTTCTGGTATGTTAAATGCAATTGGACTTCAAAATCCTGGGGTAGAGAAAATCATTTCAGAGCAACTGCCGTTCTTTCGAAATTATACTACGCCTGTTATTGCTAATGTTGCAGGTAGTACGATTGAAGAATATGAAGCAGTTGCAGAGGCTATTTCAAATTCGCCTGATATTGCTGCGTTAGAATTAAATATCTCTTGTCCTAATGTGAAAGAGGGTGGAGTCCAGTTTGGAACTGACCCAGTATTAGCAAGTGAAGTAACCAGACGTGTTAAAGCCAAAAGTAAGGTTCCAGTTTACGTAAAATTATCGCCGAATGTAACGGATATCGTAGAAATAGCGAGAGCAGTGGAAGCAGCAGGTGCTGATGGTTTATCGATGATTAACACATTAACGGGCATGCAAATTGATTTAAACGCACGTAAACCAATACTTGCGAATAAAGTTGGCGGTTTATCAGGACCTGCTATCAAGCCTGTAGCGATTCGAATGATTTACCAAGTAAAACAACATGTTTCGATTCCGATTATTGGTATGGGTGGTATCACATCAGCAGAAGATGTGTTGGAGTTTTTACTAGCGGGAGCGAGTGCTGTCGCGATCGGAACGGCTAATTTTCAAAACCCGTTCATTTGTCCAGAAATAATAGAAGGATTGCCAGCTGTACTAGAAAAATACGGTTTTTCATCTGTACAAGATGCAATTGGAAAGGGGCATGAACATGCAACAACCAATATATCTCGCCCTTGATTTTCCAACATGGGAAGAAACGACTCAATTCTTACAAGTTAATGAACTAGATGGTGTTCCAGTAAAAGTTGGAATGGAATTATTTTATCGAGAAGGTCCAGCTGTGATTGCTTATCTTAAAAAAAGAAATCATCCGATTTTTTTAGATCTTAAATTGCATGATATTCCAACGACGATTTATAAAGCAATGCGCAATCTAGCAAACCTAGGAGTCGATGTGGTCAATGTTCACGGACTAGGAGGGAGTGCGATGGTTGCAGCTGCTAAACAAGGATTGATTGACGGAAGTAACCAAATCCAAATACCAAAATTATTAGTTGTAACGATGTTAACCTCAATGGACCAAGAGACAGTAGAACAAGAATTAGCGATACAGCAGCCGATCGAAACGATTGTGACAAATCTAGCCCTATTAGGTAAAAATAATGGAGCGGATGGTGTTGTTTGTTCTGCTCATGAGACGCGAGCAATCAAACTTGCCTGCGGAGACGACTTTTTAGCAGTAACACCAGGGATTAGATTAATAAATTCGGCACATGACGATCAAAAAAGAATTGCAACACCTCGTTTTGCAAAAGAACATGGGGTAGACGCACTTGTTATTGGTCGGAGTATTACTGCAGCAGAGAACCCGAAAGAAACCTATCAGCAAGCATTAAAGGAGTGGAATCATGTCTCTAGCTAAACAAATTGCCAAAGATTTATATAAAATAGAAGCGATTCAAATTAAACCAGATCGTTCATTCACTTGGACATCTGGAATCAAATCGCCAATCTATTGTGACAACCGTTTAACCATGTCCTATCCAGAGATTCGAAATAACATAGCGGATGCTTTTGTAGAAAAGATTAAAGCATTGCCTGTTCAACCAGATGTGATTGCTGGCTGTGCAACAGCAGGTATTCCACATGCAGCATGGCTAGCAGAAAAGCTAGGTTTACCGATGATTTATGTCCGGGCAAAGGCTAAGGCGCATGGGAAAGGGAATCAAATCGAAGGAAAAATAGAGGCGGGTCAGAAAGTAATTGTTATCGAAGATTTAATTTCAACAGGTGGTTCTTCACTTAATACAGCGTTAGCCCTTCAAGAAGAGGGTATAGAAGTATTAGGTGTGATGGCGATTTTCTCATATGGTCTAGAAAAAGCAAAAACTGAATTTGCTGCTAAACAAATAGACTTATCAACCATAACAACATTTGATATCTTAATTGAACAATTGCTAGAAAAGGAAGCAATTACCAAAAAAGAACAAGAAAGTTTACTAGAATGGCGAGACACACTAGCACTTGGATAAATATTTACTATGAAATCATAGCGGAATCATCGCTATGATTTTTTTGGTGTGAATAGGTAACTCAATTTTCTCACAAAAAAACAAGTGTGAAATGGTGATTGCTTTAAGTCTGAAGTACATTACATATTTTAATTGACAGTCTATAAAAAAGCCTGTTTGTAAAAGATTGTCGCATAGTATGAAACAACCATAAATTTCGACCTAAACTTTCTCATTCCGCTACGACAGCAAATGGTCTCGCTTTCCGTGGGCACAACCTCAGCTATCTCTAGAAGCAAAGGACGCTTCTAGAGAGGATCTTCGGTTTGTGCTGTTCCCACAGGAGTCTCAACCATTTGCTTTCTTCGCTGATTAAAGCAACTATTTTTAAATGTTAAACAAAAAAAGGACAGAAATTAGCAGAAGGTACTAAAAAATGATGAGTTATCTTAAAATGCTTTTTGACGGAATTCGTGTGAATGAAGGTTTATTCTTGAATCTCTGCATTGGGACATCGTTTTTTTAATTCGGTGATAAACTCGGATTTATTCTTTGGTGAGATTTTTATACTACCAAGGATTGCTGAACTGTAAAATAATTCAAGTGCCTTCTTTGATGATGAAATTCGATAACCAGTAAATATATTCTTCGTTAGAGATATTTTTGTTATCGCTTGATAAGGGATTTTACTCCTAAAGGGTCCGCCTTTCACTAATAGATAATCCTCATAGAAAATGTACTGAATAAAAAAGATAGACCATAATATCAAACCTACCGAAGTAATAAAGATAGCGAACATAATGATTATGATAGATATTGATGCTTCTTTATCAATTAACGGAGATAACGACGTTACAACACCTATTATTAAAATCACTATGGAAATAAATAGTATGAAAAAGGAATCTACTTTTGAACGGAAAATCATAGAATAATCACACCTTTCTTATAATAAATATACGGTTATTTATTATAAAAGTTTCATTCTCAAATCAATTTATCTAATTCATAATCCTGTATTTTTGAATGAAATTATAAATATTAAACTGATCTTCATTTTTAAAAGAACAAAGGTCACAAAAAAGCTTTATATGTAACTATTGCAACGTTATTATTTTAAAACTGTTAATTTCAAACCAAATCAGTTAAAGAAGAGTTATAATAATTAAAAGTTTAAATGCGGTGATATTAATGGAAATAAGCAAGACAATAGATTATGCGTTAGTTGCAAAATTAAACAAGCCAGTTCATGATTTACACTTTTCTCTATATCCGAGGTATTTTAACGAATATAACTATGAAGAAATCAAGTATCTATTTAAAAAACTAATGGTTAATGAAGATTTTGTTTTTCTGCTATTAGAAGAAAATAAAGAAGCGGTTGGTTACGCTTGGATAGAGTTTAGAAATTACCCAGAGAATGCGTTTAAGAAAAGTTACAAATCAGTTTATCTGCACCAAATCAGCATTGTTCAAACACAAAGAAAAAAGAGGTATGGAACAAGTTTGATGAACTATATCTATAACATGGCAAATGATGAAGGAATAGACATGATTGAATTAGATTATTGGTTAGATAATAAAATTGCGAAAGAGTTTTACAAAAAACATGACTTTGTAAAATATCGTGAGTTTGTATATAAACAGTTATAAATTTTTTATTACAGATTTGGTATTTATAAAAATGAATTATGTACTTTTTCAAATAAAAACATGTATTTTCTGGGATGGTAGGGACGTTTGTTGTTTTAACATAAATTTCACTTCTCTTTTTCTTTGTATCTTTCTATTAGCACAAAAAACAGAGTGTATTTTCAAAGCGATAAGAACGTTACGTCGAGGTCTATAAAAATTTAGTCATAAACAATTCGAATTATTCCCCTTGTTTTAAAAACTCTAATAGTTCATCTATTTTATATGTCTTATAAATCATTTCTTTGTCATCAAAGACTACATATGCAGGAGATTTTTCTAAATTCAGAAATTGATATTGTTGATTCGCACTTTCCAAAGAATCAGTAGTTTGTGCCGAAGTGACATTTTCAATGCCCTCTTGTTCCAGTATGTCGTATTCAAAAGATTCTAGATTATCGACGACAAAAAGCGCATATTCATCCTCGTCTTCAGCAATTAAAGGATAGATTTCATCAAAATTAAACGTTTCCAATGTTCTGTTGACCTCACCGTTTTCATTAAATAAGCTAACCTTAACAGGTTTCTCATTGCTCGCGTAGATATAATAATCGTCATGGAGATAACTACTTATCTTCCTATTCTTTGTTTCTATAATTGCATTTTCTGAAAAAGACCTACCAGAACCAAAGCCAACTTCCTCAGTTTCATCATACCAGTGAAAGTAGTCAGCGTTAGTTTCATGACTAAGTGTTAACAATCGTTTTGAATAGGTGTTATTTTCTTGCTTCACTTCAATTAATGCATAATTACCTGGAAACAACATGTCAAATTGAACAAGAACAATCCAACGGTCCCTTTGTTTAATCGACGTCAATATGGTGATGTTATCTATATCTTCCTCGAGCATTTGATCGTCTAATTTCTCTTCTATTACTTCTGATAATTGATCTGCCTCAACAGATACTTCTTCATATAAGAATGTATCATCAATATTAATAGCTGTATTATTGGAATCGCTTGGTGTCAAAGGTGAATCATTGAATTGAAAATATAGAAAGAGAAAGAAAATCATACAGACAATTCCTACTGACCAAAATTTAATAGCAGCGGGCGATAAAAAAAGTCGACGCTTTCTGTTTGACTTTGGCAAATCATCAAGTGTTTGTTTTATCCCCTTTTTGATAATGTCAGAAGGTTCGTCGTACTCTTTGTCAGCTAGTTGTTCTAACATTTTATCTATTTCTTCATGATCTTTTTTCTTTGCTCCTTCTTCTATTAAGTAGCTTGTAATGTTATCCCGTGCATAATTAAGTCTTGATTTTACAGTGTCTTCCGTAATATTTAGAATAGCAGCAATTTCTAGAATCGCCAATTGTTCATTATAAAATAGAGTTATGATTACCTTTTTATTGGTGTTTAATTTATTCACTGCCTCAGCCAGTTGATCATACGTTACTGAATCCTCATGAGCGATTAATTGAATTTCGGGATCAACCGATTTAGTGGGGATAACTTTATCCTGTTTTTCTAATAGATCGTAGCATTGATCAATTAATATTCGTGTTAACCAATTTTTGAAATTTTGTTGATTCTTTAACTTATGTACGGAATAATAACTATTAATAATAATTTCTTGAATCGCGTCAGCACAGTCAACATCAT
Source organism: Paraliobacillus sediminis (assembly GCF_003426055.1). NCBI lineage: Bacteria > Bacillati > Bacillota > Bacilli > Caryophanales > Bacillaceae > Paraliobacillus > Paraliobacillus sediminis. Next base: position 310,749 of record NZ_QJSI01000003.1, read on the forward strand.
GCTTTAATATCCCTTTTGAGACACGATACAATGCATTTTGATACGTTATAATTAGGCGGGAAAATGCATCTTTATCACCAGTTTGTGCTAATTTCACATCGTTCTCATCAATCATGTTAGTTGATCCCTCCTATATGTATAAGACTTATTAAAATAATGAAACGTTCCATCAGATTTTCTAGAACAATCGAATCCTGGCTTATAGCGTAATTAGATATTTAAAATAACCTCTCCAAATCAAACATTGGAGAGGTTATACTTATTTTTTCGGTTTTAATTGCTTGATTAGTGCGCTATTTGGTGTGACGAATAATGTTTTTTGATTATCATATGTCACATAGCCTGGTTTTGCGCCGTTAGGCTTTTTGACGTGCTTAATTTGTGTGTAGTCAACGGGCACAGATGAAGAAGCTTTTGCTTTACTAAATAGGGCAGCTAACTGTGCTGCTTCTACTAATGTTTCTTGATCTGGATCTGGGTCACGAATGACGACATGGGATCCTGGTATGTCTTTGGTGTGTAACCAAATTTCATTACGTGCTGCTAAACGCATCGTTACATACTCATTTTGTTTGTTGTTTTTACCGACTAAAATGGTTGTTCCGTTGCTTGCAACAAATGCTTCAGGCTCAGGCTTTTTCGCCTTCTTCGGTTTTTTCCGATGCTTTGTTTTCGTTTTTAAATAGCCTTGTTCGCGTAATTCTTCTCTTATTTCCTCAATGTCTTGTACACGCGCTTCGCCAATTTGTTGAATTAATTCATCAAGATAAATAATTTCTAACTTGGCTTTTTCAATTTCTAAAATAACCATTTGTTTTGATTTTTTTAATTTTTGATACGTTTTAAAATAACTTTGTGCATTTTCACTAGGTGTCTTATTTGGGTTTAATTCAATCGTTATTTCCTTTTGGTCTGGATCGTAATAGTCAATAACTGTTGTATTTTTATCCCCAAGTTTAACCGCATGCATGTTAGCCGTAAGCAATTCACCATTTCGTTGGTACATTGGCGCTTTTTCAGCTTTTTTCAATGTTTGCTCTTGTTTTTTTATTTTACGTATATTTTTTTCGCGTTCATTTTTCAGAAAACGTAATAAATCTCCTGCTTGTTGTTTAACAAGATCGCGTTCTGCCTTACCCGAATAGAATGCATCAAGCATGACACTAACACTTGGAAAAACTTCATGATCATTTTTTAATTGTGATAAAGGCAAGACATAGAAATATTCTTTATCTTCTTTAAAGATAGTTGGTTGATACGCATGAGCTTGAACAGTTGTTTGTATGTCTGTAAAAGCTTTTTGATAGGTTTCAAGTGTACCTAAGTGAGCGCGATACACAATCTCTTTGGCTAATAAAGGTGATACACCCATAAAAGTTTGCACAATCTGTTGATCTAGTTTTCCTGCATTTAAATCCATTTTCTTACGGAATGTGTCAGTATCAGTCGTAACTGGATTTAATTTATCTTGATCAGGTGGTAATACATAAGCTTGACCAGGTAAAATTGTCCGGTGTCGATTTTGTGCAGGTGGTACGTGCTTAATGCTGTCTAGAATATGGCCTTTTTCATGATCAATTAATAAAATATTACTGTGTTTGCCCATAACTTCGATTACTAACGTTTTTTCTGTTTCATCGCCAATTTCGTTTTTTCCTTTAATATGAAACGTCACAATACGCTCGTTTTCATATTGTTCTATGTTAGTAATAAAACTCCCTGTTAAGTGTTTACGTAGGAGCATACAAAACATAGAAGGTTCACTTGGATTTTGATACGAATCATCAGTTAAATGAAAGCGCGAATAACTTGGGTGCGCGGATAATAGCAATGTTTTATTCTTTCCTTGTGACCGAATAGTAAAGACTAATTCTGTGTTTGTTGGTTGATAAATCTTCATAATTCTTCCCGATTTTAAATCTTCTTGAAGCTCGTGTGTAATTGCTCGGGTAACAATGCCATCAAATGTCATAGTTAATCACCTCTTTGTTCTATTGGAACTTTTCTATTATAGCATTTTTTTGGGTATGTCTGCATAGATATGATTACGAGCGAAAGTAGATGGAGGAATGCGATGTGAATTGGTATCAGTTAAGTGAAGAAGAAGTCTTGGACAAGCTCGCAGTTAATCAAAAAGTAGGCCTAACAAAAGAGGTTGCAACAGAACGCTTAAAGAAAACGGGACCCAATCAGCTAGAAGAGAAACAAAAAGCATCTTTATTTTTTCTGTTCATAAAGCAATTTCAGGATTTCATGGTCCTGGTTCTGCTAGCTGCTACATTATTATCAGGCTTACTAGGGGAATATGTAGATGCAATTGCGATCATAGTAATTGTATTAATCAATAGTTTTTTAGGTTTTTTTCAAGAACAGAAAGCTGAGAAATCATTAACTAAGTTAAAGGAGTTATCTGCTCCAGTAGCACACGTACTGCGTGATAAAGAGTGGATAACTATTCCATCACAACAAGTAGTTATTGGTGACATTATTAAACTGACAAATGGGGATCGAATTGTTGCGGATATTCGAATCTGTAAAGGTGAAGGATTAGAAATTGAAGAATCAGCTTTAACCGGGGAATCTGCACCTGTTCATAAAAAGATAACATCGATCGCAACCGAAGATCTGGATTATGCTGATCAACAAAACATGGCTTTTATGGGAACGCTTGTCTCAAAAGGAACTGGTGTAGGTGTAGTTGTTGCGACTGGGATGAAAACAGTGATGGGTCAAATCGCCGATCTATTAGTACAAACAAAAGCTCAAGTAACACCTTTAGAACGTAGATTAGCTGATTTGGGTAAAATACTAATTGTAATTGCTTTAATACTGACAGCTTTTGTCGTCTTCATTGGTGTATGGCAAGGACATCCATTATACGATATGTTCTTAGCTGGGATATCTCTTGCAGTAGCAGCGATCCCAGAAGGATTACCAGCAATTGTTACGGTGGCCCTATCTTTAGGTGTCCAACGAATGATTAAGAAAAAGGCAATCGTTCGAAAGTTATCTGCGGTAGAAACATTAGGAAGTACAACCGTTATTTGTTCTGATAAAACGGGAACGATGACTGAAAATAGAATGACAGTGAGGCAAATCTACACAAATCAACGATTAATTCAAGTGACAGGGGAAGGTCAAGCAATAACTGGTAACTTCTATCAAGATCAAGAGATTGTACCAGATAGATTAATACATGCTGTTTTAATGTATGGGATGGTCTGTAATCATGCGACACTGACGCAGAAAAAGAAATTATGGCAGGTGGATGGTGATCCAACGGAAGGTGCTTTACTAATCGCGGCACGTAAAGCAAATCTTTCCGAAGATGATCGAAATAACTTTAAAATAATCAAAGAAATACCTTTTGACTCAGAACGTAAACGGATGACCGTTATTGTAGAAGATAATCAAAAAAAGCGTTTTGCAATTACAAAGGGTGCACCGGACGTGCTGCTGCCACGTATTAATTATCTGACGGATGATGCGGAACGTAGGCCTTTTACAAGTAAGGATAAAAAGGAAATAGAAGAAAAATTAAATGTCATGACAGAGCAGGCTTTGCGAACAATTGCTATTTGTGTAAAGCCACTTAATGCGGATATGTCGCTCGATCACACGTCAATTGAAAATAACCTAACTTTTGTAGGCTTAGTAGGAATGATGGACCCACCACGTAAGGAAGTGAAAAAAGCAATCAAGGCTTGTAAAGACGCAGGAATTAAAACAGTTATGATAACTGGTGACCATGCCAAAACTGCTGAGGCGATAGCTAAACAGTTAGATATACTACCTTTAGGCGGACAAGTATTAAATGGATATGAACTAAATCATATGTCTGAAAAAGAGTTAGCAGATCGAGTGGATAATGTCTATGTGTTTGCACGTGTAACACCTGCACACAAATTAAAAATTGTCCAAGCTTTACAAGCAAAAGGACATATAGTTGCCATGACGGGCGATGGAGTAAATGACGCTCCAGCGATGAAGGCAAGTGATATAGGTATTAGTATGGGTAAATCAGGCACAGATGTTGCCAAAGAAGCTTCTGCATTAGTATTACTTGACGACAACTTTGCTACGATTGAAGCAGCGATTGAAGAAGGAAGAAATATATACGAAAATATTCGAAAATTCGTTCGCTATCTACTAGCCTCAAACGTAGGGGAAATACTGGTCATGTTATTTGCGATCGCATTAGGTTTTCCATTACCACTAATTCCGGTGCAAATATTATGGGTTAATCTTGTAACAGATGGTTTACCAGCTATGGCATTAGGACTCGATCAAGCGGAGAACAATGTGATGAAAACAAAACCTCGTCCCGTAAAAGAAGGTATTTTCTCCAGAGGACTTGGTATTAAAATACTAACACGTGGTTTAATGATCGGTGTTGTTACGTTACTAGCATTCATGACTGCTTATCAAAATGACCCAGCACATCTAACATATGCCAGAACAATCGCCTTTACAACACTTGTAATGGCACAACTCATTCATGTTTTTGATTGTCGAAGTGAACGCTCGATTTTTTCACGTAATCCATTTCAAAACATTTATTTGTTAGGAGCGGTATTTTCCTCAGTTGCTCTACTGATGGTTGTTATTTATTACCCGCCATTGCAAGTGATTTTTGAGACAGTGGATCTTCATTTACGAGACTGGATCTTTATCTTGTCACTGAGTGCGATTCCAACTGTATTATTTGGATTCACGAAAGGCACAGCTAAATCATAAGAAAATATAACAGGCTAGACTAAAATTAAATAAAGAATCAAATAACCGAGCTATAATAGCTGTTAATACAACTATAGCTCGTTTTTTTGATTTAGTTAAAAAGTAGACATAGTGATCAACTGTCTGTTAATTTGCTTGACAGTCATTAAAAAAGGCTACTTTCTAAAAGATTGACGTTTATTAAGAAACATCTATAAATTCTGACGTACCGTACTCGCTATGGAAGCAAATGGATGACACTCCTCGAAAATACAAATCGATTTCCTTCGTGCGATGTGGGTTCTTTGAAGCATTCCTGATCCTGTGGGAACAGCACAAGTAGAAGATCCACTTGGTAAAGGTTTTTTTACCAAGTTAGCTGAGACTGTGCCCACGGAAAGGGAATCCATTTGCTGACGTAGCAGGTAAGGAATCTACGTCGCGTTTTCCATCACGCTGCAAAAGTTGGGTCATGTATATATGTTTATGGAATGATTATTCGTATATAGAGTTAGTAAATTTCGTTATGTTCCAGTCTCGTTTTTATTTTCGTGATTATTTTTGCTATACTACTTTTATATATTTAAGAATGAAATATAAAATTGGATGTGATGATGTGACAAACAGCATGACTGGATTTGGTAGAGAAGTTAGAATTGTGGGTGATACGGTTATTACGGTGGAAATAAGAAGTGTGAACCAACGTTTTCTTGATATCTCATTAAAACTGCCACAGGCATTTTCTATGTTTGAAGATAAAATCAAAAAAAATGTCCAACGTTATTTTTCTCGTGGGAGAATAGAAGTCTTTATTTCAATATCTGGTCAGGGATTTGTAAAACGTGATTTACAAGTGGACTGGAATCTCTTTGATCAATATATTACGATGTTTCATAAGGTTCAGTCGCGCTATGACTTAGCTGATGAAGTGACCATTGCAATGATTCCGAGTCTGAAGGAAGTTGTGGCTGTTCAAGAAATAGATCGAGAAACGGATGAGTTAAAGGACGCAATTTTAGTTAGTGTTGAAAATGCGTGTCAACAAGTTTGGGATATGCGTATAATAGAAGGACAAGCATTAAAAGTAGATATGGTAACACGAATAGAAAAAATAGAAAAAATTATAAATATGTTGGGTGAACGTCGAGAAACTGTTATAATAGAATATCGGCAGCGAATTCAGAATAGAATTAAGTCCTACACAACGGAAATGCTTCCTGATGATAGTAAAATATATCATGAAATTGCCTTGCTTGCTGAAAAAGGAGATATAACGGAGGAAGTTACACGATTACATAGTCATCTCAAACAGTTTCGTACTGCGATTGAGCAAGAACAGGTGATGGGCAGGAAATTAGAGTTTATTTTACAAGAAATGCTCCGTGAAACAAATACAATTGGTTCCAAATCAAATGATGCATTAATTAGCGAGTGGGTTGTTACGCTAAAAACAGAAATGGAAAAATTGAAAGAACAAATTCTTAATGTCGAATAAATATTTTCATCATGTCCTAAAATGTACTATAATATATAGGAATAGAAATTATAAGTAGATTAAGATTAACCGTACACGGAGATGATGTACATAGAGGGGGAGCAAGATTGAGTTTAAGATTGATAAACATAGGATTTGGAAATGTCGTCTCGGCTAATCGAATTATCTCTATCGTATCACCAGAATCTGCACCAATAAAGAGAATTATTACGGTTGCTCGAGAAAATAATAAATTAGTAGATGCAACTTATGGCCGTAGAACAAGAGCCGTAATTATTACAGATAGTGACCATGTTGTCTTGTCAGCTGTTCAACCTGAAACTGTAGGTCAACGTGTTCTTAGTCATGAAGAAATGATAGATGAATAAATAGTAGACATGAATGGAAATTTGTGCAAACAGGAGGATGTATGTTGATCAAGGAGAAAGGTATTTTATTTGTATTATCTGGTCCGTCAGGTGTGGGAAAAGGAACTGTTCGTAAAGCATTATTTGAAAGAGATACCGCCTTACAGTATTCTATTTCAATGACAACGCGACAAAAACGTGTTGGTGAACAAGAAGCAGTTGATTATTTTTACCGAACAAAAGATGAATTTGAATCAATGATTAAAGACAAACAATTATTAGAGTATGCTGAATATGTAGGTAATTATTATGGCACTCCACGTGAATATGTAGAAGAGACTTTAGAGCTTGGAAGAGATGTATTCCTTGAGATTGAAGTACAAGGTGCGCTTCAGGTAAAAGAAAATTTCCCAGAGGGTGTTTTCCTTTTCTTATCACCACCTAGTCTTGAGGAATTGAAGACACGTATCGTCAACCGTGGTACGGAAAGCGATGCATTAGTAGCAAATAGATTGGATGCGGCCAAAGAAGAGATTGAAATGATGGACGCCTATGACTATGTTGTTGTGAATGATCAAGTCGAAGTGGCTGTGGATAAAGTCCAAGCGATTGTAAAAAGTGAACATTGTAAGAGAGAACGTGTCGCAAAACAATATAAGAAAGTGTTGGAGGTTGATTCATTATGATGTTAGAACCGTCTATTGATAAGCTACAATTAATCGTTAATTCAAAATACACATTAGTAACGATAGCGTCTCGACGTGCGAGACAAATCCAAGTAATGAAAAAGCATCAGTTAGAAAACCCTAAATCATTTAAACAGGTTGGAATTGCTTTGGAAGAAATTCAAGCGGGTAAGTTGACTTACATTGCAACTGATGTAAAAGAAAGAAGATAAACACTGACTATTTCTTAGTATTCCCTCGTTTGCATTTTGCAGGCGGGGGTTTCTTCTATAAATATTCCTACTTTACGAAAACAGTTAATTTTTGAAAGGAGAAATGACATGCTAAACGGTTCACATGTTGTACTCGGCGTAACTGGAGGCATTGCTGCATATAAGGCTTGTGCACTAACAAGTAAACTGGTCCAAAAGGGTGCAATAGTAAAAGTTATTATGACAGAAAGCGCACAGGAATTTGTCAGTCCGTTAACTTTTCAGGCGTTATCTCGTAATCCAGTTTATACAGATACATTCGATGAAAAAGATTCAGAAAAAATAGCCCATATTGATTTAGCGGATTGGGCTGATTTATTTATAATTGCACCAGCAACAGCGAATATGATTGGTAAAATCGCTAATGGGATAGCTGATGATATGTTATCTACTACTATTACTGCAACAAGAGCGGATGTTTATATAGCGCCTGCAATGAACGTACATATGTATGCACATCCTGCTGTGGTTAATAATATGAAAAGATTAGAATCGTGGGGTTATAAATTTATTGAACCTGGTGATGGTTATCTTGCTTGTGGGTATGTTGGAAAAGGAAGATTAGAAGAGCCAGAAACAATTGTAGCAGTTTTGGAAGAGAACAAGAAAATGAGTAAAGTATTAGCAAATAAAAAGGTTTTAATTTCAGCTGGACCAACACAAGAAAAAATCGATCCTGTTCGTTTTTTTACAAATCATTCTTCTGGGAAGATGGGTTTTGCTTTAGCTGAAGTAGCAGCACAATTTGGTGCAGAGGTCACACTTGTTTCAGGTCCTGTAGAATTAGATACACCAGCTAATGTAAATCGTGTTGACATTGTTTCAGCAAGTGAAATGCATGAGCAAATGAATCGTTATTTTTCCACAAGTGATATCGTAATTAAAGCAGCCGCAGTTGCAGATTATCGACCTAAAACAACGTATGACAGAAAAATGAAAAAGATAGATGGAGATTTAATGCTTGAATTTGAACGTACGACAGACATTTTAAAAGAGTTAGGTAGCAAAAAAACCGATCAATTTTTAGTAGGTTTCGCTGCTGAGACTGATAATCTAATGGAACAAGGTCAAAAGAAATTAGTTAGCAAAAATTTGGATGCGATTATTGTTAATGATATTCAAGCTAAAGGTGCTGGTTTTAAATCAAATACAAACGATGTCACATACATGCATCGTTCTGGTGTTACGACGCACTTTGGATTAGCGCAAAAAAAAGAAATAGCAAAACAAATCTTAGAACAAATAATCAACGATCTAAAGGCTGATGAGAAGTGAATATTGCTAAAGTAGTAGTCGATGTGCCTGCCTCTCAAACCAATCGTGTATTTGATTACGAGATACCAGAAACGTTACAGGGGTCGATACATCGAGGCATGCGCGTCATTGTTCCATTTGGACCAAGGAAGATTATGGGGTATATTCTGGAGCTTACGGATCAATCGGATTTCTCGCCACTAAAGAAGATTATGGCGTTAATGGATGTCACACCTGTGTTGACAGATGAATTATTGGATTTGGGGAAATGGTTGGCAGAACACACAATAAGCTTTTATATTTCCACCTTTCAAGCAATGCTACCACAAGCTTTAAAGGCAACATATAAAAAGACCATGCACCGTCTAACGGATGAAAGGTTATCTGATGAGCTAGAAGAATTGTTTGCTAGTCGTGATTACCTTGAATACGAGGAATTTGTTGAAATGTCAGGATCGCATAAACAGTTGCAACAGGCAATAAAAGCAGATCTAGTAGAGATGATCTATCAGGTAAACTCGAAGGAAACATTTAAAAAGCAAATAATGATTGGATCGGGAAAGGATCCACTAGAATTAGAAGAAATAATTGCGGATTTACCAAAGCAAGCAAAGAAAAAAATAGAAGTACTACGTTATTTTCAAGATAATAGTGAGATGATTTTAAAACGTGATTTCTTGAAAAAACTGCATACAACGCAAGCAACAGTTAAACCATTAATAGATGAAGGTTTATTAATAGAAAGAAAAGAAGAAATATATCGTAATCCATTCAAAGATGATCAAATTGAGCGGACCACTGCACTTCCATTAATGAAGCAACAAGAAAAAGTAATGGAACCGATAGTTGCGTCACTTGATACAGCGAGTCATGATGTTTTTCTTTTACATGGTGTAACAGGTAGTGGAAAAACGGAAGTCTATTTACAATCTATTCAGCATGTCTTAGAACAAGGTAAAGAAGCTATCGTTTTAGTACCCGAAATCTCCTTAACACCACAAATGGTTACGCGATTTAAAGGTAGGTTTGGTTCACAAGTGGCTGTTATGCATAGTGCTCTATCAAAAGGTGAACGATTTGACGAATGGCGTAAAATTCAACGCAAGGAAGTAAATGTGGTTGTTGGTGCAAGATCAGCTATCTTTGCACCATTTGAAAATGTTGGTATTATTATTATTGATGAAGAACATGAAACGAGTTATAAACAGGAAGAACATCCGCGTTATCACACACGTGATGTTGCGATTTATCGCGGAGAATACCATCATTGTCCTGTTATTTTAGGAAGTGCAACACCAACGTTAGAATCCTATGCAAGAGCTGGTAAAGGTATTTATCAGCTGTTATCTATGCCTGATCGGATGAATGAAACAAAAATGCCTGATGTACATATTGTTGATATGCGAGAAGAACTTCATGCTGGAAATAGAACAATGTTTTCTAGACAATTAAAAGAAGAAATTGAAAAGCGTATCGAACGTAAAGAACAAGTAGTCTTATTTTTAAATCGACGCGGTTATTCAACATTTGTGATGTGCCGTGATTGTGGGTATGTTATTAATTGTCCACATTGTGATATTGCACTAACCTATCATCGGAAAACGGAAAAATTAAAATGTCATTATTGTAGTCATGAAGAAAAAATGCCTGATAAATGTCCGGATTGCTTGAGTGAAACAATCCGTTATTTTGGTACAGGAACACAAAAAGTAGAGGAAGCAATTCAAGAAGTGATACCTGCGGCACGCGTGATTCGAATGGATGTCGATACAACAAGAAGAAAAGGTGCGCATGAAAAGTTATTAGATCAGTTTGGGAACCATGAAGCGGATATTTTATTAGGTACACAAATGATCGCAAAAGGTCTTGACTTTGGTAATGTTACGTTAGTCGGTGTGTTGGCTGCAGATAGTTTGTTACACTTACCTGATTTTCGTGCTTCTGAAAAAACATTTCAACTTTTGACACAAGTAAGTGGGCGTGCTGGCAGACACCATCTACCAGGAGAAGTTGTTATTCAGACCTATACGCCAGACCATTACAGTGTAGAACTAGCCGCGCAATATGATTATGAGGCCTTCTTTAAAAAAGAGATGTTATTACGAAAGACATATAATTATCCGCCATACTATTTTCTAACATTAGTAACGGTCTCCCATCCGAATGAATTAAAAGCAATGGAAGTTACAAAGACAATTACACAGCTATTGATTAAACACTTATCGAGTCAAGTCCGTGTGTTAGGTCCTACACCATCACCAATAACAAGGATAAAAGATAGATATCGCTATCAATGCATGATAAAATACAAAAATGAACCAGAACAACGACGTGTACTGCAACGGGTTTTAGCCTATTATGAAAAAGATATACAAAAGAATGAGTTATTAATTCAAATTGATTTACAACCCTATCAATTAATGTAGAAATGAGGTATTTGATGCAGAATGTCGTATTTATGGGAACACCAGATTTCGCTGTTCCTATTTTAAAACAATTAGTAGAAGATAATTATAATGTGGTATTAGTCGTCACACAACCAGATCGTCCTAAGGGCAGAAAGAAAAAATTGACACCGCCACCAGTAAAAGATGAAGCTATTAAGCAAGGTATTCCGGTGTATCAGCCAGAAAAAGTTAAAGACACCTATCAAGAAATTTTGGAATATGAGCCTGATATTATCGTGACAGCGGCCTTTGGACAGATTTTACCAAAAGCGTTATTAGAAGTTCCGAAGTTTGGTTGTATTAATGTACATGCGTCTCTTTTACCAGAACTTCGAGGTGGTGCGCCAATTCATTATGCACTACTCCAAGGTAAAACAAAAACTGGCGTAACAATTATGTATATGGCTGAAAAGTTAGATGCAGGAGCGATTATTTCGCAGTCTGAAATTACAATTAAGCATGATGATCATGTAGGGTCTTTACACGAGAAGTTAGCTGAAGTTGGGGCAACACTTTTACAGGAAACGTTGCCAACGATTATAAACCAATCTGCTCAATCAATAGAGCAAGATGAAACCCTTGTTACGTATGCACCAAATATTAAACGTGAACAAGAAAAAATAGATTGGAACGAAACAAACGACGAAATATATAATCATATTAGAGGGCTTCATCCGTGGCCTGTCGCAAGTACGACTCTAAATGGGAATAATATTAAAATTTGGTGGGGAGAAATAGAGCATACTACTTATCAAAATAAGGTCGGAGAAATAGTAGAAGTTAGTTCTAGCGGAATCATTGTCTGTTGCGGAAATAAAGAAGGATTAAGGATTACTGAAATACAACCGTCCGGTAAAAAGAAAATGTCTGTTGCAGACTTTGTACGTGGGAGCGGTCAATCATTAAAAGTAGGCGAAAAGTTGGGAGAATAAGATGAAGAAAAAAAATGTACGAGCAAGTTCATTAGATGTTTTATTGCGAATAGGTGATAATGGTGCGTTCAGTCACTTATTAATTGATCATACAATTAAGTCAAATGATCTATCAACATTAGATCAATCACTATTAACAGAGATTGTTTACGGTACGTTACAAAGAAAACTAACACTGGATTATTTCGTATCGCATTTTGTGAAAAAACCAGAAAAATTAGCATCTTGGGTAAAGTGGTTGCTTTATCTATCCTTCTATCAAATGCATTATTTAGAGAAGGTTCCTGATCATGCAATTATTAATGAGGCAGTTACGATTGCTAAAAAAAGAGGACATGAAGGTATTTCTTCTTTAGTTAATGGCGTATTACGTAGTGCACAGCGAAGTGGTTTTCCTTCGTTTGATACAATTTCAGATGATGTTGAACGCCTTAGTTTAGAAACAAGTCATCCATTGTGGCTTGTAAAACGTTGGGTTATGGCGTATGGTATGGCTAAAACAGAATTAATTTGTCATGCTAACTTACAAACAAAGCCAATGTCTGTTCGTGTCCAACCCTTAAAAATAACACGGGATGAGGCAATCAAAGCACTGGAAGATGAAGGCTATGAGGTAGAAGCTTCTCTTTTCTCAGCACAAGGAATTGTCGTATTAAAAGGTAATGTATTAAAAAGTGACTTATTTAGTAGAAATAGTTTATCTATTCAAGATCAGAGTTCGATGCTAGTAGCAGAAATGTTACAATTAGAAGAGAATCAGATCGTCTTAGATGCATGTAGTGCGCCAGGTGGAAAGACAACACATATCGCTGAAAAGCTCAAGAACACAGGACAGATTTTTGCTTATGACTTATTAGAGAAGAAGGCAGATCTTGTTGCTAAAAAAGCAGGTGTATTGGGCTTAACCAATATTGAGACAAAGGGAGCAGATGCTAGAAACTTAGATGCCTATCACAACCCGAACACATTTGATCGGATATTAGTGGATGCACCATGCTCAGGTTTAGGCGTTATTAGAGGGAAACCAGATATTAAATACAACAAAAATGAAGCGGATATTACTAATTTAGCAACCATTCAGTTAGCATTATTAGAAAATGTTGCACATTTATTAAAAAAAGATGGTAAACTTTTATATAGTACATGTACAGTTGATACTTTAGAGAATGAAAAAGTAGTGGAAGCATTTTTACTTGCGAATACTGACTTTGAAATAGATAAGACTTTTTTCGAAACGCTACCAGAATTCATCCAAGATGCTCCTGGTTTATCTAATCTAGGATTGCAATTATTCCCGGATGATTATCAAACGGATGGTTTTTTCCTTACACGCTTGCAAAAGAAATAAAAAGACATACGTTATTAGAAATAGATTAAGTATATAATGATGAAGAATGAATGATACGGGGTGAGATGAATGAAGCAATATTTTATAACGGATCAAGGTAAAGTAAGAGAGCATAATGAAGATGCTGGTGGTATATTTCGTAATCGAGAAAACCAAGTCTTAAGTGTTGTAGCAGATGGAATGGGTGGCCATAATGCAGGTGATGTGGCGAGTAAAATGGTCATTAATTACTTTCAAAAAGGATGGCCAGAAACTACTAGCTTCAAAACAAAAGAGGAAACGGAAGAATGGTTAACAAATTCAATTAATGAGATTAATCAAAAAGTCTATGATCATGCTCAGAAGAATACAGAATGCACTGGTATGGGCACTACGATAGTGGCTGCGATTTTTACTGGTGATTTTGTTTCTATCGCGCATATTGGTGATAGCCGCTGTTATCTTTATCATGATCATATACTTCGTCAAGTAACAGACGATCATTCACTCGTCAATGAACTTGTACGATCTGGCCAAATCTCTAAAGAAGATGCTGCATTTCATCCGCGAAAAAATGTCTTGATGCGAGCTTTGGGGACAGATGAAAGTGCGTTTCCAGATGTGCGATCTGAAGAATGGAAAGAAAATGACCGTTTATTAATTTGTTCAGACGGTTTATCTAATAAAGTTAGTGATGAAGAATTTGGTGCTTATTTGGAGAAGAGTGATTCAGTTGAACTAATTGGACAACAATTAGTTAATCTAGCTAATGAGCGTGGTGGAGAGGATAATATCACCATTACTTTATCTGAGTATGAATCAGTAAAAGAAGGTGATCCGTCGTGCTAGAAGGTCGATTGCTAAATGAGCGTTATAAGGTAATGAAGACGATTGGCGGCGGTGGGATGGCCAATGTATACTTAGGGCATGACACCATCTTAGATCGTGAAGTAGCTATTAAAGTGTTGAAATTAGAATATGCAAATGATGAAGAATTTATTACACGTTTTCATCGAGAAGCACATTCTGCAACGAGTCTATCTAATCCATATATAGTTAATATATATGATGTCGGTGATGAAGATAATATCTACTACATGGTAATGGAATATGTGAACGGAATGACTTTGAAGAAATACATTCAATTATACGGTCCAATCCAAGTTGAAGAGGCAATTGCAATTATGAGACAAGTTACTTCGGCAATTGATCATGCCCATGAAAATGATATTGTTCATCGTGACATCAAACCTCAAAATATTTTAATTGATCCTTTTGGTCAAGTTAAAGTTACTGATTTTGGTATAGCATTAGCCCTAAGTGCTACCTCTTTAACACAAACCAATTCTGTTTTAGGTTCTGTTCACTACCTTTCACCAGAACAAGCACGAGGCGGTACTGCAAATAAAAAATCTGATATATATTCTTTAGGTATTGTACTCTTTGAATTATTGACAGGTCAAATACCTTTTTCTGGACAATCTGCGGTATCGATTGCTTTGAAACACTTACAATCAGATACGCCATCCATTAGACAATGGAATAAAGAAATACCACAAAGTATTGAAAATGTTGTCTTAAAGGCAACAACAAAAGATCCGTTCTATCGTTATGATTCGGTAGACGCTTTTGAACAAGATTTAATAACAGTATTAGACCCATCTCGTATAAATGAAGCACCTTTTCTTCCTCCTGAAGAAGAGGGAGAGGCAACAAAGGCAATTCCGATCATAACAGAACAATCATTTGAGAAAAATAAATCAGCACAAGATACACTCGTCCATACTAAAAATTATGTTGTAAATGAGCAACCAACAGATGATAACGAAAAAGATAAAAAAACAGGTAAAAATAAAAAAGATAAGAAAAAGAAATCGAAAAAGAAGAAAGTTTTTATATGGCTCATTATATTGTTTTTTGTTTTGATAAGCTCTGGTCTGTTTGCACTATTTGTTCTGCCTAATTGGCTTCAACCAGATGATATCACGATTCCTGAGTTAGAAGGAGAGGCATATAGTGATGCATTACAGGAACTTGTTGAACTAGGTTTGGAAGTGGAACGTGAAGATGATTTTTCAGATGAAATTCCGGAAGATCATGTCACTCGAACAAACCCCGAGGCAGGTAAAAATATTAAAGAAGGTTCATCAATAACGGTTTATGTTAGTCAAGGGAAAGAAACGGAGGATATCTCTGATTACGTAGGTCAAAATTATGATCAAGTAGAACGAATTCTCTTGCAAAAAGGATATCAAGACGTTCAGAGAAATGATACCTATTCTGATCAACCTGAAGGGCAGATTTTAGCACAGGTTGAACCTACAGCAAATAGTGCGGTTGTTCCTTCTGATACGACTGTTATATTTGACGTTAGTGCCGGGGAGAAAACGATAACGTTAGATGACTTAACTGGTATGAGTGAAGATGATGCACGAGATTATCTCGAGGCAAACAATCTATCTGCTAATGTAGAAGAAAGTAATTCAGATGAAGTGGCAGAAGGAGATGTGATTAGTCAATCACCTAGTGCCAATAGTGAAGTGGAAGAAGATTCAGTTGTTGATCTTGTCGTTTCAATAGGGGAGGAAGAACAACCGCCTATAACGCATACTGTGTCATTTACAATTCCATATACCGGTGACGCTTCAACTAACGGTAATGCTAATGAAAATGCGAACGGGAACGAAAATAACGAGAATAGTTCCGGTGAAGCACAAGAAGTACGTATTTACATTAATGACATGGATAACGATCTTACGAGTTTGTATGAGACAGAGTCGATCACAGAAGATACGGAATTTTCTGTCAGACTCACAATTGCGCCAGGTGAGACAGCAACGTACAAAGTCGAAAGAGAAGATCAAGTGATCTTACAAAAAACGATTGCATATGAAGATGTAGAGGGGTGAGTGAATGAATGCCTGAAGGTAAAATCATGAAAGCGTTAAGTGGCTTCTATTACGTAAAAAGTGGTCAAGATATCTATCAATGCAGAGGACGGGGTTTGTTTCGTAAACAAAAAATCTCACCATTAGTTGGTGATGAAGTCCAATTTGATATTAGCAATCCAAATGAAGGCTATATTTTTGAAGTGAAAGAACGTAAAAATGAATTAAGACGTCCACCGATAGCGAATATTGATCAAGCCATTATTGTTGTATCAGCGAAAGAACCTGATTTCAGCTCCCTACTATTAGATCGTTTTTTACTATTAGTCGAAGCAAATCAAATAGAACCCGTAATTTTCATTTCAAAGGTAGATATGCTTTCTGCTGATGAACTGGCGAAAATTAATTCGTATCAAGAAATTTATCGGTCTATTGGCTATCAGGTTGAAGTGTCCTCAACGAAAGATGGTTCTGACCTACAACAATTAATGCCTTATTTCTCGAATAACATATCGGTTATTGCTGGACAATCAGGCGTTGGTAAATCATCATTATTAAACAAATTGAATCCACAACTTGATATTGAGACAAATGAAATTTCATCTAGTCTTAATCGTGGTAAACATACAACCAGGCATGTTGAACTCGTAGAAATTGCTGCAGGTTTAGTTGCGGATACACCAGGATTTAGTTCATTGGAATTTGATCAAATTGATTTAGAAACATTACCAGTTTGTTTTCCAGAAATGAGAAGGTTACAGAATGATTGTAAGTTCCGTGGTTGCATGCATATAAATGAGCCCAAATGTGCTATTAAAGCTGCAGTAGAAAAGGAAGAAATTGCACCATTTAGATACAAACATTATGTTTCATTTTATGATGAAATTCATACTAGAAAGCCGAGGTATTAACAGATGACAAAAATTGCTCCATCAATTCTATCAGCTGATTTCGCACGATTGAAAGATGAAATTATAGACGTGGAACAAGGGGGAGCCGATTATATTCATGTGGATGTAATGGACGGCCACTTTGTTCCTAACATTACGATCGGACCTCTTATTGTTGATGCCATTCGTCCAGTTACAACGTTACCTTTAGATGTGCATTTAATGATAGATAATCCAGATGACTATATTGATGCTTTTGCTGATGCTGGAGCAGATATTATTTCTGTTCATGTTGAAGCATGTACACATTTACACCGTACCATACACGCGATTAAAGCAAGAGGAGTAAAAGCGGGAGTCGTTATTAATCCTGGTACACCTGTAGAAATGATCTATCCCATTTTAAAAGATGTTGATCTAGTTTTGTTTATGACTGTAAATCCAGGATTTGGTGGGCAATCTTTTATCGCAGATGTATTGTCCAAGGTTAAACAAGCAGCTGTATGGAGAAAAGAATTCGCACCACATGTAGAGTTCGAAGTAGATGGTGGTATCAATGCAGAGACAGCTAAATTGTGTACCGATGCTGGTGTCGATGTACTAGTGGCGGGAAGTGCAATTTTCAATCAACAGGATCGACATAAAGCAATTGAAGTTATTCGACATGCAACAAAATAATTTTGTGCTTAAAAAGGGGTAACGAATCATGTATACTGTAGCCATTGTAGCAGGGGGACCTGCTTCATTCATTCCAAATTTAACATTATATCAGAATCAAGTTGACTATTGGATTGGTGCAGATAAAGGTTCTTACCGTTTAATAGAAGCAAATATCAGTCTAGATCTAGCAATTGGTGATTTTGATTCCATTACTGAAGTTGAATTAATAAGAGTGAAAGAACATGCAAAGGAAATAAAAGTTTTTCCAATTGAAAAAAATGAGACCGATTTAGATTTAGCAATTTTAGAAGCGATAGCTTTAAAGCCTGATAATCTAGTTATATTTGGAGCTACAGGTGGTCGAATGGATCACACACTGGCTAATATTCAATTACTCTACCGCTTGGATCCAGATATCCAAACAAGTATAATTGATTCTCAAAATGAAATTTCTTTATTTCGTTCTGGAATCCATGATATAGAAGAAAATTATAACTTACCAATAATTTCTTTTATCCCCTTAACACCTACTGTAGAGGGTTTATCACTTGAAAACTTCTACTATCCTTTAGAAGATAAGGTAATCGAGTGGGGATCAACGCTATGTCTTTCCAATAAGCTTATTAGGAAAAAAGGTACTTTTTCTTTTGATACAGGCATATTAATAATGATAAAGAGCCGTGATGTACTTATTAGGCATGGTAATCATACAATAATATGAAGTGTTCACTTGTCATAAGGAAAAGAGGAGGGGTTCTCATTAAATTTTATACCTTTAAACTCCCAAGGTTCATTGGTGGCTTTGTTCGTGTAATCATGGGTTCATTTAAAAAGAATTAACTTGCTTCGCAGATGAAAGGAGCATAACAAAAAAGCACCTAATGATAGGTGCTTTTTTGTTGAATAAGTATAATTTTTACTGACTAGCAAAAGCTGTTCAATAAAGCGTAACTTATTATTATACGCGTTCTACTTTACCAGATTTTAATGCACGAGCAGAAACATAAACACGTTTCGGTTTACCATCTACCATAATGCGAACTTTTTGCACGTTAGCTTTCCATGTGCGTTTATTAGAGTTCATTGCGTGCGAACGGCTATTTCCAGCAGAAGTTTTACGTCCAGTTATAACACATTGTCGTCCCATATTAATCCCTCCTACTTACAGCTATCTCATTACATACTTATATAATTTATCATAAATATACGGATATTGCAATCTATTGTTTAATAATTATAGACGATAGTAATGATCTCGAATCAACTCACACTTGATACATATAAGCTTCATTTTTTAGACAAAATTCAACCTAAATAATTGGAATATAAAGAGGAAGCACTTGACAGGAATTGAGTTTTCGTCCATTGTATAAAGGGGTTTATTAGGGTTAAGGGAGATTTGAAAAGCTAGTACTTTGATTAATCTAAGCACATGATAAGTAATGAAAGAATTATTTGTTATACGTGCAAGGTGAAACGGCTTTCATAATTAATATGTTTGTTGTAATATGTAGATATCTCAAATGTTTTATATGTTAAACTGAAATCATTAGAAAAGAATAGAAAGATATGATTAAGGAGGATAATGTTATGTCTATTGAATTAACTACAAAAGACGGACATGTCACAATTACAAATGAAGTGATTTCTACAGTTGCCGGTGGAGCAGCTATTGAATGTTATGGTATTGTTGGTATGGCTTCAAAAAACCAATTAAAAGATGGAATTGCGGAAATTTTGCGTAAAGAAAACTTTTCTAAAGGTGTTGTCGTTCGTCAAGATGATGACCTTATTAGTATCGATATGTATATCATTGTAAGCTATGGCACAAAAATTTCTGAAGTAGCACATAATGTACAATCTCAGGTGAAATATACATTGGACAAAACATTAGGATTACCAATTCATGCAATTAATATTTTCATTCAAGGTGTAAGAGTACAAGCAGAATAAAAAAATATTTTTATAAATAAAACGCTAGTTACAAATTGAAACTTGTTACGTTTTTCGTTTATGAAGGAGGAAGTTCTAGTGGTTGTAAGAACTATAGAAGGTGCTAAGTTTGCACAAATGGTGCTACTTGGTGCAAACCATTTAACTAATAATGCAACAATGATTGATGCATTAAACGTTTTTCCTGTTCCAGATGGAGATACAGGGACAAATATGAATTTATCAATGACTTCAGGAGCGGCTGAAGTAAAGAAATTAGAGAATGAAACAGTAACAATCGTATCAGAAGCTTTTGCAAAGGGTTTATTAATGGGTGCCCGTGGAAATTCAGGTGTCATCCTCTCACAACTATTTCGTGGATTTGCAAAAGGTGTGAATGGTGCTCAAGTACTTGACACAAAGACATTTGCTAAGGCTTTACAAACTGGTGTTAATACGGCTTATAAAGCTGTTATGAAACCGGTTGAAGGTACAATTTTAACTGTCGCAAAGGACACTGCAAAGAAAGCAGTAGAATTGGCTGAAACTACTGATGATATCATTTTATTTATGGAAGGTGTCTTAAAAGCTTCTAAAAAGTCACTTGCGTACACGCCAGAACTATTACCAGTGTTGAAAGAAGTTGGTGTAGTAGATAGTGGCGGACAAGGTTTAGTAGTTATATATGAGGGTTTTCTAGCATCATTAAAAGGGGAAGCATTACCAGAATCCGCAAATGCAACAGTTGAAATGGATGATTTGGTAAATGCTGAACATCATAAACTTGTTCAGGATTATATGCGAACAGAGGATATCGAATTTGGTTATTGCACTGAGTTTATGGTTAAATTTGAAGATGAAAAGTTAAAGGAACATCCATATGATGAAGAAGCATTTCGTCAAGAGTTAAGTGAACTTGGTGATTCATTGTTAGTTGTATCGGATGATGAAATTATTAAGGTCCATGTGCACGTTGAATATCCAGGCCAAGCAATAGATTTAGGTCAACGATTTGGAAGCTTTATTAGCATTAAAGTAGAAAATATGCGTGAACAACATACATCAATTGTTGGTGAGCAAGTTAAAACGAAAGCAAAGCCAAAGAAAAAGCAAGATTATGCGATCGTATCTGTTGCAATGGGTGATGGACTAAAAGAATTGTTAGAAAGTCTTGGTGCTTCTGTTGTCATTCAAGGTGGACAAACAATGAATCCTAGTACGCAGGATATTACACATGCAATTGAAGAAGCGCATGCTAAACGCGTGATTATATTACCAAACAATAAAAATATTGTTATGGCCGCTGAGCAAGCAGCAGAGTTGAGTAAGGATGAAGTAGTTGTTGTTCCAACGAAAACAATTCCACAGGGAATGAGTGCATTATTAGCCTTTCATCCTGATTCTACACTTGAGACTAATAAAGCTAATATGTTAGAGGCTAGTAAGCAAGTAAAAACTGGTCAAATAACATATGCTGTGCGCGATACGCAAATTGATGGTTTAACTATCGAAAATGGGAACTTTATGGGACTTGCTGATGGTAAGATTATTACTACTGGTACAGACAAATTAGATGTTATCAAACAATTGTTAGCGGATCTTGTTACAGAGGAAGATGAAATTGTGACAATTTTACAAGGTGAAGATGCTGCCGATGAAGAAATTGCGATTATTGAATCATATATTCAGGTAGAATTTGAAGACTTGGAAATAGAAGTTCATAAAGGAAATCAACCGATTTATTCTTATATTTTTGCTATAGAATAAGTAAGAAGGCTCAGGAGTTATACCATATCCTGAGCTTTTCTTATTTTAGAATTCTCGTTATACTAAGTATAACCCCTTCGCAGAGTGAAACAGGCATATAAGTCTTGGTATACTTGGGAAGTCTCGCAATCCAAGCTGGAGTTGATGTAGTGCTCCTTGTGATGAAGTTATTGTGGCGATGTATCGAATCGGAAGACAAATGCCATCATCCTTAAAAGAAACTGCAGAAGGTGGTCTGGCTGCTACTCCAACTGGACGAGCGATTGCTGCAAAAATTTACGGAAATACGGCAAAGAAAGAGTGAGATAATTGGGAGATCATCCGATTGAGCAAGTTAAAGGAGTAGGAGAAGCTCTACAAAAGAATTTTGATGAGCTAGGTATCCATACAGTTAACGATCTACTTTTTTATTTTCCGAATAGGTATGAACATTATGAAATTAAACCTGTAAGTGAATTAAGACACGATGAGAAAGTATCGATTGAAGGGGAAGTTGTAGGAGATCCTATGCTCACTTTCTTTGGGAAAAAGAAATCACGCTTAGTACTTCACATTCAAGTTGAAGAGGTAATCATAAAAGGGATCATGTTCAATCGACCTTTCGCAAAAAAACAATTGCAACAAGGCGACATAGTAACTCTAACTGGAAAATGGGATCAGCATCGTTTACAAATTACTGTGAATCAATATAAAAAGGGTAAAGTGAAACAAGATGAGCCGATTCAGCCTGTCTATTATTTAAAGAACATATTAAAGTCAGTTCAATTTAAAAAAATAATGATGCAAGCAATGGATCAATTTGCAGATGAGATTGAAGAAATTCTACCAAATCAGTATACAGAAGCATATAAGTTACCAGGGCGTGCCATAGCACTAAGGGAAATGCATTTTCCTTCTAATTTTCAAGCCCTTAAGCATGCGAAGCGTCGGTTTATTTATGAAGAGCTTTTACTATTTCAATTAAAAATGCAGCTATTTCGTAAAAGAGATCGAGAGCGTACAAATGGAAACAGTCAACTATATGATCAATCAAAAGTTAATCAGTTTATTGAAACGTTACCATTTAAGTTAACAGACGCACAGAAACGTTCGCTTGATGAAATATTAGTAGATTTACGTGCCCCTTATCGAATGAATCGATTATTACAAGGTGATGTAGGTTCAGGGAAAACAGCTGTAGCTGCAATTGCCTTGTTTGCTTCTATTACTTCCAAAAAGCAAGGCGCGATCATGGTGCCAACTGAAATATTGGCTGATCAGCATTATGAATCATTGCAATCTTTATTCGATGGATACGGAACGATTACGTTATTAACTGGTTCTGTTAAGGGGAAAAAGCGAAAAGAGATTCTAGAAAAAATCAAGACGCATCAAGTGGATATTATTATTGGTACCCATGCATTAATTCAAGATGAGGTCATCTTTGCTAATTTAGGAACGGTTATTGTCGATGAGCAACATCGCTTTGGTGTTAATCAGCGAAAGACATTGCGTGATAAAGGGATGGACCCAGATGTGCTATTTATGACAGCCACACCAATTCCGAGAACGCTTGCTATTACAAGTTATGGCGATATGGATGTTTCACAAATTGATGAAATGCCGGTTGGTCGTAAAACAGTTGAAACGTATTGGGTTAAGGAAAACATGCTGCCACGACTATTACAATTCATTCAAAAAGAAGTGGATAGTGGTTATCAAACGTATGTTATTTGTCCATTAATTGAAGAATCAGATAAACTAGATATTCAAAATGCTGTAGATTTATATAATCAACTGCAAGTTACATTTCCTTCATCCACTAAAGTTGGGTTATTGCATGGTAGGTTACATAGTGATGAAAAAGAGAATGTCATGCAGCAATTTGCGGCTAATGAGATTCATGTTTTAGTTTCTACGACAGTTGTAGAAGTAGGTGTAAATGTTCCAAATGCGACAGTTATGCTTGTTTATGATGCAGAACGCTTTGGTTTATCACAATTACACCAGTTAAGAGGAAGAGTAGGACGAGGGAAAGCGCAAAGTTATTGTATTTTACTCGCTGACCCTAAAGGTGAAGTGGGTAAAGAACGTATGAAAATTATGACGGAAACAAGTAATGGGTTTGAATTAGCGGAACAAGATTTACAATTAAGAGGCCCAGGTGACTTTTTCGGAAAAAAACAAAGTGGTTTACCGGAATTTAAAGTAGCAGATATCGTCCAAGATTATCGCGCATTAGAAACGGCAAGAAATGATGCGCAATCAATTGTTTATCAAGATCGATTGAAAGATCCAAATTATCATGCACTTAAAAACTACATCACAAAAGAATTAAACAATAATGGAGGTTCATTTGACTAAAGGGACTTGCATCTTTTTCTTTGGTATTATATATTACTATTAGTACCTACTCATAATATCGAGATTCTCTTTAGTTTTACATTAGAAGTGATGAGAAAACTAGGACGGTGTATAAATAAATGAAATTACCTAAAAAACATAGGCAACAAAAATTACAAGATACAATTAAAGAAATGCCTTTTATTACAGATGAAGCGTTGGCAAAACAGTTTGGCGTTAGTATTCAAACGATTCGATTGGACCGAATGGAATTAGCGATTCCTGAGTTACGTGAACGTATAAAATCTGTCGCAACAGATCAGTGGAATGAAACCGTAAAAGCATTGCCAATTGACGAAGTAATTGGTGAAGTGATTGATTTAGAATTAGACAATCGTGCAATTTCTATTTTAGATATTAGTAGTGAGCATGTATTCTCGCGTAATGATATCGCTCGTGGTCATCATTTGTTTGCGCAAGCGAATTCATTAGCTGTAGCAGTTATTAATGACGAATTAGCTTTAACAGCTAAGGCTGAGATAAAATTCACGAGGCAAGTGAAACAAGGGGAACGCGTTATAGCAAAAGCTAAGGTAGTAACGGCTGTTGAAAACCAACGTACATCGGTTGAAGTAGATAGTTATGTTGATAATGAGATTGTTTTTTCTGGTGTGTTCGATATGTATCGTTCAACAGAACAAAAAGGAGAAGATCGACATGAAGATAGCAATTGATGCAATGGGTGGCGACCATGCTCCAGAAGCAGTAGTAAAAGGGGCTATGGAAGCTGTTAAACAAATTAAAAACCTTGAAATTATACTAGTGGGGGATCAAGAAAAAATTACTCCACATTTAACGATTGATAGCAAGATATCGATTATACATACAACAACTGTAATAACTGGTGAAGAGGAACCTGTTCGAGCTGTTCGCAGAAAAAAGGACTCTTCTCTTGTTTTAATGGCAAATGAAGTGAAGGAAAATCGAGCTGACGCCTGTGTATCAGCAGGAAGTACTGGAGCATTGATGAGCGCGGGACTGTTTCAGGTCGGTCGAATAAAAGGGATAGAGAGGCCAGCATTAAGCCCAACCTTACCTACTAAAGATCAAAAAGGATTTTTATTATTAGATGTTGGTGCTAATGTAGACGCAAAAGCGAAACACCTCGTTCAATTTGCAATTATGGGTACGATTTATAGTGAAAAAGTCCGCGGAATTAAGTCACCGCGAGTAGGCCTACTGAATATTGGAACAGAGGATGGTAAAGGCAATGAGCTAACAAAAGCTGCTTTTTCTTTATTAAAACAAGCTCCGATTAACTTTATTGGTAATGTAGAGGCACGCGATTTACTTGAAGGTGTTGCAGATGTCGTTGTTACAGATGGTTTTAGTGGTAATATAACGCTGAAAACAATTGAAGGTACAGCTTCAACTATGTTTTCTATGTTGAAAAAGTCATTTATGGCTAATATGAAGACAAAAGTAGCAGCCGGATTAATGAAGAATGACTTAAAAAAATTAAAAGATCAATTAGACTATGCAGAATATGGTGGTGCAGGACTTTTTGGTTTGCAAGCACCTGTTATCAAAGCACATGGTTCTTCAAATGCCCGTGCGATTTTCAGTGCAATTAAACAAGCCTGTTATATGGTGGAATATGATGTTACGAAAACAATTGAAACAACTGTAGCAGAATATGACGCTAGTGAGGAGGAATAATATGAAACGTGTAGCCTTTATATATCCCGGACAAGGATCGCAACAAGTAGGGATGGGAGAAGCATTATATCAAACGTACCCGGTGGTAAAAGAACTTTTTGAACAAGCTAATGGCTTACTAAATATAGATTTAATGAATCTTATGTTTGCAGGTCCAGATGATAAGTTAAAGCAAACAGAGAACGCGCAACCCGCCTTATTACTTACTAGTGTCGCTATTACAAAGGTACTTTCTGAGTACGGTATTAAACCTGTCCGTTTAGCGGGGCATAGTCTTGGTGAATATAGTGCACTCGTTGCAGCAGATGCTATCCAATTTCAGGATGCCTTACCATTAGTGCAAGCTAGAGGTCGGTTAATGGAAGAAGCATACCCGAAAGGTCAAGGCCTAATGGCTGCAGTTCTAGGCATGGAGCAAGATGCACTACAAAAGGAATTAGAACAAATTCAAAGTGAAACAAATGAAGTGATTGAAATTGCTAACTTGAATTGTCCAGGTCAAATTGTTATTTCTGGAACTAAAGGAGCGATTGAGCTTGCGGTTACGAAGTTAAAAGAAGCTGGAGCGAAACGAGTATTGCCATTGAATGTAAGTGGTCCATTTCATTCTAGTTTAATGAAACCTGCCGCTAAGGCATTATCTAAACGATTAGAACAAGTGGATGTTACAAACGCTTCAATCCCTGTATATGCGAATGTATCAGCTGAAGAAGTGATGGACCAAGCAGAGATTAAACAATTACTAATTGAACAATTGTATTCACCAGTCCGTTTTGAAGAAATTTTACACCGTTTGAATGAGGATTCATTAGATGCTATCGTGGAAATTGGTACTGGAAAAGTCTTAACCGGATTAATGAAAAAAGTTAATCGCCGTATGACCACTTTCTCTATCCAAGATCCAGAATCACTTCAGGCGTTTATTTCATGGTATAAGGAGGAATCTTGATGCTAAAAGGTAAAGTAGCACTTGTAACAGGAGCTTCACGAGGAATTGGCAGAGCGGTTGCGTTAGAGCTTGCATCGCATGGCGTGAAAGTTGCCATCAACTTTGCTGGCAACGAAATAAAAGCACAACAAGTTGTTGATGAGATAGAAGCGCTAGGCATAGAGGCAATTAAGATCCAAGCAAATGTTACAGTAGAGTCAGAAGTAAAAGATATGGTCAAGCAAGTAACGGAAACGTTTGGTAGTTTGGATATTTTGGTTAATAATGCGGGTATAACACGTGATAATTTAATTATGCGCATGAAAGAAGAGGAATTTGATGAAGTAATTCAAACAAATTTAAAAGGTGTTTTTCTCACCACGAAAGCTGTTACAAGACAAATGATGAAGCAAAGGGCTGGTCGAATTATTAATGTTGCCTCAGTGGTGGGTATTAGTGGTAACGCCGGCCAAGCAAATTATGTTGCAGCAAAAGCTGGTGTTATTGGTATGACGAAAACAGCTGCAAAAGAGTTAGCTACACGCAATATATTAGTAAATGCAGTTGCACCGGGATTTATTGAAACAGATATGACAGCTAAATTATCAATGGAGCAACGTAAAGCGATGTCGGATTTAATACCTCTTGCAAGATTAGGGAGTGGTGATGACGTCGCAAAAGTTGTCCGATTCTTAGCTTCCGATGATGCAAGTTATATTACTGGACAAACTATACAAGTTGATGGTGGTATGGTAATGTAGAATTTGTTATTCTCTTGTGACTTTGAAAGGGGGTGAACGAAAGATGGCAGATACATTTGAACGCGTAAAGAAAATTGTGATCGATCGCCTAGATGTTGAAGAAGATAAAGTAACTTTGGAGGCATCTTTTAAAGATGATTTAGAAGCAGATTCATTAGATGTTGTTGAACTTGTTATGGAATTAGAAGATGAGTTTGATATGGAAATAGCTGATGAAGATGCTGAAAAACTTCAAACGGTTGGTGATGCTGTAACATACATAGACAGCCAATCATAATACATGGTACTAATTTAAAAGTCTCGCTCATAAAGCGAGACTTTTAACATATGGCTCTTTTCGAAAACATTGTTGCTTTTCAATATACGGACTTGATGAAAATTGTAACATAACAGAAGATCCTTACCCACTAAGGTGGATATTAGCGTATCAAGTGAAATTGGCGACATCATCGAAAATAAAAAAAAATTTCTTCGTGCGATGCATCGCTGCCGTAGCCTTCCTTGTCCTGCAGGAACAGCACGGACTGAAGATCCACTTGGAAGTGTTCTTTGCTTCCAAGTTAGCTGAAGCCGTGCCTGCGGAAAGGGAGTCAATTTCACTTGAGAAGCGGGTCAGGTAATTCTAAACGCGAGTAATGTTACGATAGAGTCTATGGAAATTTAGTTTTAAACAACAATCTTTTAGAAAATAGCTTAAAATAATATTAGGAGGGGAAGATGATGAATTTTCAACCATTACAAGATCATTTACAAATTCATTTTAATGATGAATTAATATTGCAACAGGCCTTTACCCATTCTTCCTATGTGAATGAAAATCGAGGCAAAACATCTCAAGATAATGAACGGCTTGAATTTTTAGGAGATGCGGTTTTAGAGCTAGGTGTTTCACAATATTTATATCGAACATACCCGAATATGGCAGAAGGGGAGTTAACGAAATTACGTGCTTCAATTGTCTGTGAACCTGCTTTAGTTGGTTTTGCTAATGATCTCTCTTTTGATGAATATGTGTTACTTGGAAAAGGAGAAGAACGAACAGGTGGGAGAAAGCGTCCAGCATTATTAGCAGATGTTTTCGAAGCCTTTGTAGGTGCACTTTACTTGGATCAAGGTTATGACGTCGTATTAGCTTTCTTAGAAAAATACCTCTATCCTAAAATTGAAAAAGGGGCCTTTTCTCATGCAATGGACTATAAAAGCCAACTGCAAGAATTAGTGCAACAGAATAGAGATGCAGTAATTGAATATGAAATTGTTGAGGAGAAAGGTCCTGCTCACGACCGTGAATTCATTGCAAACGTACATTTGAATCAAGAAATTGCCGGAGTCGGACATGGTAGAACAAAAAAAGAAGCGGAACAACGTGCAGCCAAAAAGGCTTTAGATCAAAGATGAGATATGAAATGTAGGATAAAGTGATTGATGGTTGGCTCGTCTTTATGAAATCTTTTCGTAAAAACAAGCCAACAATCACTCCATTTTATTTACGGATACTTGAAAGTTCTTGAATAAATGCTTGTGTTTCAGAAACACTTAATTGACCTTTTTGAATTAATACATCATACAATGCTTTTAAATCGTCATACTTCTCTAGGTTATAATCATCTGGATCCATAATTGATTCATTTACTACGCGTAACTGACTAGCAATTTCTTTCAAAATATAAGCAAGATTTTCATTTGTTGCTTCATTTAAGTTCAAACGAACACTCCTTTGGTAATCTGACCTTCTATCTCTTCTCTCTTTATGATAAAATAGTTTAGTTGAAATGCAAGCTTTTAGTTGAAATTGTAGTAAAATAAATGATGAATAAAAAATAGTAGCGACTTAATAGGAGAATATATATGTTCCTAAAAAAATTAGAATCAGTTGGTTTTAAATCTTTTGCTGAACGTGTTTCAGTAGATTTTGTTCCTGGTGTTACCGCAGTGGTAGGACCAAACGGAAGCGGAAAAAGTAATATAACGGACGCAATACGTTGGGTTTTAGGAGAACAGTCTGCTAAATCACTGCGTGGTACAAAGATGGAGGATATTATTTTCCAAGGAAGTGATACACGAAAAGCTTTGAATGTTGCAGAAGTTACCCTTGTTTTAGATAACCATGATCAAGCATTACCAATTGATTATGAAGAAGTTAGTGTGACGAGGCGTGTATATCGTTCTGGAGAAAGTGAATATTTGCTAAATAAACAATCTTGTCGATTAAAAGACATTGTTGATTTATTTATGGATTCTGGCTTAGGGCGAGATGCGTTTTCTATTATTAGTCAAGGTAAAGTCGAAGAAATATTAAGTTCAAAAGCGGAAGAAAGACGGACAATATTTGAAGAAGCAGCCGGTGTTCTGAAATATAAAAATCGTAAAAAGAAAGCGGAATATAAACTTGCGGAAACACAGGAAAATTTAAATCGCGTCGAAGATATTACGCATGAAATTGAAAAGCAGTTGGAACCTTTACAACAACAAGCTTCCACAGCAAAAGAATATATCGCCAAAAAAGAAAGTCTGAAAACAAAAGAAATCGCGTTATTAAACGCTGAAATTGAAACGCTTCACAAGCAGTGGTCGGATTATCTGGAAGAAATTAAACAAAATAAAGATGAAGAAATTGCATTTACTACATCTATTCAGCAAAAAGAAGCTGTCTTGGAAAGAGAACGTCAAGATATGCAACAGTTGGATCAATCGATAGAAGCTTTACAAGAAAAATTATTAGCTTTTACGCAAGAATTAGAGAATTTAGAGGGCAATAAGAAGCTGATGGAAGAACGTTCCAAGCACTTTACAGAAAATAAAACGAAATTAGAACAAGAGCTAGAAACACTACAAGTCCGAATTGCTTCTGTAGAAAATGAGTTGAAAACGGAAAATATAAAACTTGCTGAACTCGAGTCTGTACGTAATCAGACGAAGAATCAAACGAAAATAGTACAAAGACAACTAGAAGAATCCGCGGAAAATAGTGAAGAAAAAATAGAAGAACTAAAAAGTGACTATATTGAACTACTGAATAAACAAGCAGCGAAAAGAAACGCCAGACAATCGATTGAGCAACAGTTAAATCAAATGGATCATAGACAAAAAAGCCAAGAATCAAAATTTGAAGATCAATTGACACAACGAGACGCTTTAACACGTGTATTAAGTGAGTATCAAAAGCAATTAGAAGTACAACTTGAAAATCGAAAAGAAAAAGAAGATGGCTTGCATGCTGCTATAGAAGAGCTTAAGCAGATAAAGGATGCTTATCAGGCATCACAAACTAAACTAAGCCAAGGCTATCAGTATATTGAAAAGTTAAAATCAAAAAAAGAAATGCTTGAAGATATGAAGGAAGATTTCCAAGGATTCTTCCAAGGTGTTAAGGCTATATTGAAAGCAAGAGAAGATAAGCGTTTAACAGGCGTACACGGTGCTGTAATCGAATTACTTGATGTTCCTAAGGATTACGTCACTGCAATGGAAACAGCTCTTGGTGGGCAATCGCAGCACATTGTAGTGGATGATGAAGGAATAGCAAGACGAGCAATCGAATGGCTAAAACAATCAAACAATGGAAGAGCGACTTTTTTACCACTAAAAACAATGCGTGCAAAATCGCTACCAGCAAACCTAAAACAAAAAGTGGAGAATCAATCTGGATTTATTGGTGTTGCTAGTGACTTAATTCAATATGACGAAAAATATGATGGCGTCATTCGTTACTTACTTGGGAATACAATATTCGCAAGCACATTAAAAGATGCCAATGCAATTGCTGGTATATTAGAGCGTCGCTATCGTGTTGTAACAATTGAAGGTGATGTTGTTAATCCAGGTGGATCTATGTCTGGTGGTGCGCGAAAAAACACAAATCAATCATTGTTTACAAGAGATAATGATTTACAAGATGTTACAGATAAATTAACTAAATTCAATCAAAATATAGGTGACTTTGAACAAAAAGTTAACAAGCAAAAACAATTAATTTCAGAAAAAGAAGCCGATTTAGAACAAGCTAGGACAAGCATTCAAGCGATGCAACAGGAAGAAAATAAGTTGCGGGAACGAATGGCCGAGAATCAAGCAAACGTCCGTCATATAAATAGTAATCTAAGTATATATGATCAAGAAAAGGCTCAATTTGAAAAAGATAAAAAAGAACTAACAGACCAAAAAATTCAAATTGGGGAAACTCTTACAACATTAGAACAACAATTAAGCAGTAGACAGGATGAGATTACGCGCTTAACGAGTGAGAAAAATACGCACCAAGAAAATTATGCGGATTTAAAAGAAAACTATCACCGTCTACAAGTAACGCTTGCTGAACAAGAAGGACATGCACAACATCAAGTAGAAAAAACTGGAGTTCTGAAACGGACGTTGAGAGAATTTCAGGCGACTGAAAAGAACACGACAGAGCAATTAGATGAGTTGATAGCTTTTCATCAAACCGATGATAAACAATTAGCGTTTGAAGAGAAAGTAGTTCAAAAGCAAAAAGAGAAACAAGAAACAATGGAATCAATTCAAGCAAATCGTCAAAAGAGGTTAAAGCAAACACAATTTAGTGAAGATGCTGAAAGAGAAATTAAAACACTTGTGAATCAAAGGCAAGCAATAATAGAAATAATTCAACAGAAGGAAGTAAAAGCTACCCGTTTGGATGTGGAACTAGAAAATCGATTAAATCATTTGCAAACCGAGTATGTAATTACTTATGAAAAAGCAAAAGCAACCTATCCAACGGCTGCGGATATCAATCAATCAAGTCAAGACGTAAAATTGATTAAGCGATCAATTGAAGAGTTAGGAACCGTTAATTTAGGGGCAATTGATGAATACGATCGGATTGCAGAACGCTATGAATTTTTAGTAGAGCAGCAAACAGATTTATTAGAAGCCAAAGAAACATTATATACGGTTATTGGCGAAATGGATGAAGAGATGAAACGGAAATTCGAAACAACATTCTATCAAATAAAAGAAGAGTTTTCTATAGTGTTCGAACAACTATTTGGTGGTGGAAATGCTGCTTTAATTTTAACAGATCCAACAGATATGTTAGAAACAGGAGTAGATATTAAAGCCCAACCTCCAGGTAAAAAGGCACAACAACTTGGTCTTTTATCTGGTGGAGAAAGAGCGTTGACAGCGATCGCTTTATTGTTTGCAATTCTACGTGTTCGTCCAGTACCGTTTTGTGTATTAGATGAAGTGGAAGCTGCTTTAGATGATGCAAACGTGAATCGATTTGCCCGTTATTTAAAGGACTACAGTAAGAATACACAATTCATCGTGATCACACATAGAAAAGGAACGATGGAAGAAGCGGATGTCCTTTATGGCGTTACGATGCAAGAATCTGGCGTCTCCCGTTTGGTGTCAGTGAAATTAGAAGAGACAAACGGCTTAGTGAAGACAACAATATAATGAAATTGCTAGAGAGGAAGTAGTATATGAGTTTTTTTAAAAAGTTGAAAGAGAAGTTTACCACGACAGAAGAGGAAAGCAATGTATCAGATAAGTACAAAGAAGGTTTAACTAAAACAAGAGACTCCTTCTCTAGTAAGATAAATAACCTGGTTGCTCGGTATCGAACAGTGGATGAGGATTTCTTCGAGGATTTAGAAGAAATCCTCATCCAAGCAGATGTCGGTGTCATGACGGTAATGGATTTAGTCGAAGAATTAAAAACAGAAGTAAAAAGAAAAAACATCAAAGACACAGCTAATTTGAAGGAAGTTATCTCTGAAAAATTAGTGGAGATATACGCTGGTGATGATGATGTTAACACGAAACTAAACATACAGGAGAATGACCTTTCTGTTATTCTTTTCGTTGGTGTCAATGGCGTTGGTAAAACAACAACAATTGGTAAGTTGGCGTATCAACTAAAAGCGCAAGGCAAAAAGGTAGTACTAGTAGCAGGTGATACATTTAGAGCAGGAGCTATTGAACAGCTTGAAGTATGGGGAGAACG
This sequence comes from Paraliobacillus sediminis, assembly GCF_003426055.1. Classification (NCBI taxonomy): domain Bacteria; kingdom Bacillati; phylum Bacillota; class Bacilli; order Caryophanales; family Bacillaceae; genus Paraliobacillus; species Paraliobacillus sediminis. The sequence goes on from NZ_QJSI01000003.1 coordinate 344,042, forward strand.
TGTTGGTGTTGATGTTATTAAACAGACTGCTGGAAGTGATCCTGCTGCTGTTATATATGACGGTGTTAAAGCAGCGAAATCACGTGGTGCAGATGTTTTACTTTGTGACACTGCCGGCAGATTACAAAATAAAGTGAATTTAATGAATGAATTATCGAAAGTAAAAAGAGTAATTGAACGCGAGATTCCTGGTGCACCACATGAAGTGCTACTTGTGCTAGATGCAACAACAGGACAAAATGCATTAAGCCAAGCAAAAACATTCTCCGCGTCAACAGATGTATCTGGGATAGTCTTATCTAAATTGGACGGTACCGCAAAAGGTGGTATCGTGTTAGCAATTCGAAAAGAATTGAAAATTCCGGTTAAGTATGTTGGATTAGGTGAAAAAGTGACCGATCTAGAGGAATTTGATGCCCATGCATTTGTTTATGGTTTATTTGCTGATATGATTGAACAGGAATAATCATAGAATCCTTGACAGACGAGTAAGCTATCGTCTACTATTTTAAATGTAAAGGTTTTTCACTTAACAAGGAGTGTTTATATTGTTAGAAAAAACAACAAGGGTTAATTTTTTGTTCGACTTTTATCAAGCATTATTGACACCAAAACAACGGAATTACATGGAAATGTATTATCTAGAGGACTATTCATTAGGTGAAATATCAGAAACATATACTATCTCAAGGCAAGCTGTCTATGACAATATTAAACGAACTGAAGCAATGTTAGAGGCATATGAAGAAAAACTTCAGTTATATGGAAAATTTATTTCTCGACAAAAGTTATTGACTGAATTAGAAGAAATACCAGAAATAGCTACACATGCAAAAGCAAAAGAAATTGTGAATAATTTAAAAGAATTAGATTAGGAGGACACCCTCTATGGCATTTGAAGGCTTAGCAGATCGTCTGCAACAGACAATGAAAAAAATGACTGGCAAAGGGAAAGTTAGCGAGCAAGATGTAAAAGAAATGACCCGTGAGGTTCGTCTTGCTTTATTGGAAGCTGATGTAAACTTTAAAGTAGTAAAAGACTTTGTCAAACAAATTAAAGAACGTGCGGTTGGCCAAGAAGTAATGGAGAGTTTAACTCCAGGACAACAAGTAGTTAAAATAGTAAAAGAAGAATTAACAGCTTTAATGGGTGGCGAACAAAGTAAGATTGCAGTAAGTGAAAGGCCGCCAACAGTTATAATGATGGTTGGTTTACAGGGGGCCGGTAAAACAACTACATCCGGTAAATTAGCGAATTTACTCCGAAAGAAACATAATCGGAAGCCATTGTTAGCAGCAGCGGATGTTTATCGCCCAGCGGCTATTAACCAATTAAAAACGATCGGTACACAATTAAGTATTCCTGTTTTTTCAATGGGAACAGAAGCAAATCCAGTTGATATTGCTAATGAAGCTATTGCAAAAGCAAAAGAAGAACATCATGATTATGTGATTATCGATACAGCTGGTCGCTTACATGTTGATGAAAATCTAATGGATGAATTGAAACAAATTAAATCAAATGTTTCACCTGATGAAATATTTTTAGTTGTGGATGCAATGACTGGTCAAGATGCAGTTAATGTTGCTGCGAGTTTTGATGAACAATTAGATATATCAGGGGTAATATTGACCAAGCTAGATGGCGATACACGTGGTGGTGCAGCCCTTTCAATTAAGGCTGTTTTGGATAAACCAATTAAATTCGCTGGTATGGGTGAAAAATTAGATGAGTTAGAACCATTCCATCCAGAAAGAATGGCCTCTCGTATTTTAGGTATGGGAGATGTCTTGTCCTTAATAGAAAAGGCGCAAGATAATGTAGACGAAAAGAAAGTGAAAGAACTTGAGCAGAAAATGCGTTCGTCATCTTTTACATTTGATGACTTCCTCGATCAGATGGCACAAGTGAAAAATATGGGACCGCTTGAAGATATACTTGGTATGATACCAGGTGCGAATAAAATGAAAGGTCTCAAAAACGTACAATTAGATGAGAAGCAACTTGTGCATGTTGAGGCTATTATACAGTCTATGACCAAACAAGAACGTCAAGATCCTAGCATTATGAATGCTAGTCGCAAAAAACGTATTGCCAAAGGGGCAGGACGTCCTGTTTCTGAAGTGAATCGGTTACTAAAGCAATTTGAAGAAATGAAAAAAATGATGAAACAAATGACCAATACACAGCCAGGTAAGAATGGTAAAAAGGGAAAAGGACTTAATTTTCCGTTCATGTAATGTAAAAACACTTTACAGACAATAAAATTTCTGATAGAATCTAGACTTGAGTAAAACATTTATAAATGGAGGTGCGAAAGCATGGCAGTAAAAATCCGCTTAAAGCGTATGGGATCAAAACGTAATCCTTTTTATCGAGTAGTAGTAGCTGATTCTCGTTCTCCTCGTGATGGACGTTTAATCGAGCAAATTGGCACATACAATCCGGTTGCTAATCCGGTTGAAGTGAAATTAGATGAAGCAAAAGCATTAGACTGGATGTCAAAAGGTGCAAAACCAAGTGACACAGTTCGTAACTTATTTTCAAATGAAGGCATCATGAAGAAATTCCACGAGTCTAAAAACCAAAAGTAAAGGTTTGTGATTAATTGGAAACTTTAATTCAAACAATCATAGAGCCATTAGTTGATCATCCAGAAGAAATTCAGGTTAATGTTAAGGAAGATTCCAGTAAGATGGTTTATCATCTTACTGTGCATCCCGATGATGTTGGAAAAGTGATCGGCAAGAATGGTCGAATTGCTAAAGCGATTCGTACAGTGGTTTATGCCGCAGGATCAGATACAAAAAACCGTATTTATCTTGATATTATGTAAAACAGGGAAGGGATATTTCAAACCTTCCCTGTTTCTCTATATACAAGTAGATATATCAACTTTCTCACCCAGAAAATAAGCATGCTGTCTAAAAGACTTTTTTTTTACGAAACAACTACAAACGTTGACTTAACGTACTTGATACCTGCTGCGTCAGCAAATGGTTTCGCTTTCCGTGGGCACAACCTCAGCTATCTATAGAAGCAAAGAGCGCTTCTATAGAGGATCTTCGGTTTGTGCTGTTCCCACAGGAGTCTCAACCATTTGCTTCCTTCGCTGATTTGAGAATCAAATTGTAATGTAAGATAGATACAATTGATATGCGTGTCTGTTACTTAAGAGTAAGTAACTCTCATAGACAATCATCATGCAGTATTTTTGATTCAAATTAGTGTATCAAATGAAATTGGCGACACTCCAGCAGGAACAGCACGGGCTGAAGATCCAATCGGAAGCGTTCTTTGCTTCCGATTTAGCTGAAGCCGTGCCTGCGGAAAGGGAGCCCATTTCATTTGAGAAGCGGTTAGGAAAGTATCACTACGTGCATGTCGTAAAATGTATCGCAAAGATGCTTACGAAAAGAGCTTGAAGTCAACTTAACTTTGGATTGTGAGAATTTTCAAGTTTAACAAGACTTAAATGCCTAGTTACATATGCAAAAATTAAGTGAAGATCTTTTGGAAAATACAAATTAAAATATATCTACATAGGCTCTAAATAAGATATACTAGTATAGGAATAGGTGACATAACTTTGTACAAGATAAGAAAGGTTGAGAATCTGTGCAGATTATCCAAAGAATACTAGTAAAACAAGTTATAACAGAATCCAGTAAAAAGACGATTCAAACAAAATTTAATAAAAAGTTACAGCAACTTGAACAAGAAAGTCAGCAATTGATTTTTGAACGTAAGAAATTAGAACATAAACCTGGTGTTGATAAATATAAGGTGACCAAACGTTTTCAAGAAGAGATACAAAAACGTGAGGAAAGTAAGAAACAGATTCATTTTCAATTAGAACAATTGGAAATAGTACCGATTGGATCAGAAATCGTAGAGAATGAAGTAGAGGCACTAGTTGACGTTCATGAAGGCATGAAGTGGCATCAAGTAATGAAAGAACAAGCAATTATCATTCAAGATGATATTGTTATTAGAGTAGAATAAGAAGGTGTAAATGTGGAAAATAAATTATATAATGTTGGGAAAATCGTCAATACACATGGAATTAAAGGTGAAGTTAAGATCATTAGGATTACAGATTTTGATGATAGATTTGACGTTGGTAACAAACTTTACTTTTTGGGAAAGAATGAAAAAAACCCAATTCAATTAACTGTCGCTAGTCACCGTATGCATAAACAATTTGATTTAGTCCAATTTGAGTCCTATAACACAATTGAGGTTGCTGAAAAGCTAAAAGAAGGTATGCTTATGATTAGAGAGGAACAAAGAGGCACTTTAGATGAAGGAGATTTTTATTACCACGAGATTATCGGGTGTACGGTTTATACAAATGAAAATGAAGAACTTGGTGAGATCAAGGAGATTTTAGCGCCTGGTGCAAACGATGTGTGGGTTGTAACCCGACCAAATCAAAAAGATTTATTAATTCCTTATATTCCTGATGTCGTAAAAGAGGTAAATATCGAAGAGAAGAAAATTATCATTGAACCGATGGAAGGATTGCTAGATTAATGCGTATTGATATACTAACGTTGTTTCCAGAAATGTTTGATGGCGTTATGCAATCATCAATATTAAGAAAAGCACAAGAAGCAGAGGCTTTTGACTATCAAACAATTGATTTTAGAGAGTATACAGACAATAAACACTATAAGGTTGATGATACGCCTTATGGTGGTGGCGCTGGTATGGTACTGATGGCACAACCGATTTTTGATGCCGTAGAGGATGTTACCAAAAAATCAGATAAAAAACCCAGAATCGTTTTATTGTGTCCGCAAGGCGAAAGATACACGCAAGAAAAAGCCGAAGAGTTCGCAAACGAAGAACACCTCGTATTCATTTGTGGGCATTATGAAGGTTATGACGAACGAATAAGACAAGAATTAGTCACGGATGAAATATCAATTGGTGATTATGTTTTAACTGGTGGAGAACTGGGTGCCATGGTTATTATTGATAGCGTTGTTCGCCTTCTTCCAGGTGTATTAGGAAATGAAGCCTCAGCAAGTGAAGATTCATTTTCTAATGGATTGTTAGAGCACCCACATTATACACGACCGGCTGATTTTCGAGGTATGGAAGTTCCAGCCGTTTTATTATCTGGCCACCATAAGAATATTGAAACTTGGAGAAAAAAACAATCCATTCAACGAACTTTTGAAAGAAGAAAAGATTTGCTAGAAAAGTATCCTTTGTCAGATCAAGAAAAAGAATGGATAGAGGCTTTTCAAAAGGATAAAGAAGAATGAAGTAATGGTTGAACTGCAGAAAAGAATGTGTTATATTATTAGTTGTGCTTAAGTGAATGCTTAGGCCATATAAACGATGTTCCGCTGTTAATGAATATAGAATATGAGCATTAGTTTGGAAGGAGTGAGACATAATGCAACAGATAATTGATCAATTAACTAAAGAACAACTTCGTTCAGATCACCCTGATTTTCGTCCTGGTGATACAGTGAAGGTTCACGTTAAAGTTGTCGAAGGAACGCGTGAACGTATTCAGCTATTTGAAGGTGTTGTTATTAAACGCCAAAATGGTGGAATTAGTGAAACATTTACTGTTCGTAAAATTTCTTATGGTGTAGGTGTTGAGCGTACTTTTCCAGTACATTCTCCACGTCTAGATAAGATTGAAGTTTCTCGTCGCGGTAAAGTACGTCGTGCGAAACTTTATTACCTACGTGAGTTACGTGGTAAAGCAGCGCGTATTAAAGAAGATCGCTAATTTGAAATGTAGAAGGAGCTTGCTCAGTCAAGCTCCTTTTTCTCATCTAAAAACAAATTTCCCTATATACTAGTATACATAAAAATAGCAATGAGATTCGTATCGGAGGAGAAACGTGATGGCAGAGAAAAAGAAAAGCGAGTGGTTTGAATGGCTTAAATCATTAGCGATTGCAATTTTGTTAGCTTTCATTGTGAAAACTTTTCTATTCGCGCCTATAGTAGTTGATGGACCTTCTATGCAACCAAATCTACAAGATGGTGATCATATGATTGTAAATAAGATCAACTACAAGATTAATGAACCTGAACGATTTGATATTGTCGTTTTTCATGCAACAGAGGAAAAAGATTATATTAAGCGTGTAATTGGATTACCTGGAGAGACAGTGGAGCTTGAGGACGATACACTTTATATAGATGGTGAAGCAGTAGATGAGACATTCTTGACGGATGAAAAGTCACAGCTAACAGATGGACAGGTATATACGATGGATTTTTCGATGGATGATATCCCTGGTGGCTCTATGGTAATTCCAGAAGATCAGATTTTGGTGTTAGGGGATAACAGAAGTAACTCAACAGACAGTAGAATGCTTGGATTTATCTCGTCTGACCAACTTGTTGGAAATGCTGTCTTTATCTATTGGCCATTTAATCGATTTGGCTTGGCAAACGAATAGGAGGTTTTATCTATGCCCATTCAATGGTTTCCGGGTCATATGGCAAAAGCAAGACGTGAAGTACAAGAAAAACTTAAGTTTGTGGATTTTGTAATTGAATTGGTTGATGCTAGAGCGCCATTATCATCAGAAAATCCAATGTTACATCAAGTTATCCAACAGAAACCGAAGATGCGTGTCCTAATGAAACGAGATCTAGCGGATCCAACTATAACCAAACAGTGGATTAAGTATAATGAATCTAATGATATACCAACTATAGCTGTCGATGTGCAGAATAAACAGGATATTCAACAAGTAATTGAAATGGCTAAAAAAATGACTGAAGAAAAGATGGCACGCTTGAAACGTAAAGGTGTCCGACCACGAGCTGGACGAGCCATGATCATTGGAATTCCAAATGTCGGGAAATCAACATTGATTAATCGACTTGTTAATCGAAAGATTGCAAAAACCGGTGATAGACCAGGTATTACAACAAGTCAACAGTGGATTAAAATAAATAAAGACTTTGAGTTACTAGATACACCAGGTATATTATGGCCTAAATTTGAAGATCAAGTAGTTGGCTATCGCTTAGCGGCAATTGGAACAATTAAAGATCAACTGTTACCGATAGATGATGTAGCTGTGTTTGTTTTAGAATATCTCCAAGCTAACTATTTTTCATTGTTAGAAACACGTTATCAATTGACTGAACGAATAGATGATATGGAAAAATTGTTTGAACATATTGGTAGGCTCAGAGGTTCTTTAGAGAGTGGCGGTTATATTAACATGGAAAAAACTGCAGAACTTATCATTCACGATCTGCGAATTGGTAAGATCGGAAGAGTTACATTAGAAAGACCAGAAAACAGCTGAGTTTTTATTTAAAAGTATACTATTAATAGAAAAATAAAGACATTCCATTCGTGGATGTCTTTATTTTTTGAAATAGAAGACGATATAAGATATATGTGAGAGGAAGATTGTGATGGGGAATAAACAATCAATTGCTGTAATTAAGGCAATGTTAAACGAAGGTGCTGCTACGGCAGAAGAAATAAATAGTTTTAAAACGGACCCTAGAAAAGGTGTTCAAACGGTTGTGAAGCAATATGATCAAAAGTTGGCTAAAGAAGCTGCATTGTCTAAACAATTTGACCAAATGATGGCTTATGAGCGTAAAAACTATCAACTTGGAAAAAAACGAATCGCTGGAATTGATGAAGTAGGGCGAGGACCATTAGCAGGTCCAGTTGTAGCTGCAGCAGTTATTTTACCAGAGGATATCTACCTCCCTGGTATTAACGATTCAAAGCAAATGTCTAAATCAATGAGAGAGACACTTTGCGATCAAATTAAAGAACACGCAATTTGTTATAGTATAGGTATTATCGATAACAATGAAATAGATCGAATTAATATATATCAAGCAACAATAAGAGCGATGAAGCAAGCAATTAGTAAATTGAGTACAATTCCTGATCATTTATTAATTGACGCCATGCCATTGCCAAATATGCCGTATACAATGGATTCTATTATAAAAGGGGACGAAAAAAGTATTTCGATAGCTGCGGCTAGTATATTGGCTAAAGTTACACGAGATAAGATGATGCTCGATTTACATAATGAATTTCCAAACTACTTTTTTAATAAAAATCAAGGGTACGGTACGAAAGATCACATTAAGGCAATAAAAGCGTATGGAATTACACCATTTCATCGGCAATCATTTGCACCGATAAAACGAAAGTGAGGGGATTTAGGTGGCTTTTCAATCAATGGATGTGTCATCAACGCAGCGATCAGCTTCATCCTCAAAAGTACAGCAAAATCAAATGGTCTTAAGACCAGGTCAAATCATATCTGGTAAAATTTTAGAAATATATCCGAATCAACGAGCATCTGTTCAATTGGGCAATCAGAAATTTGTTGCTCAATTACAGACAGCACTGAACTTAGACGGAGAGTATTTTTTTCAGGTGGAAACAGGTAATAAGTTAGTACATCTAAAAGTTTTAACAGATGTACCTGCGAACCAAACATCACAAAACCAAGCGTCAGCACTATTAAAGCAGCTACAGCTACCAGTAACAAAAGAAAATCTCCAATTTGTAAAACAGTTAATCACATCTGAAATCCCCTTTCGTCCATCTGAGTTAAAGCAAGCTTTGCAAATGCAACAAGGAAAAGACAGTAAAGGATCAGCGTTACTAATGGATATGATGCGTCGTCAGTTGCCGATTACATCAACAATGTATGGGGCAATGTCCAGTGAAGGAAAGCAACCTTTAAATACACAATTGCAAAATTTACAATCAATCTTAGCGGGAACAGCGGAAAATGAACCTTTACTTAATCGGATTAATATGCTGTTGCCACAAACAACGAGTCAAACTGATTTATCTACCCTTCTTTCGCAACAAATTGGAAAAGGGGATCCAGCTGTTTTACAACTAGTAAGACAAGCGGGTATCACTAACTTGTTAACAGCAACAACGCCATCAAACCAAGAAACAATCTTAGCAAAATTAAATGCGTTGGCTCAATCTCAATTAGGTTTAACCAATCAGCGAGTAGAACAATTTCAAAAAATATTTCAGTATTCGGATACAAGCGGAGGGAAAATTTCTCCACAGCAATTACAAGCTTTACAAACATTTCTGAATGAGCCATCGACAGCAGCAAAAATGGCTACCATTTTAACTGGAAATGCGAAACAAAAATTTACGAATTGGCAACAGCAACCCACCTTGTCAAACTTAGTGCCAGTTGTCACTGCTTTAAAAATGGTTGCAGATCAACAAGTTACTAAAAGTGTCGAGAGTAAGTTATCGGATCTATTCGTTTCTTTTTCAAAAGGTAGTAACAATGCAAGAATGAACATGCAAAATGATTTATCTACGCTACTTTCAAAACAAATCCAAACGGGTGATCAAGCGACGGTACAATTAGTAAAGCAAGCGGGTATTAGTTCAGGAGAATTATACCCAATAAATCAGCAACAAACTACTGGTTTAAGCTCATCTATTGATAATCAATCCGCTTTTGCAAACTTAAAAGCTTTATTTCAGGTGCAAGTGCCACTAACAGATGCACAAGTATACCAGCTCCAAAAATTATTTCAGACGAATACTAGTGAAGCAAGAGTATCATCACAACAATTGCAAGCATTGCAAACATTTTTAGAACAACCAGGTGTTACATCAAAAATAGTTACTGTTTTAACTGGTGAAGCGAAGCAGAATTTCATGAATTGGCAGCAGCAAGGTTCATTAGCAAACTTGGAAGAAGTTTTTACTGATTTAAAAAAAGTCGCAGAACAACAACTGCCTAAAAATATCGAGCTTAAATTAACAGATATATTAGCACCTTTATCGAGAGAAAGTGGTAATTTTTCAATGAAAGAGCAGTTCCTGTTGCATGCTAAGCAGTTCCTATCATTTTCTGGATTAGATTATGAACACCAACTTCTTCAAGAAAATAGTAAGAACATCCAACAAGAAAATAGTTTAAAACAATTAGTATTACAATCGATGCAATCAGGCCAGTTAGGAAAATCTGAATTAGAGTCTCTCTTACAAACACTAAATGGCATGCAATTAGCAAGTGTAAAAGAAGAAGCGGGTTTTCTACAGGCAAGTATGCAATTACCAGGTCTTTTTGGATTAGAGAAAGATGTCAAAGTTGATTTTGAAAGCAAAAAAGGAGAAGATGGTCAAATAAATCCTGACTATTGCCGCGTGGTCTTTTATTTATCATTAGAAAAAATGGGCGATACAATGATAGATGTGTCGATTCAGAAAAGAGTTGTCCAGTTAACAATCCATAATAAACATGAAGAGGTAGCTACGTTGTTGGATGGTGTAAAACCCATGCTGCAACAAGGGTTAGAGAAAAATGGCTATCAACTTTCTACAGTGAAATACAAACAAATAACTGCTGAAGTGGATAACGAGAGTTCTATGTTACCGAAAAAAGAAACGCAATCACCCATCCATCAAGGAGTTGATTATCGAATATGAGTGATGAATATAAATCTAAACGAGCGATTGCCCTGCGCTATGATCAAAAAAGTGAACAAGCACCAAAAGTTTCTGCGACTGGAAAAGGATATGTTGCAGAGCAAATTATAGAAAGGGCAAGAGAAGCAAATGTGCCAATTCAAGAAGATCATAACTTAGTTGAATTACTAGGTGAGCTAAATATTAATGAAAAAATACCAGAGGATCTATATCAAGTAGTTGCAGAAGTGTTCTCTTATATCTACCATATCGATAAAAACCTAGAGTTAAACCAACGAAAAGGTAAATAAATATAAGCCTCCAATCTTTTTAAATAGATTGGAGGCTTTGTTATTGTTTATAAAGATTTTGAAATATGGATAAACTCCGACATATAGTGCCTGTTCGGTTGTGTTGTTCCCACTGGTGCCTGCGTATTTAAGAATTACTTTATAAATCTTAATCTTATCTTCCGTGCTTCACTACTATTTAATAATTACTGTAAAAAGGATACTGTAAAAACGTATTCTTTTAGAATAATGTCCGTTTTAATCTATTTTTAGTATAATTAAGGTATCAGTAAAAAAGTGATAATCGGATGGAGGAGGCTTTACTTTTGAAAAAAGATTATAAAAGAATTGGTTTAGGTTCGATCTCATTATTGCTATTCATATTTGGACTATTATTTTCTGTTTCATTTGCTAATCAAGAAGCCTATGGAGATAGACTATTAAGATTTATTAAATTAAGTCCCTGGTCAAACGGTGACACAGGAGTGCACTATACAATATTTTATTCGCTTATTTTCTATATACCAGCACTGATTCTGGGTTATAAGTTCAAAAATGACTTCGGGGCAAAATTAGGTAGAACCTTATCATTATGGATTACGATTATTATAATTTTATTAAGTCTGGTTTCTATCGCAGCTTAGTTCAAACTTTATAATAATGGTAGTAATATCCATTAAACGTTACCTGCGGTTGATGTGTTACACCTACTTTAATAGAGCGCGAAAAACCAATCTTACTTAGAATACAGAGAATCAGCACACTGAAAAAAAGGATTTTTCATCAAATTCATATTGGAAAAGGAAAGTGGGAGCTTAGTATGGAAAGATATATAGCGCTACTTAGAGGGATTAACGTTGGAGGACATAATAAAATAAAGATGGCAGAATTAAGAAGTTCGCTTGAACAATTAGGTCTACAGAATATAAAAACATATATTCAAAGTGGAAATATCCTTTTTAAGTCGATGGAGTCCGAAGAAGTTACACAAGAGAAAATCCACCATAAAATTGAAGAAGATTTTGGAGTATCAAGTACTGTTGTTATCAGGACTGCGAAAGAATTACATGATCTTGTTAAGGGATTACCTTTTAAAGAGTTCGATATATCAAGGGCGACTGCTTCTGCAAAGGGAGAGTGTTTGTATGTTGCTATGTTGCCATTAGCACCCTCCACGTCCAATAGTGATAAATTATTATCATATATAAATGATAAAGAACAGTGTGTCATAAAAGGAAGAGATGTCTATCTTTTATTCCATGATAGCATCCGAAATTCTAAGCTTCACAATAATTTAAAGAAGCTTGAGATTCCAGCTACTGTACGTAATTGGAAAACTCTTTCAAAGCTTTCAAGTATGATTGAAGAACTCAATATAACATAGCCTTATATACTGACGCCAGCGGGTAAGGAATCTACGTCGCAATTTTCATCTACTGGTAAGTTGAACAGTTTTAGAGGATGTCTTTGAGATAGCATATGATCGTTTATAGTAAAAAACATATAGACAATTTCTTGCCAATTTTATACTATAGAGTTAATACTTTTATTGAAATAATACAAAAGTGTTAATTTTAAAATTAAAAAGGAGTGCTGTGTATTGTATAATACGCGTTTTCGACTTATTCATCTTCATCGATGTAATCCCACAACTAGAGCCCTTATTCATAAAATACTACGAATAGATCCCACCCTAACAACTATATATGATTTAAAACCAACTGCATTAATGTCGATGTTATCGATATCAAGTGAACGTGCAAACAAATTATATCAAGATCTACATAATCAGAATATAATAGAAAGCATCCATCAAGACTTGGAAAAGTTTCATACATGGACGATTTTAGATCCAAATTACCCGTTAGCTCTAAGGATAATCCCGGATCCACCACTTGTATTATATGGCTTAGGTAATCCCGAATTACTTAACCATAATCCTTCGTTAAGCGTGATTGGTACAAGAAATCCTTCACCTGAAGCTAAACGGAAAATGCACTATATCCTTACACCACTAGTTAAAGCTGACTGGTTGTTTGTTAGTGGTATGGCTTTAGGTATTGATGGCTATGCACATAAAATGGCGTGTCACTATGAAGGTAAGACAATTGCAGTATTAGGTAGTGGTCTCCAACATATTTATCCAAAACAACATAGAGAATTATATAGAAAATTAGTTCAAGAACAGTTGGTTATTTCTGAGTATCCTCCTGATTTTCCACCTCAACGCTATTATTTCCCTGAACGAAATAGAATAATAAGTGGTTTAGGTTTTGGTACTATTGTAATAGAAGCAAAGGAAAAAAGTGGTTCATTAATTACAGTTGATCAAGCATTAGAACAGAGTAGAGAAGTATATGCTGTTCCAGGTGCCCCTTGGTTGGTTCAAACGAACGGTTGTCATAAGATGATTCAAGATGGCGCAAAATTAGTGCAAAATACCTCTGACTTGATTGAGGAATGGGAACAAATTAAACAGAAATGGTGTCAAACTTTAATCGAATTTGGTCAAATATATGCAAATTAAGAAGATAATTCACTTGCTTATGTTTGACAAATCAATAAGAAGTATTTAATAATAGTGAAGATTTATTAATAAAATGAACCAATTATTAATTTTAGTGTATAGTGTGAATATAATCGAAAAAAAGAGTAGACGAAATGAAACCTCTTGGGAGGAAAAGAAATGGCAGATTATCTTGTAATAGTAGAATCACCAGCAAAAGCAAAAACAATTGAACGATATTTAGGTAAAAAATATAAAGTGAAAGCATCAATGGGACATATACGTGACTTACCAAAAAGTCAAATGGCTGTAGATGTAACCGATCACTTTACCCCAAGATATATCACGATTCGTGGTAAGGGTCCTGTATTAAAAGAATTAAAAGCAGCAGCCAAAAAAGTTAAAAAAGTTTATCTAGCAGCTGACCCTGACAGAGAAGGGGAAGCAATTGCATGGCACCTTGCTCATAGCTTAGGTATTGATGAAACATCAGATTGTCGTGTCGTATTTAATGAAATAACGAAAGATGCAATTAAAGAATCATTCAAACATCCACGAAGTATTAACATGGATTTAGTAGATGCACAACAAGCACGTCGAATTCTAGATCGATTAGTAGGTTACAATATTAGCCCGCTTTTATGGAAGAAAGTAAAGAAAGGACTCAGTGCTGGTAGAGTTCAATCAGTAGCAGTGAAAATGATTATTGATAGAGAACGTGAAATAGAAAAATTCGAACCAGAAGAATACTGGTCAATTGATGGTTTATTTGATAAAGATAGTGAGATATTTGATGGTGCTTTTTATGGTATCAAAGGTAAAAAGACCGCATTACCTAACAAAGAAGAAGTAGATAAAATCTTAACCGAATTAAAAGATAAATCATTCCTAGTAGACAAAGTGAAGAAGCGAGAAAGAAAACGAAATCCATCAGCACCATTTATAACATCATCGATTCAACAAGAAGCAGCTAGAAAATTGAATTTTAGAGCTCGAAAAACAATGATGGTTGCGCAACAGTTATATGAAGGAATTGATTTAGGTAAAAAAGATGGTGGAATTACTGGTTTGATCACTTACATGAGAACAGATTCAACTCGTTTATCTGATACGGCTAAGAACGAAGGAAAGGAATTTATTATCGAGAAGTACGGAGCTGAGTTTATCGGAGATGTGAAACAAAAGAAAAACGCTGAAGGTGCCCAAGATGCACACGAAGCAATTCGACCAACAGCTGCATCTCGTGATCCAGCTTCATTAAAAAGTGTACTATCGAGGGACCAATATAGATTATATAAATTAATTTGGGATCGATTTATTTCTAGCCTAATGGCTCCAGCAGTGATGGATACGATGACAGTACATTTAGTGCAGAATGGTGTGGAATTTAGGGCTACTGGTTCTAAAGTTAAATTTAAAGGGTTTATGAAAGTATATGTAGAAGGTAACGATGATAATATATCTGATGCAGATAAACTTTTACCTGCTCTAGAAGAAGGTATGCACGTAGAAGCAACTGAAATTAAACCAAACCAACACTTTACACAGCCACCTCCACGCTACACGGAAGCGCGCTTAGTTAAAACGATGGAGGAACAAGGTATAGGAAGACCATCAACCTATGCACCTACGCTTGATACCGTACAAAGACGTGGTTATGTTACATTGGACAACAAGCGATTTGTGCCAACAGAACTTGGTTATATTGTTCTGGATCTCGTTGAAGAATTTTTCCCTGAAATCATTGACGTTGCATTTACCGTTAAAATGGAAGGCGATTTGGATGCAGTCGAGGCGGGCACAACAAATTGGGTGCAAATCATCGATGATTTCTACCAAGGATTTGATAAACGCTTAAAGACAGCCGAACTTGAAATGGAAAAAGTTGAAATACGTGATGAACCGGCGGGAATTGACTGTGAATTTTGTGAACACGAAATGGTTTACAAAATGGGCAGATATGGGAAGTTTTTAGCTTGCTCCAATTTCCCTGAGTGCCGTAATACGAAACCAATTTTAAAAGAAATTGGTGTGACGTGCCCTAAATGTAAAACGGGTAATGTAGTAGAGAGAAAATCAAAGAAGAAAAGAACTTTCTTTGGATGTGATACATATCCAGAATGTGATTTTATCTCATGGGATAAACCAGTATCACGCCCTTGTCCAAAATGTGAAAATCTTTTGGTTGAAAAGAAAGCTAAAAAAGGAACACAAATACAATGTACATCTTGTGATTATCAAGAAGAAGCGCAAGAGTAGAAATTATTTAAAGCAATCTGTGAGATCACACAGATTGCTTTTTTTAAGATAATGTATGTAATTTTGTTGTTAGACAAGGATATATTACATAATAATAGGATATAAATGATACTAATAGAAAATTATAATATTGGGATGAACGTCTCAATTGAAAAGAGTATTAAATATGGATTGACATCCTGAATGGAAACAGCTATAATTTTTCGGTGGTAAGTAATAATACTTGACAGGTCATAAAGTAATTGTACATATGTATAAAACAATTCAGAATTTTCAATTGCAACCTTACTTTTAATATGTTAAGCTTTAACCGCCTATAATGAGGTGAATTTATGGAAGCAATGGATGAAAATACTATACTACTGCAACAATTTCGAGAATACCTACAAATTGAAAAGAATGCATCGCCATACACATTAACATATTATACAAAAGATATTGAATCATTTTACAAATTCCTTTCAGAAGAATCGATTCATTTCTTGTCTGAAGTTGATTATCAAACAGTGCGTATATTTTTGACCAAACAATATGATCTGCAGTTATCCAGACGCAGTGTATCCAGAAAAATATCAAGTCTACGCAGTTTTTTTCGATTCTTAGAACGAGAAGAAAAGGTTCAAACTAATCCATTTTTACATCTATCACTTCCAAAGGCAGATAAGATGGTACCAGATTTTTTATATCAAGAAGAGCTAGAAAAATTATTTACTATTTGTGATTTAGAGACTCCATTAGGTCAAAGAAATCAGGCCTTGTTAGAGCTTATGTATGCAACTGGAATTCGAGTAAGTGAATGCACAACGCTAACGGAAGATGCAATTGACTTTAGTTTGAAAACAATTTTAGTTATCGGTAAAGGGCGCAAGGAACGTTATATACCATTCGGTTCATTTGCGGAAATAGCTTTAAAACGATATATAAGTGATGGACGAGAATCTTTGTTGAAAAAACCAAATTCTTTTCCAACGAATATGATTTTTTTGAATGCAAAAGGCAAGCCACTTACGACCCGTGGTGTTCGATTGATTTTCACTAATATAGTGAAGGACACTGCCTTAACGATTAATCTTCATCCACACACACTTCGGCACACATTTGCTACCCATATGTTAAATGCCGGTGCTGATCTAAGAAGTGTGCAAGAATTATTGGGACACGAACATCTTTCGTCTACACAAATCTATACACACGTAACGAAGGATCGATTGCGCCATATTTATATGGATAGTCACCCTCGTGCAATCAATAGAGATAATTGAAAGAGGTGGAAAGATGAGTTCAGAATTTCATGCGACAACTATTTTTGCGATTCAACATAATGGAGAATGTGCGATGAGTGGTGATGGCCAAGTTACCATGGGAAATGCAGTAGTAATGAAACATAAGGCACGTAAAGTACGTAAATTAGCTAAGGGGCAAGTTTTAGCTGGCTTTGCCGGATCAGTAGCAGATGCGTTTACTCTTTTTGAAAAGTTTGAAGCAAAACTGGAAGCGTTTAATGGTAACCTTCAACGGTCTTCCGTTGAATTAGCGAAAGAATGGCGAAGTGATAAAGTCTTACGCAAGCTAGAAGCGATGCTAATTGTAATGAACAAAGAAACGTTATTACTCGTTTCAGGAACTGGAGAAGTGATTGAACCTGATGATGGCGTTTTAGCAATTGGTTCCGGTGGCAACTATGCGCTTGCTGCAGGAAGAGCATTGAAATACCATAGTTCAGAATTATCTGCTAAAGAAATTGCACAGGCAGCTTTAGAAATAGCGGGTGACATTTGTGTGTATACGAATGATCAAATTACATTAGAAGTTATTGAGTAAAGTAGGGAGGCTATATATATGGGAATGGATATGTCCCCGAAACAAATAGTTGCGGAGCTGGATAAGTTCATTATTGGTCAAATGCAAGCGAAAAAGTCTGTTGCTATTGCACTTAGAAATCGTTATCGCAGGATGCAATTAGATGATAAAATTCGTGATGAGATTGTTCCGAAAAACATTATAATGATTGGTCCTACTGGCGTTGGTAAAACGGAAATTGCTAGAAGATTGGCTAAATTAGTAGGTGCTCCTTTTGTGAAAGTTGAGGCAACAAAGTTCACTGAAGTTGGTTATGTAGGACGTGATGTCGAGTCAATGGTACGTGATCTTGTTGAAATGTCGATTCGAATGGTCAAAGAAGAAAAAATGGAACAAGTACAAGATAAGGCGAAAGAGTTGGCTACACAACGCTTAATTAAATTACTTGTCCCTGCTGTAAAAAAACAACAAAATAATTTTAAGAATCCGTTTGAAATGCTTTTCCAAGGCCAAGACACACAAGAAGAACAAACAGATGAAGTGAATGAGAAAGACCAAGAAGTTGAAACGAAACGCGAGCGAATTGCCCGTCAGTTGCAGTTGGGAGAACTAGAAGATGTTATTGTTTCAGTTGAAGTAGATGAACAAACACCTTCTATGTTTGATATGATGCAAGGTTCGGGTATGGAACAAATGGGAATGAATATGCAAGATGCTTTCGGTCAACTAATGCCGAAGAAAAAGAAAAAAAGAAAATTGGCTGTTAAAGATGCACGAAAGATTTTAACCCAACAAGAAGCGAATAAATTAATTGATATGGATGAAGTAACACAGATCGCAACGGATAAAGTAGAGCAATCAGGTATTATTTTTATTGATGAGATTGATAAAGTTGCTGCTAAAAATGAAAACCAAGCAAATGTATCTCGTGAAGGTGTACAACGTGATATCCTACCAATTATCGAAGGTTCAACTGTGGTAACAAAATATGGGGCAGTCAAAACCGATCATATTTTATTTATTGCTGCAGGTGCTTTTCATATGGCTAAACCGTCTGATTTAATACCTGAGTTGCAAGGCCGTTTTCCGATTCGCGTTGAATTAGAAAAACTGTCGATAGAGGATTTCAAACGAATTTTAGTTGAACCCTCTAATGCACTGTTAAAACAATATCAAGCTTTATTGAAAACAGAAGGTATAGAGGTACTATTTACAGATGATGCGATTACTCGCTTGGCAGAAGTAGCATTTCAAGTAAATCAAGAAACTGATAACATTGGTGCGAGAAGACTGCATACTATTCTAGAGAAGCTATTAGAAGAATTATCATATGAAGCAGCTGATGTAACAATGCCAACAATTGAGATTACCGAAAGTTATGTTAACGATAAGCTAAGCTCCATTGCTAAAAACAAAGATCTAAGTCAATATATTTTATAAAGTTGAAAATAAGTCATTCTTCTAAATGGATGCGATTTTCACTTATCTTACAATTCATATAACAGGATACCTAAAATCAGAGTGGAGGAACATCATGGAACTATTAGAAAGAGCAAGAAAAATCAATTCTATTTTGCAAAAAACAACAAGTAAATCAGTAAACTTTAATGACATGGCTGGGGCATTGCGTGACATTATCACGGCAAATATTTTTGTTGTTAGTAGAAGAGGAAAGTTATTAGGTTTTGCAATTAATCAACAAATTGAAAATGAACGAATGAAATCAATGTTAGAGGAAAGACAGTTCCCTCAGGAATATACTGATAGTTTGTTTAATATTAATGAAACGACTTCAAATATTGATATTGACAGCTCATATACAGCATTCCCAGTTGAAAATCGTGAATTATTTAAAAGTGGTCTAACAACAATTGTTCCTATTATTGGTGGTGGAGATAGACTTGGAACATTAATATTAAGTCGTTTAACCAATAGTTTTAATGACGATGACTTACTACTTGCTGAATATGGTGCTACAGTTGTCGGTATGGAAATTTTACATGAAAAAACAGAAGAAATTGAGACAGAGGCACGTAGTAAAGCTGTTGTGCAAATGGCAATTAGCTCATTATCATATAGTGAATTAGAAGCGATTGAACATATTTTTGAAGAATTAGATGGTACGGAAGGTTTGCTAGTAGCGAGTAAGATTGCTGATCGAGTAGGAATTACTAGATCTGTAATTGTTAACGCATTACGCAAACTAGAAAGTGCTGGCGTTATTGAATCTCGTTCATTAGGAATGAAGGGAACGTACATTAAAGTTCTTAATAACAAGTTTTTAGTAGAACTACAAAAAATTAGATCAAACTAAATAAAAGTAGCATTCTGATAAATTCAGAATGCTACTTTTTTAGCTTTTTTTTTATATTATTAGGACAACTTCTGCAGGCACGGCTTCAGCTAACTCGGATAAGTAAAGATCGCTTTCCTATTGGTCATATTTAAACAAATGATTACGATCTATATGAGTAAAGAATGTAAATGGTTTTGCACACGGAAAGCTAATCCCTTTTTGACTGCATCGCAATTACTCATTCGATCGAAACCATTTGCTCACGTAATCAAGCACGTTACGTCTGTGTTTTTGGATAAACAAAAACCTTTTAAAAAGTAGGTTGTTTTAAGCAATAAACTATACTCCAAACTTAAAACAGTCAACGATTAGTACGTATTTTTTTGGTATGACGGTTAATTTAATAAAATAAACAAAAGATGAAACTAAATACCTAGTTTAAAATTATTAAATAAAATAAGTGCCGGAATAAAGGCATCTTTTATTAAAATAAATTATGATTTAGTACAGTTTAGAGCATATTTGTTGAAATTTGACCAAATTTGTTGTTCCTATTTCCCTTTGAATGTGCAATAATAAAAGCATAATTGCATGTTTTCGACATAAAACGATAAAAAATTTACACGTTACATATAAAAATGGTTCTTTAGTCTCTATTCTGTAACGAAGGTTAGCATCTAAAGTCAGAATCTACAAAAACAACGTAGACAGTAAGTCATATTTAAATTACACTATTCGATAGTGAAGAACTTTTTTCGACGGTTTATTTATTTTTTAGGAGGTCTAACTTGTATGTCACTTTTCAGTGGTACGATTTCAAGTTTACAAAATGGCTTAGATTATGCAACAACTAAAAATCAAACAATTGCAAACAATATCGCGAATGTTGATACGCCTAATTACAAGGCTAAGGACGTTGTATTCAAAGATGTACTTAACCAAGAGATTAGTAGTGGGTTTCAGGCGAAAAGAACTCACGAAGATCATCTGACATTTGGTAGCAGTGAAAGTTCATCTCGTATTGTTTCGAATAATAGTACCCAATACAATCACAACGGTAACAATGTCGATATCGATAAAGAAATGACAGAACTAGCAAACAATCAAATTTACTATCAAGCTTTAGTTGACCGTATGAATGGTAAACTTAATAGTTTACAAACTGTAATTCGAGGAGGGGCATAATGAGTATATTTAATTCAATTAATACAAGTGGCAGTGCGTTAACTGCACAACGGTTAAGAATGGATACGATCTCCTCTAATATTGCGAATGCGGATACGACTAGAGCAACAATCAATGAAGATGGAGAATATGAGGCATATAGAAGAAAAACGGTTTCGTTTGAAGCAAAAGATGCTAGTTTTTCTTCCTATTTAAATCGTGCGTCAAATTTAAAACAAGGAACCGGATCTGGTGTGCGTGTTGATGAAATTTCCGAAGATGATGAACCGTTTATTGAAGTTTACAATCCAACCCATCCAGATGCTGGAGAAGATGGTTATGTTTCTATGCCAAATGTGGATCCATTAGAAGAAATGGTCGACTTAATGAGCGCAACACGATCGTATGAAGCAAATGTAACGTCTATTAATGCAACGAAAAGTATGTTAATGAAAGCGTTGGAAATTGGAAAGTAATTATGGAGAGGGGATTAACTAAATGGCAATAAATATCCAAGCATTACAAACACCTACCTTAATAAATCAGGAAACCACAGCTTCTAACCTTTCTGTTGGTAAAGCACAAAATCAATTCTCAAATCAACTCAAATCCGCGATTGAACAATTAAACGCATCTCAAATTGAATCTGATATAAAAACAGAGGCACTTGCAAATGGTGAAATAGATGATTTACATGACGTAATGATTACAGCACAAAAAGCCAGTGTCACATTAAACGCAGCTGTAGAAGTCCGTAGTAAGGCGCTCGATGCTTACAATGAAATTATGCGAATGCAAATATAAGAAACAATTGGTTGACTTGTTGTATGGAGGCAGAAAATGAAACAGAGCTTAATAACATATAAAAATAAAATCATAGAGTTTTGGCAAAGTAAATCAACGAAACAAAAAGGATTTGGGATATCATTAATTCTTTTATTTTTGCTAATTGTAGTTGGTGGCAGCTTCTTTGCAACAAGGACTACAATGGTTCCATTGTATAGTAATTTATCTGTCCAAGAAGTAGGGCAGATAAAAGCAGAATTAGATACCAGAGGCGTGAAATATGAAGTAGAAGGTGCTGGGACAGTAATTAACGTACCGAAAGAAGAGGCAGATACATTGCTTGTCGATCTTGCTGCACAAGGAATACCTAGCAGCGGTAACATTGATTATTCCTTCTTTAGTGAAAATACTTCTTGGGGAATGACAGATGGTGAATTTAATGTAATGAAACTAGATGCATTGCAGACAGAATTAGCTAATTTAATGACGGGTATTTCAGGTATTGAAAATGCTACAGTCATGCTTAATATACCAGAGGATCAGGTTTTTGTAAGTGATGCAGTGCAGGAAGCTTCGGCATCAATTGTTCTGACAACAACACCTGGTTATCAATTTGAGGAAAGTCAAATTGATTCACTTTATCTGCTAGTTTCTAAGACAGTACCAAACCTTACTACAGATAATATCGTCATAATGGATCAAAACTTTAATTATTACGATCAAAATAGTTCTACAAATGTAGCAAGTGGTAATGCATATAGCACACAACAGACAATCAAAAAAGATATAGAACGAGACATTCAGCGTCGTGTGCAACAAATGCTTGGGACAATGGTCGGTGCAGATAAAGTAGTAGCATCTGTTACTGCTGATATTGACTTCACTCAAGAGAATCGAATAGAAGAACTAGTTGAACCAGTAGAAGTAGACGGTGAAGAAGTTGAAGGTTTACCGGTTAGTGTTGAAACGATTACAGAGACATACACTGGAAATGGTGCAGCAGCAGCCGGTGATGTGGGTGTAGGCGAAGATGATGTGGCTAACTATGTTGCTGAAGATGGCGCTGACAATGGTGAATACGAAAATGTTCAAGAGTCAATTAATTATGAATTTAATCGAATCCAACGTGAAATTACAGAGAGTCCTTATAAAATTAGAGATTTAGGCATTCAAATTGCAGTAGATAATACAAAAGAAACACTTGATGCAAATGGTGAATTAGAGCTTTTAACAGCACAAGAACAAGCTAATGTAGAAGAAAGTATCGCATCGATACTAGATTCAATCATTTCTACGTCTATTGATGGAACATATGGGGAAATTAATCCAGAAGATAAAACATCAATTGTGTTTCAAGAATTCAGTGGCATCCAAACGGCAGATACACCTAATGTAGGTGGAATCCCAACATGGGTTTATATAGTAGGAGGGATATTACTTCTTCTAGTAGTCGGCCTTATCATTATGCTAGTAAGAAAACGAAGAGAACCAGAAGAAGTTGAATATAGTGAAGAAGTAGTGTCACAAGAGACATTTGAAGTTCCTGATATGGAAACAGCAGCAGATACCGAATCATCAATCAGAAGAAAACAGCTTGAAAAAATGGCGAATGATAAACCAGAAGAATTCGCTAAGTTATTACGCAGCTGGATATCTGAGGATTAGGGGGAAGAATTCATGGCAAGGAAACAAAAATTATCAGGTAAACAAAAAGCTGCGATTCTATTAATCTCGCTAGGGCCAGATGTTTCGGCACAGCTATACAAACATTTAACAGAAGAAGAAATAGAGAAACTAACGTTAGAAATTTCTTCTGTAAAAAAAGTAGAAGCCGATCAAAAAGAAGATGTGTTAGACCAATTCCATCAAATTGCTTTGGCACAAGATTATATCGCACAGGGTGGTATAAATTATGCAAAGACCGTTTTGGAAAAAGCGTTAGGAGCAGATGAAGCGGGTAATATTATTAGTCGTTTAACTTCATCCTTACAAGTTAAACCATTTGATTTTGCGAGAAAAGCAGATCCAGGTCAAATCTTAAATTTTATCCAAACTGAACATCCGCAAACAATTGCTTTAATCTTGTCCTATTTAGAAAAAGAACAAGCAGGTCAAATTTTGTCAGAATTACCGCAAGAAATGCAGGCTGATATTGCAAAACGAATCGCAATAATGGATTCAACATCACCTGAGATAATTTATGAAGTAGAACAAGTATTGGAACGAAAATTGTCTGCCACAGTAACACAAGATTACACCCAAACAGGTGGAATTCAAGCAGTGGTTGAAGTATTAAATGGTGTGGATAGAAGTACAGAACGCACAATACTAGATGCATTAGAAATTCAAGATCCAGAGTTAGCAGAAGAAATCAAGAAACGAATGTTCGTGTTTGAAGATATTGTTACATTAGATAATCGTGCAATTCAACGTATCATACGTGAAGTTGAAAATGATGATCTTCGCCTATCACTGAAAGTAGCAAGTGATGAAGTCAAAGAAGTTGTCTTTAGTAATATGTCGAATCGAATGGCAGAAACATTCAAAGAAGAAATGGAATTTATGGGTCCTGTGCGTTTACGTGATGTAGAAGAGGCCCAATCGAGGATTGTTTCAGCAATTCGTCGCTTAGAAGAAGTCGGTGAAATTGTTATTGCACGTGGTGGAGGAGATGATATTATTGTCTAACCAATTAGGCCGAAAAATCACACCAAGTAAAGTGATTGGTATTAAACCACTAGAAATACGACAAGATTTCACAGAAGAAAATCTATTAGATAAAAAAGCTAATATAGAAATTCAATTACAACAAGCGAAACAGCAATTGCAGCAAACAATAGAACAAACGGATCATTTATTTACTGATACACAATTGAAAATAAAAAATGAAGAGAAAAACTGGCAAGAAGAAAAACAGCGTTGGATTGAAGAAGCAAAACAAATCGGATATCAAGATGGGTTTCAAGTAGGGAAAGAAGAGAGTCTAAAAGAATATCAAGCATTACTAGATCAAGCGCAGGAGATTATTAAACTAGCTGAAGAAGAAGCGCAAATAATCTTATCGCGTTCGGAACCAACAATATTACGGTTAGGTATAGCAGCAGCTTCAAAAATTGTGCAGCATAAGTTAGTCGAAAGTGATGCTTATGTCGAAATCACAAAAAAAGTTCTAAAAGAAGTCTTAGACCAGCCATCCATTCGTATTTTTTCAAATCCAAGAGATTTTCAAACGCTGCAAAAGTATGAAAGTGAACTACGATTAATAATTGATACGAAAGCAGATCTGATATTTTACCCAGATGAATCATTATCAGAAGGTGATTGTATTGTCGAAACACCTTTTGGAAAAATAGATGCAAGTGTAGATAGTCAATTAGAAACCTTACGTCACGCATTGTTGGACATAGCGGAGGGGATTAATCGTGAATCTTGATACGTATGTAGAATCAATAGAAAGTTCGGATTTGTACAAACGCTTTGGCAAGATTCAACGTGTAGTGGGACTTATGATTGAATCAAAAGGTCCTGCGGTTAGTATTGGAAATGTTTGTTATATTCACACTTCTGCAAAAACGAAAATTTATGCAGAAGTGGTTGGTTTTCATGATGAAAATGTCCTTTTAATGCCCTATGCATCCATCAATGAAATTAGTCCAGGGTGTCTTGTAGAAGCAACAGATAAACCACTTACGATAAAAGTTGGACGAGGTTTAATTGGAAAAGTTGTAAATGCAATGGGACTTCCGTTAGATGATTCAGCGCTTCCTAAAGGTTTAATGTCATATTTAACTGAGAGAACACCGCCAAATCCATTATCTCGTCCAAGAATATTAGAACCTATTCAACTGGGTGTCAAAACAATTGATGCATTGTTAACAGTTGGAAAGGGCCAACGTGTTGGTATTTTTGCAGGGAGTGGTGTTGGTAAAAGTACCCTACTCGGAATGATTGCCCGTAACAGCGATGCGGATATTAACGTTATTGCAATGATAGGTGAACGTGGTAGAGAAGTTCGAGAGTTTATTGAAAAAGACCTTGGTGAAGAAGGGCTAAAGAAATCGATTGTAGTTGTTGCGACATCTGATCAGCCTGCGCTAATGCGGATTAAGGGTGCATACACAGCAACGGCAATAAGCGAATACTTTCGTGATCAAGGTTTAAATGTCAATTTAATGATGGACTCTGTTACACGCGTTGCAATGGCGCAGCGAGAAGTTGGCCTAGCGACTGGAGAACCGCCAACAACTAAAGGTTATCCACCTTCTGTATTTTCCATCTTACCTAAATTGTTGGAGCGAACAGGAACAAGTGATAAAGGAACGATTACAGCGTTTTACACAGTACTAGTAGATGGAGATGATTTAAACGACCCAATAGCAGATACAACAAGAGGGATACTAGATGGTCACTTTGTCTTAGATAGAAAACTAGCAGAACAAGGACAATTTCCAGCCTTAAATGTATTGAAATCTATTAGTCGTGTAATGCCACAGATAACTTCAGAAAAAGATCAAAAAATAGCACAAGAAGTTCGTAAAATCTTATCAACATTTGAGGAGAATTATGAATTAATACAAATTGGTGCATATAAACGAGGGACAAGCCGAGAAGTAGATCAAGCAATTCAGTTACATCCAAAGATTATTTCCTTTCTGAAACAGGGAATGGAAGAGTCGTTTTCAAGAGATGATGCAATGAATATACTTGAAACCAGTTTATATGGAGGTAAAAAAGCATGACAAATATAAAAGCTTTTCAAAAAATATTGTCACATCAAGAGCGCTTGAAAAATGAGGCACAACTTAATTACCAAGAAGCAATGAATGAATTTGAAACTGTTGCGACAAAGTTATATCAGTTATTACAGAAAAAAGAAGAAGTCGAAAAACAATATGCTTTCTATCTTACATCTAGTGGTACAGTCACTACATTAGCTACACATTATGCTTATATCGATGAAATAAAGAAGAAAATACAAACAGTAGAATTTGAAGTAAGTAAAAAACGCGCAATAATGGAAAAAAAACAAGTGTTGTTAACACAATCACATGTTGAAGTGAAAAAGTTCGAAATAATAATTGAGAAAAAAAACGAAAAAGAAAAGTTACGTGAAATATATACCGAGAATCAACAAATGGATGAAACATCATTGCGACAGTTTTTAGCTAATAAAGATAGGTGATTAAAATGGCAGAAAAGATAAAACAAGAAAATAAAGCAAAGAGTCCTAGTTTTATGCAGTGGGTATTAGTAATTGGTATACCGTTAGTTTTTGCTATCATAGTTGCTTTTATTATCTTTTCATCAATGGGAATTAATGTTATTGATAAAACAAAAGAGGTAGCGAATCAGATTCCTTTTCTTTCTACAGTTGTCACCACAGATGAAGAAGCAGTAGTTGAGCGCCAAGAAGAAAAGGTTGAAACACAACTTTCTGAAAAAGATGTTGCAATTGAAACGTTAGAAACAGAAGTATCTACTCACGAACAAACTATTGATGAGTTAAATCAAGAAATTGTTAAGCTGTCGAATCAAGCTGAAAATGTTTCTGGTGAAGAAGTAGAAGAAGCTGGAGCTGAAGAAAATGTTGAAGAAGCTGAAAATGAAAATTTAGACAAATTGACAAGGTCCTATGAAGAAATGGATCCCGAAAGCGCAGCTCCAATCTTGTCAAATGTTGAACGTGATTTAGCCACAGCGATCTTACAACAAATGAAGGATGAAGATAGAGGAGAAGTACTAAGTGCGATGGATGCAGAAATTGCCGCTGAGCTTACACAACTATTACTAGAATAATTAATTTTTAGTTATTTGAAGGGAGGTGAAAAAGTTTGAATGTAACTGCACTTTTGAATCAGCAAACAACACAACTGGGAAATAGCCGTACTAAAAGTAGTAGTGAAGGACAATCTGTTTTTGGTAGTCTTTTAGACTCAATTGGTTCAACTGAGGAATCCACTCGTATAGCTGAATTAGTGGAGCAAATGATGTTATTAGAAAACGATACAGATATATCCGATCAGATGAAAAGTTTATGGGATCAACTTGAACTGGCTGTTGAGCAACTATCTACTGATCTAACAGATAGTAATTCTGACGGAGACCTTTTGGAATTAGTAGAGCAATGGATGGCTGTTTCAGAGGAAGCGTCTGAGCAAAGTAACAACTTCCTTAAACAACAAGATAACACTGAACTAGCAACATGGCTTGAAAATATAGTCTCTTCCAAAGCTATAGTAGAGGAGAATACCAAAACTAATCATGCAAGCGGACAAATGGCGTCATTAGAACAATTATTTCAAAATAGTACTTTACAAAACGTCGATGTTAATGAGCAAAGTATAGAGAAGATAGCAAACTTGTGGAGACAAGTAGAACAAGTGGTTGCACAAGTAGCTTCTGGTAATTTCGATCAAGAGTTGAGTGTTAAAGTCTTGAAATTACTAGAACAGTGGACAGCATTAGAGAAAAGCGCACCACAAGAAACAACTAATTTGTTACAAGATAAAAAAGGTGCGACTGAAGGACAGTTGTGGTCTCGTTTGTTGGGAACATACCAGAAAAGAACAGAAGGTCAGATGCAAACCAAATACAAGTCTAATGCAATGGTAACAACTACAGATGTATCAAAATGGGTTAATAATGCTGTTAATAGTTCATCAACTGAAGCAAAGACAACCGCATCGACTAGTAATGCCGAAACGTTAGCAACAGGTCAACAAATTTCTAAGTTAGAACAATTTGTTGTACATGTAAAGCAGTCAACACAAACTAACCAAAAATCTACTTCTGATAATTTAATGGAAGAACTTCAAAAAGTTATTAAATCAAGTAAATTTATGTCAGGTCCGAATGGATCTAACGAGCTGTTATTGAAATTAAAACCCAACCATCTAGGAGATATTTCAGTTAAATTAACCCAAATAAATGGGGAAATGATGGTGAAAATCACTGCCACAACACAAGCAGCTAAAGATGCGTTAGAAACAAATATTCAGCAATTACGCCATATGTTTTCACCAAATCAAGTAGTGATTGAAAAACAAGATGCGCAAATGTTCCAACAAACACAAGAAGAATCCAGTCCTTCATTTGATGAACAGATGTCAGATTCATCTGAACAAGAAGATGCTGAAGGAAAAGAGCAGAATGATGGGGAGCAAAATCAAGGTAGTATAAGTTTTGAAGAAGTATTAATGAATGAGAGAGTGTAGGTGAATTGATTTGACGACAATTGATAGTTCTTATTATTTGAGTAACCAATCTCGTGGCTCGACTAGCTCTGAATTAGGTAAGGATGAATTCATGCGGATATTAATGGCACAATTACAAAACCAAGACCCTTTGAATCCAATGGAAGATAAAGAGTTCATTTCACAAATGGCTACTTTTACTTCATTAGAGCAGATGATGGAAATGAATACATCGATTAGTAGTTTAGTTCAAAACCAAACAGTTTCACCAGTAATCCAAAATAGTCATTTAATCGGTAAAGAAGTATCGTACTATAAAATTGATGAAGAGTCTGGTGAAGTGATTGAACCAAAGGAAATTGTTAAAAGTAACGTTGTAGCGGTAAGTGAAAAAGAAGGGTATGCCGTTTTGGAATTAGAGAATGAGAGTAAGATCTATACGGATGAAGTTCTTAAGTTAAGCCAACCTTCAACTGATTAAGGAAGGTGAAAAAAATGGATCATCGCATCCAACAAGTACATCAAGGGGCATTGCTTCCAAAGAGCAGAAGTAATATTCAGAAAAAACAGGTCGGTACTTCTTTTCAAGATGTCTTATCAAATGTAAACACCCTAAAGATAAGTAAGCATGCACAAGCTAGATTAACAGAAAGAAACATCAAGATTGATGATAGCAAGTGGCAGCAAATCTCAGATAAAGTTAATGAGGCAAAACAAAAAGGAATAACAGATTCTTTAGTTGTTACAGATGAAGCAACCTTATTAGTTAGTACGAAAAATAACACGGTTGTGACAGCAATGGATCGAGCAGAAGCACAAAGTCGTATTTTCACAAATATTAATGGAACGATTGTTGTAGATTAGGCTGGTCCCATTAAGGGGAGCCATTCAAGCTGTTGACTGATTGATACAGCTAATTAAAATAAAAGGGGAATGGTAAAATGTTACGTTCAATGTATGCAGGTATATCAGGAATGAAAAATTTCCAAACAAAATTAGATGTTATTGGTAATAATATTGCTAACGTGAACACAACTGGTTTTAAGAAAGGTCGCGTTACGTTTCAAGATATGATGAGCCAAACAGTAGCTAGTGCGCAAGCCGCAACTGATATACGTGGCGGGATTAATGCTTCTCAAGTAGGACTTGGCTCACAAACAGGATCAATTGATAACATCCAAACACAAGGTAGTTTACAAACTACGAATAGAGCATTGGATTTGGCACTTGAAGGAGATGGTATGTTTGTTTTGGGTAGTAACTTGAATGATGATGCAAATGTAGATATGGAAAATTCAGATATAAGTTTCACACGTTCTGGTAATTTTTACTTAGATGATGACGGTTATATTGTAAATCCAGATGGTCTTTATCTACTAGGTGAAGGTGCAACGGAAGCAGGTTTATTAACTGGGAATTTAAGTCGAATTAACATCCCTGATGATGCCGCAAGTTTTAGTATATCAAATGATGGTACTGTTAACTATGTTGATGGCAATGGTGAAGCACTGGTAGCAGGCCAAATAAGACTAGCTTCTTTTTCTAATCCAGGTGGGTTAGAAAAAGGCGGTGCGAATACTTATCAAATGACGGCTAATGCTGGTGTATTCACAGAAAATGCAGACGGGGTTTTTAACAATTTAGATGATTTAGTCACACCTGAAGAAGCAGGTAATGCTTCAGTAGTATCTGGTGCTCTAGAGATGTCTAACGTTGATTTAGCAGAAGAATTTACTGAAATGATCACAGCACAACGTGCGTTTCAGTCAAACACTAAAATTATCACAACATCAGATGAAATCTTACAAGAATTAGTTAACTTGAAACGATAGTAAGGAGGTGCGGGGCAAGTTTTTTTGAACTTGCCCCAACCATAATATGATAGAAATCACGAAATTCAATGGAGATAGTTTTACATTAAATGCACTTTTAATTGAGCAAATTCAATCATTTCCTGATACAACTATTACTTTATCAAATGGAAAAATTATTGTGGTTAAAGAGACAGAGAAGGAAGTAGCTACTTTGGTAAACAGCTATTACCAAATGATAGGCTTACAAGGATGGCTAAAAGAAGCAGGTGAACAAAGTGAACTCTAAACTTTTTAAAATTATGATAGGTTCGATAGCTATCATTTTGATTGTTGGCGTAGGGGCATTGATTTATATTTTAAACAGTTCAGATGATGAAAATAAAGAGTTAAGTTTAGAGGAAATGGTAGAATACTCCTATACAACTGAGGAAATGAGTACTGATTTAAAAGACGGCAGTTTTGTTCGAATGCAATTTGATATTATTACAGACAGTAAAAAGGCACGTACCGAAATTGAGAATAGGTCTTTTCAATTTCAAAACCTCTTTATTAAAGAATCTGTAAACCTTACGGAAGCCGATATACAAGCAGGCTTGACTGAATTAGAAACAAAACTAAAAGATCAAATGAATGAGCTAATGGATGAGGGAAATATTATCGATGTATATATCATTAGTAAAGTCATACAGTGATAAAAGCTCCTTCCTAGGAGGTGAATGTTGTGGCCAATGAGGTTATGTCGCAAAATGAAATTGATGCATTATTATCCGCACTTTCATCCGGTGAGATGGATGCAAATCAATTAAAACAAGAAGAACAAGAAAAAAAAGTGCGTGTATATGACTTTAAACGAGCATTACGGTTCTCAAAAGACCAAATTAGAAGTATTTCACGTATTCACGAGAACTTTGCACGATTATTAACAACTTATTTTTCTGCGCAGTTACGCACATATGTGAATATATCTGTTGCATCTGTTGATCAAATTCCTTATGAAGAATTTATTCGCTCCATTCCTACGATAACAATATTAAATATTTACAGTATGCAACCTTTACATGGTCGAATTATTTTTGAATTCAATCCAAACATTGCTTATGCAATGTTAGATCGAATGTTAGGTGGTAAAGGAAATAGTGTAAATAAAGTAGATAGTTTAACGGAAATTGAAACAACACTTATGTCACAGTTATTTGAAAAGGGATTAGATAATTTACAAGAAGCGTGGTCATCAGTGATTAACATTGATCCAATGTTAGAAGAATTCGAAGTAAATCCGCAATTCGTGCAGCTTGTTTCTCCAAATGAAACAGTTGTTGTCGTTTCATTAAATACCACAATTGGTGAGAGTAGTGGCATGATCAACATATGTATTCCACATGTGGTTTTAGAACCTATTATACCGAAATTATCTGTTCATTATTGGATGCAAACGGAGAAACCAAAGGAAAGAAAACCAGAAGAATATGAAAATTTAACAAAGAACCTTGAAACAGCAGAATTAGATATGAGGGTTTTGCTTGGAGAAACCTCGATTACGATTGAAGAATTATTGGATTTACAAATGGGCGATGTCCTCCACTTGGATCAATCAATTGACGATGAATTAGTGATGCAAATTGATCAAGAAGATTTATATTATGTACAACCCGGAAGGAAAAAGAACAAATTGGCCGTCCAAATTATGAAAGAAATAAAAGGGGGCGATTCAGATGATGAATGACGGTATGTTATCACAGGATGAAATTGATGCATTGTTAAACAGTACAGATGATGATCAGCCTGATACAACTGATAATAATGATGAACAAGCAGAACAAGATATAGAAAGTCTATTATCAGACCTTGAAATTGATGCACTTGGAGAGATTGGTAACATTTCATTTGGTAGTTCTGCAACTACACTCTCTACATTGTTAAATCAAAAGGTTGACATTACGACGCCAACGATTTCTACAATAACTCGCAATCGATTAGAAGAGGAATTTCCTAATCCAAATGTAGGTGTAGAAGTAAAATACACAGAAGGTTTCGAGGGCGCTAACCTATTTGTATTAGATTCAAATGATGCAGCAATTATTGCAGATTTGATGTTGGGTGGCGATGGTAAAACTGATTCTCAAGCATTAAATGAGATCTCTTTAAGTGCTGTACAAGAAGCAATGAATCAAATGATGGGAACTGCTGCGACGAGTATGTCTACCATATTTAGTAAAAGAGTCGACATATCCCCACCAGCGATCATGATGTTAGATGTGAATGACGATACCAAAGCTGATTATATGCCAGAAGATGATATTTTTGTAAAAGTGTCATTTCAATTAAAAATTGGCGAGCTAATTGACTCAAACATTATGCAGTTGTTACCTTTATCATTTGCTAAAGAAATGGTTGACGGTTTATTGAATGGACCAGCTGATAAAACAGAAGAGCAACCTGAAAAAACTGTAACAAATCATGTAAAACAAGAAGAAGTACCTGTACAAGCACCAAACCAACAGGCAACTTCTAATCAACCAGCAGAATCTAAAAATTTAGGGGAATTATCACAGGAGAATGCCTCTATTCAAAATGCTTCTTTTTCCGCTTTTGATAATGTAGATCTTCCACAGAATGAAAAACGTAACTTAGGCATGTTGATGGATATTCCGTTACAAGTTACAGTTGAATTAGGTAGGACGAAACGTACAGTAAAAGATATTTTAGAATTATCATCGGGATCTATTATTGAATTAGATAAATTAGCTGGAGAACCGGTAGATATTCATGTCAACAATAAATTAATTGCACAAGGTGAAGTAGTCGTAATAGATGAGAATTTCGGTGTGCGAGTAACAGATATCGTAAGCCAATCAGATCGATTAAGGAAATTAAAGTAATTAACTAGGGGGAAATATAATGGCTCAGAAAATTTTAATAGTTGACGATGCGGCTTTCATGCGTATGATGATTAAAGATATCTTAAGTAAGAATGGTTTTGAAGTAGTAGGCGAGGCGCAAGATGGTGTACAGGCTGTTGAAAAGTATAAAGAGCTTACACCAGATCTAGTTACAATGGATATTACAATGCCTGAAAAAGATGGAATTGCAGCACTTAAAGAAATTAAAGCAATCAATCCTGACGCAGTTGTTCTGATGTGTTCGGCTATGGGACAGCAAGCGATGGTAATTGATGCAATTCAAGCAGGTGCAAAAGACTTTATTGTAAAACCATTTCAGGCAGATCGCGTCATTGAGGCCATTCAAAAAGCATTGAGTTGATGAAAAACATGCGAAAAGTAAATATCATTTGTTTCATAATTGTGTGCTTTAGTTGGGTTAGCTTTCCAAGCACAATGGCAGCGGCAAATAATAATGGATACGTTGATGACTTATTTGAAAATGATACTCCTATTGTTGAAACGAATACGCCTGAATTAGAAATAGAGGATAGGGGATCAGAGCCAAGTAGTGATACTTCTATAAGTGAGGGCTCAGTCGATAGTCTATTTATTACAGTACTAAAAATTATTCTTTCTCTAATTTTGATTTTGGGATTAATGTATTTATTACTAAAACTATTTAACAAAAAAAACAAACTATATAAAAACGCTAATACTTTAGAAAACATTGGCGGTGTGCCACTTGGTTCTAACAAATCGATTCAAATGATTCGCATTGGTGAAAGTATATTTGTAGTTGGTGTGGCAGATAACATTGAACTACTAACGGAGATTACGGACGAGGAAACCAAAAAAACGTTATTGGCAAGTGATTCGGAGCAAACAAATACAAATCAGATTGCTGACGTTGTTGGGAAAACTATTTCACGGTTTTCATCAAAGAAACAGCAAGATACACAAACGAAAACGCCTGCTGCATTTTCATCTTTATTTAAAAATGAATTAAATGGTTTAGCAGATAAAAGAAAAAAAATAACAGAGCAATACAAACGTAAGGAAGAAGATA
This sequence comes from Paraliobacillus sediminis, assembly GCF_003426055.1. NCBI lineage: Bacteria > Bacillati > Bacillota > Bacilli > Caryophanales > Bacillaceae > Paraliobacillus > Paraliobacillus sediminis. The sequence goes on from NZ_QJSI01000003.1 coordinate 378,528, forward strand.
AACATGAATGAATTTGTTGATATATTTTCAAGTTCGGACCCGTCAAATGTCGCTACATCAGTTCAATTACTGTTATTATTAACTGTTTTTTCACTAGCACCTGGTATAATTATTTTAATGACAAGTTTTACACGGATTATTATAGTTTTATCTTTTACCAGAACATCACTTGCTACACAACAGATGCCTCCTAATCAAGTATTGATTGGGATTGCACTCTTTTTAACCTTTTTTATTATGGCACCAACCTTTCAACAAGTGAATGAAGAAGCATTGACACCATTATTTAATGAAGAAATAACGTTGGATGAAGCTTACACAAATGCAAGTATTCCTATGAAAGAATTTATGTCTAAGCACACACGTCAAAAAGATTTGGCTTTATTTATGAATTATAGTGGATTAGAAAATCCAGAATCATTGGAAGATATTCCGTTAACAACATTAGTGCCCGCATTCGCAATTAGTGAATTAAAGACGGCCTTTCAGATGGGGTTTATGATTTTTGTGCCCTTTTTAGTTATTGATATGGCTGTGGCAAGTGTCTTAATGTCAATGGGAATGATGATGTTACCACCAGTAATGATTTCATTACCATTTAAAATTTTATTATTTGTGTTAGTTGATGGCTGGTATTTGATTACACAATCTTTATTACAAGGGTTTTAGGAATGGAATACGAGATACGAGATAAGAGGTGAAGGAGAAGATGAGTGGAGATTTCGTTATTAATTTAGCTGAACAAGGAATATTTACAGTACTCATTGTAACAGGTCCTCTTTTAATACTAGCCCTTGTAGTGGGATTGTTAGTTAGTATCTTTCAAGCAACAACACAAATTCAAGAACAAACGCTGGCATTTGTTCCTAAAATTGTTGCTGTTTTTTTGGGCTTAATTTTCTTTGGACCATGGATGCTTGTTCGTATTGTTGAATTTTCGAGTAATATATTTCAAAATTTAAATCAGTTTGTAGGGTAGAGGTATGTTAGAGTCTATTGATATTAATAGTTTACCAGCTTTTTTGTTAATCCTCATACGATTTACTGCTTTTTTCGCAACAGTACCAATTTTTTCATATCGTAATATTCCAATGCAATTTAAGATTGGACTAGCCGTTTTTTTATCTTGGATTATACTATATAGTATTGAAATTCCGACAATACCGCTTGATTCAACCTTCTTTTTATTGATTGGTAAGGAAGCAATTGCCGGCTTACTATTAGGTTTAATAGCGTACATGATATTATCAGCAGTTCAGATTGCTGGCGGGTTTATCGATTTTCAAATGGGCTTTGCGATAGCGAATGTTATTGATCCACAAACAGGTGCACAAAGTCCTTTAATGGGACAATATTTTTACACGTTTGTGCTACTTTTTATTTTGAGTGTTGATGGACATCATCTTCTAATCAATGGTGCTTTCTATAGTTTTGAAACCATTCCATTAGATCAAATGATTAACTTCAACAATGAGAATATTGTAATGTTAGTTATTGATATCTTTAATCAATTATTTTTGGTGGCTTTTCAATTGGCAATACCAGTTGTGGGCTGTTTGTTTCTAGTAGATGTTGCATTAGGTATTATTGCACGTACAGTTCCGCAATTAAATGTGTTTGTTGTCGGTTTACCATTGAAGATTTTTGTTGGACTTTTTGTAGTAGGAATGTTTTTGGTGATGTTTATATCAATCGTAAGGCAGTTGTTCTCTTATACATTAGAGATGATGCAGTTATTGATGCAGCTGTTTGGAGGTGCTTAAGTCATGCAATTAAAACTTGATCTGCAATTCTTTGCAGGAGAAAAGACAGAAAAAGCAACCCCAAAAAAACGTCAAGATTCTCGTAAAAAAGGTCAGGTTGCCAAAAGTCAAGATATCAATACAGCACTTTTATTGTTTTTTATATTTATACTTTTCACTGTTATTGGAACCTTTTGGAAAGAAAAAATGACTGGCTTATATGTAAGATCGTTTACTGAGTTTATTAATTGGGAAATTACGATCCCTAACTTACAAACTATGTTTGCAGAAATCACCATATATATGGCACAAACACTATCTCCGGTAATGGGGATAGCTATTGTTGCTGGACTTGCTTCAAATTTTATGCAAATCGGTTTTTTATTTACCACAGAACCTTTGCAAATGAAATTTAGTAAACTAGATCCAATTCAAGGTGCCAAACGTATTTTTTCAGCACGTGCTTTAGTTGAATTAGTTAAATCGATGTTAAAAATAACTGTTATTGCTACAATTACCTTTTCGATTTTATGGATGAACAAAGATGAGATGATGATGCTTGCTGGAAAAGACGTCAATGCTGCTTTGGCATTTTTTGCGAATGTGACGATATTAATGGGTATCTTTTCGTCGATTGCATTACTATTTGTATCTGTTATTGACTTTACCTATCAACGATATGACCATGAAAAGAATATGAAAATGTCTAAAAATGATATTAAAGATGAACATAAGAATATTGAAGGTAATCCTTTAATTAAATCTAAAATAAAAGAACGCCAAAGACAAATGGCCATGCGACGTATGATGAGTGATGTACCAGATGCAGACGTTGTTATCACAAACCCAACACATTATGCTGTTGCGATTAAATACGATGAGAATAAATCTGATGCTCCTTATGTTGTGGCTAAAGGTGTCGATTTTGTAGCTTCGAAGATTAGAGAAATTGCTGAAGCAAACCAGGTCGTAATGGTCGAAAATAGAACCTTAGCAAGAGCGTTATATGCTGATATTGAGATAGGTGGAGCAATTCAAGAAGAATTTTTTCAAGCTGTTGCGGAAATTTTAGCATATGTTTATCAAATCGAACAAAAAGCTTAAGGTTGATCTAGTAGGGAGAGTTAATAATGAAAATAAGAGACCTATCCGTTATAATCGGTGTTATTTTAATAATTGTTATGTTAGTTATTCCATTACCTGGTTGGTTGTTGAGTATCCTTATTTTGGTAAACATATCTTTAGCACTTATTGTTATTTTAGTGTCGATGAATACCACAGAACCTTTACAGTTTTCAATATTCCCTTCGTTGTTGTTACTCCTAACCTTATTCCGCTTAGGACTTAATGTTTCTACTACACGTTCGATTCTATCAACTGGACAAGCGGGTAATGTAGTAGAAACGTTCGGTACATTTGTTATTGGGGACAACGCTTTAGTTGGTTTTGTTGTCTTCTTAATTCTAGTTATTATTCAGTTTTTAGTTATTACAAAAGGTAGTGAACGTGTATCGGAAGTTGCGGCTCGTTTTACGCTAGATGCTATGCCAGGAAAGCAAATGAGTATTGATGCAGATTTAAATGCAGGAATGATAAATGAGCAACAAGCTAAAAAGCGTCGAGAAAAAGTAGAAGGGGAAGCAGACTTTTACGGTGCAATGGATGGTGCAAGTAAATTTGTTAAAGGCGATGCGATCGCCGGAATCGTTATCGTTTTAATCAATATTATTTTCGGTTTAATTATTGGTATGATGCAAATGGATATGAGCTTTGGAGAAGCAATATCTACGTTTATGCAATTGACTGTTGGTGACGGTCTTGTAAGTCAAATTCCTGCATTACTTATTTCAACTGCTACGGGTATTGTTGTTACGCGTGTGGCCTCTGAAGGTAACTTAGGAAGCGATGTAACAGAACAATTGTTACGTTATCCAAAGATGCTATATATTGCAGGTGGAACAATCTTTATGTTCGGCTTGACACCTATTAACTTTTTCTTAACAACTTCCATTGCTGCGGTACTGATATTTGGAGGTTACTGGCTATCCAGACCTATTGTAGAAACGGAAGTAGATGAAAAAGGGGAAGAAGAAGCAGCAGATTCACAGCAAATGCAGTCTTCAAACAATGTTGTTGATCTTTTAAGTATGGATCCTATCGAGTTTGAATTTGGATATGCATTAATTCCTTTAGTTGATACAAACCAAGGTGGAGATTTGATGGATCGTATTGTCATGATTCGTAGGCAGTTGGCTATTGAATTAGGAATTGTTATTCCGGTAGTTCGAATCCGTGATAATATTCAATTAAATCCAAATGAATATCAATTGAAAATTAAAGGGAATGAAGTTGCGCAAGGAGAGCTAATGTTAGATCATTATTTAGCGATGACCCCTGGACTGGATGAAGACGATTTAGAAGGAATCGATACAACAGAACCTGCTTTTGGACTTCCCGCTAAATGGATAGGGGAAGACGTAAAAGATGAAGCAGAATTATCTGGTTATACGGTAGTTGATCCACCTTCTGTTGTCTCAACACATATTACAGAAATAATTAAAAAACATGCGCATTTACTATTGGGACGTCAAGAAACGAAGCAATTAATTGATCACTTAAAAGAGTCATATCCTATATTAGTAGAAGAAGTAACACCTGAACCACTTTCTATTGGCGACGTACAAAAGGTACTAGCGAAATTATTACGTGAACATGTGTCGATCCGAAACTTGCCGATTATCTTTGAAACTTTAGCTGATTTCGGTAAAATGACAAATGATACGGATTTACTTGGAGAGTATGCAAGACAGGCATTATCCGCCCAAATCACGAAACAATATGTTCAAGATGAACAGGGGTTAAAAGTGATAACTGTTGCTGGCGAAGTGGAGCAAATGATTTCAGACCATATTCAACAAACGGAACATGGAAGTTACTTATCCTTAGATCCTGATTCACAGCAACGCATTATTCGTTCCGTTACGGAAAAGATAGAGAATATATCATTGCAAGAGGAAACGCCAATTATACTTTGTTCACCAACTATACGGATGTATATGAAGCAATTACTGGATCGTTTTTTCCCACATGTCGTCGTGTTATCTTATAATGAATTGGAACCTAATTTAGATGTTAAAAGTGTAGGGGTAGTGAATGTTGCATGAAGATAAAAAAATATATAGGACCAACAATGCCTGAAGTGATGAAAAAAGTACGTAAAGAATTGGGTGCAGATGCTGTAATTCTTAATTCAAAGGTTATCTATACGGGGGGGTTTTTAGGACTTTTCAAAAAAAGAAATATGGAAGTCGTTGCAGCATTAGACCCGCAACCAACTAAACCTAAATTTGAAGAAAAATCTACACCTATCATACCTATTTCTACAAGTACAGAGAAAGAAAACGATAAACAGCAAGTGCTATTAGACGAAGTCCGTGCGATGCGTAAATGGATGGAGAAGACAACAAGTAATGAGGTAGATGTATTTCCGCCTACATATCAAGCGGTTGTAGACCTGTTATTGGAACAAGAAGTTAATCTCGACATTGCACAAGAAATTGTTGCGGATAGTATAGAAACGAATTCGACAGAGGATACAACTTATGAACTAGCTAAAAAACAGGCTGGAGAGGCTATTGATAAGAGATTAGCTAGGAATGATTTTGGTGGGGTTACGTATTACAAGAAATTTGTACATTTGGTTGGACCAACAGGTGTTGGTAAAACAACAACGATAGCTAAAATAGCGGCGAATTGTATGTTGGTTGATGGTAAAAAAGTTGCGTTAATTACAACAGATACGTACCGAATAGCGGCAATTGAACAACTAAAAACATATTCTAAAATTCTCGATATCCCATTAGAAATTGCATATACAATTGACGACTATCGTAAAGCCAGAGAAAAGTTCAAATCTTACGATATTGTTTTAGTCGACACAGCAGGTCGAAATTTCCGTGACGCTAAGTACATTGCCGAGTTGGGAAAAGTAGTTGACCTTGAACATGATATTGATACGTATTTAGTCTTATCATTAACCACCAAGTCAACTGATCTGGATGTTATTTATAATCAATTCGAAAATATTCCGATCAAAAAATTAATCTTTACTAAAAAAGATGAAACGGCTACCTATGGTGCAATTTTAAATTTGGCTCTCAAGTATCAGATAGGTGTGGCATATTTAACAGATGGACAAGATGTACCAGATAATATTGAAGAGGCTACAAGTAAAAAAATTAGTGATTTTATAGTTGGAGATTCACATGCGTGATCAAGCAGCGAATTTAAGAAAGAAAATCGACAGACTTAATACAACAAGACAAGCAAAAACAATTGCAGTTGTAAGTGGGAAAGGTGGAGTAGGTAAATCCAACTTTTCACTTAATTTTGCTTTAAACCTATCAAAAAAAGGGAAAAAAGTTCTTTTATTTGATTTAGATATTGGTATGGGTAATATCGATATTTTATTGGGTGTTCAAGCTAAACGATCAATTGTGCAAATGTACGAGAATCAATTGTCGATTCATGATATTATAGAGACAGGACCGCACGATTTGTCGTATATCACAGCAGGTTCTGGATTAACTGATCTGTTCAAAATGGATGAAAATAAATTTAATTACTTCTTGGAACAGTTAGATGAATTGATAACAGATTTCGACTATATTATTTTTGATATGGGTGCAGGTGCATCTGTAGATAGCATGTTTTATGTTTTAGCTGCGGATGAATGCATTGTAGTTACAACACCTGAACCTACAGCAATGATGGATGCTTATGCGATGATGAAGCACATTTGCCATCGTAATTATCACGTGCCATTATACCTTTTAGTCAACCGTGCTGAAAACAACAAAGATGGTCGTTCGATAATAAAACGGTTACAAAGAGTAATGCAAAGTTTTTTAAAAAAAGAAATAACCCCATTAGGCATTTTACCTAATGATAAATCTGTTTCCAAAGCAGTGATTAGCCAAATTCCATTCACATTGTATGATCCAAAGTCAAAAGTTACCTTAGCGATGGAACAAATTGTGACTCAATATATTGGTAATGTTATAAATATTGAGAAAAAAGTCCCTTCAACTTTCATATCAAAGTTGAAACAATTTGTAAAAGAGAGGTAGATTGCCATGAGCACAATAAACGTATTAGTTGTTGATGATTCAGCCTTTATGCGTAAAATGATTGCCGATATTCTTCAATCACATCCAAGAATAACTGTTATTGGTACAGCTCGAAACGGGCAAGATGCACTAGAAAAAATTGATCAGTTAAATCCTGATGTCATAACATTAGATGTAGAAATGCCAATCATGGATGGGATCACTACGCTTAAGAAAATTATGAAAAATAAACCTAGACCTGTTATTATGCTTTCAAGTTTAACAAAAGAAGGTGCAAATAAGACACTTGAATCGATGGAATTAGGTGCAATTGATTTTATTACAAAACCTTCTGGTTCCATTTCCCTAAACATTAGAGAGAAAGATGCCGAAATTAAAACTAAGGTGTTACAGGCAGTAAATGCTAAAGTAGAAAGATTAACGCATAATGAGATGAAGCAGCCAGTAATAGCACCTTTTATACCGCGCTTGTCTCGGAGAACTGCGAATTCTGATCTAATTATTGGAATTGGAACATCAACAGGTGGACCAAGAGCATTACAGCAAGTAATTACGCGATTACCGAAAGATATACCAGCACCTATTGCAATTGTACAACATATGCCTGCTGGATTTACGAAATCGTTAGCAAAACGTTTAGATTCCATGTCAGAGATCAATGTTAAAGAAGCTGAGAATAAAGAGATTTTGCAAAAGGGGACAGCTTATATTGCCCCCGGCGGGTTCCAATTTCGTGTAGAAAAAACAGTAAAAGGTTTACAGGCAGTAATTACAAAGGAAGAAACTCGAAATGGTCATCAACCATCTGTTGAAGTATTATTTGAGTCACTTGCATTGTTACAGGCCGAACAAGTCTTTGCTGTTATTATGACGGGAATGGGCGCTGATGGTGCTAATAGTTTGATCACCTTAAAAGAAGCGAAATCAAATACGGTTATTTTCTCTGAATCTAAAGAAACATGTATCGTATATGGAATGCCTCAGGCAGCTGAAAAAACAAATGTAGTAGATCATGTTGTTCGATTAACAGAAATAAGTGAGGTACTAGTTAGCCAAATTAAAGCCAGAGGTGAATAAAATGGACATGAATGAATATCTAGATGTGTTTATTGAAGAAAGTAAAGAACACATCCAATCGCTTAACAATCGTCTGCTTGAATTAGAAAACGATCCTACTAATATGGACACAGTAAATGAAATTTTTCGATCTGCCCATACTTTAAAAGGTATGTCAGCTACAATGGGATACAAAGACTTAGCTGATTTAACGCATATAATGGAAAACGTTTTAGATGCTGTACGCAACGATAAATTGAAAATGAATTCTGCGATTTTAGATGTTGTATTTGAGGCTGTGGATAATTTAGAAGAAATGGTATTAGATATTGTTGATGGTGGAGAAGGTAAAAAAGATGTATCTGCAACAGTAGCTAAATTAGAAGCAATTGAAAAGGGTGAGGCAATAGTAGAAGTTGCTGCCACAGTAGATATTGCAGAATCAACTAAATCAGCCGTAAAATCAGGTGCAGGTGAATTAGATCAATTTGAAGTTGCAGTGTTACAACAATCAGAAGAAAATGGTTATTCTAATTTTCAAATTAATGTTAGTCTACAAGAAACATGCATGTTAAAAGCAGCGCGTGTTTATATGGTTTTTCAAATTTTAGAACAGGTTGGTGAAGTTATAAAATCAAAACCAACTGTATCTGAATTAGAAGATGAAAATTTTGACTATGATTTTACTGTCATTTTAGTGACAAGTGAATCAGCAGATGATGTTAAAAAGAAAATAATGAAGGTCTCAGAAATAGCTGAAGTAGAAATAAGTCTTTTTGATTACAACGTAAAAGTTGAAGAAGCTAATGAAACAACGACTCAAGTTGAAGTGACTGCTGAAAGTACTAGTGGGAAAAGTGATGAAAAGGTAGTGCAGAAAACGCAAGTAACGAGTAAAACAATACGAGTTAATATTGAAAGATTAGATGCATTGATGAACTTATTTGAAGAATTGGTTATTGACCGTGGTAGATTAGAACAAATATCAGCTACTTTGAAAAACCCAGAGCTTCAAGACACTGTTGAGCGAATGACACGTATTTCAGGTGATTTACAAGGAATTATCTTGAATATGCGTATGGTGCCAATTGATCAAGTATTTAATAGATTTCCAAGAATGGTTCGTCAATTAGGAAAGGATCTAAACAAACAGTTTAATTTAGAAATTACAGGTGCTGATACCGAGTTAGACCGTACAGTAATTGATGAAATTGGTGATCCATTAGTACACTTAATTCGTAATGGATTAGACCATGGCATTGAAACACCAGCTGTTAGAAAAGAAAAAGGTAAGCCAGAAGAAGGAACGTTAAAACTACATGCTTATCACAGCGGAAATCATGTTATTATCGAGATCGCTGATGATGGTGCAGGGATAAATAAAGAAAAAGTTTTAGAAAAGGCAATCTCAAATGGTATTGTTTCTAAAGAAGCAGCAGGTAGTTTAACAGATTCGCAAATACATCAATTGATTTTAGCTAGTGGTTTTTCGACAGCAGATAAAATTTCTGATATTTCTGGCCGTGGTGTTGGTTTGGATGTAGTGAAAAATACAATTGAATCACTTGGTGGAAGTATTTCAATCGAATCGGAATTTGGTAAAGGTTCATTGTTCACGATTCAACTGCCGTTAACTTTATCGATTATATCAGTCTTGTTAGTTGAAGTTCACAAAGAAAAGTATGCGATACCGTTATCATCAATTATTGAAACGGCAATTGTTAGCAAAACTGAAATCATGCATGCACATAACAAACAAGTCATTGATTTCCGTGGTAAAGTGGTACCATTAATCTCACTGAAACAAGTATTTAATGTACCTGGTGACGTGGAAGAGGATCAATTTTGCTCTATCATAATCATTAGACAAGGTGAAAAAATGGCTGGATTAATTGTAGATACATTCATCGGACAACAGGAAATAGTCCTGAAATCCCTTGGTGATTATTTAGGGGATATATTCGCTATTTCTGGAGCAACTATTTTAGGTGATGGACAAGTAGCATTGATCGTGGATACCAATGCTTTAATTAAATAATAAGGAGGGATAAATCATGTCAGAAGAAATTGCAAAGCAGCTTAAAACAATTGTGTTTGAATTGAACAAAGAAGAGTACGCACTACCCGTTAAGCAAGTTGGTTCAATTGAACGTGTGATGCATATTACACGAATTCCGAGTACATTGCATTTTGTGAAGGGGGTAATTAATTTACGTGGTGTCGTAACACCAATTATTGATCTTCGAGCTAGATTTGATCTTGCGGATATTGGCTATACAGAAAGTACCCGTATTATTATCGTTAATCTAGAAGAGTTAGCAGTTGGTTTAATTGTCGATGCCGCATACGACGTTATTGATATACCTACTGATGCAATTGAACCAGCCCCAGAGGTCATTGGTTCGGTGCAAGTGGATTATATAGAGGGTGTTGCAAAATTAGCTGAACGCTTATTAATTTTATTGAATATGGATAAAGTACTGTCAAAGGATGGAATGAAAGAATTGTATGAAATCGAAGGTTAGTAGGTGAGTAATATGTCTTTTATAGAATCTTTAACAGAATATCAACTAGACACGTTAAAAGAGATAGGAAATATCGGATCTGGAAACGCGGCTACATCATTATCTACTTTGTTAAATAGAAAAGTAGATATGACGGTTCCAGCCGTACGTGTAGTTGACTTTGATGAGATGATGGATTTAGTTGGTGGCCCTGATAAAATTATTGTCTCTGTATATCTTCGTATTCAAGGTGAGGCACCAGGCAATATGTTTTTTGTACTTTCACCTCCTGAAGCAGAAGTATTTGTAAAAGAAATGACTGGTATAGATAATTTTAATTTAGAGAATCCTCCTTTTGATGAAATGGGTTTATCAGCATTACAAGAATTAGGTAATATATTAGCAGGATCTTATTTATCAGCATTATCAGATTTCATAAAAATATTATTACAACCATCAGTCCCACTCCTACACATCGATATGGCGGCAGCTATATTAACACAAGGCTTGATGGAATTGTCACAAGAAAGTGACTATGCTATTATTATCGACACAATTATTAATGAAGAGGGTAATAGCGGTGAGCCAATTCAAGGTCATTTCTTTTTATTACCCGATCCGGAATCTTTCCCAAAAATATTTGATAGATTAGGTGTTACAAGATAGTGTTAATAGGGACAAATGAAATAATTAAAGTAGGCATCGCTGACTTGAAGTTTGCAAAATCGCCGGAAGTTTTGCGGACATCAGGTTTAGGTTCATGTGTAGGAGTGGTTGTCTATGATCTTACGATGAAGATAGCAGGTATGTCACATGTCATGCTGCCAAATTCATCTTTATCAAAACGAAGTGACTTGAATCAATTAAAGTATGCAGATACAGCATTACCCATTCTAATTGATTATTTATTAAAAGAAGGCGCTAGAAAATATGCATTGAAGGCTAAAATTGCTGGTGGTGCACAAATGTTTGCGTTTAGTTCTTCTAATGACATGCTTCGAGTTGGAAAGCGTAATGAAGAAGCGGTTAAGATAATGCTTGAACAATATCGTATTCCGTTAATCTCAGAAGATGTTGGTGGTAGTAGTGGTCGAACAATTGAATTTTCTCTCGAAACGGGTATGCTAAATATAAGAACCGTCAATTCAGGAGAAAAACAAATATAATTTTTCAATAATGGGGGAACATGACAATTGCGAGGTGATTTAATGTCAGATTCTAGCCCAGTAATACAAGAGGTTTGGAATAAGTGGTCAAACGATAGAGATAATGAGTCAGCAAACCAATTGATTGAGCACTATCTTTATCTTGTTCAGTATCATGTACAACGAATTGCAATCCATCTACCGAAAAATGTAAGTAAAGATGATATGAAGAGTTTGGGATTAATCGGTTTATACGACGCGCTTCATAAATTCGAACCAAAAAGAGATTTGAAATTTGATACATATGCCTCTTTTCGGATTCGAGGATCAATCATAGATGGACTTCGTAAAGAGGATTGGTTGCCGCGATCAACTCGTGATAAGTCGAAAAAAATTGATAAAGCACTGCGAGATCTAGAGCAAAAGTTACATCGTGAACCTTCGTTAGCAGAAGTAGCTGAATTCTTGGAAATGCCTAAACAAGAAGTGGAGCAAATTGTAAAAGATTCGCTATTTTCAAATCTTCTCTCCATCGAAGAAAAGTCAAGTGATCATCAAGATGATTATAAAGAGGGTATTGGCTATAATTTACCTGATAAGAATTTAACACCTGAGGAAAGTATCTTGACTGCTGAAAATCATCTAGAACTAGAGCAGAGCATCGAACAGTTAAATAAAAATGAGCAATTAGTTATTAGTTTATTTTACAAGGAAGAACTTACATTCACAGAAATAGGAAATGTTTTAGAGTTGACTACATCACGAATATCACAAATCCATAAACAAGCTATTTTTAAATTAAAAAAACATTTGGCATGATTAAAAATTAGTGGAATATAGTCGTGTCGTGGTAAAGGGGATTATAATATGGAACCTCTTCATGAAGTATTTGAGTTGAGTGTATCAACTGATAAAATGGATGCTTCGCTTCACGCGAAACAGACTTTTGATCCAGAAGAATTAACTGTAGAACTAATATTAAAGTGGTTAGACGATCAAAAAATAACTGTGGGTATTCAAACTGAAGCAATAGAAAAATTAGTTGCAAATTATCATGTGGATTTGTTACCGATAAAAATAGCTGTAGGCACATATCCTGTTCATGGTCTTAATGGTAAAATTGATTATGTTTGTGAACAGGATGATAACATTGAGGTAGAAGAAAAAAGAAATTTCCGAGATGTTAAAAAAATCCCGTCTCTTAAAGAAGAGGAAAAAATCGCAGTAGTTACAGCGCCAGTATTAGGGACTATCGGATATAATATATATGGTAAAAAGGCACCTGCTAAGCCGGGAAAACCAATACGGATGCGAGCAGGTAAAAATGTTGTGTTTAATGAATATGACCAGTCATTTTATGCTACAGCTGACGGTCAGTTGAGTATTGGGGCAAATGTGATTCAAGTTTTTAATACATATGAGGTTATTGGAGATTTGTCTTTAAAAACAGGTAATCTTAATTTTGTTGGGTCTATAACTATTCGTGGTAATATTCCTTCAGGCTATCGTGTGGAAGCAGAAGGGGATATACATATATATGGTTTAGTGGAGTCTGCTTATATTCAGGCAGGTGGTAACGTATTTATTTCAGAAGGAATTGCTGGTCAACGTAAAGGCACAATTATTGCTGGTGCAGATGTTACAGTTAAGTATATTAATCAAGCTATTGTTGATGCTGGGAAAGATATCATCGTGCATAATACGATAATGCACAGTCATTGTGTCGCACAAGAGCATATTTATTGTCAATCCGGAAATATCATTGGTGGTGTCTGTTCAGCGGGAAAATCAATAGAAGTGAAGGATATCGGCAATAAAATGGAAACAAAAACAGAAATTGCAATTGGAATCAATCAAGAAGATGCTGAAGAAGAAACAAAATTATTAAAAGAAAAAGAAATACTATTAGAGAATAAAGAAAAACTTCGAATCTTAGGTGAAAGTTTAAATAAAAAAGCTGAATCTAGCGTTGGTTTAACAGGAAAAGAGCGGATATTCTTATTAAAGCAACGAAATTCGGTGGAACAAGCTGATCGTAAATTAGAGAAAATCGAAGAAGAACTTTCCTTGTTACAGGTAGAAATAGGGGATGCAGACCAAGTTAGATTAATTGTAAAAGGTTCCTTGTATGAAAATGTTGACTTATCTTTTGGCAAATATCAAATGACCACGAGAACGACACAAAAGTTCACACAAGTCTATTTAGAAAATGGTGAAATAACCTCGAAATCACTATAACGCTTGAAAGGAAGCGATCTTTATGAGTTGGAGAGCTGTAGAAATGCAAATAGCGCTGCCTCGTACGCAAGATGCTGGTAAAATACAAGAACAGCTCCAACAACGAGGTCAATTCATGCAAGATGTTATAGCTAATCAACAATTAGCACAAGATGAGTTAAAAAGAAAAACTGTTAATGATTTAAAGCAAAAGGCTGAGCTTTCAAATAAGAGAGAAGAGAAGCATCCAACAACCGCTGAAACATCGAATGATAATACTAGAAAAAATGCAATTGAATCGCACGCAATAGAACATCCATATCTCGGTAAGCAAATCGATTTTAATGGTTAAGAGGGGTATTATGGTATATTTCTTATTATTAATTAGTTTTTTATTACATGTGTTCACGTTTATAGCGATTAAAATATTAAAAGATCGTATTACAGAACCAGAAGATATCGCAGCAAAACAGGCCCAACAGCAAAAAGAAATGGAAGAATTACTTGCGGTTTATTTGTTAGAAATTAGAGAAGAAAATGAAAAGGTAGTAAGCATGCTTACTAGTGAGAAAAATAATAAGCAAGTAAAAAATGCAACGCACCCACCAGAAGTAAAAAATGAACAGAAGGATGCTTACGAAAAAACAGATCCGATACAACAAAAGGAAACATTTAAAGAACCAACAGTAGATTATCAACCACCAAAAGTTAATGAGTCTCATGATACAGTAGAAAAATCATTATCCGCACAAGTATTATCCTTATATAATCAAGGCGAATCTATTGAGTCTATTGCTCGAAAATTAGATTCAGGTAAAACAGAGATTGAACTAATGATAAAATTCCATAAAAAAAACAGTTAAAATTGCTTGATTGCATGATTTTGTTATGGTATAGTTACTTTTGGTGTCAATCACACACGCTTATGGATGATAGAAATGGTGCTAATCGATTGATTAGTTTTTCTATAAATATGAAATAAGCGGAGGCATAAAACCAAATTAATAGGAGGAAACAATCATGGCAGTAATATCAATGAAACAACTTCTTGAAGCTGGTGTACATTTCGGTCACCAAACTCGTCGTTGGAATCCAAAGATGAAGAAATACATTTTTACAGAAAGAAACGGTATTTATATCATCGATCTTCAAAAAACAGTTAAAAAGGTAGATGAAGCTTATAATTTCGTTAAACAAATTGGCGAAAATGGCGGTACTATTCTTTTTGTTGGTACTAAAAAACAAGCACAAGAGTCTGTTAGAGACGAAGCAATTCGTTCTGGTATGTTCTTTATTAACCAACGTTGGTTAGGTGGAACACTAACAAACTTCGGCACAATCCGTAAACGTATTAATCGTATGAAAGATATCGAACGTATGCAAGAAGATGGTACTTTCGACGTACTTCCTAAAAAAGAAGTAGTAGGCCTAATGAAAGAAAGAGATCGTCTTGACAAATTCCTTGGTGGAATTAAAGATATGAAGAAAATACCTGATGCTCTATTTATCATTGACCCACGTAAAGAGCGTATCGCTGTTGCAGAAGCTCATAAATTAAACATCCCGATCGTTGGTATTGTAGATACTAACTGTGATCCTGATGAAATTGATTATGTAATTCCAGCAAATGATGATGCTATTCGTGCAGTAAAACTTCTTACTGGTAAAATGGCTGATGCTATTTTAGAATCAAAACAAGGTGAAGAGTTAGAAGAAGTTGAGGCTCCTAAAGCTACAGAAGCTGAAGCTACTGAGCAAAAAGAAGCAGAAACTGCAGTAAAAGAATAAGTTGAGTTTACATGGGGTGATAAGGGGGTAACCCTTTATCACCTTTTTTCAGAAATACTATCTTACATTTGAATAAGTATACTTATATAATTGATAGAAAATTGTCAATTTGGATAATCTAAGGAGGAAAACATAATGGTAGTAACAGCAAAAATGGTAAAAGAACTGCGCGAACAAACTGGTGCAGGAATGATGGATTGTAAGAAAGCTTTAACAGAAACGAATGGTAATATGGATGAGGCAATTGATTTTCTTCGTGAAAAAGGTATTTCTAGCGCAGCTAAAAAGTCCGATCGCATTGCTGCAGAAGGTTCTGCACATGTAATGGTTGAAGGTAATACTGCTGTACTACTAGAAATTAATTGTGAAACTGATTTTGTAACCAAAAACGATCAATTTAAAACAATCTTACAAGAAATTGCAAAACACTTATTATCACAAAAACCAGCAAATGTTGAAGAAGCACTTCAACAGCCATTAAATGGTGAAGGTGAAGTACTAGAGCAATTTATTCACGCTAACATTGCAAAAATCGGTGAAAAATTATCTTTACGTCGGTTCTCTATTTTCGAGAAAACAGATGCTGACGCTTTTGGTGCTTACATTCATATGGGTGGAAATATCGGTGTTATAACTATACTTGAAGGTACGACAGATGAAGCTTTTGCTAAAGATATTGCGATGCATATTGCTGCTGTAAATCCGCGTTATGTAACACGTGATGCAGTTGCAACTGAAGAAGTTGACAAAGAACGTGAAGTTCTTAAAACACAAGCTTTAAATGAAGGAAAACCAGAGAAGATTGTTGAAAAAATGGTAGAAGGACGCTTAGGCAAATTCTTTGAAGAAATTTGTTTACTTGAACAGAGCTTTGTTAAAGATCCAGATCAAAAAGTGAAAAAACTAGTTGCAGATAAAGGGGCAACAGTTAAAGGCTTTGTTCGTTATCAAGTTGGCGAAGGTATGGAAAAACGTGAAGATAACTTTGCTGAGGAAGTAATGAATCAAGTTAACAAAAAATAACGTTTTACCTCATTTTAGTTAATGAGATAAAACTGATTTAAACATTTAGGGGACACGTGGTGTTCCCTTTTGTTTAGAATTAGACACAAATTGTCTGTTAATAACGAAAACTATAAGGAAACAAATAAAATTACATATGGAGGTTATTATGACTACTGCCTACTATCAAAGAATTGTGTTAAAATTAAGTGGAGAAGCGCTAAGTGGAGAAAAAGGTTATGGACTTGAACCAAGTGTAGTTCAATCAATAGCTTCGCAAGTAAAAGAAATTGCAGAGTTAGGAATTGAAATTGCAATTGTTGTAGGCGGCGGTAATATATGGCGCGGTAAAGTTGGAAGTGAAATGGGAATGGATCGTGCCAATGCTGATTACATGGGTATGTTAGCAACGGTAATGAACTCATTAGCTTTACAAGATAGCTTAGAAAATCTAGGGATTCAAACACGTGTACAATCATCTATTGAAATGCGTCAAGTAGCTGAGCCATATATCAGAAGAAAAGCAATTCGTCACTTAGAGAAGAAACGTGTTGTTATATTTGCTGCTGGTACAGGTAATCCGTATTTTTCTACTGATACAACGGCAGCACTTCGAGCGGCTGAAATCGATGCTGAAGTTATTTTAATGGCAAAAAACAATGTTGATGGCGTTTATACATCAGATCCTAAATTAAACAAAGATGCAGTTAAATATGAAGAACTTACTTACTTACAAATGTTGAATGATGGACTTGGTGTAATGGATTCTACAGCTTCATCGTTATGTATGGATAATGATATTCCACTTCTCGTTTTTTCTGTTATGGAAGAAGGAAATATTAAACGTGCAGTACTAGGCGAACAAATTGGTACAATTATAAGGGGGAGATAGTTATGTCACAAGCAGTAATTAATGATCTAAAGTCAAAAATGGCACAAGCAGTGCAATCTTTTTCTAAACAATTATCTACAGTAAGAGCAGGACGAGCAAATCCAGCATTATTGAACAACGTATTTGTTGATTATTATGGTGCTCCAACACCTTTAAACCAACTTGCGACGATATCGGTACCAGAGGCGCGTTTATTACTAATTGCACCTTTTGATAAAACATCGATACCTGATATTGAAAAAGCAATTCAAAAAGCAGATTTGGGTCTTGCGCCTTCTAGTGATGGAAATGTTGTACGTATTAGTATTCCAGCACTTACAGAAGAGCGAAGAAAAGAATTGGTAAAAGTAGTTGGTAAATACGCCGAAGAATCTAAAGTTCAAATTCGTAATATTCGTCGTGACTCAAATGATCAATTGAAGAAAGATGAAAAAAATGGTGATATTACGGAAGATGAATTAAGAGGATATCAAGATGATGTTCAAAAAGAAACAAATAACTTCATTACTGAAATTGATGAAGTAGTAAAATCAAAAGAAAAAGAAATATTAGAAGTTTGATAAGATTTAATTAATTGAAGCAATATAATATACGAAGACCCTCTGAATAAAGGGGGTCTTTCCTTTTTATACTGTTATTTCTACTGAGCTGTTAGAAAATGGACTGGAGTGTTTTTTATTTGCTAGTGATTCAGATGCCATTACGTGGTAAACTGATAAATGGTATGATATCTTATGAAACATTCATCATAGCGCTAAGTTTTACACACGATGGGGGACAGACAATGTCGATTTTTAGATTTCCTTTCTTTAAAAATAAAAGTTCTAAAAAACATGCTATTGAAAATAAAGATATGATAAATGATGCTTATGTATTACCTGAGCATGTTGCAATAATAATGGATGGAAATGGTCGCTGGGCTAAAAAACGTGGACTTCCAAGATTTGCTGGTCATAAGGAAGGGATGGATAATGTAAAAAACATCGTACGTGTAGCAAACAAGCACCATATTAAAGTTTTAACATTATACGCCTTTTCAACAGAAAACTGGAAAAGACCTAAATCAGAAGTTGAATACTTACTTAAATTACCGATAGAATTTATACATACATATTTACCAGAGTTAATAAAAGAAAATGTTCAAATTAGAACAATTGGAGCATTTGATATGCTACCAGAACACACGAAAAAGGCAGTACAATCCGCAAAGGATAAAACGCGTGAAAATGACGGACTCATTCTAAATATTGCATTGAATTACGGTAGTAGATACGAGATAATACAAGCGATACAACTTATTGCAAAAGATATAGAAAACGATCAGCTTGATGTAGAAGAACTTGATGAATCTGTATTCTCAAACTATTTATTTACTAGTGAATTGAAAGACCCTGATTTAATTATTCGAACAAGTGGTGAGAAACGTCTTAGTAATTTTTTGTTGTGGCAAGCAGCCTATTCAGAATTTTGGTTTACTGAGGTGTATTGGCCTGACTTCAATGAAGCAGTGTTTGAGCAAGCGTTAGTGGATTATCAAAATCGAAAACGTCGCTTTGGTGGTGTGTAATTAGTAACTGTTCTTAAGTTTGGCGTATTTCTGTTAAATTGCTTGATATTTTAATTTCAATGCGAGTTAGAAACATTTAAAATTACAATCTGTATAAAGCCAAGATACGCTATCAAGCGAAGGAAGCAAATGGATGACACTCCGGTGGGAACAGCACAAGCCACAGCTAACTTGGTAAAGTGTTCTTCTTTACCAAGTTAGCTGTGGCTGTGCCCACGGAAAGGGAATCCATTTGCTGACGTAGCAGTTAGGAAATCTACGTCGTAATTTCTATCACGTTCGTAAGATGAAACGCAATGCTACATGTGACGGGAGTACGAAGTCAATTTTAGCTTTGGAATCTGAGACTCCTTAATTTTACCAAGGCTTAAATGTCTGATATACTCTGAGAAAGTTAAATAAGTAATATGTAACATGTTATCAAATTTTGAAAAAGTAAAATATATAAAATAATATAAATCATAACTAATAGATTTAGGACATGAAGGTGAACAAAATGATGCAAAGAGTAATCACGGCAATTATAGCAATACTGCTTTTCTTTCCGTTTGTTTTTATTGGGGGATGGCCCTTCTATATAATTATGTTTGTAATTGGTTCAATAGGATTGTTAGAGTTATTGCACATGAAGAAGATGACGAAATATCCAATACCGACAGCTTTCACTTTGATTTTATTATGGACGTTATTATTCGACTTTAATATCGATAAATCAGAAGTAACGTTAATTATTGTTTTGTTATTATTAGGTTATACTGTACTTGTTAAAAACAAGTTTACATTTGAAGATGCAGGTTTCCTTGTATTATCAGCTCTCTATATTGGTTTAGGCTTTTACTACTTTATAGAAACGCAGCAAGCTGGTTTAGAATTTATTTTTTATGCGATCGTAATTATTTTAGCTACTGATACTGGTGCATACTTTTTTGGAAGGGCATTTGGGAAGAAGAAGCTTTGGCCAGAAATCAGTCCGAATAAAACGATTGAAGGCGCACTTGGTGGAATTTTATTAGCTTGTGTTGTTGCAGTTGTTTTTCAGTTAATTGCACCTGTACACGCATCTATGCTAGTCGTGTTACTTGTAACAATATTTGCAAGTATGTTTGGACAAGTAGGCGATTTAGTGGAATCTGCATTTAAACGATACTATAATGTAAAAGACTCTGGAAAAATATTACCTGGTCATGGTGGCATCTTGGATCGATTTGATAGTTGGTTATTTGTCTTTCCGTTTCTGCATTTTATTCAATTCGTTTCATAGAATCAGATAGGAGTGTTCGAAATGAAGCATATCACTTTGCTTGGTGCTACTGGTTCGATAGGAATACAGACATTAGACGTGATACGGCATCATAAAACCGAGTTTTC
Organism: Paraliobacillus sediminis; assembly: GCF_003426055.1. Lineage (NCBI taxonomy): Bacteria > Bacillati > Bacillota > Bacilli > Caryophanales > Bacillaceae > Paraliobacillus > Paraliobacillus sediminis. Next base: position 398,938 of record NZ_QJSI01000003.1, read on the forward strand.
GATCCATGCATTAGCATTTGGTAAAAATGTTCAACAAGCCGTTCCTTTAATAAATGAATTCAAACCAAAGAAAGTTGTTGTTTTGGATAATGAAACAAAGCAGTTACTTAAAGCAGCAGTTTCTCATGTTCAAATATTAATCGGAAACGAAGGTTTGATAGAGGTTAGTGTGGATAAAGAAACAGATGTTTTAGTAAATGCGATAGTAGGTAGTGTAGGATTAGATGCAACACTCTGTGCGATAGAGGCGAATAAAACAATTGCGATTGCGAATAAAGAAACATTAGTAACTGCAGGACATTTAGTGATGGAGAAGGCCAAAAAGCATCAGGTGCGCCTCTTGCCGATTGACAGTGAGCATTCAGCTATTTTTCAATGCCTGCAAGGCGAGAACAGTAAAGAGGTGAGCCGCCTAATATTGACTGCTTCAGGTGGTAGTTTCAGAGATAAAACGAGAAAAGAATTACAAGATGTTACGGTTGAAGATGCGCTAAAACATCCAAACTGGAGCATGGGTGCTAAAATAACAATTGATTCGGCAACTATGCTGAACAAGGGATTAGAGGTGATCGAAGCACATTGGTTATTTGATGTCCCTTATGATGCAATCGACGTTATTTTACATAAATAAAGTATCATTCACTCCATGGTTGAATTTCATGATAAAAGTGTGATCGCGCAATTAGGTACTGCTGATATGCGTACACCGATCCAATACGCTTTAACATATCCATCACGTTTAGCGTTACCACAAACCAAACCACTAGATTTATTAGAAATAGCAGAACTACATTTTTCTAAAATAGATTTTGAGCGTTTCCCATGCTTGCGTATGGCTTATCAAGCTGGTAAAGTAGGCGGAACGATGCCAACCGTATTAAATGCAGCTAACGAAATGGCTGTTCAGTTATTTTTACAAAATAAGATAACTTTCTTACAAATTGAGGATTTTATTGAACGTGTTTTGGTAGAGCATGAGGTAATACCATATCCAGCTTTAGAAGTGATTCACGCAGTAGACAAAGAAACACGAATGAAAGTTGCGTCTTTTTTGAAATGAAGAAAGTAAAGTATTAGGTAAAAAGAAGGAGAGTGCTAGTGTTGAACACAATTATTGCATTTATTTTAATGTTCGGTTTACTTGTGTTCGTTCATGAGTTTGGACATTTTATCTTTGCTAAAAAAGCAGGGATGTTAGTAAGAGAACTTGCAATTGGATTTGGTCCAAAAGTCTTTTCGATTAAGAAAAAAGAAACATTATACACGATTCGATTACTGCCTATGGGTGGGTATGTTCGCGTTGCCGGTGAAGATCCAGAAATAACGGAATTAAAACCAGGACAACATATTGCAATTGAATTTAACCAAGCAGGTGCAGTCGATAAAATTATTATTAATAAAAAGTCGAAGCATCCAACTGCACGTGTTATTGAGGTCGAAAAGGCAGATTTAGAACACGGATTATTTATTGAAGGTTATGATGTAGGAGAAGAGGATAAACTACGCTTTTCTGTTGATCCAAAGGCAGATTTTGTGATGGATGAAGTCGAGACACAAATTGCTCCATTTGATCGCCAATTTGCTTCCAAAACAAAAAGACAACGTGCCATGCAATTATTTGCTGGACCAATGATGAATTTCTTACTTACAATTGTAATCTTTGCTATTCTAGGATTTACACAAGGTGTTCCGACAGAAGAAGCTAAATTAGGAACAATTCAAGCAGATAGTCCGGCTGAAGAAGCAGGATTTGAAGCTGGTGATGAAGTAATTGCAATAGATGGCACGCCAGTCACAATGTGGACTGAATTTCAAACGACAGTAAGAGAAAATCCAGAGACAGAGTTAACGATGACTGTTTTGCGTGATAGTAGTGAAGAACAGGAACTTGTAGTGACACCGCGAATGGTAGAATCACAAGATCAACAGTTCGGTCAACTTGGCGTAAGACAATATATGGAGAAGTCCTTTGCAAAAGCAATCCCTTATAGCTTAGAGGAAACTTATGCAACTTCTAAATTAATACTTACTAGTTTGAGTCAGCTTATAACAGGTGAATTTTCAATTGATATGCTTTCTGGACCAGTGGGGATTTATGATGCAACTGACCAGGTTGTCCAAAATGGATTTGCAACATTCTTAATGTGGACCGCTATGTTAAGTGTTAATTTAGGTATTATCAATTTATTACCTTTACCGGCGCTTGATGGTGGTAGATTATTGTTTGTTGGAATTGAAGCTGTTCGTGGCAAACCAATATCTGCAGAAAAAGAAGGGCTTGTCCATTTTGTCGGGTTTGCTTTACTAATGTTATTAATGATTGTCGTAACATGGAATGATATTCAACGCTTATTTTTATAGAAATGAACTATTATAAGAGGTGTAAAATAAAATGAAACAAAGTCAAACACTAATACCTACATTAAAAGAAATACCAGCAGATGCAGATGTTTCAAGTCATCAACTATTGTTACGAGCAGGTTATATTAGACAAACTGCTTCTGGAATCTATAGTTTTTTACCATTAGGAAAGCGAGTGCTTCGAAAGGTAGAAGATATTGTTCGCGAAGAGATGGACAATATTGGGGCAAATGAAATGTTGATGCCAGCCTTACAACCAGCTGAATTGTGGAAAGATACAGGCAGGTGGCAAACTTTTGGTCCAGAACTGATGCGAATTAATGATAGACATGACCGTGAATTTGCATTAGGTGCAACACATGAGGAAGTTGTGACAAGTTTGATTAAAGATGAAGTGAAAAGTTATAAAAAACTGCCACTGACTGTCTATCAAATTCAATCGAAGTTTCGTGATGAAAAAAGACCTCGTTTTGGCTTATTAAGAGGACGCGAATTTATTATGAAAGATGCGTATTCTTTTCATGATTCTTACGAAAGTTTAACTGAGATGTATGATAGTATGTATCAAGCTTATTCGAATATATTTACAAGATTAGGTTTAAATTTTCGAGCTGTCATTGCAGATTCTGGCGCAATGGGTGGAAAAGATACACATGAATTTATGGCATTATCTGAAGTTGGTGAAGATATTATCGCATTCTCTGATACATCTGATTATGCTGCCAATATCGAAATGGCTGAAGTAGTTGATCAATACGAAAAGTCGAATGAGTCTGCATTACCGTTAGATAAAGTTGCCACACCGAATCAAAAAACAATGCAAGATGTTGCTGATTACCTTGAACATACATTGGATAAGGGTTTAAAAGCTTTATTTTTCAAAGTTGATGATTCTTTTGTATTAGTTGTTACAAGAGGAGATCATGAAGTAAATACGATAAAACTTAAAAATCTTTATCAAGCAGCAACTGTTGAATTAGCAACAGAGACAGAAGCAAGAGAAATGTTGGGTGCTGGTTTTGGTTCTTTAGGTCCAGTTAAGATGGAAAATGAAGAAGTTGATATTGTTGCAGATTTTGCCGTCCGCAATGCCGTGAATGTAACGTGTGGAGCAAATGAAGAAGGCTATCACTATGTGAATGTGAATCCTGAACGCGACTTCAAAGTGACGAAATATGCAGATGTTCGTTTTATTGCAGAAGGAGATTCTTCTCCTGATGGACAAGGAGTAATAAAATTTGCTCGAGGAATTGAGATTGGCCAAGTATTTAAATTAGGTGAATTTTATGCAAATAAACTTGGTGCAAGCTTTTTAAATGAGCAAGGAAAAGCAACGACAATGATTATGGGTTGTTATGGAATTGGTGTTTCTAGAACATTAGCAGCTATTGTAGAGCAATACCATGATGATTTGGGAATAACATGGCCAAAACAGATTTCACCATTTCAGGTACACTTGCTTGTACTAAATAGTAAAAAGGAAGAACAGACTAGCCTTGCTGAAGAATTGTATACCGGTTTAAAAGCAAAAGGAATAGAAGTACTTTACGATGACAGAGCTGAACGTGCAGGAATTAAATTTGCGGACAGTGATCTTATTGGAATCCCTTATCGAATTGCTGTTGGTAAGCGTGCAGATGAAGGTATCATAGAGTGTAAAGAACGAGTTAATGGCGAACAGACAGAACATCATAAAGATGATGTAATAGCCTATATACAAAGCTTATTAGCATAAGACTTTTAAACCCCTTGTCCTAAAGAATAGGTGACAGGGGTTTTTATGCGTAGTAGAATAAGATAGAAGATTTTTTTGTTCAGATGTATGAACACATGCTAGGGGGGAAACAAAATTGAGTATTTCGAGTAACGATAAGATGAAAGTACTATTAAAACAAATAAACTTGACAGAACCTGAAACTACTAATTTTTCGGAGAGTCAACTAACAAAGTTAGAAGTATTTAAAACGGAAAAGCGATGGCACTTTCATATCCAAATCAAACAAATCTTACCTGCTAAGGCGTATCGACTTTTCTGTTTGAAACTACAAGAAACCTTTTCGCATATTGCCACTGTTGATTGGACGCTTTATGCTGAAAGTAAAAATATAAGTAATGAAGAGGTTAGTGCCTATTGGCAGGATTTCATAGGGTCGGTTGGTGATCTTTCACCTGCATATAAAGATCTTGTCGAGCAGCAAAAACCACAAATAGATGGTAATAAGATTATTGTGACTGCTCGAAATGATGCGGAAGCAAATGCGCTTAAAAAAAGACTAGAGCCTGCATTTCGAACGTACTGTAATAAGATCGGCGCTATCGCTTATACATTAAAAGTTGATGCAAAGACTGAAATGGAAGATATTAAAAAGTTTAGAGAGCAAAAGGCTCTTGAAGATAAGGAATTAGTCCAAAAAGCTGTAATGGATAAAGAAGTTCGTGAAAAAGAGAAAGAGGCTGGCGTTTCAAACGAACCAGTAATGATTGGTTATAAAATTAAAGATGAACCAGTGCCGATGAAAGAAATACTAGAAGAAGAAAGACGGATTGTTGTACAAGGGTATGTATTTGCTGTTGATATTAGAGAGTTACGTTCTGGACGACACTTGTTAATCATTAAGGTAACAGACTATACGGATTCTTTCTCATTAAAAATGTTTTCAAAAGATGATCAAGATGGAGAAAAATTTAAAGCAGTTAAAGAGGGCATCTGGATTAAAGCAAGAGGTAGTGTGCAAACTGATACATTTACCAATGAGTTAACAATGATGCTTAATGATATTAATGAAATCAAAGTAAAGAAAAAAGAAGATAAAGCTCCAGAAGATGAGAAACGTGTGGAATTACATGCGCACACAACAATGAGTCAAATGGATGCAGTCGTGACAGCTTCAAAATTAATTGAACAAGCTAGCAAATGGGGACACAAAGCGTTTGCAATTACGGATCATGCAGTAGCACAATCTTATCCAGAAGCATATGCAGCAGGTCAAAAGCATGGTGTAAAAATTCTTTATGGATTAGAAGCAAATATTGTAGATGATGGCGTGCCAATTGCTTATAATGAACAAGACATTGACTTAGATACAGCTACGTATGTTGTTTTTGATGTAGAAACAACGGGTTTATCTGCTGTATACGATACAATTATTGAGTTGGCTGCTGTGAAGGTTAAAGGTGGAGATATCGTTGACCGGTTTGAATCATTTGTAAATCCCCATCATCCTTTGTCTGAGACTACCAATGATTTAACGGGCATTACGGATGATATGGTAAAAGACGCTCCTGATGTTGAACAAGTATTAGCAGATTTTAAAGAATGGGCTGGACAAGATATTTTGGTTGCTCATAATGCTAGCTTTGATATGGGATTCTTAAATCAAGGAAATGAAAAAGCGGGATTAGAAAAAGCGATTAACCCGGTCATTGATACATTAGAGTTAGCTCGATTTTTATTGCCAACTTTAAAAAGTCATCGTTTAAATACATTGTGTAAGAAATTCGATATCGAATTAACCCAACATCACCGTGCGATATATGATGCGGAAGCAACCGGCTATTTAATGTGGAAACTGTTAAAAGAGGCAAGAGAGAAAGAAATTACAAATCATAACCATTTTAATATTCATATGGGTGAGGGTAATGCGTATCAACGTGCACGTCCACATCACGCAACACTACTTGCGCAAAATGAAATTGGACTAAAAAACATTTATAAATTAGTTTCTTTAGCACATATCGATTATTTCTACAGAATACCACGTATTCCACGTTCTAAATTACAAGCACACCGTGAAGGTATTTTAGTTGGTTCTGGTTGTGAAAAAGGTGAAGTGTTTGAAACAATGATGCAAAAGTCACAAGAAGAAGCAGAGAAAGTTGCGGCCTTCTATGATTATATTGAAGTACATCCACCGGCTAACTATTATCCATTGATTAGTCGAGAGCTTGTCCAAAATGAAGCGCAAATTTTAGATATATTACGAAACCTTGTTGCGCTTGCCGATCGCTTGAAGAAACCTTGTGTTGCAACAGGAAATGTCCATTATTTAGAAGAACGAGATAAGTTATATCGTCAAATCCTTATTTCATCTCAAAATGGAAACCCGCTAAGTCGTCAAACACTACCGGATGTCCATTTCCGAACAACAGATGAAATGCTTGCGAGTTTTGATTTCTTAGGAACCGACAAGGCAAAAGAAATAGTTGTCACAAATACACAAGCAATCGCTGATCGATTAGAATCAATTAAACCGATAAAAGAAGATTTATATACACCAAACATCGATGGTGCAGAAGAAGAAATTCGAGAAATGAGCTATACCTTTGCTAAAAATCTCTATGGTAATGATTTACCTGAACTTGTCGAAAAGCGTATCGAAAAAGAGTTGAAAAGTATTATTGGGCACGGCTTTGCGGTTATTTATCTTATCTCGCATAAGCTTGTGAAAAAATCATTAGATGATGGTTATTTAGTGGGTTCTCGTGGTTCTGTTGGTTCTTCATTAATTGCAACATTGACGGAAATAACAGAAGTAAATCCATTACCACCACACTATGTTTGTGCGACGTGTCAGCATCATGAATTTTTCACGGATGGATCTGTTGGTAGTGGTTTTGATTTACCTGATAAGAATTGCCCGTCTTGTGAAACAAGCATGCGAAAAGATGGTCAGGATATCCCGTTTGAAACTTTCCTAGGCTTTAAGGGGGACAAAGTTCCGGATATTGATTTGAATTTCTCGGGTGAGTATCAATCAATAGCGCACAACTATACAAAAGTACTGTTTGGTGAAGATAAAGTGTTTCGGGCAGGTACAATTGGTACTGTGGCGGAGAAGACAGCGTATGGTTACGTAAAAGGATATGCGAGTGATCATCAATTACAAATGAAAGCTGTTGAAACAGATCGTTTAGTTCAAGGCTGTACGGGTGTGAAACGGACTTCAGGACAACACCCTGGTGGAATTATTGTTGTTCCAGATGATATGGATATCTATGACTTCACACCGATCCAGTTTCCAGCTGATGATCGTAATTCTGAATGGAAAACTACGCATTTCGATTTCCATTCCATTCACGATAATTTATTGAAACTAGATATACTTGGACATGATGATCCGACCGTGATTCGGATGTTACAAGATTTAAGTGGAATTGATCCAAAAACAATTCCAGTAGATGACGAAGAAGTAATGAAAATTTTCTCAGGTCCCGAAGTATTAGGTGTAAACGCAGAGCAAATCATGTGTAAGACCGGTACGTTAGGTGTTCCAGAGTTTGGTACGAAATTTGTTAGACAAATGCTAGAAGATACAAAGCCAAAAACATTCGCAGAGCTAGTAATTATCTCTGGCTTATCACACGGAACAGATGTATGGCTAGGTAATGCACAAGAACTAATTAATAAGGGCATTTGTAAGTTGCCAGATGTAATTGGGTGCCGTGATGATATTATGGTTTATCTGATGCATAAAGGATTAGATGCTTCATTAGCCTTTAAAATTATGGAATTCGTTCGTAAAGGAAAAGGTCTACAAGATGAATGGATTGTAGAAATGAAGAAAAACAATGTACCTGAATGGTATATTGATTCGTGTAAAAAAATTAAGTACATGTTTCCAAAAGCACACGCTGCTGCATACGTTTTAATGGCAGTTCGGATTGCTTATTTTAAAGTACATCATCCAATTCTTTTTTACGCAGCTTACTTCTCTGTTCGTGCAGATGACTTTGAATTAGACCTAATGGTGAAAGGTCCAACAGGGATTCGTAAACGTATAGAAGAAATTTTGGCTAAAGGAAATGATGCTTCAACAAAGGAAAAAAACGTTTTAACTGTGCTGGAATTAGCTCTTGAAATGAATGAAAGAGGATTTACTTTCCAAAGCGTTGATTTGTATAAATCGAGTGCAACAGATTTTCTTGTTGTTGAGAATAGTCTGATCCCTCCGTTTAACGCCGTTGATGGTTTAGGAACAAATGCAGCTCATAATATTGTCAAAGCGCGCGAAGAAGGTGAATTTTTATCGAAAGAAGACTTAAGAGAAAGAAGTAGAATATCTAAAACGGTTATAGAATATTTAGAGAATCATGGTAGCCTAAAAGGAATGGAAGATAAAAATCAATTATCGTTATTTTAAATAAAAGCTTTTTAAAAAAAGATTGCTTATTTTGGGAAAATCGATAAACTTTGACATACCGGTACCCCGTTCTGAAAATACACGATGCTTTCCGTGCCTACAGAAAGGGAGGCCATTTTCTGACGTAGCGTGTCTCGATTAACTTGTTATTGCACGTTTCCTTGCATGATATTAAGGAATATGGTATAGTAATTTATGGTACGAAATGATACGTTAGTAAGAAGGAGTGGGGAAACCCACTCTTTCTTCACACCTATCGTCCTTTTTGTTACATAGAAGCTTATTTTTAAAAAGGATGGTATACGTTTTGCACTGATTTCTTGTGCAGATTTCTTTTGATTTTAGTATGAAGCGTAGTATTCCCTTGCCGTTTTTTGGCAAGGGTTTTATGTTTCTTATATAAGATGTTAATGAAAAAGACTAAAATGTGTAAACTTTAAAAGTATGACTAAAAACGTAGTAGCCTAATGTAATACAGTTTAATTGCAGTGATAAAGGAGGCAACATGAATGGGAATGAAAGTAACGGAAAAAGCAGAACAACTTCTTGAACCTATCTTAGAAGAAATGGCGTTACAGCTTGTAGATATTGAGTTTGAAAAAGAAGGAAAAAACTGGTTTCTTCGTATTTTTATTGACAAGCAAGGTGGTATCGACATAGAAGAATGCGGCATTGTATCAGAGAAATTAAGCGAGCAATTAGATGCTGATGATCCAGTTGCAGTACCATACTATTTAGAGGTTTCTTCACCAGGTGCAGAGCGCCCATTGAAAAAACCACAAGATTTTATTGACCACATAGGCCATAACGTTTTCGTTACGTTATATGAACCTATCCAAGGTGCTAAATCGTTTGAAGGATTGTTAACAGCTTTTGAAGAGGATACCATAAAATTAGAAGTATTAAACAAAACAAGAAAACAAGAAGTAACTATTCCTTATCAAAAAATAGCAAAAGCCCGATTAGCAGTTACATTTAAATAAAGGGGGAGACATAGTGAGTAGTGAGCTTTTTGATGCCATTGATTATTTAGAAAAAGAAAAAGGTATTAACAAAGAAATATTAATGGAAGCGTTAGAGGCGGCGCTTATATCTGCTTATAAGAAGAATTTCAAATCCGCAACGAATGTACGAATCGATTTGAATGAAAAGACTGGGAGCATGCATGTTCTTTCAAGAAAAGAAGTTGTCGAAGAAGTAGAGGATAAGAACCAGGAGATTAGTCTAGAAGAAGCAAAAGGAATTAAACCAGATTATGATTTAGGCGATATAATTGAACTAGAGGTTACACCAAGAGATTTTGGACGAATCGCAGCACAAGCTGCGAAGCAAGTTGTGACACAGCGTGTTCGTGAAGCGGAACGTGGTGTTATATTCAATGAATACATTGACCGTGAAGAAGATATAATGAACGGGATTATCCAACGCATTGATCCCCGTTATGTTTATGTTAATCTGGGTAAGGTTGAGGCCAAGTTACCTGAGGGTGAACAAATGGCAACAGAAGACTATCATGTGCATGATCGACTTAAAGTCTTTGTGACGAAAGTTGAAAACACAAATAAAGGCCCACAAATCTTTGTTTCTAGAACACATCCAGGTCTTTTAAAACGTTTATTTGAAATGGAAGTTCCTGAAATTTACGATGGAACTGTAGAGATACGTTCTGTAGCGAGAGAAGCAGGAGACCGTTCTAAAATATCTGTTTATGCCGCAGATAGTGATGTTGATCCTGTTGGCTCTTGCGTTGGTCAAAGAGGTCAACGTGTTCAAACAATCGTTAATGAGCTTAAGGGTGAGAAAATTGATATTGTTGAATGGTCAGAAGATCCAGTTGTCTATGTATCGAATGCGTTAAGTCCATCAAAAGTCGTTGATGTTCTGGTAAATGAAAAAGATAAAGCAACAACTGTTATTGTTCCTGACAACCAATTATCACTGGCTATTGGTAAACGTGGTCAAAATGCTCGATTAGCAGCAAAATTGACCGGTTGGAAAATTGATATTAAAAACGAGTCAGATGCGCGTGAGGCTGGTTTAATAACTGAACCTGTTCGTGTACTTGATGAAGAAGCATCATTTGATGGAGACGGCGATTTATTTGATTAAGGAGGAGAAATAAGTTATGCCTAAAAAGAATAACAAGATTCCTCTTCGCAAATGTATTGTTACACAAGAAATGAAACCGAAACAAGCATTAATTCGAATTGTTCATAATAAAGATGGGGAAGTGTTTGTTGATCCATCCGGTAAAAAGAATGGCCGAGGGGCATATATTTCTAATAGTTTAGAAGTAGTAGAAAAAGCTGAAAAATCTAAAGTATTAGACCGTCATCTACAAACAAATGTAGACGAAACAGTGTATCAACAATTAAAGCAAGTGATAGAAGGTAAAGACATTGAGTAAGGGGAAAGAATATCTCAACTTAATTGGTTTAGCTTATCGTGCTCGTAAATTGACGTTAGGTGAAGAATTAATTATTAAAGATATCCAAAAACAAAAAGCGAAATTAGTACTGCTTGCAAGTGATACAGGTCCACAAACAACAAAGAAAATTACAGATAAATGTAATTTTTATGAAATTCCAATTCGAATTGTTGATGATCGGGATACAATATCACATGCAATGGGTAAGTCTGGAAGAGTAGCAATTGCTGTTTTAGATGAAGGTTTCGCTTCGAAAATAACCTCGTTACTCGATAAATCTATTCGGGGGTGAATGTATGAGTAAAATACGTGTATATGAATATGCAAAACAAAAGAATGTGTCTAGTAAAGAAATTATAAATAAATTAAAAGAAATTGATGTGGAAGTGTCCAATCATATGTCAACTATTTCTAGTGATACATCTACAAAGTTGGACGAAATATTTTCAAGTAATACAGAAGAAAATGCTGCACCAGATGCGGACAAAAAGAATCAAGAGCAATCAAAGAAAACTGATAAAAATGATTCTAGCAATGCACAATCTAAATCATCGCCTGAGTCCGTTGAAACATCTTCTACAAAAATAACCTATACAGATTCCTTAACTGTAGGTGAACTAGCTGAAAAATTAGGTAAAGATGCAACAGACCTGATTAAGAGTCTTATGGCAGCTGGAGTTATGGCTACTAAAAACCAAAGTTTAGATGATGAGACGATTTCGATGATGGCTGAAGAATATGGTGTGGAAGTTGAAAAAGAAGCAGAAGTTGATGAAATGGATTTAGATAACTTCATCCAAGAAATCAATCAAGGTGAAGCGATTGAACGTCCAGCTGTAGTTACGATTATGGGCCACGTTGATCATGGTAAAACAACTTTACTTGACTCTATTCGCCACACCAAAGTAACAGAAGGTGAAGCAGGAGGTATTACCCAACATATTGGTGCATATCAAATCGAGAGTAATGGTAAATTCATTACCTTCTTAGATACACCAGGACACGCTGCTTTCACAAGCATGCGTTCACGAGGCGCTCAAATAACTGATATTGCTATTCTTGTTGTAGCTGCAGATGATGGTGTTATGCCACAAACAGTCGAAGCGATTAATCATGCAAAGGCTGCTGAGGTTCCAATCATTATTGCAGTTAATAAAATGGATAAAGAAGGCGCTAATCCTGACCGTGTTATGCAAGAGTTAACAGAATATCAATTAATCCCTGAAGACTGGGGTGGAAATACAATATTTGTTCAACTATCTGCATTAAAAGGCGAAGGAATTGACGACTTGATCGAAATGATTCAACTAGTTGCAGAAGTAGAAGAATTAAAAGCAAACCCTGATAACCGTGCAATCGGTACTGTTATTGAATCACAGTTAGACAAAGGGCGTGGCCCAGTTGCAACACTACTGGTGCAAAATGGTACGTTACACGTAGGTGATCCAATTGTTGTTGGAAATACTTTTGGTCGTATTCGTGCAATGGTAAATGATGTAGGTCGTCGTGTTAAAGCAGTTGGACCATCAGCTCCAGTTGAAATAACTGGATTAAATGAAGTTCCATCTGCGGGTGATCACTTTGTTGTCTTTGCAGATGAGAAGAAAGCACGTCAAATCGGTGAAGCACGTCAACAAAAACAAATTGAAGCAAACCGTGGTGGCGGTGTTAAAGTTAGTTTGGATGATTTATTCGAACAAATTAAGCAAGGCGATATTAAAGATATTAACTTAATTATAAAAGCTGATGTACAAGGTTCATTAGGTGCTTTATCATCTTCTCTAGAGAAGATTGATGTGGAAGGCGTTAAGGTTCACATCATTCACATGGGTGTTGGTGCAATTACTGAATCAGATGTTATTTTGGCCTCTGCATCAAATGCAATTATTATTGGCTTTAATGTACGTCCTGATGTTAATGCTAAAAAAGCAGCTGAGTCAGAAAAAGTGGATGTACGCTTATATCGTGTTATCTACAAAATAATTGAAGAAATTGAAGCTGCAATGAAAGGAATGCTTGATCCAGAATTCGAAGAGAAGGTAATTGGACAAGCGGAGGTTCGCGAAATTTTCAAAGTATCTAAAATTGGTACAATTGCAGGTAGTTACGTAACTGATGGTAAAATTACACGTGATGCAGGCGTGCGCGTAATCCGTGATGGCATTGTAATTTATGAAGGTGAAATTGACACATTGAAAAGATTTAAGGATGATGTCAAGGAAGTTGCGCAAAACTATGAGTGCGGGATTACCGTAGAAAAGTTTAATGACATTAAAGAAGGCGACGTTTTTGAAGCGTATGTTATGGAAGAAATTAAACGCACATGATTCTTTATGCTGAAGTAGAATGTTATATCTATCATGCACATTCATTAAAGGAAAAACGGTCTGTTATTAAAAAGATAACAAAACGGATTCATAATGAGTACAATATTGCAATTAGTGAGATAGATTTTCAAGATCTTTGGCAACGCACAATGTTTGGTTTAGTAACGATCTCTAATGAGAAAGTACAGGCGGAGAGGGTAATCGATCAAGCGTTTAAGCTGATTGATTCTTTTCCGGAAATCGAACGAACAAAAACGCAAAAGGAATGGTTATAATTTAGTTAACCATTGCTGAATTTTAAGAGGTGAACTTCATGAATCAAATGAGAGCAAATCGCGTCGCAGAACAAATGAAAAAAGAGTTGGGTGATATCCTTAGTAGGAAAATTAAGGACCCGCGTGTTGGTTTTGTAACGATAACAGATGTCGAAGTTACAGGTGACTTACAACAAGCAAAGATTTATATATCTGTTCTAGGTGAAGAAAAACAAAAACATGATACATTAATTGGTTTGGCGAAAGCGAAAGGTTTTATTCGTTCTGAAATAGGTACACGCATTCGTTTACGTAAAACACCAGAATTGTTTTTTGAATTCGATGAAGCTATTGAAAAAGGGAATCGAATTGAAACCATCTTACGCGATATTAATGATTCTAATACGTGATATTTACTTCCTAAAACCCTTGTTCTATAATAGTACAAGGGTTTTAGTTTATTTTTTAATTGTACGCGATAGAATAAAAATTTAAAGAGATGGTGAATAAAGATTATGAATGGTATTCTACCACTGTGGAAACCAATAGGGCCTACATCCCATGATTGCGTTATCCAAATTAGAAAATTATGTCATACCAAAAAAGTTGGTCATACCGGAACACTGGATCCAGCAGTAGAAGGTGTATTGCCAATTTGTATTGGAGAGGCAACGAAAATTGTTCCATATCTAACGGATACGACAAAAACATATGTTGGAGAAGTAACACTCGGATATTCAACAGATACAGAAGATCAAACGGGTACTATTATCGAAGAAAAGTTAGTAGATGAAACGTTTGATATAGCTACACTAGAAACTGTATTAGCATCGTTTACAGGTGTAATTAGCCAAGTTGTTCCACTTTATTCTGCTGTTAGGGTAGATGGTAAGAAATTGTATGAATATGCAAGAACGAACGAGCCTGTTGAAAGACCATCACGTGAGGTTACAATTGAATCGATTAGATTATTGGAGGATTCACTAAAAGTTGAAGAGAAAGTTTTCCGGTTTTCATTTGAAGCAACATGTTCAAAGGGAACATATATGAGAACGCTATGTTTAGACATTGGTAAAAAACTAGGTTATCCTGCCCACATGTCTCATTTAGTTCGAACAGAAACAGGGAATATTACTGCTGCAGAGACATTTACGTTTGACCAATTAATAGAAAAAAGTGAGCTAGGGCAATTAGAAGAAACTTTACTTCCAATTCAGCAAGGTGTTGATCACTTAGATATTTATAACGTAGATGAACAACTAGCAAAAAAAGTTTGGCAAGGTCAGAAATTAGCGTTACCGGATCAAACGATAAAAACAGATCCGTTTAGAGTAGAGTACCAAGATGAACTTTTAGCAATTTATCAGATACATCCAACAAAAATCGAAGAGATAAAACCAGTACGTGTATTCCGTTACAATCAGGAAAGTAGGTGAAAACCTTGGAAATTATATCATTACAATATCCACACAAAATTATTCGAACAGAAATAGAAGAAACAGTTGCAGCTATTGGATTTTTCGATGGCATACATAAAGGGCATCAAAATGTTATTGAAACTGCAAGAGAAATTGCAAAAGAAGAGAATAGAAAGAGTGCAGTTATTACATTCTCACCTCATCCTTCTGTCGTACTGAAAAAGCAACAAAAGCCTGTTCATTATTTAACACCATTAATTGAAAAAAAAGCGATTCTAGAAGATATGGGTATTGATATTTTATATATCATTACATTTAATGAGGTTTTGTCAAAATTAGTTGCAAGTGAATTTGTTTCGGATTTTATTGTTGGACTTAACATTAAACATCTTGTTGCTGGTTTTGATTTCACATATGGATACAAGGGTAAAGGTACGATAGAAACATTGAGAGAACATGCAAAAGGTGAATTTGATCTTACGACAATTAATAAATTAGAAGATGAAGGCGAAAAAGTTAGCTCAACACGGATTCGAGATTTGTTGGCTAAGGGGAAAGTGAAGAAGATAAGTAATTTATTAAATAGACCTTTTCAAACGAGTGGAATCGTTATACAAGGTGAAAAACGTGGAAGAACAATTGGTTTTCCTACTGCTAATATAGATGTGGAAGAGGAGTATGCACTTCCTAAAGTCGGTGTTTACGCCGTTCGTGTTTCCATTAGTGATCAAAATAAGATTACGGGAATGGCTAATGTGGGCTATAAGCCAACGTTTCATGAAAGTAATCAAATAGATCGACCTACTATAGAAATTCATCTATTTGATTTTGAACAAGATATCTATGGTGAATCATTGCGAATAGAATGGATTGACTTTATTAGAAATGAAGTTAAATTTAATGGAATTGAGCAATTGATTGAACAATTAAAGAAAGATGAACAACAGATTCGACATTTGTTTACTACAATTGAAGATTAATACTTGCAATTTATTATAAAAGGATGTAATCTAAATAACGGAAACCTTCCACTTGGCAAATTGATTCTCCGACGTTTGCTAGGGGATAGGGGTTTACTAATTTTTACAGGAGGCTATTACAAATGGCTATAACACAAGAACGTAAAACTGAACTTATGAATGAGTTCAAAACACATGATAACGATACGGGATCTCCAGAGGTTCAGATCGCTGTCTTAACAGAAGATATTACGAATTTGAATGAGCATCTTCGTTTCCACAAGAAGGATCATCACTCACGTCGTGGTTTATTGAAAATGGTCGGTAAACGTCGTAACTTACTAAATTACTTACGTAATAATGATGTTGCTCGTTACCGTGATTTAATTCAAAAACTTGGTTTACGCAGATAATATACTAAAAAGCGGGATTATTCCCGCTTTTTCTGTATGTTTAAAATCAATCTGTTCATCCGATAATAGTTTGTAGGAAGTTATTCTTTTGGGTATATATATGTCGTATTATAATCCTTTCGCTCGATTCTGATCAAACAGTTGAAAAAATTTTTTCAACTGTTTGATCAGGATGGAGCAACATAATGTAAATGATGCAAAAGGATAGTAAAACAAGAAGTGATACGGATTTATATAGCCCTTATTATATGGACACACTACTACAAAAGGTTTCCAGGTAAATAAGAGAGGGGTACATAATTAAATGGTAGCAAATAAAAAAGTATTTTCGACAGAAATATCAGGTAACACATTTACAGTAGAAATTGGAGAATTAGCAAAACAGGCAAATGGTGCATGTATGATTCAATATGGGGATACTTCTGTCTTAGCAACAGCAACGGGTTCTAAAGAGCCAAAAGATTTACCGTTTTTCCCACTAACTGTAAACTACGAGGAACGTTTATATGCAGTAGGTAAAATTCCAGGAGGTTTTATTAAAAGAGAAGGTAGACCATCAGAAACAGCTGTTCTTACATCTCGTTTAATTGACCGTCCAATACGACCATTATTTCCAGACGGGTATCGTAACGATGTTCAAGTAATAAGTATGGTAATGAGTCTAGATCAAAACTGTCCGTCAGATATAGCTGCAATGATAGGTTCTTCGATAGCTCTATCTATCTCAGACATTCCATTTGATGGACCAATAGCCGGTGTTATTGTTGGACGAGTTGACGATAAATTTGTAATTAATCCTACTACTGAACAGCGCGAGAAGAGTGATATTGATCTTACCGTTGCTGGCACAAAACACGCGATTAACATGGTAGAAGCAGGGGCAGATGAAGTACCAGAAGATGTGATGCTTGAAGCTATTATGTTTGGACATGAAGAAATTAAACGTTTAGTTGCTTTTCAAGAAGAAATTATTGCTGAAGTTTCTAAAGAAAAAATGAATATTAAATTATTCGAATTAGATAAAGAATTAACTGTTGTAGTAGAAGAGAAAGTTAAAGCGACTTTAGTGACAGCAATTCAAATTCATGAAAAGCATGCCCGTGAAGAAGCTATTGATAAAGTAAAGAAAGACTTACTTGCGGAATATGAAGAGCAAGAAGCTGATGATAAAACAATTAAACACGTTAAAGGTATATTGGATAAGATCGTTAAAGAAGAAGTACGTCGTTTAATTACAAAAGAAAAAGTTAGACCAGATGGTCGTAAAATTGATGAAATACGTTCTTTAACCTCTCGTATTAGTGTACTTCCGAGAACGCACGGATCCGGTTTGTTCACACGTGGCCAAACACAAGCGTTAAGCATCTGTACACTGGGTGCTCTAGGTGATGTGCAAATTTTAGATGGTATTGGATTAGAAGAATCAAAACGTTTCATGCATCATTATAACTTCCCATTATTTAGTGTTGGGGAGACTGGTCCTATTAGAGGCCCAGGCCGTCGTGAAATTGGTCATGGTGCATTAGGAGAACGCGCATTAGAAAAAGTGTTGCCTTCTGAAAAAGACTTTCCTTATACGATTCGCCTTGTATCAGAAGTGTTAGAATCAAACGGATCTACTTCACAAGCGAGTATTTGTGCTAGTACATTAGCAATGATGGATGCAGGTGTACCAATTAAAGCACCAGTTGCTGGTATTGCAATGGGACTTATTAAATCGGGTGATGATTATACTATTTTAAGTGATATTCAAGGTATGGAAGATCACTTAGGAGATATGGACTTTAAAGTTGCCGGAACTGCTAAAGGTGTAACTGCTCTTCAAATGGATATTAAAATTGATGGTTTATCACGTGATATTTTAGAAGAAGCACTTACGCAAGCTAAAAAAGGTCGTATGCATATTCTAGAGCATATGCTTGAAACAATTAACGAACCAAAAGAAGAGTTATCCACATATGCTCCGAAAATCTTAACAATGTCTATTCATCCAGATAAGATTCGCGATGTAATTGGGCCAAGTGGTAAACAAATCAATAAAATTATTGAAGAAACTGGCGTGAAAATAGATATTGAGCAAGATGGTGGTGTATTCATTTCATCTATCAATAATGAAATGAATCAAAAAGCGAAGAAAATCATTGAAGATATTGTACGTGAAGTACAAGTTGGTGAAATGTATCTTGCTACAGTTAAACGAATTGAAAAATTTGGTGCATTCGTTGAATTATTTAAAGGTAAAGAAGGCCTTGTTCACATATCAGAAATGGCTGCTGAACGCATCAATAAAGTGGAAGACGTTGCTTCAATAGGTGATCAAATGATGGTCAAAGTAAAAGAAGTTGATCGTCAAGGTCGTATTAATTTATCACGCAAATCTGTTATAGCAGATGAAAAAGAAAAAGAAAGTAAATAATATTACCATTAAAAAGAAACTGGATTACCAGTTTCTTTTTCTTACATACTAAACTTTAGCAAAGTGAAACAGGCATTTAAGTCTTGGTAAACTTAGTCGTTTCGTAATAAACAACAATTTTCTAGAAAACAGAATTTTTAATGGTTGACAAGCAATCCGAACCTTAAAAAATCAATGATTAGCACATGGTTTTTGGTTTAAAGTTGAGTTGCATATAAATAAAAAATAACAGTTAATAAAATAGGAGGGCATCTAGATGCTTCAGAAACATACTTCCAGAAATGGATTACGTATTGTATTGGAAAATATCGCGAGTGTTAGATCCGTAACAATTGGCGTGTGGGTTCGAACTGGTTCAAGAGATGAAACAGTAGAAAATAACGGGATCTCTCACTTTTTAGAGCATATGTTTTTTAAAGGTACTGAAAAAAGAACTGCAAAAGAAATTGCCGAAGAGTTTGATGCGATTGGCGGACAAGTAAATGCTTTTACATCAAAAGAGTATACATGCTACTATGCGAAAGTTCTTGATACACATAAAGAATTTGCCTTAGAGATGTTAACCGATATGTTCTTTCATTCGAAATTTGCTCAAGAAGAAATTGATAAAGAAAAGAATGTTGTATTAGAAGAAATAAAGATGGCAGAAGACACACCAGATGACATCGTTCATGACTTATTAGCTGAAGCTTCTTACGGTGGACAGCCATTAGGATTTCCTATTTTAGGTATAGAAGAAAGATTAAATGCTTTCACATCTGAAGATTTGCATCAGTACCAACTGGAACACTACCGCCCAGATAATATAGTGATATCTGTAGCAGGAAATGTCGATACATCTTTTATCGATAAAATTGAAACAGCTTTTGATCAATTTAAGCAAACTAGCAAAGTTAGTACGTTGGAAAAATCAATTTTTACTCCGAAACAGTTAACACGTAAAAAGGAAACAGAACAAGCTCACTTATGCTTAGGGTATCAAGGTTTGCCAATTGGGGCTACGAATATCTTTAGTTTAGTCATTGTTAATAATGTACTTGGTGGCAGCATGAGTTCAAGATTGTTTCAAGAGATTAGAGAAAATCGTGGATTAGCTTATTCTGTGTTTTCTTATCACAGTTCGTTTCTTGATGATGGATTGTTAACGATCTATGCTGGGACAGGTAATGAACATCTTCCCGTTCTTAAAGAAACGATACATCAGACAGTAGCAGAATTAATCGAGCATGGCCTTACAGACAAAGAGTTACGTAATAGTAAAGAACAATTAAAAGGAAATCTTGTACTAGGTTTAGAAAGTACAAATAGCCGCATGAGTCGAAATGGTAAAAATGAGTTACTTATGGGTAAGCATCGTAGTTTGGATGAGTTAATAACTGAAATTGATGCGGTAAGTATGGAGTCAACGAATGAATTAATTAAACAAATATTCAAGTCGGATTATGCAAGTGCATTAATTTCTTCATGAAAAAAGCATAGTCAAGTTCACCTTCTCATACTTTTTATAAAGATGAAGGAGGAAAAAAGTATGCGGTATAAGACTTTAAGTGGCAAAGAAATTGTTGATCTTGATAGTGGCTCTAGATTAGGTGTGTTAGGGCAGACAGATATTGAATTAGATGAAAAAACAGGTCAAATTACAGCCTTCATTATTCCTAATTACACGTGGTTAGGGATGAAAAAAGAAGGAGAAAATCTGCGAATAAATTGGTCAGATATTCAGAAAATAGGCGAGGATATGATAATGGTTAATCGTCTCCCTCCTACTAAATAGTAGAAATGGATTATTAACTATCATACTTTCTAAATAGCTAATCGACAAGATGGAAATATAATCTGTTGATTAGCTTTTTTATATAGATCATTGTCTTATTTAATCTGCATTGTAGTTAAAACCTTCACTTTACTGCCAATAATTCATATGATATTAAGAAAATTTATAAAGCAAAATAGTAGTGAAATATTGTTTGTGAAAGAGGTGGAATTATGGATTCATCCATCCGTATGGCTATCTTAGGTGGAGATGCACGTTATCTTGAAATGATTAAGAAGCTTTCCGAAAATGATAACTTAAAAATGGAATTAGTTGGTTTTGATCAATTGAATCAAGGGTTTACAGGTATTAAACAAACAGATTTTGAAGAGTTGGAAACAGAATCTCTTGATGTAATTGTTTTACCGATTCCAGGTACTGATGAAGAAGGTTATATTGATACTATTTTTTCTAATCAAAAAATACAGCTTAAGGAGGAATGGTTTGATACATTAGCAAAAGACTGTTTGATATTCTCCGGAATAACAACACCTTATTTGAGTAAATGTGTGAAAAAATCGGGTCTAAAACTTATCCCGCTAATGGACAGAGACGATGTTGCCATTTATAATTCTATCCCAACTACAGAAGGTACAATTATGCTCGCCATTCAGCATACCAATTTTACGATTCATAGTGCTCGAATTGTTGTGTTAGGAATGGGGAGAGTCGGACTGAGTGTGGCAAGTAAATTTTCAGGGTTAGGAGCAAATGTGGCGGTTGGGACGAGAAAAGATGTAGATGTAGCACGTGCTTTTGAAATGGGGATGCAAGGTTTTCACATGGAAGAGTTACCTGCATATACTGGGCAGTGTGATATTTTAATCAACACGATTCCAAGTAAAGTTGTTACCGAATCAGCGTTAAACTTAATGAAATCTAATGCGTTAATTATTGACTTAGCGTCTAAACCTGGTGGGGTTGACTTTGTCTATGCTAAAAAAAGGGGAATTACAGCTATACACGCACTAGGGTTACCGGGGATGGTGGCTCCAAAAACAGCAGGAGAAATATTAGGAAATGTTATTAATCAACTCATTACACAAATAAAAGAAAGCGGGGAGAAGCGACAGTGTTAAAAGGAAAAAAAATTGGTTTTGGTATAACAGGCTCACATTGCACATACGCGGCGGTATTTCCAGAAATGCAAAAATTAATTGATCTAGGTGCAGAGTTGGTCCCAGTCATTTCAAATACCGTTCAAGAAACAGATACAAGATTTGGTAAAGCAGAAGATCATATTAAAACAATAACAGAAATTACAGGAAGAAAACCAATTGGTTCAATTGTTGATGCGGAGCCACTTGGCCCGGTTGAACCGTTGGATTGTATGGTTATAGCACCTTTAACTGGGAATTCAATGAGTCGATTGGCAAACGGTATATCAGACTCAGCTGTACTAATGTCTGCAAAGGCAACAATGCGTAATGGTAATCCAGTTGTTCTAGGAATTGCGACAAATGATGCACTAGGATTAAATGGTGTGAATTTGATGCGTTTAATGGCAACTAAATTAATCTATTTTGTACCATATGGTCAAGATGATTATATTAAAAAGCCAAATTCTTTAGTTGCAGATATGACTCTATTATCCTCTACAATCACACAAGCATTATCCCACAAACAAATACAGCCAGTTTTAATACCGAAGATGGTTACAGAATAATATACTGTAGGAATACCCTTTCCTTAACAGAGTATGTTAAAATAGAGATTACAAATTTAATCATTTTAACTTATAGGTAAGGAAGGGGATTTATTATGACAGAAATTAAAGGTTATCATGTTGCAGTAGTTGGTGCTACTGGAGCTGTAGGTCAAAAAATACTAGAAACACTAGAGAAAAAGGATTTTCCAATTGGACAGTTAACATTATTATCTTCTCCACGTTCAGCTGGAACTAAAATAAAATTCAAGGATGAAACGTTTACTGTTCAAGAAGCTACACCTGGAAGCTTTGAAGGAGTTAATATAGCACTTTTCTCAGCTGGTGGTTCTGTGTCTAAATCCCTAGCGCATGAGGCGGTAGCTCGTGGTGCAGTTGTAATAGATAATACAAGCGCTTTTAGAATGGATGAAAATATTCCATTGGTTGTCCCAGAAGTGAATGAATCTGATATTGAAAAACATAACGGTATTATTGCCAATCCAAACTGTTCTACGATTCAAATGGTTGCGGCACTTAAACCAATAGAAAAAGCATTTGGACTAAATCGAGTAATAGTTTCTACTTATCAAGCTGTTTCAGGCGCAGGTGCAAAAGCAGTTGAAGAATTAAGAGAACAATCGCAAGCCTTTTTGAATGGAGAAGAACTTGCTCCTGAACTATTGCCTGTTAAGGGTGAAAAGAAACATTATCCAATCGCTTTTAATGCATTACCTCAAATTGATGTATTTCAAGAAAATGGGTATACATTTGAAGAAATGAAAATGATTAATGAAACAAAAAAAATTCTACACGCATCCGAATTAGCTGTTGCAGCTACTTGTGTACGTTTACCATTTTTCACATCACATGCAGAAAGTGTGTATGTTGAAATTGATGATCCTGGTGTATCAGTTGCAGCTGTCCAAGAGGTTTTGGCACATGCACCTGGTATCGTTTTAGAAGATGATCCATCAAATCAAGTGTATCCAACACCATTAAGTGCAGTAGGTAGTGGTGACGTTTTTGTAGGTAGAGTAAGAAAAGATCTTGACGAACCTAAAGGGTTCCACCTATGGGTTGTTTCGGATAACTTATTAAAAGGCGCAGCATGGAATTCTGTGCAAATCGCTGAATCATTAATTAAAAATAACTGGCTATAATTTAGAGGTGTAACATGGAGATTCTAGTGCAAAAATTTGGCGGAACTTCTGTACAAAGTAAGACGACAAGAAGTAACGCAATAAAGCATATTAAAACTGCTATTGATCAAGGGTATAGAGTGGTTGTAGTCGTTTCTGCGATAGGCCGTTATCCTGATCCATATGCAACGGACTCATTATTAGGATTAATTGATTTTCCTAATACACATGCAAGCAAAAGAGAACAGGATTTACTTATGTCCTGTGGTGAAGTAATCTCTTCTGTCGTTTTTTCAACGGAATTAAAAGAAAGTGGTGTAACGTCGACTGCATTAACTGGAGGGCAAGCTGGATTTAAAACAAATCAAGACTTTACCTCTGCAAAGATAAAGGCAATGGAAGTGGAACGAATCCACCAAGAATTAAAAGAGCATCAAGTTGTTGTAGTTGCTGGTTTCCAAGGGAAGTCAGCAACTGATGAAATAACAACGCTTGGTCGCGGTGGAAGTGACACGTCAGCAGCAGCCTTAGGTGCGGCACTAGACGCTGCTTATATTGATATTTTTACCGATGTAGAAGGAATTATGACAGCAGATCCGCGGCTAGTAAAAAACGCGCGAACATTAGATGTTGTCACATATAATGAAATTTGTAATTTAGCTTATCAAGGCGCAAAGGTCATTCACCCACGAGCAGTTGAAATTGCTATGCAGGCTAAGATACCGATGCGGGTGAGATCAACTGCTACTAACGAAATTGGAACATTAGTTACCGATTCAATAGATGCAGTAAAGGGTAAGGATATACCAGATCGTATTGTTACTGGAATTGCGAATATGTCTAACATAACGCAAATAAAGGTATTAACGAATGAAAATGTTGATCAATTACATTCAGACGTTTTCAAAGCAATGGCGGAAGCAGGTATTTCGGTTGATTTTATAAATATTTCGCCTAACGGTGTTGTCTATACAATTCCAGAGGTATTTACTACAAAAGCAATTGAAATATTAGAGGCGTTACATTATCAACCTGAAACGGTTTCTAACTGTGCGAAGGTCTCATTAGTTGGAGCTGGTATGACTGGTGTTCCTGGGGTAACAGCTAAAATAGTGCAAACACTGACAAATGAAGGGATTCAAATCCTTCAATCTGCAGACAGTCATACAACGATATGGGTGCTGATTCACCATGATGATCTTATCCCAGCTGTAAATGCATTGCATGAAACGTTTGAATTAAATAGGAAAATCTAAACATCTAGGGAATGGATGGATCAAGATGGATGAAGGGAGACGCAACCTATCGTGAATTTCGGAAAATTATTGACAGCAATGGTTACGCCATTTGACTCTAAAGATCGAGTGGATATGAATAAAGTGGAGCATTTAATTGAGTATTTAATTACCCACAAAACAGATGGTTTAGTTGTGGCAGGCACCACTGGAGAATCACCTACACTTTCCACAAAGGAAAAGATTGGGCTATTTGAACAGACAGTTAAAGTAGTGAATGGTCGGATTCCTATTATTGCTGGAACGGGTTCTAATAACACAAAAGAGACAATAGAACTAACAAAACACGCAGAAAATGCGAATGTTGATGCAATCTTGCTTGTAACACCTTATTATAATAAACCAAATCAGGCAGGATTATATGAACATTTTCGTACAGTTGCACAGTCTACGAGTCTCCCGGTAATGTTATATAATATTCCAGGCAGAACGATGGTTCATTTAACAGTGGACACAATTGTAGCACTATCACAAATTGATAATATTGTTGCTGTTAAAGAATCAAGTGGAAATTTAGATGCAATTTCTCAAATTATCGAACAGACAGATGATCAGTTTTTTGTATACAGCGGCGATGATAGTTTAACACTACCGTTGCAAGCGATTGGAGCTGATGGTGTTGTTTCTGTTGCATCTCATGTTATTGGAGATGAAATGAAACAAATGCTTGATTATTTTGAACAAGGCAATGTTAATGAAGCGGCTCGTATTCACCGTCAATTGTTGCCTATCATGAGAGGGTTGTTCATGGCACCATCTCCAGCTCCAGTTAAAGCTGCTTTACGATTAAAAGGTATCGACACAGGAGATGTTCGTTTACCGCTAGTAAACTTGTCTGAAATCGAAGAACAATTATTGTATGACCTAATTAAAAATTAATTAATGATATTCGTTAAAAGCTTCTGCAGGAAATTGGCAGAAGCTTTTTTTGATTTAAAATCCTTTTTGATCTTAAATGGTATGTTCCCTTTTTGATTCGTTCATACTAACAAAGATAGTATCGAAAGGAGAATTTCTATGCCAAAAGATGGGAATGAACAAGAAGAGGGTAAACAATCATCATTAGTCGACAAGATTCAGCAGTTAGGTCAATCAACTGTTCCAACAGCACCTGATTCCAATATACATGTGTTGTCGATTATTGGCCAAGTAGAGGGGCATATACAATTACCCCCACAAAATAAGACAACTAAATATGAACATTTACTGCCGCAGCTGATTGCAATTGAACAAAATCCGAAGATTGAAGGACTTATCATCCTATTAAATACTGTAGGTGGAGATGTAGAAGCGGGATTAGCACTCTCCGAAATGATTGCTTCTTTATCTAAACCAACCGTATCCATTATATTGGGTGGTGGTCACTCTATTGGCGTACCTATTGCCGTTGCAACTAATTATACGTATGTTGTACCTTCTGCAACGATGACAATTCATCCGATTAGGTTAAATGGCTTAGTGATCGGTGTGCCACAAACTTTTGAATATATGGATAAGATGCAAGAACGTGTTATTCAATTTGTTACGACTCACTCCAATATATCAGAAGAAAAGTTTAAATCCTTGATGTTTGAAAAAGGCAATTTAACGCGTGATATTGGTACGAATGTTGTGGGTGCTGATGCGGTTGAATATGGACTAATAGATGCAGTCGGTGGAGTAAAAGAAGCGATGGAAACATTAAATAAAATGATTGATGATCGTAAAGAGAGTGGGGGTGTCGTGCAGTGACCTTATATACACCATTAAATGAACATGATATATTTCCAACGGATCAATCGTTATTTCAAACACGTCAAGTTGTAACTTGTAATAATCGAATGATGCTCGTAGATAGTATTGATAACGGTAAATACCGTATTGTTCAGTTGCTTTCAACAGATCCACAAGATTATATCTCTGCTTCCCTTACTCCTGGGGAAATTATTAGCGAATAGTAGAATTTAATGCGGAGTCATATAAGATTTTAACGAAGGAAAAGTCTACACATAAAAATAGATATGCTATAATAGTAATAGCGAATATTGGAGTAGTATGAAGAGAAATGAAAATAAACCCTTGTCAAATGGACAAGGGTTTATCTCATCATAGTAATGGGAGAAATAATTTTGATAGATTGCAGGGGTGGGGAAATTGGCTAAGGCTAAAAAGAAAAAGAGAGGGAATCAAAAAAAGGTACAACAACAATTAAAATATGAACTTTTAGGTATTTTATTTATTTTTCTAGCTGTTTTTGGAAGTGGCGCAAGTGCAATTAGTGAAGGAGCTATACCCTCTGGATTAGAGAACTTTTTCCGTCTATTATTTGGTGTGTGGTATATGATCGCTTCACTTGTATTATTAAGTATCGGTATTTATATGATTATAAAAAGACAATTACCAAATTTGATTAGTCGACGCATGGTAGGTTTAGGAATTATATTCTTAGGGATTCTATTGCTAACACATATTGATTCGTATGAAACCTTGTTACAACAGCAATCAGGAGGGTCTGTGCTGAAAATGACGTGGTCAAACTACTTTGCGTACTTAGATGGGGATCTCACATCTTATTATTTAGGTGGTGGAATGTTAGGAGCAATTTTATTTGCTTTTTGTTATGTACTATTTTCTGCTACGGGTGCGCAAATTGTTGCTGTCTTTTCAATAATTATTGGTATCGTTTTTGTTACTGACTTCTCAATCGGTAATTTTTTAGCTAAGAATGGAAGTAAAGTAAAAGAAGTAACAGTAAACGGACGAAAAAAATGGAAAGAAAAACGTCAAGATAAAAAAGACAGTAAAACAAATGAACAAGATGACTATCAAGAAGAACTGCTAACAAACATAGCCGATCCAGTTGTTGATGATGGAAAAGATTATCCAGTAATTGAGGAGTTCACTGATATTTCATATGCTACTAAAAATGTAATAAATGAAATGGATGCTATCGATCAAATAAAGAGCAAGGCTGAACAGAAAGAAACAAAAAATGAAACTGAAATGGAAACAATTGAACCGTTACCAATGACGGAAATGGAGAATGCATCCTATTTATTGCCGCCACTAAAGTTGTTGAAAGAGCCTGTTAAACATCAACAACAAGCGGAAAAAAGCGCAATACAAGCAACTG
This sequence comes from Paraliobacillus sediminis, assembly GCF_003426055.1. NCBI lineage: Bacteria > Bacillati > Bacillota > Bacilli > Caryophanales > Bacillaceae > Paraliobacillus > Paraliobacillus sediminis. The sequence continues at coordinate 426,661 of NZ_QJSI01000003.1, forward strand.
TCCGAAAATTAGAACGTACATTTATTAGTTTTGGTGTGAAAGCAAAGGTTACGAAAGTTCATGTTGGACCTGCTGTTACCAAGTATGAAGTCTATCCAGAAGCTGGCGTAAAGGTGAGTAAAATTGTCAACCTCCATGATGATCTAGCACTTGCATTAGCTGCGAAGGACATTCGGATAGAAGCGCCGATTCCAGGGAAATCTGCAGTCGGAATTGAAGTGCCGAATAAAGAAGTGGCACCTGTATCTCTTCGGGAAGTATTAGATACGAAACAAGCGATGAATGGAAATATTCTGTCCTTTGTACTTGGACGAGATATTTCAGGTGAAGCAATTGTCGCTGAATTAAACCGCATGCCGCACCTACTCGTAGCGGGTGCAACTGGAAGTGGTAAAAGTGTCTGTATCAATGGTATTATAACGAGCATATTGATGCGAGCTAAACCACATGAAGTAAAAATGATGATGATTGATCCAAAGAAAGTAGAATTAAATATTTATAATGGCATTCCTCATTTACTTGCACCTGTTGTTACGGATCCTAAAAAGGCATCGAGAGCTCTTAAGAAAGTTGTAGCTGAAATGGAGCGTCGTTATGAACTATTCTCTGAGACTGGTAGCCGTAATATCGAAGGGTATAATGAGTACGTAAAACGATATAATAACGAAGAAGAGGATCAACAACCTTTATTACCTTATATTGTAGTAATAGTGGATGAATTAGCTGACTTAATGATGGTTGCATCCAGCGATGTTGAAGATGCAATCACAAGATTAGCACAAATGGCTCGTGCAGCGGGTATCCATTTAATAATTGCGACACAGCGCCCTTCTGTTGATGTTATAACAGGTGTAATAAAGGCGAACATTCCTTCCCGAATCGCTTTTAGTGTTTCATCTGCAACTGATTCAAGAACAATTTTAGATTCTGGTGGAGCAGAGAAATTATTGGGACGAGGGGATATGTTGTTCACGCCAGTGGGATCATCTAAACCTACGCGTATTCAAGGGGCATTTTTATCAGATGAAGAGGTAGAAAGCATCGTTGACCATTGTATTGAACAACAGAAAGCACAATATCAAGATGAAATGATTCCCGAAGAAGAGTCAGAGGTGAAACATGATGAAAAGCAAGATGATTTATTTGATGATGCAGTTAAATTAATCGTTGAAATGCAAAGTGCAAGTGTTTCAATGTTGCAAAGAAGGTTCAGAGTTGGATACACACGCGCAGCTAGATTAATTGATGCTATGGAAGCAAGAGGTATTGTTGGTCCTTATGAAGGATCAAAACCTAGAACTGTATTAATCTCTGAATATCCTGAACAAAAAACGTCGTAGTTCACACAAAAATTACCTAAAATATATAAAAAATGGTATTATTGTGAATTATCAGGTTGTTTGATGTTAGATTATCTTACAATATTTGTGAACATTTGGATCTTTACACTCTTTTTTGTATGAATAAGTATTTATTTCTCGAATTAAAAGTGTTATATTATTGTTTGACTATATTATTAGTATTTTAAAATCTAGTTTTTCAGTGTTGTCTAAGCAAATTGGACAATCAGTACATACATAATGCAATTAGATTTTTTAAGTTGATTTTTAATAGTGTTGTTAGAAAAAGGATGTTTATTTTCCATACTTTTAGGAGGTGGTGCGAAACATTAGGTTTTAGCAAAGTTTAAGGTTAACATAAAAAAAATATGGGGGTATTTCGTTGAAGAAAAATCGTTTATTACTTATTTTAGGATTATTATTAGCAACTGTACTTATTTTAGGGGCTTGTGGAACTTCCGATGAAGAGGATACTTCAAGTGATGATACAAGTTCAGAAGATACAACAGAAGATGCATCAGAAGATACAGAAGAAGCTATTGATTATAAAGTTGCAATGGTTACAGATGTTGGTGGCGTTGATGATAAATCATTTAACCAATCAGCATGGGAAGGTTTAGGTGCATTTGGTGCAGATAATGGCTTAGTAGAAGAAGAAGGTTATGCATATGCACAATCTGATCAAGATGCTGACTTTTTACCAAACTTAAATCGTTTAATACAACAAGATTTTAATTTGATCTTTGGTGTAGGGTATAAATTAGCTGAAGCACTTGGAGAAGTTGCAGGTCAAAATCCTGATACGAACTTTGCTATTATCGATTCCGTTGTAGAAGGGGATAATGTTGCAAGTATTACATTTGCGGAACAAGAAGGGTCTTTCTTAGTAGGTGTTGCTGCAGCAATGAAATCTGAATCAGGTAAAGTAGGTTTTATTGGTGGAGAAGAAAGTGATTTAATTAAACGTTTTGAAACAGGCTTTGTTGCAGGTGTCGCTTCAGTCGATCCAGAAATTGAAGTGGTAAGAGAATATGCAGCATCTTTTGCTGATGCTGCTAAAGGTAAAGCAATTGCAGCTAGTATGTACAATGATGGTGTTGATGTAATCTATCACTCTTCAGGAGCAACTGGAAATGGTGTATTTGCACAAGCAAAAGACATCAAAAATAGTGATCCAGAAGCAAACGTTTGGGTTATCGGTGTAGACCGTGATCAGTATGAAGAAGGTGCAATCAATGATACAAATGTTACACTTACTTCTATGCTAAAACGTGTAGATGTTGCTGTAAATGATTTAGCAACACAAGGTTTAAATGGCGAATTCCCAAGTGGAGAAATTCTTACATTTGGTCTTGCTGAAGATGGTGTCGGTGTTGCTACTACTAACGAAGAAGCATATACTGAAGATATAGCAACAGCTGTTGAGGAAGCGAAACAACAAGTTCTTGATGGAACAATTGAAGTTCCAACAACAGATGAAGAATTAGAATCGTATCTTGAATCTCTTTAAAAAATAAGAAAAAGGCTAGAATTTTCTAGCCTTTTTCTAACTATTAAATAATTAATTTAACTAATCATATAATACAAAATAATGCACATAAATAAGTGTGTTAAAGTCATTAAATGAAGAGCAAACTCGCCCCTTTTCATTTGACGATTTTATTGTATTTCACAAGAGAGAACCGTATAAGGAGTGGGGATTTTGGATAACTATGTAGTCGAAATGCTTCGAATACGAAAAGAATTTCCTGGTATCGTTGCAAATAATAATATTACGTTACAAGTAAAGCAAGGAGAGATTCATGCTCTTCTAGGCGAAAACGGTGCTGGAAAGTCAACGTTAATGAATGTTTTATTTGGATTGTATCAGCCAGAAAAAGGTGAAATTAAGGTAAAGGGTAAGAGTGTCAACATAACAGATCCCAATGTCTCAAATAAACTAGGAATTGGAATGGTACATCAACATTTCATGTTAGTAGATACATTTACTGTTACGCAAAATATTATACTAGGCAAAGAACCGAGGAAAAATGGACAAATAGATATCAAAAAAGCCGAAAAGGATATTGTAGAATTATCCAAAAAGTATGGTTTGCATGTTGATCCAACTGCGAAGATTCGAGATATTTCTGTTGGAATGCAGCAACGTGTTGAAATATTAAAAACGCTTTATCGTGGTGCTGAGGTACTCATTCTGGATGAACCTACAGCGGTATTAACACCACAAGAAATAAAAGAATTAATGTCGATAATGAAATCGTTAATTAGTGAAGGGATTTCCATTATTTTAATTACACATAAATTAAAAGAAATTTTAGAAGTGTGTGATCGGTGTACAGTTATTCGTAAAGGAGAAGGTATTGGTACGGTAACAGTTAAAGATACCAATGCAAATGAACTTGCTTCCTTAATGGTTGGTAGAGACATTAGTTTTTCAACAGATAAAACAGCTGCACAACCAAAAGAAAAAGTATTGACGATTAAAAATTTGTTTGTAAAAGACCTTCGAAATGCAATGATGGTAAAAGATTTAAATTTAGATGTAAAAGCTGGTGAAATTTTAGGTATTGCAGGTATTGATGGAAATGGACAGACCGAATTAATTGAAGCAATAACAGGTTTAAGACCTTCTGAATCTGGTGAAATTTTATTACATGATAAGGTAATCACGAATATGTCACCGAGAAAGGTTACCGAATCAGGTATCGCGCATATTCCTCAGGATCGTCATAAATTTGGTTTGGTGTTAGATTTTCCAATTGGAGAAAATATGATATTACAATCTTATTATCAGAAACCATATGCTAATAAAGGGATATTATCATTTAAACGTATATATGAATATGCTAAAGAACTAATTAGTGAGTATGACGTGCGCACACCTAGTGTCTACACAAAAGCAAGGGCACTTTCTGGTGGAAATCAACAAAAAGCAATAATTGCACGTGAAGTTGATCGTTCGCCAGACTTATTGATAGCTGCTCAACCAACTCGTGGTTTAGATGTTGGTGCAATTGAATTTATTCACAAAAAATTAATTGAGGAACGAGATAAAGGTCGGGCGGTTTTACTATTATCATTCGAATTAGATGAAATTATGAATGTTAGTGACCGAATTGCAGTAATGTTTGATGGTAATATTGTCGCAAATCTTAAACCTGAAGAAACAAATGAACAAGAATTAGGATTATTGATGGCTGGTAGTAGTAAGCAGAAAGCAGGTGAACAGTAGTGTTTTCTAATCGCCTATTTAACATATTAATACCAACAATTTCTGTCTTTTTAGGACTTCTAGCAGGTGCTATAATTATGCTTGCTTTTGGTTATAATCCTATCGAGGGATATATCGCGTTATGGAATGGAGCTTTTGGAAGTAGTTATTTCTTTGGCGAAACAATTCGACAAGTTACACCATACATATTTACAGGTTTAGCAGTAGCGTTTGCTTTTCGTAGTGGTCTATTTAATATTGGTGCGGAAGGTCAAGTAATCGTTGGTTGGCTTGTAGCAGTTTGGATTGGTTCGAGTTTTGAAGCACCAATGATTATACATTTACCACTTACTATTTTAGGTGCAGCTTTAGCAGGTGCTTTTTGGGGGTTTATACCTGGTTTACTAAAAGCAACAAAAGGTGTACATGAAGTTATAATTACAATTATGATGAATTATATTGCGTTACATTTATCTAATTATATGATTCGAAATGTATTGACAGACAATCAAGATTCCTCAAATCGAATTGCAGAGAGTGCGTCTCTTTCTTCAACTTGGCTAATGGAATTGACCGATTATTCCCGTATACACTGGGGAATACTGATCGCTCTTTTCGCTGCATTTATTATGTGGTTTTTAATAGAAAAAACAACTGCTGGATATGAATTTAGAGCTGTTGGTTTTAACCCTTACGCTTCAAAGTATGCAGGTATTAACGTGAAGAAAAACATTATATTATCAATGGTTATTTCAGGTGCATTTGCAGGTTTAGCGGGTGCTATGGAGGGCCTTGGTACATTCGGTTACATGCCATCACACTCAGCGTTTACTAACTTAGGATTTGATGGTATCGCTGTTGCACTATTAGGTGGTAATGCTGCTTTAGGTACGGTAATTGCCGCTTTCCTATTTGGAAGTCTAAAAGTTGGTGCTTTAAACATGCCTACTTCAGCAGGTGTTCCTTCTGAATTAGTTGAAATTGTTATTGCATTAATTATCTTTTTTGTAGCTTCAAGCTACTTTATCCGTTGGATTTTACTTCGATTTAAAAAGGAGGGGAAGTAAATGATGGCATTTATTGATTCGCTACAATCAATTATACCAATCGCCTTGTTTTATTCTGCTCCTCTTATCTTCACTGCACTTGGTGGTGTCATTAGTGAACGTTCAGGTGTTGTAAATATTGGTTTAGAAGGTTTAATGGTTATGGGTGCTTTTGTTGGAATTGTATTTAATCTAACCTTTGCAGATGTATTTGGTGCAGCAACACCTTGGATTTCGATTATTGCTGCTGCTGTAGTCGGAGGGATTTTCGCTTTATTACACGCGGTAGCTTCTATTACATTCCGTGCTGACCAAGTTGTTAGTGGTGTTGCAATTAACTTTTTAGCAGTAGGGCTTGGTGTATTTTTAACAAAACAGTGGTATGGAAAAGGTCAAACAGATATGGTAGAAGAACCATTTTACTCTACTTCCGTACCAATACTATCAGATATTCCAATTATAGGAGAAATGTTATTTGCTCGAGCATATTATACTTCCTATCTGGCTATTTTACTTGCTTTTGTTGGCTGGTTTGTTTTATATAAGACAACGTTTGGATTACGCCTTCGGTCTGTTGGAGAACATCCAATGGCTGCTGATACGAATGGGATAAATGTTTATAAAATGCGTTATATTGCCGTTATTTTATCTGGTGTATTAGGTGGTCTAGGTGGTGCTGTTTTTGCACTAACTATTGCATTTAATTTCTCCGGATCGACGATTGTTGGTCAAGGCTTTATGGCGTTAGCAGCTGTTATTTTTGGGAAATGGCATCCCCTTGGTGCATTAGGTGCGGCTTTATTCTTTGGTTTTGCACAAAGTTTAAGTGTTTCAAGCCTTCCGATCTTGGATAATGTACCAGATGTTTATTTAACTATTGCACCATACTTATTAACTATTCTTGCGTTAGCAGGATTTATTGGTAGGGCAGAAGCACCAAAAGCAAGTGGTACGCCATATGTTAAAGGTAACCGTTAATTAAATAAGGATTCAAAAGAGCCTGGTAATTGTTACCGGGCTCTTTTTCTAGTAAAATGTATTTTAAGGTTATATTAATGGATAGGAAAGATATATATTAACAATGCTATGTACATCAGATTCAGAGGAGGAAATGTAATGACGTTTGTCACAGAAGATGTAATAGAGCAACAAGGTTACAACTTACATGTTTTACAAAGCAAAAAATTTAAAACTATTCACCTAACAGTGAAATTAAAATCACCATTAAATCGTGAAAATATCACAGAAAAAGCTTTACTTCCTTTTGTATTACAACAAGGAACGAATAAGTATCCAACCTCAAGTTTATTTCGTAGAGCATTAGATGATTTATTTGGTGCAACCTTGTCTATTGATAGTGCCAAAAAGGGAAATGAGCATGTTATGAGTTTCAGGATGGAGATAGCAAATCAAACATACTTAACGACGGAGCAAAATATTCTTGAGGAAGCATTACAGTTTTTAAGTGACGTCATTTATGACTCCAAAACGATAGAGGAAGCATTCGATGCATCAATTGTCCGAAGAGAAAAACAAACATTGAAACAAAAAATAAACGCCGTAGTGGATAATAAAATGAGCTACGCGAATATGCGTTTGATTGATAAAATGTGCGAGGGGGAAGCGTATAGCCTTCATGTACATGGTTACAAGGAAGATCTAGATGGGATCGACGAGAAAAGTTTATATACGTGCTATCAACAACAACTATTAGAAGATCAAATGGATATTTATGTCTTAGGTGACTTAGAAAATATTGATGTAAATAAATTAATTCCGTCTTATTTCAATAAAAAAAGAAGTCCAAAGCTGATCGAAATTGAAAACGAACAAAAAGAACAAAGCCAGCCAAAAGAAATTATTGAAGAACAAGCGATGCAACAAGGTAAGTTACATTTAGGTTATCGAACAAACATAACCTTTCGTGATGATTCATATCCTGCACTTCAAATATTCAATGGTATTTTTGGAGGTTTTCCAAGTTCGAAGTTATTTATTAATGTACGAGAGAAAAACAGTTTAGCTTACTATGCTTCTTCTCGTTTTGAAAGTCATAAAGGTTTATTATTTGTTTTTAGTGGAATTGATCCAAAAGACTATACAAAAGCTAAAGGGATAATAGTAGAACAAATGGATGCAATGATCAGTGGTGACTTCACTGACGAACAAATAGAAGAGGCAAAAAAATTAGTTATTAATCAGTGGAAAGAAACATTAGACCATCCAGACGGTTTAGTAGAAATATTATATCATCAAGTGTTAGCAGGAGCGGAACGGTCACCAGATCAGTTTATTAAAGAAATTAATCAAGTTTCTAAGGATAATCTTTTGGAAGTTGGCCAAAAGATCCAGTTAGATACCGTCTACTTTCTAACAGCACAAGGGGGTAACGAAAATGCATAAACAAACATATGACCAATTAAAAGAAACAGTATATACAGAAACGCTTGATAATGGTTTGCGTGTCTTTTTATTACCTAAACCTGAAATGACTAAAACATTCGGTATTTTCACAACAGATTATGGATCAATTGATCAATCATTTACACCGATTAATCAAAAGGAACATGTAACAGTTCCAGACGGTATTGCTCACTTTTTAGAGCATAAGTTATTTGAAAAAGAAGATCACGATGTCTTTCAAGATTTCACTAAACGTGGTGCATCAGCTAATGCTTTTACTTCGTTCACCAAAACAGCTTATTTATTCTCTTCTACAACAGAAGTCAAGAATAATATCAAAACATTACTGGACTTTGTTCAAGATCCTTATTTTTCAGATCAGTCAGTTGAAAAAGAAAAGGGAATTATTGCACAAGAAATTCAAATGTACGATGATCAACCTGATTGGCGTTCGTTTTTTGGAACTCTAAAAAGTATGTATCATCATCATCCAGTTCAAACTGATATTGCTGGAACAGTTGCTTCGATACAAGATATTACTAAAGAAGATTTATATACGTGTTACCAAACGTTTTATCATCCAGCAAATATGGTTATATCAGTAGCGGGAAATTTCGATCCCGATCAGATGATGGATCTTATTCGCTCAAATCAACAGGCTAAAACATTTAGTCCGTTAGAAAAGATCGAACGCTCTTTTCCAGACGAGCCAGAAACTGTAGCGACTCCAAAAGAAGTAATCGAAATGCCTGTATCCATCTCCAAATGTATGGTTGGTATCAAAGAGAACGTTCAAACAATCGATTCTTCCTTTATGGAAAAAGACCTGTTAGCTGACATGCTATTAGAACATTTTTACTCAAAAAGTGGTCCGTTCTACCAAGAGTTATATGAAAAGGATTTAATTGATGATAGTTTCTCTTTTGAATCTAGTCGAGAGAAGAACTTTGCTTTTTCAATTGTTGGAGGAAACACAGAGAATCCTGATAAATTAGCCGATGCATTGAAGGAACAATTAATGAGTTGGAACAGTATACAGATCACGGAAGAAGATTTTGTTCGCATGAAGCGCAAAAAAACGGGAGAGTTATTACGTGGTATGAATAGCTTGGAAAATATGGCGAATCAATTTACACATTATCAATTACTTGGTTTTGATTATTTTGAATTACTTCCTACTACCGAAAAACTAACATTAGAAGCTGCTAATACATTTTTAAATAATTGGGTACATGAAATGAATGTTTCTGTTTGCCAAATTGTCCCAGAAAAAGGTTGAGTGTAAATGAAAAAGCATTGCCTTATTCTAGGAGCGAGCGGATCAATTGGATCAGCAATTGCGATACGTTTAGTTAAAGAAGGGTACACATTATCCTTGCATTTTAATCAAGATCACCAGTCAATCAGAAAAATGGTTCAAGCGTTTCCGGATGAAGTGGTATTAGAGGTAATTCAAGCTGACTTAAGTAATCAAGAGGGAATTGAGACGTTTCTTGAAAAATTAACAATATCTCCAACACATATTGCTTTTGCCAGTGGCCAAGCGCATTATGGATTATTACAAGATACGCCAACTGATATGATGGATAGCTTATACCATGTTCATGTGAAAGCCATGTGGATGATTACACAAGCATGTTTACCTTCGATGATTGAACAGCGAAATGGTAACATTATTGTCATTTCTTCCATATGGGCAGAGATGGGTGCGAGTTTTGAAGTTATTTATTCATCTGTTAAGGGTGCACAAAATAGTTTTGTTAAAGCAGTAGCACAGGAAATTGCAGGGACTACGATTCGAATTAATGCAGTTAGTCCTGGTTTTATTGATACAAAAATGAACCAACAACTTACAGAAGTTGAGAAACAAGCGGTCATTGACAATATTCCAGCAAATAGAGCAGGAAAACCTGAAGAGGTAGCAGAGCTTGTTTGTTTTTTATTTGACGATCAAAAGTCTTCTTATATTAATGGAGAAAATATAAAAATATCTGGTGGTTGGTAAAAAGCGATGTATATTTTTTATTCCAAATTCAAAAGCTACGTGTGTAAGCAAAAAGAAGGAGGAATAGAATATGTCAGTTCTAGATAATTTTGAATCGTGGAAAGATTTTCTAGGTGATCGTTTACACCAAGCAGAGGGGCAAGGAATAAGTCAGAATGCCATTTCAGATCTGGCTTATGATATAGGTGATTATTTAACAAATCATGTCGAGCCTAAAAATGATCAAGAAGCTATTATTAAAGAACTTTGGAATGCAGCAGATCAAAAAGAACAACATGCTATTGCCAATACTATGGTTAAGCTTGTGCAAAGTGAAGGTACAGATCGTTAATGTAACATGGAAGATATGGAAGTCCTTGCTTATTATTAGCAGGGCTTTTTTATTGAAAATGCATTGATATCATTTTCCTCTAGCATTATTGAAATTATAGATTTTTTGTTTAACTTATAAAAATCCCCTTTTATAAATCTTGAAAATCATTTATCATAGGATAGTGTATAGTATATGTAGGATGTAGATATAAAGAAATTAAATATACAAGAGATATTTAGTGATAATACAGATGGATGGTGTTTTATAAATGGAAATTGGATTGATGTTAAAAGAAGCAAGAGAAGCAAAAGGTTTATCGTTAGATGACTTACAAAAGAAGACCAAGATTCAACCTCGCTACTTAAAAGCAATAGAAAAAGGTGACTTTTCTGTCATGCCGGGTAACTTTTACATTCGTGCGTTTATTAAGGAGTATGCTGTGGCTGTTGATTTAAATCCTAATGAAGTATTAGCTGCTTACAAACATGAGCTGCCTTCTGCTGAAGAGGATACAGTTGAATACACCGGAATCCAGCGTAGTCGAAAAAACACACCATCAACCAAAACACCGGCTGTCTTTTCACTATTGCCAACGGTCATTACTGTATTATTAATTATTGGTGTGGCTTTTGTAATCTGGTTATTCACTTCAGATTATTTTTCACAAGATGATGCGCCAACTACAGAGAATGAAATAAGTGAGCAAAATGGTGGAGATGAAGTACAACTACCTGTGGATACAGAAGATGAGGCACCAGCAGAGGAAAATACAGAAGATGAAGAAAATGCGAATGAAGCGGAAGATGAAGAAGAAACTGTAGAAGAAACAACATTAGAATTGGATGAGTATGCTAATAACGAATCTACTTATACTCTGACAAATCCAGGGGAAAGTGTAGAATTAGTATTTGAAACGGATACAGCGAATTGGTTGGAAGTTGAAAATGATTCAGGTGATACCCTTTATACAGATACTTTCCAAGCAACTGAATCACCAATGGAACTAGATTTGACTGGAGCAGAACAAATCTATTTGCGTTTTGGTTTACCAACAGAATTATCTATTACAGTAAATGGTGTCGCATTAGAATTGTCAGAAGAAATTGGTCCAACTCAAATACAAAGAGTTTGGATTAATGTGGAACAGGATACAGAATAAGTAGAAACAAACCCTTTTCATCAAACGGTGGGAGGGGTTTATAATTGTGTTAGATATAAACAGGGAGGATTAACTTTATCATGAACATTCCAAATCGTATTACATTGTCACGTATTTTTTTAATTCCGGTATTTATTATTTTATTAACAGTGCCTTTTGAGTGGGGAAGTTGGGCAATTGGAGAACAAACTTTACCAGTTGTTGATTTTGTTGCAGCAATGCTATTCATTATTGCCTCAGCCACTGATTGGGTGGACGGTTACTACGCAAGAAAACATAATCTTATTACAAACTTAGGGAAATTTTTAGATCCGATGGCAGACAAACTATTAGTAACTGCCGCGTTTATTTTATTAATAGAAATGGAATTGGTTCCGGCTTGGATTATTATAATTATTATAAGTCGTGAATTTGCTGTGACTGGACTACGTCTTGTAGCAGCTGGAGAAGGAATTGTTTTAGCTGCAGGTAAAATGGGTAAATGGAAAACGGTATTTCAATTAGCGGCAATCTCTGTTTTGTTACTACATAACTTTCCATTCTCTTATATTGGTTTCCCATTTGGTACTATTTTGCTTTATGTAGCTTTAGCATTAACTGTTGTATCAGGTGTTGATTATTTTATTAAAAATTGGCATGTAATGAAAGGATCGAAATAATAATGCAAACGTACAATGCAGAAGTTATCGGGGTAGGTACAGAATTACTATTAGGCCAAATTTCAAATACGAACGGTCAATGGATTTCTAGCCAACTAGCAGACAAGGGGATTAGTGTTTTTTATCATCAAGTAGTCGGTGATAATTTAGAACGTGTTAAAACGTCTTTTTCAACCGCTGCTGATCGATCTGATCTTGTTTTTGTTACCGGTGGACTCGGACCTACTGATGATGATTTAACGCGGGAAGCTTTTCAGTCGCTAACAGGAAAAAAACTTGAAGAAAATGATCAGATTATCGAAAAAAATTCTAGTTATTTTAAAAGAACAAATAGACAAATGTCACTTAATAATCGTAAACAGGCGCTAATGTTTACAGATGCAATTATTATACCTAATCAAGAAGGAACTGCACCTGGAATGATTGTTACGTATAGAAAAGCACAGTTTATATTTATGCCTGGTGTACCAAGAGAAATGATGGCAATGATGACAGGTTTCGTTTTACCTTATTTAAAAAAGAATTTGGATTTAAAAACAATTATTAAATCTAGAATGCTGAAATTCATCGGTATTAGTGAGTCACAATTAGAAACTGATCTGAAGGCAATAATAGATCAACAAGACAATCCAACAATTGCACCATTAGCGACAGATGGTGAGGTCGCTCTTCGTATTACAGCTAAAGCTGATACGGAAGCAAATGCTAATCGAATGATTGAAAAAACAGAAGCTGAAATAAAACATATAGTTGGTCACTACTTTTATGGTTATGATGATACAACAATTAATCATACTGTTTTACGTCTACTATTAGAAAAGAATTTAACGATAGCAGCAGCGGAAAGTTTAACAGGTGGTCGATTTGCTGATGCTCTTGTTTCTATACCAGGAGCAGGTGACGTGTTTAAAGGAAGCATTGTTAGTTATGCTTCGTCATCTAAAGCAGATGTATTAGGCATATCTGAGCAAGTAATTGAAAAAGAGGGCGTCGTAAGCGAGGCTTGCTCTTATGAGATGGCAATACGTGTGCGTGAAAAATTTGATGCGTCAATTGGTATCAGCTTTACAGGAGTGGCTGGACCAGATCCAGCAGAAGGTAAAGAAGTAGGAACTGTGTTCATTAGTATTATGGAGGAAGGTAAAAAGGTCCTGACGAAATCGTACTATTTTCCTGGAGAAAGAAATACTATTCGAAATAGGTCAGTAAAAAAAGGACTGGAATTACTATATAATTGGTTAATCGGTTAATATCATTTCTTAGGTTATAATTTTTTGAAAGTACGGTATTTTTTGATTTTGTCTATGATAAATAGATATAAAGTTAAAAAATGAATTGAATAAATGATAAAATTGGAAATAAAAAAGTTCTTATTTTTTGGGAACATTTATTCGCTTTTTGCTTGTTAAATCTCATAAAACAAGTTATGATAGATATAGTTAAAAGACGAGGGGGAAATAATGTGAGCGATCGTAAACAAGCCTTAGATATGGCGTTAAAACAAATAGAAAAGCAATTTGGTAAAGGTTCCGTTATGAAATTAGGAGAACGTCCGGAACAAAGAGTTGCTACAGTTTCAAGTGGCTCTTTAGCTTTGGATGTGGCATTAGGTGTTGGTGGATACCCAAGAGGAAGAGTTATTGAGATTTATGGACCAGAGTCTTCAGGTAAGACGACTGTTTCTTTACACGCAATAGCTGAAGCGCAAAGAGAAGGTGGAACAGCAGCTTTTATTGACGCTGAGCACGCGTTAGATCCCATATATGCAAAAAATTTAGGTGTTAACATAGATGAACTTCTTTTATCACAACCGGATACTGGTGAGCAAGCATTAGAAATTGCTGAAGCTTTAGTTCGCAGTGGCGCTGTTGATATGGTGGTTATTGATTCTGTTGCAGCACTCGTACCAAAAGCTGAAATTGAGGGTGAAATGGGTGATTCACATATTGGTTTGCAAGCTCGTTTAATGTCTCAAGCATTACGTAAATTATCTGGTGCGATTAATAAATCAAGAACAACAGCTATTTTCATTAACCAAATTCGTGAAAAGGTTGGCGTTATGTTTGGTAGTCCTGAAGTAACCCCAGGTGGTCGTGCTTTGAAGTTCTATGCATCGATTCGTTTAGATGTACGTCGTGCTGAAACATTAAAACAAGGTAATGATATGGTCGGAAATAGAACAAGAATAAAAGTAGTCAAAAACAAGGTAGCTCCTCCTTTTAAACAAGCAGAAGTAGATATTATGTATGGAGAAGGTATCTCAAGAGAAGGCGAAATGCTTGATATGGCTTCGGACGTAGACATCGTGTTAAAGAGTGGTGCATGGTATTCATATAATGAAGAACGTCTTGGACAAGGGCGAGAGAATGCGAAACTATTTCTTAAAGAAAATCGCGCTCTAGCAGATGAAATATATCAAAAGGCAAGAGATCATTATGGGTTAGGGGTAAAAGTAGAAGAAGTGGTAGCTCCTGTTAAAGAGGAAAAAAGTAAGAAAGATGAAAAAGTTAAAAAAGAGGTAAATAAAGAAGAAAATAAAGTTTAATTCTTTGTTTCCTTTTTATAAAGCTGTTGGTGAGACATGTTAGACATGTTTTATCAACAGTTTTTTGTAAACTTAGTTTGTTTAAAAAGTGGATTTTTATACCAAATAGATGTTGACTTTAACGATAATGTAATAAATTGTCGTTAGAATAAGACGTTTCCTTGACAATACATATATGCAAGATTAGAATTAAATTGTATAATTTTATTTGTAAACATTTATACATTTTGATTAATTATGCATTCATAATGGTAAAACTGTACATGCCGACCTGAAATTGTTTTGTACAAATTTATAGCAAGAGGAGGTGAAACCATGGATTTCATGGATATATTACTTGTAGTCATCTCCAGTTTGCTTACCCTTATCGTCGGTATTGTTGTTGGTTATCTTGTTCGTAAATCTATTGCAGAAAAGAAGATTTCTAGTGCAGAAGAATTAGCGAAACAGATTGTTGAGGAAGGACATCGTAACGCAGAAGTAGCCAAAAAAGAGGCACTTTTAGAAGCGAAGGATGAAAACCATAAAATTCGTCAACAAGCGGATCAAGATCTTCGTGAAAGAAGAGCTGATTTACAAAAACAAGAGAATCGTCTTATGCAAAAAGAAGAGAATTTGAACAGAAAAGATGAAACGCTTGATAAGCGTGAACTCATGTTAGAGAGAAAAGAAAGTTCGCTAGCAGAAAAACAACAACAAATTGAAGTAACGGAAAGCAAAGTGGGAGCTATGTTAAGCGAGCAACAAACAGAGCTAGAAAGAATTTCTGGTTACACAACTGATCATGCGAGACAAGTTATTCTAGAACGTGTTGAAAAAGAACTCAGTCATGAATCAGCGGTCATGATCAAAGAATCTGAGAATCGTGTCAAAGAGGAATCAGATAAGAAGGCAAAAGAGATATTATCTCTTGCTATGCAACGTTGTGCGGCAGATCATGTAGCTGAAACGACTGTGTCTGTTGTTAATCTTCCAAATGATGAAATGAAAGGTCGAATAATTGGACGTGAGGGACGTAATATTCGTACACTTGAAACATTAACTGGTATTGATTTAATTATAGATGACACACCTGAAGCAGTTATTTTGTCTGGTTTTGATCCAATCAGAAGAGAGACAGCAAGAATTGCTTTAGAAAAACTAGTACAGGATGGACGTATTCATCCAGCACGCATTGAAGAAATGGTTGATAAATCTAGACGCGAAGTAGATGAATATATTCGCGAAGTTGGTGAACAGTCTACGTTTGAAGTTGGCGTACATGGTCTACACCCTGATTTAGTCAAGATTATTGGTAGATTGAAATATCGTACAAGTTATGGTCAGAATGTATTGAAACACTCTATGGAAGTGGCACACCTATCTGGTCTGCTTGCTGCTGAACTTGGAGAAGATGTAACACTCGCAAAACGCGCTGGTCTTCTTCATGATATTGGAAAAGCAATTGACCATGAAGTGGAAGGAAGCCACGTGGAAATAGGGAAAGAATTAGCGATGAAATATAAAGAAAATGAAGTTGTTATTAATTCAATTGCTTCCCACCATGGTGATGAAGAAGCAACATCTGTTATTTCAGTACTTGTGGCTGCAGCAGATTCATTGTCTGCCGCTAGACCTGGTGCACGTAGCGAAACGTTAGAAAATTATATTAAACGTTTAGAAAAACTTGAAGAGATTTCAGAATCCTATGCTGGAGTAGAAAAATCATTTGCTATCCAAGCAGGACGTGAAGTGCGAATCATGGTGAAACCTGATGAAATTGATGATTTAGAATCATTGCGTATTGCGAGAGAGATTCGCAAACGAATTGAGAATGAACTCAATTATCCAGGACATATCAAAGTAACAGTAATTAGAGAAACAAGAGCAGTAGAATATGCAAAATAAAGCGGCCATTGGTCGCTTTATTTTTTTAGCTACACGCTTTTGATAAAATTTGATACTTTTTAAACTTTAGTATCGAGGAAAATAACGACATAGTTAGACGTTATTTTCCGATCCTCAAATGAAATTGATACGCTAATTTTTGTCTATAAATATATTACGTGATATCGTAGACTGAATTGAAAAAAACAGCAACTTGGTGAGTAACAGACACTTTCTAATTAATCGGTCTCGTTAATGTTGTTCAACATTTTAAAATAGTTGCTCTAATTAATGAAGGAAGCGAAAGCCTTTACTGACGTAGTGGGATCAAGCAGGTTACGTCGTAATTTATAGAAAAATGAATTTGATTCTAGTATTTCGATGTTTTGACTTTTTATTATGGATATGTGACACTAAATGTAATTTAAGAGCGAGGAAGGTTCAACTTATAATGAAAATATTATTTATTGGTGATGTAGTAGGTTCACCTGGAAGAAATCAATTACAACATTATCTACCAAAATTAAAACAAAAATATCAACCGCAACTAACGATTGTAAACGGCGAAAATGCTGCAGCAGGAAAAGGAATAACCGAAAAAATATATAAGCAATTCCTAGAGTGGGGCGCTCAAATTATTACAATGGGCAATCACACATGGAATAAGAAAGAAATATTTGAATTCATAGACAGTGCAAAGTATATGATTCGACCTGCTAACTTTCCAGAGGGTACTCCTGGACAAGGCATGCAATATATTAATTGGAATGGAATTAAGATTGCTGTCATTAATTTACAAGGTAGAACATTTTTAGACCCAATTGATGACCCATTTCGAAAAGCAGATGAACTGGTTGATGAAGCAAGAAAACAGACAAATATTATTTTTGTTGATTTCCATGCAGAAGCAACAAGTGAAAAACAAGCTATGGCATGGTATTTAGATGGACGTGTCAGTGCTGTCGTAGGAACGCATACACATACCCAGACAGCCGATGAACGTATTTTAGATAGTGGAACCGCCTATATCACTGATGTTGGCATGACGGGTCCATATAACGGAATTTTAGGTACAGACCGTGAAGCTGTAATGAAACGTTTTTTAACGAGTTTACCTGTGCGATTTGAAGTAACAGAAGAAGGAAAAGATCAACTTAATGGTGTCATCATTGATATTGATGACAAAACAGGAAAAGCAAAGAATATTAAACGAATTTTAATTAATGATGATCATCCCTTCTTTTCATAATAGTTGATTTTTTGGAAATACAGTTCATAATAAAAGTAATAACTATCATCTTCAAGAATATAGTAAAAGTGGAACTACTATAGTCAATGAAGGAGGTAGCAGGAATGGACGTATTAAAAGTTTCAGCAAAATCAAATCCTAATTCAGTAGCAGGAGCACTTGCGAATGTTCTAAGAGAACGTGGCACAGCAGAACTTCAGGCAATTGGCGCCGGCGCAATAAATCAAGGCGTTAAAGCGGTAGCGATCGCAAGAGGGTTCGTTGCACCCAGTGGTGTTGATCTAATTTGTATTCCGGCTTTTACCGATATTATGATTGATAATGAGGAACGAACAGCGATTAAACTGATCGTCGAACCTAGGTAAGAAAAAGACAACCTGTTTGCAATTCCACGCAAACAGGATTTTTTTTAAAATCGTTAATTTTCAAAAGGAAAAGAGTGAAGCGTTATGATTATTGATGCGCATTGTGATGTGTTGTTAAAACTATGGGAAGAAGACATATCATTTGAGACGAGTACTAAATTACAAGTAAATGAAAGAAAATGGAGAAATAGCCCGGTTAAAGTGCAAAGTTTTGCTATTTTTGTCCCACCTGAAGTACCAGAAGAAATGCAATTTCAAGTTGCATTAGAAATGGTTACTATTTTCTTTGAAGAAATTATTCAACCATACGATGATATAAAATTCATCTCAAATAAAAAAGATTTACAAACATTAAAAGTGAATGAACGCGGTGCGATCTTGACGCTTGAAGGCTGTCAGGTAATCGGACGTGATATAAATAAATTAAAAACCTTAATCCGATTAGGAGTTCGAGCGGTTGGTTTAACATGGAATGAAGCAAATGCTGTTAGCGATGGCATTGGTGAAAAACGAGGAGCGGGTTTAAGTAGTTTTGGTGAAGAGGTAATTGATTTGTTGAACAAAGAACAAATTTGGACAGACGTCTCCCACATTTCCAATCAAGGTTTTTTTGACGTTTTAAAGCGTGCTGATTATGTGATGGCTTCCCATTCCAACGCTTCTAGACTGTGTGATCATCGGAGAAATCTGGATGACAAGCAAATTCAACTACTAATAAAGAAAAAAGGTTGGATCGGCGTCACTTTTGTTCCGCATTTCACACGTGCTACAGAACCTGTTAGTTATGAAAATGTGATCGAACATATTTTATATTATTTAGATCATGGGGCACAAGACTGTTTGGGGTTTGGCTCTGATTTTGATGGAATTGAAACCTATATCAAAGGCTTAGAGGATATTACGGGTTATCAAGTATTACAGAATGCTTTGAGATCACGTTTACCTGCTGATCAATTTGATAAATTGACGTATCAAAACTTCATCAATAAATTCCCAAGAACAAGTGAATAGCTGAAAAAGTTTTGTTTTTAGTTAGAATCCTTGCTATAATAGTACAATTGGATTTATTATATAGAGCGACTTGCACTAGGTATTTTACTAGTCAACTATGAAAGGAGTTTTACATTGAAATGAATGAACAACAACGAAAAGAAACGAATCAAATTAAACAAGTAGATCCAACAGACGAAAACCTGGATTCTAATTTAGATAGACTGAAAAATATCGACTCTGATGAATTAATTAGTAAGTATTTTCAAGCGACTTATGAACCACCTAATTTAAAGCAAGCTAAGAAAAGAAGACGTGAAGACGTTCAAATACATTATGATTATTCTATTTCTCATGAAATGAAAAATATTGGGCAAGGAAAGAAATTTTTGATTCGTACGTATGGCTGTCAAATGAATGAACACGATACGGAAGTTATGGCCGGCTTATTAACTGACATGGGTTATGAATCAACAGATAATACGAATGATGCAGATATTATTTTACTTAATACATGTGCGATTCGTGAAAATGCTGAAAACAAAGTATTTGGTGAAATCGGACATTTAAAACCACTTAAATTAGAAAAGCCTGATTTAATTGTTGGTGTATGTGGCTGCATGTCACAAGAAGAATCAGTAGTAAACAAAATACTTAAGGTACATCCATTTATTGATATGATTTTTGGTACACATAATATTCATCGCTTACCAGAGTTATTAAAAGAGGCCATATTTAGTAAAGAAATGGTCTTAGAAGTTTGGTCAAAAGAAGGCGACATCATTGAGAACTTACCTAAAGTACGTAAGGGTAAAATCAAAGGTTGGGTAAATATCATGTATGGCTGTGATAAGTTCTGTACATATTGTATCGTTCCATACACGCGTGGAAAAGAACGAAGTCGTATGCCAAAAGATATCATCCATGAAGTACGTCAACTAGCGGCACAAGGTTATAAAGAAATTACGTTGCTTGGTCAAAATGTCAATGCCTACGGTAAAGATTTAGATATTGCGTATGGTCTAGGTGAACTAATGGCTGAGATTAGTAAAATTGATATCCCACGTGTACGTTTTACAACGTCACACCCGCGTGATTTTGATGACCGTTTAATTGAAGTACTTGCACAAGGTGGCAACCTTTTAGATCATATTCACTTACCAGTGCAGTCAGGTAGCTCAGAAGTACTACGTGTAATGGCGCGTCGTTATACACGAGAAAGCTATTTAGAACTAGTTGGTAAAATTCGTAAAGCAATGCCAAACTCGACACTTACAACAGATATTATTGTCGGTTTCCCTAATGAAACGGCTGAGCAATTTGAAGAAACGATGACACTCGTACGTGAAGTTGGTTTTGATGGTGCTTATACATTCATCTATTCTCCAAGAGAAGGTACACCAGCTGCAAAATGGGAAGATAATATTCCAATGGAAGTGAAGAAAGAACGTCTGCAGCGTTTAAACGCATTGATTAATGAACAAGCGAAAAATGCGATGCTGAAATACGTTGGTGAAACGGTTAAGGTCTTAGTTGAAGGTGAAAGTAAAAAGAATCCAGATGTTTTATCTGGATATACAGAAAGAAATAAACTTGTTAATTTTAAAGCACCAAAATCGACAATTGGTAAAATTGTTGATGTGAAAATTATCGAAGCTAGAACATGGTCGCTTAATGGTGAATTAGCCGAGCAACCAGCTGAGGTATATTGATATGGCACATTCTAAAGAAGATGTCCTATCAAAAGCAGATGAGCTTGCTTCTCAAATTGCAAATATTGAAGAAGTAGAACGTTTTAAACAAGTAGAAGAACGATTAAATAATAACAAAAAAATAAAAAAGCTAATTAATCAAATGAAAGCTCTACAAAAACAAGCTGTAAACTTTCAAGCATACGGTAAGACTGAGGCACTAAAAAAAGTAGAAAAAGAAATTGACCTCATTCAAGAAGAAATTGATGCGATTCCAATTGTTCAGGAATTTAAAGAATCGCAAGTAATGATTAATGATATTTTGCAAGTAGTAACAGCGACAATCACAGATGAGGTTACAGAAGAGATGAAAGACGCTTCTTCTTTTAAGCAAGACTAACTCAAATAGAAATGGCTAACAGATCGTTTATCGATTTGTTAGCCATTTTTTTCGATTTATGGTGAGTTGTGATCAAATAGAACGTACTTATGATCAATTTTTTGTGGATGTGATCATTTGAGTTTAATTGTGATCAAATTCTCATGGATGTGATCAAATAGAAATGTTTTGTGATCATATCAACTAAATACGTCACGAAACTGCACTTTTTTAAAAAAATATAAATCATTTGTACCGTTTTATAGGCAAATGCATACGATGAATTAGAAACGCATGCAGATCGCCTTATTTAAAAAAAGGGCAATTGTATCATATGCACTTTAGGTAGATGTCCTGCATAAACTGACAATGAATAAAGAGGAGGTTATATATTTATGTCTTTCCTTGATCATGAATACCGTGAGATCATCACAAGGGCTGTTATCGGAAAAGGACGTAAATTCGTTCAAGATACCAACACAATTACACCAACGCATAAGCCGTCTAGTATTTTAGGCTGTTGGATCATCAATCATTTATACAATGCCAAGAGAAAAGGAGATGGCTTGGTAGAGGTGAGTGGTAGTTACGATGTAAACGTTTGGTATTCCTATAATGATAACACCAAAACAGAGGTTGTAACAGAACGTGTTGTATACGCTGATGTCATCAAATTATCTGTAAAGGATAAACAGACATTAGGCGACAAAGCAGAAGTTTTTGCTAAAGTATTACAACAACCAAACTGCTTGGAATGCACAATTGCGAGCCACGACCATAAAATCGTAGCAGAAGTAGAACGCGAATTTTTAGTCGAAGTAATTGGCGATACAAAAGTAACTGTTAAAGTTGATCCAAGTGGAATTGTGGCAGATGATGAAGATTGGGATATTGAATTAAGAGACGATGAATTTGAAAGTCTTGATCCGGATTTTCTATCAAATGAAAAATAAACTAGCCGAAGAGCGTGATGTAATGATCACGCTCTTTTTCTTTATACATAACTTGTGAGTGCAAAAATCAGTCATAGATATGCTATAATATAAGAATGAAATTTTGTACGTGTGGGGGATATAAAGATGGCAGAATTTACGCCAATGATACAGCAATATTTAAAAGTAAAAGCAGACTATAAAGATAGTTTTCTATTTTTCCGCCTAGGTGATTTTTATGAAATGTTTTTTGATGATGCACTTAAAGCTTCCAAAGAATTAGAGATTACGTTAACAAGCAGAGACGCTGGTGGGGAAGAACGTATTCCAATGTGTGGTATTCCATATCATGCAGCTGCAAGTTATATTAAGAATCTAGTTGAAAAAGGCTATAAAATAGCAATATGTGAACAAGTAGAAGATCCTAAATTAGCTAAAGGTATAGTAAAACGTGAAGTTGTTCAACTGATAACACCAGGAACAATTATGGAAGGCAATATGTTAAATGAAAAAGAAAATAATTATTTAGCTAGTATCAGTCAGTTTGATACAGACACTTTTGTGATTACATATAACGATTTGTCGACTGGTGAAAATAGTGTTGCTTTAATTGACACTGGCTGGGATCAATTGATGAGTGAACTTTTCAATCGTCCGATTAAAGAAGTAGTAATTTCAAAAGAATTAGAGGAGCGTTACCAAACTGATTTAACAGAACGCTTACTTGTCACGTTATCATATGCTGAATCAACAGCTATAGATGAAAACTTTGCACCGCTAGTTAAAGAATTAGCGGATGAACGATTAAAAGCGGCTTTTGGACGGATGCTTTGTTATATCCAATCAACCCAACAACGTTCATTGGATCATCTCAAGCCTGTCCAAATTATTGAATTAAAACAATATATGACGTTAGATATGTATTCAAAACGTAATTTGGAATTGACCGAAACAATCATGCGTAAAGGTAAACAAGGTAGTTTGTTATGGGTATTAGATAAAACGGTAACAGCAATGGGTGCACGTAAGTTAAAGAAATGGTTAGAGCGTCCTTTGTTGCAAAAAACGTTACTTGAACATCGCTATCATTTAGTCGAAGGATTAATCGCACAATTTTTAGAAAGAGAAGCATTACGAGACACATTAGAATCAATCTATGATATGGAACGTTTATGTGGTCGCGTAGCTTTTGGTAATGTAAATGGCCGTGATTTGCAACAGTTAAAACTATCTTTAGGAAAAGTACCTGATGTAAAAGTCATTTTAGACCAATTTGAAAATAAAGAAGTCCAAGCATTAGGAAATGGTGTAAACACGATAGATGAGCTATATGATCTACTCGAAAACAGTATTGTGGCAGACCCACCGATGACGATTAAAGAGGGTGGCGTTATCAAAGATGGCTACCATGAGCAACTTGACCAATACCGTTATGCTTCAAAAAATGGCAAGCAGTGGATAGCTGAGTTAGAACAAAAAGAAAAGAAAGCAACAAATATTAAATCATTGAAGATCGGATATAATCGTGTCTTTGGTTATTATATCGAAGTGACAAAAGCAAACTTGCACCTTTTGCCTGAAGGAAAATATGAGCGGAAACAAACGCTAACGAATGCTGAACGTTATATTACTCCAGAACTAAAAGAGAAAGAAACATTAATTTTAGAAGCAGAAGAGAAAAGTGTTGACTTGGAACATCAATTATTCACAGAACTTCGCGAGCGAGTAAAAACATTCATCCCGCAGCTACAAGCGCTAGCTGACAAAATAAGTGAAATTGATGTGTTACAAGGATTTGCGACAGTAAGTGAACTAAACGACTATCATAGACCAACTTTTAATGCAGAACGTCAAATCAATATCGAAAACGGACGTCATCCAGTTGTTGAAAAAGTGATGAAAGATGATATGTATGTACCAAATGATGTTGATATGAATGATGCGACAGATATTTTATTAATTACTGGACCGAATATGTCTGGTAAAAGTACGTACATGCGCCAGTTAGCCTTGATTACGATTATGGCGCAAATTGGCTGTTTCGTACCTTGTGAAAAAGCATCATTACCTATATTTGATAAAATATTTACCCGAATAGGCGCAGCAGATGACTTAGTAGCCGGTCAAAGTACATTTATGGTTGAAATGCTGGAAGCGAAGCATGCAATTACAAATGCAACGGAAGACAGTTTAATTTTATTAGATGAAATTGGTCGCGGGACAAGTACTTATGATGGAATGGCACTTGCGCAAGCAATTATTGAATATGTGCATGACCATGTCGGTGCAAAAACATTATTTTCTACCCATTATCACGAATTGACAACATTAGAAGAAACATTAGAACAATTGAAAAATGTCCATGTTAGGGCGGAAGAATTTGAGGGAAAAGTTGTTTTCTTACATCAAATTCAAGATGGAGCAGCTGATAAGAGTTACGGTATTCACGTAGCCAAGTTAGCGGCATTACCTGATCAACTGATTGAACGTGCTACTGTTATCCTGGAGCAATTAGAGAAGTCAGAAGCAAAAGGTAATCAGAAAGAGGCCGAAGATGATGCGCAGCAATTAAGCTTTTTTGTTGCAGAGCAAAAAGCAGCTAACGGTCAAATCGTAACAAAATCTAAAGCGGACAAAGCACTACAAAAATCACTTAAAAAAATTAACATTATGGAAATGACTCCTATGCAAGCAATGAATGAATTATATCGCTTACAACGCCTAGCGAACGAGGAGGATTAATGGTGAAGATATTACCAATGCCAGATGGACTTGCTAATAAGATTGCGGCTGGAGAGGTAGTAGAACGTCCAGCATCTGTTGTTAAAGAATTATTGGAAAATAGTATTGATGCCAATAGTACATCGATTAAAATTGAAGTGGAAGACGCTGGACTCCAGCAAATTAAAATCACTGACAATGGTGAGGGAATGGATCCGGAAGATGCGGAACATTCCTTTGCGCGTCATGCAACAAGTAAAATCCGGAGTGAAAATGATTTATTTCATGTCAAAACATTAGGATTTCGTGGTGAGGCACTTGCTTCCATTGCAGCGGTTAGTAAACTAACACTAAAGACATCAACTGGTGGGGAAGCGGGTACAGTCTTAAAACTAGATGGCGGTAAGATTGTTGAAAGGGACAAGAGTGATGCGAGACAAGGGACTGAAATGAGCATAGATGCACTATTTTTCAATACACCAGCTCGATTGAAGTATATGAAGACAATTCATACGGAACTTGGTCACATTACGGATGTTGTTAATCGAATGGCACTTTCTAACCCGAATATCCGATTTGAACTGTACCATAATGGAAAAAACATCTTCCAAACAACAGGTCGTGGAGATGTCATTCAGGTCATTTCGCAGGTCTATGGAATTAACGTAGCGAAAAAAATGATTCCGGTATCTATTGAGACGTTAGATTTTTCAATTAAAGGATATATTGCAAAACCAGAAGTAACGCGTGCATCCCGAAATTATATTTCAACTATTATTAATGGACGCTATATTCGTAGCATTCCGTTAAATAAAGCAATAGCAAGCGGCTATCATACGTTATTACCAATTGGCCGTAGCCCGATTGTGATATTGGAAATTGAAATGGACCCAATCTTAGTTGACGTGAATGTACATCCTGCTAAATTAGAAGTTCGTTTTAGTAAAGAAAAAGAATTATTTTATGCGGTAGAAGAAACAATTCGCAAAGCTTTTCGAAAAGAAACACTTATTCCTGACAACAAACAGAATCAGCCAAAAACGGAGAAAGTAAAGAGTACACAACACACTTTTTCCTTTGATTATCAAAAAAAAGCTCCTATCGAACAAGATCATAATACGCAATCATACACACCACCTCGAGATGATCAGAATACGTTTGCGTCAGCACAAGCCGCAGCATTAGAATCTATGACATCGTATGATTTGGATTTGATCCCTCGCGTACCAGTAGAAGAGGATAATGATACGCACGAAAATGATCTACCAGATCAAGAAGCAAATCTCGAACGGATTCCTGTTATGTATCCTATTGGACAACATCATGGTACGTATA
Organism: Paraliobacillus sediminis; assembly: GCF_003426055.1. Lineage (NCBI taxonomy): Bacteria > Bacillati > Bacillota > Bacilli > Caryophanales > Bacillaceae > Paraliobacillus > Paraliobacillus sediminis. The sequence goes on from NZ_QJSI01000003.1 coordinate 452,870, forward strand.
TTATGGCGGAGAATGAAGACGGCTTATATATGATTGACCAGCACGCTGCACAGGAACGAATTAAATATGAGTATTTTCGCGATAAAATTGGCGATGTTCCAAACGAATTACAAGAACTTTTATTACCGTTAACGTTTGACTTTTCAAAACAAGAGGCATTACTAGTGGAACAACATCAAGAAGAATTAAAAAAAGTCGGCTTGTTTTTTGAACACTTTGGTCAGCAAACATATATCGTTCGAGCACATCCACAATGGTTTCCACAAGGATTCGAGGAAGAGGTTATTCGTGATATTGTGGAACAAGTAATGGTTGAGGACAAAGTGGATATTGCTAAGTTGCGTGAGGATGCCGCAATCCTAATGTCATGTAAACGGTCGATTAAAGCGAATCATTATTTAAATAAAGACGATATGTTTCAACTTTTACAAGATCTAAGGAAATCGACTGATCCATTTACATGTCCACATGGTCGACCGATTATTATTCATTTCTCTGGATATGAGATGGAGAAGATGTTTAAACGCGTGATGTAAAATGTGTGTATAAAAAAGGAATCTAATCAAAGGCTATTAGTAAAAAGGTTAGGTGCCAAGATGCAAAAAAATAAAGACTTGATTCATTATTTAAACCTTGAATTATCTAATGTTGCGGTGCTATATGTAAAATTACATCGGTATCATTGGTATATCAAAGGAAGTCAGTTTTTTACATTACATGCTATTTTTGAGGAACATTATAAGGAACTAGCTAATGATTTTGATCAAATTGCAGAGCGCATATTAGCGATTGGTGGAAGACCGTTTGCAATAATGGAAAAGTATCTTGAAACAACGAGTCTAAAAGAAGCGCAAGCAGATGACGAGGGCTCAGAAATGATCCGTCAATTAATAGAAGATTACCAACAGATTAGCGATGAAATACAACAAAAAGCTTTGCCACAAGCTAGAGATTATCGAGATAAACCTACAGAGGATCTCTTAATTGGCTTTCAAACGAAGTTAGAAAAATATATTTGGATGCTTAAAGCACACCAAAAACTATAATGAATGAGGGGGTATCATGATGGAAGTGTCATGAGCCTTTTTTTTTATATAATTTAATGTATAATTAGTCCAAGTAGAAATGATAGCGATGATAAGGGGATTACCGATGAAACAAACTGTTATTGCTGTTGTTGGTCCAACAGCGGTTGGGAAAACTAACCTTAGTATAGAAATTGCGAAAAAATTTGATGGAGAAATAATTAGTGGTGATTCCATGCAAATCTATAAAGGGATGGATATTGGCACCGCTAAAGTAACAGAAGAAGAACAACAAGGAATCAATCACCATATGTTAGATATTAAATCACCAGACGAAGACTTTTCTGTTGCGGATTTTCAACGTGAAGTACAACAACATATTGAAGAAATTAAAGCGAGAGGAAAACTTCCGATTATCGCCGGTGGAACAGGTTTATACATAAAAGCTGCTTTATATGACTATCAATTTACGGACGAAAAAAGAGACAACACGTTTCACGAAGAAATAGAACGTGAAATAGAAGAACATGGTATGGCGTCGGTCTATCAAAGGTTACAAGTCATTGATCCCGCTCAAGCGGAGAAGATTCATCCAAACAATGTAAGAAGGGTAATTCGAGCGCTTGAAGTATTTGATCGAACAGGAATAACGATGACAGAACACCATGCAGCCCAAAGTGACACATCACCTTACAATCCTATTTTAATTGGATTGGAAATGGACCGGGAAATACTGTATAATCGAATTAATCAACGTGTGGATCTTATGATAGAAACTGGATTACTAGATGAAGTAGAATATTTCTACACGATGGGCTTAGAAAAGGTACAAGCAATGCAGGCAATTGGATATAAGGAGTTTATCCCTTACTTTAAAGGGGAACAATCTTTAGAAGAAGTAATCATGCTGTTAAAACAAAATTCAAGACGATACGCTAAACGCCAATATACATGGTTTAAAAATAAGATGGATGTACATTGGTATGAGGTCAAACCTATAGAACACTTAAAAATAATTCAAACAATTTTAGATGATTTAGCAGGAATGATCGAAAAGAAGTAGAAATAATATAATAGAGATAGAAAAGAGGAGGAATTCAGTATGTCACAATCTGTTAATATTCAAGATCAATTTCTAAATCAAATACGTAAAGACCATATCCAAGTAACTATATTTCTAACAAACGGTTTTCAATTAAGGGGAACGATTAAAGCATTTGATAATTTTACCGTATTACTGGATACAGATGGCAAGCAACAATTAATCTTTAAACATGCAATCTCTACATTTGCACCAGTGAAAAATGTTACATTAGAAAAAGAGTAATGTAACTGGAAATACTATATTCCATTTTAGCTCCCTTTTTAAATCCATTACGGATTTGATAAGGGATTTTTCTTTGATTAAATAGATGTTACTGAAATGTTGTTTGTATCCTTAAATGGGATAGGCACTACTTATGTATTGCTATTTCAGAATTATTATAAAGGCATCTGTCACACACTGGGCTTACATCACGTATAATGTGGATGGTAAGGGGTGATTGATGGTGGAATCGCAAATTTCTTTTCCTAAACAAAATCAAATTAATATTGTCTTGCAAGATCAACGCGAGCGATTAGGTAATAGTGATGAAAAGCTTTATGACCCTTTTCAACAGTTGGACCAAGCATTTTCAAGTTTTGTTGGTCTTGATTTATTAAAAGATAACATCAAAGAAATATATGCAAATGTGCAAATTAATCAGCAAAGAGAAAAAGTTGGCATGAAAACACAACCACAAGTATTACACATGTTGTTTAAAGGGAATCCTGGTACAGGTAAGACTACCGTTGCACGCAAACTATCCGTGTTATTTCGGGAGTTGAATATGTTGTCAAAGGGCCACTTCATTGAGGCGGAACGAGCGGATCTAGTTGGAGAATACATTGGTCATACCGCTAAGAAAACACGTGATTTAGTAACCAAGGCACTTGGAGGTATATTATTTATAGATGAAGCTTATGCTTTAGCTAGAGGTGGCGATAAAGATTTCGGTAAAGAAGCAATCGATACGCTAGTGAAACAGATGGAAGATCATCATGGCGAGTTTATTTTAATATTGGCCGGGTATCCGTTAGAAATGGAATACTTTTTATCGATGAATCCAGGTCTTGGTTCACGTTTTCCGATTGTTTTGGATTTTGATGATTATTCTATTGATGAACTAATCAATATTGCACACAAAATGACTGCGGATAGAGAGTATCAATTAACGAAAGAAGCGGAATGGAAGTTAAGAACACATCTAACCAAAGCGAAGCGTGACAGCAACCATACGAATTTTGCTAATGCTCGTTTAGTGCGGAATATGATTGAAAAAGCAATTCGGAAACAAGCTGTTCGCTTATTAAAAAAGCGGCATTATAGTACAGATGATTTAATGTTGATTACAGTTAAAGATATTGTGTTAGAATAGAAGTATTGGGTCATAGAAGAAAAGAGGATTAAAATATGGTAGAAAAGGTACTAATCATTGCAGTTCACAAAAAAATGAGTGATGAAGATCGATTATATTATTCATTAGAGGAATTAAAATCGTTAACAGAATCAGCGAAAGGTACAGTTGTTGAAACGCTAATTCAAAAGCGGGACCGCGCTCATCCCGCTACATATATTGGAAAAGGTAAGATGGAAGAACTAAATGAATTAATTGAGGAATTAGAAGTTGATTTAATCATCGCGAATGACGAATTGTCATCAAGTCAAATGCGTAATTTGCATGAACAATTAGAAATACCGATTATTGATCGAAGCCAATTAATTCTGGATATATTTGCGCAACGTGCCCATACAAGAGAGGGTAAATTGCAAGTGGAGTTAGCGCAATATAAATATATGCTTCCACGTTTACATGGACAAGGTGCTTCTTTATCTCGTCTAGGTGGTGGAATTGGAACGCGTGGTCCAGGTGAGACAAAACTTGAAACAGACAAACGACATATTAATCGTCGGATTGATGAAGTGAAGGAAAAACTCGAAACAGTTGTTAACCAACGTTCCCAATACCGCAAGCATCGTAAAACAAATAAAGCATTTCAAATTGCGATTGTTGGTTATACGAATGCTGGTAAATCAACACTATTTAATCGACTAACAAAAAGTGACTCAATGGAAGAAGATCAATTGTTCGCAACGTTGGATCCGATGTCCAGACAAATGCAATTTCCAATTGGTTTGCAATCAATCGTAACAGATACGGTTGGGTTTATGCAGGATTTACCAACAGCGTTAATTGCTGCTTTTCGTTCGACATTAGAAGAGGTAAGAGAAGCGGACTTTATTTATCACGTAATTGATGTTAACCATCCTGATTACCCGCAACACTATGAGACAGTGCAGAAACTGTTGAAGGATTTAGACGCAGACAAAATCCCGTCTTTAATGATCTATAATAAAAAGGATTTGTTAACAACAGGTTTTATTCCGTCTGTACATCCATCAATTTTAATTAGTGCACTTAATCAAGAAGATCAGAATAAAACATTGTTAAAGACACAAGAAATATTAAAAGAGCAATGGGTGTTTTATGAAAAAATCATCTCGGCTACAGAAGGTAAAAGATTGTTGTCTTTTCGTAATTATACGTTAATGACGAAACAAGAATTTAATGAAGATGAAGAAACGTATTTAGTACAAGGTTATATGCCTGATGGCCATCCATTACAATATAGCTAGAAGGAGCAAACGACGAAGCAAATGTTAGAAGAAAAAATTATCCAAGTAGAGAAAGATATTGAGCAAGAACGCAAGAAAATTCAACAAACTGCAGAGCACAATCAGCTACGGGTTTTAAATGCATTTCGCAATCAAAAGATTAGTGAGAGTCATTTTAACCCTACGACTGGTTATGGTTACGATGACGCTGGTCGAGATGGACTAGAACGCGTCTATGCTACCGTATTTGGTGCAGAAGATGCTCTCGTGCGCCTGCAGTTAATTTCTGGAACACATGCTATTACGACTGCACTTTTTGGCGTTTTACGACCTGGCGATGGATTGTTATATATTACGGGTTCTCCTTATGACACACTAGAAGAAGTGGTCGGGGTGCGTGGTGAAAATAATGGCTCATTAATTGATTTTGGGATTGAATACGAAGCGGTTTCATTAACAAAACAAGGGCAGATAGATTGGCAAGCAGTAAAAAGTCACATAAACGAACAAACAAAGGTAATTGGTATCCAACGCTCTAAAGGATATGCAGATCGCCCATCATTTACAATTGATGAAATAGAAAAAATGATTACATATGTGAAGTCAATTAAAGAAGATGTAATTGTTTTTGTTGATAATTGTTATGGTGAATTTGTAGAAGAAAAAGAACCAACACATGTAGGAGCAGATCTAATAGCTGGTTCTTTGATTAAGAATCCAGGTGGTGGAATCGCACGTACGGGTGGTTATATCGCAGGTAAGAAAGACTTAATTGAACTTGCAGCTAATCGCTTGACTGCGCCTGGTTTAGGGAAAGAGACTGGAGCGAGTTTGGGTGTTACACAAGAGTTGTTTCAAGGCTTTTTTCTTGCACCACATGTTGTAAGTGAAGCATTACAAGGAGCAGTGTTCACTTCACGGATGTTAGAAGTAGTTGGATTTAGTACTACACCTGCTTTTAATGTCCACAGAACAGATTTGATTCAATCTGTTACTTTTGATACGGCAGAACAAATGATTGCTTTTTGTCAATCTATTCAACGATCGTCCCCAATAAATGCACACGTAACGCCATATCCAGCTGACATGCCTGGATATGAGGATGATGTAATTATGGCTGCTGGTACATTTATCCAAGGTGCAAGTCTTGAATTAACAGCAGATGGACCGATTCGTTCGCCATATACAGCATATGTTCAAGGTGGCTTGGTATATGCACATGTTAAAATAGCAATAATAGAAGCAATTGAAAGTTTTTATGAAAAAGGCTTTCTGAATTAATCAGCAAAGGGTAGACCAATAAATGGAATAATAAGGTTAAATTTATGTGATTTTAATGAATAATACAAATTTTTTGAATCTTTTTATGTAAAGAAAGCTCACACGTATTGACAATTATATTAGCAAATGTATAATGGGAATATGGAAAGGCAAGTTAGGAAGGGGTGGAGGTTATGAGCGAGATCGATAGACGTTCAATGCCCTTATTTTCCATTGGTATAGTCAAATCTTTGGCTGATTTAACTGCAAGACAGATTCGTTATTACGAAGAACACAATTTAATTCATCCTGCTCGTACTGATGGTAATCAGCGCTTGTTTTCTTTTAATGATGTAGATCGTCTTTTAGAAATAAAAGAACTAATCGATAAAGGAATTAACTTGGCTGGTATTAAACAAGTCTTATCTGTTAAAGACTTACCAAAAACGAAAGTAGTAGATGAGCAAATGCCACCTGAATTAACAGAAAAGGAACTCAGAAAAATACTCCAAAAAGAGTTGCTGGAATCAGGTAGGTTAGGCAAGGCTTCGTTAAGACAGGGAGAACTTTCAAGGTTTTTCCATTAAAAAGATTACCTAAAGGAGAGGAAAGCATGTCAAAATTTACGCAAGATTCAATCAGAAAACTAATTAAAGAGGAAAACGTTAAGTTTATCCGTCTTCAATTCACGGATTTACTAGGAACAATTAAAAACGTTGAGATTCCTTTAAGTCAACTAGACAAAGCATTCGCTAATGAAATGGTATTTGATGGTTCATCAATCGAAGGATTTGTTCGTATTGAAGAATCAGATATGAAACTATATCCAGACTTAGATACTTTCGTAGTATTTCCTTGGACATCTGAAAAAGGAAAAGTTGCTCGTTTCATTTGTGACATTTATAATCCAGATGGTACGCCTTTTGAAGGTTGCCCACGTTACAACTTAAAACGTAATATTAAGAAAATGGAAGAACTAGGATTCTCTACATTTAATATTGGTACAGAGCCGGAATTTTTCTTGTTCGAACTAGATGAAAAAGGTAATCCTACATTAGATTTAAATGACCATGGTGGTTATTTTGATTTAGCACCTACAGATCTTGGTGAAAATTGCCGTCGTGATATCGTTCTTGAACTAGAAGAAATGGGTTTTGAAATGGAAGCTTCTCACCACGAAGTTGCTCCAGGACAACATGAAATTGACTTTAAATATGCAAATGCAGTGAAACATGCTGATGATATTCAAACGTTCAAATTAGTTGTTAAAACAATTGCACGTCAACACGGTTTACACGCAACTTTCATGCCTAAACCACTATTCGGTGTAAACGGTTCTGGTATGCACTGTAACATGTCATTATTTAAAGATGGCAAGAATACATTCTTGGACGAAAATGGTCCATTACAATTAAGTGAAACTGCTTATCAGTTTATCGCTGGTATCATTAAACACGCATTAAGCTTTACTGCAGTTACAAACCCTACAGTAAACTCTTATAAGCGTTTAGTACCTGGTTACGAAGCACCTTGTTATGTTGCTTGGTCTGGTTCTAATAGAAGTCCACTTATTCGTGTACCATCTTCAAGAGGTTTGAGCACACGTATTGAGGTTCGTAGCGTAGATCCAGCTGCTAATCCATACCTTGCAATGGCAGTATTATTAGCTTCTGGTTTAGACGGTATCGAAAACAAACTAGACGCTCCAAAAGCTATTAATCGTAACATCTATGTAATGGACAAAGAGGAAAGAGAAGCAAATGGCGTTCAAGATCTGCCAGCTACTCTATATGATGCAGTACAATTACTTAAAGGTGATGACGTATTGGTTTCAGCTCTTGGTGAGCACTTATTCGAACATTTCGTTGAATCTAAAGAAATCGAATGGGACATGTTCCGCACGCAAGTACACCCTTGGGAAAGAGAACAATACATGCAAACATATTAATAGGCAAAACCCCTTGATGCGTAAAGCATTGAGGGGTTTTTGTTTGGAATTTTATAGTGGACAACATTATTTACTAAGCTTTCAAAACAAAAACCCCAGTAGCATATCTTGTAATGCTTTAGGGGGCCAGATTTTAGATTACTCATCTGTTGCAAGCTTAATGGTATAGGTACCTCTGTCCGTGATTAATGTAAATTTTGAGTCTTCAAATTTGTAAATGGTTGAGTCTTCAATTGGTATTTCATATAAAGATGAGGGGAGAGACTGTTGTTTCTTTTCATCTGTATTAATTTCACCAGAACCATTTAATTGTAATGTATGCATGGGTTCGTATTCATCAAGCCGTCTAGTATCCTTTGAATAAGAAATAGAGGTTAATTCTAAGATTGTGTTATCGTCGTCTGCAAGTTCGTGTTTCGATATTTCAATGGTTTTGCCGGTCCACTCTTTAAGTGTTTCATTAAAATCTTCAATAGACATGTATTTTTGTGTCATTGTTATCACTCCTATCCGATAAGGTTTCCGAATTAAGCCGAAATAATACGATAGTCTGTAGAATTTACATAGAAAAAAAGTATTTTTGTTCCTTAACTAGTAGAAATAGCAGAAGGCACTTACATGTGATAACATGAATTAATAGAAGTTTTTTCAACCAACAAATTTTTCAAAGAAAAGGGGTATTTTGTATGGGACAATCGATTAAAGGTAAAATAGCGCTCGTTACTGGTGCTGGTAAAGGTATCGGAAAAGCAACAGCCATTGCATTAGCGAAAGAAGGCGTCCATGTAGGATTGCTTGCGCGAACTGAAAAGGACCTAAAAAGTGTTGCAGCAGAAATTGAGGCGCTTGGAGTTAAAGTTGCTTATGCAACAGTTGATGTAGCTTCAAATGAGCAAGTAGAAGCAGCTGTTAAAAAAGTCACAGATGAACTAGGATCGACTGATATTTTAATTAATAATGCAGGTATAGCCAAATTTGGTGGATTTCTTGACTTGAATCCAGAAGATTGGAAAAATATTATTGATGTGAATTTAATGGGCGTTTATTATGTGACAAGAGCTGTGTTACCTCAATTAATTGAGAAAAATGGTGGGGATATTATTAATATCGCCTCAACTGCTGGACAGAAGGGTGCTCCTGCAACTAGTGCATACAGTGCCTCGAAATTCGGGTTGCTTGGTTTAACGGAGTCATTAGCAATGGAAGTTCGCAAACATAATATTCGTGTAAGTGGCTTAACACCAAGTACAGTTGCTACTGAGCTTGCGGTTACCAATAACTTAACTGACGGTGATCCAGAAAAGGTTATGCAACCAGAAGACTTAGCAGAATTTATTATTGGACAATTAAAATTACATCCACGTGCATTTATCAAAACTGCGGGGTTATGGTCCACTAATCCATAAGAAGGTTGACAAAGAAGGATTCCATATCACTATATATGGGTCTTTTTTTTATGGGAATCATTCATAATAGTCCACCCATCAGGGCATACTAAAGTATTATTTACGATGGGAGGATATTCATTTGAGAGACGCGAATACTAATAAAACGATATCCGTTTTCGGACTAGGTGGTTTAAGTGAAATCGGGAAAAATATGTATGCAATTGAGTATGATGAAGCTATTTTTGTGATTGATTGCGGAAACAAATTTCCAGATGAAAGTCTATTAGGGATTGATTTAATCATTCCAGATATTACGTATTTAGTAGAAAATAAAGATAAAGTGAAGGCGTTAATCGTTACGCATGGCCATGAAGATCATATTGGAGCTATTCCATTTTTCTTGAAAGAACTACAGGTGCCTGTTTACGCAACTAGTTTTACCTTAGGATTAATTGAAATTAAACTAAAAGAGCACAGACTATTGAGAGAAACAGAGTTGGTTGAAATTGATTCACACACCCAATTGGAATTTGATCAAATCGAAGTGAGTTTTTTTAAAGTTAGTCATAGTATTCCGGATTGTCTTGGTATTGTGTTCAAAACACCAGAGGGAAATATTGTGCATACTGGTGACTTTAAGTTTGATTTAACGCCTGCAAATGATCGGAAATCAGATATTCATAAGATGGTTGAGATCGGTAGAGAGGGTGTATTACTTCTTTTATCAGAAAGTACGAATGCTGAACGTCCAGGTTTAACACCATCTGAACAAATGGTTGGGGAGCATATAATTGAAGCGTTTGAAAAAGCGGAAAGAAAAGTTATTATTTCAACTTTTGCATCAAATATTTATCGCGTACAACAAGTAGTTGATGCTGCACAAGTAACCGGTCGTAAACTTGCACTTCTTGGTCGGAGTATGCTGAATGTTGTAGAAGTTGCAACCGAGCGTGGTTATTTAGAAATTCCGGATGACATGTTGATCGATCAAGCCGCAATTAATGATATGCCTCCTGAAAAAGTTGCGATTCTTTGTACGGGTAGTCAAGGTGAACCACTTGCAGCTTTATCGCGTTTATCGACGGGTAACTTTAGAGGCGTTGATATACTCGCAGAAGATACAGTGATTTTTGCTGCGGGACCAATACCTGGTAATGAAACAAATGTTACGCGAATAGTTGATAATTTGTATTTACTTGGTGCTAAAGTAATCTATGGCTCTGAAAGTTCATCCGGTCTACACGTATCGGGACATGGCTACCAGGAAGATTTAAAATTGATGCTAACATTCATGCAACCAAAATACTTCATTCCAATACATGGCGAATATCGTATGTTATTCAAACATCGCTTATTAGCGGAATCAATTGGCGTAGAGAAGGACAACACATTTATTCTTAATAATGGTGATGTTGTTGATCTTGACGATTCAGTTGCACGACAAACGAGAACAATACCAACTGGTAATACATACATTGATGGGATTGGAATTGGTGGTGTAGGAGAAGTAGTTTTGCGCGATCGCAAACAGCTTTCTGAAGATGGTATGTTAGTTATTGTCCTAACAATGAGCAAGAATGAAAAGAAACTTATTTCTCCACCTGATACTATTTCACGTGGATTCGTTTATATGAGAGAATCTGAGGAATTACTTGATGAGGTGAACAAACTGATTACCCAAACCGTTAGAGATCAAGAAAAGTCATCGGGAAGAAATCAATGGAGTGCAATTAAACAAGATGTAAGAAAATCAGTTGGGAAATATATTTTTAATCAAACAAAGAAAAAACCAATGATCCTACCGATTATTATTGAAGTATAAGCAAAAAAAAGATGGTACTCGCGGGTACCATCTTTTTTTGCTCGAATCTTTTTGTTATCGCTAGAATGCCAATTTAAATGCATCAATTCATCTAGTCTTTTATGTCACGATGTGATATAGTCGATCTATGAAACAGTAATTAATGATTAGAATAGTTGGAGTTGTGTTAATGACAATTGAAAAAGTTTTAAAAACATACATACCAATGACCGAGACAGCTTTCTATATACTGTTATCTTTAACGGAACCGCGACATGGTTACGGTATTATTAAACATGTGGAAGAGATTACAGATTATCGAATTCGATTGGGGTCAGGTACGATTTATGGCACATTAACGAAGATGCAAAGAGATGGTATTATTAGCGTTTATGCAGATCAAAAAAGAAAAAAGATATACGAAATAACAAAAATAGGTAAAGTATTAATGCTAGAGGAGATCAAAAGAATTGAAGAAATCCATGCGAATGCGCTAAAATATCGAGGGGGATTTAGATGAAGAAGATATGGTGTCCGTTTTGGAGTTATCGTATCGTGGAAATAGAAGAGTGGCTTTCTGCAATGGCACTTGAAGGATACCATATAAAAAAGATAAATATGCTTACACGTTTTTTTTATTTTGAAGAAGGAATGAAGCAAGAGCTATCCTATAGAATTGGATTTGATAAGGGGGATCATCCATTATCAATGGCACTTGATAATGATGGTTGGAAGGAAGTTTGTAAAAGCCATTCCTGGTATGTGCTAGCAAATGAAAAAACGTTGGAACAAGTTAAAACAGTACCAATACGAGAAGGAATTGTAACGCATTATAGAAAGATAAAGGACGTATATAGTGTGCTATTGTTTTTTGTCATTGCTATGTCTATCAGCCCTTTATTCCTAGTATTTGATTTATTGTTCAATAAAGATAATGTAATAATTGAAAAAAGCCCGATGTGGATTGTTATGATTGCAATCTGGATATTCATTTGGATGTTACCTACATACACACTAATCAAAATAAAAAAGTCAACTAAACTGTTGGTAAAAAATGAAATAGTGAAACCAATATATTACAGAAATAAGAAGGCACACGTAGTGATGAAGTTACGATTTGGTTGGATATATGCGCCAGATAAAATGGTAACTTGGCTAGAGTCAATGGAAGCGAAGGGGTATCATCTGTACCGGATGAATAAGCTTGGAATTTTCTATTTTGAAAAAGGTGTTCCTAGAAAAGTTAGCTACTTTGCGGATTGTCAAAATACAACGCCTCAAAGTTATTTCGATATGCATAAAGAAGCTGGTTGGAAGTTGATTTACACTTCTAGTTTAATGTTTTCTAAATGGTCAATTTGGTCACAGCTTTATCAAGCAGAACGGCCAACTTTATACAGTGACCGTAGTGAGTTATTGCAACATGGAAGACGTGTGATGTTAACACATTTGTTATTATTTGTACCAGTAATAGCACTGTATATTTATTTTATGGTACAGCATATTAATTTCGCTTTAACGAGCGGAAATAGAGAAGTACTAGATGCTACAGTTCTTATTTTAGGATTAGCTAGTATTATGTATAGCATGTTTGTAATCAAGTCATTACTATATTATAGACGATTGAAGTTAACTGAAATATAAAGGAGAAACGAATAATGGACGAGTCGAATTCAAATTATAAAGAAGAACTTTTATTACAAGCGGTGAAGACACAATATTCTATCTTACGCTTATTGGATAATACATTATACGAAACCTATCAATCAGAAAAAGGACTACCAGAGGACCAACAAAATACGGATTTAATAAATATTGCGTATCAAATTAGAAATATCGTCGGGAAAAAACCTAAATTAAAGGAAATATATAAAAAGTTAGAAGATGATTATGGAATTGATTTAAATAATTGATGTACAATATTAATGCTATCTAGATAAAAGGAGACTATATGATGGAACTAACAATTAAATGGGATGGAAAGATGGCTTTTTCAAATACAACACCTTCAGGACATGAAATTAAAATGGATGCTTCAGAAGAGGTAGGAGGAGAGAATTTAGGTGCTAGACCGACAGAGTTACTGTTAAATGCAGTTGCCGGTTGTACTGGTATAGACATGATATCTATTTTAAAGAAAATGCGAATAGAGCCACTGCATTTTCAAATGGATGTAAAAGGGGAACGTGCAGACGATCATCCAAAACGTTTTACTACCATTTCTATTCATTATGCATTGGATGGTGAGTTACCTGAAGACAAAGTGATTCGTGCGATTCAGTTATCAAAGGACAAATATTGTTCCGTTTCGCATTCGTTAAATGCTACACTAACAGCAAGTTATTCGATCAATGGTGTCGTTGGCAAAGAAGAACTTTAGAATGTGAAATGGGACCAAGCATAATAACTGCTTGGTCCCATTTCATTTATCAATTTTCTTTTGCAAATTTCTGTTTTCGCTTTCTCTTTGGTGTTTTATACGCTTTTAGCATCTGTAATAAATCATCACGATTCAATAATGTTACACTTTTTAAGTGTGCTTGTAAGATTGCATTACTTGTGTAATACCTATTTGTAATGATCCATTTCTTATTAGCGTTATAATTCTCTGCTGCAAGTAGCAGTTCATTAACTGCAACATCACCAATGGCTATTGATCTTCGTTTAGCTTGAACAACGATTACATCATGTTCTTTTTTTAAAAGTAAATCTGCACCAATTTCTTCTGATTTTGGTATCCTCTTCACTTGATAGCCTTGTTGCTTGAATAAATGAGATAATAACTCCTCGAATTCATTGCTACTCATTTGATTCATTTCGTTAATAAGAAATTTTTTGTTCTTAAAATACGCTGGCTTAGAGGAAAAATCACCTATTCTTAGTAGCAATTGTTTTCCAATTAAATAAATGAAGTAAGAAATAGATGTTAAGAAGAAAACTGTGAGAAAAATATTTAATACGTTACTCTTATTAAATGAGATTGCTAAAGTTAACATCAGTACATTTGTTATCGAAAAAAATTTCACTTTGTCATGAAAATCCCAGTGCCTAATGGTCTTTACCTTCCAAAATTGTTTTATGTAATATTTGAACATCTTCATCACCATCACCTTTTATTGTTTAAGTGTTTTTATCTTCTCCACAATTTAATGAAATATACATAATTGATAGTTAACCCTTTGACTTTCTTTGAAAATACGACTAAAATGCACGATATGTTCGTTTTAATAATTGATTGGAGGGAGCAAGATGTTTCAACTATATAAATATAGTATTCTTTTCGTGTTTTCTATTGTTTTAGGCTTTGCTTTTAATATGTTCTTACTTCCTCATGAAATACTATCTGGTGGTGTAACGGGTCTTGCAATGATTTTTGGTTTATTAACGCCGATAAACAGTGGTATTTGGCTTGTAGTATTGAATGTACCTATTTTTATCATAGGTTGGTTGAAGTTAGGTAAAGAGTTTATTATGAACAGTGTATTTTGTGTCTTTGTAACCTCTATTTCGATGCAATATATTCCTGTGGTAGAGATAACCGATGACGTATTATTATCCTCGGTATTTGGTGGGGTCATTATAGGTATTGCGGTTGGCCTGATCGTACGTTTTTATGCTTCATCTGGTGGGGCTGATATTATTGGTCTCGTGCTCACTCAAAAACGTGATATTCCACTTGGCGGAATGATATTCGGTTTAAATAGTATAGTCGTCTTTATTTCGGGATTTATTTTTTCCTGGGACCTTGCATTATATACAATGGCATCCATTTATATTAGTGGAATTGTGGTTGATCGGGTGCATACACGTCACATAAAATTAAGTTTAATGGTCGTAACAAGTAAAGGTGATGTGTTAAAAGATACGTTAATAAAAAATTTGATAAGAGGTATTACAGTGATGAACGGTGAAGGGGGTTATTCTAACTCTGAAAGAAAAATATTATACACCGTGATTTCTCGCTATGAACTCGCATTAGTTAAGTCATTGATTAAGAACGTAGATGACACTGCTTTTGTAAGTATCAGTGAAACGGTTGAAGTAATGGGTAACTTTAGACGAGATTAAAACAGAGAGCATGCATAAAAGAGATCAGGACTACAAGTCGAAGTGTAAGTTGTAGTTCCTGACCCCTTTATAGAAATTGGACTTTGTTATTTTTGAATCAAAATATCAACCATTAATCATTAATAATAAGGATATGGGTAATATCCTGGATATCCTGGATAAACTGGTGCTACGTAAGGTAATAGGGACAGGGCTGCAAGACTTGCCAACGGAAAACGACGTGGTCTGTAACGTCTAAATCTTCTTCTAGGTGCACCATAACCATAACCACCATATCGGTTATTTTCTGTATCCTCTTCGATCACATCTTCACCGACCAATACCGTAACATTACTAAGATCTACATCAACAATAATCCCATCAAAAGAATTCCCATCTTGATGGTTAAGAAGAACATGGTGATGCATATAACCTTCGCATGAATCATGCATATTTCTAAATTGGTATTGCTCGTTATTAAAATCCTGGTGCTCAATACTCACTTCTTCTTCATCTCCTTTCAAAATACAGGATATTCATCTAGTTGATCTAAGTGCTTGTTTTTAATGAGAAAATTGTAAAAGCAATACATTCTTTAACTTCTATTCCATCTGGAACTAAGTCATTTAATCCAAAACGAATAAGGTTTAGAAATATAGTAATGCCTCTCCTAGAAAAAAACATTTCTAATCCCGATCACTGGACAAGATTAGCAGTCTATCATAGACTATATAGATGTCTATAGAATGTATATAAAAAGTAGAAGAGGTGCGTTAAAATTCATGTTACATAATCCAACAGGAAAAGAGAGATTAGCATTAGCTTTTCTGCTCAGTATGCTCGGGATACTAGGTCCACTTAATATTGATATGTATTTGCCTAGTTTCCCTGATATTGCAAGTGATTTAAATGCTAGTGCTTCACTCGTTCAACTTAGTTTAACAACATGTTTAATCGGGCTTGCAGTAGGTCAAATAATTATAGGCCCAATTAGTGATGCGCAGGGTAGAAGGAAACCCTTAATAATATCGATTTCCTTGTTTGCGCTAGCATCTGTACTTTGTGCAATCGCTCCTAATATTACTACCTTGATACTAGCTCGATTTTTACAAGGACTAACAGCTTCGGCTGGGATTGTTTTATCTCGTGCAGTCGTACGTGATGTTTTTACTGGAAGAGAGTTCACGAAATTCTTTGCACTTTTAATGGTCATTAATGCAGCCGCTCCAATGATTGCACCGATGACTGGTGGTGCAATCTTATTACTGCCATTCGCAAATTGGAATACGATATTTTTCTTTTTGGGATTATTAGGTTTTATTATTGTGGTCACAGTAGCATTTCGATTAAAAGAAACACTTCCAGTTGAGAATAGAATCCCGAGTTCATTAAGGCATTCGATTAAAACAATGGGTAATTTAATGAAGGATCGTTCATTTTTTGGATATGCACTAGTTGTTGGTTTTGTACATGGAGGTAGTTTTGCTTATGTATCCGGAACACCATTCGTGTATCAAGGGATATACGATGTGTCGCCACAAGTTTTTAGTGTTCTATTTGGTATAAATGGTTTAGCAATTATAACTGGTAGTTTTACTATTGGACGTTTAGGTGGCATTATTCATGAAAGGAAATTGTTGCGCGTTGCAGTTATTATTGCTGTCAGTGCGACGTCATTGTTACTTATTATGACGATCATTCAAGGGCCATTAGCAATGCTCGTCATACCGATTTTTATTTATATGACCGCGATGGGCATGGTACTGACAAGTTCATTTACACTTGCAATGGAGAAACAGGGGCATCGAGCGGGTAGTGCAAGTGCTGTGTTAGGTATGTTTCCCTTATTACTTGGGTCGCTTGTCTCTCCACTTGTAGGTATTGATGAAACAACAGCAATACCAATGGGTGTTATCTTGTTTCTTACATCCTCTATTGGTGCGATTGCATTCTTTATGTTAACAACTAATAAAAGTCAAACAGAGCAAGAAGTTTAAATAGGAGTTTAACTCCTATTTTTTTTTGGATATTTTTTAGTTAAAGTACATACCCTAACCTTGTTGTTCGGGGAGGTGAAGGATATGGAAAACCAAAACACTAACAATCAAAAAGGTGGAGCTAAAAAAGTTGCGAAGGCTGTTAAAAATACGGCTGGTGTTGCTTTTGAAGCTGCCGAAAATACAATTCAAGCAACTGAAAATATTGCAATGAATGCTGTCGATCAAACCGCTAATCTTGTGGATAATACAACGAATTCAATGACAAAAGGTTCTAATCAACAAAATAACAAGAAAAACAATAACTAAGTGATAGTAGGTTTATTGAACAACCTTCACTTAACATTAAGTGAAGGTTGTTCAATACATAATAAAAGTGTGTCATAAGGAGAGTAAAGCATGGATGGATATCAAATTAAGAATATGATTATTGATGATGAACTATATAGCCAAGAATCGATCACGGTGGATTTTACTCAGGATAATAAAATGTATAGTGTTATTTTAAATAAAGCTGACCTAGAGGTTGTTAATACCTGGGTATTTAAAGCTAACACATCAATGCCTGCGACTTTGCCAGACGATATTATTGAATCAATAAGGGAAGATGTGAAAAAGAAGATTTAGTAGTGCAAGCCTTTCTATTTGTTTCCTTGATTTTATGGTGCTACTATTATAAGGAATCAATAAAGAGAAAGAAGGGACAGAACTAAATGGCACATACAAACATACCCGTATCTGTCTTAAACTTAGCGCCTATTAGAGAAGGTCATGGAGCTAAAGAAGCGATAGACGATATGGTTCACCTAGCACAAGCAACAGAGAAAATGGGTTATAAACGATATTGGATAGCAGAACACCACAATACACCAACACTAGTAAGTTCAGCTACTTCCATTTTAATAAAACATACTTTGGAACATACCGAACACATCCGTGTTGGTTCTGGTGGGGTCATGCTGCCGAATCATTCACCTTTAGTAGTAGCTGAACAATTTGGTACGATGGCAACCATTTATCCAAATCGTTTGGACTTAGGTTTAGGTCGTGCACCTGGCACCGATATGATGACAGCTAATGCATTAAGACGATCTGGGAATGATACTGTCTATACATTTCCAGATGATATTAAAGACTTGCTTACGTATTTTGGACCAGATGAGGGCCAAGGTTATATTAAAGCACATCCAGGAGTTGGTACAAATATTCCGCTTTATATTCTAGGGTCATCGACGGATTCAGCTGTTTTAGCGGCCAAATTAGGCTTGCCGTATGTATTTGCTTCACACTTTGCGCCGAAACATATGGAAGAAGCGATAGCGATTTATCGTGACCGTTTCCAACCTTCTGAATACCTTGATAAACCTTATATGACTGTATGTCTGAATGTCATTGCTGCTGAAAGTGATGAAGCGGCTGAATTTGAATTAACAACCATGCAACAATTCTTCTTGAATATTGTACGTGGTACTAAAAATCCATTAAGCCCCCCTGTTAAAGACATGGATCAGATATGGGGACCACAAGAGAAAGCAATGGCAAGTTCTATGTCGAGTGTTGCTTTAGTTGGTGGAAAAGACACCATTAGAAAACAATTGACGAATTTTCAAGATAAATATAACGTGGATGAAATAATGGCTGTATCTTATATATATGATCCTGAAGTACAAAAGCGTTCGTACGAAATCTTTAAAGATGTAGTAGATGGCAATTAAGAGAGTGAAATAGAAGTAATAAGATCGTGTGAATAAAAACAGAATTAGTTTTTTATAAAAAGGTGTCAGATACTAGCAGGATATTCTCTGCTAGTATCTGACACCTAATCTTTACATTATATTTGTAGAAACTTGTGGCGAACTTTCTTCCTCTTTTTCAAAAGTTTGCTCTTGAATTGCAACCATATCTGGTTCTTTTAAGAATAGTGTGCAAAAGAAACAAACAACTGCTGCACATGCTATCGTAATAAAAAAGAATCTAGGGCTCACAAAACTAAAGATAGTTAAGAATACAGTACCACCAATATTACCGTATGCGCCTACCATACCAGAAACTTGTCCAGTTACACGTTTCTTTACAAGCGGAACCATTGCATAAACAGCGCCTTCACCTGCTTGAACAAAAAACGAGCAACACATTGTGATAGCGATGGCTAGACCTATCGGCCAACCGGATCCAATTTGAGACATACCAATGTATCCAAGAGCTAATCCTAGCATTAAGATATTTAATGTTTTTTTGCGTCCAAATTTATCACTTAACCAACCACCGCCTGGACGTGACATTAGATTCATAAAGGCGAAGCTACTAGCAATCAAACCTGCCTGTGTGATACTTAGTGCAAAAGTCTGTTCAAAGAAAAAAGGTAACATTGAGACAACTGCAAGTTCTGAACCGAATGTGCAAAAATAAGAAAAGTCCAAAATAGCTACTTGTTTAAAGGAGTATTTTTCTTTCTCTGGTACACCATTCTTTAGCGTTTCTTTATTTACATCCCAAATCTTATAAACATTTAATAACAAGAAAAAGAATAAGACACCAAGAACAGTAAAGGCAATACCATCACTAATAAAATTTAGTTGCCAGCCTAGTCTATACGTTAAAAAACCGAGAATGCCGTATACTGGAATTGTCATGATAATTAGACCGACCATATCTTTATAACTGGTAATCTCTAATGCGCCACTTTTTTTAGGTCGTTTATATTCTATTCCTACTGGCGTATCACTTACTATTCGTTTGAATATAAATCCATAACCAAGTGCAATAAGACCTGTTAAAGCAATTGCAATTCTCCATCCATTGTCACCACCAAAAATAACCGCTAATGTTGGTAAAACTATTGCAGCAGCAGCTGAACCAAAATTCCCCCAACCGCCATAGATTCCTTCTGCTAAACCAACTTGCTTAGAAGGGAACCACTCAGAAACAAGTCGGATACCAACAACGAAACCAGCACCGATAATTGCTAGAAACATTCTGGAGATCATTAATTGAATAAATGAATCTGAGAGAGCAAAAGCAAAACAAGGGATACTCAAAATCATTAATAAATTAGAAAATACCTTTTTGGGACCAAATTTGTCAACAAGCATACCAATTAATACACGAGCTGGTATTGTTAGTGCAAGGTTGGCTATTCCTAAAATAGCTACTTGGTCATTTGATAGATTAAAAGTTTCTTTTAAAGTGGATATGAATGGAGCCATGTTAAACCATACAACAAACGTAATGAAAAATGCTAACGTGGTAAAACCTAAAACTTTTCGATTTCCTTTGTAAATGTTTTTATCGATTTTTGTTTCCATATTGAAATCCACCTCTCAATTACTTTCTGTTGCTCTTATTTTAAAGGAATAAAAGAGGTATTCAATAAACATGTTATATTATCTTACAGACAAAAACAGAAATGAAAGTTATTTTGTCAGTTGTTGTAAACACTTACACCGTTGACTTCTATACAAAAAAAGCATTATATTTCAGAAAATTTAGATTTATCAAAAAGGTACTAATTATTACGTACAAACATGTTATTTTAGTTTAAAAGTGTTTGGAACGATTACTTTGCAAGTGATGCCCTTATTTACTATGTTATGAATAAAAATTTCATGGTACAATAAATAGGTACTAAACTGCATGAGATAGACACATTTAATAAATGGGATATAGAACCTATTTGACCTCATGGTTTAAAGGAGGAAAAAGAAATGATAGATGAAAAAAGACTACAAAAAGAAGCTATGAAAGTACTTAAGCTAACGAGTCGAACGTTTTATATACCAATTACCTTATTGGAACCTACATTAAAAAAGACGGTAGCTTCCGCATATTTATGTATGCGTGCAATTGATGAAATTGAAGATCATGAAATGCTCCAACCAGAAATTAAACAACATTTGTTGCATTCTATAAGTGCACTATTAAAGAGTGAGTTTGATAATGAAAGATATCAACAACTACTTGAAGAATATAAATCTTTTTTACCAGAGGTTACCTTACGCCTCGGCGACTGGCTTCTTATTTGCCCTGAAGGAATAGTTGAGCAAGTAAAAGAGTCGACTAGTATAATGGCAGCAGGTATGGGAGACTGGGCAATGAAAGATTGGCAAATTACTAGTAGAGAAGAACTAGACGACTATACGTATTACGTCGCTGGACTTGTAGGTGTTATGCTATCAGATATTTGGAAATGGTATGATAATACAGAAACAGATAGAGAATTAGCGATTGCTTTTGGTAGAGGTCTGCAATCTGTTAATATATTACGTAATCAAGAAGAAGATAGTGAGCGTGGTGTTAGTTTCATGCCTGACAACTGGAACCGCGATGATATGTTTCACTATGCTACAACGAATCTTAATTTAGGGCAGGAATACATAAAGGATATAACGAATCGCAACATCCTGACTTTTTGTAAAATTCCTTTAGCTCTTGCAAATAAAACATTAAAAGCATTAAAAAGCGGAAGAGAAAAAATTACTAGAAATGAAGTAGAATCGATCGTTGATCAGGTGACTGCTGAATAGGGCATATTTTTCCTTTAATCTAATACGTAAAATTAGACTTGTCAGGATTTAAAGCTTATAATTACTAATATCTCATATTCGAGATATTAAGTAAACACGAGGGGGAAATATAATGTTAAAGATAGGAATTATTTTAGGAAGTGTTCGTCAAGGTCGTAATGGAGAAGCTGTTGCTAACTGGACGTATGAATTTGCAACAAACCGTAACGATGATGCTGTATATGAAATTGTCGACTTAGTGGATTATAACCTACCATTTTTAGGAGCAGTAGTACCTGAGGCTGGAAAACAAGAGGCAGAAGCGGCAATTAAGGCATGGTCTGAAAAGATTGCTTCATTTGATGGCTATATTTTCGTTACGCCTGAATATAACCATGCAATAGGTGGTGCTTTGAAAAACGCACTAGATTACTTGAATCCAGAAGTAAATAATAAAGCTGCCGGTTTTGTTGGATATGGCGGACTTGGTGGTGCGAGAGCATATGAAAACCTACGTTTAATTCTAGGTGAATTACAAGTTGCTGATGTAAGAACAGCAATCGGATTTTCACTAATGACTGACTTTGAAAACTTTAGTGAGTTCAAACCTGCAGATTACCATGCTACGAATGCCAATGAAATGCTTGATCAAGTTCTTTCATGGAGCGGCGCATTGAAAAAAATAAGATAAGTAAAAAGATAACGGATTACAGCAGTTTTCATGCAGTACACAGTAATTAAGGTCTTCTGTGCGCATGGTAATTGGAAGTATTTACAATACAAGAATAGAAACTTAGAAAGGCTATTACATAAATGTAGTAGCCTTTTTTGTTTTTTCTCAATAAACAATAAGCATGCATGGAATTTTATGTTAAAATAAAATATGCTAGATTAAATGTAGTTCATAGTTTAGGAGCTTAGATATGCAAAAAAGTAAATACTCAAGATTTATGTCTTTTACAAGAGAAGAATGGGCAGAGTTTCGTTCGAATACACCGCTAAACATAACACAATCTGAAATTGAGTTCCTTTGTGGAATAAATGAAGACATATCATTAGAAGAAATTATCGCTATATATTTACCACTAATTCGCTATCTATCCGTTAGTATGGAAGCAGCTGAAAAATCCGATAAGGTTAATGATGTCTTTTTTCAACTGGAAGTTAAGAAGGTTCCATTTATTATTGGGGTAGCGGGAAGTGTTGCAGTAGGAAAAAGTACCACAGCAAGAATTTTAAAATCTCTACTGTTAAAATTAACTACTCAACCTGAAGTTGCACTAATTACAACAGATGGTTTTTTATATCCGAACGATGTACTTGAGGCTAAAGGAATAATGAATAAAAAGGGGTTTCCTGAGAGTTATGATCGAAAAGCGTTAATTGATTTTATGAAACATGTTAAGTCAGGTGAAAAAAATATTCAAGCCCCAATATATTCACATGAACAATATGATATTTTACCAAATCAATATATTGATCTTGGTGAACCAGAGATCGTGATCATTGAAGGAATAAATGTTTTACAGACTTCCAAGCTCGTAGGAGAACGAACACCGAATATTTTTGTTTCTGACTTTTTTGATCTTTCGATTTATGTAGATGCTGATGAACGAGATATTAGTAAATGGTATGTTGACCGTTTTAAAATACTAAAAAACACTGCTTTTACAAAACAAAATTCCTATTTCAATAAATACGCTACGCTTTCTGATCAAGAAACAGAAGTGATTGCGAAAGATATTTGGAATAGAATAAATAAAAAGAACCTTAAACAGAATATAAGACCTACGAAAAAGCGTGCCGACATTATATTGAAAAAGGGATTAGATCATCGCGTTTCTTCAGTGAAAATTCGCAAAAGATAATGAACGATTTCGATAATTAGCACTATAAATAATTTGTAAGGTCTTATTTACCAATAAGTACATAGCTTAATAAAAGTGATATTGCTTAGCAGTGTTTTCTAACTATTTATACTATATTGACTTTGTCGGGATTTGATGTGATAATTTTATAGAATGTCTAGTAATCTAGTGATTTTTGGAACTAATGACTAGGTTTTCACAACATTATAGAACGAAAACAGAAAGAGGGATATTATTGGAAAGAAAAAGTAAACGATTTTCAAAAAAAACAATTTGGATTAGTATTATAGCAGCTGTAATACTAGTTGGTGGTACGATAACGGCTACAACATTACTTACGAAAACTTCAAAACAAGACTACTTTTTAGCGGAACTAAATACAGCTAATTTCATGACTGAAGTTGTAGAAAATCGTTATAGTGCTGAATTTGATTGGGCCGAAGAAATTAAAGAAACACCAAGTGAAACCAATCTAGAGCTTTCTGCTGCATTTAATGATCCGGCAGGTTTTGACTCTACAGGAATGCAGGAAATTATTAATAGTTCTACTATATCTTTAACGAACAGTTTAGATCCAGAGAATAAAGAAATGAAATTTGAGGCTGCGGTAAACGTTGCTGAAATGTCAATCGAGGATATTGAGTTTTATCTTACAACTGATAAAATGTTGGCTTCTGTGCCGTTTCTTGATCAGTATGTACAAGTGAAAGAAAATGAACTTGGTAACTTACTATATGAAATAGATCCAATGACTTATACAGGAGAAGAAGAAATTGAGTTTGATTCTTTCTTTAATCAAACTGTTGTAAGCGAGGACGAAAAAGACCATTTTCAGGATGCCTATCTAAAAATGGTCTATGAAGAACTACCTGAGGATTCATTTACTTCTGAGGATGAATCGATAGAAGTTAATGGTGAATCGATTACAACTTCAAAAATTACACTTCAATTATCAGAAGAAAAGATGAAAGAAATTATGGTTAAGGTACTGAATGAAGCTGAACAAGATGAAATATTAAAAGAAGTCATTCAAAATCAAGCTTCTTTTGGTTCTTTTTCTTCAAATTCTGATGAATTAGCCCAAATTACGGAAGACTTTGAAGCAGAAATTGCCGAGGCAAAAGAAGCGATAAATGACTTTAAGATCCCTGGTGGATTGACTTCTACTTTGTGGATAAAAGATGATCTTATTGTTCAACGTGACTTTTCTGTGGAGATGGGTCCGTCTGAATCTGAGTTAGTAGTATTTGAGTTTATAGGCAAACAAGTAATGAACGAACAGGATCAAATGTTTGATTATGAATTGGTAGTGACCGATGAATTTGGTGCGAATACAATGAATTTAACGGGCGATTTATCTTGGCAGGATAATGTTGCAGACGACCAGATTACTGTTTCAGTAGGTGCTTTCGAAGCGTCTTATACAGGCTCAGAAGAAATTGAAGATGGTACAAGAAACTTTGATCGCAGATTAGCAATAAAAGATGAATTTTCTTCTCCGATGGAAGTGATTTGGAATGGAACATCTACGTATAATAATGACCAAACAAACACGGAGCAGTATGTATCCCTTAAGGGTGATGGCATTAGTGAAAATGACTTTAAGTTGCATATTAATACCAATTCACAACTCGTTAAAAGCTTAGATATTGATACGGAATCGATGGATGTTGTCAATTTAGGTACGATGAGTACTGCTGAAATTGATACGTTTATGATGGAGGACGTTACACCTCAGTTTGAGCAATGGATGACGGAATTTTATGGATCAATGTTTGACTCTGGTTCTGGTTTGTAATGAACGGAAGTGTTTATAATGTCTAGTTTAAAAAGGATTTTATTTTTTATCAAACAATATCAAGAACAGCTACAAAAGAAGTGGAAGTTTATTCCTCTTCTTTTGTTATTTCCAATTCTAATTATTGGTTTGTGTCTTACTGTTATTGTCGCTCTATTTCTTCCGAATGATGAGGAGTCAATACAAGTTGGTTTGGTTGATCTAGATCAATCTGAAGAAACTACAATGTTGGTTACTGTTATTGATGATTCTTCGTTATTAGGTTCGTACATACATATTAGTGAATATACAGAAGAAGAGGCAGATCGTGCAATAGAGAACGGGAACATTAGTACTTACATCACTTTTCCGGAAAACTTCACAGATGATTTATATAAAGGAAATGCTGTAGAGATTTCCATTATTGGAAACCCCGATAGGCCAGTAGATAGTTATATGATTAAAGAACTAATTGATAGTATGTCGCGATATATTGCATCCGCACAGGCAAACATATTAACAATAGATGAATATGCACAACAACTACCAATAGACGATGCAAAACGTCAAGAAATTCTAATGAAACAGTTTAATCAATTTATGCTGTTTACCATATCAAACGATAAAGTAATCCATGAGAAAGAAATAGCTAATATAACTACATCTTCACCACTTCAATACTTTTCCCTATCAGGTTGGTTTGTCTTATTTACAATATGGATCGTAAGTATCTACATTTTATTAGGAAAAGAAGAGAGCATGACGATGTGGAATCGGATGAGGTTATATGGTGTAACTATTTTACAACGGCTTGTTTCTCGTTTTATTGTATCGTTATTTTATGGATTTATTTTAGCGATGGTTGGATTCTATTTATTCATAAATGTAATGGATATCGAGTTTTACCTTATTGACTACGTAAGGATTAGCGTATTAGTTAGTTTATACAGTACATTGTTTTTAGTCGGTTTATTGCTAATCGAACTACTGATTAAATCAAACAAATTGGCACTAATCGTCCAGCTTTTTTTTACGGCATTTGTATTATTCATGAGTGGATCGCTACTACCATCTTTATATTTTCCAGAAGAGGTAAAATTCATTATGCCTTATCTTTATTCAACTGAGACATTTTATTGGTTAAACGAAGTTGCACTTAAAGGTCGGATGTATGTTAATTACACGTTGCTGCTTACCTTGTCTGTCACTAGTATCTGTGTTGTAATAGCGATTGCTATATGGAAGGAGCGACGACAAGCATGAAAGCAATTCTATATACGCGCGCACTTCATTGGAGTAAACAGCCATTAAGTATGATATGTTGGCTTCTTTTGCCGATTATTGCAACATGTACATTTGTTTCGGTTGCAAATCAATGGCAAAACGATATGCAAATTCCAGTTGGACTAGTAATCGAGGATGACTCGATAATGGCAGAGAACTTATCTCAATCAATAGGTAATGTACCGCTTCTTGCTGTAAAAAAAATGAATAAGGACGAAGCGTTGGTCCAACTCGAACAACATCAATTAGATAGTGTTTTTGTTATTAAGGATGGGTATCAAGAAAGTATCCAGAATAATAGTCGCAATCAGGTAATAACGGCTTATGTTTCTGATATGTCTTTGGCCTATACTCCTGTAAAAGAAGCGATTACCTCCTATGTGCAACAAGATGCTGGTAACGCTAAAGCTGCTCATACTGTTGACCAATTGGTAAGACAATTTGGTGGAGAGAAAAGTTGGGGTTGGGAAGAGATTATCGTGAGAAGCAACGAGATTCGGGAGGAAGAGGCGTTACTACATTCTACTTTTACTTTTTATAATCAAATTGAACCGAAACAGGAAGAGAGTGGCATTTCCTTATGGAATGTTTGGGGGATTTGGGCTTTCTTTGCTTTTTTAACAACTTTCTTCATATATGATTGGGTAATTAAAGAACAGCAATCGTCTATTAAAGTTAGATTGTCTCTTTTAAAAATATCATTTAGATCGTATATGTTAAGAAACGCCTTTGTTTATCTCGTTTTATTAGGCCTTTTTGACTTAATAAATATTTTGGTTCTATCCATGTATTTTGATCAATCAATTAATCTTGCAAAAATAGTAACGATAATAAGTTTCCGTTTAACGATTAGTATAGCGGCTTTCTTGTTTGCATTATACTTCCGGACAGCTTTTTTTTATTACATCTCTTCGATTCTTGCGACTATATTCTTTTCTGTGATCGGAGGGGCCTTCATTCCGATAGATGGATTAACAGATCGTTGGCCATGGCTAATTTATGCAAGTCCAATTCATGCCTTTTTAAAAGGTCAAGTTATCACGGCTTGGCTCATTGTTCTACTAATCATACTTTTTATTTGGTATTGGAGAAAGGAGAAAGTTAATGCTTACAGTAAATAACTTAACAAAAGATTACGGTTCTAAACGTGTACTAAAAGATGTCTCTTTTCAAATTAAAAAGGGTGAAGTAGTTGGATTAGTAGGCGAAAATGGAGCAGGGAAATCAACAGTGTTAAACACATTAGCAACCTTACTTCCTCTTGAAAAAGGAACGATCACATATCAGGATCTTAACTATGTGACAGATAAACAGAAACTCAGAAAAAAAATCGGCTATATTCCCCAAGAAATTGCTATTTGGGAGGAATTCTCTGTTGAAGAAAACATGGTTTTTTTTGAAAAGTTGTCATGGGAGAAAAAATCCAAAAAGCAACTCAGACAAATTTGCTTAGATATGAAGCTTACAGAGTGGAAGGAAAAAGCAAAGGTTCTATCTGGTGGAATGAAGCGTAAATTAAACATTGCTATTAGTCTGATTCATGACCCAGAAATCCTGCTTTTAGATGAGCCAACGGTTGGAATAGATTTGCGATCGAGAAAAGAAATTGGTAGCTACCTTTATAATTTGGCTAAAGAAAAAGACAAAATGATAATTTATACATCCCATGATATGGAGGAAATACTTTCTTTTTGTGATTACATTTATTGTATTGGAGAGGATCCTTTTTACAAGGAGTTATTAGAAGAGAAAGGGAAGCATGTTAACGTGTTATGAGATATAAGCAAGGGGACAAGGAAAAAGTACTTGTCCCTGTTTTATTAGCCAATTGAAAGAAGGGAGAGGTTAAGTTGAACAATGAAAAGGTTGAAAAATTAAATCGGTTAAAAAACATTTTATTTTCTATAATGATAATCTGTGTTATTTCTTTACTTGTATTTCGGAATTTAGAATTAGATGCTTTAGCTGACTATGCGTATGCAGTCGCTCCGATTGCTGGGATTTGTGTTATTGTCCTTAATAGAGTAATAAGAAAAGAATTGAAAAGAAGTGAAAAAGCGTGATCAATTGAAAGTGCAGATTAAGTGTTTTAAATCACACCAATGATAATGATTGTCATATATAATTCATGTGAATCAATAATTAAATTAAGGGAGTGCTAAATAGTGAAAAGAAATAATATCAATGAATTTATGGAATTTACTGAGGAAAAGCTTACAAAACGTGTCATTATAAAAGAAGGTAAGACGACCGTTTTTATCTTGAACTTCAAACCAGGACAATCGTTGCCTGCACATAAGCATCCAGGATCAAATGTACAACTATTAGTTTTAGAAGGTAATGGAGAATTTAACATCGATGGAGAAACAGTTGTGGTAGAAAAAAATGACACTGTTTTTATTGGTGGAGATGAGGAGCTTGCTTTTCTTAATACTGGAACAAAAAATGTAAGCCTTTATGTGGTACTGAATAATATTCCTGATGATAGATATGCAAAAAATATCTAAGTATTAATTAAAAGTTACTTGTAAGTGTTAGCTATCACAAATAGACAATCGTCTTTTTGTTACCTAACACTTTTTTGTTGTTCTGATTATCAATTTGAAAAAGTAATTGATATACTAGGAACAAAGGGGAAATACAATGAAAAAAAAGGTTATTTTATTTATTGTTTTGGCAATATTCTTAACTCAAATGCCACTTATAGGTCCATACTTTTCCATTGTTAATACGTTAATCCATGAGACAGGTCATGCACTTATGTCCATTATCACTGGTGGGAAGGTACAATCGATATCCTTATTCTCAAATACAGAAGGTGTTACGCTTGCCAGTCATCGGTATTGGTTAGGCGGATTTTTAACTAGTATTGCTGGATATTTATTTGCATCTTTTATGGCTTATTTGTTTCTTACATTGATTTATAAAAGGAAAAGTAAATATGTATTATTAATTTTATTAGGAACGCTACTCATTAGTTTACTATTTTGGATTCGAAATGCATATGGTTTATTCTGGATTCTTACGATCATTGCTGTATTTACGTGGGTACTAATTAAAGGTTCTAAAAAGGTTTTAGACTATTTTGCGTTATTCATAACCTCGCTAGTGTTAGTGGAGTCTGTTACTTCATCATTCGAGATTATGTACCTTAGCTTTGTCTCACCGAGTAGAGCAGGGGATGCAACGAACTTAGCGAATATGACGTTTCTTATTCCAACACTGGTATGGGGAGTTGTTTTCTTTATTCAAGCACTCTTATTTGCTAGATTGGGATTGAAAAGATACTTTTAACTATTATTAGTAGAATCTTAATTTTTATTTGTGGATTCTTCCGTTGCTAGACTTTACACTTAAAGATAAGATTAGTAGAAAGGATGATTAAAAATGGCACAAGAGATAAAAGGGAAAGTTGCTTATATCACCGGGGCAAGCAGTGGAATTGGAAGATCAACAGCAATTCAACTAGCTAAAGAGGGTGTGAATGTTGGACTTATTGCTCGTACTGAAAAGAAATTGCTTGAAGTAAAGAAAGAAGCGGAAGAGTTCGGGATAAATGCCTATATAGCCATTGCTGATATTGCAAATATGGCTGAAGTGGATCAGGCAATTGAAACACTTGAAACTAATTTGGGCCCAGCAGATATATTAATTAATAATGCAGGCATTGGACTTAAGGGATCATTTTTAGAGACTGATCCAACAGATTGGAAGCATACATTCGAAGTCAACGTATTTGGTACCTATCATGTTACACGTGCAGTTTTACCACAAATGATAAAAAAAGATCAAGGCGATATCATCACTATTTCATCTAGTAGCGGTCTTAAAGGTACAGCAGGTTCCACATCGTATAGCGCTTCTAAATTTGCGATTCAAGGAATGACAGAAGCTTTAATGCAGGAAGTACGTCGTAATAATATCCGCGTATTTACACTCAATCCTAGTTTAGTTGCAACTGAACTCGTATTTGGAGACAATTTGGATGAAAAGAACGACGAGAAGTTTATGCAGCCAGAGGATCTTGCAGAATATATGGTGGCTCAATTGAAATTGCACCCACGTATCTTTATTAAGCAATCCTTACAGTGGGCGACAAATCCGTTTTAGTCAGTGTGTTTTGCACCTTATTAAAACTAACCACTTATAAAAAATGAGGCAAACTATATATTGTTTGCCTCATTTTTTAATCTATTTAGTTAAAAAGTTTTCTGTGTAATATGGTTGAGAATCTTCATTAAATGCGACGCCAACAGCAAGTAATTCAAATTCAGTTTTTAATATATTTTCCCGATGACCGAGTGAATTCATTAAACCCTCATGTGAAAAAATACTGCTTGGTTGGCCTGCTGCAAGATTTTCGCCTGCCATCGTGTAGCTGATATCATCTTCCGTCATGCGGTCAAATGGGGACTGTCCATCTAAATTTGTATGGCTAAAGTAATTGTTTTCAGCCATATCCAAGCTATGGTCGCGAGCGGTCGTTCTTACCGACTCATCCCATGACAAAACGGAAAGTCCATGTTCCACGCGTGCTGCATTCGTAAGATCAAATAATTGATACTCAAAACCTTCTTTTAGAGCATCACTTGATTCCCCAAAGTACTTATCCCTTTTTTGTTCCATTTCATCACTGACTATTTGAATAGCTGTTACCGTACTATCTTCATGTTTGTCATAAAATAGTGTTACATAATTATCGTTGATAAGAAACACATCATATTCTTGATTTTGCTGGATCTGATAGTTTATTAATCCTTTTTGGATACTTTCAAGTGGATCATTTAATGCTGTAAGTACGGAATCTCTGGTGCTCTCAAATGTAATGTCTTCTGTAGACGTTAGTAAATTTTGATTTGTATATAATCCGATTACTTTATTTTCCTCATTATAAGCTACCATAAAGTAATTATGATAGTTTTCATGGTAAGCAACCCAATTGACCTTATACTCATTCATGGACGAACGTTTTGGTTCTCCTGCTTGTTCTTCTACTGTTGAACGGTCATCACCAAGTTCAACATTATGAACGGAAAATGGCTGTTCAGAAGGCGCATCTAATGTAGGATCTTCAGGAATAGATTGTGCAGTATTTTCACTATCTTCCGTATCTCCTTGAACCCTGTTAAGCAATTGCTGCAATTCTGTTTTGAAAGATTCAACAGTTTCAATTACTTTGGGATTATCTATGATTCCATTTATATCTGAACTAATTTCACTATACACACCCGAAAGACCAGATTGATTAAATGTATCTCCATAAAAATGCCAAAACATAGCCACAAAAAGTAATAAAATGATAATTCGTCGTATTTTTGGCATATATCAACACTCCTAATGTAACTTGCTTACTAAATAATAATTGTAGCAAGTTTTACTAGTATAGACAACTTAGATGATTGATAAAACGAGTGTTAATATTATACAAATGATGTACTTGCAATTATGAAAGTGTTTTATAATTATAGTAAAAAAAGGAATATATATTTTATTGCTTTTTTCACATACTATTTATAATATACGAGGAGGATGATAAATAATGGATAAAAATAATAATGAATCAATTGAAAATGCAGAAAAAGTTGCGGAAAAAATGTATGATGTTTCTGATTATAAAAGTAATGATCCCGTTGACAAAGGTATAGCAATAACGCATGAACAGGTGTCAGATGATTATATGGAAGGTACAATTGATGCGAAAATAGATAAGCTAGATAAAAATGGTCAATTAAAAAGTCATAAGGGTGAAGAAATACCAAGAAGAGGTTATTTTAAATAAAATAGATAAATAAAAAAACGAGTTTTACGCCACGCTAGCTGGCTAAAACTCGTTTATATGTATTGGTAATTAGATTGACTCGCTAACAATAACAGACCAACCTTTACCTTTATATGCATTATAACCTTCTGTTAAGCAGTAAGCATAAATTTGATTATTTTCAATTGTATACCCTCTTTGGTCTTTACCTGAAAGAACATTTTTTACAGCTTTTAAATCATTTAAATTTGTCTCTAGAATACCCTTACGATCTTGCGAAGCAATAATATAGCCTTGCGAGTTGATCGCATAGAGTTTACTTTTTTCGTGTAGCTTTGCACGATCAATAATGTCATAAATAAATTCCCAGTTAAATCTAGTAGTGAAGACGCCAATAATTTCTCCTTGTTCATTGTGAATAGGGGCGGAGTATCCCATTGTATATCCACCGACTGCTTTAGAATAGTACATATCCGTTACATGAACAGCGTTTGTTCTAATTGTCTCGTTAAACCACTCTCTATCAGACATGTTTGTTCCGACTTGGCTTTGATTTTTAGCTGCGACTGTTATTTCACCCGACAGGTCAACAACGAATAAATCAAAGTATACTTCATATATTTCATAAATATTCTTCATAAATGATTGAGCACTTTTTTTCATTTCAGGCGTTGGATTGGTTAGACAGTCTTTAATAGCATCAAATGTAGCCCATGCTTGTACATCGCAATTTCGTTCAAATAGGTTACGGTCAATCTTGTCAATCGTATCAAAGGCAATATCGACTGTCCGCAAGGCAATAATTTCATTTGCTTTATTTTGAATTCTATTTATCAAAACTTCACTCTCTTTACTTGAATCTAAGCATTCTTCAGCAAACTTCTTGATTTCTTTCGCAACAACAGAAAACGCTCTTCCAGCTTCTCCAGCACGAGCAGCTTCAATTCCTGAATTCAATGCTAAAATATTTGACTTCATAGAAATATCTTTTATTTTATGCATTACATTTTCCATATTTCTATTATCATCTTTAAGCTCATTCATTAATATCGAAACGTTCAGATTTTTCTCAACAGTACTTTCCATAACAGAAATCCCTCCATAAAGTCAAAGTTTCTATAATCAATCCTACCTACATTATTTCTATTATATGTAAAAACACGATATAATTATAATACACAAGTACAAATATTAAGTCAATGTAATTAAGAGAAAATTTAAAATATTGAGATTTTATAGTGCTTTAGAGGTATAGTAGCAGCATACATAATTATCTTATCAAGAAAATAAATAGCCTAATTAGTAAAAGCTCACCTAGTTACAAAAAAAGTACCTTAATCTCAACAATTCGTGAGAAAAGGTACTGTATTTTCACATATAATTATCAACAAATTCCCACACTGTTTTCCAGTAAAGTTCAGGATCTACGTTTTCAGCTTGACCATGTTCAGCACCTGGAATTACTAAGCTTTCTTTCTCCACATTTGCTGCATTGTAAACCTCATCTAACATTTCAAATGGAACAAAACTATCAGCTTCTCCATGAATAAATAACATTGGAGTAGTACTTTTCGATACCTGATCAATAGCGGAGGCATCATTTAAATCGTAACCCGCCCGTATTTTTGTTATTGTGTTTGCTGCAGACATTACAGGGAAGGGGGGTAAATTAAATAAGTCATCTAATTGATACGTAAACACATCCATAACGGAAGTATAGCCACAATCTTCAACAATTACTTTTACATTATCGGGTAATGTTTCTCCAGATGTCATCATAACAGTAGCACCACCCATGGAGATACCAAATAGTGCAATTTCAGCATCTGGGTCTTTTGCTATAATGGTATCAATCCATTGCAACATATCTTTCCGATCATCCCATCCCATGCCAATGTAATCTCCTTCACTCTCACCGTGTCCGCGTAAGTCAGGTGCTAATACACTATACCCTTTATCGTAGAAATTACGAATCCAACGAGTCATCTGCGTGCTATTAGATGTATATCCATGTGCAACGATAGCCCATTTATGATCTGCATTATTATTCTCATATACATTGGCGTTTAATGTTAGATCATCTTTAGAAACAATATTTTCTTGGATCGGTACGTTCGTTTCTGAAAAAGTAACATCTAATAATTCATTCTCTTCAGCTACTAAAGCAGAAACTGCTTCAGATTCACCTAAATTAGGGTTATCCTGCAGAAACTCTTTCTCTGAATTAGGATTTAAAGCAAAGTTATAAAAATAGTTACCTACAAACCCGTATGATATGATGAGTATTCCAATAACTGATGTAGCAATTATGTATCGTTTTTTCATACTAAATCTCCTCGTGTCCAAAACTGTGAATTTTCATTTCAAATTATAATATAGCATATTGAATAATAATAAGGTTAGGATAAAGATTATTATTTGATAAATATTATGATAGAATCATGTCATAGATAGAGTTCAAACTAAAGAATAGATTATTTGTTATAAAGGAGTTTAAATATGGCTAAGAAAAAGTACTACGTTGTATGGGTAGGTAAAAATGCTGGGATTTATGACACTTGGGATGCATGTAAAAAACAAGTTATCGGGATAAAAGGAGCTAGATATAAGTCTTTTCTCTCAAAGGAAGAAGCTGAATCTGCTTTTAAAAATGGACCTAAAATGCAGACGAATTCTGTGAAAAAGGACTCCAAGAATGAGCAAATATCTTCAAAAAATAAAACAACGTTTATTGAAGATAGCATAAGTGTTGATGCCGCATGTAGTGGAAATCCAGGAGTAATGGAATACAAAGGCGTATATACTAAAGACAGTGAAGAATTATTCCACTTTGGACCTGTAGCAAATGGAACAAATAATATCGGTGAATTTTTGGCAATTGTACATGCATTAGTTTTATTAAAAGAACAGAACAGTAGTTTACCAATTTATACAGACTCTAAAACAGCAATTAGTTGGGTTAGTAAAAAACATGCGAATACGACAATACCAAGGGACTTCTCAACGGAACATTTGTGGAAACTAATCGATCG
Source organism: Paraliobacillus sediminis (assembly GCF_003426055.1). Classification (NCBI taxonomy): domain Bacteria; kingdom Bacillati; phylum Bacillota; class Bacilli; order Caryophanales; family Bacillaceae; genus Paraliobacillus; species Paraliobacillus sediminis. Next base: position 488,254 of record NZ_QJSI01000003.1, read on the forward strand.
TGCAACAAATTGGTTAAATCAAAATAACTATACAACTGAAATTATTAAATGGGAAACAAAGCTTTGGGGAGAAAGTAAAGCAGACTTTGGAAGAAAATCCTCCTCGAAATATTAAGGAAGGCTACAGCTAGATAAAAAATCATTTAGGAGAAGTGCTTATGAGAACAGAAAAACAGAAGATGTTGGCTGGAGAAATGTACATATCTGCTGATTCAGTATTAATAAAGGAACGTGAGGAAGCAAGACGAAAGGTTAGAATATATAATCAAACAGAAGAAAATGAAGAAGAAAGAAGGTCCAAATTATTAAAAGAATTACTTGGTTCAACTGGAGAAAACATATATATGGAGCCAAATATACGTTTTGATTATGGTTATAATACACATGTCGGCAAGAATTTTTATGCAAACTTCGACTGCACCATCTTAGATGTATGTGAGGTGCGATTTGGCGATAATTGCATGCTTGCACCTGGCGTACAAATATATACTGCAACACATCCACTTAATCCAACCGAACGTAATTCGGGTAAGGAATATGCAAAACCGATTACAATCGGAAACAATGTATGGATTGGAGGAAGTGCAATAATTAATCCAGGCGTAACAGTAGGGAACAATGCTGTGATTGCATCAGGTGCAGTCGTCACGAAAGATGTACCAGATAATGTCGTAGTTGGTGGTAATCCTGCTAAAGTATTGAAACAAATTGAAGTATAATACTAGTCTTTTTGTTAATAAAAGATATTATTGTATCAAAAAACAGCCTAGTTTAAGTGGCTGTTTTTTAATTACAGATACGAAGTGTTGATGTATTTGGTAGAATTTAAGTAGAAAAAAGTCAATTCACTCTTTTTGATAAAACTTACAAACTTCAGGATATTGTTTTATTTCTTTATGACCTTTCTCACTAAGGATATAAACACCTCGTTTAATTCTTTCAAACCAGCCATAATAGTTTTTTGTTAAGATAGAGGGAGTTTTCTTGCCGGTTCCCATTTCAATTAATAGCTTTGGGGATAGTGGACCAGCATGTTCAAGGTAACAAGCAATTTGAATGCAATTTTCTCTATAAGCAGTCATGATTTGTGTTCTATTTGATCCGCCAATATTGAAATCCGCACTTCGTCCACTAATTTCTTTTAAGACCTCTTGTCGCTTTCGCTTATTTTTACCAATCAGTTTTTTACGATTAAATGGAGTAGGATGAAAAATAATTTCTGTATTTTTCGTGTTTCCTGAAAAAGTAACGAGAATTAGTCCTAAATCTAATCTTCTAACTAAATGGCAAATATCTGTCCAACGTTTTGATCTGCGGTTATACTTCGGTTTTGGGATGGCTATGTATACAAATTCAGACAATCGTTGTCTTTTCGCTGCTTGCATAAGAAGGTCGACAGTTAAGTTGAGTTTTAATTCAATGATGATTAATTCTTCATCTTTTATGACTGCGATATCACAGTCTTTTACTTCTCCGTAAACTTGATAACCTTCTTTAACGAAGTGACTCTGAATAGGCTGGTACAAATCAGATTCTTGTATCTTTTTTACTTCTTTCATATGACACCGTCCAATTTCAAAAATCATTTATACTATTATTTTATCATACATAAGCAGGATTTAGCTGATAATACAATAGAAATCAAGTATTTCTGATAAGCTTACAAAAAAGGAAAAGCATACCATTTAAAAAATGAAAGGGCATCTCGCAAAATTTTAATTAATTGCCTGTAAGCTTTGATCAAAGACAGCAGCAGTATGCTTTGAATTATGAAGCAAGGGATAATGACCAGTAACTAATAGACTGGATGGAACTGGTTTACAGGCTTGTGCGAATCTATTTTCTTGATTTAGAATAATCGCATACTGCATTTGATGCTGCAGATGTTTTGGTGTGTTCCCGATAGGATATCTCTTTTGTTTGAATCGTTTTTTTGCTAATTTAATTGCTCTTCGTAATTCATTCATGTCACTCCGCCAAATTACGCTTGGAATGAAGAAGCTTAGGGAAGCCGCAAGTATGGTGAAAAGTAGATAAAGATTGGTAGCTGTTGTGATGGTAAAAAAAAGACTTTGCAAAAATATGGCACTAAATAATAGAGTCATAAGTATTTTGTGACAATTGTAAATTAGAACAATTGCAGCAAAAATAGTAAAAGCTAGAATGACAGCATATTGCAGTTCACGTACCCATACATCGTTTAAAACGAAATAAGTAAACATTCCAAGCGAAAAAAGGACAAGTAAAAAACCAAAAAGTTGATAGGGAATGTAGTTTGTTTTTACCTTTTTAAATATATCGTTCATTTCTATAAGTTGACGCCATTTATCCAAATTATAGGTAACTGATTTTGTTATCTGTTTCTTTTTGGATCGACTTTTGGTTTGTTCAAAACTTGTGAATGATTCAAGTATAAAGTAGGGACCTTGGTCATCGTATTTTGTGAATAGCCATTCCTTTAGATAAAGGTCACTTTCTGCAAGTTTTTGATGTGTTCTTTTCCAAGTAAAACGAAATGTGCTACCTTGATTCAAATCAGAAGGTACCTCCATTAAAGTAATTAAATCGCGTTTATGTAAGGAGAAAAGCCCTGCAATAATAGATTCTTTTGTTAGTTTTGCATTTTTATTTACATAATAAACGATTAACGGATCTGCCATTTCCATTAACGATATGAATGCTTTCTTGTTACTTTTTTCACGCTTTCGATTTGGATGTCGTAATAGAAGGTAAGTCCCAATAATTATGCTAATGATGATAGCAATAAGTAAAATGGAAACCTGATTATTAAATTTACTTTCCACATTTTTATAGCGTGATTGTAAGGCGTTTTCTGTAACTAGAAGATCACTTTTGATATCTTTTTCCTGATCAATTGGTCGATTTGTTAACTCATTAGCAGGAAAAACAAATCTAAAATCAATTGTCTCTGACCCAGATAGGTCCTTGTATGTGTAATAGGTCTCATTATTGATGGTATGAGTGAATGGTTGGTTGCTAGTATAAAAAAAGATAAAAGCATCCTGCTGTATCTGGTTCTTAGGAGTACGTATATTAATGGTAACATCATGTATATCACTAGACGTTTTCGAATCAAAAAAGCTGTACTGTAAATCTGCTATATCATTATATTTCGTAACAGCGTTTATAATATCGTAGCTAAAAACGAGTTGATTTAATTCATTTTCGGAAGATAAGTCGATTTGATAGTCATTTTTAATCTTTTTAACATCTAAAGGTTCTAAATCATCTGTTTTAGGAACTTTCTTTCTAAGATTATTGGGTGCTTGAAATGCTTTGAAATTTTCAATATCATCATGCATGGAGCGAGTAGTTTTTTTAAAAGACTTACTATAGGTGTATAGCTCTGTTACATGTACTGTGCCGTCAGTGTCTATGTTAGCCTGGATGTCTGCAGATTCAATTGTTAGAGCACGATCGTTATCTCCACAACTAACTAACAAAAACAACAGTAAAAACAGACAAAGTAATCGAAGTTTTATTCTCATTTTAATCATCCTTTTTAATTACATAAAATGCATCTAACCTGTCCAAATTCCTGATAGTTAAATCTATGATAAAAAGTCAGCGTTCATGAATAGAACGTTGAATAAGATAGTACTTGCAAAAAATACGGATAATTCAGAAGCATATTTACCATGCTAAGTGTTAAAATATAGAAAGGAGTGGCGTAATGGGCAGAGACGAACATCGAAATGGCAAACACAACAAAGCGAAATTACCACAAACACCTAAAAATCAAAAGAATTCAGATGGTGTCGATATTGAAATGTCTAATAATCCAGAAGTACAATTTGGTGTTAATGAAGAGGAAGCTAAAGATAATAGATAGTAAAAAAAAGTGCATCCATTGAATAATAAATGGATGCACCCTTATATTACCTTATTTTATTCTACAATTGGATCTGGATAATCATACCCAAATGTATCGACAACGACTGTTTTCATACGTTGATCTTTAAGAGGTTTATTCGTTTCTGGATCTTTTTCAACAGTAACGATAGAATCAACAACTTCCATACCTTCGATAACTTGTCCAAAAGCAGCATATTCACCATCTAGGTTAGTCGAATCGGCTACCATGATAAAAAATTGTGATCCTGCTGAATCTGGCTCATTTGTTCGTGCCATTGATAGTACACCACGTTCATGTGATAAGTTATTCTCAAATCCATTCGAAGTAAATTCACCTGGAATTGAATAGTCTGGACCACCACCTCCTGTACCATCAGGATCTCCACCTTGAATCATGAAGTCAGGAATGACTCGGTGAAAGATTAGATCATCGTAAAAACCCTTTTCGATTAAGGAGACAAAGTTCGCAACTGTATTTGGAGCGATGTCAGGAAATAATTCTAAGATTATTTCTTCATCATTCTCCATCGTGATAGTAACCACTGGGTTTTCCTCTACATCAGATAAGTCTAATTGTTCATCCGTTTGCTCTGCTGATTCTTGCGGTTCGTCTGGTTCTGTTGTAGAACCACAACTTGCAAGTATTAATAGTAGCAACAAACTACTTATTAAGACTAGGATTGGTTTTATTTTTATTGTCATATGTAAATTCCTCCTGTTAAATCTTATTAAACTAAACATTTCAATCTATTATATCACGTATAGATTCTGAATTAGAGCGGTAATTTTCGTGAACATTGCGCGTGTATCAATTTCTCTGAAACAACATATTTGAAACATAGCCTAAACAGAATAAAGTTTATGCTGTTATGGATAGTATAGTTTGATTGGGAAAAAGTAAATATGACTATGTGAAATGGAGATGATCGAACAATGTATAAAAAATTGCTTGCCGTTTTCCTGGTTTCTTTCTTTATATTAGCGGGTTTTAGTTTTATCCCAACCGATATAAATGTGGATGAAATCATTGTTTATACAGAAGAAGTGACAGTAAACTCAGAAGTCTTTTTACAAGATACACAAAACAATAGTAGCGACGCTACTATCATGGAAGGTGTAAATACAGTTTTAGCAACAATTGAAGCATTAAAAGATGTTGTGGAACAATCTCCAGATGAAAGTAAGGAAATAATAAAACGTGGTAAAAAACTAGATGAAGATTGGGAGCTTATTGAAAAGAAAGTAGAAGATGCGTATCCCGAGGATTATACGAATATTGAAGAAAGTCTTTATCCGTTAATCGATGCAGCACAAAGTGAGAAACCAAACAATGATGTATTAAAGAAACTTATCACAGAAGTAAATGACAAACTATTTAAATTCAAAGAGAAAATATCTGCCTAAATAGAACGTTTAGATAAAATGAAAAGACATTAGAGGGCTATCTAATGTCTTTTCATTGTGCTAAATCAATTCTGGATGGGTCTTGTTCTATTTATTCGAAAAGAAAAAACGGTTAAAAATAAAGATAGAAATACAAGTATAAAGCCAAATACTTGCCAACTGCTCAACATTTCATTTAATAGGAGGAGACCTATTAAAACGGCTATAACTAACTCAAAGGAAGAAAGGATAGAAGCTTTGCTTGATTCCACATAAGAAAGTCCAATAGTAAATAAAATATAAGCGAAGATGGTAGAAATGATGGATATACCTAAAATATTCAACCAAACTTCTTTAATCATAAAGGCTTCTTTTTGCGTCCAAATAGAACTTGTTGGAATCATAAATATACTACCGCAAATCATCGAATATACTGTAATCGTGAGAGGGTGATAAATTCTACTAGCAAATTTTCCAATAATACTGTAAGAGGAACAAAATAGACCAGATAATAACCCTAATATAATCGTAGTCGATGTTAAAGAAAAGCTCCCTATAGGTAAAAATTGAATGACAAATCCACATCCTATAATAGTTAAGAAAACAGCGATTATTTTCTGAAGTGGCAATTTTTCCTTAAATAAGAATCTTGCTATTATGGCTGTAAAAGCTGGTGAAGTATAAATGAATATAACAGCAACAGAAAGGGTTGACCTCTCCATTACTTCAAAGTAACACCAATTAAACAAGGCCATGCTAACTACACCAAGTGCCATAAAATAAGGTAAGTCTTTTATTCTAATCTTTAAATAACTTCTTGCGATACTTGCTAGAATGATAAATAATATGAAACTGGATACGCTTAAGCGTACCGTTACTACTTGCCAGGGTGTGAAATTAAATGCGTACAAATTCTCAACAAATAAACCTGTTAATCCCCAGAAGGATGCTCCCAGAATAACAAGTCCGTAAGCAAAGTAATGATTCATTTGCATGGTTATGCCCTCCCATTTCTCTCTATCTACTAGGTTCAGGATAACTATTATAAAGTTGTGAAAAATTTTCACTTATGGCAGTAAGTTTAACGTATATGTTTAAACAAAGCAATATTTGTATATTTTAAAAACAAAATCATTTCAAACTTGTATTGGTTTTAAAGTTAAAATAAATATGTTACACTTGCGAAAGCTTAAATTGGAAGGAGAATGACAATGAATAAGAAATGGTTAGTAAGTTTACTTCTCGTATTATTCGTGCTTGTATTAGCCGCATGTAATGATGACGATGAAACAGCCGATGATACAAACGATGATACAGCATCACAAGAGGAAGAAACTTCAGAAGATAGTGAAACAGCAAATACGGAACAACCAGAAATGCCCGAGGCGGACTTGGAAGGTATACCTGAAGTTGTTGCTGAGGTAAATGGAGAAGAAATACAGCGTGAAACTTTTGAAACTACTTATCAAGGACAATTGCAGCAAGTTGCTTTACAATCACAAATGTCTGGAGAAGCAGCAGAGATAGATCAAGATCAATTGAAGACACAAGTTGCAGAAGGTATGGTTGGACAAGAACTCCTAATACAGGAGGCAAATAATCGTGATTATGAAGCTTCAGAAGAAGCTATAGATGAAGTGTTAAATAACCTAGTTGAACAAAATGGACTTGAAACACAAGAAGATTTTCTTGTAGCTATAGAGGAACAAGGAACGGATAGAGAAGAAGTAATGTCCCAAATTGAGCTACAAGTAAAAGTTGATCAGCTGATTGCAAGTGAATCAGAAGGTTCTGAACCAACGGATGAAGAGATACAAGCCTATTATGATCAAGTAGTTGAACAGCAAGAGCAAACTGACGGAGAAGCAGGAGAAATTCCATCTTTTGAAGATGCGAAACCGCAGATTGCTGAGCAGTTAAAGAGTCAAAAACAAGCAGAAGTAACCCAAACACTTATTGATAGACTGCGAGAAGATGCAGAAGTAACGATTAATTTATAATGCTAAAACCAGATCCAATTGGATCTGGTTTTTTATTTGTTAGGATGATTTTTTAAATTTTTGTACATCAATGTCGAAATATCATGAAACCCGATATTTTCATAAAGGTACTTGGCGTTATTTCCAGAGAATACATTTAGTTGTACCTCAGTATACCCTTGTGCTTCTAGTAGTTTGAAAACCTCGTTACACAATTTCTTTGCAACTCCTAGACCTCGACAGGATGGTAGCACATAAACTTCTGAGATATGACCAATCAATTTGTTAGAATAATAATCAAAATTTTCTCCTACACCAATCCAACCATGAATATAATTATCTTTAGTATAGATCATATAATACCCACCGTTAGCTAAAAAATTGGAGACTATTCGACGTGCTTTTTCTGGACTTGGTTCACCATAGCCCATGGTTGCTTCTGTTAGCACTATAGGTGCATGGTTGACAATTGTTTGTGTTTCACGATGCGTGGCTTTTCTAATAGCCATTTTGTTTCAAAACTCCTTATCGTACAATCAGTGAATTCAAATTGAAAAGCTTTATCACTATTTAATCTATTCAAAGTAAAGAAAGCTTGTGCTAAATAGAAAAAGTTATTTCTTAATATATTTTGTGATCAATGGACGCACTTGTTTGATCATTGGACTAACCTGCGTGTAAATACCTTGCACCTGTTGCGCCGTTGTTGTTATTTTATCTATATCGAAATTTCCATCAGCTGTCTTAAATTGTGCTAACAAATTTTGTTTCTTTTGAACTGGCGCTACTTGATATGGTCTGTGATATGGGATTAGCGGATAAGGTTGGGTAGGTCGTACTGGTCTTTCCGGAAACATTACTTCACCTCCTATAAATTATAGTTGCTATATATTATTCAAAGAGGGGAGTTGTGGAAAGGTATTTGTCCATGTGTTTTATCTGTTTAATAAGTTATGCTTTTTAAATTCAGTAATTATAATGTCGGATTAACGCATCTTAAATGAAGCAGAAAAAAAACCAAGTCAAATGAAATTTGAACTTGGATTTCTTCGTTTAGATACGCTTAGATGATATAGCCCTTCTAACTCTTCGCATCGATTCTATACCAACCTCTTTTTGTGCGATTAAAACATTTACATAAATGGCATCGATCAGACTAAGTTGGGCAATACGTGAAGATAAAGCCTCCGAGCGATAGTCTGTTTCTTCAGACAACGTGTACAATGGGATGTCGACCTTTTGACTGAGCGGTGATTTAGCTAAACTAGTAATGCCAATTGTTTTAACCCCGTTCTCTTGCACGATTTCCAGTATATCTAGAATGTCATTCGTTGTACCAGTATGGGAAATGAGTACTGCTACGTCATCAGGTGTCATTTGTGAAGCAGACATCAGCTGCATATGTGTGTCAACTTGAGCAAATACAGGAATACCAGTTCGAATAAATTTATGGTATGCGTCTTGAGCAATAACACTTGAGCCACCATTGCCGAAAAATTCGACTCTTCTGCCTTGAAGAATTAGTTCTATAGCAGCTTTAATGGCATGTTCGTCCATTACTTTTAAAGTATCTTCAAGTGTTTTTATATTGGAATGAAAAATTTTTTCTGCTACGGTTTTTTCATTATCATCAGGTAAGATCTTTTCATGAATGTCATTTATAGGCTCCGTAATTTCGGACGCTAATACTATTTTCATAGATTGATAACCTTTAAAACCAATGCGTTTGCAGAAGCGGAAAACAGTAGAATTTGCAATGCCGATATCATCTGCAACCTGATTAATTGTACCGTAAACAACTTTATGAGGCTTTTCTAATATATAATCAGCAATTCTTTTTTCTTTATGACTAAATGTTGCGTAGTGTGACCTTATTCGTACCAGGCAATGTTGGATTTCCTTGGTAGGCATTACATAACCTCCTTATCTATTACTATTATTATATAGGGAAATATGAAAAAAGGAAATATTTTTTTAGAACGCTTTCAAAAAAAGAAATATTTTTTCGGAAAACGCTTGCAAAAGAATAATTTTTTTTTGTATAATGAATTTATGAAATAATATTTTTCTGGGAGATGAAGTGTATGAAAATAGCAATGATTGGTTTAGGGAAAATGGGGATGAACTTAACACTTAATTTATTAGATCATGGTCATAAGGTTGTGGCCTACGATGTTTCTTCAGATTCAGTTAAACAAGCGGAAGAGAATGGAGCTGAAGCGGCCAAATCACTTAAGGACATTGTAGCAAAGTTAGAATCACCGCGAGTCATCTGGATGATGGTGCCAGCTGGTGATGTTACAGAAAAAGTACTGTCTGAAATTAATAGCTTATTAGATAAGGATGACATATTAATTGACGGAGGAAATTCAAACTATAAAGATACCGTTCGTCGTGCAGAAGAATTAGCAGAACAAGGGATTTATTATTTAGATGTTGGGACAAGTGGTGGAATGGAAGGTGCAAGAGAAGGTGCATGTACAATGATAGGTGGGGAGAAAACAGCTTTTAACCAAGTAGAAAAATTATTTTCTGACACATGCGTTGAAAGCGGTTACCTTTATACGGGTAAATCAGGAAGTGGTCATTTTTTAAAGATGGTGCATAACGGCATTGAGTATGGCATGATGCAAGCAATTGGAGAAGGTTTTGATATTTTAGATAAAAGTGAGTTTAATTATGACTATGAAAAGGTAGCACGCGTTTGGAATAACGGTTCTGTCGTTCGCTCCTGGTTAATGGAACTTATGGAAGACGCTTTCTCTGAAGATAGTAATTTAGATGACATAAAAGGTATTGTCCATTCGTCAGGTGAAGGTAAATGGACGGTAGAAACTGCATTAGAATTGCAAGTTTCTGCACCAGTAATCGCATTATCTTTAATGATGCGTAATCGCTCATTAGAGTCAGATACGTTTAGTGGCAAGGTAGTTGCAGCACTCAGAAATCAATTTGGTGGTCACGCAGTAGAAAAGAACTAATACGTAATACATTAGGAGGAATACATCATGTCAGGTACAATATTAATTTTAGTAGCAGTAGCGGCAATTTTTACATTATTATTCTTAGTAATTCGGATAAAGCTTCATGCATTTGTAGCATTAATGGTTGTAAGTTTACTGGTAGGTATCGCTGCAGGTATGCCATTAGATCATGTTATTGAATCGGTCGAAAATGGAATGGGTGGTACACTAGGCTTTGTGGCAATCGTTGTTGGTCTAGGTGCAATGTTTGGAAAGATGTTAGAAGTTTCAGGCGGAGTTGAACGTCTTGCACAAACGTTATTAAATAAATTTGGAGAAGATCGCTCACAATGGGCATTAGGTATTACCGGATTTTTGGTAGCGATTCCAGTGTTTTTTGATGTTGGTTTTATCATTTTAGTACCTTTAGTTTACGGTTTAGCGAAGAAGACAGGTAAGTCATTATTATACTATGGTATTCCTTTATTAGCGGGTTTAGCTGTTACACATAGTTATATTCCACCAACTCCAGGTCCAATTGCAGTAGCAGATTTAATTGGTGCAGATCTTGGGTGGGTAATATTATTTGGTATCATCGCAGGTATACCGTCAATGATTATCGCGGGTCCACTATTTGGTAAGTATATTTCGAAGAAGATTCACATTACGGTACCTGATTATATGAACTTTGAAGAAAAAGAGTATGACAAAGAGCTACCAGGCTTTGGAATGATTACTTCTATTATTATGGTTCCGTTAGTCTTGATTTTAGTTAATACACTTTCAGCAGTGATGCTTCCTGAAGGAAATACATTCCGAGCGATCACTACCTTTATTGGTAACCCGATTGTGGCATTAACAATCGCAACATTATTAACATTTACATTTTTGGGTACAAAAAGAGGTTATTCAAGACAAGATATACAAGATATAGCAACAAAAGCATTAGAGCCAGCGGGTATTATTATTTTAGTAACTGGTGCAGGTGGCGTATTTAAAACAGTATTAATTGACTCTGGTGTTGGTGATGTTTTAGGAAATATTATGGCAGGTTCGAATTTACCACCTATTCTTCTAGCATTTCTTATTGCTGCTGTAGTTCGTGTTGCACAAGGTTCAGCAACAGTATCGATGGTAACAGCTGCTGGTTTAATTTCACCAGTAATAGGCATTATGGGTCTAGAAGGTCCTGTTTTAGGATTAATCGTTATCTCAATTGCGGCAGGTGCAACCGTGCTTTCACATGTTAATGATTCTGGATTCTGGTTAGTAAGTAGATATTTCGGTCTTGATGTGAAAGACACATTAAAAACATGGACAGTGATGGAGACGTTAATTGGTGTTGTTGGTTTAATTACTGCACTTACACTTGGTCTATTTATTTCATAGAATTAAGGGAGCGCATTAAAAAGCGCTCCTTGTGTTTTAACGGATAAGGTAGGAGAATGTACGCAAGATGTATAAATGTTATTGGAGGTATAATTATGAAAAAAAATTATCTGCTGGGTGTAGATATCGGGACTACCAGTACAAAAGCGGTCTTATTTAATCGATCCGGAAAAATACAAAGTCAGCATGCAGTTGAATATCCATTATATACACCTGTTCCAGGTGCAGCAGAGCAAGATGTGGAAGAGATTCTGCGTGCTGTTAAAACTTCAATTCGAGAAGCAATCAAAAACAGCACGATCAACAAAGAGGAACTATTGTTTATTTCATTTAGTTCGGCGATGCATAGTTTGATTGCTGTGGATAGAGATGGTAAAGCCTTAACAAATAGTATTACTTGGGCTGATCAACGCAGTGAACCGTGGGCTAAAAAGTTAAAAGCAGAGAATGGACATCAAATCTATTTACGAACGGGTACACCGATTCATCCGATGTCGCCACTTGCAAAGATTATTTGGATAAAAAACGAGCAACCAGAACTATTTAAAAAAACAGATAAGTTTATATCGATTAAAGAATATGTTTTCAAGCAATTTTTTGATACGTATATCATTGACTATTCCATCGCTTCAGCAACAGGATTATTTAATTTAGAGAATCTGACATGGGATCAAGGCGCATTAGAGACAGCGGGGATCACTGATAATCAACTATCAACTATTGTTCCAACGACTCATCAGATACAAGGGTTAAATCAAGAATTGGCAGATGAACTTGGAATAGATGCTGATTTGCCATTCGTAGTTGGCGCTAATGATGGTGTGTTATCAAATCTCGGTGTTAATGCAATTGAACCAGGTGTTGTTGCACTAACGATAGGAACGAGTGGAGCTATACGAACAGTGACAGATCGACCAGTGACAGATCCGAAAGGAAGAATTTTTTGTTATGCATTAACAGAAAAACATTGGGTAATTGGTGGACCTGTTAATAATGGTGGAATGGTTATGCGTTGGCTTCGAGATGAAATCTGTCATGAAGAAGTTGCAAAAGCAACAGAGCAAGGTGTCGATCCCTATGATCTAATGACAGAAAAAATAAGCAAGGTACAAGCTGGAGCGGAAGGTCTAATTTTCCATCCATATTTAGCAGGTGAACGGGCTCCTTTATGGAATTCAAATGCGAGAGGGTCGTTCTTCGGTTTAGGAATGCATCACAAAAAGGAACATATGATGCGTGCAGTACTAGAAGGGATTAATTTAAATATTTATACAGTCCTACTAGCACTAGAAGAAATTATCGGGATTCCAGAAAAGATTCATGCTACTGGTGGTTTCGCCAAATCACCTGTTTGGAGACAAATGCTTTCAGATGTTTTTAATCAAGAGGTTCAGATTCCAGAAAGTGTCGAAAGCTCTTGTTTAGGAGCAGTAGTACTCGGGCTATATGCATTAGGTGAAGTAGATGATCTAAACGTTGTATCAGAAATGATTGGTACCACAGAAAGTAATCGTCCTAACCAAGAACAGGTAAATATATACACAGAGTTAATTCCGATTTTCATACGTCTTAGTCGCCTATTTGAAGAGGACTATGAGGCAATCGTTGCATTTCAACAAAAGCACGCGCAAAATTAAATAGCGAATTTTCAAAAACGGTATTAGGTAACACAACTAATACCGTTTTTTCTGTTTCTATATCTAATTGTTACATAATAGTATTGTAAAGGAAGATTTTTACCATTTTTTGTTTTGTGTTATAATAAAAAAGCACTTTTGGAAGCGTTTTCATATTAATTAAATAAGGGGAGTTCTTTATTGAGGAATCTACTTTTCGTCTACTTGTTATTGATTAGTTTGTTTGTACTATATGTGTATCACTATCAAACAAATGAATTAACGAAACAGGAATGGTCTGAGAACGAAATACAAGGAAATATGGATGAAACGTATGTGATGGTGACCTTTCAAGTTGGAATTGATTATTGGAAACGTGCGCTTAAGGGTTTTGAAGATGCTGCTGGGGCATTAAATGTGTCAGTAGAATATCGAGGTGCGCGACAATATGATGTAAACGAAGAGATTACTGTATTAGAACAAGTAATTGCGAAAAATCCTGCAGGAATAGCGGTTTCAACTATGGACCCTGATGCGTTAAGAACTGTTATCGATAAAGCAATAGATGCTGGGATTCCAGTAGTTATGTTTGATGCTGACGCACCTGAAAGTAAAGCATATGCATTTTTAGGAACAAATAATTATCACGCAGGAGTAGAAGCGGCACATAAAATGGCTTCATTGGTTAATGAAAAAGGAAAAGTTGGTGTAATTACACAGCCAAATCAATTAAATCACCAGGAAAGAACCCAGGGCTTTCAAGATACTATTTTTATGGAATATCCTGATATGGAGGTTAGCTCAATCCAAGATGGAAGAGGAAATCAATTGCAATCTAAACTGGTTGCACAAGACATGATCTCAGAATTCCCCGACTTAGTTGGTGTATTTGCTACAGAGGCAAATGGTGGTGTTGGAGTAGGTCAAGCAAGCATAAATAATAATCTAGAAGAGTCATTAAAAATTATTAGCTTTGATACGGATAAAGGAACTCTCGATATGATTCAAGACGGTGTTATATCTGCAACATTGGCACAAGGAACATGGGAGATGGGGTATTGGTCACTACAATTTTTGTTTCATTTACAACATAAAATTGTAGAACAAGAGGATGCGGAAACACCTTTACCCCGTTACGTAGATACGGGCGTTACGATTGTTACAAAGAAAAATGTGGATTCTTATTATCCGCAATAATCTCTTTAAGAATGGATTGATATTAATGAAACGTTGGATACAAATTAATAATTTACCCATTCGATATAAGTTAATCTCACATTTTTTACTTATCAGTATTATCCCTATAATCTGTTTAGGCTTTTTAATCAATTCGACAGTCGAGCGTGTTTTAGAAGAACAAGTGAACAATAACACGTCGCAACTTATAAGCAAAGTAAATGAATCGCTTGAATTTCATATCAATAATATGCAAAGTATTACGTATTTCATTGCTGCCAATAAAGATATACAACTGTTTCTAAACCAAAATTCAGAAGAAGAATCTATGGTGAACGAATATGATATCACAGACTTCTTAAGAAATTTTACTACGATATCACCCGAAGTAGCTGGATTATTAGTGGTAAATAATGAAGGTAATTACATGAGTAATGAACTATATGCACCGTCAGGGAAGAATTTGACGGAAGAATATTGGTATCAAGAAGCTGTTGATAATAAAGGTATTTTTAAAATCATTGGTAAACCAGAAGGTCGGAGCATAACGTCATTAGTGAATTATAGAAATGATGAAGTAGTTTCTGTTGTTCGTGCAGTAGTAGACCCATATACACAAGAAGTTCTGGGTGTTATTTTAATCGATTTAAAGGTTAGAGTTATTGCTGAAACAGTTAAGGATATTCGATTAGGAAAAACGGGTTATCTAATGGTTATCGATGATCAAAACCAGACGATATATCAACCAAATGAACCATTGATTGATACAATACCAGACCAGTGGATAGATGAAAGAACAACTGGTACTTTCTCGAAATTAGTTAATGACCAAAAACTACAATTTATATTCCACAAGTCATCGTTTGCTAATTGGACAACAATTGGTGTATTTCCAGCTAAAGAGACAATTTTTGAGATACGAGAAATACGATATTACTTAGTTATTTTTGTTTTTATAATCATGCTATTTGGAATTCCAGTCTCCTATATATTATCCAATTCGATATCTAAACCGATTTCCGAATTAATGCGATTCATGCGTAAAGCAGAAGAAGGAAATCTTGCTGTTCGTTATCATGAAAAACGGCATGATGAAATTGGATTACTTGGACGTAGTTTTAATAAAATGTTAGCACAAATAGATCAATTAATGCGCTTGACAAAGCGGCATGAAAGGCAAAAGCGAGAAGCTGAATTCAGAAGTCTTCAAGCAAATATTAATCCACATTTTCTCTATAATACGTTAGATTCTATTCAATGGATGGCAAGGAAGCAAAAAGCAGATGACATTGCAGAGGTAGTGGAATCATTAGCTAAATTATTTCGAATAGGATTAAGTAAAGGAAGAGATATGATACCCCTTTCTGAAGAAATAGAACATTTAGAAAGCTATTTAATGATCCAAAAAATGAGATATCGTGAAAAACTAAATTATCAAATTCAAGTTGATGAAAGTAATCGTTCTCTTTATGTTTTGAAATTTATTTTGCAGCCTCTGGTCGAAAATGCGATTTATCATGGTATTAAGGAACGACGTGGCTTGGGTCATATTATTGTGACTGCACATGAAAAAGAGCAAAAGCTATCTATTATTATTCAGGATGATGGAGTCGGTATGTCAGAAACACAACTAGAAGAAATACGGCAGGCACTAAGTGAGGCGATTACACGTACAGAAAATCAAGAAGAAAATAGAGATAAAAAAGGATACGGCATGTTAAATGTTCAAGCTCGAATTCTCTTAACCTTTGGTGAGGAATACGGAATTTATATGGATAGTAAGAAAGAGATTGGAACAAGAGTTGAAATTATATTACCAATTTTAAATGATCTCGTGTTAAATGGGGGTAAGCCTAATGCGTAAATGGAAAGTGTTAATTGCGGATGATGAAATGATGATACGTGAGGGGATACGGTATTCCGTTAACTGGGAGAAGTATGAAATGGAAGTAGTTGGGGAGGCGGAAGATGGGGAAGAAGTAGTACATTTAGCAATTAAGAATCAAATTGATTTATTATTAATAGATTTAAATATGCCAATAATGGATGGTATAACAGCTATGAAACAATTAAAGGAACAACTGCCACAGTGTAAAATGCTTGTGATTTCTGGTTATGATACGTTTCATTATGCACAGGATGCCATACGTTTACAAGTAGTAGATTATATTCTTAAACCTGTAAATCCAGAAAAACTGGGACAGATACTAATGGCACTTAAGAAAAAGTTTAGAACGGAGGTTAATCAAGAAATATATTTAAAACAAGCAGAAAAGCAACTAGTGAAAAATTATCAACAGCTTAAAGAGCGATTTTTTCAAGATTGGAAAGCAGATAAATTAACGCATGATGAGGTAAAGGATCAATTACAATTTTTAAGATTACCAAAAGTACTACCACTGCAGTATTTAGTGTTGAGGTGGCATACGTATCATCAAAATCAAACACTGATTACAGATAATGAAAGACAAATCTTCTTATTCGCAATTGACAATATTGTCGAGGAGATACTTGGTTCATCATCGATTGTTTTATTTAGAGAGGATTCTGAGTTACTTAATGTTTGCATCTGGGAGCGCGTGACCAATGAACAGATAACAGATCTTGTAACAGAGATAAAAAAACATTTAAAAATTACTTTGTATGCACATATTGAGGATGTTCTTTTTACAGAATTAACTGATTTATACAATGTGTATGATTTATGTAAGTTGAAAGTTGATAAGCAAGCACGAATTTCACCAATTGTAAAACAAGCCCAAACATATGTAAAACAACATTATCAAGATTCTTCACTTACTCTAGAAAGAGTTGCAGATAATGCTCATGTTTCAACAGTTTATATAAGTCGTATGATGAAACAAGAGTTAGGAATTTCTTATGTCGCCTTATTAACACAGTTGCGAATAAATAAAGCAGCAGATTTATTAAAAACAACCGATATGACAATTAGAGAAATAGCAGAAATTGTTGGGTATGAAACACAGCATTATTTTAGTACGACTTTTAAAAAAACAATCGGTATATCTCCAAACCAATTCAGAAAATAAAATTAAAGCCTTAAAGAATAATCTTTCGAAGGAACACAATTACTTAACAGATTTTATCTGTTAAGTAATTGTGTGTGTTTGATTTTTTAAAGTTGTAATATTTCAA
The DNA here is from genome assembly GCF_003426055.1 of Paraliobacillus sediminis. Lineage (NCBI taxonomy): Bacteria > Bacillati > Bacillota > Bacilli > Caryophanales > Bacillaceae > Paraliobacillus > Paraliobacillus sediminis. The sequence continues at coordinate 505,792 of NZ_QJSI01000003.1, forward strand.
TTAGATTAATTTTTTATAAAAACACTTTAAAATAATGTAAAGGCTTACATTATATAAACTGCTATTGTTAGTAACGAGGAAGTTAATAATGAAAGGGGTTATAAAAATGAAGAAATTTGCCTTACTTGCACTATTATTTAGTTTTATGTTTGTACTTGCTGCATGTGGTGGGGATGAAAGCACATCTGGTGGTTCCGATGATGGGGACGATGCTGTATCAAATGATGCATCAATCGGTGTTGCAATGCCAACGAAGTCATCAGCTAGATGGGTAGATGATGGAAATAACATGGTAGAACAATTAGAAGCACTTGGTTTTGAAACTGATTTACAGTATGCAGAAGATGATGTAGATAAACAGATCGAACAAATTGAAAACATGATCGTAAAAGGTGCAGATGTTTTAGTTGTTGCATCGATTGATGGTACAGCATTATCTAATGTGTTAGCAAAAGCTGCTGAACAAGATATTGAAGTAATTGCCTACGATCGTTTAATTATGGAAACACCTGATGTTAGTTATTACGCAACATTCGATAACTTTCAAGTAGGGGTATTACAAGCAACGTACATTGCAGAGGCATTAAACCTTACAGAAGAAGATGGACCGTTTAATATCGAATTATTTGGTGGATCACCTGATGATAATAATGCCTATTTCTTCTGGGATGGTGCAATGTCGATTCTACAACCACATATTGATAGCGGTAAAGTAGTCGTACAAAGTGCACAGACAGAATTTGAACAAGCGGCAACAATGCGTTGGGATGGAAATAACGCAAAGTCTCGTATGGAAAACGTTCTTAGTAAAGCATATTCTGGTGGAGAATCGGTTGATGCAGTGCTATCACCTTATGACGGTATTAGTCGTGGTGTAATTCAAGCATTAAAAGGTGTCGGTTATGGTTCTGGTGATTTACCAATGCCTGTTATAACGGGTCAAGATGCTGAATTAGCTTCCATTAAATCAATTATTGCACAAGAGCAAACACAAACTGTATTTAAAGATACACGTGATTTAGCTGCTGTTGTAGTAACAATGATTGATGCAATCTTAACTGGAGAAGAAGCAGAAGTTAATGACACAGAAACATATGATAATGGTATTGAGGTCATTCCGTCTTATCTAGTAGAACCTGTGTCTGTAGATATAGAGAATTATCAAGAAATAGTAATGGACAGTGGCTACTATTCTGAAGATGAATTAGAGTAAGACAGCCTAAGTTTAGTGGTGGGTGACCGCCACTAAACCAAATTATTTCTTTAATTAGAGAAGGTGGCGAGGGTATGTCGGATTATATTTTGGAAATGCGTAACATAACGAAAACATTCCCTGGTGTTAAAGCACTAGATAATGTCAATTTAAAAGTAGAAAAGGGAGAAATCCACGCATTGGTTGGGGAAAATGGTGCAGGGAAATCAACTTTAATGAAAGTATTAAGTGGTGTCTATCCAAACGGATCCTATGAGGGCGGCATCTATTTCGATGAAAAAGAGTGCCATTTTAAAGATATTAAGCAAAGTGAAAAAGTAGGTATTGTTATCATCCATCAAGAGTTAGCATTAAGTCCATTTCTTTCTATAGCAGAGAATATTTTCTTAGGTAATGAGAGGCACAATCGTAAGATCATGGATTGGAAAGAAACATATTCAAAAGCTAAAAATTTACTTGAACAAGTAGGATTAAAAGATTCACCAGAGACAGCTGTCATGAATATCGGTGTTGGAAAACAGCAACTTGTGGAAATAGCGAAGGCATTATCAAAAAATGTAAAATTGCTAATTTTAGATGAACCAACAGCAGCGTTAAATGAAACAGATAGTGCGAACCTGTTGAAGTTGCTAAATGAACTTAAAAAACAAGGGATTACTTCTATTCTTATTTCGCATAAGTTAAATGAAGTCTCTTCTATATCGGATTCGATTACCATCTTACGTGATGGTCAAACCATTGAAACAATTAAGAGCAATGATAAAAATATTTCAGAGGATCGTATTATTAAAGGCATGGTAGGTCGTGAATTAACTAGTCGTTTTCCATTAAGAACAGCTGCTATTGGTGAAACAATTTTCGAAGTTAAAAATTGGAATGTCTATCATCCACAGCAACGTGATCGTAAAGTACTTGAAGATGTGAATATTCATCTTCGTCGAGGAGAAGTTGTTGGAGTAGCAGGTTTAATGGGTGCAGGCAGAACAGAGTTAGCGATGAGTATTTTTGGCAAGTCATACGGCAAGAAAATAACAGGTTCGTTATTTAAGAACGGGCAAGAAATAAAAGCAAATTCAGTGAGTGAAGCAATTGCAAATGGTATTGCGTATGTTTCGGAAGATCGAAAAACTTACGGATTAAACTTAATTGAAGATATCAAAAGAAATATTACATTGTCTAATCTTAAACGGGTTTCGCATCATTCTATTATTGATGAGAATATGGAAATTAAAGAAGCACAATTATTACGTGAGAAATTAAATATTAAAACACCTTCACTGGAACAAGTCACTGGTAACTTAAGTGGTGGAAATCAACAAAAAGTCGTATTAAGTAAATGGATCTTCACAGAACCAGACATCTTAATATTGGATGAGCCTACACGTGGAATTGATGTTGGCGCTAAGTTTGAGATATATTCACAGATTAATGAATTAGCAGCGGAAGGAATGGGTGTAATAATGATCTCCTCTGAGCTTCCAGAGGTACTTGGACTCTCAGATCGTATTTATGTAATGAATGAAGGACGTATTAGTGCGGAGCTAGATCGCGTGGATGCGGACCAAGAAAGTATCATGCGTCATATGACCGGATTTGGAGGTGCTAATCGTGCAGACGTTAATTAATTTATTTCGCAATAATATTCGGCAATATGGAATGATTATTGCACTTGTATTTATTACAGCATTATTTTGGGTGCTGACAGATGGGATTACGTTTAATCCATTAAATTTAACGAACTTAATTCTACAAAATGGGTTTATTTTAGTATTAGCTGTCGGTATGGTATTAGTTATTATTACTGGAAATATTGATTTATCCGTTGGTTCTGTGGTTGCTTTTGTTGGTGCTATTGCCGGGGTATTGATGATTAATAATAATGTACCAGTATGGCTAGCAATAATTTTATCAATAATTGTAGGTGCTTTAATAGGTGTTTGGCAAGGTTTTTGGATTGCGTATATAGGAATACCATCTTTCATTGTTACGTTGGCTGGAATGTTGATTTTCCGAGGATTAACCTTATATTTATTAGATGGGCAGTCACTTGCACCATTTCCTGATTCATTCGGCTTCCTTAGTGGTGGTTTTCTACCAGATATTTTTGGATCAGGTAATTTCCATATACTGACGATGATTTTATCTGTCATTCTGTCTCTTATTCTAGTATATTTAGAAATTAAAGATCGTAAAACACAGCGGCAATACAGTTTCGAAGTTGTTCCGTTGTGGATTAGCGTTACAAAGCTTGTTTTATTAGTTTCCGTAATTAACTGGTTTGCTTATCAACTTGCTTTGAATAAAGGTATTCCAATGGTATTGATAATTGTTATCCTACTTATTGTTGTCTATACCTTTATTATGAATAACACAGTAATGGGTAGAAGGATTTATGCAACAGGGGGAAATAAAAAAGCAGCAGATTTATCCGGTATTAAAACAAAAGGTGTTGTGTTTTGGGTATTTGTAAACAATGGTGTTATTGCGGCATTAGCCGGGTTAATGTTTGCATCTCGATTAGATTCTGCTACACCTGCAGCAGGTAACATGTTAGAACTAGATGCAATAGCGTCCGTGTTTATCGGTGGTGCGTCGATGTCTGGTGGAGTCGGTACCATTATTGGTGCAATCGTTGGTGGTCTTGTTATGGGTGTGATGAATAATGGAATGTCGCTAATCGGTATTGGTATTGATTGGCAACAGGCGATTAAAGGGATGGTACTTTTACTTGCAGTAGGATTTGACGTTTATAATAAAAATAGGGCTGGAAAATAAGCAAGTAAAAGAAACATCACGAGATTTCATTTCGTGATGTTTCTTTGCTATTACGAAATGAAAATGGTGTTAAAATGTTTGAATTTCTAGTAAACAGGTAATTAAAAGTATAAGTAAAAGATTTCTAGCTGAGGAGGCTAACTATTTATTATTTAGCAACAACATTAAAAAAATATAACATCCAGGCAACTGATGATCAATTAGGGCATGTAAAAGATATCTATTTTGACGATAAATACTGGACAGTCCGTTACTTAGTTGTTGATACAAGTAAATGGCTTCCAAGTAAAAAAGTATTGTTATCACCTATTTCATTAGATAAAGTAGATTCAGAAAACAAGGCGGTAAATGTATTAACTTCAAAGGAAACTGTTAAAAGCGCACCACATAAAAAAGAAAATGAACCAATTTCTAAACAGTACGAAATCGATTTAGCTGGATATTATGAAATTCCAATTTATTGGAGTGGAACAGGCCCATGGAGCGGTTTTCCTACACCAGCAGCACTAGGTCTTGCAGATAAACAAAAAATGATACAAAGCAAAAATGCAACTTCTCAAGAAGATAACAATTATTTAAGAAGTGTTAATGAAGTAAGAGGTGAATTAACAGGTTATACAGTAGAAGGTATTGGTGGCAAAATAGGATATGTTTTTGATGTTATCATTGACGATTCGAATTGGAAAATTAACTATTTAGTAGTGGAAACAAGTAAATTCTTAGCAGCAAACTATATTTTAGTAGCTACCGATTGGATAAATGATGTACAATGGCAGGATAAAAATATCTATGTTGAAGTTGATAGTGTAAAAGCGAAAAATGTTACGGATTATGATATCCATGCACATATAACGAAAGAATATGAGGACAAACTCTATTCTGCTTTAGGAAAAAACAGAAATTCAATTTAAATAAATGTGAATCTAGGGACTATCATGGAAGGTTACTTTACAGATAGTCCCTATTTTTATTGCCTACATCGGAACCTCTTGTAAACTCTTCTAATAATTATGACATTACTGTTCATACTAGGCGTATAAATAGTGAATGGTTCAATCACTGTTACCAATCAATAGAAGTAGGTGTATGTATGAAACCCCGCCTTATCTCTATCGTTATTCCTTCTTATAATGAGTCCAACAATATTGAATTAATATATAATGCGATAACGAATGAATGTTCCGACATTGATTATGACTTTGAAATTCTATTTATTAATGACGGAAGTACGGATGATACGATAAAACGGATTAAACAGTTAGAATCAATTAATTCTAATGTTAAATATATTTCTTTCACAAGGAATTTTGGTAAAGAAGTTGCACTACTAGCTGGCTTTCAGCATGTTACAGGTGAAGCGGTTATTGTTATGGACGCTGATTTACAGCACCCATGTAACTTGATAAAACCGTTTATTCAAGGGTATGAAGAAGGGTATCATCAAGTTATAGCACAGCGTAATCGGAAAGGCGAAAAGCCTCTCCGCGCCTGTTTTTCGTCGCTCTATTATTGCCTCGTTAACAAAATTGTTGATGTTGAAATAAAAAATGGGGTAGGAGACTTTAGATTATTAAGTAGAAAAGCTGTTGAGGCACTTCTTTTATTAAATGAAGGCAATCGTTTTTCAAAAGGTTTATTTTCATGGATCGGTCTAAGTCAAAAAACAATTTATTATGATAATATCATACGTAAAAATGGTAAATCGAAATGGTCGCTATCTGCGTTATTAAATTATGGAATTGATGGAATTATTTCTTTTAACAATAGACCACTCAGAATTTGCTTTTATTCAGGAGCAATTTTATTGTTATTTTCTCTTATTTATATATTTATTAATTTCGTTTTTATTATTAGGAATGGAATTACGGAACCAGGGTATTTCACTTTAATATCAGCTGTTCTTTTTTTAGGTGGTATTCAGTTACTTTGTCTTGGCGTTATTGGAGAGTATATTGGTAGGATTTATTATGAAACAAAACATCGCCCACATTACTTAATACAAGAAACAAATATTAATACGGGAGAAAATCATGAGGATACGTAGCCTAGAATTTATAAGATTCATCATCGTGGGCATCATTAATACGTGTAATTACTATCTGATTTATTTAATCATACATGCGTTCTGGGAAATTAATTATATGATTTCACATGTCTTGGGATTTAGTTTAAGTTTAATTATTTCATTCTTTTTGAGCTCCTATTTTACGTTTCAAGTCAAGCCGACTATAGTGAAGTTTATCAAATTTCCGATTACGCAATTTTTAAATATAATCATTTCCTCGATCGTCATATATATATTCGTTGAGTATTTTGTATTAGATAGTTCGGTGGCACCGATTGTTTCAATGCTCTTCACTGTTCCTATTACATTTTTTGTAACAGGTAAAATTTTAAGAAAATAATGGGGAATACATATGCAGAACAAAAGAAAATGCCTCTATCTCTTATTAAGCAGTCTTGGCGTTGCTACATTAGGTCATTTGTTTTTTTTGAGAGAATGGTCGCTAGATAGCTATATGGTTGGGCCAAATGATGGGTTACAGCAGATGGTCACCTTTAAAGCGCTGTTGTACGAGCAATATAAAAATGGAGATTTCTTTTATTCCTATCAATTTGGTTTGGGTGGAGGAACATACAGCCAATTAGCATTTTATTTCTCGACATCGTTTTTATTTATTCTAACAGCAATTTTTGTTTTTTTTCTACAGTCGTTCCATGTTATTGGACCTGCTGATGTGCTGTTTTGGGCAAATGCTACGGTATTTGTAAGTATCGCTCGCTTAACCTTAATTGTTTTTATTACAAGCAATGTCTTCCGTTATATGAAAAGTGAGTGGTTACCAGCATTCACAGGTGCCTGTTTTTATGGATTAGCTCCTATTTACTTCCGTCATGTGACATATTGGGAGTTTTTTGCCGATGCAATGATCTGGATTCCACTACTCGTACTCGGAGTTGAAAAAATTTTCCGTGAGAAAAGACCAAATTGGCTCATTTTTGCAATAGCTGTAACGTTAATTAATAACTTTTACTTTGCTTACGTCAATTTAATTTTTATTGTCTTGTATATTATCTTTCGTTCGTTTCTTCCATTGGAGGATAAAGCAGATAAATGGAACTATTGTAAGCTTTTTATTTGGTCAGGTATTTTAGGGTTCGGGATTAGTGCAGTAGCTTTTATACCTGCTGTTTATGGCTATTTACATAACTATCGACCAGCATATCAGAAATCAGTACCTATCTTTAGCTGGGATAATATTTTATTTGATAGTCGTTATATTATTTTACCTACAGTATTTTTAATTTTTTTGTTCAGTTTTTCTCTCTTCAAGGTCCGTACATTTAGACTGTTTTCCATTATTAGCAGTTTTTTAATCATTCTTCATTTTAGCCCACTTATTGCAAGTGCATTTAACGGTTTCTCTGCACCACAATCCCGATGGGAGTACTTGATTTCCTTTACTATCGCAGGAACCATATCAGTTGGTTTACAACACATAAAACGAATAAAAAAAAGAGAATTGATTTTATCAAGTGTAATAGTGTTTATTCTTTATCTTAGTATTGCTATATTAACTGATGACCTACGTAACTTTTCTGTCCTTACATTGGCTATTTTTACGATGGTTTTGATTACTATATTATTACTTGTTAATACGTTAATAAAACAAACAAAAAGTGCACATTTTTCTATGTGTGTCGGTTTATTATTACTTGTAATCATTTTTGCTAATAGTTTCCAATACGGACTTTCAAAAGCAGGGGAAGTTAGTAAATCTACGAAAAATTATTTATTGAGTGAAAAATATAACGGCAAAGAACAACGAGATCTCTTACAACAAATTAAAGATAAAGACTCTGATTCCCTATACCGTATCGACTGGAAAGTAGGCAGACTGAACAATACCCCTATTGTGCAAGACTTTAATGGATTAAGTGTGTACGGAAGTATATTGAACGAACACTTGATCGATTTTTATTTGAATCATCTAAATGTAGACACAGGTAGGGAGAGTGTTAGTAGATATGCAACGTTTGGTAATCGTGCGAACTTATATAGTTTATTTCAAGGAAAGTACATGATAAGGGAAAAGGAAAAGGAGGAGCGTGTACCATATGGGTTCACTAAAATACTTGAATCAAAGAACTATACTGTGTTTGAAAACATGCATGTATTACCGTTTATTCGAACAACTAAAAAACTTTTTACGGAAAAAGATGTTGCACATGTGTCTGATTTAAGTAAAGAATATGCGATGTTGGAAGGAGTAATTGTACCGAACACAAAGCGAACAAATGCAAAAATAGCAGAAGCGAAAAATATTATCGATCTAACGAAACGCACAATGGTTGGTGCGTCCTATGTTAATAATACGTTAACCGTCACTGACGATAATGGGGGGATGGATATAAAAATAGATACATTACAGTCTGAAGCTAAAGAGCTATATGTTCAATTTCACTTAGAAAACCTTGCGCTTGATCAGGGATTTACGTTAAAAGTAAATGATTATCAAACAGCTCGAAAATCCAATCAATCGATCTACAAAACATATGACGATACATTAACTATACGAGTAGATAGCACGGATACTATTCGGATTAGATTACCAAAAGGAAAGTATAGCCTTAAAGATCTAGAACTATATCAAGTAAATTATACCCGTTTGGAATTCCTAAAAAATAGGGCGTTAAATAGTAGTGCGTTAAATTGGGAAGATAATAGAATAACAATAACCTATCAGAATGAATATAAAGATCATTACATGATGCTACCAATTCCGTTTGAAAAAGGATGGCATCTTAAAGTTAATAATAAAAAACAGGCAATAGAAAAGGTTAACTATGCATTTATTGGGTTTCCAATAGATAAAGGGAAGAATGAGATAGAGCTAATATATTATCCACCATATTTTAAGACATCGTTGATTTTATCAATTTTCAGTGTCCTGTTATCCATAGTGATTTGCAAAAGAAAGATCGGGAAATAGGAAAAGTCGGATTTTGCGGTTACCCGGGGAATATTTTAGGGTAATCTTATATATAAATTTTATTGGGCGCATAAGATACGAAGTGGCATCTCCAAAGAACAGCTATTTCAGTGCTGTTCAGCGAATAAAAGAAGCATAAATTTCATTTATTTCCTGATACGGTATATTTTGCTGTTTCTTACTAGTCCGTAAATTGTAAGAACAATAAATGTTCCAGTATAACCTAAATTATTTTCGTTATAATTTTCATAAGCAAACATTCCGATTGCAATTACATTGATAAAAAGACTTAATAATATCAATGGATGGATTTTCACTCTATCCATTATATACCACCCTCACCTTTTCTAATATTCTATCATATTACATCCAATTACGTAGCAAGAGACAAGCGTGAATAAATTTAATACTCTTGCTGGAAAACCAGTCCACACGTAAAACCTTTGTACGTCATATAAAGGTAGTGAAGGAGGTTTGACAAATGCCGAAAATTTTTATTGATCCTGGACATGGTGGAAATGATCCAGGTGCAAGTAGTAACGGGTTAGTAGAAAAGGATGTAACATTAAATATTGCTTTAAAACTAGAACAGATATTGAAAAATTCTTATCAAGATGTTACTACACGTCTTTCTAGAACAACAGATCAAACAGTTTCCTTAACGAATCGAACAAATAATGCGAATAATTGGGATGCAGATTACTATCTTTCCATTCATATTAATGCCGGTGGTGGTGTAGGCTTTGAAAGCTATATATGGAATGGCAAGTTTGCCTCAAGATCTGAAACAGAGCGATTACGGTCTGCTATTCACAATGAAATTGTTGAAACGGTTGGCTGGCGTGATCGAGGTAAGAAAGAAGCGAATTTTCATGTTCTAAGAGAAACAGCGATGCCAGCAATGTTGACGGAAAATGGCTTTATTGATAATGATACAGATGCTGAGGAAATGAAAACACCACAATGGATTGAAGAAGTAGCACGAGGACATGCATCTGGTATTGCAAAGGCTTTTAAATTAAAAGAAGATTCAAGTGCAGCAGAACCTGATACATCGTCGTTTTATCGTGTTGTTGCAGGTTCTTTTCAATCGGAGAAAAACGCAAAGCAACGTAGGTATGTTTTAAACAGGCATGGTTACAGTAGTTTTATAGCTGTATTTAAAGACCAAGGGGAAACATATTACCGCGTAATTGTAGGGTCATTTCAAAACAGAGCGAATGCAGAAGAACGTGTAAATGAATTAAATAAATTAGGTTTCAATTCCTTTATTAGCACGTTCAACGGATAAAAGAAATCTCCACTATATATTAGTGGAGATTTCTTTTATTGTTATTGGATATTTCTATATAAGCCTATTACTCTACCTAAAATGGATACATTATCATAAATAAGTGGTTCCATTGTTGCATTTTCAGGTTGCAGACGAATATGATCCTTTTCTTTAAAAAAGCGTTTAACTGTAGCTTCATTTTCATCGGTCATCGCAACAACAATTTCTCCGTTCTGAGCTGTTTGTTGTTGTTTTACTATGACCATGTCACCGTCTAATATACCTGCTTCTATCATGCTTTCGCCTTCAATTACAAGTACAAATATGGACTGGTCAGTTGCATCTCCATGCGTAAGAGTTAAAGGTAATGGAATATATTCTTCAATGTTCTCAACAGCTGTAATAGGGATACCAGCCGTAACTTTACCTATAACAGGTGCAAACGTAACTTCTCCTTTAGGAATACTAGAGTCATCAGCGGCATGAAGAACTTCTATTGCTCTAGGTTTCGTTGGATCTCGACGTATGTATCCTTTTTTCTCTAGTCGAGCAAGATGCCCATGTACGGTGGAACTTGATGCTAGACCAACAGCTCCGCCAATTTCTCTTACTGAAGGTGGATATCCTTTTGCTGCTACTTCATCTTTAATATAATCTAAGATTGCTTGTTGACGTTTAGATATTTTCGTCATAATGATGCACCTCCGTACATATTTTAATAGTGAAAGTATAGCATGTTTATCTCAAAAAGACAAACATAAGTTCTGAAAAAGACTTGACAAGAACAATTGTTCGGTTATAATAAAAATATAGGTACGAACAATCGTTCTTAATCACAAAGGGGGAAACAAAATGTTTAATAAAATTACTAATATCACAATGGTGGATTTATTCTATTTCGTTTCGTTTATTCTTACGTTAGGATTTATGTATATGGGTTTAGTCTCTAGTTAAATCCATCAATTTAAAAAGAAGGGTAGTTATTATGCGAGCAATTATATACTGTCGGGTAAGTACGGAAAAAGAAGAACAATCTTCATCTTTACATAGACAAAAACAAGAATTAATAGAGTTGGCAGAAAAAGAAAAAATGGAAGTTATTAGTGTTATAGAAGAAAAGCAAAGTGGATATGAGATTGAACGGGACGGGATATTAACTATATTAGAAAAATGTACAACTGAAAAAGTAGATTGTCTATTAATTCAAGATGAGACAAGACTAGGAAGAGGTAATACTAAAATTGCCTTATTTCATCAATTTTCCAAGTTAGATGTGAAAATTTATGCGTTATCCAATCAAGGAGAATTAGAATTATCTGAATCGGATTCAATGGTCTTGCAGATTGTAGGAGTTGTCGAAGAGTACCAACGGAAAATTCATAACATTAAAATAAAACGAGGGATGAAAAAGGCAATTGAAAATGGTTATGATCCCTCTAAAAACCTTAGTAACCGTGATCATGCGACTGGCCGAACTCGAATTGAATTCCCAATTGAAGAGGTAAAGCGTTTACGAGATAATCAATTAACTTTTGCTGAAATAGCCACAACACTTCGAGGATTAGGGTTTCCGGTATCCAAAGCTACAGTACATCGTCGTTATCAAGAATATGTATCGCTTGAATCCGAGCATCCCTTTCATATAGAATGAAAAGACAAGGAATCCTTTTTAGAGGATACTTGTCTTTTCTGTTTTTCAGAAAACTCTATAGGTAAAGGAGAAGAAGGATGTTAGCAAAAGATAAATTAGATCGTATTAACTTGCTGGCTAAAAAAGCTAAACAAGATGGTTTAACAACCAAAGAAAAAGAAGAACAGCAGAAATTGAGACAAGAGTATTTAAAAAATGTACGACAATCTTTTAAAAATGAATTCAAAGGCATGAAGATCATTGACCCTAATGGGGATGATGTTACACCAGAAAAAGTGAAAAATCTAAGAAAAGAAAACTAAAATAATTGAATATTCTTGAAGATAGTACTTGTTTATTATCCGTTTTCATTATAGGATATTAATTGTACGTACATATTTTCATAATTTTCGAAAGGGGATACAAAGTATGTCAAATCAAACGGAACAACGTTCTATTAATACGATTCGCACATTATCGATCGATGCAATTGAAAATGCTAACTCTGGGCACCCAGGATTACCAATGGGGGCAGCGCCAATGGCATATACACTATGGACTGACTTTATGGACCATAATCCGAAAAATTCAAGTTGGTTTAACCGAGATAGATTTGTACTATCAGCTGGACACGGTTCTATGCTCTTGTACTCGTTATTACATTTATCAGGTTACAAAGTGTCAATTGAAGATCTAAAAGGATTTCGTCAGTGGGGTTCAATTACACCAGGTCATCCTGAAGTAACACATACAGACGGAATTGAAGCAACCACTGGACCATTAGGGCAAGGTGTTGCTATGTCAGTTGGTATGGCAATGGCTGAAGAGCACCTAGCTGCTAAATACAATAGAGATAATTTTAAAGTAGTTGATCACTTTACTTATGCACTTGTAAGTGATGGCGACCTAATGGAAGGTGTTTCACATGAGACAGCATCATTAGCCGGCCACTTAGGTTTAGGTAAACTTATTGCGCTATATGATTCCAATGACATTTCATTAGACGGTGAGTTAGACCAAGCATTTTCAGAAAATGTAGAAGACCGCTTTAAAGCATATGGTTGGGAAGTAATTCGCGTAGAAGATGGTAATGATGTTGCCTCTATTCGGGAAGCGATCAAAAAGGCGAAAACTAATCTAGATCAACCTACTTTAATTGAAGTGAAGACTGTTATTGGATATGGTTCGCCAAATAAATCCGCATCTTCTGCCTCACACGGTGCCCCATTAGGTGCTGATGAAATTAAATTAACAAAAGAATTTTATGACTGGAGTCATGAAGATTTCTTCGTACCTGAAGAAGTATATCAAGATTTCGAAGAGAAAATTGTTACACGTGGTAAAAAGACAGAATCAGAGTGGAACAAGGTATTTTCAGATTATAAAAAAGCATATCCAGAGGTTGCTAAGGAACTTGAAGAAGCAATCAAAGGTGACCTACCATCTGATTGGGCAAAAGATCTTCCAGTATATGAAGCAGGCGAACATACACTTGCAACTAGAGCTTCATCAGGTGAAGTTTTAAATGCAGTAGCGGAAGCAGTACCATATTTCTTCGGTGGAAGTGCTGACTTAGCAGGTTCAAATAAAACAAAAATTAATGGTGAAGAAGATTTCTCGAAAAATAATTATTCAGGTCGTAACATTTGGTTTGGTGTACGTGAATTTGCGATGGCTGCAGCTTTAAATGGTATGGCATTACATGGTGGGTTAAAAGTATTTGGTGGCACATTCTTTGTATTCAGTGACTATTTACGTCCTGCTGTACGTTTATCTGCTATTCAAGAATTACCTGTCACATATGTATTAACACACGATTCAATTGCAGTTGGGGAAGATGGTCCAACACACGAACCTGTTGAACAACTTGCTGCATTTAGAGCAATGCCAAACCTTTCTGTTATTCGTCCTGGTGATGCTAACGAAGTACAAGCAGCGTGGCGTCTAGCTTTAGAGTCTAAAAAGGTGCCAACAATGCTTGTTCTAACAAGACAGAACCTTCCAACATTACCAGATACAAAAGATAATGCGTATGAAGGTGTGAAAAAAGGTGCTTATGTAGTAAGTGCTGCAACGAAAGCAACACCTGACGCACTATTGCTTGCTACTGGTTCTGAAGTTCAATTAGCAGTGAAAGCACAAGCTGAATTAAAAGAAAAAGGTTATGATGTAAGTGTTGTAAGTATGCCATCTTGGGATCGTTTTAATAAACAAGATAAAGCATATAAAGAACAAGTCTTACCATCTACTGTTAAGAAGCGTCTAGCAATTGAAATGGCTTCACCATTCGGCTGGGATCGTTATACAGGTGATGAAGGTGACATATTAGCAATTGATACATTTGGTGCATCTGCTAATGGTGACAAGATCATGAAAGAGTATGGTTTCACTGTTGACAATGTAGTTAAGAGATTTGAAGCGATGATTAAAGCGTAATTTAACTAATTCCTCACTTTATTTCATAATAAGGTGAGGAATTTTTTGTATTTGACAAAAGCTTATTATTTTTTCTCCTCATTATGACACGTTACGCATCATTTCTTTTGTATACTGTTTGTCAAAAGAGGGGGACAAGCTGATGCAAAAATATTATGTGTTTTTTCTAAATAGTGAAGTTTGTTATTCTTATTTCTATAAACCAGAGTTACTTAACCGTTTTTTCCAATCTTTTTTTAATCAGCAAAATAGAATGGATTTAGCAGCGCAATTCCATTACATAACCAGAGTGATATCCGCTGATCAATTACTGCATTATGTAAGTGAGAACGCTAAAAAGAATCGTTATGTTCAAAATGAACGTATTGTGTACTATTTTAATCAGAATGCTACGAATACGTTTACTGTTTATGATAGATGGCTTGAAGTAGATTGTGAATCACTAGAGGTAGCCAATACCATGTTATTTGAATGTCTGGAAAAGTATGATCACTGTTGTTTTATTATGGAGGCAAGTGGGTTTAATTACGGCTGGCTCTCTCCTATTAAAAAACAAGTCTTGCTTTCCTAGTTCAACTATTGTAATCTTTGTTATTGTCTACTATACTGTATAAGAGAGAATTTGAAGGAGGAAGGCTAGACATGGGCACGATTTGGATTGTAGTTATTGCTATAGTAGCTTTAATTGCTGGTGTTGCGCTTGGGTTTTTCATCGCTAGAAGATATATGATGAATTATTTGAAAAAGAACCCACCAATTAATGAACAAATGTTACGTACACTAATGATGCAGATGGGGCAAAAACCATCACAGAAAAAGATTAATCAAATGATGCGTGCAATGAATAATCAAAATCAAACGAAATAATATATTCAATGATTCAATGATTCTATACGTATAGGCATTGCAACTTATAAATCCCTTGCCACCAATTGGTGCAAGGGATTTATAAGTTTTAATGCTAATTATTAGTTGAAATAAAATGTAAAGGAAGTATAAATGATGTTTTGGGCTATTGCTAGTACAGTTGTAGGGTTAATGATGGCGTCAATGATGATTATTGTTCGTGCACGTGCATCTAAAAGACCGACAAATGCTGTGAGAATTTTACTCCCACCACTTTTTATGAGTACAGGTGCTTTTATGTTTGTTGTGCCTTTATTTCGTGTCTCACTATCACAAGTTACCGAAGCGTTAATTGTGGGAATGATTTTTTCGGTTTTTCTTATTAAATCAACTTCTTTTACCTATGAAAAAGGAAATATTTATTTAAAGCCTTCAAAATATTTTGTTGTTATTTTGATAGGACTATTAATTATTCGAATTATAATGAAGTTAGCTTTAAGTTCTACTATATCCGTAGGTGAGACGAGTGGTATGTTTTTCTTATTAGCTTTTGGAATGATTGCGACATGGAGAATGGTAATGTTTATTAAGTATTTGAAATTAAAAAAAGAGAATTTCCAATAAAATAATAGGTCATAAGTCTCATTGTGTTATTATGTACATTAGATCTAATAATGTTTATAAAAAAGATGATTTCATCACTATTTTCGCTAATATTTACTATAAATTGCTAATATATATGAAATAACTGTGGTATCATTATTACGTAATATTTGGATTGGTTTGGTTGCTTGAAAGGGGGTATAATATGTCAGGGTATGAAATTGATGAAAATACAGACAATGCTGTTCTAGCAACATTCTCAATTGCAAATAAACCTGCACAATTTAGCCTAGCCAGTTTACCGAAAGAAGTGTTAAATTGGATTGAAAAACAAGGGTTTGATTTTATTACAATATGTAATGATATAGGCGCTGTCATTTACATATCTTATTCTATTGAAAAGGTTTTAGGCTTTGATAGAGACGATTTAATTGAAAGCAATGCTATTAGCTATTTTTCACCTAGTGATCAAGTAAGGATTTCGGAAAAATTCATAAAAAACACAATAGAAGTTCAAAAATTTACTGCTAGCATTCGCGATGCATTAGGGAGATACAAGGCGATTGATTCAGTAATTGCGTCCTTAATTTCAAGAGACACTCATGAAAAATTATATATTTCTTTATCCAAAGACATCACAGACAAAAAAGAAGCAGAACAAATGTTAATCCGATCTGAAAAGATGTCCATAGCAGGTCAGTTAGCAGCCGGTGTTGCACATGAAATTAGAAACCCACTTACATCATTGAAAGGGTTTGTTCAACTACTACAGGCTGGTATAGATCGTAAAGACGAATATTATAAGATTATGATTGATGAAATCGAAAAAATAGATGCTATATCATCAGAACTTTTATTTATAGCTAAACCTATGACAGATGAACGTAAAAATGAAAATGTATCTGATATGATACAAGACGTTATGACATTATTGAATACACAAGCCAAAGTTTATAATATTAATCTTGATTCACAAATAGAAATAGACCATACTGTTTATTGTGACCGTACACAAATAAAACAAGTCCTTATAAATTTAATTAAAAATGCAATTGAAGAAATGCCTGATGGTGGTGCAATAAAAATTCAAGTCACAGATGATCACACCTATTGTATTATTTCTGTTATTGACGAAGGTCCAGGTATACCAGAGAGTTTACTACATAAATTAAAAGAACCTTTCTTTACAACAAAAAAAGAAGGTACTGGATTAGGTCTAATGATCTCAAATAAAATAGTAGAAAATCATAACGGCAAATTAAATATTTCACAGAATCAAAATAAGGGTAGTACTTTTAGTGTGCTTTTACCACGTATTAACAAGAAAATATGATACACATGAAAACAGCCATGTTATTCTTGGCTGTTTTCATGTGTATGCATATTATAAATCATGACTTGCATTTTTCTTTTGCTTGCTATGATTTCTATTTTTAACTTTTTTTGATCCACTTAAAGGTTTATTCGGCTTTTCCGTTTGCTTTTTGTCTGCCACTTGTTATCACCACCTTACTATGTAATGTGCGTTGCTGCTTGGTTTTTATTCTTAATTAAAACAATTTGATTAACAATATAACTGACAAATGTAGACGAATTATTTTACTTATCTGCCTATTTCAATTAAAATGAAAGATACGTATGTGTTGGAATCCTATTTTGGATAGGATACGGTGACTAAAATGAGTTTTATTTAATTTGGGGGGTATTATGTATGACAGAAAAAAATCATACTATTGACGCGCAAAAAAAGTTCGATTTGAATGGGAAAACGTATAATTATTATCAACTAAAATCGCTAGAAAACGCAGGAATAGGTGATATATCTAGGTTGCCTTTTTCAATTCGAGTACTATTGGAATCATTACTTAGACAATATGATGGAAGAGTTATTAAAGATGAACACATTGTAGGTTTAGCAAAATGGGGTAAGGTAGCTAAAACAGACGTACCTTTTAAACCGTCACGTGTTATCCTACAAGACTTCACTGGTGTTCCTGCTGTAGTTGATCTTGCATCCCTTCGAAAGGCGATGGTTGATCTTGGTGGTTCACCTGATAAAATTAATCCTGAAGTACCGGTAGATTTGGTTATCGATCACTCGGTTCAGGTTGATGAATACGGTACAAATAAAGCTCTGTTAGCAAATATGAGCTTTGAATTTGAGCGTAATGCAGAGCGTTATGAATTTTTAAATTGGGCTCAAAAGGCATTCAAAAATTATCGTGTGGTACCACCAGCAACTGGTATTGTTCACCAAGTTAACTTAGAGTATATTGCAAATGTTGTACATGCAATCGAAAATAAAGATGGTGAATTTGATGCTTACCCTGATACATTAGTCGGAACTGATTCACATACAACAATGATTAATGGTTTAGGCGTATTAGGTTGGGGTGTTGGCGGTATTGAAGCTGAAGCAGGTATGTTAGGTCAACCATCTTATTTACCAGCACCAGAAGTAATTGGTGTGAAATTTACTGGAAGTTATCCAGATGGAACAACAGCAACAGACTTAGCGTTAAAAGTAACACAAGTATTACGCGAGAAAAAAGTGGTAGGCAAATTTGTAGAATTTTTCGGACCTGGCTTACAAGATATGCCATTAGCTGATCGAGCGACAATTTCAAATATGGCACCTGAATATGGTGCAACTTGTGGATTCTTCCCAGTTGATAAAGAATCGTTGAATTATTTGCGTTTAACTGGTCGTAACGAGGATCATATTGCGTTAGTCGAGAAATATTGCAAAGAAAATAGTCTTTGGTATTCTCCAGATCAAGCAGATCCAGAATTTACAGATTTGGTTGAAATTAACTTATCTGATTTAGAACCAAATTTATCTGGTCCGAAGCGTCCACAAGACTTAATTGCTCTATCCGATATGAAAAAGCTTTTTCATGAAACTATTTCTAATCCTGCCGGAAATCAAGGTTTTGGTTTAGACAAATCAGAATTTGATAAAGAAGCATTGATAGAACATCCGGATGGTTCTACTTCTAAGATGAAGACTGGTTCATTAGCAATTGCCGCGATTACATCGTGTACCAATACATCAAATCCTTACGTAATGTTGGGGGCTGGTTTACTTGCAAAGAAAGCAGTTGAAAAGGGATTAGGCGTACCAAGTTATGTGAAAACATCTTTGGCACCTGGTTCAAAAGTCGTGACAAGATATCTTGAAGATGCAGGTCTAATGACGTATTTAAATAAACTAGGTTTTAACTTGGTTGGCTATGGTTGTACGACTTGTATTGGTAATTCTGGTCCTTTATTGCCAGAAATTGAACAAGCTATTGCAAATACAGACTTGACCGTATCTTCTGTTCTGTCTGGGAACAGGAACTTTGAGGGACGTATTCATCCACTTGTGAAAGCAAATTATCTAGCTTCACCACCACTTGTTGTAGCCTATGCTTTAGCTGGAACGGTTGATATAGATATCAAAGATGAACCACTTGGTATGGATAAAGAC
This sequence comes from Paraliobacillus sediminis, assembly GCF_003426055.1. Lineage (NCBI taxonomy): Bacteria > Bacillati > Bacillota > Bacilli > Caryophanales > Bacillaceae > Paraliobacillus > Paraliobacillus sediminis. Next base: position 525,034 of record NZ_QJSI01000003.1, read on the forward strand.
GGCGAACCTGTTTACTTTGTTGACTTATGGCCAACTATGGAAGAAATTCGTTCAGAAGTTGCTAAAGTTGTTACACCAGAAATTTTCAAGAAAGAATATGAGAATGTCTTCGATTCAAATGAACAATGGAATGCAATTGAAACAACTGATGAGCCTATATTTGAGTGGGATGATGATTCTACTTATATTCAAAATCCACCATTTTTTGAAGGTTTAGCTAAAGAAGCCGGTCAAGTGAAAGTATTATCTGGTTTACGTGTAATTGGTAAATTTGCTGATTCTGTTACAACTGACCATATTTCACCAGCAGGTGCAATTGCAAAAGACATGCCAGCAGGTAAATACTTGCAAGAAAATGGCGTAACACCAAGAAACTTTAACTCGTATGGTTCACGACGTGGAAATCATCAGGTGATGATGCGCGGAACATTTGCTAACATTCGTATAAAAAACAAACTTGCACCTGGCACAGAGGGCGGATATACGACATATTGGCCAACAGATGAAGTGATGCCAATTTATGATGCAGCAATGAAATACCAAGAAGACAAAACAGGTTTACTAATTATTGCAGGAAAAGATTATGGCATGGGAAGTTCGCGTGACTGGGCAGCAAAAGGTACCAAGCTTCTAGGTATTAAAACAGTCATTGCAGAAAGCTATGAGCGAATTCATCGTAGTAATTTAGTGATGATGGGCGTCTTACCATTGCAATTTAACGAAGGAGAATCTGCTGACTCGCTTGGCTTAACTGGAACAGAAACATTTGAAGTAAATATTGATGAAACAGTTCAACCAAATCAACTTGTAGATGCAAAAGCAACACGAGAAGATGGAAGTGAAGTGAATTTCCAAGTTTTAGCTCGCTTTGATAGTGAAGTTGAAATTGATTACTACCGTCACGGTGGTATTCTGCAAATGGTATTACGTAATAAACTGAAAGAATAATAGCACAGGTAAAAAAGGTTCCGCATATGCGGAACCTTTTTTTATTCAAATGATTATTATCTGATTATTCAGGGTGTATAAATTATCAGAATAATGGAAAACATTATATTAAGTCAGTTGAAAAGGAGTGGTAGAAATGGCTCGAGCTAAAAAGTTATCCTTTCAAACACTAATTGAAGAAAATAAAAAAGAAATGTTGCAAGATGAAAAATTGATGGATAATATTATAGATCGCATAGAGGATAAGATTCATGCAACGGTAAAAGGAAACATATATTCCTGAAGAATGACTCGTATAAATTAAATAACGTAAGCCAAACTAATCGTGAACAAAGAAAGGGGCTTTTTGATGAGTAATCCTAAACGAGATAGTGAACAGTTTCAGCCAGATCACTACGGCACACAGCCGAGAAAAGCAGAAGCTAACAAAGGCAAACAAATGGGTATGAAAAGTAACAAACAACCCGACCTCATACAAAAAGGAAAAGGCCAATAGGAGGTATGAACAATGAGTAGAAACGATAATAAACCAAATCCTGATAATCGTGCAGATAACGTAGAAAAATTACAAGAGATGGTTCATAATACGATTGAAAATATTGAGCAATCACATGACGCAATGCAATATGCAACGGATCAAGAGAAAGAAAATATTGAAGCTAAGAATGCAAGAAGAGAAGAGTCCTTAGAAGCAATACGCGTAGAGATCAAAGACGAGTATAAAAATCAACAAAAATAAATTTCATGCTATAAAGAAAAAGAAGCGCAGTTATGTTGCGACCCCAAAAAGTTAGAGTTTTAAATTAAGCAGCTAATTGGCTGGTATGAATCCTGTATTGAACTGGACTCATGCCCGCTAATTTTTGCTTTATGCGCTTGTTATTATAATAATCGATATATTCTTCAATTTTCTTTTTTAATTCTTCAAATGAGCATAGTTCTTCACCGTAATACATTTCTTGTTTTAATAACCCAAAAAAGTTCTCCATTGGTGAGTTATCAATACAATTTCCTTTTCTCGACATGCTCTGAAATACATTATTGTCCTTAAGTGTTTTCACCCCTTTATTATGTTGATAATGCCAGCCTTGATCTGAATGAACAGTTGTTCTGTACTTAGAATTTTTTACGATGTCGAGGGCTTCCTCGAGTGGTTTAAGCGCTAGTTCAAGTGTTGGGCGCATACTAATCCCATTTGATAGAATTTCACCGTTAAACATATCCATGACTGGATTCATATATAACTTCACACCGTTTAGACACTTAAATTCTGTAATATCTGTTGTTAACTTTTGATAATATACGGAAGTTTGAAAGCGACGGTTAATACGGTTCTTCGCCACTTTACCCACTTTTCCTTTGTAAGAACTATACTTGCGTGATTTTCGTATGAATTTATCACCTTTGATTCCGAGCTTTTTCATGATACGCAAAACTTTCTTATGATTCACTTTAATTCCTCGGTTTTTCAATTCTAAGTAGACACGGCGATATCCATAGTTCCCATTGTTCTCCTCAAATATAGATAGAATACGCGCTTCTAGTTCCTGATCTGGATTCTCTTTTTTTATCATTTTAATATGATAATGATAAGAAGACTCAGGAATACCGACGACTTGTAAAACATCTTTAAATCGGAACGTTTCCTTGAGTTCGTATGATAACGCTGCTTGTGCTTTTCTAGATAGTTTTCCGGATCCATCTGAAAAGCTCGCAGCTTTTTTAGATATTCTACCTCTAAACGAAGAAGCTCATTTTCTTTTTGTAATTGTTGTTCATAGGTTAATTCTTTTTCATCTATGGGTTTATTTTTACTGTTCTTAGCTTTATCAGACATAGGTGGCCTTCCTTTCAGTCTATTCAGGGCTTCAATACCACCTTCCGCAAAAACCTTTTTCCACGCAGCTATTAGAGGAGGGTTTTTTAGCCCAAAGTGAAGGGCAGTTTCAATTTCTGAAGAACCTGTCTTTTTCATAAAGCTTAATACATCTAGAGTATCAACATGGGAAGTTGAGCTATAGATCTTTAGCTCAAAAATATAATATAGGGTCAGACGGACAAATTGTACGATGGGTAAAGTTATATGAGAAGTTTGGGATAGAAGGATTAATGACAAAAAAATAAGGAAACTTTTACTGTTCAATTCAAGTTCACTAACTACCTTCATCTTAAACTTCTCACTATATTTAGCCATAAATAAACACCCCAAAATTTAGTTTTTCAACTCTAACTTTTGGGGTGCAGGATATTATTGGCTTCTTTTTCTAAACTATTAGGATAAGTGTTCAGTTAGATATATATCTTTTATAACGAAGCGAAACCTGTTTTTCTCCAGTTTCCGTTTGTTCTATTCTTTTTTTCTGAAAATCAAATCCACGCGCTTTATAAAAGGGAATACCTCTTTGATTCCCATCTTGTACAGATACCCATTGTTCGTTTACATTTGTTTTAAGTTGGTGTTGTGTAAATTTTCTTCATCCACATAAAGGACAAAAACTTCTCCAGAGTTTGCCTTTGTTTGTCCTCCACCAATTACTCCTACAACTTCATCATTTATTATAGCTACATATGTATAAATTCCTTTACTTATATCCTTACTTACTCGCTCATATTGATACCAAAAGTCAACAGTCTTAATTTGATATGCTTCACTAAATTTACCTTCCACCGTTTGTCTCCAGCCGTTTGCACAAATAGTAGCAACCGCACTTGCGTGATTTTCATCTGGTTTAACAATCGTTAGTTCCATTATTCTCACCTCATAGATAATCCTATATTTTAGAAGTTGTTCTCCATTGGTTTACTTACTTCTCATCGATCAATTACGAAATTTTCATCAAGAATTTTGAGTAACGATTCATTTAAAATATTTCATGTTTTGAGATTAGATAGTTTAACGTGTTCAGATACAATTTTTGCTGCGTTAGGTAAGAGATCTTTATTGGTCCAAGAGTCTGGTTCCCATATACCAGACCGTTTAAAAGCCTTCGCACAGTGAATGAAACATTCTTCCACCTCTACACCAATTCCTAAAAGGGGTTTTTTTTCTTGGATTATCATTTCATCGAGTAATTGATCATCTTTAATTAAGCAAGCTTTTCCGTTTATTCTTAACGTTTCTTCAAGACCAGGTATAAAGAATAGAATACCGACTCTAGGATTGGACAAGATATTGCGTAAAGAATCACTACGCTTATTTCCTGATCTTTCGGGTATGATTAATTGTTTTTCATTTAATACTTTTACTAAACCACTGTGATCACCTCTGGGGGATACATCACAATAACCAGATTTAGTGGAAGTAGCGAGTGTTAAAAATGTGGATTTCAAAATAAAATCTATACAATTTTGATCTAAATAATTGATTACTTTATTTTCGACTAATTCGCTAGGACGACCAATAAGCGTGCGAAGGTCTTCAGCTGTCTTGAGGGTATCTTTAAAAACATACATATTATTCAAAGAAACAACTCCTACATTGATTTGTACATAATCAAAATATACGTACTCTTATTTTATCATAAAAATCCAGAAAACTCTGTTAAATACAGGTTTTAATTACATACGTAAAAACAAAGTTCAAGATAGAAGCATTTAATTATCCAATCAATGGAAAACTAATCCTTCATATCTCTTTTGAATCTTTCAAGTCAACATATATAGACAGATATGATAAAATGTAGGTGTAAGTGAAGGGAGCGATTATTTTTTGAGAAACATAATTACTGAAGAAGAAATTATGAAATGGGATACGTTAGAAACAGAAGTTCCACTTACTGAAGTTGCCACTTTACGTATATTAGATTGTGTAGAATCAAATGAAATGAATTATTCAGAACAGGCAATTGCTGTTCTATATAGTATGTTGACTTTTCATCGATTGAAACGTCTTGAAAATTCGGACTATTTAATTGATTTATTATTAGATAAGGCAGCATCATTTGATGATACAGTACCTGTATATCAATCATTACGTGACATAAAAACTTATTTACGTTTCTATAACGAATTAGAAAACCTTGAAGTTGATTCTTGGTCGATTCGAGAAACAGATTTCGATCCAGTTAAATTCAAAAAACTAAATGAATGGCTAAAGCAATTACAAACATTGCAAAAAAGAGCGATCATAAAAAAAGAATCGAATAAAACACAACCTAAAATTGTTACGATTTATAAAAGTATAGAGAAGACACTAAAAGACTTTATAGAAATGGTAGAAGATAACATCGCTTTATTAGAGAATAAGCGATCTGGTATCTACGTGCAGCAATTAAATGATTATATCAGAGAATTAGCTAGTTTGAAAAAGGAATTTTATCAGGCATTTCCTGATGTGCTGCGTGGAGCTAATGAAAAAAATCCTTTAGATAAATTAGATGAAATGGTTGGTTTACATGAAGTAAAAAAATACATATCACAATATTATCATTACCTTAAATATCAAAAGGAACGAAAACTAATGGGCTTTCATATGATTGATGAACCTGGTTTACATATGGTTATGTCAGGTAATCCAGGGACAGGCAAAACGACAATTGCTCGTCTCTTAGCGGAGATCTATTATGAGTTAGGCTTATTAGATACAAAGGAAGTAACGGAAGTGAATCGTTCACATTTAGTTGGCTCTTATGTCGGACAGACCGAAGAGAATACCATGGCATACATTAAACAGTCACAGGATGGGATTCTTTTTATTGATGAAGCTTATAGTTTAAAACGTCCAGAACAAAGTGGTAGTGATTATGGCCAAGCAGTAATTGATACACTTGTTTCAGCTATGACTGATAAAGAATATGCGAATAAGTTTGCTGTTATTTTGGCTGGCTATCCAGAAGAAATGCGTCAGTTTTTATGGTCAAATACTGGATTGCGTAGTCGTTTTCCAGATCAAAATGTTATTTCACTCCCTGATTTTAAAATGGATGAATTAGTGCAAATTGCTCAAAACACTGCTTTAAGCAATGATTATTATTTTACAGAAGAGGCATTAAATCGTTTTGAGAATGTAATTGAACAAGCTAAAGTAGATGATACTTTTGGTAATGCACGAACAGTAAGGGATCTTGTTTTGAAAGCAATATTTAAAAAGGGTTCTACCAAAATAATACGTTCCACTGATAATTGGTTAGACCACATGCGTATTGATGTAAGTGATTTAGAAATTATGGATGATAATGAAAATCAAGATGTTAACCCAATGAAACAATTAAATAGTTTAATTGGATTAACAAATATTAAAGAAGAAGTGAAAAAACTATCTTCATTCGTTACAGCACAACAAAAGCGAAAGAAACTGGGATATCCAGCTGTGCCAATTCAATTGCATGCAGTCTTTTCTGGTAATCCAGGTACAGGGAAGACAACCGTTGCAAATATTTATTCGCAATTACTGAAAGATTGTGGATTACTAAAGAGGGGACATTTTATAGTAGCTTCTCGAAGTGATCTTGTAGCTGGATATGTTGGACAAACTGCAATCAAGACAAAACAAAAGATCAGAGAAGCGCTGGGTGGTGTATTGTTTATTGATGAAGCTTATGCATTATTTCGTGGAGAAAATGATTTTGGTAAAGAAGCAATCGATACATTAGTAGATGAAATGACCAAACATAATGAAAATTTGGTTGTTATTTTAGCTGGGTACCAGAATGAAATGGAACGTTTTATAAATAGTAATCCCGGTTTGTCATCGCGATTTAAGAAATACTTTAGGTTTCTTGATTACAATGGAGAAGAATTGGTTGAAATTACAAACTACCATGTTGCCCGCTATCAATATCAACTTGATACAGAAGCAAAAATGTTTCTCCAGAAGCAATATCAAGCGCATATGATCAAAGGGAATGCACGCTTTGTCGTTAATTTGGTTGATGAAGCAATTCAATTTCAATCATTACGCATATCAGAGGATCAGTACGCAACGGATACACTGTTACTACTAAAAAAAGAAGATTTTGAAAAAGCATGGCAAACGGTCAAGGGGGAATAATTGTATATGAAGGTTAGAACACCAATCCAAGTACGCTATCAGGAAACAGATCAAATGGGGGTCGTTTATCATGCGAATTACCTTGTTTGGTTTGAAATAGGTCGAACAGCATTTATAGAAGAATTAGGTTTTCGTTATTTTGATATGGAAGAGAAAGGAATTGTTTCACCAGTTGTTGATGCGCATATGTATTTCAAACAACCAATTCGCTATGGTCAACCTGCAAATGTAGAGACATGGTTAGAAGCATATGATGGTCTACGGACAACATATGGTTATAACGTTGTAGATGAAGAAGGCAACATTGCCGTAACCGGTTCGACAAAGCACGTTATTGTCAAAAAAGATAATTTCCGTCCTGTTTCTTTACGAAAAACATTTCCAGAATGGCATCTTGCTTATCAAAAAGCGATGGGTGATAAATAAAGATGGCTTTTGGACTTAAACGAAAAGAATTAGTGGATTGGAAGAGCAATGTAGAACAGGGTAATATTGCGTTTTTGACGCACTATTGGTTGGATGATAGATTTCATGGTTGTAATACCGTAACAAAAGTAGGATGTAATAATATAGAAAAATTAATTGAGTGGGGGAATAAGTACGGACTAGAAGCAAGTTGGATTCATAATGATCCCATACACCCACATTTCGATTTATTTGGTGCAAAACAAAAGGAAATACTAATAAAAGAACAACAATGGAAACAAATAGAACATTTTAACTTATAGCTCTTATTTGAAACAGTATTAAAAATTTAAATTGGATAGATATGATACAGATTTCTTATGATATTTCAGTAAAAACCTAAACAAAAAACGCGAATCTCATCTAGATTCGCGTTTTTTGTGTTTTTCTGGTACAGGATCAAAACCACCTGAATGAAATGGCTGACATTTAATGATCCGCTTTATCGTTAGATAGCCACCTTTGATTGCACCAAATCGTCCAATTGCTTCCATACCGTATTGCGAACAAGTGGGGTAGAAACGACAACTTGGTGGTTTAATTGGGCTTATAATTTTTTGATAAACTCGAATGATTCCAAGAAAAAGATATTTCATCGTAGCCCTTCTTTACTGTTCGGCATGTTTATCATAAGTTACGGAAGCAATTGCATCGTGTAAATGAATCGATTCTTCATTGCGACAACCAACATAAAATGCTTGAACAAATGAATATTCATACAAATCAGCAGCAACTAAACGAACCATATCCTCTACAAAGCGTGGATTTTCATAAGCTTGTTCGGTCACCATCTTTTCATCAGGCCGTTTTAAAACAGGATGAATGCGTGCACTTGCATTACTTTCAGCAGCTTCCAATAAAGCATATTTCCAATCTATTTGGTCTTCATCAAAATCTTCAGTCAATTCAATTTCAATTGTGATTTTACCACGTTGATTGTGTGCACTGTATTCACTGATTTCTTTTGAACAAGGGCATAAAGTTGTAACTGTACCAGTCAATCCAACAGTTATTTCATAGCCTAATTCAGTGTCATACTGTAGACGGATCGTAGCATCAGCATGATTTAGTCCGGAAAAATTAGCAGAGGGACCTTTCCTTTCAAAAAACCAAGGGAAAGTTACTTCTACAAATGCATCCCTTTGTTTTAAACGAGTTGCTAATTCTTCAGCAAACTTTTTCAAATTAGTAAGCGTTAAGGTAAATGAACCATCTGCATGGTATTCTTGTAATTGTTGTGTGAAACGACTCATGTTAGTCCCTTTACTGTCTTTTGTAATGCTAGAAGTAAAAGTGAATGTACCAATTGTTGTTTGTAAAGCGGGTTCCATTTTACTCGTGATTTGGATAGGATGTTTTACGTTAGCGATCCCAACAGCATCTAAATCAAACAAAAAATCATTTTGCGTATTTTGAAGATCAGGCATTTGATCTTTTTCAATTGGTTTCGTTTTTGGTCCAGGATTAACAGATCCAAATAAAGTATGTCTTTCTGACTTATTTGGTAAAACTTTTTTATGGTGTGTATGTGCGTCCATAATGATGCCCCCTTTCAAACTTTCATATAGATAATTCAAAGTATACTGAACAACATATTAAACTTCAATTTATTTGACTTAAGCATGCATAATTTGACAAAATGATCTATATTCCGCTCGAAATACAGATCATTTTGTTTACATCCAACTGATTTTAGGTTCAGTTTTATTAAGAATACGTTTAATATTGGAGCGATGTCGATAAAATATAAATAGTGTTAATATACCTGTGACGATTACCAGCCCGTAATCTTGTATAAAAACAGAGGCTATAATAGCAATTATGCCTGTTATCATTGATGATAAAGATACATACTTACTTAGGTAAAGTGTAATTATAAAAGATAGTAGTATAATACCAAATAATATTGGACTAAGTCCGAGCAACATGCCACCAGAAGTTGCAACTGCTTTTCCCCCTTTAAACCTAGCAAAAACAGGGTACATGTGACCAATAACAGCGAAAACACCAATTATCAACGGATTGATCTCTGTTAAACTAAAAATGAACGGCAATAGAGTAGCTAATGTTCCCTTGAAAATATCTCCAAGCGTTACGATAATACCAGCCTTTTTACCTAATACACGAAAGGTATTTGTTCCACCTAAGTTTCCACTACCATGTTCTCGTATATCTGTTTTGTAACCGATTTTTCCAACTAAGAGTCCAAAAGGAACAGAACCAATTAGATAAGCTAATAGTACAATTAATATATAAGTCATAATGTTACTCCTTTTTCATTCATTCTGCATACAGTATCGTTATTTTAACACGAATTCATATAACCATGTACAACTATTTAACCGCTTTTTGAAGTCATTTTTAAAAAAATGTTTGTTTTATCTAAAAAATGGGGATTAGTTATATAACAATATGGAGGTGCACGAATGATTGAATTTGATCAGGTGACAAAAGAATTTCCCGATGGTACTAAAGCTGTCAAAGACTTTTCACTTACTATTAAAGAGGGAGAGTTATTAACTTTAATCGGGCCAAGTGGTTGTGGGAAAACGACTACATTGAAGATGATTAACCGTTTAGTAAAAGAAACAGCAGGGACGATAAAAATAGCGGGTAAAGATATTTCTACATATGATTTACATCAGTTAAGATGGAATACTGGTTATGTAATACAACAGATTGCTTTATTTCCTCACTTAACAATAGCTGAAAATATTGCAATTGTTCCAGAAATGAAAAAGTGGAAAAAGGATAGTATTCTATCACGTACTGAAGAACTTCTGAACATGGTTGGTTTAGATCCGAATCAGTTCATGAACCGAATGCCTCATGAACTATCAGGCGGACAACAACAACGAATAGGCGTTGTTCGTGCACTAGCAGCTGATCCCGATGTTATTTTAATGGATGAACCATTTAGCGCATTAGACCCGATTAGCCGGGAACAGTTACAATTAGATATTCAATCTTTACAAAGAAAAATCAAAAAAACAATTGTATTTGTAACACATGATATGGATGAAGCATTAACAATTTCTGATCGTATTTGTTTAATGAAAGACGGTAAGATTATTCAGATTGGTACGCCGGAACAGCTGATTTTACATCCAGCGAATGACTTTGCTAAAGAATTTATTGGGGATAAACGTTCCCCGTGGCAAGAAACGATCGATACTGTTATCCAAACGAATGCATTGTTATCTGATCAGCCTAGTGTACAAACAATGGGACTCGTTTCCATTAAGTATGACCAACAAGTGATAGATGCAGTTAAACTGTTCGAGGAATCTGAAAAAACAGCCATTCAAGTTATAAAAGAAGATGTAGTTATCGGAACAATAACCTATCAAGACATTTTTCGATTTTTACGTGAACAAGTAAAAATGGAAAAAGGGGTGATTAAATAATGTCTGAGTTTATAGACGTATTACAAGACAGACAGGGAATGGTGCTCGAATTAGTTCTAGAACATTTACAGCTATCGATTGTATCTTTATTAATTGCAATTTTACTTGCTGTCCCCTTAGGATTATTATTAACACGAAAGCAAAAAATTGCTGAACCAATTATAGGCGTGACAGCAGTTTTGCAAACAATTCCAAGTTTAGCAATCCTGGCATTCTTAATTCCTTTCTTAGGAATTGGACAAACCCCAGCTATTGTAGCGCTAATTGTTTATGGATTACTTCCAATTCTACGTAACACATATACGGGAATAAAAGAAGTGGATCCAGCTTTAATTGAAGCAGCTACAGGTATGGGGATGAGCTCGTATCGACGTTTAATGAAAGTCGAATTACCAATTGCGATGCCAGTTATTATGGCAGGTATCCGCACATCTATGGTGTTAATTGTGGGGACAACGACGATCGCGGCCTTAATTGGAGCGGGCGGTTTAGGTGAACTAATTTTACTTGGAATTGATCGTGGTGGTGATATAAATCTAATTATATTAGGTGCTATCCCAGCTGCATTACTTGCGATTATTTTAGATTTAGTATTACGTTTATTTGAAAAAATATCTAAAAAATCTGCTTTCACATCCATCATCATAATGTTGGTCCTTGCATTGACATTAGTTTTTGTACCATGGATTATCAATCGAGACCAAGAACCTGATTTAGTATTAGGTGGTAAGTTAGGTTCTGAACCATCCATCCTAATCAATATGTACGAGTTACTAATTGAAGATCAAACAGATTTAGATGTTGAATTGGAAACAGGACTAGGCAAAACGACATTTGTTTTTAGTGCATTACAAGAAGGTAGTATCGATATTTATCCTGAATTCACAGGCACGTCGATCGTAACACATTTAGAAGAACAAGCAGTAAGTAACGATGCCGAGGAAGTATATCAACAAGCTAAAGAAGGTATGTTTGCAACATATAATATGGCTTATTTAGAACCTATGGCATTCAATAACACATATACAGTGTCGGCTAAGCAATCTTTCTTAGATGAAAACAACTTGTCATCCATTGCTGATCTTCGTACAATGGATGATGAAATTACTGCAGGTTTTACGTTAGAATTCAATGACCGTGAAGACGGTTATGTTGGTATTCAAGATGTCTATGATATCGAATTTGGCGAAGTGAAAACGATGGAACCAGGTGTTAGACAAGAAGCAATTGAAAATGATGAAGTGGATATTATCGACGCTTATTCCACATCTTCCTATATGGTAGAATTAAATCTCGGATCCCTAGAAGATACGGAGAATTTATTCCCACCGTATCAAGGAGCACCTTTAATGCGTCAAGAGACGTTAGATCAGTATCCTGAACTAGAAGAAATATTGAATCAATTAGCGGGTAAGATAACAGATGAGGAAATGAGAGAAATGAACTATCAAGTCGACTTTGAAGATAAAGCCCCGGTTACAGTTGCTAGAGAGTTTTTAGTTGAAGCAGGCTTATTAGAAAAGTAAAAAAGACTACGAAGAAAGAGAGTGAAAAAAATGGACTACAAACAAGCAGACAAAGAAACAATGAAAGACATTTTAGAGGACACGAAAACAATTGCAGTAGTAGGACTATCAGATAAACCAGAGAGAACATCTTATCAAGTCTCTAAAGCAATGCAAGCAAATGGCTATCGTATAATACCAGTTAATCCGTCTATTGAATCCTCACTAGGGGAAAAAGCCTATCCATCTTTAGCAGATGTACCAGAATCAATTGATGTTATTAACGTATTTAGAAGATCGATATTTTTAAAAGATATAGCGAAACAAGCATTAAAAACCGATGCAAAAGTTTTCTGGGCACAACAAGGTGTCTTTGATAAAGATGTCTACGATGATCTAACAAATAAAGGTTTTTCAGTTATTATGGATATGTGTATTAAAGTCGCGCATGCCATTACAATTGGTAAATAGTATTATAAAAATCTCTGTTCCGACAGAGATTTTTTTCTGCTTTTAGATAAAAAAATGAAATGATTTTCAAAAAAACTAGATTTACATTATATAATCAATGCTATACTAGGAGAAATAAGCTTTACATAAACAAACGTCTGTTCTAAGATAATAGATGTATGATTCATTTATGTTAGTGTATATGTTATAAATATATTAGATTTAATTGTAAGAGAAAGGGGCTTAATTAAAGTGAGTAAACAAACAACCTCTTATTCAGATGACTCAATTCAGGTACTAGAGGGACTAGAAGCTGTACGAAAACGCCCAGGGATGTATATTGGAAGTACAGATGCAAGAGGTTTACACCACCTTGTATTTGAAATAGTTGATAATGCTGTAGATGAGGCATTAGCTGGTTTTGGTAACAAAATAGTCGTTACAATACATAAGGATAATAGTGTTTCCGTATTGGATGAAGGTCGTGGAATGCCGACTGGAACACATCGAAGCGGAAGACCTACACCAGAAGTTATATTAACAGTGTTGCATGCAGGTGGTAAGTTTGGTCAGGGCGGTTATAAGACATCTGGAGGACTACACGGTGTAGGTGCATCTGTAGTTAATGCTTTATCAGAACGTTTAATGGTCACCATTTATCGTGATGGACAAACATATAAACAAGAATTTAATAATGGTGGTGTCCCGACAAAACCATTGTTAAACCAAGGGAAAACGAAGAAAATGGGTACATTAATTCACTTTAAACCTGACAAATCAATTTTTTCAACGACAACATATCAAGCAGAAATGTTGGAAGAGCGATTAAGAGAATCCGCCTTTTTGTTAAAAGGTTTGGAAATTGTTCTTCATGATGAACGCAGTGAAAAGACTGAATCTTACTGTTATCCAGATGGCTTAAAATCGTTTGTCGAGTATTTAAATGAAGAAAAGGATATTTTGCACCCAGTTGTCTCATTTGAAGGCGAGAACCAAGACATGGAAGTAGATTTCGCTTTTCAATTCAATGATGGTTACGCTGAAAGCATCCTTTCTTTTGTTAATAATGTAAGAACAAAAGATGGTGGAACACATGAATCGGGTGCTAGATCAGGTGTTACGCGTGTGTTTAATGAATATGCACGAAAGACAAACTTGTTAAAAGAAAAAGATAAAAATTTGGAAGGGAACGATATAAGAGAAGGATTTACAGCAATCATATCGGTTCGAATCCAAGAAGCAAAATTACAATTTGAAGGACAAACAAAAGGAAAACTGGGAACATCAGAAGCAAGATCTGCAGTAGATGCAGTTGTATCAGAGAAGATATCTTATTTCATGGAAGAAAATCCTGATATTGCGCTAATGTTACTTAAAAAAGCAGTCAGAGCAAAAGAGGCTCGTGAAGCAGCGCGTAAAGCTAGGGAAGATGCCCGTAGCGGTAAGAAAAAGAAACGAAGAGACTTATTATTAAGCGGTAAGTTAACACCTGCACAATCTAGAAATGCAGAAAGAAATGAATTATATCTTGTCGAGGGTGACTCAGCTGGTGGATCTGCTAAACAAGGAAGAGACCGTAGATTCCAAGCTGTCCTACCACTTCGGGGAAAAGTAATTAATACCGAAAAGGCAAAACTTGCGGATGTTATGAAAAATGAAGAGATTTCAACCATCATTCATACAATAGGTGCTGGTGTCGGCGGCGATTTTAATTTGGATGATGTACAATACAATAAAATTGTTATCATGACGGATGCAGACACAGATGGTGCACACATTCAAGTTTTACTACTGACATTCTTTTACCGCTATATGCGACCTTTAATAGAATCAGGGAAAGTATTTATTGCGTTACCACCGTTATATAAAGTTTCTAAAGGTAAGGGAAAGAAAGAAATCGTTCATTATGCTTGGAATGAAGATGAAATGAAAAAAGTAACTAAAGAATTAAAAACAGGTTATTTACTGCAACGTTACAAAGGTTTAGGTGAAATGAACGCAGATCAGCTATGGGAAACGACAATGCGCCCAGAAACAAGAACGCTAATTCGTGTAACAATTGATGATTTAGCACGTGCAGAACGTCGTGTAACAACCTTGATGGGTGATAAAGTTGCGCCTAGACGGAAATGGATTGAATCCAATGTTGCATTTGGTTTAGAAGAAGATTCAAATATAATGGATAATGAAAACATTCATTCCTAGTAGGGGGTAAGATTTTTGGCTTCAACAGAAAAATTTCTTGATTTACCATTAGAAGATGTTATTGGAGACCGCTTTGGTCGATATAGTAAATATATTATTCAAGATCGTGCATTGCCAGATGCACGCGATGGGTTAAAACCAGTTCAACGACGCATTTTGTTTGCGATGCATGAAGAAAAAAATACCGCTGATAAAGCTTTTCGTAAAGCAGCTAAAACAGTAGGTAACGTAATCGGTAATTATCATCCACATGGAGATAGTTCCGTCTATGAAGCAATGGTTCGGCTAAGTCAGACTTGGAAGGTTCGTAATGTATTAGTAGAAATGCATGGTAACAACGGTAGTGTCGATGGTGATCCACCAGCAGCAATGCGTTATACCGAAGCACGACTATCTAGTATTAGTTCTGAATTATTACGTGATATTGATAAAGAGACTGTAGATTATATTCCGAACTTTGATGATACAATTAATGAACCTGTCGTATTACCAGCACGTTTTCCTAACTTGTTAGTTAACGGTTCTACTGGAATATCCGCTGGATATGCAACAGATATGCCGCCACATAACTTAGATGAAGTAATTGATGCGGTAATTAAAAAGATTGAAAATCCAAACATTACAATCGAACAAATTATGAAAATAATGAAAGGACCTGATTTTCCTACAGGTGGTACTATCCAAGGGGTCGAAGGTCTAAAATCGGCATATGAAACTGGAAAAGGAAAGATCATGGTTCGAGGCAGAGCCAAAGTTGAACCATTACGTGGAAATAGAGAGCAAATCGTCATAGATGAGATACCTTATGAGATAAACAAAGCAGTTCTCGTAAAACGAATGGATGAATTACGACTTGACCGAAAAGTAGAAGGTATAGCTGAAGTTCGTGATGAAACGGATCGAACTGGACTTCGAATTGTAATTGAACTGAAAAAAGATGCTGACAGCGAAGGAATCTTACATTTTCTGTATAAGAGCACAGATTTACAAATTACGTATCATCTTAACATGGTGGCGATAAAAGATAAGACACCAATGTTACTAAGTTTAACGGACTTACTTGACGCATATATCGCACACCAAAAAGAGGTTGTAACAAGACAATCTTCCTTTGATTTGAGAAAAGCAAAAGAACGTGCACATATTGTGGTAGGTTTAATTAAAGCCATCTCTATTCTAGATGAACTCATTGCGACGATTCGTGCTTCTAATGATAAACAAGATGCAAAAAGACGTATTCAGGAAGCATATGGTTTCTCTAATGAACAAGCAGAGGCAATTGTAAATTTACAATTATATCGATTAACAAACACTGATATTACGTCTTTAGAAGAAGAAGCAGCTGAATTGCGTGCTAAAATTGCAGAACTAGAAGCAATTTTAGGAGATGAAAATAAGCTATTTTCCGTTATTAAAAATGATTTAAAACAGATTAAAAAGAAGTATTCAACACCCCGTAAAACGAAGATAGAGAATAAGATTGAAGAATTGAAGATTAATTTAGAAGTAATGGTTGCAAGTGAAGATGTGCTAGTTTCTGTAACAAGAGATGGCTATTTGAAACGAACAAGTTTACGTTCGTATGCAGCTTCAAATGGGAAAGACTTAGCAATCAAAGAGGAAGACCACTTGGTTGGTCTACTAGAGGTAAATACGACTGATACAGTCTTAGTTTTCACGAATAAAGGAAGATATATCTATGCACCTGTTCATAAACTTCCGGATATAAGGTGGAAAGATCTTGGTCAGCATATATCAAATGTCGCAGCAATTGACAAGGGAGAAAACATAGTACGCGTAATACCAATTAGACAATTCTCTGAAGATAATTATCTAGTTTTCTTCACCAAAAACGGAATGATTAAACGTAGTGAATTGAATTTATATGAAGCACAACGTTATTCAAAAGCCTTGGTAGCAATCAATTTAAAAGGTGATGATGAGGTTGTTAATGTTGCAATAACGACAGGAAATGATGAAGTCTTTATTGCTTCTGATCGAGGACTTGGATTGTGGTACCACGAATCAGAAGTAACACCTGTCGGACAACGGGCAGCAGGAGTGAAAGCAATTCAGCTTAAACCCGATGAAAAAGTAGTAAATGGTGTTGTACTGACTCAATCCAAGACAGGCATTAATCTTGTTGTGATGACACAAAGAGGTGCTGCAAAACGAATGACCTTACATGATTTTGAATTGTCATCGCGTGCTAAACGTGGTCAAAGTATGTTACGCGAATTGAAGCAAAAACCTCACCGTATCGTAGGTTTTGTTAGTACCAACAAAGAAGATTCCGTACAATTTATGACGAATTCTGGTACGCATCACCCATTATATCCAATGGAATTAAGTACAAGTGATCGATACAGTAATGGATCTTTCGTAATTGATACAGATATCGAAGGTGAAATTGTTGCTGCTTGGAAACAAGCAAACTATGTAAAAGTGTTTGAAGCTGACGATTCAAATGACTAATTGGACGGGATATAAGTAAGAATCTTTCTTGAAATTTTGTTTCAGTTAAAAAAGGTAATACTACAACAATCTTATAAGTATAAAAAGCAAAGCAACTAGAAACAACTGTTGCTTTGCTTTTTTATACTTATTAAGCAATTTAGTATGTATTCAAGATAATAAATGGTATGATTTTAACAGTTAGTATAGAGATAAAGGGGTTTTTAAAATGGAGAAACGATTATTTCGTGATGCGATGGGAAAATTCGCGACAGGTATTACAGTAGTATCAACAGATTATCAAAATGACGTAAAGGGAATAACGGTTAATTCTTTTATGTCACTATCATTGGATCCAACATTAATTGCAATTTCTATAGATAAAACTGCTTCGATTTATGATGTTTTACTAGAGGTAGATACATTTGGTATTAGTATTTTAAGTGAAGACCAAAAAGAAGAATCAATGATTTATGCAAATCAAAAAGAAGTAGAAACACCAGTTAATTTTATTGATTTAGCTGGAACTCCTGTTTTAGATAATGCATTAGTTCAACTATCTTGTGAAAAAGAGTCTGCTGTCGAAGCCGGCGACCACATGATTTACATTGCAAAAGTAAATGATCTGAAAATAAATGACGGGAATCCTTTATTGTATTTTAGCGGAAGCTATCAACAATTAGGTGAGTAAGATAAAGGATATAAAGCTTATGAGAAAATATTATGCAGATATTATTCAGTTTAGGGGTGACCACCAAGCGTTTGGTTATGAACAAGGCAAATGGCTTCTATCGTCACCCCTTTTTAAAATATACCAACAACAGAATACGCAAACAAAAAGACCACGATTCGTCGTTAATACAGAAGAAGCAACAGCGTGGTTAACCGAATTATTTCCTGCATTATTGGAAGAATTGAAAGGGATATCGATAGCTATTGGCTTTACATTGGAACAAACAATTGCATTTTTTAGTGGTTATCAGCAAGAATGGAAACGGTCAGGATGCTCTATTTTAACAGGTGATAACTTTTTAATTCGGAATTACGATTTCCATCCTAAAACATATGAAGGGCGCTTTGTAATGTATCAACCTCTTGCTTCAAAAGGATATGCAACGATAGGCGCGTCTCAACGGATAGTAGGTCGAGCAGATGGAATGAATGAAGAAGGTCTTACGGTTGGTTATAATTTCGTAAACCGTAGAAATGGCGGGAATGGATTTATTCCGACAATTATTACTCGGATGTTATTGGAACAGTGTGCCACAAACGAAGAAGCCATTGCGTTAATCAAAAAGGTGCCACATCGTCATTCTTTTAACTATGTATTAGCTGATAAATTTGGGAACTCACATGTTGTAGAAGCAACGGCTAACGCTATTCGTGTTAAGGAAAGTAAAATTAGTACGAATCATTTCGATTTGTTACCTGAAGCTAACCGCTATCATTTGGCAGATTCAAAACGAAGATACGCTATACTTGAGAAACAACTTACATCTTCACTTACGATAGAACAAGCATTTCAATTATTTAATAATGTCGAGGAAGAAATTTATTCTAAAAAGTATCTGCAATCAGCTGGTACATTGCACACATCACTTTATGACCAGAAAAAGTTGGCTGTTTATCTTGCTTTAGGTAACAACCGAAAGCCCACACCATTTTCGTTTCAAAACTGGTTAGATGGTGAAGACACTTCAATAAAGAAAGTATTAGGCGTAATCGATACAGATGAAAAAATGCCATATATTGATGGTATATAATTTGTGTTATACTGTATAGTATCCTAACACCTTCGTATACTTTATATAAGATACGGAGGTGTTACTTTTATGAAAAAAGATATGCAACAACTGAATGAGTCAAATGCAGCTAATGAAGAACAAGAAGGTTTAAATGAAACAGTAGAACAATTAAGAGATCAATTCATGGCTGGTACCATTGATCAAATAAATGAAAAATAAAATTTGTTGACAAAGACTAAATTGAAGAAGATTTGGTCTTTTTTTTTCTAATTTAAAGGTCAATTGCTAATATAGATGGGCTGATATTTTCTATAAGATTAACTGGCTTTAGATTAAAAATAAAACGCTAAGCTGTGAACTGCTCACCTAGCGTTTTCCTAATCTTTTTGGAAGGGAGGATAATATATCTTCTGGTAATAATTCGAAACCTCGGCTAATTGTTCTTGCAACATGACTATCTGATCCTGTTACAAATGGAATTGAAAGTTGGTTTGCTTTTGCAATAACCGATTGATTTGGATAGATACGCTTGCAATGTTCTTTATAAAGACCTGCTGTATTCAAGTCAAGCTGATATTCTTTTTCCTTGATTAATTTTAATAGCTCGTCCAATTCATGATCAAATGGATGTGTTGATGGAAATAACGTCACAAATTTTTCAATTAGTGTTAGATGACCAATTCGTGTCGGTTTATATTTTCCTAGATCTTGTGTAACTGCTCGTTTTACGGTTTGATAATACGCTTTGTATACTGCATCAATAGAACCAAATAATCCAATTATACGTTTAAATTCTTCAGCGCTATAATCAAGACAGACATAGCTGCCATTTGGGGCTTTTAGCATATGGACCGATAGAATAGCGTCATCTAGTTCTAAACCATATTGATTCAAGAATTGTTCTGTTTCTCCCTGATATCCTTCGATAAAGTCAACTTCAAAACCAATAAAAATCGTTATCTTATCTTGATATTTTTCTTTTAAGCGATTACCTTCCTTGATATAACTTCTAACGTCTTCAAGCCTCATTGCACTATCCTTTTCTGGTGTTGGATCAACAAAAGTGACAGGAAGAGGTGCGTGTTCTGTAAAAGATATGTAAGCAAGATCCTTCTCTATTGCTTCTAAAACGTATTCCTCCATTAGATCTGATGACCCATGGGGACAAAAGTTGGTATGTACATGAAAATCTCCTGTAACTTGCATTGATCATTCCTCCCTTTCCTAATTCTATCTTAAATAGTATAGTTAAAAAAGAAAAGTTTTTTATTGACGAGAATAGGAACAGCGTGATAGTCTATAAATAGACAAACGCTTTACTAAAGTAAAGTGGTAACGCAATAAAGAAAATAGGATGTGTTCTAAAATGTTTTTACCTGCTGGAAGCCAAGATGAAATCGGGAAAAAGTTAGATAATCGATCAAAAGCATATGAGATATTTCGAGATGTTGTAACGTCACGTAATTATAAAGCAATCTCTACACCAGTTGTGGAATATGCGAATACGTTTACCAATGAACACGTTGGGATGAAGTTGCACGCGATGTTGAAATGGTTTAATCGTGAAGGTGAAATAGAAGTATTACGAGCTGATTGGACAACAGCAATTGCGCGTGCATTAATCAATCAACACCCAAAACAATTAAAATGGTCCTATCAAGGATCCGTATTTCGTAATGATAAGGATGGAATAGAAAGTAGACAAGCGGGAATTGAAATTATCCGCACGACACCATTTTTAGGTGAGAGTGAAAGTCTATTTACTGCTGTTACTTATTTAAATGCATTAGAAATTAAGGAGTATCTAATTGAACTTGGCCACACAGGTATCTTTGACGAATTAACAAGCCCATTGGAATTAAATAAAGCAGAAGAAGATCTATTACGTCAGGCAATGCACGATAAGCGTAGAGATGTCGTTTATCAAATTGCGGCAGATAAAGGTCACCCTGTAATAGCCAATCAACTGACACAAGTGATTGAAGCATACGGTACGATTGATGAATTAGAGAAATATCAAACCATATGGGCTAGTAACCCACGTCTAGTAAAAATATTAAACCATTTGAAACAACTTGCTACAGTTCTAAAAGGACTAGGTATTGATGAAGTATTAGTAGATTTAGGACGTGTTAAAAACCTACCGTATTACAGTGGTACGATGTTTCGAGGCTATTTAAAAGAAAACGGTGCTACATGTTTTTCAGGTGGTCGTTATGATAAGCTTTATGAACAATTTAATGAAAAAATATCTGCAGTTGGTTTAGCATTCGATGTTGATGTGTTAGCGGATCAATTAAACAATGAAGGGGAAAAAGAAAGTATCTGTATACTAGCATCTGAAGAATCGCATGTTTTTGCAGAGCGCTTACGAGCTTCTTATTTAAATTGTATTGTCGATATTCAATATACAATACTGGACGAACATGATTATGATAAAATTGTAAGAATTATAACGGATAATAATAAAGAATTTAGGGTGATAGAAGAATGAAACCATGTATTGCATTAACGAAAGGTCGATTAGAAGAACAGTTTCTCGCATTTTTCAAATCATTAGATTATGATATTGAACCGCTTGTAAATAAGGGACGAAAATTACGTGTGGAAACGGATGAATTTCAATTTATATTTGCTAAAGGACCAGATGTAACAACATATGTTGAGCATGGTATTGCTGACCTAGGAATTGTTGGTGGTGATATTTTAGCAGAATTTCAACCAGATGTTTTTGATTTATTGCCGTTACCGTTTGGGCAGTGTCGCATGGCAGTTGCTACGGAAAAAGGCAAAGTTTGGCCAGACCAAAAGAAAAAAATCGCAAGTAAATATACTGGCATAACAAAAGAATATTTTCGTAATAAAGGTGAATCCGTAGAAATCATTAAACTAGAAGGTTCTGTTGAGTTAGCTCCAATTTTAGGACTGGCAGATGGAATTGTTGATATCGTAGAAACTGGTACAACACTAAAGGAAAATGGATTAGTTATTCAAGAAGAATTCTTTACATTCAGCGCACGTTGTATTGCAAACCGTTCTTCGTTAAAAATAAAAAGAGAGGCGCTTGCTCCAATTATTCAAGCATTTAAACAAAAGGAGGAGTTGGTATGATACCTGTTTATCAGCCGAGCGCGTTTGAAATGGATTTTTTGTCAAAGAAAGAGGCCGATGCAACGGATGAAAAAGTTTATCAAGTAGCGAAAGAAGTTATTGCAGATATTCGTGCAAACGGTGATAAAGCCCTTGAAAAATATGTTGAAAAATTTGATCGTTATGTACCAAAAAAATGGGAAGTTACCAAAGAAGAACGGAAAAATGCATGGGCTAAAGTAGATCAAAAAACAATTGATGCCCTGACAAGAGCAGCCGAGAACATTAAGGCGTTTCATGCGAAACAGCTACAATCCTCAAAATTCATGCAAGTAGATGGTGATATAATGTCTGGCCAATTATATCGAGCGATTGAACGTGTGGGTATTTACGTACCTGGTGGAACAGCTTGTTATCCATCATCTGTGCTTATGAATGCTATTCCTGCTGTATTAGCAGGTGTAGAACAAGTTATTATGGTAACTCCTGCACGTGATGGAGAGGAAATTGCACCGATCTTATCTGTTGCAGCTGATATTGTAGGTGTCGATCGAATTTTCAAAATTGGTGGTATTCAAGCAATTGCTGCGTTGACATACGGAACGGAATCAGTACCAACAGTAGATAAAATTGTCGGCCCAGGTAATGCTTATGTGGCCGCTGCTAAGTCACTCGTTTATGGTGATGTTGGGATAGATATGATTGCTGGTCCGTCAGAAGTTGCCATTATTGCTGATGATACAGCAAATCCGGTTTATATCGCAGCTGATCTTATCGCACAATCGGAACATGACACAAATGCGCGTTCATTTTTATTTACAACGTCTAAAAGGTTATTAGAAGCGACAAATATAGAAGTGGAAAAACAATGTGCCGTATTACCTAGAAAAGATATTGCATCTGCTTCTTTAAGCGAAAAAAGTGGATTAGTGTTAGTAGATGATTTAGACCAAGCATTTCTATTATCGAACAAATTAGCACCAGAACACTTAGAAATTCAATTGGATAATCCACTTGATTATTTAGGGAAAATAAAAAATGCTGGTTCTGTGTTTTTAGGTCATTATACACCTGAATCACTTGGAGATTATTATGCTGGTCCCAATCATGTCTTACCAACTTCAGGGACTGCAAGATTTTCATCAGGTTTATCTGTCGATGATTTCATTAAGAAGACAACGTTCCTTTATTATTCAGAAGATGCATTGAAACAAGCATCAGAAGATGTGATGACAATCGCCAAAGAAGAGCATCTAGATGGTCATGCGAGAGCAGTTGAAAAAAGATTAAAGAAAAATTAAAAGTGGGGGTGCAAGATGCGCACAGCTAGTAAACAGCGAAAAACAAATGAAACAGTAATAGAGGTAGCATGTAATTTAGATAATAGTCAAGAAGTAACAATTTCTACTGGTGTTGGTTTTTTTGATCATATGCTTGAATTATTTGCCCGTCATGGTCGTATTGGTCTAACGGTTAAAGCAAACGGTGACTTACATATTGATAGTCATCACACTGTTGAAGATGTCGGTATTGTACTAGGCCAAGTGATTAAAGAAGCATTAGGCGATAAGAAACAAATTAATCGCTATGGTACAGCCTATGTTCCGATGGATGAAACGCTCGGTTTCGTTTCACTTGATATAAGTGGCCGACCATTTTTAGTATTAGATGCAACATTTGAAAATGAAAAACTTGGTAATTTTGATACAGAATTAGTGAGAGAATTTCTTCAAGCATTTGCATTTCAAGCAGGCATAACGCTTCATGCACGTGTTTTATATGGCATAAATACGCATCACAAGGTTGAAGCCTTATTTAAAGCACTTGGTAGAGCTTTAGCAGAAGCAATTCGAATTAATCCAGAAATTGTTGGCGTTAATTCCACAAAGGGACTAATCGAATGATAGCAATAGTAGATTATGGAATGGGTAATATCGCAAGTGTTGAAACAGCACTTCATAATCTTGGCTATGACGTGATTGTTACAGATAATCCAGCACAATTAGCTAAAAGCTCGCATATTATCCTACCTGGCGTCGGTTCCTTTCAAGCTGCGGTAGAAGAAATAGAGAAACGTAATCTCAAAGAAGTACTACAAACATTAGCTGAGAACAAGCCATTTCTAGGTATTTGTTTAGGCATGCAACTTCTATTTACAGAAGGACTTGAAGGTGGAAATACAAAGGGATTAGATCTAATTCCTGGTACAATAGAGAAAATAGAGACGAACTATCTTTTACCGCACATCGGCTGGAATGCATTAGATATAGCTGATAATCAACCTAATTTTGAATTATTTCAAGATCAGCATGTTTACTTTGTTCATTCTTTTGCGGCAAAAACAGATAAACAATATATCGTTGCAACAACAGAATATGGATCAGATGTAACTGCAATTGTTAAGAGCGGTCTTACTTATGGGATTCAATTTCATCCAGAAAAAAGTGGTGAAGTAGGCGCGGCAATTTTAAAAGCATTTTTACAGGAGGTATCTCATGAAAATACTACCAGCGATTGATTTAATAGATGGCAAATGTGTTCGATTATATCAAGGTGATTTTAAACAAACGACACAAGTTGGATCTGATCCGATAACGCAGTTAAAAACGTTTATTGCTAACGGTGCAGAGATTGTTCACATTGTTGACTTAGATGGTGCACGTGAAGGCGAAGCTGCGCGACAATATCAATTAATAAGTGAACTATGTAAATTATCATCTATACCAATTCAAGTAGGCGGCGGAATAAGAAGCATGGAAACTATTGAAAAATTGCTTGCAGCAGGGGCAGATCGATTAGTACTTGGTACAGCAGCGATTGAAGATCAAGATTTTTTAAAAGCAGCCTTAGCTAAATATCCAGAACAAATCGTCGTAGGTATTGATGCGAAGGGCGATAAAGTAGCAATCCATGGTTGGGAAACTGTATCAGAGCTTGATTATCTGACCTTTGCTAAACAGATGGAGGATTTAGGTGTTCAAACGATTGTTTTTACTGATATTTCAAAAGATGGCACAATGATGGGGCCTAATGTAGAAGCATATGAAAAATTACTTGCACATGTTTCGTGTAAAATAGTTGCTTCAGGTGGCATTAGCAATAATCAAGACATCGAAGCTTTAGCAGCAATAGGCATAGAAGAAGCAATTGTTGGTAAAGCGATTTATCAAGGTGCGGTTACGTTGAAAGGGGAAACGTCCGTATGATTGTTAAACGCATTATACCGTGTCTAGATGTCAAAGAAGGTAAAGTTGTTAAAGGCACAAATTTTGTATCTTTGCGTGAATTGGGTGATCCAGTAGAAATGGCTGCTAGTTATTCCAAAGCAGGCGCAGATGAAATTATTTTTCTTGATATCTCAGCAACAAATGAAGGACGCGATACGATGGTTGATATTGTGCGTGAAACAGCGCGCAATGTATTTGTACCATTTACTGTTGGCGGTGGCGTGAGGACGATTGACGACGTTACCCGTTTATTAAAAGCTGGTGCTGATAAGGTTGGTATTAATTCAGCTGCTGTTAACGATCCAAACTTGATAACCACTGCTGGTGACCGTTTTGGCGCACAGTGTATTGTTGTAGCAATTGATGCCAAGTTATTTGATGACGGTTGGCATGTAATGACGCACGGCGGTAGTAAAGATAGTGGTTTAGATGCAGTTGAATGGGCAAAAGAAGTAGAAAAACGTGGTGCTGGTGAAATTTTGTTAACAAGTGTTGATACCGATGGTGTGAAGAACGGATTTGATTTAAAGCTTACAAAAGCAATTGTTGACGTTGTTCGTATCCCAGTTATTGCATCAGGCGGTGTCGGAAACCCAGATCACTTTCCAGAAGTATTTAAAGAGACAGATGTATCGGCAGGTTTAGCGGCATCCATTTTTCATGAAAATACATTCTCAATAGACGCAGTGAAAGCAAGATGTAAAGAACAAGGAGTGAGTATACGTGAAGCCTGATTTTTCAAAAGGGTTAGTTCCAGCTATCATAACAGATAATCAAACAAAAGATGTGTTGATGCTTGCATATATGAACGAAGAATCGTACAAAAAAACATTGGAAACGAAAGAAACGTGGTTTTATTCTCGATCAAGAGAAGAGTTATGGCATAAAGGTGCTACGTCGGGAAACATCCAAACAGTTGTTTCTATTAAGCTTGATTGTGATCAAGACACATTATTAATAACCGTTATTCCAAAAGGTCCAGCTTGTCATACTGGAGAACAAACGTGTTTTTTTAATCCAATTTTAGACAATGAAAAAACAAATGAAAAGCTAGTAAATGAATCTATTATTGATAAAGTAATGGCCGAAGTAGAAGAACGTAAAGAAACACGCGTTGCTAATTCATATACGAACTACTTATTTGATAAAGGTATTGATAAAATAGCTAAAAAAGTAATTGAAGAAGCCGGCGAAGTGGTAATTGCAGCAAAAAATAATGATAAACAAGAAATTATTTTGGAAGTTAGTGATCTATTGTTCCACACCTTTGTCTTAATGAGTAATCAAAACGTTTCATTAGATGAGGTTAAAACAGAGTTAGAAAATCGTTTTACTAAAAAAGGGAATAGTAAAGGCGATCGTCCAGAAATTGAGAAGTGGTAAACACTTCTCAATTTCTTTTTTTTAGTATCTTTTAATAATTTATCTTCTTAATTTTGTTCAACATTTAGAAATAGTCACTATATTCAGCTAAACCATTTGCTGACACAGCGGTTGTTAAGCTAGTTATTCAGAAAAAACATGATGGATAGAGGTTCGTATACAAAAGAAAAATATAGGAAGTGCATAATAAACTGAATTAAAGTAAAGATATAAAAGATTATCGATGCAAATCTTTTACTATTTCGTAGTAATATAATTACGACAAAATAACTGGGGGTTAACAACATGAGGAAATTAGTAACAGGAATAGTTATAATTAGTTTTATGCTAGTATTAACAGCATGTGGTACAAATGAGGAAGACACCACAGATACAGATAATACTTCTACATCAGATAAGTCTGCAAGTCTATATGATGAAGTAATAGAAAAAGGTGTTCTTACAGTAGGAACTGAAGGTACGTACGCACCATTCACTTTTCATGATAATGATGGAGAATTAACGGGATACGACGTTGAAGTTATTAGAGAAGTAGCTGAACGAATGGGTGTTGAAGCAGAATTTATGGAAACACAATGGGATTCCATGTTTGCTGGTTTGAATTCGGAACGTTTTGATTTAATTGCGAATCAAGTTGGTATTAATGAGGATCGCTTAGAGAGTTATGATTTTTCAAATCCATATACGTATTCATCGGCAGTTGTCGTTGCACCTACAGATTCGGATGATATAAATGCTTTTGCAGATTTAGAGGGAAAAAGTTCAGCACAGTCTCTAACTAGTAATTTCGGTGCTATAGCTGAAGAAAGTGGTGCTGAAATTGTAAGTGTGGAAGGACTCGCGCAATCAATTGAGTTATTGAAGCAAGGACGTGCAGATGTGACAGTAAATGATAAACTTGCTGTTCTAGATTATTTAAATCAAGAAGGCGATGAAAGTGTTCATATTGTTGCAGAAGAAGGTAATGTATCTGAAACAGCATTTGCATTAAATCAAGGTAATGAAGAATTAGTTGAAGCGATCAACGAACAATTAGAAGCGATGAGAGAAGACGGTACTTTAGCGCAGATTTCGGAAAGCTGGTTTGGTGAAGATGTTTCTTCTGAGTAATACATTGTTTACGATCACATCGAATCTAGAAGGGTGGGAGTTATTTGTAAACTCCCTTCTCCCTATGATTTTAGGTGCAATTAAATATACCATACCGCTTACGCTTATCTCATTTTCAATAGGATTGATATTAGCATTACTAACAGCAATTATGCGTCTTTCTAAATCTTTCATTGTTCGTGCACCTGCAGCTGTATACGTTTCTGCAATTCGAGGAACCCCATTGCTTGTGCAATTATTTATTATTTTTTATGGACTACCAAGTCTTAACGTAACAATTGATCCATTTCCAAGTGCTGTTATCGCATTTAGCTTGAACGTAGGTGCTTATGCATCAGAGATTATACGTGCTTCTATTTTATCTATTTCTAAAGGGCAATGGGAAGCAGGTTATACAATAGGTATGACACAAAACACGGTATTAAAACGGATTATTTTACCGCAAGCAACAAGGGTTTCCGTACCGCCATTATCAAATACATTTATTAGTTTAGTGAAAGATACATCACTTGCTTCGTTGATACTTGTTACAGAACTGTTTCGAAGAGCTCAAGAAATTGCCGCAGTAACGTATGATTTTATGCTGATTTATATTGAAGCAGCTATTCTTTATTGGGTCATCTGTTTTCTACTATCCCTTGTTCAACAAGTAATTGAGAAACGACTAGAACGATATACAGCAACATAAAAAGGGGGAGTAGTAATGTTATTATCGATTAAAAGTCTAGCTAAGTCTTTTGATGATCTTGAAGTTTTGAAGGATATTGATTTAGAGATTAACAAAGGAAAAGTGTTATCGATAATGGGACCTTCAGGATCTGGTAAAACAACGATGTTGCGCTGTTTAAATGGACTGGAACAACCAAACAGCGGCATTTTCACCTTTGATGATGGACTCGCTCTTAATTTTAAGGACAAGATCAGCAAACAGGACGCGTTGAAATTAAGACGTAAGTCCGGAATGGTATTCCAATCGTATAATCTTTTCCCACATAAAACAGCATTAGAAAATGTGACAGAGGGACCGATCACTGTTCAAAAACGTAATAAGAAAGAAGTTAAGCAAATGGCGGAAGGACTTTTGGAGAAGGTAGGTCTTAAAGATAAGATGCACCTATACCCGCATCAACTTTCTGGTGGACAACAACAACGAGTTGGTATAGCTAGAGCATTAGCAATTGAACCTGCATTAATGCTATTTGATGAACCTACATCTGCACTAGATCCAGAATTAATTGGAGAAGTGTTAACAGTGATTAGGGATCTTGCAAATGATAATTGGACTATGGCTATTGTAACGCACGAAGTACAATTTGCTGAACAAGTATCCGATGAAGTCATATTTATGGATGATGGCTATATTGTTGAACAAGGTCCACCAAAAGAAGTGTTAAAAGCACCAAAAGAAAAACGCACACAACAATTTTTGAATCGAATACTTAATCCGTCATAAAAAGAATGGAAATGTCCAGACTTAGAAAAGTAATTAAGATACTTTTCTAAGTCTGGATTTTTTATTGCGTTAACTATTTTGGTTTTATAATATGTTCCTGTATACTGAAAGGAAATTGACCATAAAGGAAGTACAACTATGCGATTAAGTGTGTTAGATCAAGTACCAATTTCACAAGATTCTTCACCAGAAGAAGCAATAGATAATACAATTAAGTTAGCAAAAATAACAGAAGACTTAGGCTTTACAAGATATTGGGTAGCTGAACATCATAATACAAACGGATTAGCAAGTTCCTCACCTGAAATATTAATGACGCGTCTTGCTAGTGAGACGGCTTCGATTCGAATTGGATCTGGTGGTGTATTGCTACCACAGTATGCACCATTGAAAGTGGCAGAAAATTTTCGAATGCTAGAAGTTATGTATCCAAATAGAATTGACTTAGGTTTAGGACGTTCACCAGGTGGATCAAATGAAACACGCTTAGCATTAACCGATCATATACAAAAAAGTATGAGTTTATTTCCGAGACAATTAGAAGAGTTATATGGTTTTTTATATGATGAATTACCTAAAGATCACCCATTTTTCACGGTAAAGGCAAGCCCAAGAACGAAGACAAATCCCCCAATATGGGTTCTAGGCTTATCAGAACGCGGGGCAACTAATGCAGCAAACATTGGTGCGGGATTTACATATGGTCACTTTATTAATCCAACTAAAGGGAAAGAATCGATTGCAGCATATAAAGATAAATTTAAACCGAATAAAAACTTTCAAGAGCCACAAGTGACTGTCTGCATCTTTGTTATTTGTGCCGAAACAGAAGAAAAATCAGAAGAACTTGCCTTATCACAAGATCTTTGGTTATTGCGTGTAGAAAAAGGGATTGGAACGCGTGTACCATCAGTAGAAGAGGCAAAGAGTAAAACATATACAAAAGAGGAACAAGTAATAATTGATAGAAACAGAAAGAGATGCATTGTTGGAACTCCTGAAAGCGTCAAGAAACAATTAGAAGAGATACAAGTAAGCTATGACTGCGATGAATTTATGATTATAACAAATATTTACTCATTTGAAGAAAAGGTAAATTCTTATCAGTTGTTAGCAAAAACATTATTTAATTAATGATATTATTTTTTTGTAAAATAATGTAATAGATAAAATTAAATTGATTTAGTGGAATTTTGTTAATCCTTGCATTAGCTTACTATACTTTATCAAAGATGAGGAGGTGTAACATGGCTAATATTAATAAATTTGGTCTGTTATCTTTATTAATGGTTCTTATCAATTTTATTTTCTTTATTTTCACCAGAGGACCGAATGCGAATATAACTCTTGCTATAAGTGTATTTATTACAGTATCTGTTCTAGGTATTATTTTTGCTTTAATGTCTAAGAAACGTATTGTAACAATTACAGGAATTTTCTTAAATGGATGCGTATTGCTGTTCGCTATATTACTCTTACTTGCTGTCGGAATAGGGTCATCTTAAGAACTTGGAGGAGAAAAATGATTGATTATAGAATAATTGAAAAACAAATGTATACGGATAAAATCGGATCACTAGTTTCCATGCTTGAACATACGCGTGCTGTAACAATTGATGAAATTTCGAATCTTACTCAAAAAGAATTAGACTATTTACCAGATGCTAGTTCGAATTCGATTGGTGCTCTTTTAAACCATATCGCAGCAATTGAATTTGCCCATCAAGTAATATTCTTTGAAGAAAGAGATCTAAGTGAAAGCGAGTATTTAAGATGGAAGAACGGTTTAGAACTTGGAGATACAGCTAGAATTGAAATTAAAGATAAACCTATTACTTATTATCTTAATAAATTAGCAGAAGTTAGAGAAAATTCGTTAACACAATTGAAATTAAAGCAAGATAGTTGGTTATTTGAAGAACATAAATGGGAGAATGGAGTTGCTTATAATAACTACTACCTTTGGTTTCACGTTATGGAAGACGAAATAAATCACCGCGGTCAAATAAGATCAATTAAACGACTACTGTTAAATAGTACACAACGTTAAACAATTCAACAGGGGATTAATGTAATAATCCCCTAAGATGTTCCACATGCTTTCTATTTCCATCAATTACTTCATTAATAATTTTTTTGCTTTCCGGATCTAAATCACCTTTAACTATTTCTTCCGAGTACTCGACGCCATAGTTATCTATTCCTTTTATTGCATCTTCTATTATCTTGTTGGGTTCATCACTTAACATAGCTTTATGCACAAAGCTATGCATGGATCCAGTAATTCCTTCACTATTAGCTGGGACACCACCTAGATTTTGAATCCGCTCTGCTAATTTTTGGGCATCTTGTTTAACTTCTTGTTGTATAAACTGAAAATCCTGTTTTAATTTGTCATCGTTTATCTTCTGAATGTAATGCTCAATAGAGCGTACACCCATATAACTACCTCTTAATATTGTGTTTAATTCTTCAATAACTATCTCATTTTGCATAAATATCACATCCTATCTCTAGTATAAGTCAGTTCCTTTAAAATATTCATATTCTTTTGTTAAATTATGTTAATGCAGAACTTCATTTATGCTAAAATATATATGTAAATGTTTTGAAAACATAGAAGGGACCTGGAATACTGATAAATTAAAAGCACAGTTGAAAGCATTAGAGAAAAGTCATTTGAGTCAAGATGTTCGTAAAGATGTTAAGAAGTTAGATGAAATATTAGAGACTGATTTTATCGAAATCGTAAGTTCTGGTTTTATGTTTTATAAAGAAGATTGTCTTACCAGTGGTGTCGAATTATTCGACATGTCACTACATAATTATGAAGTTCAGATTTTAGCGCCAGATGTTGTCCTAGCTACCTATTTTATCGAGGATAAAACTAGAAGCCGTAATACACTTCGTAGCTCAATATGGAAGCTTATTTACAAAATACGGAAACTATATTTTCATCAAGGAACGATTACTGAACAAAAGTTTTTAAATGAATAAAGAGGAGTGAAGATTTTTGTCAAAAAAATATATTATAGCTAGTATAGCGGTGGTAATTCTAATCATTATTAACCTTAGTACCTTTTTTAAACTTAACAGTTTAGATGAAGATATATTTGAATTAGATAATAAGCTTCAAAATACGAACTTTTCAATTGAAAACAATTATTCACAAGTGGAATCTACTATGAATGAAATGCTAGAAGAACAGTTGTGGATTCAAGAAAAAGATTACCAAATTATCGCTCTAGATACCGAGGAAAGTACGGTTGATGTAATGCTTGAATGGCATGCTCGTGATCTCTTGCAAAACGAAATTCTATCATTATTATATCGAAATGAAAACACTACGGAATGGAATGAATTAGAAGTTAACAATGAAAATGGATTGAACTATTCTGTGGAGCATACTTTCCCTTTAAGAGAAAATTATGAGGTACAATTAGTTGGCGATTCAGTTACTGGAAAGCGAAGTGAGGAACTGTTCATTTTGGACTTTAAAGATGAGATAGAGAACCGTATTATTATTAATGTGTTTGTAGATGTAGAAAGCGATCATAAAAATATTAGTCCTAATATCATTATATATAATCATTTAGATGAAGATTCTATCTTTGGTCAGAATAAAGATGACTTAAAAATTAAAAGTGCTGAAGCTTTAATATATGTAGATGGAGAGATTAAAAAAGAAATTAACTTATTAGAAGAGGAGGAAAATAACTATATTGATGAAAATAGTGAGAATATTAATTATTATAAAATAGTAGAACTTGATGAAGTTATAGAAGATGTGAATGATATTGAGGTGCTTGTTATTGTAGAAGATAACTTAGGTGTAAAATATCAGACCACAAATAATGCATTAAATGAAAAATGACTAAAAATTAGAGAAAACTATAAAATGCGCTTTGGTTATCAGTCATTTTGCTATCATGTATAAATCTGAAATGGTAGTATAGAGATAATGGTCTTAAAATGTGTCGGCTAATATAGTCAATAGAATAGTTAAAAGCGAGGGGTTTGATGAAAAACAATTTCTTAGATCAGTTTTATACAGTTGACCCAATTTCGGGCGATTATATCATTGAAATTTCTCTAAAGGACTATGATGAAGTCTTTAATACATGGGATTCCTCTGTGTACAATATTAGAGATCTAGATGCAAGTTTAAAAGCCTTTCTTGAAGAATTTTCGTTTGAGATAGACTCACGTAAAAATATTAAGTTAAAGTTTGATATGTTAGATGAAAAAAAAGATGTTGAAATGGAGAAAAACATTATTTCAGGCATTCGAAATAACTTTAATTACAAGTATTTTTTAATAAATAAGCAGACAGTACAAAGTAGGAAAAAATCATTGATTTACATTATGGTTTCTGTTATGTTTACGATCGTTTCGAGTTATTTACAGTTCTCAGATGAAAATAAGTTATTTCAAGATTTGGTCTCACTTAATCTAACAGTGGGCGGCTGGGTGTTTTTATGGGAAGCATTTTCAATACTCTTTATGCAAAGCGTTAATTTATCAAAGAGAAAGAAGCACTACAAAAGAATCATAGCGGCTGATATAATATTTAGGTATCATTAAATTTTTATAAAGTAAATAAATAGAATAAAATATATTAGGGGTGTAATATGAAACACTACATAAGTTTATTAATACTTGTTTTATTGTTATTTCCTGTCCAAGCAAGCGCTCACACGCATTTGGACAGTTCAGAACCAGCAACTGGAGAAGTAGTTTCTTCTGATAATCCAGTAATTACGTTAACATTTGACTCACCAATACAAGAAATAAATACAATTTCTGTAACAGATAAAAATGATGTGGTAACAACTATTGAAGAAATCAATCATTCTCCAGAAAATATAATAGAAGTAACATTACCAGCAAATCTTGAAGAGGGAGAGATCGAATTTTTTTACAGCATTATTGGAGAAGATGGGCATGTAATAGAAAATAATCTCGTATTTACATATGAGCAAGTAGACAAGGAATCAAGTTCAGTGGATGAAACACAATCTTCTGAGAAAGAAAACGCTGAAGACACAGAAGGTGAAGCGGAAGAAAGTGAAATAGTAGAAGAAACAGAGCAAGCTCCTAAAGTAGAAGCAACAGAAACTGCTAGTGAACAGGACGAGCAAAACGGATGGCTTATGCCAGTTATTGCTGTCATTTTAATCGCGATTGCTGCAATCGTATTCTTAGTAAATAGGAAGAAAAAATGATTTATGCAATAACAAACGGACTTTTATATGTTTGCTTTTCCATTTTGATTGGCACGCATCTCCTATCTTTATTACCTGAAGAAATGAGAATGTATATAAAAGTTAAGAAACGTATATTGATAGGTGTAACTAGTGCAATACCTATACTTGCAGTTATTCCTATTATTGATTTGGTAAACACGATTAGTAAATATAGAGTAGATAACGGCTTTACTAGTTTTATTTATGTGATAAAAGAAATAGAGATAGGGAGAGCATGGTTCATTTTGTTGCTCCTTTCAATTTTCCACCTTTTTATTTTGGCAATCAGAAAACATATAGTTATTTATCCAGTTATTGGTTTATTTCTAATGTTAGGCATAGTCTTAACGCAAAGTGTTGTTGGTCATGCAGCTAGTATGGCAAGCTATCCTGGTGCTTTATCACATACCATTCATTTACTCGCCGTTTGTTTTTGGGCAGGAACCTTATTCGTTGTTAGTTGGTTTGCGAATGACGATACACATTGGAAGTCGTTTGTTAATTGGTTTTCAATTATGGCTTTAATATGTCTCGTATTTGTCACGTTTACTGGGCTATTTATGAGCTTTTCATTAACAGAAGGAACGTTGGTATCATCATGGCGTATTCCTTATGGTCAAGCATTGCTAATCAAGCATTTACTATATGTAGCTTTATTGCTGTTTGTTTTTATTAATGCTGTTCTGATAAATAAGAAGATAAAAAAATCAACAAATTTCTCACCTAAACGTTGGTGGCGGGCTGAGAGTGCGATCATTTTACTTATATTCTCTGTAACTGGTTTTATGAGTGAACAAGAGCCGCCACTTGATATAGAGAAAATGGTCAACAGTGGTGATAGTTCTATCCTTTTTCGTACATTTGCATCAGTTAATATAGGGGATACTGTACTATTTTCTCCTGATTTCATAAGTATTTTCTTTATTTTTTTATCAGTTGTTTTTCTCTTTTCGACGCTTTTCGTCTTTTGGATCCAAGAGAAAGTAATCAGCACTTTGTTAATGAGTGGCCTTGCAATATTTAGTTTATATGTGGGGCTGATGTCATCAGTAACAGTTTTCTAAAACAGCAATAGATGCTTTTTTAATATATAAATGATACGCTACCATTAAATACAATATAAGTAATAACCTAATGCTAATAAGGGGGAAATAAGAAATGATTATTGGGTTAAATCATGTACAAATTACTATTCCAAAAAATGCTGAAGAGTTAGGAAAGCATTTCTATTGTGATTTATTAGGGTTAAAAGAAATTAAAAAACCAGAGTCGTTAAAAGGTAGAGGTGGATTTTGGTTGCAAGTTGGAAATCTTGAGGTACATGTAGGAACAGAAGATGGTTTTGATCGATTAACAACAAAAGCCCATTTAGCATATCAAGTAGAAGATCTTTCATATTGGAGAAACGTATTAAATGAAAACAGTATTAATATTTCTGAATCTATCCCACTTCCTGGCTATGACCGTTTTGAATTTCGAGATCCATTTGGTAACCGAGTAGAGATGATTCAAGCAATTTAAACAACTTTTCAACAGTTAATAAGGAGTGATTTAATGATAAGTATACTATTATTATTTATCATCATAGGTTTAGGTACAATTATTAGGAACCAAAGTGAACAATCTAAACAAAACAAAAAGATCATACAAATCCTAGAGGATATACAAAAAGAGAAGATTAATATATAGGATTAACACATGTTCTTGAATATAAATGAATAAGAGGCTGCAACAAGCTAATACTTGTTGCAGCCTCAATATTTGTATTATTTCCAGTTTTCTTCGATAAAATTGTCGCGTCCAGATTTGGCACGATCTTCAAGGTATTCATTTTCATTCTCTTTATAAAAATCTTGATGATAATTTTCTGCAGCGTAAAAGCGCTTAGCAGGTAAAATTTCAGTTGCAATTGCTTTTTTAAATTTACCACTATTAGCTAATGCTTGTTTTGAAGTTGCTGCAATTCTTTCTTGTTCACTATTATGATAAAATATTGCCGTTCGATATTGTGGTCCGCGATCATGAAATTGTCCGTCTGGATCTGTTGGATCAATTTGTGGCCAATATAGATCAACAATTTGTTGGTAATCAACCAGTGTTGGATCATAGGTTATTTGAACCGCTTCATAGTGACCTGTTTCTCCACCTTTAACATCCTCGTAACTAGGGTTTACTAGTGATCCTCCAGTATAGCCTGAAATGACTTGATGTACACCGTCCCATTGATCAAAAGGCTTAACCATACACCAGAAACATCCTCCAGCAAAAGTTGCAATTTCTCGTCTATCTGTCATTCTAATTCCCCCCCAAAAAAATCATCTGTGCTTTAAATCTAGCTGATTTAAATGAGAATGTCCATCAAAAAGTATAACAATTTCATTTATAAGCAAAATAATAGTATGGAGGTGATTATTTGAAACGACCAACAAAGCAAAAAGGAAATAATGAGATGCATTCAGGTTTAAATCCGCAAGGCTATTCAGAAGATAAAGCAGATCAAGAACCAAAATCACAATTGGAACAAAAAGCGAAACATTCTCATACAAAAAGATAATGGCTCCATACAATCTTTAATCTAAGTTTCTAAAATGGTTTAGAACAAATTGATAAAATACTGTTTCAGAAGGAGCAAGATTACGATGCTTTGGTGTTATAATTCCAACTGTTCTGCATAATTGCGGATTACTTATTGCAATTTTAGATGTAAATGTTGTGTTCACTTCACTAAATGCACTTTCCGGTAGGAGTGTAATACCCATACCAGCAGCAACAAGGCCTTTAATAGCATCAAGATCTTCTCCTTCTGAAGTTACATGTGGTTCAAAACCAGCTTGTTTACACCCGTCCATTGCTAATTTCTCGAAGATATATCCTTTTGGAAATAAAACAAATGGATCTTGTTTTAATTCTGCTAAGTAGATACTTTTTCGATTAGCCATGGGATGATCATTCGGAACTAAGGCATATAAATCCTCAGAAAATAAAATATCTCCTATAATATCAGGATCATCAATAGGTACTGGTCCAAGGAAAGCTACATCAATCTCTCTGCTTTTAACTGATTCGATTAGAAAACTATAAGAACCTTGACGAAGGTGAAAAGATATATTCGGGTATTTTTTCTTGAATACCGCTAGTACATTTGGTAATAAATTACTGGCTAAACTTGTTGGAAATCCAATTTTAATGGATCCACGTTCAGGATCAATATATTCATCGACCTGCTTCTTGGCGTGATCAATTGCTTTCATCGCGACTTTAGTGTGGTAAAAAAATGTTTTTCCAATAGGCGTAAGTTTGACATTACGACCTGTTCTTTCAAATAGTTGCACTCCCAATTCAGCTTCCAAATTAGCGATTTGTCTACTTATTGCAGATTGAGCAATGTGTAAGTGGAGTGCCGCATCAGACACGTGCTCTCTTTCGGCAACTTCCATAAAATAACGTAATTGACGTAGTTCCATTGATATCCCCCTAATATATATATATCAAGATTAGATCGTTCCCATCTATATTATATATTGTTTAGATCAATAAATAAACATACAATAGAAATAGACACTTTAAAAGAAATCGTAAATGGGGGCGAATGATATGAGTTATAGTAAAATACCTGAAGCACAAGGTTTATATCGTCCTGGGTTTGAACATGACGCATGTGGAATTGGGTTGTATGCGCATATTAAGGGAATGCGTACACATGAGATTGTCCAAAAAGGATTGCAAATGTTATGCCAATTGGACCACCGAGGTGGCCAAGGTAGTGATCCGGATACAGGAGATGGCGCTGGATTAATGGTTCAAATACCAGATAATTATTTTCGAAAGGTTTGTGACTTTACATTACCTGAAGAAGGTCGTTATGGTGTTGGGATGGTATTCTTCTCTAAAGATGATCAAGAAAGAGAACGAATTGAAATGAAAATCAATGAATTGATTGCACAAGAAGGACAAAGATTATTGGGGTGGAGAAGTGCCCCTACAGATGTTAGCAAAATTGGAATAAATGCACAAGATACAGCACCTATTGTAAGACAAGTTTTTATAGGTGCAAATGAGGAAATTACTGATGATTTAGCTTTTGAACGTAAATTATTTATTATTCGTAAACAAGCAGAAAATTGGGCAACAGAACAAGCATACCAATTTTATTTTGCGAGTCTTTCAAATAGAACAATTGTTTATAAAGGTCTTCTTACACCTAGTCAGGTAGATCAATTTTATTTAGAGTTACAAGATGAAGATTTTGTATCTGCATTTTCACTTGTACACTCCCGTTTTAGTACAAACACATTTCCAAGTTGGGAACGCGCACATCCAAACCGCTATTTAATTCACAATGGTGAAATCAATACAATGCGCGGCAATATGAACTGGATGCGCGCACGTGAACAACAATTTGTTTCTGAAGCATTCGGTGATGATTTAGATAAACTATTACCGATATTAAATGCAGAAGGAAGTGATTCTTCTGTATTAGATAATGCATTAGAGTTTTTCACGCTCGCTGGAAGAAAACCAGCACATGCAGCAATGATGCTAATACCAGAACCTTGGAAGAAAAATCCGCACATGCCTGCTGATAAGCGTGCTTTCTATGAATATCATAGTTGTTTAATGGAACAGTGGGATGGCCCAACTTCGGTCACATTTACTAATGGGAAACAAATTGGTGCGATTTTAGACCGTAATGGTTTAAGACCGGCGCGTTATTATGTAACGAAAGATGATTATATTGTTTATTCATCAGAAGTTGGCGTAATTGATATCCCCGAAGAAAACGTTCTATATAAAGATAGACTAAGTCCTGGAAAAATGCTTCTAATTGATTTAGAACAAGGACGAATTATCGCAGACGAAGAAATAAAAAATGAAATAGTAAGAGAACAGCCATATCAAAAATGGTTAGATGATAATCTTGTTACATTAAGCGGTGAATTGGTTGAGAATGATGATAAACCAATTGATCTTTTAACTACGCGACAGAAAGCTTTTGGTTACACAACAGAAGATATTGAAAAGTATTTACTACCAATTATCACAGAAGGAAAAGACCCAATTGGAGCAATGGGTACAGATACACCACTTGCTGTCCTTTCTAATCGTGCACAGTCACTTTTTAATTATTTTAAACAGTTATTTGCACAGGTTACAAATCCACCAATTGATGCTTATCGTGAGCAAATTGTAACATCAACGATGACTTTATTAGGACCTGAAGGAAACATACTAGAGCCAACAGAAGTAAATAGTCATCGAATTCAATTGGAGACACCTATATTATCTAATAGCCAGTTAACACAGTTTAAAAACAATGTATATCCAGATTTTAAGAGTCAGGTTATTGACTCCTTATTTACGGATGATTTGCAAGCTGGATTAGAAGCTATTTTCGCTAAAGCAGATCTGGCTATTAAAAATGGCGTAAAACTATTGATTTTATCCGATCGAAATATGGATGAAAAACAGATAGCGATTCCTATTTTACTAGCGGCAAGTGGCTTACATCAACATTTAGTTAGACAAGGTAGTAGAACGAAAATGAGTTTACTAGTTGAATCTGGTGAAACAAGAGAAGTGCATCATTTTGCTGCCTTAATTGGATATGGTGTTGACGCAATTACGCCTTATTTAGCATATGAAACATACCGAAATGAAATTGCTAATGATAATCTAGCTGTTACGTACGAAGATGCAGTCGGTGGTTATATTAATAACGTAACTGAAGGCGTTATTAAAGTTATGTCTAAAATGGGCATATCTACTGTTCAAAGTTATCGGGGAGCACAGATTTTTGAAGCACTAGGTATTAGTAATAAGGTAATTGATCGATACTTCACTGGAACTGCATCGCAAATTGATGGAATCGGTTTAGATATAATTGCTGAAGAAGCGAAGATGCGTCATCAAGACGGCTATAGTAAGTCAGTAGATGATACATTAGAGCCAGGAAGTGATTTTCAGTGGAGACAAACGGGTGAACACCATGCTTATAATCCAACAACGATTCATAAACTGCAATGGGCAACAAGACGTGGAGATTATCAATTGTTCAAGGAATTCTCTAAGTCAGCAGACGAAGAGCGTTTAGGTTTCTTACGTAATTTGCTTACCTTTAAGACTGAAAATTCTATATCGATAGATGAAGTTGAGTCCGTGGACACGATTGTAAAACGTTTTAAAACGGGTGCTATGTCATTTGGTTCTATTAGCCAAGAAGCACATGAGTCATTAGCTATTGCCATGAATCGCTTAGGCGGTAAGAGTAATAGTGGAGAAGGTGGCGAGGATGCTAATCGTTATATTGTTGACGAAAACGGAGACTTCCGTCGAAGTGCAATAAAACAAATCGCTTCAGGTCGTTTTGGCGCAAAAAGTCACTATATGGTGAATGCAGATGAATTACAAATTAAAATGGCACAAGGTGCAAAACCTGGAGAAGGTGGACAATTACCTGGTAAGAAAGTTTACCCATGGGTTGCGAATGTACGTGGTTCTACACCTGGTGTTGATTTAATCTCACCTCCACCACACCATGATATTTATTCTATTGAAGATTTAGCACAATTAATTCATGATTTAAAAAATGGGAATCGTGATGCGCGTATTAGTGTGAAACTTGTATCTCGTGCTGGTGTTGGTACAATCGCTGCTGGTGTAGCAAAAGGAAGTGCCGATGTTATATCAGTAGTTGGCTATGATGGTGGTACTGGTGCGTCTCCGAAAACGAGTATCAAGCATGCTGGTTTACCTTGGGAGATTGGTTTAGCAGAAGCGCATCAAACGTTGATGTTAAATGGTTTACGCGAGCGTATAATTCTAGAAACCGACGGTAAATTATTAACCGGTAAAGATGTCGTAATGGCAGCGTTACTTGGTGCAGAGGAATATGGCTTTGCTACCGGACCTTTAGTCGTATTAGGCTGTGTTATGATGCGTGTTTGTCATATGGATACTTGCCCAGTTGGTGTTGCAACACAGAATCCAGAATTACGGAAAAAATTTGCTGGTGATCCTGATCATGTGGTAAATTTCATGCGATTCATCGCTGAAGAAGTGCGCGAGATCATGGCAACACTTGGATTTAAAACAATCAATGAAATGATTGGTCGTACAGACGTCCTAGAGATAAGTGAACGAGCAAATACGCATTGGAAAGCAAAATACCTAGACTTATCTAGAATGCTTTATCAACCTAAAAATACTGGTAGTGCTCGTTATAATAAATCACAACAAGACCACAAGATTGATAAATCATTAGATATAACGCATATTCTACCAGCTGTTCAATCAGCTATAGATACAGGCGAGAAAGTTAATGTTTCGTTCCCTATTAAAAACATTAATCGAGTAGCTGGAACAATAGTTGGTAGTGAGATTTCTAAAATGTATGGGGAAGAAGGTTTACCTGACGACACGATAACGCTTAACTTTACAGGTTCCGCTGGTCAAAGCTTTGGTGCATTTGTACCAAAAGGAATGACACTGCACTTAACTGGTGATGCCAATGACTATGTTGGTAAAGGATTATCCGGCGGGAAAATTACGGTGCGTGTACCTAAAGAGTCTAGTATCGAACCAAGTCAAAATGTAATTGCAGGTAATGTCTGTTTTTATGGTGCAACAAGTGGTGAAGCTTATATAAATGGCTATGCTGGTGAACGTTTTGCTGTTCGTAACAGTGGCGCAACAATTGTAGTTGAAG
Organism: Paraliobacillus sediminis; assembly: GCF_003426055.1. Lineage (NCBI taxonomy): Bacteria > Bacillati > Bacillota > Bacilli > Caryophanales > Bacillaceae > Paraliobacillus > Paraliobacillus sediminis. The sequence continues at coordinate 567,416 of NZ_QJSI01000003.1, forward strand.
GTATTGGTGACCACGGTTGTGAATATATGACAGGTGGTAAAGTTGTTATCTTAGGTGAAGTAGGTAAAAACTTCGGTGCAGGTATGTCTGGTGGTATTGCTTATGTACTAGCTGATGATAAAGAAAAATTCGAGCAATTAAGTAATATGGAATTAATAGAATTTGAAACACTAAAATCAGAAGAAGAGATTAATAACCTAAGAACGATTATTAATGATCAATATGTCTACACAAACAGCAGTCGAGCAAAAGAAGTATTAGATGATTGGGAAAATAGTGTGAAGAAATTCATAAAAGTAATTCCGAAAGATTACAAGTTAATGCTACAAACTATACAATCTTATGTAGAATCAGGCGAATCAGCTGAAGATGCTAAGATGAGTGCTTTTCTGGCTAAAAAAGAAAATCGTATTGTTTTAAATGACGAACGCAAAAAAATGATCGTACAGTAGAAAGGAGATATGAATATGGGTAAAGCAACAGGTTTTATGGAAATAGAACGGGAAGAAGCAGTTGATCGTGATCCTGTAGAACGTGTTAAGGATTGGAAAGAGTATTCTGCTCCTTTCACTGATGAGGTCGCTGAAAGACAAGGGGAAAGATGTATGGATTGTGGCACACCTTTCTGTCATATCGGCATGGAAGTTGGTAATGCTACATCCGGTTGTCCGGTTTATAATTTAATACCTGAGTGGAATGATTTAGTGTATAAAGGAAAGTGGAAAGATGCATTAGACCGCTTACTTAAAACAAATAATTTCCCTGAATTTACTGGGCGCGTTTGCCCAGCCCCATGTGAGGGTTCTTGTACAGTTGCTATTTCAGAACCAGCAATTGCAATCAAAAATATCGAGCAGGCTATTATTGATAAAGGTTTTGAAAAGGGTTGGATTAAACCACGTATTCCTGAAGAACGTACAGGTAAAACAGTTGCGATTATAGGTTCAGGACCGGCAGGAATGGCAGCAGCTGATCAATTAAACCAAGCTGGTCATTCTGTTACGATGTATGAACGCGCTGATCGTGCTGGTGGATTACTAATGTACGGTATTCCAAATATGAAGCTTGAAAAAGACGTTGTAACAAGAAGAATTAGATTACTAGAACAAGAAGGGGTAGAAATTGTTTTGAATACAGAAGTCGGTAAAGATATAACTGCCGATGAATTAAAAGAACAATTTGATTCTGTTATAGTTTGTACGGGTGCACAAAAGCCTCGTGATCTTGTTGTTGAAGGACGTGAATCCAAGGGTATTCATGTTGCAATGGATTATCTAACTACTGCTACTAAAAAAGTATTGGATGATACAACCATACTTCCAGATACTTTAAATGCAGATGGTAAAGATGTGATTGTTATTGGTGGCGGTGATACAGGTGCTGACTGTGTAGCAACTGCATTGCGCCAAGGCGCGAAATCAATTGCACAATTCGGTATTAATCCAGCTTTACCATTAAAACGCACATCAGACAATATGTGGCCAGAGTATCCACAGGTTTTCAGTTTAGAATATGCACACAAAGAGGCTAAAGAAGCATTTGGTAAAGATATTCGTGAATACTCTATTCAAACAAAGAAAGCTGTTACTGATGAAAATGGACAATTAAAAGAATTGCATACAGTAGAAATGGTTAAAACAAGAGATGAAAACGGGATGTTTGTTTACCAAGAAAATCCAGGTACTGAAAAAGTTTGGCCAGCGGAATTAGTTGTCATTGCAATTGGTTTTGAAGGCCCAGAACAGCCATTATTAAAGCAATTTGGCATTGAGACTAGCAGAAACAAAATCGCTGCTACTTATGGTGAATTTGAGACAAATGTAGCAGGTATATTTGCTGCTGGAGATTCTAGAAGAGGACCAAGTTTAATTGTTTGGGCAATCAATGAAGGTCGTGAAGTTGCTTATGCAGTAGACAATTATTTAATGGGAGCGACAAGCTTACCAACTGTATTGGCAGTATAAGAATAAAAGATCACTGTGATGCCTTATAAAAGGTACCACAGTGATCTTTTTTATTGTTAATTTCTTGAGACTGTTATGCTTAAAAGAATAATAAACCAAACAGTAAATCATTTCATATAGCGATTTATTAAAAGATTGTTGATTAAGTTAAATTACCATAGACTCTGTCGTAACGATCTTTATATAAATGGGCATATAATAGAACTTTCGACTCGCTTCTCAAGCAAAATGGTCTCCCTTTCCGTAGGCACGTGCTGTTCCTACAGGACAAGGAATGCTACGACAGCGAAACATCGCACGAAGAAAATATTATTATTTTCGAGGATGTCGCCCATTTCGCTTGATCCGCTAGTTTTAGTCCGTGAATAGAAATTGTGTAAAATGCACTATTATTTGTAATTAAAGCGTAACTAGAATACGCTTTAGATTCAATAAAAAGTGATATTGTCACCTGTTTAAAACAGAGATACGCTATCCAGCGAAGGTAGCAAATGGTTGACACTCCAGTGGGAACAGCACAAACCGAAGATCCTCTATAGAAGTGCTCTTCGCTTCTATAGATAGCTGAGGTTGTGCCCACGGAAAAGGAGACCATTTGCTACCGTAGCGTGTCTAGAGTTGTAAACCACTTACGACAGAATTTCTCTCAAGTCTGACTATTGAAAAGCAACACTGTTTATCTATTAATCTCTTTTTCTTTTTTTATACCATTTCGTTATCAGATACGCAACGATAGCTAGGCATGCATAGACAAAGAAGAATACCAAGAAACCCCATAGGCCTATAACAGCATCAGCAAATTCCATATTCCCTCTATTTGTGATAGCTTGTTGTATTTCTATTGCAAAAACAAGCACGATCATTAGCGTAAATGTATAAACAAAGGCAAAAATGGATGTACTCCATTTGAATTCGGCTAAAATTTTAAAAAAGAAATAAACAAAAAAGTAAGCAAAAATTCCAATTACGCCAATAATCCAAAAATGTAACTGCTTATCTGTTAATGAAAAACCTAGTTCCTGAAAAAGAACAATTAAAATATCGTGGGCAGCATTCACTAATTCGGCTAACCACGTGATTACTTCACGCATATATTCACCTCTTTACTTATTTAATCGGTAGAAGGATGGTGATATGATCATATCATATTACCTATCAAATGAGCTTATTTTTTTAGTTTAGAAAATAGTTTGAATATTTTTAATACAAATAGGTTGTCTAAATTGATCATTTAGTAATAAAATAGAGTTTATACTATTAGATCTAGAATATATACTGCAGGGGGACAAGAAATATGACACAACAATCGATATCTATTACTGAAACTACATCACATAAAGACAAACCAGTATCTGATCAATTAGAATTTGGCAATGTATTTACTGATCATATGTTTATTGTGGATTATAAAGAAGGACAAGGGTGGTACGATCCAAGAATTGTACCCTATCAACCAATTTCACTTGATCCAGCATCAATGGTATTTCATTATGGTCAAACAGTATTTGAAGGACTTAAAGCCTATTTAACAGACCAAGGTGAGGTTAACTTATTTAGACCAGAGAAGAACATGGAACGATTAAACAGATCGAATGAACGTATGTGCATTCCAACGATTGATAAAGAGTTAATGCTACATGCAATTAAACAATTAGTAAGTTTTGAAAAAGATTGGGTGCCAAACGCACCAGGTACATCGTTGTATATTCGTCCTTTTGTTATTTCAACAGAACCATATTTAGGAGTTGCACCATCAAAAACATATAAACTGATAATTATTTTATCACCAGTAGGTGCTTATTATAAAGAAGGTATTAACCCAATTAAAATTGCAGTAGAAAGTGAGTTTGTTCGTGCTGTAAAAGGTGGAACAGGTGAGGCGAAAACAGCAGGTAATTATGCTTCTAGCTTAAAAGCACAAGAAATTGTTGCGAGTAAAGGCTATGCACAAGTGCTTTGGTTAGACGGTCTAGAGAAAAATTACATTGAAGAAGTTGGTAGTATGAATGTATTTTTTAAAATTGGCGGTGAAGTTGTTACACCAGCATTAAATGGCAGTATATTAGAAGGTGTAACAAGAAATTCTGTTCTGCAGTTGTTAAAACATTGGAATATCCCCGTATCTGAACGTAAAATTTCAATGGATCAAATCTATCAAGCTTATCAAGCTGGCACATTAGAAGAAGCTTTTGGAGCCGGTACGGCAGCTGTTATTTCACCAGTTGGTGAATTAGCTTGGCAAGGTGAGAGTCTAAAGATAAACAATGGTAAAACAGGCGAGGTTTCTAAACGTTTATATGATACATTAACAGGTATACAATATGGAAGAGAAGAAGATCCGTTTAATTGGATTAGCACGTTAAACGATTAAAACACCCACACGGGTGTTTTTTTCTTGATAGAAGGAGGCCTATCAGATGAAATTAAGTATTTTAGATCAATCACCACTTCTTGAACAGGTAACATCTACTCAAGCTATTATTGAATCAGTAAAATTAGCTCAACTTGCAGAATCGTGTGGTTACCACCGTTTTTGGCTAACAGAACATCATGGCATGGATACCCTAGCTAGTTCTACCCCTGAGGTTATATTAAGTTATATTGGTAGCAGAACAGAGAAGATACGTTTAGGTGCGGGAGCAATATTGCTCCCGCATTACAAACCATTAAAAGTTGCAGAAACTTTTAATACTTTGGCAACCTTATTTCCAGATCGAATTGATTTAGGAATTGGACGGGCACCAGGTGGATCTGCTCAAGCATCTATAGCATTATCAGGGAATTATTTAGAAAATGTGAAACAGACACCTGATAATATAGAAGAATTAATCCACTTTCTCCAACAAGATTTTCCTGTTGATCACATGTTTCATTCAATAATACCAATGCCATTGCCAGAGCTCCCACCTGAAATTTGGTTGTTGGGTACAAGTGATAAGAGTGCTAAATTAGCTGCTAATTTAGGTGTTAAGTATGCTTTTGGTGCATTTATGAGTGAAAATAAGGGTCCAGATATAACAAAAAACTATAAATCTAATTTCATTAAAAAGAAGCAAGCTAAAAATCCTTATACGCTAGTGACTGTCCAAGCTATTTGTTTAGAAAGTGAAGAAGAGGCAGCACGAGAAGCATTTTCTCATTGTGTAAGACAAATAGAGAGCACATTATATAAAGAAAACGAAAATAAGTCACTTGATAACGTTGAAGAAAGATTCCAACAGTTAAGTTCAGTAAAGCAAGAATTAGTGCACCAAGCAAAAGAAAAAGTCATTTACGGTACACCAAAACAAGTAAAAATACAATTAGAGACGATTGGAAAAAATTATCAAGCTGATGAAATTATGATCAGTACACATACAACTAGTTATGCAACACGTTTAAAGTCATTTCAGTTGATTAGTCAGGCATTTTGAAAATCAACTGATTTTTCTGACAAAATTAGTTGACATTTTTATTTCACTAAAGCATAATATGATGTAATTAGATAATTCGGAAGACGAAGAAGAGGATCAGTAAATAGCTATCATAGGATAAGAGAATGGGATTCATCGGCTGAAAGATCCCTGCATAATTGATGCTATTGAACCTACCTTGGAGTTGTTAAGCAAATAACTTAACCGCCACCTAGCGTTATAGGCTGAGATGGGCAAGTGTAAAACTTGTCAATATAAGGTGGTACCGCGGAAAACTCTTTTCGTCCTTTACAATAAAAATGTAATGGATGGAAAGTGTTTTTTATTTTATACAGAGAAGGCGACTAATAATGGCAAATAAAAGAGTAGTTGTTAAAATAGGGAGTAGTTCGTTAACTGAAAAAGACGGTAGATTAAGCCTTTTGAAACTAAATGGTCATGCTGATGCTATTGCTCGCTTAATTCAAGCAGGTATAGAAGTTGTACTTATTTCTTCTGGTGCAGTTTCTGCTGGTTTTGGGAATTTAGGTTATTCAAGTAAACCGGTTACTGTGTCTGGGAAACAAGCAGCGGCAGCAGTGGGTCAAGGATTGTTAATTGAAGCGTATAATGACGCTTTTAAAAGGTATGACATGGTTTGTGCTCAGTTATTATTAACGAGAGATGTATTTGTAAATCAAGAACAATTCAGCAATGTATATCAAACGATCACAGAGTTATTAAAACGATCGGTCATTCCAATAATTAATGAGAATGATTCCGTTGCAATTGATGAATTGACCTTTGGCGATAATGATATGTTATCTGCGCTAGTTAGCGGTTTGGTTAATGCAGACTATTTAATTCTACTTACTGATATTAATGGCATTTATGATGCAAACCCGAATCAAGATTTATCGGCCAAAAAATATCATTACCTTGATTTCATTTCAGATGATTTGATCAAACAGACGAGTCAAACATCTAGTTCTAAACTAGGTACAGGAGGCATGAAATCAAAACTACTAGCAGCACAAACGTCTCTTTCATTAGGTGTTGATGCATTTGTTGGTCTCGGAGAAGGAAAAGAAAAATTTTTGGAAATCTTAGCAGGAAATGGTGATGGAACATATATCGGAAATCACCAAACACATCATATACGCAAACAAAAACAATGGATTGCATTCCATTCCAATATTTCGGGACAAATAGAAATCGATAAAGGTGCACAACAAGCAATTTTATCAAAAGGGAAAAGTCTATTACCCGTTGGAATAAAAAAAGTGATCAATAGCTTCGAATCCGGAGAAGTGGTTGAAATAATTTATCAGAATAACGTGATTGCAAAGGGCCAAGTCAGTTATTCTTCAGAGGATCTTATTAAAGCAAAAGGAATGGGAAGTACAGAAGCAATGGAAATAACGAACAGAAAGCGTCCAGAAGTGATTCATCGCGATAAATTAGTATTAACTTTACAGGGGGTATAAAAATGTTTGATTTAATTGAAGTTGCAAAACAAGCAAAAGAGACTTGTCTTACATTAGCAAGTGCAACAACAGAAGAAAAAAACACGGCATTACAATTGATAGCGAAAGAACTAATTGAACAACAGGAATTTATAATAACTGAAAACAAACGAGATATTGAAGCTTCCGTGAATAATGGTGTAACAGAATCACTTATAGACCGTTTGCGATTAGACAAGGACCGCATTGAGGAAATGTCTCACGCACTAGAGCAAATAGTTATATTAGAGGATCCAATCGGAACTATTTTAGAGGATTGGGAACGTCCAAATGGTCTCCAAATTAAAAAAGTTTCAGTTCCAATAGGTGTTATTGGTATTATTTATGAAGCTAGACCAAATGTCACTGTTGATGCTGCAAGTTTATGTATCAAAACAGGTAATGCGGTGTTATTAAGGGGTAGTTCTTCTGCGATCCATTCTAATAAGGCACTTGTATCCGTTATTCAAACCGCTTTAAATAAATCAGACTTACCAATACATGCAGTACAATTAATTGAAGACACAAGTCGTGAAACAGCTGAAAAAATGTTTCGTTTAAATGAGTATCTGGATGTTTTAATTCCAAGGGGTAGTAAGAAATTAATTGATACAGTTATAAATAAATCTTCTGTACCTGTACTTGAAACAGGTGCCGGTAATTGTCATTTATTTATTGATGAGACTGCTGATCCAAAAATGAGTGTGCAAATAGCAATTAACGGAAAAACACAGCGTCCTTCTGTTTGTAATGCTATTGAAACGATACTCGTACATGAGAATTGGTTTAAAGAACATGGCGATTTATTAATCAATGCACTTTATGATCATGATGTGGAGATGCGGGTTGATGCTAAAATAATAGAAGCACGTCTTGAATTGCCGTTAGCAACTGAAGAAGATTGGGAAACAGAATTTTCGGATAAAATTGTTGCGATAAAGACAGTAACAAGTGTAGATGAAGCGATCGAACATATAAATCGTTACAGCACGAAACATTCAGAATCGATTATTACAGAAAATAGTAATCATGTTGTGAAATTTATGAATCAAATTGATGCAGCATGTGTTTACCATAATGCTTCAACACGTTTTACCGATGGCTTTGAATTTGGTTTTGGTGCAGAGATAGGAATTAGCACCCAAAAACTACATGCGCGCGGACCAATGGGATTAAAAGCATTAACATCAACGAAATATAATTTATACGGTGATGGACAAATTAAATGATTAATGATTATACGTGAAAGATTATTTATTTTGCGTTACAATAGATTATGAATTTATATAACGATTAGGATTTAATACGATAAGGAGTGTAATAAAATGACCAAATCTTTAATTTTCGGACATAAAAGTCCAGATACTGACACAATTACAGCAGCAATTGCATATGCGTATTTAAAAAAACAACTAGGTGAAGATGTAGAAGCTGTACGTTTAGGTACAATTAATAACGAAACGCAATATGCTTTAGATCATTTTAAAGTAGAAGCTCCAAGACAGGTCGTTACAGTTGCTAACGAAGTTGATTCTGTTATACTAGTTGACCACAATGAACGTCAACAAAGTGCAGATGATATTGAAGATGTACAAGTAAAAGAAGTAATTGATCATCACCGTATCGCAAATTTCCAAACGAGCGATCCTGTATATTATCGTGCTGAGCCAGTTGGCTGTACCGCTACTATTTTAAATAAAATATATAAAGAAAAGCATGTCGAAATTCCAAAAGAAATAGCCGGATTGATGGTGTCAGCAATTATTTCTGACTCTTTACTGTTTAAATCACCAACATGTACAAGTGAAGATATCGAAGCTGCACAAGAACTTGCTGCTATTGCAGATGTAGATTTGGATACATATGGATTAGAAATGCTTAAAGCTGGAGCAGATTTAAGTCAAAAGTCTATTAAAGAGTTAATTACACTTGATGCAAAAGAATTTGAAATGGGTTCTTATAAAGTAGAAGTAGCTCAAGTTAATACAGTAGATATCACAGAAGTATTAGTAAAACAACAAGAACTGGAAGCGGTTATTAATAAAACAATAAGTGAAAAAGATCTTGACCTATTTGTGTTTGTTATTACGGACATACTTAATAATGATTCTGTCATTCTATCATTAGGTAAAATGGTAAATAGCGTCGAGAAGGCATTCGGTGTTACATTAGAAAATAACCAAGCCTTATTAAAAGGTGTCGTATCTCGCAAGAAACAAATAGTGCCACAATTAACAGAAACATTAGGATAATAACTAGAAAAAGGCAGCTATAGAAAGGGAATAGTTGTCTTTTCTAATCCATAACAAATAAAAAGTGAATTTGGTTTATATGTCATTCTACTTTGACGTATTAACTTAACTATTTTTCAGAAAGGATCCTACTAATTATGAGTACAGAAGTTAATGCAGTTCAAATAAAAGATATCCTCATTGCACAGAAAATGTTAAAAGATGTAGTTCGAAATACACCATTACAAAAGGATGCGATCCTTTCCGAAAAGTACGAATGTAATGTCTACTTAAAACGAGAAGATTTACAAGAGGTGCGATCTTTTAAAATTAGAGGTGCCTACAATCTAATGCAAGGCCTGACAAAAGAGGAGTTAAAGAATGGCGTTGTTTGTGCAAGTGCTGGTAACCACGCGCAAGGGGTAGCCTATTCCTGTAAAGCACTAGGTGTAAAAGGGAAAATATTTATGCCTACAACAACTCCGAGACAAAAGGTAAAACGTGTCGGATTTTTTGGTAACTCTTATGTTGAAACTATCCTTGTCGGTGATACTTTTGATGATGCTTATAAGGAAGCTAAAGCGTATTGTGACGAACATAATATGTCATTTATCCACCCATTTGATGATTACCGAACAATTGCAGGGCAGGGCACGCTTGGATTAGAAATACTGGATAATATGCAAGAACCAATTTCACATATGTTTATGTCTGTTGGTGGTGGTGGATTAATTTCAGGAGTAGGTTCTTATGTTAAGAGTATTAGTCCTAATACGAAGATTATAGGAGTTGAACCAGCTGGTGCACCATCGATGCAAACATCGCTTAAGCAAAATAAGGTAGTACGCTTAGACAAAGTTGATAAATTTGTTGATGGAGCTAGTGTACAACAAGTTGGCAACATAACATTTGAAATTGCGAAAGAAGTAATCGATGATATAGCGATCGTCCCAGAAGGCAAAGTATGTACAACACTGTTAAACCTCTATAATGATAATGCTATTGTCGCAGAGCCTGCTGGCGCTATGCCGGTCGCAGCTTTAGATGATTATAAGGATGAGATTAAAGGGAAGAATGTCGTTTGTATTATAAGTGGTGGGAATAATGACATAGATAGGATGCAAGATATTAAAGAAAGATCTCTAATCTATGAAGGATATAAGCATTACTTCATTGTTAATTTCCCACAACGTGCAGGTGCTTTAAGAGAATTCTTAGGTGAAGTTCTTGGTGAGACAGATGACATTACCCGCTTTGAATATACAAAAAAGAATAACCGTGATAAGGGTCCCGTATTAGTAGGTGTGGAATTAAAAGACCGAAGTGATTATTACCCACTGATAGATAGAATGGAACAGAAAGGCTTTTCTTATATTGAAATTAATAAAGATGAAGATTTATTCCATTTATTAATTTGAGAATAAAACAGGCAGGAAACTGCTTGTTTTATTTTAATTTATACGTTAAGTAAGTTAAACTATCTAACAAAGTCAGAAATAACTGCGTAAGGATACCTAACGAAAGAGTAGTAATTACGTGTCACTTTTATTAGTATAGGAGTAATATATTAATAAAAGGAGAGGGTATAATGATTACAGAAGAAACGAAGCGCATTATAAAAGGGTTACCTAAAGTTGATTTGCATGTCCATTTAGATGGTAGTGTAAATCAACAAACTGTCCTGGAATTAGCTAAGAAACAACAAGTCACTTTGCCCAAAACTACACTTACTGAATTAAAACCCTATCTTGAAGTAGATGAAGATTGTTCGGATTTATCCGAGTATTTAAATAAATTTAATCTTGTTGCAAAAGTTCTTCATACGAAAGAAGCATTGGAACGTGTTGCATATGAATTAGTCGCACGTGCAAAGGAACAAAATTACAAGTATATTGAAGTGCGATTTGGGCCACAATTACATCGCGCTAAAGGATTAAGTGTTTCAGAAGTAATAGAGTCGGTTATTAAAGGCTTAACAAAGGGTGAGTTAACCTATCGTGTGAAAGCTAGAGCAATTGCCTGTTGCATGCGTCATCACCCTACAGACGTGAATAAAGAGGTTATACGTACTGCAGGAGAATTTTTAGGGAAGGGGCTTGTTGGTGTGGACTTAGCTGGTGATGAATCAGCATACCCAACCCATTTGTTTAGAGAAGTATTTGCGTTAGCTAACCAATATGAATTGCCTGTTACAATTCATGCAGGTGAAGCATCTGGCGCTGAGAATATAAAAGAAGCCATTTTAAATCTAGGCGCAAGTCGGATTGGACATGGTGTTCGTTTAAAAGATGATGAAAAATTGTTAAAAAAAATTATTAAACAACAAATACCATTAGAAATGTGTCCGATAAGTAATATACAGACCAAAGCTGCTAATAGCTGGGAAACGTATCCAATTAGAGATTATTTTGATCAGGGTGTAAAGGTTACGGTCCACACAGATAATATTACAGTATCGAATACAACTTTATCAAAAGAATTTGCAGTTTTAATGGAACATTTTAATTTTTCAATTATAGAACTTAATCAATTAACAATGAATGCTATTGATGCTTCATTTCTAGATTATAATGAAAAAATACTCTTAAAAAAAAGCTGTATGGAAGAATACAAACGAATGGACGAAATGATTCAATTAGTTGTGTGAATTTGCAGTAGAATTAATTCGATTAGTTAGCCTTATCATATTAAGGTTAACTAATTTTTTTTAGCTCTTTTTAAAAGATTGTTGTTGAAGTATATTTACGAAAAGAGTCTTACATTATAAATTCAATTATTGGCTATAATATGTTTAGATTGATATAATACCTTAGTAAATAGGTAAGATTAATATTATATAAAACTAAGATTCCTTATAAGAAAGGGCTTGAAAAGAATGCGTGTTGTTGACAATATGACTGAATTAATTGGTAATACGCCAATTGTAAAATTAAATCGAGTTGTTCCTGAAGGAGCAGCAGATGTCTATGTAAAACTAGAAATGTTTAATCCTTCAAAAAGTGTCAAAGACCGTGCCGCATATAATATGATTAAAGTTGCAGAGGAAGAAGGAAAGATCCAAGCTGGAGCAACAATTATAGAACCAACTAGTGGAAATACTGGAATAGGACTAGCGATGACAGCTGCAGCTAAAGGTTACAAAGCTATTTTAGTAATGCCAGATAATATGACGAAGGAACGAATTAATATTTTAAAAGCATATGGTGCAAAAGTTGTTTTAACACCTAGTGACGAGAAGATGCCAGGCGCTATTAAAAAGGCAAAAGAATTACAAGCTGAAACGCCAAACAGTTTTATGCCACAACAGTTTGAAAATGCTGCGAATCCTGACATACATCGAAAAACAACCGCTCCAGAAATCTATCGTCAAATGAGTGGAGATTTAGATGCTTTTGTAGCAACAGCTGGCACTGGCGGAACAATTACTGGAACTGGTGAAGGATTAAAGGAATTACTGCCGAATATACATATTACTGTCGTAGAGCCAAAAGGATCACCTGTTCTTTCTGGAGGAAAACCAGGGAAGCATAAGCTTGTTGGTACTAGCCCGGGATTTATCCCTGAAATATTGAACACTGCTATTTATGATGAAATCATGGCAATAGAAGACAAAGATGCCATTTCCATGTTTAAACAAATGGGCACAAGGGAAGGCATATTTATAGGTCCATCAGGAGCAGCAGCTGTTTTTGCGGCAATTGATGTGGCAAAGCGTCTAGGAAAAGGTAAAAAAGTAGTCTGTATTGCACCAGATACAGGTGAACGTTACTTAAGTATGAATTTATTTGATCAATAAGAAAGGATGAGTTAAATGAAAGTAGCAATTATAGGAGCAAATGGACAAATAGGGCAACATACGATAAAAAAATTACAAGATGATAAAAATCATGAGGCTATTGCTATCGTTCGCAAAAAAGAGCAGCAAGAAAGTTTTGAAAAGCAAGGTGTTATAAGTAAATTAGCTAACCTAGAAGATAGTGTTGATTCAATAGTTGAAGCAATTAAAGGCGCAGATGCAGTTGTGTTTACAGCTGGTTCTGGTGCAAAAACTGGTCCTGATAAAACATTAACAATTGATCTTGATGGAGCAATTAAAACAGTAGAAGCAGCTGAAAAAGCGGGAATTAAAAAGTATATAATGATTAGTGCATTTCAAGCAAATAATCGCGAAATGTTCAATGCAGCAGAAGGCATGAAACCATATTATGTTGCAAAACATTATGCAGATGAATTCTTGAAATTTAGTAAGCTTGACTATACGATTATTCGACCTGGTGGCTTGTTAAACGATGCAGGTACAGGAAAAGTTAAAGTAGGCGATAACACGATAGAACCTGGTTCTGTGCCACGTGAAGACGTAGCAGCTACGATTATTACCGCATTAGATAAAACAAATTTAAAAAATAAATCATTTGATCTCGTTAGCGGTGAGCAAGCAATAACAGATGCATTGGATACAATTTAATTCTTATAGTGCTGTCTAATTGGATTATTCATATAAAAATGAGTAACTAATAGAGCAACTCGACATAAAGAGGTCGAGTTGCTCTGTTTTTAATTTAGAAGTTCCTTAAATAAGGCGTGAAATTTATTTCTGTCTTCATTACTAAATGCTTTTGGGCCTTTTGTTCGATGGCCACTTTTACGGGCTTGTGCACTTTGATAGCGGGTTTCTAGTAAAAAGTCTATATTCTCTAAAGAATAAAGGAAACCTTTATGATGGATAACTGTAGTATTTTTTTCTAATGCAAGCGATGCTAGTCCGTAATCTTGTGTTATTAACATGTCATTTGCTGCAATCATCGACATAATACGGTAATCAGCGGCTTCCTTTTCCGAATCTACATATACTGAAGTTACACCCTTTGGATCATCTTGAGTAGAGAAATGGGCATAGCTTTTGACTAAGAAAACTTCAATAGCGTGTTTTTGTGCTTCTTTTATAATTATATCTTTAACAGGACAAGCATCAGCATCTACATATATTTTCATTTATTATCACCTTTTCCTAATTGTTCGATTAAATCTATTTTACCAAAGATCATGATCGGTTATAATATGAAAGAGGAATTTATTTAAGGAAGAGGGCAAAGAATGGGATTATTAAAAGCAGGACAAGTTATTGAATTAGAAATTGCAAGAAAGATCGAAACGGGTTATGTACTAACTGATGGAACAGAAGAAATATTAGTGCATGCAAATGAAGTTGAAAATACGCTAGAAGTAGCTGATACGGTTGAGGTGTTTTTATATCACGATAAGAAAGGGATTTTAATCGGAACAACTACGATTCCTTCGGTTGGTCCGGATGTATTTGATTGGGCGGAAGTTACAGAAGTTGTCCCGAACTTAGGTGTATTTGTTGATATCGGTACAACGAAACATACATTAGTATCCAAAGACGACTTACCACTTTTTCAATCTGTTTGGCCACAAGTTGGCGATGAATTATACGTTGTGTTATCAAATGATAAAAAGGGTAGGCTGTTGGCCAATCCAGTTTCGGAATTTGACTTTGGTAACAATTGGGACCGTGCTCCAGAAGATTTGCGAAATAAAGCGATTTCTGGAAGAGTATTTCGCACAGATAGAGAGGGAGCGGTTATCATAACGGAAGAGAGTTATCGTGGCTTTATTCATCATACGGAACGCAAAGTGGAACCTCGTCTTGGTGAATGGGTAAAAGGACGTGTCATCGCTGTAAAAGAGGATGGAACCCTTAATGTATCAATGCTACCTAAAAGGAAAGAAGCGCGTATTACAGATGCCCAAATGATACTTAATCTTTTGAAAGATAATGATGGCGAATTGCCATTTACTGATAAAAGTGATCCCGAAGCAATTAAAGAGAAATTTGATATTAGTAAAGCTGCATTTAAACGCGCATTAGGGAAATTAATGAAAGAAGCAAAAATTGTCCAAGATGATAGTAAAATTAGTTTAAGAAAAATAGATGAATAAAAATAAACGCCAAATCCGCTATAAGTGGATCTGGCGTTTATTATGTTATTAACCTACATTTGCTTTTTTCATGAAGTATAGTGCGTGTTCCAATTGATGTCTTTCTTCTTGATTTAATGGGATTAATGGTAGACGAACAGAACCGACAGTAACTCCGATCATAGTAAGTGCTTCTTTTACTGCAGTTGGATTTGGCGCTATAAAGAGTGCCTTCATAATTGGTAAAATATTTTGATGCATTTCTGCTGCTTGTTGCGTTTCTCCATTTGTATGATGCGCAATCATAGCTTTCATTTCATTACCAATTATATGAGAGGAAACAGATACAATACCATAACCGCCAATTGCTAAAACAGGTAATGTCAAACCGTCATCTCCACTGTATAAAACAAATGAATCAGGTGTTTCTCTAATTATCGTTGTCATTGTTTCTAAATCGCCACTAGCTTCTTTAATAGAAGTTATATTTTCAATTTCTGATAATCGTATAACCGTTTCTGTCGTTAGACCAACAACACTACGACCGGGTATATTGTATAACATCACAGGTAATTTAGTAGCATTTGCTATCGCAAGAAAATGTTGATACATTCCTTCCTGTGAGGGTTTATTATAATATGGTGTTACAAGCATTACCCCGTCTACACCAATTGTTTCTGCTTGTTTAGTCAGAGCAATAGATTCACGTGTGTTATTTGATCCAGTACCTGCTATCACTGGAACTCTTTTATTAACATGTTTAACCACAAATTGGATAAAAGAAAGTTTTTCTTCTTTTGATAAGGTTGGAGATTCTCCAGTTGTTCCCGTAATAACTAAACCATCTGTTCCATTTGAAAGTAGATGATAAATTAATTTCTCTGTCTTTACATAATCAATATTTCCGCTTTGATCAAACGGTGTTACCATCGCTGTTAATAGTCGACCAAATTGCATGGTCTCCACCTCTATTCATAAAATTTTGTTCTGGTTAAACCTATTGTTCACAAGGATGAATAGAGGGTATCTCATCATAATGTACGATAAAAAAACAAAAAACAGCAACGAAGGGTCTCGTTGCTGCATCATTATATTCATTATGATGCGTGAGATAGCCCTCCATATAGCAAACAATTAGCTATATGACAGTACTGCATTTATTAAATACAACACCAATGAACAGGCCGATGAGTTCCAGTTCACTTCGGCAAATCGCCCTTTCTGTTACAATCAATAGCCACTCATCGGCTTCTTGTAACATACTAATGCTCTTTGCACCTCTATGCTCACTTCAATTTCTTATTGAAGTAAAGTTATTATATTAATTCAACTATATCAAATAAATTATACAGTTGCAATGACAATGGGAGATATATTATCATGAATTAAAAAATAACTAACTTTAATAGGTATTTTGTCACATTTCTGTTGTCAGCTTAATACTTTATAGGCTATTATTATATATAACTTTTGTAGGTTATATAAAAAAAGAAAAACAAAGACTTGGGGGATGTACATATGAAGAGATGGAGAAATTTGTCGATAGGTTCAAAGTATGGTTTTACTTTTTTAGTAGTCTTTTTTTTGATAGTTATTTCTACCATAATTGTTACGAAATTATTATTTAATGTTAGCGAAAATGTTGATGCATTAGATCGCCGTGGTGAGCGTGCGGTAAAAGTGACTGAAATGGGCTCCTTAATTCGAGCTAAAAGTATACAGGTTGTGAATTATGCGAATAACGGTGAATCAAATTATGTAGACGAATATGAATCGTTGCGAGAAGCATTTAACACACTAGAAGCAGATATTTCAAGCCAAATGGATACAACAGAATTGACAAATCTTTTTGATCAAGTTGTTGCTAACGATCAAGCAATGAATGATCTGTTTTTAACTGATATAGTAGAAGCGATGGGAATAGGAAATCGCGCTATGGCAAATAGTTACACGAATCAAACGAATGAAATACGTTTAGAAACATTAGATTTATTGGATGAAATCCGTGTGGTTGTGAACGCTGAAAGAAGTGCAGCAGTTGCGAATACAAGGGAAAGTCAGTTATCTGCATTGATTATTTTAATAAGTTCAATAGTCTTTTCAATAATAATTAGTTTAATTTTACTATTCTTTGTAAACAAAACGGTTAAAACTAACCTAGGTAAAGTTGTCGATGTAAGTAATCAAATTTCAAATGGTAACCTAAATGTAAAAGAAATTAATTACAATAGTACAGATGAAATTGGCGTATTAGCAACGTCAATTGATATAATGGCGGAAAACTTGCGGACAATTATTGGAAAAGTAAGTTCTATATCTGGTACGGTGACCTCACAAAGCGATTCGTTAAGTCACTTTGCTTCTGAGGTACGATCAGGATCAGAACAAATTGCTTCAACGATGCAAGAACTTGCTTCAGGTTCTGAATCACAAGCAAATCATGCTGGCTCTCTTGCAATAATGATGGAAGCATTTCAGTCAAAAGTACATGCAGCAGATAAGAATGGGACAAGCATTTCTGAATCCTCCATACACATGTTAAATTTAACAGAGTCTGGTTCAGAATCGATGCAAAGTTCAATTACACAAATGACTGTTATTGACCGTATTGTGCAAGATGCTGTTAAAAAAGTACAAGGATTAGACAGTCAATCTCAACAAATAACTAAATTAGTCTCTGTTATTCAAGATATTGCAGAACAAACAAATTTATTAGCTTTAAATGCTGCAATTGAGGCAGCCAGAGCCGGTGAACATGGTAAAGGTTTTGCAGTCGTAGCAGATGAAGTCCGTAAGTTGGCTGAACAAGTCTCAACATCTGTATCGGATATCACAACAATCGTACAGTCGATTCAAACAGAGTCAAGTAGTGTTGCAAATTCTTTACAGGATGGCTATCAAGAAGTTGAAAAAGGTACCGATCAAATTAGAACTACTGGTGAAACTTTCAACTCGTTACAACAATCGATTAAAGCAGTAACAGCTAATATAAATGCAGTTAAAGAGAATATGACAACACTTGTTAGTAGTAGTAATGAAATGAATCATTCTATTGAAGAGGTAGCTTCTATATCTGAAGAGTCGGCAGCTGGTATTGAAGAAACAGCAGCTTCGTCGCAAGAAACGAATAGTGCTATGGAAGAAGTGGAGAGTAGCTCAAATCAATTAGCATCACTAGCAAATGAATTAAATGAAGTAGTAAGTGAATTTGATTTAAATAATAACAATAATACTTAAAAGAGATGATCTTTTGCAATGTCGAATTTTGTTGAATAATACTCGTAAACCATTTATAATAGACTTAATAAGTGTAAGATGAGACTACTCCATAGAGTAGTCTTTTTTTCTTGATTTAATTTCAATAGTTCATATAAAAACCGCTAACAAGAATGGAGTACAAAAATGAAAACAAAAGTGTTTTGGAGGTCAAAAAGATTTTGGCAGATTCTCGGTTTAAATGGACTTGTTATTGTAGGTCTATTCGTTTTGTTAACTGTTTCATCCCAAAAATTACTTAATGGCTACGCCGAAACAAATTATAAAAATATGATGAATGGTTCTACCCAACGTTTAAACAGTCAAGTAACCAATATGGTACATGAGCTTAATTATATAGGAGAAAATATTCAGAGAGACAGCGAAGCTAATGTAATAACAGAAAATGATCTAGTTCGTTACTTAAAAGAAATAACGACATTTGCTTCCCTAATAGATGGAGGTACAGTCATTCATACTGATGGTACAGTTTTAGCACATTATCCAGAACGTTTGACCTTAGGAAAAACACAAGCGAATACATTCTCTAATCAAGAGGAGATTTCATTTAAACAACTAACGAATTCCGATGGTAATAAATTGTTTCAGGTAACGATACCTATCTTTAAAGATGCAGAAGTATATCGTAATTTTAAATTAATTATTGATGTAGATAGAAATCCGTTATTTCGAACCTTATTTTCTACGTTGGAATTTTCGGAAAACAATTATATAGCTATTTATGATACAGATGGTAAACCTGTATTTGAGAATAATAGAATTGACAGTGAATCTTTTATTTCATCCTTTCAAATAAATCAACAGATGCTAACAGATATGTCTCCTGGATTCAAACAAGTATATTATCAAGCAAATCAGGAAGATAAATCCTATTTTGTTTCCCAACAAACAATTAATGCATTAGATTGGTCTGTCTTAATGGCTATTCCAGAAGAGGAAATTAATATTGCCTCTCAAGAGTTAAATAAAGTATTAATCCCTGTTTTTATTATTTTGTCTGTTAGCTTAATCATACTTATTACAATTATGATGCACCGAAATTTGCAGCCTATAAACCGTCTTTATCATGCGGTTGAGAAAGTAAATAAAGGCGATTATGCACATCGAATTGAGCAAGTTGATCCAACTTCAGACATAGGATCAATTAGTGCGAAATTCAATTTAATGTTACAGGATTTGGAAAGATATCGAATAGATGTTAAACAAAAAACGATCGAATTGCATCAACAAAAGAATTTTTTAAATCGAATAATTAATTTCAATCCTAGTGCAATATATACAATGAATTGGGAAGGCGAGTTCACATTAATAAACAAACAATTCGCCTCATTATATGGCTTAATACCCGACGATATTCTAGGAAAGAAAGAACAAGATTTTAATCCGAAAGCAGATGAAGCTTGGCACTATTTGAAAATAAATCGGGCAATTATGATGACTAATGAAGCTCAAGAAATGGAAGATTTCCTCATAGATGCTAATGGAAATAAAAAATGGTTTCACGTTGGCAAAGTACCAATTATGGGTGATACAGGTGGGCAATTACAATTATTGTGTGTAGCAACTGAAATAACGGAAATAAAGCAACAGGAAGAATTAATTAAGTATCAAGCATTTCACGATGAACTAACAGGACTACCAAATCGGAAATTATTCATTGAAACAATAGAAAGAGAGATTAGTTATGCACAAGAGCACGACACAAAGGTTGCATTATTCTTTTTAGATCTGGATCGTTTCAAGTATATTAATGATACATTTGGACATGATGCAGGAGACGCCTTATTAAAGATGGTTAGCCAACGTCTACAAAGCATTTTAATAGAAAAAGACATGGTATTTCGTTTTGGCGGAGATGAATTCACAATTTTAGTTCCACAGCTTAATGATAAACAAAAAGCAGCAGATATCGCTAAAGAAATATTATCTATTCTTACAAAGCCGTATAATTTTAAAGAACATAAATTCATTATCACTGCAAGTATTGGTATTAGTATCTATCCAAATGATGCCACTAATGTTGACTCATTAACGAAGTACGCAGATACCGCAATGTATCAATCTAAACAACAAGGCAAGAATACATTCCGCTTTTATACTGAAGATATGGAAAATGAAGTCGCAGAAAAATTAAGACTAGAAATAGATCTATATCAAGCAAACGAACGCAATGAGTTATTTATGCATTATCAACCGATTATAAATACTAAATCGGGAAAAATGACTGGTGTAGAAGCGTTAATACGTTGGGAACATAAACAATTGGGATTGATTCCACCAGCTGAATTCATTCCGATTGCGGAAGAAACAGGTTTAATAAACGAAATTGGAGCATGCGCATTACGTATAGCGTGTATGCAGATGAAGGAATCGAATGATAAACTAGAAAAGCCACTGTTCCTATCTGTCAATCTATCGCCAGTGCAATTAGAAGATCAAGAAATTGTTGCGAAAATAAGTAAAATACTAGAAGAAACAAACTTTGATCCAAAGCTATTGATGTTAGAAATTACTGAATCAACGATTATGAAGAATAAAAATAAAGTAATTTATCTTATTAAGCAACTAAGAATGCTTGGCTGTAAAATTGCTATTGATGATTTCGGAACGGGCTATTCTTCATTACATGTAATAAAACATTTACCAATAGACATATTAAAAATAGAGCGATCATTTATTCAGAACTTACTGGTTGATGATAAAGAGGACGCGGTACTAGCTGCCGTATTTGAAATGGCAAAAAAACTAGATTTAGTAGTTATTGCAGAAGGAATTGAAACTGAAGAACAGCTTGAATATGTTAAACAAAAACAATGTGACTATGTACAAGGTTTCCTCTTTAGTCAACCATTAGCAGCTGACCATATTGATATTTTCAGAAAAGATAATCAATAAGGTGCCTCATTGAAGCGAAATCGTTGACATTTGTGCCATTTAAAAATAGAATAAACAGTAGCTATTCAAATGATAAATCAGTTAAGCATGATGCATTTATTTTTATAATAGTCATAAGCTTTTTTTACTTTAATAAGGTGGTGGAAATGCATGGAAACGAATCATACGAATCAAGTTAAAATTGGCGATTGGGTTAGAGCTAAATCGAGTAAAGGTGAGCTAATTCATGGTTTTGTTGAAAAAAATGCATTAGATCACAATATTATTCAATTACGCGTCGTAGCTAGTGATAACAAAATGCTTATGGGTCATAGTATTCAAATCAATAAGATTAAGCTAAATAAATTGGATATGACAGTATCTAAAACAGAGAAACAATTACGTCAATTAATTGACATTGCATTAGAAACAAAAGATGAAGCGTGGTTTCTTGACTTAACAAAGCAACTACATTATGTAGAAAAGACAAAAAAACAAGCTTACATTAAAGCATATGAATCAAAACCAAATTCTACACAAGAAGATTTCCGATCGAATTAAGATAAGCTTAAGACATCCTTTTCCGATGGATTGGATGTCTTTTTTTGCGACTACTTTATTGACAAATTCTCTGTAATATGGTAAATAATTAATGTTAGCACTTGATAGTTAAGACTGCTATTTTTAAAATTTGAAAGGGGTAACGATATATGAGTAAGCAACAATTTGAAGCTGAATCAAAACGACTTTTAGAAATGATGATTAATTCTATTTATTCTAAACGTGAGGTATTTATTAGAGAGTTAATTTCAAACGCAAGTGACGCGATTGATAAAATGTATTATAAAGCACTAACGGACGAATCGATTACATTTAATCAAGATGATTATTACATAAAAGTGGTGACTGATAAAGAGAAACGCCAACTAACAATCACTGATACAGGAATTGGTATGACAAAGGAAGAATTAGAGAATAATCTAGGTGTGATTGCTAAGAGTGGATCTTTAGCATTCAAAAAAGATAACGAAGTGAAAGACGGTCATGATATTATTGGTCAATTTGGTGTTGGTTTCTATGCTGCGTTTATGGTCGCAGATGTTGTTAACGTGTGGACAAAAGCTCTAGGAAGCGATCAAGCATATAAATGGCACTCTGAAGGCGCAGATGGGTATTCAATAGAGCTAGCTGAGAAAGATACTATTGGTACTACCATTACACTAGATATTAAAGAGAGCACAGAAGAAGATGATTTTGAAAGCTTCTTAGATGAAAATGAACTTAAAACGATAATTAAAAAATACTCTGATTTTATCCGTTATCCTATTAAAATGGATGTCACTGAACAAAAACCAAAAGCAGATGATGCAGATGAAACAGAAGAAGTTATTGAAGAAAAAACAGTAAATAGTATGATACCAATCTGGAAAAAGAATAAGAATGAGTTGACAACTGAAGATTATGAGCAGTTCTATGCTGATAAACATTACGGTTTTGATAAGCCACTTCAGCATATTCATGTTAGTGTAGATGGAAATATCCGTTATGAAGCTATCTTGTATATCCCAGAGAACATGCCATATAATTATTACTCTGCTGAATACGAAAAAGGTCTTGAGTTATATTCCAACGGTGTATTAATCATGAGTAAATGTGCTGACTTACTACCAGATTACTTTAGTTTTGTTCAGGGTCTTGTTGATTCAGAAGATTTATCACTTAATATTTCACGTGAGATGCTACAACATGATCGTCAGTTGAAATTAATTGAGAAGAATATTACGAAAAAAATAAAATCGGAATTGCAAAAAATGTTACGCAACGACCGGGAAAAATATGAAAAGTTCTATACTTCATTTGGCCGCCAGTTAAAATATGGTGTATATAGTGACTTTGGCCAAAATAAGGATGTATTACAAGACTTATTATTATTCCATTCTTCTAAAGAGAAGAAACTAGTTACACTAGAAGAATATGTGGAAAGAATGCCAGAAGATCAAACATTTATTTATTATGGATCTGGGCAAACAAATGAGCGAATTGAACGACTGCCACAAACTGAAATGGTTTTAGATAAGGGCTATGAAATTTTATACTTCACTGATGACGTTGATGAATTTGCTATTAAAATGATTATGAATTATCAAGGTAAAGAATTCAAATCTGTATCAAGTGGTGATTTAGGATTTGATTCTGATGATGCTGAAACAAATACAGAAGATGAAACAAAAGCAAATCAAGAACTATTAGATCACATGAAGTCTGTACTATCTGATAAAGTAAAAGATGTTCGTGTATCTAAACGCTTAAAAACACATCCTGTTTGTTTAAGTAATGACGGTGAAATTTCAATTGAGATGGAGAAAATTTTAAGTATGATGCCTGATAACCAAGAAGTGAAGGCTGATAAAATATTAGAAATTAATATTCATCACGATGTGTTTGAATCATTAAAAGAAGCTTTTAATAAAGATAAAGAGAAAGTAGACGTATATACAAACATTTTGTATAACCAAGCATTATTAATTGAAGGACTAGCTGTAGAAGACCCGATTGCTTTTACGAATGATATCTGGAAAGCTTTAGCTTAATCTAAAAACAACCTCTTCCTAAAAAGAAGAGGTTGTTTTTATGTTCTAACTAGGAGCAATGTATTAAAGTGGATCTAGTTTAATATAAAAATGATCTATTTCACTAAATCACGTAAGCCGTTTATACGTTATATACATGTGCCAATGTGATACAATTTCACTAGTGCATTTTTCAACATAGGAGTGACTAAACCATTGAATTTAAAATTAAATCGAAAAATTATAGAAGAAAGATGCGGAGAGCTTTCCTATAAAAGTGGGAATTCTTTTTACCGTGCTAATAAAGTCAAGATTGAAACAAGTACATCAAATGGATGTAAAGCAATTGTTATAGGTAAAGAATCTTTTTATGTTGATATCGAGAAAAAGTCAAACGAGGGTTTTCAATCTTCTTGTAGCTGCCCAAAATTAGCTAGTTATGCTTTTGACTGTCAACATGTAGCAGCCGTTTTAATAGCCATCAAAGAACTACAACATAAGACGAAGGATTCTGACACGTCATCGAAGTTGTCAAATGGGTTGTTAGAGATTTTTAATCAATCAACTTCACGTACTAGTGGACAGCAATTGCATTTTGAGAATAGAAAAGTGATTGATGTAGCATTTATTTGTAAACCGATAAAATTGGATGAAAAAAACTATCTTTTGACAGTGGAAGTGAAATTAAATGAAGAATCCGTTTTAGATATTCGTACATTTTTAACACATCTACAAGAAGGAAGACCTTATAAGATTTCTTCTGGGTTTATATTTGACTTACACGAACACTGTTTTAATCAAGAGACTGACTCAGTTGTCCAATTACTGATACAAATTATGGGAGATGAACGTTTATATCTGGAAGGTTTATCAAGGAAGTCTATTGATAAGGTCGGAAAGCAACAGATGCTCATTCCTGCCTCTATGTGGACGAAACTATTACCATTACTCATAAACGTACCAGAAATTACTATCCACTATAAATCAGCTATTTATCAAGGAATTAAACTTACTGTAGAGCAATTACCCTTAACGTTTGAGTTGACCGAAACAATAGAAGAAGGATATCAATTAACCGTAAGTGGTTTAGAGAATATGGTTGTATTTCTGTCTTATAAAATGATATTTTACGATGGTAAATTCGCAAAATTAAATCAACAACATACGAAGCAATTAGTTGAATTAAAAAGAATGTTAGATGGTTCAAATACGAATGAAATAGGAATTCCAAAACAACAAGTTAATTTTTTTCTAGAAAAGGTTGTGCCGGGATTAAAAGGATTAGGGAAGGTTAATATTACAAAAGAGCTTCAACAGAAAGTTACACCAGTTCCTTTGATTGCTAAACTCTATTTGGATCGTGTTAAAAACCGCTTACTTGCAGGGCTAGAATTTCATTATGAAAATAGCGTGATCAATCCACTAGAAAACAGCGAACCAACCATCCACACCATGTTTATAAGAGATGAAGAAAAAGAAGAACAGATTCTACAAATTATGGAGAATAGTCTATTTGCTACGACGGAAAGTGGATATGTTCTTTATAATGAGGAATTAGAATATGACTTCTTATATTATAAACTTCCAGAACTACAACGATTAGCACACGTGTATACAACAACGGCAATAAGAAATCGAATTGTTACCAGTAATAATTTCCCAAAAATTCGTGTCAAGTTCAAAAGGGAACGTACCAATTGGTTAGAATTTAAGTTCGAAATGGACGGGATACCAGATGATGAAATTCGTGATCTTCTAGAAGCTATAGAGGAAAAACGTAAGTATTATCGTTTGCAAAACGGGGGGTTACTTGCCTTAAATACGAGAGAGTTCGAAGAGATCCATCGTTTCCTTCAAGGTCTACCACCGCAACGAACTGGTGATTTAGTTGATGGTCTAACATTACCAATCGAGAAGTATATGGAGATCCTTGATTCGGTCGAGTCGAGTAATACTTTTTTAGTCGAAGATTCGTTCCGTCATTTTTTAAATACAATTGAAAATCCAGAAAGCAAAACATTTGATGTACCCAAAAACTTAGAACCAATCTTACGGGATTATCAAGTAGAGGGTTTTCAATGGTTAAAAACATTGGCTAACTATGGTTTTGGTGGCATATTAGCGGACGATATGGGATTAGGTAAGACGATACAGAGTATTACTTTTATTTTATCAGAGCTTACATCTATTCGAGAGCACAAGCAGCCCGTACTGATTATTTGTCCATCTTCTGTTACTTATAACTGGTTGAATGAATTAAGCAAATTCGGATCGGAACTGAAGGTTGTTGTAATAGATGGAAATAGAAATAAACGACTAAAACAACTAAAGTTACTAACGGAGATGGATGTGATCATTACGTCTTATCCAATACTACGTCAAGATGTCCAACATTTTGAAAAAAACGTCTTTCACACTGTCTTTTTTGATGAAGCACAAGCATTTAAAAATCCGATTACCCAAACTGCTCGTTCGGTAAAACGAATTCAAGCTAATCATAAGTTTGCTCTAACAGGAACTCCAGTTGAAAATACTATAGAAGAATTATGGGCAATTTTTCATGTAATCTTTCCAGACCTCTTTTTAGGACTAAAAGAATACAGTACACTGTCGAGAAAGACAATAGCAAGAAGAGCACGGCCTTTTTTACTTCGTAGGTTGAAGACTACTGTATTAAAAGAACTACCTAAAAAGACAGAAACACTTGAATCAACTGAATTATTATCTGAACAAAAGAAATTATATGCGGCGTATTTGGCTAAACTAAGGCATGATACATTAAAGCATTTGGATAAAGCAACATTTCGAAAAAATAAAATTCGCATCTTGGCAGGATTAACTAGGCTACGACAGATCTGCTGTCATCCAAGTCTTTTTATTGATGACTATACTGGAACATCAGCTAAATTCGAACAATTATTAACAATGATCGAAGAGATAAAACAGTCAGGCAGAAGGGTGTTAATCTTCTCACAATTTACTAAGATGCTCGATTTAATAGGAAGAGAATTAACAAAAAGGGAACACGCTTTCTTCTACCTTGATGGAAAAACACCTGCGGAAGAACGTTTGAATATCTGTAATCATTTTAATGATGGTGTACGCGATATTTTCCTTATTTCAATGAAAGCGGGTGGACAAGGCCTCAATTTAACAGGCGCTGATACAGTGATTTTTTATGATAGCTGGTGGAACCCTGCTGTTGAAGAACAGGCTGCAGACCGCGCTTATCGATTTGGTCAAACGCGTGATGTACAAGTGATAAAACTTGTCGCAAAAGGAACGATCGAAGAAAAGATGCATGCGCTACAGGATAAAAAAAGGGATCTAATTGGTGAAATAATTGATCCGGAAGAACAAGTAAGTTCGATAATTACAGAACAGGATATTCGTGATATCTTGAAGATTTAGAAGGTTTAATCAACTGATAAATTTTTTGTTAAAAAAGAGGTTTATTTAATGTGTTGGAAGGTAAATTAAGAAGAATGATCTTTTAATGATAACTCAACTTTCTCACTTAAAAAATAAGCGCTAAACGTTGGCTGTTATGAGTTTAGTTTGTGTTCATTATAAAAATTGACACTATTTAAAAATGTTTATTACTGCATACCCATAGACTTTGTCGTAACTGCCATGTTGATTTGCGCTTCAGTCAGTCGCTTTCCGCGGGCAAGTCTTCAGTTAACTTTGAAAAGCAAAACCACTTTCCAAAGTGGATCTTCAGATCTTGCTTTTCCCGCAGGAGTCGACTGCCCTACGCTACAATCAATCAGTATATTGTGAGAAGCTGTTTGTGAGAAGCACAATAAAACTTCTTGACCAGCAGCTAATATATTAATTTTAAACTCTATCCAGCGTATCAAATGAAATTGATGAGATCCTCGAAAATATAAAGCCATTTTCTCGTGCGATGTGTCGCTGTCGAAGCCTTCCTTGTCCAGTAGGAACAGCACGGGCTGAAGATCCATTCGGTAAAGCGGTTTTCTTTACCAAATTAGCTGAAGCCGTGCCTACGGAAAGCGAGTCAATTTCATTTGAGGAGCGGGTATGAACTTTATGCCTCTTACAACATAATTCCTATCATGTGCGTCAGGTCAAACGCACGGATGATTATCAAAGTAGCTTGAAATCAACTTCTATTTTGGATTGTTAGACTTTCTTGTTATACCATGACTTAAGTGCTTGTTTAACAGTGCGAAAGTTGAGTTAAAATAATTGACACGAATTCGTCACAGAATAGTCATTAGCTATTCACAACTTTTCAAACCATTAAGTTTATAATACAAAAGGATAACCATTATTATTTAATAAATGTTAAAATAGTAAACAGAGTATGTGTATTACTTCACTTAAGTATTAATAATGTGCGAGGAGGAAAGATCAATGGAATTTGATACAGTCACCATTAGTAGATTAATCACAGCAATGACCCTGACATTTCATATCATCTTTGCAACATTAGGAGTTGGTGTGCCATTATTTATTTCATTAGCCGAGTTTATTGGAATTAAAAAGAAGGACAAGCATTATGAATTGTTAGCGAAGCGTTGGGCGCGTGGATTTATTATTACCGTTGCAATTGGTGTTGTCACTGGTACAGCTATTGGTTTACAACTATCATTAGTTTGGCCAAACTTCATGCAACTCGCAGGTAATGTAATTGCTTTACCCCTGTTCATGGAAGTTTTCGCATTTTTCTTTGAAGCAATTTTCTTAGGTATCTATTTATATACCTGGAATCGTTTTAAAGGAAAATATACACACTGGTTACTTTCAATACCAGTTGTAATTGGAGCTGGAATGTCTGCAGTTTTCATCACTACTGTAAATTCGTTTATGAATTCACCTGCTGGATTCACAATGGAGAATGGTGAGTTTGCTGCAGTCAATCCACTAGAAGCGATGTTAAACCCATCTTCACCTACTAGAATTGCACATGTTGTAGGAGGATCCTATCTTACTGTTGCTGCTATTTTAGCTACCATTGCGGCTATTGCGTTGTTACGAAATAAAGGTGCTTCTGCGTACCATAAAAAGGCATTAAAATTAACCGTCATATCAATGTTCGTTTTTTCTTTGATAACTGCAGTAGCAGGAGATGCTTCGGCTAAATATTTGGCAAATAATCAACCTGAAAAATTAGCTGCCGCAGAATGGCTTTTTGAAACGGAAGAGAACGCTGATCTGCTCTTATTTGGTTGGCTAAACGAAGATAATGAAATTGTTGGTGCTATTCGAATTCCAGGAGCTTTGAGCTTTTTAGCACATGGCAATTTCATGAGCGAAGTTACAGGATTAGAAGAAACACCAGAAGATGAACGACCACCATTATGGATTCATTATATGTTTGATTTAATGGTTTCGATTGGAATGTTCTTAATAGGGATTTCTTTCCTTTATCTCGTTCTAAGTCGACTTAAAAAATGGAATGCAAATAATAAATTCATGCTCTGGCTTATTGCATTAAGTGGACCATTAGCAATGTTAGCTGTAGAATTCGGTTGGATTTATGCAGAAGAAGGCAGGCAACCATGGATCTTGCGTGGTTATATGCGAGTAGAAGAAGCAGCGACATCGTCACCATATATTCTGCATATGTTCTTTTTGTTTTTAGGCCTATATATTGTTCTAGGAACACTATTTGTAATTACGATGAGAAAATTATTTAAAGACAATCCAGCAGAACTAGAATTAGAAAAACACTACCCTGAAACGGAAAAGGGGGCTGAAAAATGAGTTACGAAATAATTGGAATAACAGTTTTATGGTTATTTTTGTATGGTTACCTAATCATTGCTTCGATCGACTTTGGTGCAGGATTTTTCGCCTTTTAT
The DNA here is from genome assembly GCF_003426055.1 of Paraliobacillus sediminis. NCBI lineage: Bacteria > Bacillati > Bacillota > Bacilli > Caryophanales > Bacillaceae > Paraliobacillus > Paraliobacillus sediminis. The sequence continues at coordinate 597,002 of NZ_QJSI01000003.1, forward strand.
GCAAAAATGACGAAACGAGATCATATTATCAATCAGATAATTTCACGATATTTATCACCCGTTTGGGAAGTTACCAACGTGTTCCTTGTCTTCTTTTTTGTTGGAATAGTAGGGTTTTTCCCATCAACTGCTTATTATTATGGTTCTGCATTACTCGTACCTGCAAGTTTTGCGATCGTACTGTTAGCAATTCGAGGGTCATTTTATGCTTTTGAAAACTATGGATCAAAACAGAGTAACGTATACATGTTTCTTTATGGAGCTACTGGTTTGTTAATTCCAGCATCCTTATCTGTTGCATTAACTATCTCAGAAGGTGGATTCATTACCGAAGAAAATGGTGTAGTTTCACTTAAATATTTGGAGTTGTTCACAAGTCCTTTAGCATGGAGTATTGTTGCATTAGCGATAACAGCACTATTATTTATTAGTGCAAGCTTTTTAACGTATTATGCTTCACGTGCTGATGACCAATCAGCTCTTAAATTGGTACGAAGATGGGCACTATTTTGGGCAACACCTACTATTATAATGGCTTTAACAACAATGATTGCTTTAAGTCAACGTAACGAACGTCATTTTAATAATATGTTAGACCTGTGGTGGATTTTCGGTTTATCGATGGGATTTTTCTTAATAGCAATGGGTCTTTTATATATGGGTAGAAATTATGGATCCGCTTTTATCACGATTATGTTACAATTTTTCTTTGCATTTTTCGGTTATGGTATTGCGCAGTATCCTTATTTACTTGATCCGTTCATTCACATTGAGGATAGCGTGACAAATGAAGCGATGGGTATTGCTTTAATTGTCGCCTTTATTGGCGGATTACTCTTATTAGTACCATCTCTTTTCTTACTCATGCGTTTATTTCTATTTAATGCAGATTATGCGAAAGGGAAAAAATAATCGTGTACGCAAAATTTGTGTTAGGGGACTGAATCGTTCATGCAAAATTTAAAGCAAACCGTATGGATGCATAAAACAAGGATCTTCTTTTTAATTGTGTTAACCATAGCACTTGGACTATCAATAATCATGCAGGCTTTTGCTATGACTACTGTTGTTGATGGGGTCTTTCTTAAGAACCAAACGTTTCATGCAATGATACCATGGTTAATGGTATTGTTACTTGTTCTCTTCACGCGAGCATTAACGGATTATATAAGCAAGCGAATTGGTGTTTCACTAGCAAGTGATGTAAAAGGGACTGTACGGAGAAATTTATTAGAAAAGTATGCAGCCCGTCCAGTCCAACTGGCTGAAAAGGGACAAACAGGTAAAAAGGTTAGTATGTTGTTAGACGGTGTCGATGAAATGGATAGTTTCTACAGTCAGTTTATTCCACAAGTAATGCAAAGTACATTTGTACCATTACTAGTCATGATCGTTATTTTTACACAACATATTAATTCAGGAATCATATTACTTGTGACAGCACCATTTATTCCAATCTTCATGATTGTAATTGGCTTACAAACGCAAAAAAAGTCAGAAGAAAAGCTAGATAAATTAGCTTCTTTTTCTGGCACCTTTTTAGATACGTTACAAGGACTTGTTACATTAAAACTGTTTGGCCAAACAAAACAACAGAAAGATAAAATAGAGAAAAGTAGTCTTGGTTTTCGAGATACCACAATGGATATTTTAAAGGTTGCCTTTACGCAATCGTTTATGCTTGAAGTTATTTCAATGCTGAGTATCGGTATTATTGCTTTAGAACTGGCAATACAGTTAATCATTTATGAAAGTCTTTCGTTTTTCACTGCATTTGTTATCCTAGTTCTCGTACCTGAATTCTTTTCTTCGTTAAAAGAACTCGGCACGACTTTTCATAATGGAAGAAGCAGTATGGGTGCCGCTAAAAAAGTATTAGAAGCGTTCGATGAAGAGGATTATACGATTAAATGGGGAGAAAAGGATATAAGCAAGAAGGACGAACCACCAACGATTCACTTAGATCAGCTTGGGTTTAGTTATCCGGATAGTAAGTTTAATTTGCAGGCTATTGAAGCCACTTTCTTACCAAAGCAAAAGATAGCAATTGTTGGGGCAAGTGGGGCAGGTAAATCCACGCTACTACATTTATTAGCTGGTATGATCACTCCTGAACATGGCGCGATCAAACTTGATCAACAACCGCTTATTGACTTCACTGAGTCTTCATGGCTTGGACAACTTTCTTATATATCACAACAACCGTATATCTTCTCAGGAACAATTGGGGAGAATATCGAAATGGGAACGAATATGGCAGTAACAGAAAAGGATGTTCAACAAGCTGCCCAATTAGCCGGAATTGCGCCGTTAATTGAATCATTAGAAAAACAATATAATACTCCAATTGGAGAAGCTGGTCGAGGGTTATCTAGTGGGGAGAAACAACGCGTGTCTATCGCACGGGCATTTTTGAAAAAGCCTAAAGTTGTTTTACTTGATGAACCTACACGCGGACTTGATTTAACTACTGAAAAAATATTACAGGAATCGATTGAACAGTTGTCAAAAACTGCGACAGTTATAACAGTAGCACATCGATTGCACACGATTAAAACCGCAGATCAAATTCTTTTCTTGGATAAGGGTCAATTACTAGCTGTCGGAACACATGAAACATTATTAGCTACTTTACCTGCTTATAAAGATATGGTGACGATTCAACAAGGGGGAGAAGAAGCATGAGCGCTCTTTTAAAAGTCATTAAACTGATGCTGATTGAGAAAAAAGATATTCTGTTTGCAATTTTATTTGGCTTCATAGCAGGCATTAGTAGCGTCGGACTATTTGCTGCTAGTGGCTATCTTATTTCTAAAGCAGCTTTAATGCCTCCATTTTATGCATTAATTATGCTTACTTCTACCGTTAAATTACTAGGTTTTATTAAAGCTAGTTCTAAATATGGCGAACGTATTTATTCTCACCGGGCTACGTTTACTATCTTAAGCAATTTACGTGTTACTTTCTTTGAAAAGTTAGAACCTCTTGTTCCGCAAATTTTTCATAAGTATAGAAGCGGAGATATACTTGGCCGTGTAGTAGGTGATGTGGAAAGTCTTCAGAACTTCTTTCTACGTGTTTTTTATCCACCGATAGTTTTATTGCTTGTTTTTGTCACAACGATTTTATTTAGCAGCTTTTATTCCATTGAAATTGCGTTAATTTTATTATTGGGTCTTTTGTTAACCGTATTTGTTATTCCTGCAATTTTTTCATTCAGACAATTGAAAATTAAGGATAGCGTTAGACAAGAGCGTGGAGATCTTTCTACGGAAGTTACTGAATTGATGTATGGCTTTCGAGATTTAAAGATATTTCAACAATTGCAAAAGAAACAAGACCAGTTAATAACACAATCAGATAAGTATATTGAAAAGCAAAAACGCGAGAATATTAATAAAGTCTATAGTCAATCATTCAATGGTTTTATAACCTTTATCGTAAGTTGGTTAGTTCTAGCTGTTGGCGCTTATTTAGTTGTAGATGGTACGTTAGAAGGACTTTTTTTAGCGATGCTTGTGATGATCTCTCTAACCGTTTTTGAACCTGCAGCTCCTATGGCTGTTTTCCCGATTTATATGCAAGAAAGCCGGGACGCATCAAGTCGTTTATATAATGTGGTGGAGGATCCGGATATTCAAGTGAACGCAGTAGAGATTATCAGTCATCAGGTTGAAAGCAGGGCACCAGCAATTAAATTTCAAAATATCACCTTCACGTATATGGGAGATTGGCGTACAACCATTCCTTCTCTTAGTTTAGAAATTCCAGCAGGTTCGAAAACAGCAATTGTTGGAGCTAGTGGATCAGGAAAATCAACTTTACTGCAATTGGTTTTAAAGCTACAACAAATTCAGACGGGCACTATTTATTGGAATGATCATGATATTTCAACTGTTTCAGGAAGTGCATTATGGGAAAAAGCAATAGTTGTTTTACAAGAAAATCATTTCTTTTATGGAACAATTCGTGAAAACTTATTGCTTGCTGATGCTGCATTAGATGATTTTATATTAAATGATGCATTAGTAAAGGTGCAACTTGAAGACTTTTCGCTTGATGATCATGTATCAGAAAACGGTGAAAATCTTTCTGGTGGCGAAAAACAACGTCTGGCAATTGCTAGAGCAATCTTAAAACAGGGTCATTTGTGGATTTTAGATGAACCAACGTCATCTCTTGATGCGCAAACAGAACGAATGATTCACAAACAGCTTTTTGAACAAGCGCAAACAGATACGTTACTGTTAGTTAGTCACCGTTTAAATGGTTTAGAAAAAATGGACCAAATTATTGTCATGGATCATGGTGAGATTATTGAATCTGGATCTTATACAGTATTAATGCAAAAGCAAGGTTACTTTTATCAAATGAAAACACTCGAAGAAAGTTTACTTTAATAGCATTGACATTATCTCCCTAGATGTTATTCTATAAACAGAACCAAATAGCACGAAAAACCACTAGAGGAGTCTTTTATAAAGACTGAGATTGAAGTGATACTTCAAGACTCTTAGAACCTGATCTAGTTCAAACTAGCGGAGGGAAGTGGATGGAAATAAAGTCTTTCTTTCGATTACTTTATCATGCCACCACTTTCTTTTAATCAGAGAAGGTGGTTTTTTATGCAGATAAAGGAGGAAGTAACGATGAAATTTTCAGAACGTATTCGAAAGGAAGCAGATCCAGTTTGGCAGGCTAGTTTTAATCACCCTTTTGTTAAGGGGATTGGTGATGGCACATTACCTATAGAGAACTTTCGTTATTATGTCATGCAGGACTCTTATTATTTAGCACAATTCGCCCGTGTTCAGGCACTTGGTGCTGCAAAGGCGGAGGGTTTAGAGACAACAAATAGTATGGCGTCACATGCGCAAGGAACCTATCAAGCAGAATTAGATTTGCATCGTACTTTTTCTAAATTATTAGATATTACGGATGCAGAACAAAAAGCATTTAAACCTGCTCCAACCGCTTACGCTTATAGTTCTCATATGTATCGTGCTGCTTACCAAGGTCATCTCGGTGATGTGATTGCAGCAATATTACCTTGCTACTGGGTTTATTATGAAGTTGGAGAACAGTTAAAGAACAAAACACCAGACGAGCCCATTTATCAAGAATGGATTAAAGCATACGGATCTGATTGGTTCCGCACGTTAGTAGAGGAACAAATTGATAGGTTAGATCAATTAGCTGAAACTGTAACCTCATCTGATCGAGAACGAATGAAAGAACACTTCTTAATTAGCAGTCAATACGAATATTTATTTTGGAACATGGCTTATAAATTAGAAAAATGGCCACTAGAAGAGATGAAATAAGCTGGTATTAAGGCTAAAAGTACTTTACGCAGACAGTAATTGCTTTTTAATATATGGACTTAAGTTATAATTCGGCGGAAGTGATAGAATTGAGACGTAAGGTGAGTTGCTAATCCGCATTTTTTGTATTAAACACCATTCGAATTACAAAGTAGCTAAAATAAAAAAGCACTAGAATTCTAGTGCTTTTTTTGCTATTCTTTATTTGGAATTTTCGCTTGCATTGGAGGGAGTATGATCCATCCTTTGTCTTTATTCAGTCGGAGCGCCTTTGCTCCAGCTTGTGCTTTATTCATATGGAACTGTCCAAATAGCATTGCAATATCTTCGCGTAGAGACTGTCCAATGATTGTACTGCAAGCAATTAATCCTGCTGAAATATTTGCAGAAACAACTGCACTAATCTCTTGATCACTGAACTTCGCACCTGAAGGAATATCTTCAATGTCAGCCAGTGACCGTTCAGGAGGTGAAGGAGGTAAAGCAATCCCATTTATTTTAAGTATCTCTTCAACACTTTCCATTTCTTGCTTCATACCTCGATTTAAATCTTCAAGCAAATTTTTCAGTTCTTTGTCACCAGTATGGTTAATAAATGTTTGATACGCCGCATAGTTACCTTTAGCAGCTGCTAGAAATGACCACAGACTGAAAACTTCACCATAATGAAGTGGTTGTTTCTTTGGATTACCTGATAATACACCCATTTTTAAACACTCCTTTGTTTGTTCTTACACAGATAGTCTTTTCATCAACGTAAAACTTATTCCAAAAACGTCGTAATTTGATGAATTTAATTTGGTATATGAAAGAATATTAGAGTAAAACTATATTCAAAAAGGAAGAGAAAAAATGAAATTAGCTGCACACGAATTACAGAATTAAAGGTGAGAAAGCCCATTCCTTTAGGTGTGGGATGAATCGCTTTTAAATTTGTAAATAAATAAAGTTTGAAAAATACGTTCTTTCCTACAAACAGCCTTTATGATGAGCTGTTCTCATGCATATGAAGCATGGCAATACATGGTTAGCAAAGGTTATTATCCATTAGAACCAGCTGATCTAGCTATCACTACAAAAATCGGTACTATGCATCAGGTAGTACCTGAAGACCAAGAAAAAATTCAAGCAATGATGATGAAATACGAGGGGCAAAACCCGATTGCAGGTTAAAGTGATGGAATGTATCAATAAATAGAACAAAAAAGAACTCTAGTGGGTGCTGTACCCCCTAGAGTTCTTTCTTGTATATTATGGTTTGAGTATAACTTTAATACAATTGTCTTCCTTTTTATTAAATATGTTATAACCATGTGATGCCTCATCTAGAGGTAGACTGTGTGTAATGATCTTTGACGGGTCAATCTCCCCATTTACAATTTGCTTATAAATTGGTTCCATGAAGGACCTTGCATGTGCTTGTCCAGTCTTAATAGTTATATTTCTAGAAAAGAAGGCACCTAAAGGGAATAAATTATAATTACCTCCATACACACCAGTAATTTGATACGTTCCACATTTTTTAACAGCCTTTGTTGCAATCTGGATTGGTCCCATTGTTCCACCTTGCAATTTAAGTTTTTGTTCTACAAATTCTAAAGGTGACTTTTTACCATCCATACCGACACAATCAATCACAACATCAGCACCACCATTTGTTACGTCTTTTAAAACTTCTCCCATATCATCATGTTTCGTAAAGTCAAATATCTCCGTCTTATTTATATTTTTAGAAAACTGCAAGCGGTTGTCAATATAATCTACAGCAATTACCCGTTCCGCACCTTTTTGCCACGCAAATTGCTGTGTCATTAAACCGATAGGACCTGATCCTAAAACAATCACGGTATCACCAGCTTTTACACCTGCATTTTCTACACTCCAGTAAGCTGTAGGTAGCACATCAGAAAGAAACAGTAGTGACTCATCTTCAAGTTCGCAATCATCTGGAATTCGAAAAGGAGTGTAGTTACCAAAAGGTACGCGTAAATATTCAGCTTGTCCTCCTGGATGATTCCCGAATTTTTCCGAATATCCAAAATAGCCACCTGAATCATAGTGTGGATTCGCATTATCACATTGGCTTTCTTGATGTGCATGACAATATTGACACGTTCCACAAGCTACAGTAAAAGGAATAACAACACGGTCACCTTTTTTTAATTTAGTTACTTCAGAACCGACTTCTTCAACAATTCCCATTGGTTCATGTCCGATCACGTAGCCAATGGGTAATGGAAAGTTTCCTTGATACAAGTGCAGATCAGAACCGCAAATTGCCGTAGAAGTAATCCGAACGATAATGTCTTGCTTATCTTGTATTTTTGGATAATCTACCTTTTTAACTGCAATTTGATGTTTTCCTTGATACGTAACAGCTTTCATGAATGTTCACCTCAATGATCAATTTATATCCTTAAGTATGTGTTTTATTATCTAAATCATACGGTTAAAAGAAGGAAGGAAAACAATCAATTTCTAAAATTATACAAGTATATTATTGCGTTAGATACAAAAAATAGATAGAGGAGGTGTGACTATCAAACATTTTAGTTTAATTGGGTTGAAAATATTACTATTATTAGTAGTTCTTTATACAATATTAGGAATCGGGTACGACGTTTCGTTTGGCAATGTACTATTTATAAGCATTGTTTTAGGGTTTTCTGCTTATTTATTTGGTGATTTGCTTATACTATCTCGAACAAATAACACAATTGCAACAGCTGCGGATTTCGGCATGGCGTTTGTCATTATTTATCTAATGACTGATGGATTAACAGTGGGTGGAAATCCATTCGCAGCAGCATTAGTTTCAGCTGTTGTTGTGGCGATAGCTGAAGTGATTTTTCATAAATATGTTGCGAAAAAATTAGAGATGAACAGTGATACGTTTATACCAATAAATCGAACAAATTACATTACCGAATCTTCTGACGAATTAACACCTTATAAGGACGAAGAAGACTAAATAAAAAATAAAATGAAGCATTTTATCAATGCTTCATTTTTTACATATATGATCAATAGGATTTTTATTTTGATGGTAGTGGAGGTGTATTAAATAGGTTTGCTGGTGCGGGTTGTAGCTTGGGTATTCCTGCATATGGTACAGGTTGCGCGATGTATCTAAATTGTCCTCTGCCATCAGGTGCCACACCTTGTGCCCATGGTCCATTCGCATCTGCTTGACCTTGTGATGTGTTGTATAGATCATAAGCAACTTCTTGTTTTTCACATTCACGGGGGAAATTAGTTGGAACGACAACATCTTGCGCCTGTGCTTCAAGCTCACGAATTGCTTCAATCCATTGATTTTGGTGAGCGGTATCACGTGCTAACAAAAAGCTTAATGAATCTTTGACTAAAGGATCGTCTGTCATCTGGTATAGACGCGCAACTTGTAATCTTCCTTGTGACTCTGCTGTTACATTGGCACGGAAATCAGCAAGTAGGTTCCCGCTTGATATTATATAATCAGCTGACCATCTATTACCAACACTATCTGTTGGCATAGCACCTAACCCAGAAACAATTGCATGTTGCGGATTCATGCCACCCATAATCGCAGCAAGTGCTGGATCAGATTGATATGCTTGTTCTTGCACGTCAATTGGTGTGTTATCCAATAACCTAGCGATAAGTGTTGCTAAAAGTTCAACGTGCGCAATTTCTTCTGTGCCAATATCCATGAGTAAATCACGATATTTCTTATTCCCTCTACAATTAAAACCTTGAAACATATATTGCATCATTACTGATATTTCACCCCATTGACCGCCTAATACTTCTTGTAACTTTTTTGCATAGACAGGATCCGGTCTTGAAACTTTTGCTTCATATTGTAGTTCTTTTACATGAAAAAACAATAAAATCCCTCCTATTTAATCAGACTATTCAATGATATGTTGTCCTTCATTCAGATATACCAATAAATACAATAGGGGATTTAACTTTTAGGTAGTAGGAAAAAAACTGCTGGCTATACTAAGACAATATGTTTAAAAAATATCACGGGGGGATATAAAATGGGGTCTAATAAAAAAGGAAAACAAAAGAAAATAAAATGGTGGCAATTGGCTTTAATCGGAATTGGTTGTACAATTGGAACTGGATTTTTTCTAGGTTCAGCGATTGCAATTAAAAGAGCAGGACCTACTGTACTCATATTATTTATACTTGCTGCAATCGCTACCTATATTGTCTATGATGCATTATCCAGTATGACTGTATCTGACCCTCAGAAAGGTTCCTTTCGAACATATGCTAAAAAAGCATATGGACGATGGGCTGGATTTAGTAATGGCTGGGTTTATTGGTCATCAGAATTACTAATAATGGGAAGTCAATTAACAGCACTAGCAATCTTTTCCCAATACTGGTTTCCAAATATCCCACTATGGATCTTGTCTAGTATTTTTGCGATTTTAGGAATTGGTGTCATTATTACTGGTGTATCAGGTTTTGAACGAATTGAAAATATATTTGGTGCAATGAAAATTGCTGCAATTCTGATGTTCATTATTATTGGGATTTTAGCAATTAGCGGTTTATTAAATGGTGGAGCACCAGATAGAGCTTTCCCATTCACAAATGATGGATTATTCCCAGAAGGTTTCACAGGAGTTTGGACTGCTTTTATCTATGTGTTATATGCTTTCGGAGGTATCGAGGTCATGGGGATCATGTCCAATGAACTTAAAGACCCGAAAGAGGCCCCGAAAGCTGGAAGAGTGATGCTCTCTGTTTTAACGATTATTTATGTGATTTCTATTGGTTTAGCGGTTTGGATAGCACCAAATAAGAAATTCACCACTGACGAGAGCCCTTTTATTATGGTTATTAATCAATTTGATTTAACTGTCATTGCGCACATATTCAATGGTGTACTAATAATAGGTGGATTCTCTACCATGGTTGCGTCACTGTATGGTATTACAACAATCTTAACTTCATTATCTGAAGATAAAGATGCACCAGCACTGTTTTCTAAGACTGGACCACGAAATGTGCCTTATTATTCAGTTATTCTTACAGCTATTGGACTAATTGCCTCAATTGTGGTGGCTATACTCTTACCAGGGAAAATTTATGAGTATTTAACAACTGCTGCAAGTCTCATGTTGTTGTATATATGGGTTTTTATTTTGTTTTCCTACCATAAACTGATCGATATAAGTGTTTGGAAAAAAGTCAAACGATGGATAGGTATATGCTTATTATTCATTGGTATTATTGGAACATTATTTGATAAAGTAGCTCGAATTGGTTTTTTTATTAGTTTTGCCTTTATACTAATCATATCAATTGTCACTTTGATTATGAGGAAAAAGTGGCGGTTAGAACCGAAATAACAACTGAAGTGCTTGAAAACCAAAATAACCAGCAAATCCGAATAACGATAAGGCTGATACAAACGATATTGTTTTAAGCAAAGTTGGTGTTAAAATCTTTCTAAAACTACTAGAGAGAACTGCCATCGTAACATCCCACATCATTAATCCTAACAAAACAGCACTACCATACATGATAACATGTGGCATATCATAGCGATGAATTGTATTCGCCAATATAGACCCATAAATCCCAAGCCAAAATAAAATTGATAATGGATTCGTTATAGTTAAGAAAAAACCGCTCCAAAAGGTTTTTTTTAGTGAATCCGTTTGTCTATTAGTTGAATTGTCTATTTCAGGTACACTAACCATGTTCTCAATTGCTGTGTAGAGAAGTACAAACGTACCGAATGACCATAGAAATGTTTTCATGATTGGCATTTCTAAAAAATGAACAAGCCCAAAAAATATTGCAATGATGAATAGAAATTCACCAACAATCGAACCTAATCCGATCAACCATGAATGAAAAAAACCATTTTTAATACCTTGATTAATTTGTGCTGCATTAATCGGACCTATTGGAGCAGCTAAAGATAAACCCAATACGAGATAACTTAAAAATACACCCACCAAAATCACTCCTTTTACTGGCTTGTACTATTTTTATTCGAGTTACTGAAAGGCTATGCGAATAAATAGTTATTTTTTAGCCATGATAAGGAAAAAAGGAGTGACTAAAATGTTTTCACATATTAAGAAACTTCAGTACACGGCGAAACCAACTAGACCTGATCCTGTTTACGCTAAAAAACTTCAAGAAATTTTAGGTGGCCAATATGGCGAAATATCGGTAATGATGCAATATTTATTTCAAGGTTGGAACTGCAGAGCAAACGGGAAATACAAAGATATGCTTTTAGATATTGGAACAGAAGAAATAGCACATGTGGAAATGTTAGCTACTATGATCGCACAACTTTTGGACAATGCACCAGTGCAAGATCAAGAGGCAGGAGCAAAAGATCCTGTAATTGAAGCAGTTTTAGGTGGGATGAATCCACAGCACGCTATCGTTAACGGTCTAGGAGCACAACCAAATGATAGTGCTGGTTATCCTTGGAACGCACGATATACCATTTCTAGTGGAAATTTACTTGCTGATTTTAGAGCGAATTTAAACGCCGAATCTCAAGGAAGACTACAAGCCGTACGATTATATGAAATCACAACTGATCCTGGTGTGAAGGATATGCTTTCCTTCCTTATTGCGAGAGATACGATGCATCAAAATCAATGGATGGCTGCAATTGAAGAATTAGAACAAAAGCACGGTGCTGTTGTACCATCAACATTTAATGCTGAAAAACAGAAGCAGGATGTAGCATATGCATTTATGAACTTTTCTGAAGGCGAAGAGAGTAAAGCAGGGCGCTGGGCAAGCGGTAAATCAATGGACGGAAACGGAAACTTCCAGTATATTCAAAACCCACAGGCGAATGGTCAAAATCCTAGTTTAATGCCAGCACCTATCTATATTCATGGAACACCACCACTCCAGTAAGTTAATAGGTTTATAATAAACGTATTTTCCTAATGAAAACGTCTGTATGACAGTAAATAAAGAGAGCCTCCAGCTTGAAATGCAGGTAAACTGGAGGTTCTTTTATATTATGTTATTAATTTTTTACAAGCATCTTCACATACATAACACGCGTCAGCACATTTTTTACAGTGGTCAGGCTCATGTTTAGCGCATTCATCACCACAGACTTTACATGCTGTTGCGCACAGCTGTGCGTATTCTTGTACAAAAGCTGTATCATATGAAAGAGCTTGTTCAAAAGAAGCACAAATTGTTGCGCATTCTCGATCTAAACGAATGCATGCTTCCATTTTGTTTGCATCCTCTTCAAAACAAGAGGTGTAACAATGATTACAAGCCTCCATACATTCGTGCAACGTTTTAATTATGTCAGCATCTTTCTGATGACTCATCGTCGAATCTCCTCCTTTAATTCTTATATCCAATTATCATACCCAGTGTGTATCAAGCTGTACATAACAAGTAAAGGATTATTAATGTATTCAGATTAAGTAAAAATTTTACTTGAGTATTATAAGAAGTCTTAGGTAATAATAATGTAAATAAATCTCAGTTTTAAAACGTTAATTAACGGGTATTATTTTGTGTATTAGACAATTTTAAAAGAGTACGTATGAATAAGGAGTTATACATCATGAAGCTATTAAATTTGCTGGGGAATATAGAATACAAACTGATTAAAGAAAACAATTTAAATAAGATAGAAATTCACGGTATTGCTGAATCCTCTTCTGAAGTAAAACCAGGTTTTATTTTTGTGGCCATTGAAGGGTATACAGCAGACGGACACGATTATATTGAAGATGCAATTAAAAATGGGGCTTCTGTCATCGTCGGAGAACAAAAGCTTACTGATTTATCTGTACCATATATTTGTGTCGATAACAGTCGCAAAGCGTTAGCGATCATAGCGGGGAACTTTTATGGAAATCCATCTCAAAATAAAATAATGATTGCTATAACAGGAACTAATGGGAAAACAACTACAAGTTATCTCGTTAAGCATATCTTAGAAAGCAATGCCATGTCATGCGGATTAGTAGGCACAATTGAAACGATAATAAATGGAGAAAGTAATCCATCCATTAACACAACTCCTGGGTCACTCTCACTTAATAAATTATTGGATATAAGTGAAGATCAAGTCATTGTTTTGGAAGCCTCTTCTCACGGATTATTACAAAATCGACTTGAAGGGATGCATTTTGATATTTGTCTTTTTCTTAATTTAAGTCACGAACACTTAGATTACCATGATTCTATTGAAGAATATTTCGAGACAAAAGCAACTCTTTTTCAAATGTTAAAAGATAATGGACAAGCTATTATAAATACTGATGATAGTTGGGGCAAGAAGTTAAATGAACGGTTAAAGCATCGTGAAATTAAAACTTCTACAATAGGTAAAAGTTCTTCTAACGACTACTGTATTGAAATAACCAAACAGGATGGTTCTTTCAAACTTAAAAACCAAGGCAGAACCGAAGAAATAAATCCATCTATGAAGGGCATTCATAATATATATAATTCCAGTATGGCTTATGCAGTTGCACGACAACTTGGAGCTAACGAAAAATTAATAAGTCAGTCATTAAAAGACTTTCCAGGTGTTGATGGACGATTTCAAGTGTTTCCACAACTGAATGGCGCAAATGTTGTTGTTGATTACGCGCATACAACAGACGCTTTTTATCATTGTCTACATACTGCTAAAACAGCTGGGGCTAAAAGAATTGTTCATATATTTGGCTTTAGAGGGAATCGAGATAAAGCTAAGAGAAGAGACATGCTTGAAATTACAGCTGAACTTAGTGATCAATATTTGTTAACATTGGATGATTTAAATGCAGTACCTTTAGAAGTTATGATTGAGACACTTGAAAATATCCACAACACTATTGGTAACCATAAAGGATTAGTTATTCCAGATCGAACCTTAGCAATTCAACAAGCAATGGAAACCAGTCAAAATGGTGATTGGATTATTATTACTGGTAAAGGTCATGAAGCCTATCAGCAAGCGTTTAGCTTACCAACTAAATCGGATAAAGAGACCGTTACTTACTTAACTGAATAATTTGCATATGAACCAACACGATCAATGCTTTATGACACCTTTTCAATCGAAAATCGTATAATTATATATAGCGTTTTAATGGGAAGGAAGGATTAAAATTGATAAAAAGAGTAACCCGTTCTCTTGGTGATAGGAAATTGTTTGGTGTATTTGGAGGAATTGGTAATTACTATAATATTGACCCAACAATTTTAAGATTGGTATATACAGCTTTGACAATATTTAATCCAACTTTAGTTTTGATTTATATTTTAGCAATATGTATCATACCCGAGGAAATTTAAGAAATAGCTAATATTAAGACTATAAGAACTGATTAAAAGCCAAAATTATAAGAGCAACAAAACACTAATTTTCGCCCTTCTTTCTAACCCCTTAAAATATTAAGGTAACGGAGAGAAGGGTTAGTTATTTAGAATAAAATATTTATTAAATATATAACACCAGCTAAAACAGCATATTTACTGAAATCAATCCAACAATGCAAAATCCATATATAGACCAAGCGATAATTTTATTGTTTTTAGGAACTTCTTTAGTCTTAAAAACTTTGATGAATTTGTATGTCAAAAATAGAAATGCCAACATAGATACGATGAAAACATCGTTCATTCCTAACTTCACTCCTTTATAAATGCAACTATTGATATATTCTATAATAGCATAATTTCCAATAATATTAATTTTATGTATAATAAAAAACAACAATATTTTTGAAAATAACCTTTAGCAAATAGTCGAAATTCGTATAATTATTGGTGCATTATTCGAATGAAATAATGCTATAATATAGGTATTATTGAATTATAGAAGGTGATAGATATGAAAATAATTTGTTTCGGCGATAGCCTTACGCGTGGTGTATCTGTAGCAAAGGGAAGATTACGTATTTTGAAAGAAAACTATCCAGCCTTTTTACAACAATTATTTGCTGAAAATGAGGGAGAAGATGTTACCGTTATTAACAAAGGTGTTTTTAATGATAATTCTGATTCTCTGCTTTCCAGATTAGATAAAGACGTAATTGAACAACATCCTGATTATGCCATAATCGAAATTGGTGGAAATGATTGCAACTTTAATTGGAAAGAGGTTGTCAAAAGTCCAGGCGTTGAACACGCTCCCATCGTTCCAATTGATCGCTATATAGATAACATTAGAACAATGGTTACAAAAGTACAAGAAAGTGGCATAACACCTATTATTTCTACATTGCCACCATTAGATCCAGTACGTTATTATAAAAGTATTTCTGACAAATATACCGATGTAGTTGGACATCTGATTAGTTCCATGGGTGGTATTGAACACTGGCATGGTATTTATAACCGCAATCTTAATAAATTAGCAGATGAGTTAGGCGTGCTTAAAATTGATGTTAGAAGCGCAATAAAAAAAGCAGGAGATCTAGCCGAATTAATTAGTGATGACGGTATTCACCTTACAGCTGAGGGTTATAAGGTTTTTAGTAAAGATGTTTACAAAAGTATAACCCAATGGTCAAAAAAACAGGAAATCAAGCATACCTAAATATATGAAATAATATAAGGCGTGCACATAATCTTCGGTGCACGCCTCATATTTCTATTATTTAGCTATTAATAAATAGCTGCACCTACAATAATTAGAAGGATAAATAATACAACAATTAATGAAAATCCTCCGCCAAATCCCGCGCCTGGAACTACACCACATCCAGCACCTGCACCGTATCCGACTGGAGCGCCATAACCGCCATATCCTAAACTCATATATTTTTCCTCCTTATCTATTCGTTAGACAGATTTTCTTCTTTTTAGTAACCGAAACCTCCACCATAAGAAGCTCCTATAATTATTAACAATATAAACAATACGATGAGTAATGCAAAACCTCCACCAAATCCTGCTGGTGCAGCTGCTACTGGTTCACCCATTTGTAAATCCCTCCTTTTCTTAATGACTCTAAGAGTATACTATGGGATTACAAACAAAATGATATGGACAGATGTCCCGATTTATTTAAAAAGATGGGTAGAACACATCAAAAAACACTTCAATAATATTTTATGCTATACTGTAACTAGAAAATAAATATTAAGTCTGCAATCTTGCAGGAGAGGTTCTAGCTACACCCTCTATAAAAAACTAAGGATGGACGCTACCTTCCTTTAGGTGACGTTTTTTTGTTTTGTATGGTGTGTAGAATTCTCTTTTTTAATGGAAGGAGAATTTTTTTATGAAAAAAAATAGTAAAGCAATTGTTGTATTTAGTGGAGGACAAGATAGCACCACCTGTTTGTTCTGGGCACTTCAAAATTATGAACATGTTGAAACTGTCACATTCGATTACAATCAAAGGCACAATAATGAAATAGAAGTTGCGAAAGAAATTACTACAGAATTAAACGTCAAGCATCATGTTTTAGATATGTCTTTGTTAAACCAATTAGCGCCAAGTGCGTTAACGCGTGATGATATCGAGGTTAAAGATGGTGATAATGGCGAATTACCTTCGACATTTGTTCCTGGTAGAAACTTACTCTTTTTATCTTTTGCTACGATATTAGCTAAACAGATTGGTGCAAAACACATTATCACAGGTGTATGTGAGACAGATTTTAGTGGGTATCCAGATTGCCGTGATATATTTATTAAATCGTTAAATGTCACACTTAACTTATCAATGGATGATGGATTTGTTATTCATACGCCACTAATGTGGTTAGATAAAGCCGAGACATGGAAGTTAGCAGATGAGTTAAATCGATTCAATTATATTCGTGAAAAAACATTAACCTGTTACCACGGTGTTCGCGGGGACGGTTGTGGAGAATGTCCATCATGTAAGTTACGTCAGAACGGACTCGATACGTACCTTAAAGAACGTAATGAGGTGAGCGGTTAATGTACGGTTTTACAATTGTTGAAAACTTACAGAAGATTAATGAGGATATAAAACATCATGAGCTCAAATATCATACAAAACGGGTGATGGTTAGTAAAGAGTTCACTTTTGATGCTGCACATCACCTTCATTGTTATCAGGGAAAGTGTAAAAACTTACATGGACATACGTACAAAGTTATTTTCGGAATAAGTGGTATGGTAGATGAGATTGGCTTGGTTATTGACTTTGGCGATATCAAAGAGATTTGGAAGGAAGAGATTGAAATTCATCTTGATCATCGTTATTTAAACGATACGTTACCTAATATGAACACAACGGCAGAAAATATGGTGGTTTGGATTTATCAAAAGATGGAACAAGCCCTTCTAAAGCAATCAAACCAAAACCGTGTAGAGTTTGTTAAACTTTACGAAACACCAACGAGTTATGCTGAAGCTAGACGGGAGTGGATGAACGTTGAATAAATTCCCTGTACTAGAAATATTCGGACCAACCATCCAAGGTGAGGGTATGGTCGTTGGTCGGAAAACAATGTTTGTTCGAACAGCCGGTTGTGATTACAGTTGCTCTTGGTGTGACTCTGCTTTTACTTGGGACGGCAGTGCAAAGGACCAAATTGAAAGACTCACTGCAGATGAAATTATGGATAGACTAAAAGAAACAGGTGGAGATAAATTTGATCATGTTACAATATCAGGTGGAAATCCTGCACTTTTGGCAAAGCTTGATGAGTTAGTTGACGCCTTGCATGACCACGATATGGAAGTAGCACTTGAAACACAAGGAAGTCGTTGGCAGGAATGGTTTCTTAAGGTTAATGACCTCACTATTTCACCAAAACCACCAAGTTCAAAGATGAAGACAGATTGGGAGAAACTTGATCTTATTATTGAGAACTTACAAACTGGTAATCATATACATCAGACCAGTCTAAAAGTAGTCGTATTCGATGACGCAGACTTACTGTATGCGGAAAAGGTCCACCAAAGATATCCTACTATTGCGTTCTTTTTGCAAGTAGGTAATGATGAACTCGCAGAAAATAACGCAGCAAACCTTGCCAGTCATCTACTAGATAAATATGAATGGTTGATAGATAAAGTTGTTGCATCCACAAAATTAAATCATGCTCGTGTTCTGCCACAAGTTCATGCACTTGTCTGGGGTAATAAGCGTGGCGTTTAAAAGAATATCCAATTGGATATTCTTTTTTTATTTGTAATTTATTCTAACTATTGCGTTTCTCTGATTCAATGGAATATAATTTAACACCCTTGAAATTTTTGATTACGCCCATTAGTACAATATTATTCGAATGTGCGGCACACGTGGCTATGTAAGTTCAGTTTCATATCGAAACACAGCCCTAAAAAAAGTTTTATTTAGTGTTAACTATCCAGATTGACAATTTTTTTATATGTTATATAAGAGTGGATTATCGCTATAGCAGCAACTATCATAACCAAAGAAAATCCATAGATAAAGCTGTACTTGGGAATAATTATTATAAGTATGATACTTATAATACCGGTCAAAAGGGACAACTTACCTGTGAATCGATGTGTTATATCCCAAACTCTTTCATCACTCATTGTCCATTCTGTACGCACTCCGACTATCGAATTTGTTTTTACGTTTGGCATTAAATAACCGGTGATCATTAAGATAAATGAAAAAATTAGTCCCATTATTACGTTCACATCAAGATTGTAACCCAAATTAATAATAATGATCGTCATGTAGATTGTAAAAATCGTTAATAAAGTAATCATAATTAGTATTTCTTTCATATTATCGCTTATATTATCTTGGGAAGTTCTAAATATGAAACGAAATAGAGCATAAATTAGAATCATTATGAAAGGCATTGAATGTAAAGCTATTGACTCGATTGTAGTAGTGGCAACTTCACAGTTCAACCAATTAATGGCTATTTTTTTATTTAAACCTGTGTAGTAAAACACACTTATTAGCATTGATATTATAAGTATACTACTATTAGGAATCCTCTTTTTCAATTTTATCACCTTCATTGGTTTTAATAACCTATTTGTTAAAGATTTTCTTGATTTATTCTTCAAATCAATCTCTCCTCTAATTTAAAATTTCTTTTTATATCGATTTCACCATATAAATCGTTATCTTTATTAAAGATGACTGTTCCGTTAGTTGAATAGCAAATATAATTATTTCATAAACATAGATAATCTAAGACTACCATTATTATCCTCAATTTATTATAAATTTCCCAAAGCATCATCATTTTTTGTTGATTAATCATTCTGATACTTAAAACCAAGCAAGGTAAATATACAAATTGGTTGGTAGCAAAGCCATAATACTTTTGTATCGACCATTTATCAGTATATATTTTATAGGCATGCCAAGAATACGTGCATCATACATTTTTAATTGAATGATTATGTTCGATGTTAAATAAAATAAAGCTAGCTATATATTTAATTAGCGATTATGATTAATAAAATTATATAACATTTAATGCATGAGAGAACGGGAGAAACGTTAATGGATATTTTTATGTTAGTAAAGGCGATTATACTAGGTATGGTAGAGGGGTTGACTGAGTTCGCGCCAGTCTCCTCAACTGGACATATGATTATTGTGGACGATATGTGGTTGCAATCAGAAGTATTTTTAACTAAATATGTTGCGAATACATTTAAAGTTATGATTCAATTAGGATCGATTTTAGCAGTTGTAATCATTTTTAGGCATCGTTTTATTGATATGCTAAACTGGAAAACAAATAAAAGCAACATCGATAAACCAAGGCTCAAGCTGTCACAAGTGATAGTAGGACTTATACCTGCTGGCGTTTTAGGGCTTTTATTCGAGGATTATATTGATGAATATTTATTCTCAATAGAAACAGTTCTAATTGGTTTAGTAGTTGGTGCAATACTAATGATACTTGCTGATATTATTAGTAAAAAAGCGGCATCTGTACCCGTGGAAACTGTTGATCAAATTACGTATCGACAAGCACTCTTAATTGGACTTATTCAGTGTTTTTCACTTTGGCCAGGTTTTTCAAGGTCTGGATCTACGATTTCTGGTGGTGTTATGTTAGGGATGAGCCATCGAGCTGCCGCTGATTTCACATTTATCATGGCTGTTCCTATTATGCTAGGAGCCAGTTTGATATCTTTATTGAAAAATTTGCAATACTTTACTGTAGAGAGCATCCCATTTTTTATCGTTGGATTTATCAGTGCATTTATCTTCGCTTTAATTTCTATACAGTTTTTTCTGAAACTAATTAACAAAGTAAAACTAGTACCTTTCGCGATCTATCGGATTTTATTAGTTGCAGTCATATATGTTGTTTACTTTTAATTCATTTGTAGCCATAAGATCATCGATTATGAGTAACCTATGATAGAGTTAAATTAACAAGCAGTATTGACATGGTTTTAGACATGTTATAGAATTAGCAGAAATAGGAAGTTAGTCTGCCATGCTATAGTATTTATAGTAATGATATTAAAAGTATCACAATTAGGAGAGTACTACTTAATCATTTGGTAGTACTCTTTATTCATGCTGAAGTCCATTGATTACATGTAATATTCTAGTCAATTTTACATAGATAGCTAAAGTAGGGGGTAGATTTAAATGGTATTTGTCAAAAGATATGTATTCATGATAATGGTAATAATGGCGGGATTGCTACTTGCATCTTGTGGTGATGATGCTACTTCTTCAGAGAATGAAGATTCAAAGGAAGAGGTTAAAGATTCTGAGGATTCAGAGTTCCTGACTGCTGATGGAAGAATTAAGGGTGAGGAAGACGGAGATCCTAGACGGATGCTTATTGACGAAGATATGATAGGTGTAACAAGAGATATAATTTCTATAGATGAGTACAACGAAGAGTTTGCAGAGGATTACGGTTACCTGAATTTAGTAACTAATCAAGACTATGGTGCAGATACCCTATTAATTTTAGATGGCGAGTATTCTTACGTTGAAGACTCTAGTGATCTTGTTAAATACGGTAAGACAGGAGATGCTATTTGGAGAGTTGATGAGGTTAAGTCTCACGGTCATTATACTGATTTTGATGATGAGCATATACTTTGGTCAGATACTAATGAGGAGAATAGCGCAGGTGATAGAATTACAGAAATGAAGTTAATCAGCAAGGAGACAGGAGAGGTAGTTGACGATGACTTTTTAACTCTTGATTTTGAGAGTAACACCTATGCTATAGACCCAGAGAATTCAGTAATGTATATAGCTTCCTATTCGGATATAATGTATATTTATGACTATGAAACAAAAACTCTTGATACATTTATAGAGGGACAACTTGGAGATGATGCAGGTAATTATAATCTTGGTTTAACAGACAATGGACTTGTACTATATAATAATAATAAGATTACTATTTATAGTAGAGAGACCTCCGAATTACTATGGGAGACAGGTGATATAAATTATAAACTTATAAATTCTAGTTTACTTAACAAACAGACAGACCTAAAAATTGAGGATAATATGCTTTACTACTATCTAATAGATACAAAAGAGTATATAGAGTTTAGTGTTGAGGATTTAGAGGTTGCAAAAGTGCAAACAGTAAATACAGAATTCCTAGATGGAGTTACTCCTTCTATAAGTAAGAGATTAAACACACCAGAGCTTACAACTAGTGGGTATATAGTAATAGACTATGACTATGACCTTCTACTATATGATTTTGAGCAGGAAAAGTTTGTTTTAGACCTTATGGTAGGAAGAATAAACGGTTTTTATGACACTAAGTTATACAGCAATAACTTAATTTACGAGACAGGTTTAGACTACCTATCTATTTTTAACTACGCAACAGGAGAAGAGATCATAACGGTTGAGATTCCTGATGAAATAGGTGTTCAGGGTCTAATTCCTAATAGTAAGTTCGTTATGTTCGGGGTCGAAGAAGCTTTAGGTTTAAAGTAAAACCTATTAAAACAGAAGTACGATTATTAGAGTAAGGGCTGTAATTAATAGAGATAGTACTATATTAGTGTATTGAATAGGTTACACTTAGTTGGACAAAAAAATTAAGGGCAAGTAGAATGATACTAAAAAAGGGGAGAATCTACTATGTCGCAGAAAAGAAGAACGTTTACCACAGAAGTTTAGAAGCAAGTTGTTGAGAACGGAAAAAAGCGTCAATATATAATCCGTGAATATGAATTAATTGCATTTGCCTTGGACAAATAGATTACACAATTCCAACAATCTGGTTTGTTTAAAGAAAACGACAATCGAAGCCGTGAGGAAAAGGATCTGATTGCGTTAAGAAAAAGAAATACACAGTTAGAAATGTAAGTTGATTTTTTAAAGCAATCTGCGCTTATCACGGGACGACAATCGAAGTGATTGAATAGAATCGACACATCTGTTCGGTCATGTATATTGTTTACTTTTAATTAGTAGTGACATTCATCACGGACGATGGATGTCGCTACTTTTTAGTTATTATAAACTAAAGTGTTCAAGGCTCTTATCGACAATATCTTGATTTATTCCAATATATCGAAGTGTGATATCTGGTGAGGAGTGGTTAAAGATATCTTGTAATAGTGCCACGTTTTTATTAATTGTATAATGCCAAAATCCAAATGTTTTACGCATACTGTGTGTTCCAAAATCTTCAATTCCAACATTACTCGCTGCTTGACTTAATACCTTATAGGCTTGAACTCTTTTTAAAGGCAAATCCGTTTTCTTAGAAGGAAATAAATAATCTTCATCACTTAATTCAATCGTGTAATCTGAAATGATATTTCTTAATTCAATATTAATAAGAAATCGTTTATTTTTCCTCGTTTTTGTTTCCTTCATAACAATATGCGATTTCCCTCGGACATCTTGAACACGCAATGGAAGGAGGTCACTAATTCGCAGTCCAGTGTTAAGACCCATTACTAATAGAAAATAATTGCGATACGATGTGTTTAATAATGCTGTTTTCATCATCTCAATTTGATGTTTATCTCTGATTGGTTGGACAGTTTGCATGCCCTTACTGATTAATGCATGGTAATCCGATTTGACTGACTGGATTCTTCTTGGATCTCTTAGTTTTGTTTTATTCAAATCTTCTATTTTTTTAGTAAGTTCATAGTCACCATATTTTTTTAATAGATAGATATATTCGCCTTCTGTTAAATTGACATATGTTGCATATGCTATTTTTTCGATATAAATAACCCCCTAATTAACCCCATGCAGAGAGAGGCTCACAGATGAAATTATCTCATCGGTCACGACCAACTGCATGACTAATTCTCTTAAAATGCGATTCTGCGTTAAAGGTACAAGTGTTCCTATTTATAAGCAGAATACCATTAAGTGTATTTTGAAATAGCCGTTTTACTAATTATGTATGAACGTTAAACTTCAATATGTATTATACCATTATTTGATAAAAAGCGATATAATGAATTTAACCTTGATTCGACTTGTTTTCACAAATTTTCATAATGAAACATAATACATATTATGTTTCATTGAATAATTTTACAGTAAAAAAATAAGCAATATTACTATTAATCTACTAAAAAAAGGATACGCATGTTAAGATTTAATAGTATTTGGTAATATTGCTAAGTAAATGGAGGTAGCCTAATTTGTTGATACGAAATATTGAATCTGAAGACTTTGAAAAAATAACGCCTATTTTACGTGATTGGTGGGGAGGAAGGGATATGTCTCTTCCGAAGCTATTCTTTGACCATTTTCAGAATACAAGTTTTGTCATGGAGGATAACAATAAAATAATAGGATTTCTAATTGGATTTTTATCTCAATCTCAGGATGGCGAAGCATATATTCATTTTGTTGGGATAGAACCAACTTTCAGAAATAAAGGGATAGCCAATAGTCTTTATAATTTATTCTTTGAAGAGGTCCAAAAACAGAATGTACATAAGATAAAGTGCATCACTTCAATTGTAAATAAAAAATCGATTGCTTTTCATACAAGGATGGGATTTGATATTGTACCAGGAGATAATTTAATTGATGGTATCAGCGTTCATTCGGATCATGGTGGAGAGGGTGTGGATAGAGTATTATTTTTTAAAGAGATAAAGTGATTTTTAAGAAACCACGTCGTTACTACAATAAGCAACAGAAACTGCATATCAACAACTTCTGGTTCCGCTAGACCAACTGTTAGTTATGGCGTATTTTTAAAAAGTAAAGGTCAGGATAGATCACTTACTTTATTTGAACATTTTATTACCATCATGACATCTTAATTTGAAAGGAAGCGGATCTAGCAATAATATGGAAAGAGGTAGAAGTAGTGAATAAATTTTATAAGGTGCTAAAATATGTTAATGACAGATGGGTATTTACTTTAATAATGTGAATATATACTTGCTCTATATACGCAACAGTTTAGTGGTAAGATTCGATTAACTAATTGGGTATTAGAAAGGATTTTAATATGGATAAATATAAAGTGATCTTATTTGATTTAGACGGAACGCTGTCAGACCCCAAGGTAGGAATAACTAAATCAGTTCAATATACGTTACATAAAATGGATATTGATTAGCCTGATATTATTGGAAGTCAATGTTATCAAATCGTTCTAAAATGATTTTAAGCAACTGGTCATTATCCATCACATCACCTCATTAGTAAAACCTCGTTCTTTTAACGATTTTAATAGAATGGCAATGTTAGAATATAACTCATTCTCAAACATCCCCTTTTCCTTAAACCTCTCCCTATAATAATTTATTGCTTTTTGTGTATGCTCCTCATCAAAATTGTAATATTCGGCAAACGACACTTGTAATGGAGGACCAATAAAACATTCTAGTTTATCACAATCAAGTTTTAAGCAGACTTGATCGTATAGATAAAAGTCAGCAAGATGATAGTAAAGGAACATTACATGTAACCTACAGTATCTAGTGTGATGTTGATTATTTAAGCGAGAAAACAGGTATACATGATATGAAAATAAATAATTTTTAGAATTGAATCCAGTCTTAACAAAAAGGCTGGGTTTACTTTTACCTGATAATGTACGTCTAATTCCAACCAAGTGTTTCATTTTAATACGGTCTCAAATATTTTGAATTTAGCGTGAATGGCCTATTCTATTGACATCACCTATGTGCTTTTGCTACCTTTGTCCTAGTTAATAAAATGTGCTTCTTTAGATATAGAAGTAAGTTGCAGAAGGTTGGTGTTTATGAAACACGGTATAGTTGTTGCAGGCTCGCTAATTGTGGCATTTGCATTTAATTTCTTTCTTGTACCATACGGAATCTTGAGTAGTGGAATAAGTGGTATCGCTATTTTACTTGGGTTACTCACACCATTTAGTATCGGAATTATTAATTTAATTCTGAATTTGCCTTTACTTTATTTAGGCTACAGGAAACTCGGAAAAGTAATTACGATTAATACAATCACTTGTGTTGTTTCGTTATCTATCTTCTTGTACGTTATACCAGTCATACCCGTAGCGGAGAATGTTTTGTTATCCAGTATATTTGGAGGGGTTATTGGTGGTCTTGGTATAGGTCTTATTTTAAAGTACTCCGGTACATCTGGTGGGCTAGATATCATCGCGATAATTATATCTAGAACAAGTAATATAAGTGTAGGTATGTTACTCACAGGAATGAATGGCATTATTGTACTTATTTCTGGTGCTGTTTTTGATTGGAATATTGCGTTGTACACGATGTTATCAATATTTATCACTGGAAAAGTAATTGATACAATTCACACGAATCATATCAAATTAACGATGCAAATTGTTACTACCAAAGGAGAAGTGATTCGCCAAGATTTGATCGAATCAATTTATCGAGGAATAACGATTATGGATGGTTATGGCGGTTACACACAAGAAAAGAAACAAATTTTAATGATGGTCGTGACACGTTATGAAACAATGCAGATTAAATCAATTGTGCGCAAATATGATTCAAAGGCATTTATTAATATTTACGAAACTGTAGAAGTAGATGGAGAATTTGCGCGAAACTAAGCTAATGGAAATGCCTTGCGCTATAATTTTATAGTGCAAGGCATTGTTAATATACAAGTATTATATGAAAAGAAATGGTTTCGGTGCATGTGTATTATGATCCGCATGCCTCGTTGTTTTCTTGTCAATTAATAGAGAAGGACATTCTTTTTGAAAATCATACGGAATAAATTGTTGATATTCTTTTGGAAAAATCGCCGCATCGCGGAAGGATCTGTATGGCATATCAATTAGATCCGAATTAGTATTTTGCGCTTCTAAATGGTTGACAATTGTTTCGCCAATATATCTCCCCAGAACAAGTCCTTGATCATTGTCAGACGGAAAATGGACACCAGCATATAAACGACCACGCGCATTATCTTCAGCAATTTTCGTTAATTTCTTTGCTTCCTTAGGAAAGAAATAACTGAGCACAACTTCACAACATCCTGCCATCGTAGCATGACCAGACGGATATGTTGGGAAATTCGGCGTACACAACAATGTTCTTAACGTTTGGTCATATTGATTTGGTCTAGCTACATCCCATTTGTACTTTAGATCCCACACCAGAATCATCGTATCGTTTATTGCACCGTGCACTGAAGCAAGTACTCTTGTGGCATGCAATGGAGAAACATTATACGTATCAATTAATTTATCAATTACAGGTGTCCATTGTTTAGTGGGGACACCTGTTCCGTAGTAGGTACCTATCTTATTTTGCCCAGGCGTTAAGTTATCCAATGTTTTTATGACTACATGCAGTTCTTTGTCAAAATCAATTTCAGTAGGTGCTGTTAGAGGTAAATCTAACTTCTTACCTTCTGTATTTAGGAAATGACCATCTTTATCTCGCTTTAAAAAGACAAGCGGCCAAGAACCAGCTAAAGGCGTGTCTGAATAACGCGGAGGATTACTTTCCCCAGCATAAGGTAATTCTGACCACCGTAAATAATTTATCTTCATATTCGTTCACCACCATATTTTTAATATAGTGTATTTGAAAAAGGAGTATGTGAGTGGGCTTTTGATGTTTTAACAATAACGTGGTAGAAATTTAACTTTGATTAAATATGTTAACGGCACAGAAGTCATTTACTAAATTAATAATGAAAACTTAGTTGTTTATACGTATGCCAACTGTTAACAAAATGCCCAACAGCAAGTAAAATAACTGCAAGTACTAGGTAGGTTGATTGGCTCCATAAAGACACAAAGAAAAATGCGAAAACTGGAAAAACCGCCATAGGAATTGGTATTAATACTATAGGTTTATATAGTAGTTTAAAATCATGTCCTTTTACGACATATCTGATCCATAAGCCATAATAAAAGAGAATACAAAGCCCAAACAAGACAAACAGACTATCAATATTAATAGATTGATAGTTTTCTTTTGACATTACCAAAATAAAGATACAAGACACCTGACCAACTCGTTCCAATAAAGTAAACAGGAATCCAGCATCGGATTTGGAAAGTTTGTTAGTAGGAGGGAAGATAAGAATTAATAAATTGGGAACAAGTATTAAAACTGCAAGTAACAATCCAGTTAGTGAAAACCCCATATTTCTCTCCTTTGTTTCGTTATTTACAAGATAATTTTATTTATCAGAAATTTGTTGCTTAATCGGTTCAAATTCAAATAACTTTCCTTCATAGATAAGCTCTAAACGATCATTTTTCCGAAAATCATCTGGCGTCACTAAAGCAGCAAGTTTATCCCAAAGTTTAATTCCAGAACGATTAAGAACCTCCGCAACAAATTGAGAACAAAAATAGGAATTACTGAACTCAACCGCTTCGTTAACAGATATCCCCATTAAACCAAGAAAATTATAAAGAAATTTATCATTATTTCGAATAAAGACATTCAAAATTCTGTTCATCTTTTTCTTTTCCCGTTCTGTAACAGCAAGTTTATAAATCACACATGTCGTATCTTTGTACTTACTATATGTACCGGTAAAAATATCTTCTTTAACAAAACCACCATTTAATGGGTTGGTTGGCTTTTTTCGTCCAAAGCTGTACATTTGCTTCAATTCTGGATCAAATGAAAGGGAAGCATGATTATAAGGTGCTTTCGTGTATTTTTTAATTATGTTAGAAAATAATGTTCCTGTATCGGAGAGCATAATATAAACATAGCGATCTGAAGTCATTTTAATTCCTTCTTTTCATAAAATTATTCTTTATTCTTCAATTATATAGTATTCTAGTTAAATACATACAGTATTTTAGCATAATTCAACTTAAGGGTGATAAAAAATGACAGAGGTATTATGGACTTTATCTATTATTTTCATAGGATTAGTATCGGCGACTATTATATTATCAATTATTAAAAAGAAAGAAAGGAATAAAGACTTTTCTAGTATTTTCAACCGTTTAAAAACGTGGTGGGGAATGTTTGCTGTCTTTTTTGTAGCAACATTGTTTGGTCCAATCGTTTCTCTATTTGCAATTATGTTTCTTTGTTTCTTTTCATTAAAAGAGTATTTCTCCATGATAAAAACAAGGAAGTCTGATCGTCGCATATTTTTGTGGGCTTATTTAACAATTCCTATGCAGTTTTATTGGATATATATTGGTTGGTACGGTATGTTTATCGTGTTCATACCCGTATATGTCTTTCTGTTTTTACCTTTACCACGCATTATTGGGAAAGGTACATTCGGTTTCTTACGATCAGTTAGCTTGACGCAATGGGGCTTAATGCTAATGGTATTCGGTTTGAGTCATCTAGCTTATTTCCAATTCGTTTCACCAGAATATGGATCTAATTTAGTCCTATTCTTAATTGTATTGACACAGTTAAATGATGTTGTTCACTTTCTAATTTCTCTCTATATTGGTCGCAAAAAAATTGTACCCTCAGCTAATCCATACATCACATGGGAAGGGTTCATTGGAGCGTTAATTATCACGACAAGTATATCTTACTTTCTCTATCCATTTCTAACTCCATTTGATCTAACATTCGGTATCCTGTCCGGGCTAATTATAGGAATTGCTGGATTCGTCGGAAGTTTAACAATTTCTGTTCTAAAACGAGATTTGTTAATAGGAGATAAAGTGAAATTAGATAAAATCATCTACTTGAATCGAGTAGACAGCTTAGCGTATACTTCACCAATATTTTTTCATATCATTCGGTACTTTTTTGATTTCATGTAGAAATAAAAGCATGATCTCATACAAATAAATTCAAAATCATTAAATATCGAACATGTTTTAAACGAAGTTAAATAAAATAAATAGAAGGGGGTGGGGAAGCTGATTAATAAAAAAACGTTAATCGTTCTTCTTCTCTTACTATTTGTACTTTTTGTTGGTATTCCGTTAGGTGTTAGCCTGTATTATGGAAATATACCATTTTATAATAATGATACTCTAGAAGCTAATGATATTTTAGTATCGAATGATGAAAACATTAATGAAAGTGAATTAACTTTTATTAAAAATAATACATACACATGGGAAGAAATAAAAACGTATGTTGTCAGAAATCGAATGACGTTTTCTCACGTATTTAGAAATACAGTAATATTAATTAGTGTTGCTATTGTGGCAGTTATGCTGGATAGATTTCTTTTTAGAAGGTCCTAAAAAAGGTACATGTTCTATACTATAATTCTACTAGGCGATATCATTAATTTGAAAACAATTAGAGAGAGCCTTAAAAGCTAGTGAACCTATATACACAAAGGGATAAGCAAGACTTCTAACTATGTAAATGTTTATAAAAAAAGCGCTTTAACTTATATTTTTGTTACAAATACCCTTTCACATTTTAATGATACTGCATATAGTATCTTGAAACGTGAAAAGGAGGGAAAACAATGTCTGCAGGATATAGTTATGGTGGCGGTTTTGCATTAATCGTTGTACTGTTTATTTTGTTAATAATCATTGGAGCATCTTACGGCGGTTACGGATACTAAGGAATACTTTTTAAAAAGTGGCTGACTCAAAGTAGTATTAAAACTACTTTGAGCCAGCTTTTTTAATAAAATACGCTTCACATATTGTTCTAGCTTATTTTAATTTTTAAGATTAATCATGAGTAGACGATACCTTTTACTTAAATAAACAGAAATAAATATTGTTTATTTTAAGGATTTCTAAAAAATAGTAGTCTTGCCCAGTCCATTTTATTTAAGAGCCATAGGATATAGGGACAAAAGGAAATAGACTATCATCACAAGATGTGAAAAAAGGAGCGTTTATATGTACGGAATGAGAAGAGATGTACCTATGAATCACATACCAATGAATCAAGTACAACCTGACGAGAGGTTTGGACCAATTAGTCCTTTAGCAACAGGACTAATTGGAGCAGGATTAGGTTATTTAGGTGGCGAGTTATTTGATGGACCTGGACCAGGTTACGGTGCATATGGACCAGGATATGGTGGTTATGGCCCCGGTCCAGGATACGGCGGTTATAATCCAGGGTTTGGTATGAACAATCCTGGTTATGGCGCTAATTATTATGGTCCTGGATCTGGATATACACCTAGTTATAATCCTGGATATGGTGGAGGACCAGATTACGGTTCACAAGGATATAATCCAGGATACGGTCCGATGAATTATGGTAATTCCGGCAGAAAACCTGGTTTTTTTTAGATCACAAAAATAAAACTGATTTCCTCTTATAAGGAGGAAATCAGCTTTTTTAATCTAATAAACGGAAGGTGAATCCCTTTTCTTTTAACCTTGAGATGATGATCGGTAGCACCTCAACAGTTTGTTCTAATTCATGCAAAAGAATGATTGCACCATTTTCTACATGATCGATCACATTTGAAATGATTTGATCTGGATCATATTTTAATTCCCAATCAATAGAAGCAATACGCCACATTACTGTCTGCAGGCCTAGTTCGTCCGCAACACGAATTGTATCCGTATTATATTGACCAAAAGGAGGACGGAAATAACGAATCTTTTCACCTGTAATACGTTCCAAATCAGACGTGCTCGTTTTAATTTGCTTATACTGTTGATCATACGTCATATTCGCTAAATTAGGATGATTAATGGTATGTGTTCCAATACCATGTCCTTCATCAATTACACGCTGCCATGGCCTTTTTGGATAAAGGAGACGTGTTTGCCAAAAAAACATTGCAGGGACATCTTCCTTTTTTAATATATCCAGTATATTTGTTAGTACTTTACTAGGACCATCATCAAAGGATAAGACAACAGTTTTATTGTTAACAGTATGCACTTTTGTGATAATTTTTGGATGCTTAGAGTCGTACACGACCCTTGATTGATCGACTACTCACGGACTTGTTATCAACAAGATAATCAAACTCCTTTACTTCGTTAAGGCTAATTTGTTTGTTTCTGAATGATACGTATGATAGAAAGCTTCTTCATTAAATAGTGCAGGAGCGTCATCGAACACTATTTTGCCATCCTTTAATGCAATGATACGTGTTGCATATTGTCTAGCTAAATCAACATCATGTACATTAATAATAGTAAGTAACCCTAAACGTTCATGCATTTCTTGCATCAGATTAAATATATGGCTAGAAGTACCGGGATCAAGACTAGAGACAGGTTCATCACCAAGAAAGATAGCTGGTTCTTGCAATAACGCGCGGGCAATACCTACCCGCTGTTTTTGACCACCACTTAACTGTTCAATACGGCGATTAGTTTGGTCCGCAAGCCCTACATCTGCAATGATTTTTTTTGCCCGAGTTACTTCTTCATTTGTAAACCACCCAATTAAATTCTTAAAGGTAGAACGATAACCGAACAAACCAGTTAAAACATTCTGGATAACAGAGAGACGGGGGACCAAATTAAAATGTTGAAAAATCATTCCCATTTCTCTACGAACCGTTCTTAGTTGTTCTTCATTTAATTTTGAAATTTGTTGATCATTCCAGTGTACCTCACCAGTTGTCAGTTTTTGTAAACCATTAATACAACGGATAAATGTAGATTTACCTGAACCACTTTGGCCTAAGACACAAACGAATTCGCCTTTTTGAATAGATAAATTAATACCTGATATAGCATCTTGTTCGCCACCTGGATATCGAACAGAAAGATTCTTTAACTCTAACAATTTAATCGCCTCCTTTGTACATATGCTCTGGATGAAAGAAGTTATCTATTAAATGACCTTATTTCTTACATAACTGCCAAATAAGTCGACCATAACAACAATAACCATAATAATTAATACATCGAGTGAGACTGCAGAATATTGGAACGTTTTAAAGTCATTAAATAGACGTTGACCAATACCTCCACCACCAATAAAACCCAAGATTAGTGACGTACGGATCGCAACTTCAAATCGATAAAAATAATGCGATAATAGGTTTGGCCAAATTTGAGGTATTGTACTAAAAATGTAAGCAAACCCTTTTTTAGCACCAACAGCCTTTATTGCTTCTTGTGGTCCAGGATCTGATGATTCAATCAGTTCTGAAATCAATTTACCTAACACACCCACATTATGAAACATAATTGCTATTACAGCAGGGAATGGGCCAAGACCTAGGGCAGTCAATAAGATTAACCCAAATACAATTTCTGGTATCGAACGAGTAAAACTAAGTGCAAATCTTGAAAAATGATAGAGTGACTTAGATGGTGATGTATTCGATGCAGCAAAAAAGCTTATAGGTAATGCAATTAAGAGACCTAGAAAACTTCCTAAAAACGCCATCGCTAAAGTTTCCATACTATCCTGTAACATAAGGGGTAGCTTAGTAAAATCCATTGGGAACCATTGCGAAAGAAAATCAATCATATTTCGAAAATCTCTAAATTTTGTTAAATCAAATTCAGTTAGCCTCATGCTAATGTATAGGAATACCGTTAACAGAATAACTGTATAGATGTTTTTTTTCTTGAACCACACGTTAATCAACTCTATTCTTCAATAATACCTTGCTTAATTGCTGCTTGTTTTATGCTTTCGTAATCTTCATCAGTTGCTTCCGTAAATCCACTTGCACCAAAAGCATTTAAGATATCTTCATCTTCAATAGCATAAAAAGCTTCCTGTAATTTTTCAATTGTAGCTTGTTCTGTATTTTCATGAACAGCCCATGGATATTGAAACAATTCATCTGATTCCCAAATTATTTTAATTTGTTCTTCGTCAATTTTCCCGGCTTCAACAAGTTGATTATAGATTGCACTATCAATCGCTCCAGCATCCACTTGTTGATTTTGAACAGATAGCGCTGTTGCATCATGAGAACCGGTATAACGAACGGAATTAAATTTATGATCATCCTCAGACATATATACTTCGCGATCTTGTAATTCTATACTTGGTATTAAAGAACCTGAAGTGGAATTAGGATCTCCAAATGCAAAATCAACTTCAGCAGAATCCTCAAGTAATGCATCAAGTGAATCCCATTCATTATCGGTATGTGTAATGATATATGAATGATAAAATGGCTCGCCATCAATTAATTGTGTGATAATAGCTTGGGCACCGCTTTTTGCATTAGCAACAACATATGTTAACGGTCCGAAGTATGCCATATCAATTTTGTCATAATTCATTGCTTCGACTACACCGTTATAATCGGGATAAACTTCAATTTCAACATCTGTTTCTAAAGCTGTTGTTAACGTTTCTTGCAACTTATTCATTGCTGTATCCATTTCACCTTCTGTTTGAGCTGGAATAACACCAATTGTGAATGTTTCTTGTTCATCTAAATTTTGACTTTCTTCATTTTCTTCTCCACATGCTGCAAGTACAAGAATAAGTAAAAGAATGCTTATCGTTAAAACTACTTTCTTCATAAAAATTCACCTCTAAGTTATATTTTTTAATTCAGCTACCATAAGACGTAATCCTTCTTCTAAGGAATATGCGTTTTCCCAATCTAACTGTTCACGTGCTAATTCATTTGATAAGTAACTGTATGAAATATCTCCAATACGAGATGGAAGATATGTTGCATTGAGATTTTTTTCTAATATGATGTTTAACTTGTCGACTAATTCATTTAAAGTCGTTGGATGATTCGTGCTAATATTTACTATTTGTCTATAACCATGATCAATTGCTGCAATATTAGCTTGTGCAACATCTTGTACATAGATAAAATCACGTGACTGCTCACCATCACCAAAAATAGTAGGGGAGTGGTCGTTCGTTAATTTGTCTATAAATCTTGAAATTACATTTCCATCTAAAATGTTTAATGAGCCTGGTCCATAAACATTTGCATAGCGCAAGATCGTATAGTTCAAACCATGTAATGCTGCAAACGTTTCAATATAAGATTCAGCAGCGAGTTTCGATACACCATAAAATGAATTAGGCCTTTTAGGATGCTTTTCATCTATTGCTAGGTATGTAGGTTCGCCATAAATAGCTGCTGATGATGCATAAATTATCTTTTTTACGTTATGTTTGTTACAGTTTTCTAAGATATTTATTGTTCCTAATATATTTGAAGAAGCATCCAACTTCGGATCCACCACAGATTTTGATACATCAACCTGCGCTGCAAGATGGATGACAATATCAGGTTTTTCTTGTTCAAATATAGACGTAACATCAGTTGTAATATCAGCACAGTAATAGTGCACTTGTTTATCCAAAACAGCCGCTTCGACAGGTTCTAGATCAATAACCGAAACATGGTGTTTCTTTTCTAAAAGTTCACTTATGACATGACGGCCAATAAAACCGGCACCACCTGTAACCAAAACCCTCATTAGAATAATCCTTTCATATAAAGAAGGACTCAACAGAAGTAGAGTCCTTCTTTCATTTCAATTTAGTAAGTGAGCCATATATGTTTTTAAATAACAGTAATTTTACCTGGTTTATCACTTGTTACTTCACCAATAATGGCTGAAAAAACATTATTATCAAGAAATTTTTGTTGCAGAGAGTCTGCTTCAGATTCTGGAACTGAAATCAAAAGGCCACCAGACGTAACAGCATCACAAAGAATATATTGATCAACTTTACTGATATGGTCACCGTATTCAATACAATCAGCAAGCCATTTATGATTTTTCTTGGAACCGCCAGGAATAACGTCTTGTTCAGCTAGCTCACGTGTTTTTGATAATACTGGTACATCTTTATAATTTATCGTAATCCCAACATTACTACCTTCAGCAATTTCTCGTGTATGGCCAAGTAGGCCAAAACCAGTTACATCGGTACATGCGTTTACAGTATAGCCATCCATTGCCTCAGAAGCATATTTATTTAATGTCGCCATGACATCCATGACATCCTTAATTGTAGCATCATCTAGTAAACCATTTTTAAGGGCCGTAGTTAAAATCCCAACACCAATTGGTTTCGTTAATATAATACGATCACCTGGTTTAGCGCCAATATTTGCACGTATATGGTCGGGGTGAACGGTACCTGTTACAGATAAACCAAACTTAGGCTCATCATCATCAATTGAATGTCCACCGACCAATACAGCACCAGATTCGACTACCTTGTCAGAAGCACCAGCTAATATATCTGCTAAAATGCTTTTATCTAATGTATTAATTGGAAAGCCAACAATGTTCATGACTGTTAATGGTTTTCCTCCCATTGCATACACATCACTTAGTGCATTTGCTGCACCAATTTGTCCAAACATATAAGGATCATCAACAATTGGTGTAAAGAAATCCAGTGTTTGTACAAGGGCAGTATTTTCATTTATCTTATAGACACCTGCATCATCAGATGTATCTAAGCCAACAAGTAGATTCGGGTCAGCTACAGTTTTAGGTAAGTGTCGCAGAACCTGCGACAGGTCTTCAGGACCAATTTTGCATCCTCAGCCACCTTTCGTAGATAAAGATGTTAATTTAATAATTTCTTCTTTCTTTGACATGGTATCACTCCTCTAATCAAATATTCTCTGTTAACAAATCATTTTAATCGGGTTTTATATATACGTAACAAGCTTTCCACTTCATCATTACCTGAATGATGAGCTGAAATATAACTTTTAGCCTGATGCCCGATAGCTTGCCTTAAAGTTATATTATTCATTATTTGCGCTGCATAATCAAGAAATTGGCTTGACGAATCATATATAAAACCAGTTTCTTCATGCATTACAATACTAGCATTTCCCTCATTATTTGCTACTAAAACGGGTAAACCGTATCCCATTGCTTCTAGAATGGCTGAAGACTGGCCTTCAGAAACTGACGTGTTTAAAATACAATCCGCTTGCCTGTATATGGTTCCCATTTGATCATGTGGAACTTGTCCAAGATAACTTACCCATTCATTATTCTCTTCTACCAAACGTTTCACTTTTATACCTTCTGCCTCTTCAAGAATAGGACCGACTAGCCATAGTCGTATGTTTGTATACTTCTCGCGGAGTAACTTGAGCATCGTAATTGCTGCTGGTACATTTTTTATTTTTCTAATTCCAGCCGGTAAAACAAACAAAAAAGAACCGTCTTGTTTTTTATGAGGAATGCTCGCTTGTGTAAACGCACTTGTTCCTTGGGGAATCATAAACAATTTATCCATTATCTCTGGAATCTCCTTCTCAATTTTTTTTTTCCCTTCTTCATTAAATACATGAATTGCTTTTGCTTCCCGAAGACAAGTGATCACATCGTGGCGTGTATCATCGTCATAAAGATTATGATTTAAATCCGTACCTGTCATCGTAATCATGTATGCTTTTGGTTTTGTATCTAACTGTTGCATAAACGTGTAGAAACGATAGGCATGGAAACCATGGACGATATCCGCTTCAGGTAAACTTTTAATTAGCTGATTTTCTGTTGTTGAAATAATCTCTGTATTAATACCAAGCTTTTCTAATCCGTCCGCAATTCGTTGCACCGTTATCGTATTTCCACGCGGCTGATGAAAATTAGGTGTTGCTAATAAAACTTTCATATTCTTCATCCTTTAGTCAATTTGTTATTTTTTAGTTTAAAAGATGCTCTAAAATAATTACACCACAGACACGAAATATAAGATTATTTATTACTTTACGAATATGTATCAAGTATTTCCTATTACATTATATAAATGCTATGCCTTAATTACAATTAATTCATTCTAAATCAGAATCAATTGGTTGACTAAATACCATTAGGGGTATATGATAATTAATGTAATAACATTGATACGATCGGTTTTTTAAAATTTATAAATGAGAGGAGATATACTCTTGAAAAACATTTCAACAAGTGAATTAAAAAAGTTGTTAGCAGAAAATAGAGGGCTAAACATTATAGATGTACGTGAAGTAGCGGAAGTATCTTCGGGAATAATTCCAGGTGCTTTAAACATACCATTAGGATTATTAGAATTTCGCATGCATGAATTAGATAAGTCAAAGGAATATATTATGGTTTGTCAATCTGGTGGAAGAAGCGGTCGTGCATCACAATTTCTTGAAGGACGAGGATTCAACGTAATTAATATGACAGGTGGCATGCTTGATTGGGAGTAGAAAAACTAATTTTAAATGAACAATACAAAAGGTAACGGTGGTCTAACTAATTTGATTCACCGCATCCTTAATCCGAAAGGGGCAAAAAATAAGTTGACAAATAAGCGATTTAATCCAGAACATGCTGATAAATTAATGAGCGAAGAGCGGAAAGTGCAATTGCCACAGAGCAAAATAATAGACTATCTAAAATTAACTCCTACTGATAAAGTTGCAGATTTAGGAGCAGGTAATGGTTATTTCACTATTCCTATTGCGAGAAATACAACTAATACGGTATACGCTGTTGATATCGAACCAAAGATGCTTGATATGTTAAAAGAGAATACAACAAAGGAACGATTAGACAATATTGATTATGTTATAAGTGATTTAGAGGATATTCAATTACCTGATAACGCGGTAAATAAAGTACTTGTATCATTAGTTATTCATGAAGTAACAAATTTAGAAACGTCAATAAATGAAATAAAACGCATAATAAAGCCCGGTGGAGAATTGCTACTTATCGAGTGGAAAGCAATTGAAACAGAATCTGGTCCGCCTCTTGACGAACGCATTTCTTCCAATGGAATGATCAAATTCCTTAATACTGCTGGTTTTAGTGCCGAAGCGATTGACTTAAATGCAGTACATTATGCAATTAAGGCAGAACTGAATGAAGGAGAGATGGAATATTAAGTGAAAAGCTTATGGACCATGTTGTGACCGCCTCAAAAAATAGCGTTCCTGGCAGGAGCGGCATTTGTCATCTATTCATTACTAGAAAAGTTCTTTTAATGAAGTAGAATAAGGGGGATAGAGGTCTGTGACATACCTTTATCGTTCTTTTTCGTTGTCTTGTTTTAACATAGTATTAATAATCTTATAAAAAGAGGAGGAGGGATGTTTGATGCCATCTGCTTGGTTGATTGGACCTTTAGTTATTAAAAGTGAACTTGTAATACTATTAGCAAGTTTCATTGTCGGAATTATTTTTTTTCGTACTATTAGTTCCTACTCAAAAATTACCACAAAACAAAAGACAGATGAAGTGATCAACCTGCTAATTGTATTTGTCTTAGCTTTGTGGATTGGAAAGATTTTAACTAACTTTAGCACATTTATAACTGATCCAATCTCGATATTAGCCTATCCCAGTGACTCCGCAGCATTTTATATTGCGAATATTTTATCAGTGATTTATGTGCAAATAAAGACAAAGCGTGCATATCATCAAGTAATAGCGTTACTGTATGCCTTTTTAATTGTGTTTTTCACTGCTTCATTTACGTATGGTTTTATTCAACTGATAGCAGGAACAGCCGCATTTAGTTTACCGTACTTAGGTTTACTCTTATTATTACTAATACTATTCGTCTTGCAACAAGACAAGTTAGCTAAAGAAAAATTAGTATTAATTGGTTTGGTAACATGGAGTATTGGACAATGGCTTTTATCTATTTTTTCAGAGACAACAGTATTTCAATTTTATCTAAGTCATTGGTTTTATGGAGCTATTAGTTTAGCTGTTATTTTATTATGTATCTATAGAAAGAGGGTAAAAAAATGAATCCAGTTGCTGACATTACACTTTGGCTAGCATTAGGTGCAGGAACCCTGTCTTTTCTTTCGCCTTGTACACTGCCATTGTTCCCAGCTTATCTATCCTACATAACCGGAATGACTGTAAAAGAAATACAGGGATCACAAGAAATTAAAGTACGTAGAAAATTATTGATTCACGCAAGTCTATTTATACTAGGTGTATCGCTTATTTTCATAAGTTTGGGTGTAGGCGTATCGCTTCTTGGACAATGGGTGCAAGGCTTATTATCAGGTCAATCAGGTGTTTTTCTACAACGCATTGCTGGTCTTTTTATTATCATCATGGGTCTGTTTGTTGCCGGTCTAATTCAATGGAAAGGCCTTATGAAAGAACGACGTTTTCACTTTACTAAAAAACCGGTTGGCTATATAGGCACTGTTTTTGTAGGAATGGGGTTTGCTGCAGGCTGGACACCATGTATTGGTCCGATCTTTGCATCTATTCTTGTCATCGCTGGTAGTGATCCAACTATGGGGGCTGTCTATACCATTACGTATGTTATTGGTTTTGCGATTCCATTCTTCTTGTTGACTTTTTTCTTAGGTTCAACAAAATGGCTTGTTACATATAGTCAAAAAATAATGAAAATTGGTGGCGGGATTATGGTTGTTATGGGCCTCCTTCTATTTACAGGACAGTTAGCTCGAATTTCTAATATCTTATTACGATTCGTACAAGACAGTTGGTTCTCAAATTTAGGATAAGGAGGGGTGTAAATGAAAAAAGTGATCGTTATTGCCGTACTTGTAGGAATGTTCGGTTACGCCATTTTTGACTTACTTAAAGATGGTAAAGAAAAAAATCTTTCTACTATCGAAAATGAAACGTCGGATGCTAAAATCGGAATTGAGGTAGATAACATTGCACCTGATTTCCAACTCGAGACATTAGATGGAGAAACCGTAAAACTATCAGATTACAGAGGCCAAAGGGTCATGTTAAACTTCTGGGCGACTTGGTGCCCACCGTGCCGTGCAGAAATGCCAGATATGGAAGCATTTTATCAAGCAAATGACGTTGCAATAGTAGCAGTCAATTTAACAGAAACAGAAGCAAATCTAACTGATGTCAATGACTTTAAAGAAGATTTTAATTTATCATTCCCGATTTTTCTAGATGAAAAGAACGAGGTTGCAACAACATATCAAATACGTCCAATTCCTTCATCTTATATGATAGATTCCAAGGGTATCATTCGTTATAAAGCTTTGGGTGCATTAAATTACGAGATGATGGTAGCAGAGTTTGAAAAGATGCAATAGGGCCATATTGAGCTATGGAAAATCTTTCTTGACCTAGTGTAGTAAATGTGCGCTTTAATTAAATAAATGCGATCTAAGTGACGTACATTCCCGAACGACGTGCATAGGATAATTTTATCAACGTTGAAGGGATTGTAAGAATGTACTATATACCATATATGTATCCGGCTCACTATCCTTATTATGTGCAAGCACCGATGTATCATTTCGGAAGACAGTTTGTTCAGTCGGATTTTTCTAATCAGTTAAATCAGTGGAACAGAGTTGATAATATGCGTTATTCAAACGTAGACACGAATATACCTACAAAAGATTATGGACCACAACCATTTGTCATTAATATTAATGATGCAACGAAGACTAACAATACATTTCGCACAGCATTATGGACAGGATCACAGTTTCAAGTGACATTAATGAGTCTGGATGTAGGCGAAGATATTGGTTTAGAAATGCATGCTGATGTTGATCAATTCTTACGTGTTGAACAAGGCCAGGGAAATGTTCGGATGGGCAACACAAAAAACAATGTAACCTTTGAAGAAAATGTCTATGATGATTCTGCCATTATTATCCCTGCAGGCACGTGGCATAATCTCATCAATACAGGCACTATTCCACTAAAACTATATTCGATCTATGCTCCACCTAATCATCCATTTGGTACTGTTCATCCTACCAAAAGAGATGCAATGGCTGCAGAAGAAGGCAATGCTTAAAAGAAGAAGAAAAGACCAAATCAGATAATGATTTGGCCTTTTTTGTGATTATAAGCTAACAGTTTTTTTCTTATTAAGATATTCTAAAGATGTATTACTAAAGTGAAAAATAGTAGTATTATATTTTGGCGGAATTGTGTGGGAATCGAACCCACCGAGCCTGACACGCAGGCCCCTCAGGGTTTTGAAGACCCAGGAGGACACCAGTCACCCATCCAACCCCATTAGATATTAATATGAAGCTTGTATTAGTTTATAACGAAATTAGTCGAATCGCAAGTAAGGTGTTTGATGAAATTATATCATTTTAATCTATTATGCTTGATTCACCTGCAATCTATGATTAAAGTAGAGATATAAAGAACGGATGAAAGCAGGTTTAAAAATGGAAGAGTCATATTATACGATTGGCATGGCCGGGCATATTGACCACGGCAAAACAACGCTAACGAAAGCATTAACAAACGTCGATACAGATCGATTGAAAGAAGAAAAAGAACGCGGCATCTCGATTACTTTAGGTTATGCCCCGATACATACACAAGATGGTACGCACGTTTCAATTGTCGATGTACCTGGTCATGAACGTTTTATTCGTCAAATGATTGCTGGTGTTGCTGGTATTGATCTTGTCGTACTTGTTATTGCGGCAGACGAAGGTGTAATGCCACAAACAAGGGAACATATTGAGATATTAGAGTTTTTAGGTGTGAAACACGCTATTATTGCGGTAACAAAAATCGATCGTGTCGAAGCGGACATGTTAGAACTTGTCAGTTTAGATATAGCCGACAATCTTGAAGGAACTGCTTTTGAACATTCGGAAGTGTTTTATGTTGATAGTGTTTCAGGAAAAGGAATTGATCAGTTAAAAGATCAGATATTTAGGCAGGTTAATACGATAGAAAATCGCGATCGTTATGGTTCTTTTCGAATGCCGATTGATCAGGTTTTTACTGTCCAGGGACAAGGGACGATCATAAGAGGAACAATTTATGAAGGTATTGTTAAACAAGCAAGCCAATTAACTGTATTACCATCTAGAAAAAAAGTGCGCGCGCGAAATATTCAGGTACATAACAATGATGTAAAAGATGCAAGAGCTGGTCAACGAACAGCGATTAACCTTGGTGGAATAGATCGTGAAGAGATCCAACGTGGTGACGTTTTAGTAACTTCTGAACATTTTTTAGTCACGCAGACGATCGATGTTTCGATTCGATTTGTAAAAGCTATCCGGCACACATTAAAACAACGTGCACCTGTAAAGGTTCATATTGGTACTTCCGAAGTGATCGGTAAGATTGTCTTTTTTGATCGGAATGAGCTAACAGAAGAAACAGAAGAAGTGCTCTGTCAAATTCGATTAGATAATGAAGTAGTTGCTCGCAGGGGTGATCGTTTTATTTTAAGAAGACCAACTCCTGTAGAAACAATAGGTGGTGGTTGGGTGATTGATCCACTTGGTGAGAAATATCGTTTTGGTATTGAAACAATCGAGGTGCTTGAGAAAAAGAAACAAGGGTCGCCAGTGGATTTAATTGTTGATGCACTTTCACATGACGGTTTGTTGTCCCTTGATCAACTTATTCAACTGACTTCACTAGATAAAGAAGTAGTCGCGAAACTTGTAGAAAATGATCAATTTATTAGCTTATCCAGTAAAAAATATGCACGAAAAAAAGACGTCGAAATCATTAAGGATATGTTGGTAACCGAATTGAATCACTATCATCAAGCTTTTCCAATGCGTATCGGTATGAATAAAGCTGAATTAATCCAATTGGTACAAGCTCACTTTCCAAAGCAACTGGTCGTATATACGTTGGAAGAAGCAATAGCAGAGGGTATAATAAAAAAAGAAAGTCAATTTATTGCTGTGACAAGCTTTTTACCACACCTTCCCGAAAAATGGGCAAAACGGATGGTAGAAATTATTCAGACGGTTGCTGCTGATGGTCTGTCTGTACAAAAATGGGAAGACTACTTTATCGGCACACCTTTTTCACAAAAAGAAGTAGATGAATTAAAGAACTATTTGCTTCAGACAGAACAAGCCTATCAGTTAACAGCAGAGTTGCTTGTTGATAAAAAAGCTTTTGAGCTAGCAATTCATACGTTACAGCAACAAACAGGAGATTCTTTTAATTTAAAAGATGCAAAAGAAATCTGGCATGTCTCACGTAAATACCTTATTCCACTACTAGAGCTATTAGATCAATTAGATCTTACCAAACGTGGTGAAACGAAGCGTTATTGGATCTAATACATTCGAGCATAACTTTTTAGTTTTATCCCTATTATCGTTATAATAAGAAGATAGATACGAGTAAGAAGGAGGCAACCTCGAATGGATTATAAACTAGTTATTGAATTTTGCATGCAATGAAACTACGCACCTAAAGCCGCAAGTTTTGCGGAACAGTTATTTACCCATTATCGAACCGCAATCACATCATTAGAGTTAATCCCAAGCTCTGGTGGAGTCTTTGAGATTAGTGTGAATGGGAACAAGATCTATTCGAAACGAGAGACAGGCGAATATCCTGATCTGGCAGATATTATCGAAGAAATAGACAAACACTAACAAAAAAGCTACTGTTGATTAGGACTACACGTCAGATCAGCAGTAGCTTTAACTTTCCAATAAAAACATTTGCCTTTATACTAATAATGTACAGTCGAAGAGGAGGCGTTAAGATGAAGCATTTAGTAAGGGAATTGCCACCCGTGCATGCTTTTAAAAAAAGTGAGCAATTCATAAAGCTTATTGAAACAACCGGTTTAACTGAATCACGGGTTATTACAGTCATCCAACAGATAATAAGTGACTTGCGCGTGAAGCTTCTCACTGGTACTTCACCGATTGAAAACCCCTCAAAAGAAAACTTTTTCAACTACATCATTACCCGTACAGAGGAGAGTGTACACAAGCGACAAGAAGATTTTCTTACACCTGTTATTAATGGTACGGGTACTGTTTTACATACGAATTTAGGACGAGCACGATTAAGTGATGATGCGATTGCGCATGTAGTGGCTATTGCGGGAAGTTACTCGAACTTAGAGTACAACATAGATGAAGGAAAACGTGGATCACGCCATGATATTTTGGAAGAATTATTGATAGAAGTTACTGGTGCGGAAGCGGCGATGGTTGTGAACAATAATGCCGCAGCTGTTTATCTGATTTTACGGGCATTGGCCAAAGATAAAGAAGTGATTGTTTCCAGAGGACAGCTTGTAGAAATTGGCGGCTCATTTCGCATTTCTTCGATTATGGAGGAAAGTGGAGCTAATCTTGTCGAAGTTGGTACAACAAACAAGACGCATTTGTATGATTATCAAAATGCAATCAGTGAGAATACAGGTATGTTATTAAAAGTACATACAAGTAATTTTAAAATGATTGGTTTTACTGAGTCGGTTCAAACAGAGGCTTTAGTAACGCTTAAAAATCAACACGAGGGTCTAATTTTTTATGAGGATTTGGGAAGCGGATCTATATATGACTTTAGAAAAGATGGTATTGGCGAGGAGCCAGTTGTGAAAGAAGTGATTCAATCTGGCGTTGATCTCGTCTCTTTTAGCGGGGATAAATTACTAGGAGGACCGCAGGCT
Organism: Paraliobacillus sediminis; assembly: GCF_003426055.1. NCBI lineage: Bacteria > Bacillati > Bacillota > Bacilli > Caryophanales > Bacillaceae > Paraliobacillus > Paraliobacillus sediminis. The sequence goes on from NZ_QJSI01000003.1 coordinate 641,911, forward strand.
GGTATTATTGTTGGTAAAAAGGAACTAATTAACCGATTGAAAAAGCACCAATTAGCAAGAGTCCTTCGCGTTGATAAAATGACTTTTGCAGGACTTGAAAAAACACTACGCGATTATCTAACAAGTGAGGAAGCTACGCGAAAACTTCCTACAGTAAGAGATATTACAAAAACGTTAAGCGAGATTGAAAACCAGGCAAATGCGTTTATAACAGCGTTAACGGAAGTAGATACAGGATATCACTGTTATATTAAAGAATCGACCTCACAAATTGGTGGAGGGACGATGCCAGATGTCCAACTTCCAACATATGTGGTCTCGTTAACACATGCTACCTATTCAGAAAATGAATTGGCTGAAAAACTTAGACTTGGAACGCCAGCCATCATTACACGGATTCAAGAGGAACAGGTCATGATAGATTTTCGAACGATTTCTATAGAAGAAATGCCAGAGCTTATCCAGGCATTTATAGTAGCAGATAGGTGAAAATAGGAGAGGAGACTTAAAATATGAACGAACTAACTGTAAGTCAGCCCTTTTATTTAAAAAATGGAGCGATAACATTTAAAAATCGCATCGTGAAGTCAGCAATGAGTGAGGGCCTTTCTACAAGAGATCACCTTCCAACGGACAATATTAATCGTTTATATGAGGCGTGGGCAGATGGGGGAGCTGGACTTGTCATTACCGGAAACGTAATGATAAACAACACAGCACTTGGAGAGCCTAAAAATATTGTATTAGATAATGACAACAATCTTGGAGTATTTAAAAAGTGGGCGAAAGCAGGCACGAAAAACAATACCCATTTATGGATGCAAATCAATCACCCAGGAAAACAGGTTATTAAAGGGGTCGCCTCTGAAGCTTTGGCACCATCTGCAATTCCTTTTGAGCCAAATTTCCAACGTTTCTTTCCAATGTGTCGTGCACTAACCGAAGAAGAAATTAATGACCTGATCCAACAATTTGCTAACACAGCGAAACTCGCTAAAAGTGCTGGATTTACTGGTGTGCAAATTCATGCGGCGCATGGTTATCTAATCAGTCAATTTCTTTCTCCAAGACACAACCAGAGAGATGATAAATGGGGCGGAACAGTTGAAAATCGCTTCCGATTCTTGTCAGAAATCTATCAATCTATGCGTTTAGAAGTTGGAGATGACTTTCCAATAGGTGTTAAAATCAATAGCTCTGATTTTATGAAAGCAGGTTTTTCTGAAGAGGAATCACAATTCGTGATCACAGAATTAGATAGACTTGGTGTTGACCTAATTGAAATTTCTGGTGGTACATATGAACGACCAGAAATGACTGGTAATAATGTAAAGGAATCAACAATTAAAAGAGAAGCGTATTTTTTAGAATATGCGTCGAAACTAAAAGAGAAAACACGTATACCACTGATCTTAACAGGTGGATTTAGAACCCGTTCGGGAATGGATGAAGCACTACAGTCCGGAGCAACTGACCTAATCGGATTAGCAAGACCATTAGCTATAGATCCAGGCTATGCGAATCAAATATTACTTGACAAAGGTACGAAAGTTGTCATAAAACCTATAAAAACAGGGTTGTCTTTTATTGACAATAAAGGATTAATGGAATTAATCTGGTACGCGCAACAATTAACACGAATAGGCAAGGGAAAGAAAACCAAACCTAATTTCTCTCCGATCCTTTCTCTATTCCTAACCATCACTAAGAATGGTCGAGCTGTTTTTCAAAAAAGAAGAGTTTAATAGAATAAAAAAATGCAAGGCCAATAGGGTACAACCTAGTTGGCCTTGCATTTTTAATTTATTTATCTATCGTTCCAAGATCATAGAAACACCAATTCCGCCACCTACACAAAGAGAGCCTAGACCATAATGGGCGTCTGTCTTTTGCATTTCGTGAAGTAATGTTACTAGAATCCTAGCTCCAGATGCGCCAATTGGATGGCCCAGTGCTATTGCACCACCATTAACATTTACTTTGTCAGTATCAATTTTCAAGTCTCTTAATACTGCAATACTTTGTGAAGCAAAAGCCTCATTTAATTCAAATAAATCGATCTGATCTAAACTAAGATCTGTTTTCTCCATTAGCTTTTTGATAGAATAATATGGTGCATAGCCCATTAATGAAGGATCTGTACCAACTTCTGCATATCCTTTAATTGTCGCTAAATATGGGATGTTTCTTTCTTCTGCCGTTGATTTCTTCATCAGTACAAGTGTTGCAGCACAATCGTTAATACCAGATGCATTACCAGCTGTTACTGTTCCATCTTTAAGAAACGGTGTTTTAAGTTTCTGCAAATCTTCTATTTTTAAATTTTTACGGACATGTTCATCTGCGGAAAATAAATATTCTTCGCCAGTGTCATCTTCTACTTTAACTGGAATGATCTCATCATCAAATTTACCAGTTTCAATCGCATGTTGTGCTTTTTGTTGCGATCGTAAAGCAAATGCATCTTGCTCTTCACGAGAAACAACTAGTTTCTCTGCTACATTTTCACCTGTAATTCCCATATGGGTTTGATCAAACGCATCAGTTAAACCGTCATGGATCATACTGTCTTTTAAATTTGACACATCCGCGTCTTTATCCATACGATAATTCGGTAAAAGATGAGGCGCTTGTGTCATATTTTCTGTACCGCCTACGACAACGATATCCGCATCACCTAGTTGAATAGCTTGACTGCCAAGAATAACAGATTTTAAACCAGAACCACATACTTCATTAATTGTCATAGCAGTTGCTTCATAAGGTATTCCAGCATTCACAGAAATTTGTCGTGCTGGATTTTGACCTAGTCCCGCTTGTAAAACGTTTCCAAAAATAACCGAATCAACTTCTTCTGGCGTAATATGAGCACGACGAATAGCTTCTTTAACTGTCAGTGCTCCTAATTTTTCTGCAGATATATTTTTCAGGCTTCCTTTATACTTACCAATTGGTGTTCGTACTGCACTAACAATCACAACATCTTCCATATTTTCACGCACTCCTTCATAGAAATATATAATAACTTGAATCCGAAAGATAGAATATTTCATTGACTCTATTTACTTCTAAATAAGTAGATAATAGGTTCCCTGTTGACTTTTATCCATTTACTCGTTTTAGTAAAGTAAATTAAATAGTCTAAATTACTTGAAGATAAAAAAGAGATAGGGTATCCTCAGAAATAACAACGAAATGAATCAAGAAAGGATTCCCTATCTTGTGTACTAGTATAAAACAAGAGGCATTGTAAAATCAACTAGACCAACTAAAACAGCAAAGAGAAAATGATAGGGTTTTCCTGAAGCATTATTCGGTGTTATACTTAGGTAAGATTTCTAACATATTAAATGCAAGTGGAGATGAAGATTTATATTAAATGAAAAAGGATTGTGAACTATTTTGAAAATTGGAATTGATAAAATTGGTTTTTATACACCACATATGTACGTAGATATAAAAGAATTGGCTATTGCACGAAATGTAGAACCAGAGAAATTTACGATTGGAATTGGACAAGAGAAAATGGCCGTTCCACCTATTACACAGGACTCTGTTTCCTTAGCTGCAAATGCTGCGCTAGAAATATTAACTGATGAAGATAAGAAAACGATTGATTATGTCATTTTTGCAACAGAATCAGGAATTGATCACTCCAAAGCAGCTTCTATTTATATCCATGAGTTATTGGATTTAAACTCGAGTGCACGATCAATTGAAGTAAAACAAGCTTGTTATGGTGCGACAGCAGGTATTCAAATTGCAAAAGGCCATATTGCATTAAATCCAGAAAGTAAAGTACTTATATTAGGATCTGATATAGCACGTTATGGCTTACATACAACTGGTGAGGTTACCCAGGGTGCAGGAGCAGTTGCCATATTAGTAAGTAAAGATCCAAAAATCATGACAATCGAGAGCCCAAGTGCTTACCAAACTGAACAGGTGATGGATTTCTGGCGTCCAATTTATTCGGATACAGCCTATGTACAAGGAAAGCTTTCTGTCGATCAATATTTGAGCTTTTTCCAAAGTGTTTGGAAAGAACATAAAGAAAAGACAGGATTCGAATTAAAGGATTTTGAATCTATCTTTTTCCACTTACCATATACAAAGATGGGCTTAAAAGCACTAAGAACTGTGATTGATGAAGGTACAGAAGCTGACAAAGATCGCTTATTAGCTAATTTTGAAATTAGTAAGCGATATAATACAATTGTTGGTAATATTTATACAGGAGCACTTTACTTAAGCTTAATTTCCTTACTTGAATTAAATGATACCATTGAGCCAGGAGCTAGAATAGGATTATTCAGCTATGGATCAGGAGCAGTAGGCGAATTCTTCTCAGGAATATTACAACCAAACTATCGTGACGCCTTATTTGCAGACCAGCACGAGAAATTACTAGCAGATAGAAAAGAAATTAGTGTTGCTAAGTATGAAGAGGTCTTCCAAGATACATTACCAGTAGGTATTGACAACATTGCATTGCCAATTGATGAAGACCCAGCGACTATATGCTTCTCAGGTATAAAAGATCATATGCGACAATATGTAAATAAAAATAAATAAGCCAAATGACCGTTAAGTGATTATCACTAAACGGTCATTTTATTTTAGTTAGGAAAATCAGTAACGTTAAGCGTTGAAATGTATTGTGAAAGAGCGTTAAATAGGTATAATATAGGATATATGCTTTCTATAACTATACACTCCGTACTTCTTGTTTCGTTTAAGGATTATTCACTGTATTATTTTTCAGATTTCGTTTTACTGTTAGAGATTATCTGTATTAATTCTCGGATATTCTGGTTCAACAGCTGCTAAAGCACGCGCATTATTATTGTGTCGCTCATTTTTATCATCATCAGAAGCAACATAGCTGGCCATCTCAACATTCACCGACGTATTTTCTTGTTCCATCCGGTTTGGTTGATTATCAACCTGTTTCTTCATATACTTATTGTTCTTGTTATTCATGTCATCACCTCACATATAGTATATATAAGAAAATACATGCTATACGTGTTGTGATATAAGGTCGTACTAAATTGATATGACCCAGAGACGATTTACGAAAAAAAGAGCAGTCTACGTTAATGTTAGACTGCTTCTTCAGTAAAATAATTATTTAAACGGGTTTAATGTATAGCGTAACTTATTTGTTATTTAATTGCTTTAAAATATCCTTAGCGGTTACTAGGTTCATGTTTTTCCTTTGTTTTAATTCTTGCGTAACGACTTCAATTTGCTCTCCTTTAGCACCTGCACTAATAGCAAGTGATTTGGCATGGAGTCCCATATGTCCTTTTTGAATACCCTCTGTTACAAGTGCCTTGAGAGCTGAAAAGTTTTGTCCTAAACCGACCGAAACAATAATAGATTCTAATTCTTTAGCTGTTGGATTTCCCAACAATTGTTTCGTGAATTGTGCTGTAGGGTGAATGTTAATAGAACCTCCAACCGCACCAACTGGTAAGGGTAATGTCATCATGCCAACTAAATCACCGTTTTCCGCCTTGGTCCAACTAGATAAAGAACGATACTGTCCACTTCGCGTGGCATAAGCATGTACGCCCGCTTCGATTGCACGCGTATCATTTCCAGAGGCAAGAACAACAGCATCAATGCCATTCATAATACCTTTATTATGTGTGACAGCTCGATATGGATCAACAATTGCAAATTGACAGGCTTCAATAATTCGATCACGTACTTCTTCACCTGAAAAATTGCCTTTTTGCAATAGTGAAACTGGAATACGACAGGTTACAGTAGCAAGACATTCTGTTGCATAATTCGAGAGTATACCCATTATGGCAGTTCCGCCTGTTAAGCTTTCTAGATAAGGCTTAATAGCTTCAACCATTGTATTGATAATATTCGCTCCCATTGCTTCCAATGTTTGAATGTGGATGTGAATTACAAAAAAGGAAGGCGAATCATACTGCTCATCTGCTTCAATCTGTCTGGTTATAACAGAACGCGCACCACCGCCTCGCTTCACAATAGAAGGATGGGCTTGATTTGCTTTTTCAATGATCTGATCTACATGCTGTAAAATATTTTGTTCCGCTTGATTCATATTAGAAATGTTCGTTAAAGCAATCTGACCTATCATCGTTCGTTCTTGTATAGTTGTCTCAAAACCACCTGATTGGTTGATAATTTTTGCTGCAGAACTAGCGGCGGCAATAACAGATGGTTCCTCAGTTGCCATAGGAACAATAAATTCCTTTTGATCAATTAAAAAGTTAAGTGCAAGTCCAAGCGGTAATTCGTATGTAGTAATTTGGTTTTCAATCATATGGTTGGCAATTTCATCTGGTAATGCCAATTTACGCTTAAAATCTACTGCATCTTCTTGAGAGATGATCTCAGCTGATACCAATGCTTCGATTCGTTCAGCATGTGTTTTTTGATAAAATTTATTTAAATATTCTTTTTTCATTGTTTATCCCCCAGTTGATCTGCAACACTTATATACATATCCAAATTATAAGTAATGTTTGCTAAATTTCTATATTTTTAATTTATCACAGAAATGCTTGAGAGCAAAGAGATCAAATAGAATATATAAAAGTAATAGTAGATTGTAATTATATGTTAAACTTAATATAAAGTAATGATAAAAAGGAAAATAACTATCAAGGTGATTTCTGAGTTAGGGGTGGTATGATGGAGAAAAAGTATAATATATGGTCATTTTATTTAATATTTTTATGTATTGGGATTTCTTTTTATTCATTGTATTCTACTATTGATAGTACTAGTAGCTGGCTAATTGCACCACCAATTTATATTCTTCTTTTGGTTAGTATCCTTACATTTATTTTTGGAGTTATGGGGTTTAAAGATAGCAAGAACTGGCAGAGTAAAACAAGAAGTTGGGTGACCATCATTTTATCCTTGTTATTGTCTATAGCTCTTTTTCTAGTAATATTATTAACATCATTTTTTTCTTCATTGGGAGTTAATGAACATATTAAAACAATTAGGTCTCCTGATCAAAATTATACAATTGATTTCTATTATTATGATGCAGGAGCAACTGGATCATTCGGAGTAAGAGGCGAATTAAATGGCCCACTTTGGTTTAAAAAAAGAATTTTTAACCAAAAGGGAATCAAAGAAGTTTCTATTAATTGGGATAGTAATAACATCGTGTTGATTAATGATAAAATGTTGAATTTAGATAATGGGGATACTTTTGGATATTAGCTTATTAAAAAATAGTCGTGCTCAAGTTAATAAGCGCACGACTGTTTTTTTGTTATGTTCCATTTATTGAAGATATGTTTTGATCTCTTCCGCTTTAGCTACTTTACCATATACTTTTACTTCTCCATCAACAACTAGTGCAGGAGTAGTCATGACACCATAATTTGCAATTTCTTTAAAATCGGTTACTTTTTCAATCGAAGCATCTAATCTAAGTTCCTTAACTGCAATTTGAACACCCTGGACCTAATATTTTGATAATCATACGAAACATCTCCTCAAAATTTTTACGGAAGCAGGGAACGGTTCTAATTGTACGTTATCACAAAAATAGGGACGTTTTTCTTATTCAATTAACGCTTTGGTGACACCGATATTCACTAAAAAATAACCTAGTTTACTTAAGCGCTAGCCATGCAACAAGAATTTCACCTTCGATAAGTCCATTGTTTCTGTATAAATGGACTCTGTTAATTGTTCAGTGTGCCGATAGCCTTTTTTAAGATTCCAGAGATACAAAACAAATACTCTATCAGAAGATTGCCTCCACTTTAATTTAGAAATCAAGGAAACCAAATAAAGATTTAAGTTATAAATGTATGTGTATCTTAGGATTGGGACCAATCACAATACATATATTTTCAGCATATAAATACATATCGAGAACAAGTTTACGTTATATTTTAACGGGCTGTCGCCAATCCGCCGGCATTACAGGTGCGTCAATATGACCTTGCCATCAGGGAACAGCTCCAGTCCGTGCTCCATTTTTTATGCTAAATAATAATCGGTATTCGGAGGGATCCAGAAATGACAAATTATCACACCTTAACGCAAGCGGAAGCGGTTGCGTATGCACAAGGCATCGAGGAGATATTCCCGGATGGTGCACAGCTCAAGTTGCGGGATATCGGTGATGGTAATCTTAACAATGTGTTTCATATATGGGACCAAGCATCAGGGAGATCCTTAATTCTAAAGCAGGCACTTCCTTATTTCAAGATGGTCGGTGAATCAGTACCTTTGACGTTGGACAGAGTACGCATTGAATACGAAGCATTGCGCATTAATGGGGAGATCTGTCCTGATCAGACGCCAAAGGTTTACACGTACGATTCGGATTTGGCGTTAATCGCCATGGAGGATTTGAGCGATCACACTGTTATGCGCCGCGGACTGATGGAGAAGGTCCGTGCTCCGTTGTTCGCCGAGCATGTCGGATCATTTTTAGCGCAGACGATGTTCTTCACCTCGGACCTGGCCATGGATCAACAGGAGAAGAAATTGCGGGTGAAATCGTTCATCAATCCTGAGCTTTGCAATATCACCGAGGACCTCATCTTATACGCTCCTTTTACAAAGTCCCGGTTGAATAGCGTCGAACCTCATATCCGTGATAGCGTTGTGCGTATTTGGGAGGATAAGGAGCTGCATCTTGAGGTCACGCTTCTGAGGGAGATATTTCTCACGAAAGCAGAAGCTTTGCTGCATGGAGATTTGCATACAGATAATATATTCATCAAGTCGGATTCTACAAAAGTCATAGATCGCGAATTTGCTTTTTACGGTCCGATAGGCTTTGATATCGGAACGCTTATCGGCAATGTGCTGCTGAACTATTCAGGCCAAGAGGGCTGGAGCACGGATGCGAGGGAGCGAACCAATTATCGCCGCTACCTTCTGGATACCGTGAACGATTTATGGACACAATTCGAATCTCAGTTCCGCGATCTGTGGAACGGGTATGCCGCCGACCGGTTGGTAAATACACCTGGATATCAGGATTTTTATGTGACAAAATTGCTTCAGGATACAATCGGATTTGCCGGGGTGTTAATGCTGTGCCGCGTCTATGGTTATATCCATGTCGCGGACATCGACGACATCAAAGATGCGGCTGCCCGAGAACGAGCACAGCGAACCGCGTTGGAAATTGGTGTGGCGCTAATTAAACGGAACCGATCCGCCCACTCTATTAAGGAAGTGTTGGATATCGCTTTAAAAGTTGTAAAGTAAAGACTACGTCATCCATTTTTGTTTCTAGGAATACATCAATATTAATAGAGAAGTTCAGCAGATTCTCATAGAAGGTTGGCAGGTATCGTTTTGGAGAAACAGTTCAAACGACATGGCACAATGTTGGACTGAATGAAAAGCCGGCTCTTATTCAAAATCAATAAGAGTCGGCTTTTTGTAAATCAATCTATGAAACGTTGGATTTCCTCTAACACCTTGTGACGTTCCTGTGAAAAGACACCGTGTCCCGCATATGGACATAAAATCAGCTTGGAGTTTGGAATACGACGGTTCAGAGTCTTGGCATGCTCCGGACGGAAGACCCAATCTTCCTCGCCGTGTATAATAAGCGTTGGTACCGATATTTGCCCAAGCCGATGGTACGAATCGAAGTTCTTACTCGCATTATGATGAATCTCCATGCTTCTAGGGTTCGTAGGAGCGATTTGCATCTGTTTCACGAACGAAGCAATCAAGCTCGGATTCTCCTGGATATAGGCTTTGGAGTAAAGCATATCTAGCATGTCTTGTGAGGTATTGTGAGCATTCTTTCGCATCAGCAACTTGATCATCCGAAAAGAAGGCCGAATACGTTTGACCCCGCAGGTCGTGGAACATAAGATTAATTTCGACACGCGGGTGGGATTTTCGATTGCAAGCTCCTGTGCAATCATTCCCCCCATGGACTGGCCTAAAATATGTGCCTTTTCGATATCAAGCGCGTTCATTAGCCCAATGACATCGTTAGCCATATCTGAAATGTCATACGACTCTGTCGGAGCGTCACTCCGGCCTGTACCGCGATGATCGAGCATGATGAACCTGTTCCTTTCACTTAACGCGGCCTTGTTTGCCGGATTCCACCAGTCCATGTTACTGCCTTTTCCTGTAAGTCCGATCAAAGGAAAACCTTCCCCGATCGATTGATAACAAATGTTTATACCGTTGACAAATATTTTTTCCAAAATTACTCACTCTCCAGTTTCGTAATCTCTTGTCACTAATGTGAACAATATCCAAGATTAATAGATTCTGTTAAAAAAATATATTTATGATGAAAAGGAAAGATCTACAGCCTAATAAAGGCTTGAGCCTTTCCTCATAGAAGTCCTATGTTATTTTTTTAGTAGATTTTTCGTATCGCGCATATGCGAATTCTGTTGCTGTGGCAAGCCTGTTTTTAGGCGCTTCTGTCCTTCTTAGCCAGTTTTCAAGGCGTCGGTAACATTGTTGTTTAATTGAAAACTGCTCAATTTCTCTTCATCGCTTGTCATACTTGCAAGCTGTTTGCAGGCGTCAGTAGTCCCGGTTCTTATAGTGACATGGGAATAATTATCGATCTCATTCTTTACTCCGTTATAGATCCCCTTTAAGACTGCCATATGCCTAATCTCCTTACAGATCCTGCGATTTGCTCGGATAAGGGGGATGATTCCTGCTCTAGCTCTCTTTCTTATGAATTTTTTTGCTTCAGTTCCAATTGTTTAGACGCTGCAATGTTGATTTTGCTTTATCTGGTTTACCTGCATTTTGGTAAGCTGTACTTAGGTTTCGCAGTACTAGTTGTATTTGCTTTATTGTTAGGTAGTTGGAATTATTTTTATAGTGGTTAAGCAGAAAAGTGAAATCCTCGATCGCCGTTTCCGAGCATTGGAAAAAGGATTCAGGTAGCCTCACACAAATGTTCCCGCGCAACAGCCGAATTTCTTTATGGTTTGAGTCTAAAGAAACGGCCCGATTCAATACGTCTAATCCCTCTTCCACCTTATCCACTCTTTCCAGAATTTTAACTGCATCCCGACCTAATAGAACTAGAGTACTGCCGTAATAGGCCTCAATTAGTGCATTATCAGGATCAGTATCACGAAGCTTTAAGAACATTTCGTTTGCTTTTATCACCGCTTTTTTGTCCCCGTCAACCCCTTGATTATGTTGTGTTTTGGCTTCCTCGAATTTATTCATGTCAACCCTCTGACCTGCCAATTCTATCACCTCCTATTGAAAATGTTTGCCATCCATCAAGTGTATGATCTCGCTTCCAGTGGCGTGAATGGTCCTTCTTATTAAAGTTGATATGGGGCTCTCGGAGTTAGGGTTATGCTCAACAACTAGTTTCCCTTCCACAGACCTAAGCTTTAGCTTGAGGAGGAGCAGAAAATCAGTGTCCTGAGTCTCGTTAATTAGATTATTCCAGCACATAGTTGCATCCTGATTACGACCTATTCGGCTATAAGCCTCTCCAAGCTCATAGTTAACCTGCAAATATTTTTCGGTATTAAGGAAATCTTCTTTCTGCATTTCCCGGTCGATGAGAAATGTGTAATCTTCAATCGCGGTTTGGGTCCGTTGGAAATACTTTTCAGGCAACCTATATGCGGCCCTGCCTCGTAACAGTCGGATCCTGCTATTTTCAGGGTCGGCACTTACTGCTTCATCAAGAATCTTCATTCCTGCTGTCGTTTCCTTTAATCTACTTAACGGTGATATCTTATTTCGAGCGATTAGCAACATGGTCGTGCCGTAATAGGCTTCAATAAGAGCATTATCTGGAGAGGCTTTGTGAAGCTTTGAAAAAATCTCATTTGCTTTATTCACCGCGTTTTCATCTCCATCTCCGCCTTTCTTAATAAGCATTTTCCCTTCCTCAAATTGCTTCATGTGCGTGTCACTTATTATCATATTAATTTCATCCTCCTAACGAAAAACCCGATTCGATCCTTAAATAATGTCATTCCCGAACAGCTGTCGGAATCAATCTTCACCAATCTGAATAACAACATAAATCCATCCTTTCTTTAAAAACAAGATATGCTAGCTATAATATGTATAATTTATAAAAATGAATGTGTATCCGCCTTATTATCTACGTCTATACATAACATAGTATTCTTCCTTTATTAAATTTCATTACTACCTTCCAAATCAAACATAGGTCACTCTGATCTAAAATCAAGGATGGACAACTGATGTGAGATATTCTTAGAATAATAGCTTTATACACTAGCTACGATATAGATGATTGAAATGAATGAACGGTCTTTATGAAACGCCTTATTTTTTAAAAATATATGTTTGCCTCAATCAAAATCTACTTTTCTTGCATCTTATAATGAGTAAAGGAGCTAAACCAGCATTCAAATTGTGTCAAAAAACTAGTAGATTGAATGGTTTGATAGGTGAAATAAAAGGAATGTAACTGCATATTTAACTCGGTAGTTAATGTTACCAAAGTGGAACAAAGCATCTTACAAGGTTGGCACAAGTATTGATGCTCCTATAGTCATAAAAAACTTATGGAATGGAGGATGAAAATGAAAAAGGTTCAAACTCACAAGATGACTGTCTCCATTGATGAACATTCATCCCATCTCGAACAATTTAAATTATTTTTCAAGCAATTAGATGACCAAGGGAAAACGATTGAAAAGCTTCCTCGTGAAACAATAGAAGACTATCAGTTAAAAGCTATAAACGCCACACTTGCTCATCTGTGGGACAATAATGAATACTACCGTTCGAGATTGGAAGAGAAGGGGTTCACGGAACCTAAAATTAATAACCTGGCCCAATTAGCGTCCGTACCAATACTAAATAAAGATGTGATTAGAGGTGATAAAGAGAAGATATTGTGTGTGGATCCGAAAGAAATAGGCCAAGTTCACCTTACGAGTGGTACGTCGGGTAAACCAACATATACCGCTTATACTTTGGCTGATCAGTATGTGTACGATTTATTACCTAAATATTTGGAATTATTTAAAGAATCTGCCGATGATGTCGCTGCCATTGCATTGCCATATGAATTTGCACTGCCAGGCCTTGGCTTTCAGCGTTTATACCAATTTGCGTTTGGTACAGCAGTTTTATCCCTTGGCAAGGGCGGTTATATGGCCCCTATCGATAAGTCGCTGGAATTAATGAAGGAATATCAAGCAACGGTCCTTGCGACAACTCCTTCTTATGCAGCACTTTTGATAGAAGAAAGTGAGAAATGCGGTATCAAAATCGGTGAAGATATTCGCATGAAGAAAATTTGGCTAACAGGCGAAGGATGTTCGTCCACTTTCCGTGATCGGCTGGAAAAATGGTGGGGGTGTGAGGTCTCTTTTTTCTACGGTTCCACTGAGTGTGGAGTAATCGGTGTAGAATGCAGTAAGCATAATGGGTATCACATCATGGAAGGACATGTAAAGGTTGAAATCATTGATCCTGAATCAGGCGAAGTGCTTCCTTATAGGAAAACAGGAGAACTCGTTGTCACAACGCTACTGCGTGAAGGAATGCCAATGTTACGCTATCGGACAGGAGATCTCGGTGTCTTACAAAAATCAAAATGTGATTGCGGTCTCACAATGGACGTTCTCCAACTAAGGGGTAGAATGGAACACATGCTACGCATCGGCGAAACGGATTATTCTCCTTTCATGCTCGAGCATTTTCTCATGGAGCTTCCAGAAGTAGGCTTATGGTATCACTTTAAGATGAATCAAGGAGAGTTAACTATTGAAGCCGAGAAGTTCAAGACAGAAATGAGTGACGATCAATTGGCAGAAAAGGTTAAGCAACATATGGCTGATCGAATTGGTATCGATTGTGAAGTAGTTATCAGGGATGATATTCCTCGAACGTTCGGCAAAGCACAAAGAGTGTTCACGTAGAAAAAAATGAGAGAAAGGAGTGCCTTTATGAGTGACATCGATATAGAGAGGGCGAAAAAATTCCAGGAGCTATATGCTCGCATTCAAAATTCTCCTCTATACAAGCGGAAATTATTACACTCGCCCAAACAAGACATGGGGCTTCAGTACATCCAGACACTTCCGATAACAACAAAACAGGATTTGCGAGAAGCTGGAATTTTCGGTCACCTTGCTGTTGATAGGAAGGAGATAGCTCAATATCACGAATCAACTGGAACAACTGGGGAGCCCTCGGCCTCCTGGTTTACGCAAGAGGATTTGGTAACTGGTGGAAGACAGATAAAACAATGTGGTGTCCGTTTAATATCTGAAGATCTTGTGCTGGTCCGATTCCCTTATGCCCTGGCATTACCTGCCTTTTTAATGCAACAGGCAGCCTTGCAGACCGGAGCAGGAGTTGTTCCAGCTAGTGGACGTACGGTAGTGACTCCTTACCCCAAGGTAATAAGCATGATCAAACGACTTGCTGTCACGGTTTTGGCAGGACTGCCGCGAGAGATGGAGTTGCTGGCTGAAGTGGCTCGACTAAGTGGTGCTGATCTAAGTAAGGATTTTCCTACTCTGCGTGCCATATGCGTTGCTGGTGAATTAATGAGCGATAAGCGTAAACAGCATATAGAAAAGCTGTGGGGTGTACCAGTATTTAATATGTACGGTTCAACAGAAACAGCTAATATTGCGACAATGTGTGAGCATGGCAACATGCATATTGTAGATGAAGATTTTGTTGTGGAAGTGTTGAATGAGGAAGGTACAAACGCTGTTCCTTATGGAGAAAAAGGATTTGCGGTGATAACGACCCTGTCCCATCAAGGTTCGCCTCTACTGCGTTATTATAACGAGGATATCATCTCTGTAGATTCAAGTATATGTCCATGCGGTCGGACTGGAGCGAAGCTGACTCATTATGGAAGAAGGTGGGAACGCATCTGTTTTGAAGATATCATTCTGGATGCGAATGATATTCAGGAAGCGATATATTCGTTGTCTCCTATTCCGGTTGCGTGGCAAGTAATAGAACAAGAAAGAGGATTGCACGTATTACTAGATTCGCATGAAGTCGATAAATGGTCGGAGGAAGAAGTCCAATCTCTCTTATCCTCTCAACTCCAAGTTCCGATCACATTGGAAATAACGTCAATGCTAGATCGTGTTAGTCTCATGGATAACAAGCCATCAACAAAGCCTCTTTATATCAGAAAACGAAGTACTGATGCTTAATAGATACAGAGTTGTGGTCAGGAAGATTTGATAAGTCTAATTAAAAAAAGAAAGGATGTTAACCTTGAGTGATAAATCACAACAAAAGAACTCACTTCTCGTAAGCCGTGACCATAAAAGCGAGGATACTATTATCACAGTGAGGCAAACGGTAATTGGCGGTGGGGCCCATGCGCTGATTGCTGGCCCTTGCTCAATAGAATCGAGAGAGCAACTTGAAAGAGTTGCTTTTGCGCTAAAGAAATCGGGTTTAACGGTCATGCGAGGTGGAGCATTCAAGCCAAGAACCTCCCCTTACAGCTTTCAAGGACTTGGGGAAGAAGGTTTAAAAATGATGAAGGATGTGGCGGATGAAAGCGGATTGGTATCAATCTGCGAAATTATGAGTACCAATCAAATCGATATAGCGGCACCTTACATCGATATCTTTCAAGTCGGCGCACGTAACATGCAGAACTTCGATTTACTGAAAGCAGTCGGGCAAGCGAAAAAGCCTGTAATACTAAAACGTGGGCTTTCTGCCACCTTAGAGGAATTTATGCTAGCAGCAGAATATATTTTGCATTATGGGAATGATCAGGTGATGTTAATGGAACGCGGCATCCGTACTTTTGAGACAGCAACCCGAAATACCCTTGATATTTCTGCTGTTCCTATTTTAAAGCAAGAAACCCATCTTCCAGTGCTCGTGGATGTCAGTCATTCCACCGGCCGAAAAGATATTCTCTTACCATGTGCAAAGGCGGCACTTGCTGCAGGGGCAGATGGGATTATGGTAGAAATACACCCAGATCCTGCAAACGCTCTTTCCGATGGGAAACAGCAACTCAACATGGAGGAGTTTCAAATATTTTGGGACGGCATAACCGATTCTGGTTTGTACCGTTAAGCCGCTACAATAAGCCTGACAAATAGGTTTAATGGAGGTGAGAGTATGAAAGATTCCCAATTTGAGCACAAAGCATCGAAGATTTTACAAGCATTGTTGCTAGACTTACTATTAGTGACGGATGGACGGACAACGGATTTTTTGGAAATACTGTTGAACGAGCAAGTAAAGGTGCAAGTGATCAGACAAAAACAAATCAATGAAGAGGATTTAAAGCTAATCGGTGAATCTTCCGGCACTCCGAATTATATCCGAGAATCGGTACTAATCGGTGAAAAAAGTGGATTTGTCGTATCCCATAACATTGCTCTAGTATATGCCAAGCATGTACCTTCTGCTTTGTTTGAAAGCATTGCACATCGTCAGAAAGGAATTGGCAAAGCGATCAACTCACTTGGTATACGCTCATTCCGCAAGGTGACAGACTCGGGATTCGTCAACGAAGAGGAATCGGTTGATCTTTTCCAACAGCCAATCAGTCTTCATTTTCCTGATCTGCATGAAAAGGTTCCTTACAAACGATACGACTTGTATTTCGGTAGTAAACCAGGAATTGAGATGCTCGAATATTACCATCCGAACATTATCGAACAACGTTTACTGCAAGAGATCAGCAAAGATAAATCAAGTAACTGAGCAATGACTGATTCTATAGGATAGAGAGATCTTCCTTAGAGCCAGTCATTGTTTATCCATATAATGATTTCGGCCAAGAATGATTAGCAATAGATATTTTTATTTTTTGTTCGATTTGCCTTTCATTTGTTCAATCAAATTGATTCCGAAAAGGAGCATTTCTTCAGCTGCACGCAGAACACCAAGCTTTATGGCTTTAAACAATTTTCTTGCCATGACTTCAACAGGTTGATCATGATCTTCTGCTGCTTTCAGGATTTCTTTCTCGGCGACATTTGCTCCTTTTTTCACCGCTCTCATATAATTCACGGAAAAGTAACTAGCTCCAAGCTGGAACGTTTTAAACATTTTCTCAAACGTTTTACTTTTTTTTTCATCCAAACTGCTTCACCCCCATTCATGTTCACTCCCTTAGTGTATTCTCTTTATCCTGCATCGGAATGCTATTGCTAATTCGTGTTTGTTTTTCTTCTCCCCAACCTGCTACTAACGCAATGATAACTCCCACCACAAGTACAAAAAGAAGTAAGCCGAATAAACTCAAACCTAGGCCGAATAAGAGCTTATCACCGATAGCCCAATTTTTTCTATTCATTTTATATCACCTCTGCCTTTTCATTCTAGTTCAGTATATGATTATATATCCCAGATTCTGTAGGTAGTAGACTATATTTGATAAAATCCACTTCAGTCCAAACGAATAGCGATAATTCACATACAATAGGTAGAGATTTGAAATGAAAAAATGCGCATCAAACATACAGAAGGAGGTTTTCAAAAAATGGATGAATTACACAGCGAAGTAAACTCTGAAGAGGGCAAAGAAGAAGAAAAATTTACGACTAATACAAATAATACAGAGGATGAAGAGTGGAAGCAATTTATTAAAGAGGAATTAGATAAAATGGAGAATAATGAAAATAAAGAGTTGTCAATTGAGGGAGGGTTTTCGCTTGAAACCTTAATCGAGAAGATACCAGTAGAAGATTTGGTTAAGACCACAGTGAATATAATTAAGAAGAGAGTAGAAAAGGGTGGAGATGAAAAGACAGAAGAGAAAACTGAAGAGGAAATGAAAGAAGAAATGAGAGAAGAAATGAAAGTGAAAACAGAAGAAATGAAAGAAGAAATGAGAGAAGAAATAAAAGTGAAGACAGAAGAAATGAAAGAAGAAATAAGAGAAGAATTGAAAGTGAAAACAGAAGAAATGAGAGAAGAAATGAAAGTGAAAACAGAAGAAATGAAAGTGAAAACAGAAGAAGAAACAGAAGAGAGAAAAGATGTGAGGGTAGATAAGGAACCAATGAATAAACAAAATAGCAATAATAGAAGCATGAGTAAAAAGAAATTATATAGAAGAAAGCGCAAATAATGGCTTTTAAAAAGTCACCAATGATAAACGGCGCATCTCTTCGTAGGCTCATTTTTCCGGTCCTCATTTAGGGAAAACCTTCACACTGGTCATCAAAAGCTTTGGCGTCTCGACCTGCTTTCTCCTAATTTACCGACTTTTGAACACATGCTAATAATCCTAATATCGAAATAAATGAAGGAGCTTGACGATTGATGAAGTAGATACATTACTTTCCAGCCACTGTTTTACGAAATTTGGCAGCATTAAGCTTATTTGTTGCACTTTTAATTATTTTAGAATTAGAGAACTATCTGTTGTTGATTGCCTGGGTAATAGCTGCAGGACTTAGCTTCTTCGAAAAAACAATGAGATATTTTGATTTGACTATACTGGCTTTCGGAATGGGGTTCTTTGTTTATGGTTATATAACTTCGAATTGGCTTGCAGACATCAATCAGGATGAATCCCGGATTATACTCAATAGGTTGTCACTGATCGTTGTCTTGGCCCCATCGATTTTTTTCCTCATACTTACTTCGTTTTATGTACTACTGGCAGAAACCGCACTGGGATGAGCTGGTTCGTAATCCGTCCATTTGGGCCGGCTTTCTTAAAACGAAGGTAAGTGTCTTTCTCTGTATGGCGATGATGTTAAATTTTATGGCTTTTCTGCCATTTATACTGAATCATAGCTTTAGTTTCTTCCAGGAAATATGGGGGGTCATGATCATTTTTTCCATTCTGAATGGAACGCTTGAAGAAATGATATGGAGAGGCTTTTTGTTGAGCAATTTTTCTGAAAATTTCGGTAATCGATGGGCCATCGTGCTAACGAGCATTGGATTTGGGCTGCAACATTACTACCTTGGCTTTTTTTGGATTAGCTGCCTAGCATTTAGTATAGGCGTTTTTTTTTCGGAGCTATTACAGTCGAACCCAAAAGTATCATTCCGGCAATGATATGACATGTGTTTTTCAATGCGTTGATGGTGCTTAGTGGCATGATTGTGAGTTAAAGGTGGATATTGGGATTATATTTGTGCATAGATGAGAAATTTTCCAAAACAAAGTAGATTCTTATTCCTCTAAAAGGAGTAAAAAAGTTTGTAAGGGTAAGTATGTGAAAAGATATACTTAAATAAAAGGATAATTGAACGAAATAAAGATTTGATATCTAAATGATTTACATCGTAAGGTTGGCAAATGGAGCAGATATAGCACTGCAATCATTATTATGCTATTTGGCGTTCTGGCTATATATTGTGAATATTTTATCTACTTAATTTTTATTGGCATAGCCCTTTCCCTGGCATTGGATTATTCAGTCAAGGCATTCTTTGAATTAAAATATAGTGAATACCCAAAACAAGCTAACGTTTCCGGTATCCATATCACCGCCTAAGGTTTGTTTCTTCTTGATTAGGATCGATGATATTAAGGTTAAAATTACAATAATTATCAAAAAGTTTCACCCTACAACCAAGCGTTGAAAAGGTGCAACTTTTTATTTTTTATTTAATTTTTTCTCAGCCTCATTCGTTTTTATCGTACATTATGTCTCACACACATTATTTATGGGTATTAAATGACGGAAGCAGGGGACGGTTCTTCTATTTAATTTTCTTAGAAAAAAAGTGAATTTATTGGTAAAGTACGCATCATCTTATAGGTCAATGTATATACTAAGTGTATACATTCCAACTTGGAGGTGGTAAAATGGAATCAAACGAAAACAATCCAAATAAGGGTGTGATCCGTATGAATACAAAAGTTCAAAAGTGGGGGAATAGCCTAGCCATTCGTATCCCTAGTGATGTAGCAAAAAGAATTCATGTAAAGCAGGGTTCGGAAATAGAGATTACAGTAGAAGGTATAACAGCAACGTTGAAGTCTAAGAACCAGAAGCCAACTTTAAAAGATTTAGTTAATCAAATCACTCCTGAAAATCAGCATAGAGAAGTGGATAGTGGTAGTGTAGGAAAGGAATTATTATAAATGCAAATACCAAATCGAGGAGATTTAGTTTATTTAGATTTTAATCCGCAGAGTGGGCATGAACAACAAGGAAGGCGAACAGCGATTGTTTTATCCCCTGCCTTGTTTAATCAGCACACAGGTTTTGCTGTGGTTTGTCCCACCACACGCAAAGTCAAGGGGTATCCCTTTGAGGTAGCCTTACCTGATGGTCTGGCTATCGATGGGGTGGTACTAACAGATCAAGTTAAGAGTTTAGACTGGAAAGCGAGAAAAATCGATATTAAGGGAAAGGCTCCAGATGAAACTGTAAATAATTGTTTAGAGCTTATACATACCTTTTTATGAAAACGAATTATTAGTAATAATAGTGATTTCAGAGCTGAGATTAAAACCCCCACTAATTAAAAATTCACTTTCTATCAAGCAGCTATCAATCTGGTTTAAGTGCGGTAATTAACTGAACGCGCACGTAATCTTTACATTACCTAAGATAGGTTTTGATCTCTTGCGCTTTTACTACTTTACCATATACTTTTACTTCTTCATCAACAACTAATGCAGGAGTGCTCATTACACCGTATTTTGAGATTTCTTTAAAATCGGTTACTTTTTTAATCGAAGCATCTAATCCAAGTTCTTTCACAGCAACTTGAACGTTCTTCTCTAATTTTTTGCAATTGCACACCCATGACCTAATACTTTAATAATCATATGAAACATCTCCTCAAAATTATATAATAACCTATTAAAACAGGAAATCTAAAGCGTTGAATGTGTAGCCAATAATTATAATACCAATTGTTATGATCGCGATAAATACAGCTAATAATTTTGGTTTAACGACTTTACTTAACATATTGTAGATATGAAATACCAAATATCAAAACCGACATTAAGATAAAAATTTTGATTGTGTCATAAATAAAGAAATGCAAACTCCCACCTAGTTTTTCATCAAAGAAAAATGAAAAACAGTCTCAACTAATAAACGAACACTAGTTGAGAGCCACTCCATTCTAAGGACTTGGTCATTTAACCACGAAAAATTTCCCATTGTATTTCCTTCTTTCTTTAAATGAATGAAACGTTTATTGGATAAATAGTAGAACGCTATCTTTATTTAAATAGTAAACGGTGTATCTTCCTTCTTTTTGCGACTCAATCACATTGCCTCTTTCTAATATTTTTAAGTGGTGCGAGATGGTGGATGTCGGTACATCTAAGCCAGCAACAATTTCACACATACAAAGATTATCAATCAATAACATCCCGATAATCCGTATTCTTGTTTCATCTCCTAATGCTTTAAAAAAATCCGCTTTTTCTTTTATTTGCGCATCATCAAGTAGTATAGGTACGAGTAGTTCTGATTAAATTACAATGTTTTTTGCCTCATCTGTTGATTTTACGGTAGATTTGATACGACCACACTCCTTAATTTATAATATACAACTACTTTTCTAGTTTTGGAGTTTTAATTGTGACAACTTTATTAAGTAATTGTAAATTTTGGCTGATATCGTTGTTTATATAAGTAAATAGTTATACACTAATATACAGATGAAAGGAGATGTTTTATTATGTTACAAACTGTGATTGAAATGGAAAAAGCAGCAGCGGTTTTAAAATTGTTAGGAGATAAGACACGTCTTACGATGGTAAAGCTTCTTGATCGTAATGATTGTTGTGTCTGTGAGTTTGTTGAAATCTTTGTCATGAGCCAACCATCGGTTAGCCAACATCTTCGTAAATTAAGAGATGTCGGTTTAGTAAAAGAGCAGCGAAGTGGGCAGTGGATCTTTTACTCGATTAATAAAGAGAATCCGTATTATTGTTTTATCGAACAAATCATCAAGCAACTACCTGATCAAGATTATAAATTAAAAGAATTAGAGGAAAAAGGTACACGTATTACATGTTGTTAGTAGAAATTATTATTTATTAAATGATTCATTAACAAGGAGTGTAAATATATGAGCTTTTTTGAACGATATTTAACGGTTTGGGTATTACTTTGCATGGTTGTAGGCGTTATGATAGGGAATTTCATACCAGCAATTCCTGAATTTTTAGGGCAATTTGAATATGCGGAAATTTCTATTCCAATTGCAATTCTAATTTGGGTAATGATTTATCCGATGATGATGAAGGTGAACTTCCAGAGTGTTAAAAATGTCAGTAAAGATCGAAAAGGACTATATATTACCTGGGTTGTAAATTGGTTAATCAAACCATTTACGATGTACGGCATTGCTGCATTTTTCTTTTATGTTGTATTCGGAAATATTATCCCTACTGATTTAGCGAAAGAATACTTGGCTGGAGCAATTATTTTGGGTGCGGCACCATGTACGGCAATGGTATTTGTTTGGAGTCATTTAACAAAAGGTGATCCTGCTTATACTGTCGTTCAAGTAGCTACTAATGATTTAATTATTTTGCTCGCTTATACACCGATTGTTGCCTTTTTGCTTGGCGTAAGTGGTGTTACGGTGCCATGGAATACATTATTCTTATCAATTGTACTGTTTGTTGTTGTACCGTTAGCAGCTGGCGTTATTACGAGAATTACAATGATTAAGCGTAAAGGGCTCGACCATTTTGAAAATCAATTTTTACCGAAATTCAATAACACTACGATTGGTGGGTTATTACTTACATTAATTATTATCTTTTCTTTCCAGGGCGATATTATCTTAGATAATACGTTACACATTGTATTAATTGCGATTCCCTTAACGATTCAAACATTTTTTATCTTCTTTATTGCCTATTTAGCAGCGAAGAAATTGAAGATCGATCATACAATTGCTGCTCCTGCCGGTATGATTGGCGCATCTAACTTCTTTGAACTGTCCCTCGCTGTAGCAATTGCATTATTCGGCGTTACTTCACCAGTTGCATTAGCAGTAATTGTTGGTGTCCTCGTTGAAGTACCTGTGATGTTGGTGTTAGTGAAGATTGCGAATAATACGAAACATTGGTTTCCAAGTAAGGAAAAACTTAATTCATAAAAAAGGAGTTTTTGATATGCATAAGATAGAAATTTTTGATCCAGCGATGTGTTGTTCAACAGGTGTTTGTGGGCCAAGTGCAGATTCTAATTTAACACGCGTTGCTTCTGCAGTTTATTCGCTTGAAAAAAAGGGCAATAACATCAAACGCTATAACTTAGCCAATGATCCAGCAGCTTTTGCAGAGAATGATATTGTCAATCAAGTCCTCCAAGAAAAAGGCGTCGACGCACTTCCAATTACATTGTTAGATGGTCGTGTTGTAAAAGCGAGTGACTATCCAACAAATGAGGAATTCGCAGCGTGGCTTGATGTTAATCCAGACGAGTTAACAGAGAAACCACGGATTCGATTAAATCTAATATAGAGGATGACTGCTAAATGTACACACAATACAAGCCAACAAATCATGTCGCAACACCTTTCATCTTTTTTACTGGAAAAGGTGGGGTAGGGAAAACATCAATAGCTTGTGCAACAGCGGTAGCACTTGCTGATCAGGGGGAGAAAGTATTACTTGTTAGTACGGATCCCGCTTCTAATTTACAGGACGTATTTGGTATCGAACTAACACGTGAGCCGATTGCAATTCCAACTGTAAAAAATTTATTTGCTAGTAACATTGATCCAGAAGAAGCGGCTAGTGCGTACCGTGAGAAAACAGTTGGTCCATATCGCGACAAACTGCCAGCATCTGTGATCAATCAAATGGAGGAACAGCTATCCGGTGCATGTACAGTAGAGATTGCAGCATTCGATGCGTTTTCGCATTTACTTGCAGATGATAATTTATTCGATCAATTTGATCATGTATTGTTTGATACAGCGCCGACGGGTCATACCCTTCGTTTATTAGCTTTACCAACTGCCTGGACTGGATATTTAAATGAAAGTACGCATGGTGCATCCTGTTTAGGGCCGTTATCAGGACTTGGAGATAAAAAAGCGATGTATGAAAAAGCAGTTCAATCACTTTCTAATCCTAAAAAAACGACCTTACTGTTAGTAGCAAGGCCAGAATTAGCTACATTAGTTGAAGCAAATCGTGCATCTCTAGAGCTTCGCGCGATCGGAATTAAAAAGCAACTTTTGCTGATTAATGGGCTACTACAAACACACGACACAACAGATACTATCGCAAACCACTTTTATCAAGGACAACAAGAAGCATTAAAGCAAATGCCAGAAGAATTAACACAGATCGAAATAGTAACAGTTCCATATGTATCTTATTCGTTAACTGGAATTGACAGCTTACGCCAACTTGTTGGTGATAATTTATCCGCTAAAATAGAAACAGAAATACCAGATATAAAGCTCCAGCCGTTAGCTGAATTAAAAGATCTGATCAAGGAATTTTCAATAAATAATACGCGTGTTATTTTTACAATGGGAAAAGGTGGCGTTGGAAAAACGTCGGTGGCTGCAGCAATTGCAGTTGGACTCATTGAGAAAGGACATAAAGTACACGTAACAACGACTGATCCAGCAGCACACCTAGATTATACATTTCAAAATAGAGAAATTAGTAGAGATTTGACTGTGAGTAGTATTAATCCAGAAGCGGAAGTGGAAAAGTATAAGAAGCAAGTTATTACTGCTGCGGGTGATTTGAACGAAGAAGAGCTCGCTTATCTACAAGAAGACCTGGCATCACCCTGTACCGAAGAAATTGCAGTTTTCCGTGCCTTTGCTGAAGTGGTTGATGGGGCCGAACAGGAAATTATTGTGATTGATACTGCGCCAACAGGACATACGTTACTTTTACTAGATTCATCAGAAGCCTATCATAAAGAAATGACACGTTCGACAGGAGATGTACCAGCAAGTGTTAAAAAATTGTTACCACGTTTGCGGAATCCTGATGAAACAAGCGTAGTAATTGTCACGTTGCCAGAAGCAACACCAGTATTTGAA
This sequence comes from Paraliobacillus sediminis, assembly GCF_003426055.1. Classification (NCBI taxonomy): domain Bacteria; kingdom Bacillati; phylum Bacillota; class Bacilli; order Caryophanales; family Bacillaceae; genus Paraliobacillus; species Paraliobacillus sediminis. Next base: position 666,859 of record NZ_QJSI01000003.1, read on the forward strand.
GCGACACGCTTACAAGAAGATTTAAAGCGAGCGAAAATCGTTCCGAAGTGGTGGGTTATTAATCGAAGTTTTTATGCAACTGGTACAACCGATACCATTTTGCAAGCACGTGCAGCAACTGAAAAACAGTGGATAAGCAAAGTGCAAACAGAATTAGCAGAAAGCTGTGCGCTTATTCCATGGATGAAAGACGTAAATATTAATATGACAAACTAAAAGCGTTCAGGAGGATGTAAAATGAATATAACTGAAAAGGCAAAGATAAAATTAGAGGGCATATTCACTGAAAAAAATGTCGATAGTATGCGTTTTTATGCAATGGAATCTGGATGCTGTGGACCACAGATAGGAATTTCGATAGATGCACCAGAGGCAACAGACACGATTAAAGAAATTAATGGTATCAAAGTGGCTATTGATCCGGATATAAAAGATGCAGTAGAAGGTTTAACCTTAGACGATGAAGAAACGTCAGATGGAACACAATTTGTATTATTAGGCATGGACCAATGTTGCTAACGCAAGCATCGACATGCAAATGAATTTTTGGAGGTAACATTATGAAAATAATTATTATTGGCTCTGTTGCAGCTGGTACTTCTGTTGCTGCAAAGGCACGTAGAAATGATGAAAATGCTGAAATCACATTATACAACGCAGACTATGATATCTCTTATTCTATTTGTGGCATTCCTTACTTTTTAGGTGGCGAAGTAGATGAGGTAGATACGTTAACACCAAGAAGCGCCCCTTGGTTTAAAGTACGCTACAATGTTGACATTCATATCCGACATGAGGTTACAACAATTGATCCAGAAAAGAAAACAGTAACCGTGAAAAATTTAGATACCAATGAAATAAAGGAAGATAACTATGACACGTTAGTTTTTGCAACAGGTGCGACACCTGCAACACCTTCCATTAAAGGTGTCGATCACGATCATGTCTTTCATGTACGCACGATTCAACATGCAGTTGCAATTGATGCCTATATGAAGGCTAACAAACCGAAAAAAGCTACCATTATCGGTGCTGGCTTTATTGGACTCGAGATGGCAGAACAGTTAAAGCATAAAGGATTAGAAGTAACAATTATTCAACGTGGTAATCAAATTATGCCGCACTTGGATAAAGATATGGCGTACAGAGTAGAAGAGCACTTACGAAAGCACAACGTAACAGTAGTGTTAAATGAAGAAGCTGCTGCAATCTCAGAAAAAACAGTCGAAACCAAAAATGGTAAAGTGATTGATACAGATATTGTATTTTTGGCAACCGGTGTGAAACCAAACGCTAGTCTTGCTGCAGAAATAGGCATTGAACTAGGCAGTAGTGGTGCAATTAAGGTGAATAATAAAATGCAAACCAATATTCCAGGTGTTTATGCAGTTGGTGACGTGGCAGAAAGCTTTTCTATTGTTACTGGAAAGTCGATTTATCGTCCACTAGGGTCCACTGCAAACAAGATGGGTCGTATTGCTGGTGATGTGATCACGGGTGGAGATTTAGAACATCGTGGTATTTTAGGTACAGGAATTTTACGGGTGTTTGATCTGGCTGTTGGTTATACTGGATTAAGTGAAAAAGAAGCGTTAGCTGCAGGTTATGATCCAGAAGTGCTTCATAATATTAAACCATCACGAGCAGATTATCTTGAGGGAAAAGAATTAGTCATTAAGGCAATTGCCGATAGAGAGACAAGCCGCATTTTAGGTGTGCAAATCGTTGGACAAGATGGTGTCGATAAGCGACTCGACGTATTTGTAACAGCAATTTCTTTTAAAGCAACAGCGGGTGATCTATTCCACTTAGATTTAGCATATGCACCACCATTTAGTACAACGAAAGACCCTGTTATGTACACAGGAATGGCACTACAAAATGCTATCGATAAGAAAAATAAATTGATCACGCCACAAGAAATAATTGCTAGAACAGATGACGGGGAATCACTTCAAATTATTGACACACGATCACCAAAGCAATACGAAACAGGTCACGTAGATGGAGCAATCAATATTCCTTTAGCAAAATTACGCTCAGAAGCTAAAGACCTAGACCCAAACTTGCCAACAGTAACATATTGTAATAAGGGTGTCACAGGTAATGCAGCGCAAAACGTATTACGAAATAGTGGCTTTAAAGACGTATTTAACCTTTCTGGTGGAAATAAGAATTACCAGAGTTTTAAAAAGGGATTATAATAATCTTGGTATCGCACTGTTAGAATGAAAGTAGGGAGATGATTGTTGTCTTCCTACTTTTTTGTGTTAAATTAGTAGATTAAAAATAGGAGATTCCTTTGATGTTTTGAGAATAACAAAAGTTTCTTACTAGTTTAGAAGGAATTTAACCTTTCTTGTCGAAAGAAGTAATAATGGTTTTCTAGGTGAAAAATTCATTAACATTGCAGCAGAAAATTAGCAATGAACTATGAAATGAAACATATCGTATAAAGACTATATAATAGGATGCTTCATAACTATTATGGGAGGAGGATTATATGAGCAAGCTGTATATCAAGCAGAAAGTATTTAGTTTGGGCGGAAATTTCACTGTAAAGAACGAATTTGAACAAGATAAGTATCTGATAAAAGGTAGTTTTCTTTCCATTCCAAAGACTTTTACAATCAAAGACACATCTGATAATGAAATTGGTACGATAACAAAAAAGGTATTTAGTTTTTTACCTACATTTTTCGTTGAGGTTAATGGCGAAGAGGTAGTTACCATCAAAAAGGAGTTTTCTTTTTTTAAATCACGCTATCAGATAGAAGGTCGAGGTATTGAAGTGCATGGTGACTGGTGGGACAAAAAATTTGAAGTAGTCAGCCATGGTGAAGTAGTAGGTCAAGTAAACGAAAAATGGTTTACTTGGGGCGATAGCTATGAGGTGGGCGTTAAAGACGAGTCACTAGAACATATTATTATCTCATTAGTTATCGCGATTGATTTTGTCAAACAAGAAGAAAATTCCGCAGCAGCAAGTGCGGGTAATTAGATTATAACGGAGGCAGGAGAAATGCTATTATCACTATACGATGTAGAACGAAAGTTAAATGCAATAGATGAAGATGTTCCTAGTTTTACACCTTATTTGTTGAACCAAGATAGACCAACACCCCTTATTATCGTATGTCCAGGTGGTGGGTATACACATCGTGCAGAACACGAAGGATCACCAATTGCAGAATGGCTCAATGAAATTGGCATAGCAGCAATTGTATTACATTACCGTGTAGCTCCTCATCAACATCCGACACCTTTAAAAGACGCTAAACGTGCTATTCGCACTGTAAGTCATTATGCAACAGAGTGGAATATAGACCCTGAGCGAATTGGTATATTAGGTTTTTCTGCAGGTGGGCATTTGGCAGCGACAGCAGGGATGCATTATGATACGGGTAATCCTAATGCCGATGATGCAATTGAGCGTCACAGTAGTCGCCCTAGCCTAATGGTACTTTGTTATCCAGTTATTTCAATGGGTGAATTCACCCATGAAGGAAGTAAAAAGGCTTTACTAGGTGAAGATCCTGCTGATTCTTTAGTAGATTTGATGTCTATTGAAAATCATGTAAAAGCTGATACACCACCTGCTTTTATATGGCATACGGCAGATGATGATGCCGTTCCAGTAGAGAACAGTCTCCAGCTATCTAGTGCGTTAAGTAAGAATAAAGTTCCTCATGCATTACATGTTTTTGAGAGTGGAAGACACGGACTTGGACTTGCGGATGAATTGGAAGATGTTAAATGGTGGACCTCCGCCTGTGAAATGTGGCTAAGAAAAAGAGGATTTTAAAATTTTTAAATATTATTTCAAATAGATTCGGATAATGCATTTTTTAGAGGGAGGAGATTATAAAATGGGTGAGTTATTTCGTTTTAATCAGATAGATTATCCATTTCAATTGTTTTCTCTTTCCCATATTAGTATGATGCTGTTAACATTTGTTTTGATAGGATGGATGTATTTTTACAGAGATAACATAAAAGAAAAGTATAAGAAACATGTCAAGTATACTTTACTTGGTGTTTTAATAGTTGGAGAAATTTTCTTTCAATTATGGTATCTACTTCATGATAAGTGGGATCTGATCATCAATTTACCGTTGCAATTGTGTTCAATCTCCTTATATTTATGTGCTGTTATGTTACTGACAAGGAGTTATAAGGTATTCGAAGTAGCTTTTTTTGTGAGTATGATCGGGGCATTTATTGCCGTAATCACTCCAGAACTTTTTTTCGGTATCCCACATTTGCGATTCTTTCAATTTTTCTTCGTCCACATAGCCATCATACTATCCTGTTTTTATATGATATGGATTGAAGGATTTAAACCTACTATTAAATCCGTTATGAAAGCATTTGTCACGCTTAATATAATAGCTGGATTTGTATTTATCATCAATCAAATCATAGGCTCAAACTATATGTTCTTATCAAGAAAGCCTAGCAATGTAAGTATAATTGACTTTTTAGGACCGTATCCATGGTATATTTTATCGTTTGAAGTTGTTGCCTTCACATTATTTTTTCTTTTATATCTAGTTGAAATTAAATTTAGTTCAAAAAAGATTTGAATGTTATTGTAAGCAACATGCACCTGTTACTATTTAAATAAATGTCGAAATATGTTGAAATATAATCATAAATACGCTATTCTTAAAATAGTACTAAAGTATCAATAAAAGACAGTAATTAAATAGAATATCACGAAAAAGGCAAACTATTTGAAAAAATAGGACGCAAAGTCATGGGTCTAAGGTACGGCTTAATAGCCGAACTATTGATTGCCAGACCACCAAATTACATGAACCTTTATTTTGGCTATGCATTTATTTGTGATAGCTTTTTTTTATACGCTTTTATCGAATAGCTAATAGTTATGGGAATAGGTCTATATTAATTAGTATTTATAGATTATAAAAATGAGGTGTAAACATGAGACTAATTAATATCTCAGAGTATGACAACAAAAGTATGATACTTGCTAAACCAATTTATGATTCGAACAAACGTATATTACTCGCAACTGGTCGAACAATCGATCCTAAAATACAATCTAGACTAGAGAATATGGGCATTAACTTTCTTTTTATAGAGGATGAAGTATCCAAAGGGATTACAATTGAAGATATGCTTGATATGCCTACATGGACGGATGCAATTCAAGCAGTTAAAACTTTTTATGAATATGCGATGAATAAAAAGACACCTGAATTAAAACCCATTCAGCAAGTTGCAGGTATATTGCTTAAAGAAGTAAAACATAGACCAACACTTATACTTATTCCATCGGGAACAATGACAAAGGAATTGCAGCCTTATGCACATGCGGTTAACGTAACAATCCTTGCTTTATTAACAGCTAAAGAAATGGGCTATAACGATCTAAAACTTAGGGATTTAGCAATTGGCTCATTGCTACACGATATCGGTAAAGCAATAGATGCAGATGAGAAGAAACATCCTGATTTGGGGTTCCAATTTTTGCGAAATATTAGTCAGTTTAGTATTGTATCAGCACATATTGCTTATCAACATCACGAAACATTAGACGGAAAAGGTTTTCCACGACAAATAAAGGATAATGACTTTTTAGAAATCGCTCAAATTTGTGCCGTAGCGAACCGATACGATAATTTGATAGTAAAAGAAAAAGTTCCACCTCATGATGCTATGGAGGCAATCATGGCTACGTCAGATCATATCTATTCGTACAAAATTGTAACTGCTTTTAGTCAATCAGTCGCGACTTATCCACCAGGAACGAAAGTACTAATTAATCATAATCAACCGGCAATTGTTACTGAAATAAATAAACATTTCCATCGACCGATGATAAAGATGCTTTCAAACGAAAAAGTGATAGATTTAATAGATAATCCCACTTTTATGATAAAACCATTTGAATCCGCTGTATAGATAAACTTTGAATAAATTCCCTTTAAACAACTCATCTTATCGTAAGGAGGTGTTTAAAGTGGGAAAAGACCGTCAAGAAAAGAAATTAAGAGAAAGTGGCCGTGTTGAATCCGATCGAGATCAAGATCTAGGTAAAGCGGGAGCAACAAAAATGTCTAGTCCTGAAGAAGGCAGAAAACTGAATGATGGGAAATAAGAAAACATAACAACGTCGAAACATAATAGATTTCAAAGCACTTTTCTTATTACAGAAAAGTGCTTTTTGTTGTATAAGAAACGAAATAAAAAAACGATTTATTGGATATTTATGTTAAAATGATTATTATGATCGATAGTTCTTAAGACAAACGAGAATAGATGAATTTAAGAGTTAAAACAGAATTATTGGAATGGTTTTTCTAACTTAATTATTCAAGTTTCTGATCTGAACAGTTCCTATACTGGGAATGTAAGTATAAGCTTTGATTCAGGGAGGATTAAAAATTGTGTTTGATGAATTAGTTGGCGAGAAAGTACGAATTGTACCAATGGAAAAGCATCATATACAGGGGTTATATGGCATTGGGAACGATCCAATGATATGGGGTCATTTACCCATAACAATACAAACCGAAAATGATATGAAGTTCTTTGTTGAAGATGCATTAGAAAATAAAAATAGCGGAAGAGAGTTCCCCTTTGTTGTTATACTTTGTAATTCGAATAAAATTGTAGGTTCTACACGATTTTTGAACATCTCGCATCCTAATAAAAGTTTGGAAATCGGTTGGACTTGGTACTCTCCAACTGTATGGGGAACACATGTGAATATAGAATGTAAATACTTGTTATTAAAATTTTGCTTTGAAACCTTGAAACTAATACGAGTTCAATTTAAAACCGATGAAAGAAATATTAGATCACAAAAAGCGATAGAAAAAATCGGTGGAGTAAAGGAAGGCATATTAAGAAATCATATGATACGCGAGGATAAAACCTACCGGAATTCTGTGTTTTACAGTGTTATTGAGAATGATTGGGAATTAGTTAAGAAAAAACTAGAAGGTATATTAGGTAATTACTAAAATTAGAAAATGAATTGCCAATAATTATTTTAAAGGTGGTGGAATTATTAATTGGTTTATAATCTTAACAGTCACAATTCTTTTAATAATCGGCTACTTAAGCGCTTCTCATTTTTACTATAAATACGAAGAATATGATAAAGCACTCCAATCCAAAAAGAACAATAAAAATAACACACCAAAAAAGTAAAGGTACTTTTTCTATTGATTTTTTTTGCTAAGCGTAATACTGCTTAGGTAGATCCTGCGCTAGCTAAGAGACCTTATAGGGTCGTCAATGGCATTTAAATCATTAGAAACGTTACACTCCATCATCCATCTTAATCCTTAATCCTTTTACTTATTTTTCAGGTGCTGATGCGGTGACTAATTTAATGGCATATCAGACCAGTAACTTGAGTATTACTTTTGGAAATGTTTATAAACAAGTATGAATAGGAGGATTCTATGAATAAAGTATATCTTAAACAGAAAATATTTATCTCGGGTGGAAATTTCACTATAAATGCAAAGGATGAAGTTGAACGAGATAAGTATGTTATAAAAGGTAGTTTTCTTTTCATTCCAATCTTAATAATCACATTTCTTTCTATAATTGGATTCTTAAGTGCTTCTCATTTTTACTTTAAACGTGAGAAATAAGGCGACTTTGTCTTTTGTAAGAGTCATACCAATAAACTTTACACGTCAGCAGATCCATTTCGTAGTTATAAAGTATTAAAAGAGCGCGATCGGGTAGCAATATCAAATTTAGAAAGCGAGTTCAGGTTAAATTATGAAAATCACTGAAGAAAATTTCGCTGTAAATGAACTAACATACACGATTAAATCTCCAACAACTAAAGATGCCAAAGCTTTATCAGATTTACGGCTGCAAATTGATGGAGAAACAGAAAATCTTGACAGAATAAGAGGAGAAGGATACTTAGATATTACTAGTTTTGAAAAGATTATTAAAATAGATAATGAAAATGCTAGAAATCTATTTTTAGTTGCCACAGTTAATAATCGAATTATCGGATATTCAAGATGTCAAGGGAATCCATTACATAGATTTAATCATAATGTCACATTTGGGCTCTGTGTACTAAAAGAATTTTGGGCGTATCAAATTGGGAAAAATCTATTAAAGCAATCAATAACATGGGCAGACAACAATAATATCAAAAAAATCAATCTACGTGTGATGGAAGGAAACAGTCGAGCAATTAAACTTTATCAAAAATTCGGCTTTGAGATTGAAGGTATCTTAAAAAGAGATAAACTACTTTCTGACGGGATCTATTACAACACCATCTTGATGGCGAGATTTAAAGATGGATGGGATTAACTATTTTTCATTGTTTAATTTCGTAAAAAAAATTCAAGAGGTACAAGTCTATTTAAATTAAACGTTTCTTAAAATATGAAAGTGGGAAATCATGTGAATCAAATTTTATTAATCATTGATGCGCAACAAGAATTAATTGAAGGGAATCAAGAAGAAAGTGCTGTTTTCCAAAAAGAACAACTTATTACAAATATCAATTTAGTGATCGAAAAAGCTAGTAACTTAAAAGTTCCGATTGTTTTTGTAAGAGACTTAGAGGTCGCAGGTGGTAAAGGCAAAGGTTTTCAAGTTCATGAAGCAATTAATAAGCCTAAGGATGCAAAGTTCTTCGATAAACTTGCAACGAATGCGTTTCATGGTACAGGACTTCTAAACCACTTGAATGCTCAAGCAATTGAACATGTTGTTGTAATGGGTTGTGCAACCGAACATTGTATTGATAGTGCAGTCAGAACAGCCACTATTAATCGATTGGATGTCACGTTAGTCGGGGATGGACATACAACAACAGACAGTGCTGTTTTAAGTGCTGAACAAATCATCAAACATCATAACGAAACACTTCATGGACACTACAATGTTGAGAATTTTTCAATTGTAAGAAATACAGAAGAAGACTTGTTCACTCCGACACATAATTCCTATCGATAAAATTAAAATCAAATTCTTAATATGAATTTGTGAAAGAATCCTTTTTAATAAGTTGTAAAATCAAAAAGCAAGACTACCATTTTGAGAATAGGCTGGTGTCACATGGTATTTAATGAAAATCTTAAGGTTGTTATTGGTGCAGGGGAACACGATAACAATCCTGGATGGATTCAAACTCAAGAAAATGAACTGAATTTATTAAGAAGTGAAGACTGGCAGAATACGTTTTCTCCTCGTTCGCTTGAAGCAATTTTAGCCGAGCATGTTTGGGAACACTTAACTTATCAAGAAGGAATAGAAGCTGCAATGATTTGTTATGCATATTTAAAGCCTGGCGGTTACATACGTTGTGCTGTTCCTGATGGTTTTTTCCTTGATAAGGATTATCAGGATATAGTAAAGGTAGGAGGACCTGGACCTAAAAACCATCCAGCATCAAGCCATAAGAGTTTATATAATTATAAGACACTAAGTTCTATGTTTGAAGAGGCTGGTTTTAAAGTTACGCTTTTGGAGTATTGTGATGAGAACGGTGATTTTCACTTTATCAATTGGGAAGAAAAGAACGGATACATATACCGTTCAAAGCGTTTTGACCATCGAAATAAAAATGGTACGCTGGGTTTTGTTTCACTTATAATAGATGCTGTTAAGCCTTGATGACAAGTTAATTCTTAATTATCAAATCTCTTTTGAATAAAAGTACAAGGCAACACAAACTGTGAGGATGTACACTTAAAGTAGAGAACCAATGAGTCTATCTAGTCTAGTGAATTACCTCTATAAAACTCAAATTTGAACTAGTCACCATATTCAGACTCCACAATAGAAGAACAGATTGAATAAAGGAGAAGTTAATCAATGTTATCAAGTGAAATAGCCAAATTCAATTTATTTTCAAATGTAGAGAATCCAAAACAGATTGTATTTTGCGATTTTGATGAAACGTATTATCCACATAAACTTAACAAGGTTAGAGAGCAATACATATATGAACTTGAAGATTATTTAGCGGAGAAAAGTAAAATCGGTGAACTTATCGTAGGCTGGGTTACAGGGAGTGATAGTGCGTCCATTTTAGAGAAACTAAATAGAGGTAAATTTAGATATTTGCCTCATTTTATAGCCAGTAATTTAGGGACAGAAATCACTTATTATACAGAAGAGCATTTTGGGGAACAGGATTCAGACTGGAATTCCCGTTTGAATAATAGTGTATTCACAGAAAAAACAATAGAGTATATCTTAAACCATTTACAAGAGTTAGACAAAATTTACTTGTCTCCTCAAACACAGCTTGGCAGTTCCCGTTATAAACGTAATTTTTATTATCAACAGCAAAATGAGTTGTCTGACAAGAAAAATTTATTAACTATTGAAACGGTATGCAAAAAGTATGGTATAGCGGTAAATATTAACCGTTGCAATCCACTTGCAGGTGATCCAGAAGATAGTTATGATGTAGATTTTATTCCACTAGGTACAGGGAAAGAGAAGGTTGTTCAATTTATGTTAGATAAATACAATGTACAGCACGAAAATACTTTTGCATTTGGAGATAGTGGAAACGATTTAAGGATGTTAAAAGCTGTCAAACATGGTTATTTGGTTGAAAATGCAACCAAAGAGGCAAAGGCAGCTCATTCTAAAGTCACTGTTGGTGAGTATGCACAAGGAATTATTAGTATTTTGAAATCAAATATTACATAATAAAAGAGCTAAAAGAGGACCTGCATGCTATCTTTGATAGAATGCAGGTCCTCTAAATGATAGTTATATAAATAAGTTGAACGTTTCTAGTCAATTATTTTATAAATAGTAAACAATCTCATCTCAACGTTGTCTTGTTGGCCAAAGTAATCCTATGATTGCTCCAATTAATGCTGGTAAAATCCAACCAAGCCCTATTTCATAAAATGGCAAATACAGAAGATAGAATTCCCTTATCGATTCAAAGAACGAAAGACTTACTCCAGGTATGCTATTTGCTAAAGCATGATATCCATCAATGATACTAACGAAAAAAGTTAGAAACATCGATACTTTATATACCTCTTTCTTGTTTGCAAATAAAGAGGAGGAAAGACCTAACAAAATAAGAACAATCGCTAAAGGATATAAAAACATTAATACTGGTATAGAAAATTGAATAATATTATTTAAGCCAAAATTAGCAACTATAAATGAAACAAGGCATAATATTAGCACAAATGTCTTATAGCTAATTTTAGAGAAAGTTTCGTGAAAGAATTCACCACAAGCGGTAATAAGTCCAATGCTTGTTTTTAAGCACGCAAGGACAATAATAATCGCGAATAAAATCGCACCATACGGTCCGAAATAGTGTTGCGCTACTGCAGCAAAGATAAGACCACCATTTTCAGGTGTTCCAATGACGGATACACTTGATGCTCCAGTATACGCAATCAGCCCATAAATCACTGTCATAAGCCCCATTGCAAAAACTCCAGACTTCCATGTTGCATTTGCAATCGCTTTTGTATCTGTAATTCCTTTTCGTTTAATTGCATTTATTACGATAATACCGAACGCCAGTGAGCCAAGTGCATCCATCGTGTTATAACCTTCTTTAAATCCAGTCATAAATGCAAAATCCTTATAATCTCCAATCGGATTACCAAAAGTACCCATCGGCTTGAGTAGCACAACTATAAGTAAAGAAAATAGGAAGATAAGAAAAGCAGGTGTTAAATATTTACCAATATAATCAACGATTTTTGCAGGATTCAAAGAAAAATAATAGACAATAGCAAAAAACAAAAAACTGAAAATCGCTAACCATAATCCGGCTTGTGCTGGATTAACGAATGGTTGCAAGCCTACAACAAAAGGAACGCTAGCCGTACGTGGGATGGCAAAGAATGGACCAATAGTTAAGTAAAGAGCTAGGCTAAAGGTAATACCGAAAATTGGATGTACACGACTAGCTAAATCACGCAGTCCAGTACTTCCAGACAAGCCAATTGCCAAGATTCCCATAAAGGGTAAACCAATTGTTGTTACTAAAAAACCAATTAACGCTGACCAAAAGTTAGTACCAGCAAGTTGTCCTAATTGGATAGGGAAAATTAAATTTCCTGCACCGAAGAAAATTCCGAACAACATGGTACCAATGACTGCATAGGTTGAAAAGGGTATTCTCTGTTGCATTATATGACTCCTTCTAGTTGTAAATTTCAAATTCTTTTATCGACAATAAATAATAGTAACAATAATTTGTTCATGACACAATAGATATTATGTGAACGTTCCATGATACTACTAACAATATCAAATATTGATTTAGTATTTTAACAAAAGTGACAAAATATGATCTGTTTTTTGATAGTATTAGAGGCTATTTTTAATACTTTACTTATGAATCTTATCTAAGATTGGGATTTTTAACTGGTCAATATAATGGCAGGTAAAATTAGTGAAGAATACTAGCATTATTTATGGAGGTTAAATGGTATGGACTATGATGTGATCATAATTGGGGCAGGTTCAATGGGAATGGCAGCAGGTTTTTCTGGTCATGGTTTTAAATTTAGTAGTGCGGTGGGACAAGTCCTAAGTGATTTAATTATCTCAGGTAAGAATGAAATAGATATTTCTCGCTTTTCTATTAAGCGATTTATTAATGAATCCTAAAGTTAAAGAGCGTATTCAATTCTGAATACGCTCTTTAACAATTTATTCAATGGATACTAATTCACTTTCTGTAATCCATTTATGATTTGTTACTTTTTCTCCACCAGTTATTGGAACATAATTAACCATATAAACAGTTGTTTCTTCTGCTGAATCAATTGTAGCTTTTGCGTTCATCATTCCATCCATATGATCTGCATTTAAGATTACATCAGTACCTGTTTCCAATGGTGCATCACCGGGAGCTTCTAATTCTTCATGAATGACCCACTTATGATTCTCCACTGGTTCTCCACCTGTTGTTGGAGTGTAAGACACTGTGTAGACCGTTGTATCAAAAGCACTAGCAATTGTAGCTTCCGACCCCTTCATGCCCTCCATATGATCAGCTTCAATGATTGCTTTACTTCCAACTTCATATGTTGGATTTTCAGATTCCTCTAAGCCATCTGGAATTTCACCAGAACCAGAATGATTCATACTGGAATGGGAACCTTCTGTATTATCTTCTGTGGCCTGTTCCATACTCTCTTCAGAATCCGTGTCATTAGGTTCGTTAGTGCAAGCTGATACTATAAATACAGCAAACAATGAAACAATTGCTAATATAATTTTGATTCGATTCATTTTTAGTCCTCCAATTTCGTTTAATTATTAATATACCCTTTAAATTTGCAGTTTATGTGTGCAGATCATGACAGATATTAATATTATCATAGTAAGTAACAATACAACAAAATAAACGGGAGAGGGTTAGTCAACTGTCATTATATTATAGGATTTGTTGTAATAATAACGATTGCAGGTACCTGCAATAATGAATTTATTAACAATTTCTTATTTATTTTCTACGCTATCAAGAAAAATATGGACATGAAAGTTTAAACTACATATAATAGATACATAAAATTCTAAAGTTTTAAAAAAGAAGTATATGTACGAAAGGGTGGGTATATTGAAAAAGGTTTTGTTTCTATTGCTTATCTCTATATTCTTCACAAGTAAAATCTTACTATATTTAAGATTTAACAGATTAAATATACAGTTAGTGTTTTAGTTCTCTAAGGTTTTTCGAGTTTATACAAATGTTGCATTGTCGAAAAATTAAAGATAAATAGTAATAGACAAGCAGGGCAAAAAACATCAATAGAAATAAACAATATTATAAGAGTGTGAAGAGGATATCCCAAAGTAACGATATTATAGAAATATCAGAGGACACAATCAAATTAAGTAAAATTTGATTCTAGTTTACATAATATATATTATCGGAAGTCATTAGTAAAATTAAATATTCCGTCTCATAACTAAGTATTCTTCAGATAGTGAGACAGAATATAATTTATTTTGCTAGTTTATGGGATTCACTCATAACTAATAATGCATCGTAAAAATCTACTAATTGCTGCGATGGTTCAGTCCAACTGAATTTTTCGGCTTCTTTTCGTGCGTTTATACTTAATAGGTCATACGTTTCTTCATTATCTAATTTTTCAATAGCAGCAATTAGGCTTGGTATATTTTCATTTTCAAATAAAAAACCTGTTTGGCCATCTTTAATTTGTTCCATTGTTGGGCCACTTTTTGCTGCTATTATGGGTAAACCTGTAGCCATTGCTTCTAATATTACTAATCCTAAGGTTTCTGTTACGGATGGAAAAATCAATGCATCAGCTGATGCAAATGCTGCTGAAAGTTCTTTTCCCTGCATAAATCCCGTAAATACTGTATTTGTTCCTTCAAATGTGCGCTCTAACATCTCTCTAGCTGGACCATCGCCAATAATTGCTAAGCAAACATCATCACGTGTATCTAATAACGGTTTTAATTTATGAATTTCCTTCTCTGCAGCCAATCTTCCTACGAAAACTAATAATTTCTTGTCTACTTGGCCATTAGACAAACGACGATGCATCGATTCATCCTTAAAACTCGGATGAAATTTTTCAATATCAACACCACGTTTCCATAATTGAACGTTATGAAAACCTTTTTCGATCAGTTCCTCTTGAATTGCTTTAGATGTACATAAGTTTATCTCCGCCATGTTGTGTAATTTACGTGCATAGCTCCAAAAGATAGGTTTCATTGGTTTATATAGTTTATAATAGTCTAAATATTTCGGAACATGTGTATGATAAGATGCAATTAACGGATAGCCTAACTTTTTAGCATAATACACGCCTGTTGCACCAACTAATGCTGGATTAACGACATGAACAAGATCTGGATCATGCTTTTGTAATAATTTTTTAACTTTTCTTTGTGGTAGTGCAAACGGACGATAGCGATAAAAAGGCATTGTTGTTGCTTTTACACCTTCAATTATCGCACCTTCATATTCATAAACGCCTAAGTCTGGCGCAATTACGACTACTTCGTGATTTTGTTGACGCAAATATTTAATTGCTGCTGTTAGCCTGGTTACTACTCCGTCTATTGAAGGCAAAAAGGTTTCTGTGACGATAACTATTTTCAAAACAACATGCTCCTTTGTTACTTCCAATAAATAGTAGGTAATACATTTTCTTTAATTACTCGATCTTTATGTTCTACTACTTTCTCCAATATTTCTGTTAATACGTGATCTGTTAGCAAATTTGGTTCTAGTCCTAATGACTTTAATTTTGTATTTACTGCATGGTAATAATGTTCTTCCGTTTCTACCCTTGGATTTTCTATGTGTGCGATATGTGTTTTAAGATTTAATTGATTCGCAACTCGTTTTACTTTTTCAGCTAATTCTTGAACAGTAAAGTATTCTGTGAACTGGTTAAATACACGAAACTCACCATTGTCGGCTGGATTATTTACTGCTATTTCAACGCAACGAATTGTATCTTTAATATTTAGAAAAGCACGTGTTTGTGCTCCTGTTCCATAAACAGTTAAATCATGACCGGTTACAGCTTGTATTAGAAAACGGTTCAATGCTGTCCCGTATACACCGTCATAATCTAAACGATTATTTAAGATAGGATCTAATCCTGTTTCATCTGTATGTAATCCATAAACAACACCTTGATTTAAATCTGTAGCTCGTATGCCCCATGCTTTACAAGCAAACATGATATTATGGCTATCATGCACTTTAGACAAGTGATAAAAGGACCCTGGTTGTTTTGGAAATGGTACGGTATCTTTACGACCATTATGCTCAACTTCTAAGTAACCTTCTTCTATATCAATATTAGGTGTACCATATTCGCCCATCGTTCCCAATTTGATGAGGTGACAATCAGGTGCTAATTCTTTAATTGCATATAAAACATTCAAGTTCCCCATTACATTGTTTGTTTGTGTATAGATAGCATGTTCACGATCAATCATGGAGTATGGTGCTGACCGCTGTTCACCAAAGTGAACAAATGCGTCTGGATTTGTTTGTTTAAATACTTGCGTTAGGAAATCATAATGATTCAAGTCGCCAACAAATATCTTTATCTCATTTCCTGTTAGCTCTTGCCACTTTGTTACACGTTCTTCTAAAGTGGCAATAGGTGTTACTGAATTCGAATGTAATTCTTCATCAATTTTCCTTCGAACTAAATTGTCTAAAATAGAAACTTCGTGGCCTTGTTTTGATAAGTATAATGCTGTTGGCCAACCACAAAATCCGTCTCCCCCTGCTACTACTATTCTCATAGTTTCCCTCCTACATCTTTTATAGATCTCTCTTAGTATAAGATAAAAAAAATAAAATTAAAAATGAAAAGCCTGAATATTCTTATTGTCAGAACTTTATGCGTATTGTTTTATTTAAAATGGATTTGCATAAAATGCCTGATAAGCTGGTTAAATGATAGCCAATTCTTTGTTGGTAATTGATGAAACGCATTTGAAACAAAAGTGAATTTTATATTCGGATTGTTTTGATAATACTTCTTATGCATGTTGATCCAATAAGCGCGCTGCCCATATGTGAAAAGGCTCGGACAGTTAATACCATCAATCCAATTTCTCACATCATAGTGATACGTATCCTTATAATATGCATACCAATGATCAATATTGGTTTTCATTGTATGGTCAAATAGTACACCTTTATATACCTTATTTCTCGCATTGCTAAACGCCAAAATTTTCGCTAATTTTTCAGGATTCTTTTTAACCATATATAACCCAAACTTATACATAAAATCTAAACCTAAAGAACCTATTTTCGGATAAGCTCCAGAAATAAGGAGCCCTTTTACTTTTTTAGGAAACAAATGAACAAAAGCCTGTGCTATCGTGCCACCTGCTGAATACGCACATATAATCACTTCCTCTATATTTTCTTTTAATAAGATCTGGTTAATTTCAATAACATATTGGTTAACAATATCTGCACTTAATGTTGAAATAGAACTGCCATGTCCACTAAAGTCTGGTAGTAGCAAATGGAATTCATCGGCGAGTTTTTTCTGATAATCAAATACACGTCTACCTAAACCTGGTGGGTGAATAAATAGAATCGGCAATCCTTTCCCAATGCTATCGTAGTAAACGATAGTATCATCGTATGTTACAGATTCCATTTCATTCCCCCTCTTCATTAGTTGGTAGTTTTTGCAATGGTTTGTGTGCTGGACCTTCAATTACTTCTCCATCTATTGTAAAACGTGATCCATGACAAGGACAATCCCATGTATGTTCTGCTTTATTCCAATTAACCTCACATTTCATATGTGGACAGGTTGTATCTATATGTTGTATCTTTCCTGTAGCATCACGGTAAACGCCAATTCTTTTTCCTTTCTCACGAATAACGGCCGCTTTATTCTGTTCAATTTCATCTAATTTGTCTTCAGGAATTTCTAACTTACCTTTAATCATATGTTTAGCTACATCGAAATTCTCTTTAATAAAATTCTTTACATCAGGATCGAAGTCAAATCGTGACGGCTTAAATAACGATGTATACGGATTTTCTTTATTTCGAATAGTATCTGACAGTATCATCGCAGCTACAGTTCCGTTAGTCATTCCCCATTTACGATAACCTGTAGCAATAAGTACATTCGGTTCATTTGCTGTTACCGCTCCAATATATGGGACTTTATCTATTGTAGTCAAATCCTGGGCAGACCAACGATATTTGTAGTCCTTTATTCCAAAATTCTGATTCGCGAATGTTTCCAATTCTACATGATGATCATTAGTTTCTTTTTCCTGTCCTGTTTTATGCCTTTCACCACCAATTAACCATACTTCCTCCCCTTCATCCATCGTTGTTCGAATCGATCTTGTTGGTTGCTCTGCATTAATGTACATACCACCAGGGAATTTCTTATTAGCTGTAATAGCAATTAAATAAGAACGTTCAGGATGAATCCTAGAAAAATATAACCCTTTTTTATCATAGAAAGGATAATGCGATGCCATTACAACGTGTTTGCACGTTATTTTTTTCTTATCTTTTGTATGAATTGTTGGATTCTCTCCAAAATCTATATCTGTTGCAGTTGTATGTTCATAAATAGCTACACCATTATCTGTTGACGCTTTAACTAAATGATTTAAATATTGCAAGGGATGAAATTGTGCTTGGTTTTTCATTACTAATGCGGACTTCATCGGTATATCTAACGGCATTTCAGTGACGATCTCACCTTCAATACCTAATTTCTGATAGGCATTATTTTCATCTTCTATAGCCTTCATCTCGTTTTGTGAGTTTGTGTAAATGTACGCATCTTCTTCTGCGTATTCACAAGAAATATTATGCTTTACTATCGTGTCTTTTATCTGCTGTTTTGCGTCTATTGCGGCTTGATAATATAATTTTGCTTTCTCCTCGCCAAAGTGTTGGATTAATTCATGATAAATCAACCCATGTTGTGCAGTTACTTTTGCGGTTGTATACCCCGTTGTACCACTTAAAATCGTATCAGCTTCTAGTAGTGCTATTTTATAACCTTCATTGCGTAAAAGATATGCAGTTGTAATACCAGTAATTCCAGCACCTACAATAGCAACATCCACCTCTATGTCTTTTGTTAATTGTGTAAATCCAGGAAAAGCAGCAGTATTTCTCCAATATGATGCTGTTTCAGTGGGCACCTGATATGATTTTTCATTCATTTTCCAAACCTCCTATACTTCATTTCGTTTATTATTCACTAGTAAGGTTAGATTCATGTAAAAAAAAGACTTGAATTTACTCACATCAGAAAAAAGCACCTATATCTCTTTTTAAAGAGTTATAGGCGCTTATCTAAGTTTATTTGCTTTTTCGCATCATATCGTAATAGCGTAATGGCTGATCGACTTTAATTTTTGTCAGCATCATCGCATGTTTGGCACGATCAATGGATTGTCCATCTTCATCCCATATTTCAGTTATTTTTTGTTTGAAATGATAGAAGTTCGGACCAAAAAATTCAATTTCATCACCAACAGCAAAACTATTTCGTTGTTGGATCGTTGCAATCTGTGTCTGTTCGTCATAATCTAAGACAAGTCCAGAGAAATCATATTTTTGAATCCGATCTGGTTTTCCAAATAATTGATCTTTTTCAGTCGGTTCATTGTAATAAAAGGCAGTCGTTAAAGAACGCTGTGCCGCTTTCCATATCTCGTCTACCCACTCTGGATCTAACTGATAGTTCTCTGGATCTTCATAATACGTGTCAATAATCTTACGGTAGACATTCACAACAGTTGCTACATAGTGAATACTTTTCATCCGACCTTCAATTTTCAAACTATCGACACCGGCAGCTAATAAATCTGGTAAATGTTCTACCATGCTTAGATCTTGCGAGCTCATTGTATAAGCTTCTTCTGTTTTATCTGTAATACTAACAGCACCATCGACACCATCTTCAAACAAATCATATTTCCAGCGACAAGATTGCGCACAACCACCTCTGTTTGCGTCTCTTGCAGTCATATGATTGGATAATACGCATCGTCCAGAATAAGAAATGCACATCGCACCATGAATAAATGTTTCAATTTCTATATCAACTTTTTCTTTCATTTCTTTTATTTCTTCAAGTGTAACTTCACGTGCTAATACAACGCGTGGGATACCTTCCTTTTTCCAAAATTCTACAGTGCGCCAGTTGACAATTGAAGCTTGCGTGCTAATATGAATTTCTAATTCAGGTGCTCCTTCTTTACATGCTTGAATTAAAGCAGGATCAGCAACAATAACCGCAGCAATACCAACTTCATATAACTTCTTGAAATACGCCTGTGCACCCTCTAAATTTTCGTTGTGTGCAATAATGTTAGCTGCAACGTAAACATTCGCTCCATATTGTTTGGCAAAAGCAACGCCTTCTTTCATATCTTCAAATGAAAAGTTTCCCGCTTTCGAACGTAAGCCAAATTGTTTTCCACCAATATAAACAGCATCTGCACCATAGTGAATCGCGAATTTTAATTTTTCTAAATTACCTGCGGGTGCTAGCAATTCCGGTTTTTTATGTTTTGTATGATTATCCATGATAGACACCTCTTATTAATATATCTGTTCTTTGAAATAAAAACCTGTATTTAACTTTCGCGCTTCTGGTTGAATTTTATATAATTTTTGCTTCCAACCAACTTTTTTCAAATGGTACGTTACCGGATCTTCAAGATACGTATCAACTGCATCTCGATACATTGCAACTACCTCTATATTGTAAGACCTACTATGTAGCAAGCCATTAATACGTAAGCCATCCATCTTGGTATCCAACACGTGTTCTAACTGATCGATCATGCATAAATCCTCATTACTCATAATGTGCGTGCCATTCTCATCCTCGTAGACAGGATAATGTGTATCTTCTTCTTTTGTTTCTTTTAAGTGAAAGGACAGATCAGGATCATATGGAAGATCTATATGTGAATAATAATTGCGAACAAGTTTTCGTTTAGATTGAAAAATACATGTCATGCCGTGTACTTGCACCTCAATAGGAAAGGAAAGTTCTTTCTTTATCTCTTTGATTGCATCTAATGCTAACTCATTAGATAAAATCGCACGTTTTATACCTTTCTGATGCCAATACATTAATGTTTGATAATTAGTTGAGAGTGTTTCTGGATTCCATGTAATCGGAATTTTATGCTCTAATTCCTCCATAACAGTAAAAATCGAAGGATCACCACAAATAATTCCATCGACCTGCAGCTCGGCTAACTGATTTATATAAAGCGGTAAGGTTTTTAAAATTGCATTATGAAAAATAGCATTTACTAAAATGTACACTTTTTTATTCGCTTGATGCAGGTAGCTAGTCGCTTCCGCAATATCAGCTATTGAAAAATCGCCTGCTACACGTAACCCGTAGTGTTGATGTCCAATAATGATTGCGTCGGCTCCTGCGTTAGCTAAAGCTTTGACTTCTGTTATATCTCTTGCTGTTACAAGTAGCTCTGGTTGATACAATTTATCCATGTTTTCACCTCAAAAATACAGTCTACATTACATTATGAATACTGTTTAAAATTCCATCAGTGATATTTGTCACAATTAAACATACTTTTTATTTACTTTTGGTTTGTTTCCTGATAGCTGGGTTGACCAAATAAAGAAGTTGCCTGCTTAACAGCACGTATAATCGCTTGTTCTACTACTTCTACTGCAAGCATACCAACAATATTTAAATCCACCTTAACTTGGTTTGAAGTCATCGCGAATAACGTGTCTCCATCGACTAAAGTATGAGAAGGTCGCATCGTCCTTGCCATACCATCATGAGCGATAGATGCTATTTTGTTCATCTCTGCTTTCGTTGCTTTAGCATTTGTTAGTATGGTACCTATTGTCGTATTACTTGAGAAACGATTCGTTGCCTTCTCTAATTGATTTAATAACTGTTTCTCGGTATTTAAATAGATACCTTTTTCTCGGTCAAATACACCGGCTAGTATTTCGTTTGTTCTTGGATCAATTATGTCACCAAAGCTATTGACTGCAATAATAGCACCAATTTTTAAGTCTCCTATTTGCACAGCATAGGTCCCAATTCCACCCTTCATACTGTAAGAAGGTCCAAGGCATTTCCCAACAGTTGCTCCCATGCCAGCGCCACTATTCCCTTGCAACAGGTCTTGCGTATTTTCGCTATTTAAGCACGCTTGGTAACCCATTGCCGCATCAGGACGAATATTCGCTTCACCAATTGCTAGATCAAATAGAATTGCACCTGGTACAATCGGTACCTTTGCAACTTGGACATCAAAACCTATCTCTCTTTCTTCTAAATAGCGCATTACACCAGTTCCAACATCTAGACCATAGGCACTCCCGCCACTCAAAAAAACAGCATGGACTTGATCAACTATGTTTTCTGATTTTAATAAATCAGTTTCTCTTGTACCAGGTGAACCACCGCGAACATCAACACCTGCAATTGCTCCATTCTCAGAAATAATCACCGTACAACCAGTAGCTGCTTGCTCGTTTTGGGCATGACCAATTTTAAATGATTCTATTTCGTTTATAGTAATTTCATTATGCATCAAAAGTTCCTCCTCGATATTTTATAAAAATTAGTTTAAATTGATGATATAAAGTAAATAGTTAAATAACAACTGATATGGGGTGAGAATATGAATAAATTAGGTGCACACATGCTTGTTAGTGGCGTAGTACAAGGTGTCGGTTTTCGTGTTACAACTCAAATGAAGGCAACCGAAATGGATGTGTACGGATGGGTGAAGAACCTAGCTGATGGAAGAGTAGAAATCGAAGCTGAAGCTGAAGTCGAAACCTTATATAAATTTATTGATTTAATTAAAAAAGGTCCAAGAAAGTTTATTACAGTAGATCATGTAGAACTAACGACATATCAAGATTTAAAAGGCTATCAGAATTTTAAAGTTGTATAGATAAAAAGCCGCGTATTTTCAAATTATGAAATACGTGGCTTTTTATCTATACTATTTATTTTTCTTCAAAAAATTTACGGTTTAAAGCGATATATTCATGTTCCTTATCTGGAACTTCATCTTCCATAAAGATTGCTTCTACCGGACAAACCGCTTCACACGCTCCACAATCAATACAAATATCTGGATCGATATAAAACATATCTTTCCCTTCTTCTATACAATCAACAGGGCAAACTTCTTCACATTCGCCTGCTTTCTCTTCTATGCATGGTGACGTTATTACAAAAGCCAAAAAATACTCCTCCTTTAAAACATAACTACTCTGTTATCATATCACAAATATAAATTTGACCCAATATATTTTACCATATATGCTCAACTGCATAAACGTCTGCTTCTTTTTGAATAACAAAAACATCAGGAGTTGTTAACGTCTTCCAATTAACAAAACCAAATTCTTTTTCGAATTGTGAAAGTAATAACGTTAATAAATTGCCATGTGTCACAATAGCAATTTGCTCATGTTCCTCATCTTCTAGAGCTTGTTGTAAGACTTCTAAACCTCTTTTTAGTGCATCATTGGACGACTCACCACCAGGCAATCGAAAATCAAGGTCAGAGAATGATGTCTCCAACACATCAATCCAGTCATCTATTGGTTCATCGCTCAGTATTCTTTCTTGTAAGCGACGATCCTGTTCAATTGAAATATTGTGCTCATCTGCATAAGGTTTAATTGTTTCAATTGTCCGCATAAATGGACTGGATATAATCCTGTCCAATTTAATTGGTTGTTTATTTAAAAATGCCGCTAAACGATGTGCTTGATTAACGCCACTTTGCGTTAATGGTGAATCTTTATGTTGCCCTTCTGCCTGACAATGACGAATTATTATAAGTTGTTTCACTACATCATCTCCTAAAAAGGGTTCAGTATATTTTCATACGTAAGTAATGGGAACACAAGTCTGATCAGTAGGTCTATTTTGTTTTATTTATGATTAAATTATTTTTTCAGTGAAATACTCTTTCCTAAAGCCACCAACGCGATTTGTATTATCTACTATAAAATAAAATTCATCTGTTTCATTTTTAACGTCATAAATTTTCTCAGGTGTTAAGACATGATTTACAACAAACTTTTTTGCATCTGCATGTACACATTTGATTTGTTTTACTGTAACATTATTTTCCCAATTTAAGTGGATCATGTTTGCACTCCCTTCTTCTATCTCTAAGAACAGTACGATACTCTCTTAGTTTATCACGTTTTCTATTAAAAAATAAGCTATTGATTTCTAGATTGCACAAACTTTGGTAAAATAAGTTGAATGATAACTGGCACGAGTAGCACAATTGTTAGTAATCTAATCGTTTGTAATGAACTAACAATAGAGGAATCACTGCCAACTGACTGAGCAGTTAAAGCCATTTCAACTAAACCTCCGGGAGCAAAACTTAGCATTGCAGTAGCTAGATCCACCTCTGTATACATGCTGAATAAATAGCCAAAACTACCTGCCACAACGATTAGCAAAACAGATAGTAAGAAATAAAACAAAGCGAATTTCCCTGCCTTTTGTATATCTTTCAAAGAGATAGAGCAACCCAAGTAAATTCCTAAAGTAAGTTGTGCAAAAATATAGAATCCATTTGGCAAGATAAATAATTGAATCGGCAGTATTTGTAAAGCACCAACTAGTAACATTGGAATAATAACCAATCCTGCAGGTAGTCTTTTCTCAAATGCTAAAGCAATAAAATAAATCACCACATACAAGATTGCTGTCCAAATTGAACCTTGGTTCTCAACAACATTTGACTGTAATACAGTTGAATTAACTGGTACAAAATAATGTGTTGCTGCAAAGGGAACGATCAGTAGTACAGATAATAAACGAATGGTATGAAAAATAGTTACTAATCCAGTATTACCCTTTACTGCGTCACTTAATGCAATAATTGCCGATAAACCGCCAGGAATACTACCGAGCATACTTGTAATAGGATCAATAGGTAACCACTTGGCTAATAAATAGGAAGCTACTAAACTAATAGCAATCAACAAAAGAGTAAAAAATTCATAAGGGATAATATAAGGCAATATATCAGTAAAGGTCGTAGCAGTGAATGTCGTTCCAATCTGTATACCCATAATCGTGAAACTTACTTTACGTAATGGTAAAGAAGCTTGCATCTCTACTTGTGTAAATAATTGAACGATAAAAATACCTACTAATGGTCCTAATATCCAAGGCAACGGAACCTGTATCCACATAAATAATAAGCCAATAACGAAACCCACTAGGTAACCTGTTCCTAAACGTTTTATGTAAGGTAATATCATAAAAATCCTTCTCTCAATCAATTCAGCATTGTTTCATTATAATATAAAATGACCTCCTACCACAAAGTAGTACGAGGTCATTTATCTTATTTGAAAAGCGGTATTAAATATTCATACCCTTCTTCTGCTAATTTTTCTTTCGGTACAAAACGCATCGCTGCGGAATTCATACAATAACGCATCCCACCCGCTTCTACTGGTCCATCATCAAAGACATGACCTAGATGAGAATCTGCATCTGCACTACGAATTTCAATTCTTCTCATGCCATGTGCCGTATCAAGATTTTCTTGTAATTGGTTACGATCTATTGGTTTGGTGAAGCTTGGCCAACCACAGCCCGCATCGTACTTATCTTTAGAAGAGAACAAAGGTTCTCCGCTTACGATATCTACATAAATGCCATCTTGTTCTAAATCATAATATTCATTTTGATACGGTGCTTCGGTTCCCTTTTCTTGTGTTACCTGATATTGAACCGCTGTTAATTTCTTTTTTAAATCTTTCTTATCGTATTTAGGCTTCCAATTGTTCTTAATGAAATCTGCTCTACCAGAACCTTTTTTATATAATCGATAATGAAAGCCCTGTTTTTTATAATAATCCTGATGGTGCTCTTCCGCCCGATAAAAAGTAGAAGCTTCCAATATTTTCGTTGCAATTGGCTTTTTAAATTTACCTGATGCTTCAAGTTCCTGCTTTGACTCTTCTGCAAGTTCTTTTTGTTCATCCGTATGGTAAAAGATAGCTGTCTTATATGAATCGCCTCTGTCATTAAACTGTCCACCTGGATCGGTAGGGTCTATTTGACGCCAGAACAGTTCAAGTAACCGCTGATAGGAAAAAAGACTCGGATCATAAGTAATTTGAACCGCTTCGACGTGACCTGTTGTATCAGAACACACTTCTTCGTATGTGGGATTTTCTGTATGTCCACCTGTATAGCCTGACACAACCTTTTCTATACCTGGTTGTTCGTCAAAAGGTTCGACCATGCACCAAAAGCACCCACCCGCAAATGTTGCTACTGCTTTATTTAATTGATCCACAGATCATTCCTCCAATAATTAATAGTGTTTGTACACAGGTATAGTTTAATTCTTTTTACTGTTGTTTTCAAATATATAGTTTGGGCTTTGAACTTTGTGCCTTTGTTTGCTGTTTTGATTTGGCGTTCATTTCTGTTTCAATATGATAAAGGTCATCCGATGATTCATTAATTGCAACTTTTGCTCTTTTTTCAATCGATTCAACTTCTTCACTTGTATTTATCACTGTCTCATTGTCAACTTCATCCATATCAAGATTTGTATCCGCTTCGTCACCCTCATCATCCGACTCTTGAAATGCTTTTAATAAGGCTAACATCGATGGTATGTTTTTAACCATTGGCCCGTACTGTTGAATCAATGGTGTAACAGATTGCGTCATCTTTAGGACTTGTTGAATATTGTTTAATGTTCCTGTTACACCGGATCCACCACCTGTATTTTGCAATAGGTTAGTAGGTAAATATTTTTGTAGCATACCCATTAGACCCGATTTCTCTACTGGAGCAACTTGGGTAGGTATACCTCCTTGTTGAAATGGAGCCCCCCAATAATCAAATGGTTGTCTGCTAGTTGGTGGCATTAATTGTTGTGTTGGAGGTCTACCTTGGAACCCTGAAACCATAACAATCCCTCTTTTCTACTGATTTTGCTATGATATTGTACGCTCTGGAATAAAATCTGTGTAGGTCAGATGTACATGAAAAAGTCGTTGATTAGATTAACGGATTGATTCCGTTATATATCGCAAAAATAATCCAGTTCAATATGAATTGGGTTACCCGTTAGTTGTAGATCATCTAGTTTGAAAAAATGTTATATTTCATTGTCGAAGATGTTCCTGATGTACCACATTTCCCAAATCCAAGTTTCTTATAAAGTTGCACTGCTTGAGTATTATTAGGGTCAACACTTAAAGAAAGTGATGTATAACCATCCCTAGAAGCTGTCTCAATTAACCTTTTCATAAGTAAAAGACCAATTCCTTTACCTCTTACTTCATTAGTTACTGCAATACCTAGTTCAGGAGTTTCATCATCAATATAACCATAACCTTTTTGATTTTCTGTGAAAAGGCGATACCATGCTGCACCAACAGGAATATTATTCTCGTTATAAGCAATTAATGCTCTATCACCTTGTCTTATCCAACTCTCGCTATATTTTTTCATATTCAAGGAGTATAACAGTTCTTTTTTAGAAGGCTTATTTTGGGGAATATGAATAGATTCATACATCATATCCATTAAAAACTCTAAATCGTTTTCACTTTGTTCAAAACTTCTAATAGTTATCAAAAGCCATCACCTCGTTTGTTTTATACTAGTTCATGCACGCTATACAGAGAAAGATGTTGATTAGTTATTTGGTTCAATAACTAATCTTACCAGTATTCTCTAAAATAAAGTCATAACTTAGTGAGATAGGTTTTATAAATTCACTTTGCTTCTCTCCCGAAGTGATACCTATTTCTCCGAACCTGTCAGCCATAATGTCAGCTGTCGAGCCAACGATTTCTAAAGATAGATTGCTCGAACATCCAGCCAATAATATTAATATTATGAGAATCCCAGTAAAAAACCTCATAAAATTCCAAATTATAATTATTTTTCTTCATTATTCATATAATGTATATTAATTATTCCAGCACAAATAATAGAATCGACTACGCCTTGCTTAACTACTGCACCCGTTAGCTTTAATATAAGTTCCACTATTCTGAGATATAAGGAACAGGTGTATCTTGTTTCTCCCAATTACTTAGGTCTTCATTTGTTTCGATTATTTTTATCCAATAATTACCAGACTGTTTATCAAAGATGATAATGTTAGATTCATTTGGTGATACAAATTCTTACCTAAACTGTTCTTGTTGTGTCTTTTCTTCCACTTCCTGAACAAACACACACTTTAAGTACAGAACTAAAATTCTTTCTTCATTGAGACTACTTTAATATTTATAGCGTTTGGTTTATGTACAACTTCTTCACTATAAACATCATAACCTATGGAATTATATAGCTGTATATTCTTAGAAACTGTCATACGGACTTTACATAATATAGTAGTTACATCGACTTTCTTTGCATAGTCCTCTAAAGACGTTAATATCTTTTTTGCAATACCTTTTCCTTGTTTTTCAGGAATAACTGACAAACGATAAAAATATAAACCCTCGTCTTTAAATTGAAATCGCACCATACCAACTGGATTATTTTCTTCAAAAGCTATCAATGCCTTTTCCCCTTTTCCTAAAGCGGTTGAAACCGACTGTACAGTTTCTTCTAAAGCACTCGATGGCGGGGTTTCATTTTTATATTCCATAAATGCCTTAATCATTAAATCATGAATTAATGCTGCATTAAAAGATATAGCAGAATTTATTACCATGTTCCCACCTCTTTTTTGTAATGATTATCCATTCTAACTTTTTTTCATACGGAAGCGAAGCATTAAAGTTATTTTAACAATTTTAACAATTTTAACAATATATTTTAACATAAATATCCTAGTTCAATTAAAAATCCAATCAATACTTTAATAAATGAAATTGGTGATTTTTGCTTTCCCGAGTACCATTACAATTCAACAAACATTATGGTGTGTAATTTCTATGATGAATAATGTACTAATTGTTTTATACCAACAAAAAAGCACCTATCAAATTAAACTTCAATTTGATAGGTGCTATAACTTACAATTTCTCTGTTTGTGATAACCACCGGAATCCATTGGCATTGGAAGGAATCCATCCTTTTTGAATATTAGCTGAATTATTTCCTGGGTAAGCGCAAAATGCCTGCTTATCTTACATAAAAGTAAAAGCAACATGTCATTAATTGACGCTATAAAGAGAAAGAAGTTGATAGGTGCAAATTGTTTGTCCGTCTTTCCAAGTTAATTCGATAACTTTACCAAAACCTATTTGATCTGATTCCTGATGGCGTCTAATTTCCATCCGTTCTTGCATGGGAAATAACCAATAACCTGCTAGTGTAATAGAAAAGTGATTCTCAAGACCTTCCACGCGTCTTTCTTTTGCATCTGTTACCAGTTTAGTTTCTATTGTAAGCGGCATCGTCATATAAATCCCTCCGTTCTATTTTCTTTCATTATACAGTAAAATGGTATCTTTTAAAAAGTAAAAACTGCATGTGATCCTTGTGCAGAAGGGGTGATTTGTAATTTTGCGTATATTTCCTCTTTTAATTGCGGTACATGTGAAATGATTCCTAACACACGATTAGATTGTTGCAGCCCTTTTAGACACTCTATTGCTTGCTCTAAAGAGAGTTCATCCAACGTACCAAATCCTTCATCAATGAATAGTGTTTCTAACTGTACGCCACCAGAATGTGCCTGTACAACATCCGCCATTCCTAAAGCTAAGCTAAGTGCTGCTTTAAATCCTTCGCCACCTGAGAGTGTTTTAACAGAACGCTGTTGCCCCGTATGTTGATCCATTACCTCTAAGTCTAATCCACTCTTAGCACCACGTTTGGCGACTTCATTACTTCGAATCAGTTGATAACGATTTTCCGTTAACTGGTCCATCCGGATATTAGCCTGTAATAGTATTTCATCTAAGAAGGAAGATAACACATACCGTTCAAATGATAATTTTAAATGATTGGTACCACGGGCAAGGTCGGCTAATTCAGCAATGTCAAAATATTTCTTTTCATATATTTGTTGCTCTTTCACTAATTTTTGAACTGTAGTATGGAGCTTTTCATGTTGTTGTATCTTTAATTCAATTGCATGAAAAGATTGGTTTGTCTCTTCTAGTTTCTTTGTATGTTGATCAACTGTTTCTTTTAGCTTCTCAAGATCTGGTTCTGTTTGATTGTTTAATTGTTCCGTTAATACATCTAACCGTTCTGTGATCTTTTGTTTCAATTGCGTATAGTGTTCGATTTCATCTTTTAACTTGTTCAACTGTTCGGTTGATTTTTTTGCTTCCTGATAACGAAGCGTACTCGTGAAACCAGCTTCTTCAACTTTTTGGGTGAAAATCGCTTGCTGTGCATCTTTTCTTTGTGCTAACTCTGCAGTAAATTTTTCAATAGAGATAAGGTTTAACCGCGCTTCCTCACGTTGTTGTTTACTATCTTCCCATGCCTTTTGTTGTTGTTCCCATTGTTTAAACCATCTATCCAATGCTTGTTCTGTCTTTTGAATATGTTCTTGCCATTCATCTATCGTCATTGATTGATCTGGAATATCCGCTTTTAATTGCGTTACTTGCGTTTCAATTATTACTTGCTCATTCTTCGCTTCTTCTAATTGTTTCTTTTCCGTATCCAGCGCATTATTTAACTTTTCTATTTCCTTTGTAATATCTTGTTTCTCTAATTCCGCTTTTTCTAAACGGGTGACTTTTATTTCTTCTTCTTTTAATGCTTGTTTTTTCTTTTCTACTTTATCAATTGTTTGCTCAGTTAATTCTTTTAATGTTTCTTTATTTAGCTTATCCAATACAAGATTAAATTCAGAAGCTAGATTCTCAACCATATCTCGTTTCGTTTCACCTTTCGACTTTGCGTGAACATAAGCATCTTGCCATTTTGGTAATTCTTCCTCTAATTGAATCAAAACATTTTGTTCCTTTTTAAAAGCTTCTTCTGAAATTACAGCCGCTTCTATATTTGCTTTAGCTGGGTGGTCTGTTGAGCCACAAACTTGGCACGCTTCTCCATCGTGTAAATGACTTGCTAAAACATACGCATGATTTGTTTGCTGTTTTACTTCCATTTCTTGCAGCCGTTTCCGTTGGTCTTTTATTTGTTGATTTATAGTCATATAGCTGTTTTTTACTTGTTTATAGTCCATACGCAATTCCTCTAAAGCAAGGAAAGATTCTAACAACGTTTGACTTTTTTTATCTGACTCTTGTGCTTGAGCTAATTCTTTCTCTACTTGATAATAAACTTTTGTTTGTTGGGATTGCGTACGTAAGAATTCTTCTAGTTGAAGAAGAGCTTTTTGCTTATCTTCTATTACTTTTGTTGTGGATTGCACTTTATCATTTATTTGCGTATATTTTTTATGAGCCGCTTCTAATGCGATTTTCCGTTGTGTGTACTGGCGTAACTTTTCAACTTGCTTTTTCTTTTCACCTAGTTGGACAAACTCTTCTTGTTTTTCTTTTTCCTGTTGCTTCTGTACATTATATTTCTCTGTCATTTCTTCAAAAGCTTTTTCGAGATTTACCAACTGCTTATTTTGGGTAACAACTTTATCCTGTTGCTCTTTCCATTCTTGTCGTCGATCAGCTGCTTGTTTCTCATATGGGAGTACTGTATTCGCTCGTTCTCCTAACGATAGAGCTTGCTTTTTCTCTTCTATATCTGGCTTTTGCTGCACTACATTTTTCTTTTCTTCACTCAATTGTGCTTTCTCTAAAAATTTATCTGCGATCTGTTTCCCGTTGAAGAAAGCTTCTTGACTCCGTTCACGTTCTTTCTTTTCTTCTGTAATCATTTTTTTTAATTCTATAGATTTCTCTTTATCTACTTTTATTTTGCCATGTAGTGCTTCTATCGCGTTATTAATTGTTGATAGATCTACTAGAGCAGGATCATCCCATTCTATTTTGTTCATTTCCTGTGTTACTTTCCACTCGGTTTGTTCTAATTTTTCTTTTACATCTTTCGCTTGTGCTTTTAAAGCTTCTGTTACATCTTGATAGAAATACGTCCTAAATATTTTCTGTAAAATTTCTTCCCGCTCGTTACTGTTTTCAGCTATTAACTTACGAAACTCTCCTTGAGGAATCATAATCATTTTACGAAATTGATCATAATCAAGACCTAGCATCTCTTCAATTGTTTCATTAACGTCTTTAATTTTTGAATGAAGTAACTGTTTTTCACCGTCTTCAATCTGATAAAGTTCAGCAAGTGCGGGCTCCTCTCGAAATCCTTCGCCTCTTTCTTTTGGCTTTTGCTGTTTAGGTTGGCGATATACAAAATAGGTTCTCTCTTTCAATTGAAAGGTAAAAGAAACTGCGGTTTTGTCATCAGGCGTAGCAAAATGACTACGAAATGTATCATGATCGCGTTCACTACCACTTGCTTTTCCATACAATGCAAAACAAATCGCATCAAATATCGTCGTTTTACCAGCACCAGTTGGACCTGTTATCAAAAAAATAGATTCATTGCCTAACTCTCTGAAATCTATCTCTTGTTCCGCTTTATATGGACCAAAAGCAGATAGCATAATAGATACAGCCCGCATCTTATTTCCCCCTCTCTTGTTCAATTAAAGTTTGAATGACTTGATCGATATGTTCTTCACGCTCTTTTGTAATAGGTTCGCCCTTCATCTCTTCATAAAAGGTATGAAATAGTTGCGCATGTGTCATTTTCTGTTTTTCTTTTATTTGATTTAACTCGTTTAGTTGGCGATTTGATTGCAATACTTTCCGCTCTAGACGCAAAATATTTGGATATTTTTGACGTAACTTACCTATTGGATCTAATATTTGACCATCATCCAATAAACGAATGTGTAAATAATCGTCAGTTGGTTCCGCTTTATTCCCGTTAATAAAGTCATCAAAGTAACCTTCAATAATACGCAAATCACGTTTGGGTTTAAGTGGAATACGTGACAAGTCAATTGTTTTGTCTGCCGCTAAGTTAATCATCGTAACTGATTTGGTATTACTGGCTTCTGAAAAAGAATATTTTAAAATGGAACCACTATATTGGATCCAGTCATATGTCACTTTTTGTGGTTGATGTAAATGACCTAAAGCTACATAACTAAAATCTTTAAATAAATAGCTATCAACATATGGACTACCACCAATCATTGATAAACGTTCTTCTGAATCTGTTTCCATACCACCGGCGAGGAAGGCATGTCCAATTAAAACATGTCTTTCTTCCATATTTTCACGCTCTTTTATACGAGAAACAATCGCTTCCATTGCTTGTTGATGGGATTGAATCGTCTCGTCCTCAAATACAGACCGAGCATCAGCAGGTTCGATGTATGGAATAAGATGAAAATGTACAGGTCCAAACGCGTCATCAAAAGTGAGCGATCTCAATTCAGTTGTTAATTTCGTTTCGATAAATAGATCATTTTCTCTAAATAGACGACTACCAAATTGCAAACGATCTGGACTATCGTGGTTTCCAGATATAATTAAGACAGGACTATCAAAGTCAGTAATTAATTGCGTCAAGACACTATCTAATAGTTCAACCGCTTCCTTTGGAGGGATCGAACGATCATAAATATCTCCAGCAATAATAATCAAATCTGGTTTTTCTTCTCTAACAATATCTATAAATTGCGCTAGGACATGTGCTTGATCTTCTGTCATATGAACACTGTTAACGATTTTTCCAAGATGCCAATCTGCAGTATGTAAAATTTTCATTGTATGTAACTCCCCCTTACTAAAAAAAATAAAATGGAGAGGCCCTAGTATACACTAGAGCCTACTTCACTTCTTGATAGTCATCCCATAAATGGTCAAATACTTGAACTGCTTCTTTAAATGGGATGTTCCACTCTAAATAGCGACTAACCTCGTCATATGATTCACTATGTTTTGGGAAATCGTGATCACGAAACATCCATTCTGCTAATCGGCTTTCGTTTGTTACTTTTTTCGCTCCTCGATACCGCATCATATATTGATAAAATGAGCGCATTTTTACTCTCCTTACGTGACTTACTTATTTTTTTCGGTCATATTGTATAAAATAATAATCGTGTTGATTCTTTTCATCTTTTATTCCTTTGGTTTTACTAGTGATGCTCCAATCTTCTTCCTTGTACGAAGGGAAATAGGTATCTCCTGCAAACGTGTTGTCAATATAGGTCATATACATTCTGTCAGCATAAGGCAAGACTTGTTCGAAAATAGTTCCGCCACCAATGACGAAATATTCCGTTTCAGGGTTGGCTTTATTCCATTCAAGAATCGTATCAATCGAATGGATTACTTCGCACCCGTCTTGTTGATAGGATTGGTCACTTGTTATAATAACGTTCCTTCTTTTTGGTAAAGGTTTCTTAAATGATTCAAATGTCTTTCTTCCCATTATAATCGTATGATTTAGTGTTACTTCTTTAAAAAATTGTAAATCCCGAGGTAAATCCCATGGCATCCATTGCTCGTGTCCAATCACTTGATTTTTATCCATTGCAAAAACGAATGAAATCATTGGTACGCACTCCTTTCCTTATACAGCTACTGGTGCTTTAATTGCTGGATGTGATTTATAATCGACAATTTCTAGATCATCCATTTCGATATCAAAAATTGAGGATAACGCTGGATTAATCTTTAGTTTAGGCAAGGGATAAGCTGTGCGATCAAGTTGTGTTTTAACTTGTTCAAGATGATTGCTATAAAGATGCGTATCCCCTAATGTATGAATAAATTCACCAACTTCTAAATTACACTCATGTGCAATTAAGTGTGTAAGCAAGGCATAACTTGCTATATTAAACGGGACACCTAGAAAGACATCGCCACTTCTCTGGTATAATTGACAAGAAAGCTTACCGTCAGCTACATAAAATTGAAACATGATATGACAAGGTGGGAGTGCCATATTACTTGGTACATCTTCTGGATTCCACGCCGTAACAATATGTCTTCGCGAATCAGGATTTTCTTTAATTGCCTTAACTACTTGACGTAATTGATCAATCGTTTCTCCTTGTGACGTTTTCCATGCACGCCATTGACTACCATAAACGGAACCTAAGTCGCCATATTGTTCAGCAAATGTATCATCATGTACGATCTTGTCTTTAAACTTATCCATTTCTTCATTATATAATTGGGCGAATTCAGGATCGCGTTGACTCCTATTTCCAAAATCAGTCATATCAGGTCCTTGGTATGCATCACTTTCTATCCACTTTTTAAATGCCCACTCATTCCAGATATTATTGTTTTGTTTTAATAAATATTGGATGTTCGTGTCTCCTTTTATAAACCAAATTAATTCACTAGCTATTAAACGAAACGGGACGCGCTTCGTTGTTAATAAAGGAAAACCCTCTTGTAATGGGAAACGCATCTGATGTCCAAATACGGATAAGGTTCCTGTTTGTGTTCGATCATTTTTTTTGGTTCCATTTTCTAAAATCATATGACATAAATCGAGATAAGCTTGCTCTCCTGTTGCCATTATATACACTCCTTTATTTTACATGGTCATTAAAATCTTATTGTAACATATTACAAAAACATTTCGTTTTGAACTATAGTACATGTATTGGGCTATTGCATCATAATTTACTACGTACAGATAATTTGAAAGGAGGCGTTTTACATGCTTTCGACTAGTAACATCCAACAAGTCGCAAAACACTCCATGGCTTATGGCTATATGATAAGTCAACCTTTCGCCTTTTACGTAGACGCATACCCAATGATTCAAAATGAAATCTTTCAAAATGATGACGAAGAAGTTGCTTATGGTGAACACAATCAAGCGGTTCGTGTTCTGCAAAAAAAGTTAAATTACTTATCGTATTATAACAAGGAAATTGATGGTGAATTTGGTATATTTACCGAATATGCACTTAAAAAAATGCAGATTGAACATGACCTAAGTATAACAGGTAAAGCCGATCAACAAACAATTAATATAATTTTGAGTAGGGAACGCGAAAAATACTTAGCACCTTTAAAAGATATTGATCAAACATATTATTTAGGTGAAACAGGTGAAGCAATAAAGAGCATGCAACAGGCATTATACTATTTTGGCTATTATAAAGATTCCTTAGATGGCATATTCGGACCAAAGACGAATCAAGCACTTAGGTATTTCCAACAAGACAATGGATTAGAAGTAAGACAAGAGATAAATCAAGAAACAATAAAGACGCTACAACAAGAAGAAACAGTAGCAAAAGCAGCTGAAATTGAACTTACAGTTGAAGTTAACCCTGCTGAACATGACAACAACGTAAAAGAAGCAGATTCTACCCCAAACGAAAGTGTGGTCGTTCCTAAAACAAACCAGTCACTTGATACCAACCAGTTAATCACAACTGCGAAACAGTACACAGGAACAACTTATTTATGGGGTGGCACCTCACCAAGCGGATTTGATTGTAGTGGCTATATCCAATATGTTTTTCAACAATTAGGTATTTCTATTCCACGAACTGTATCTGAAATATGGAATATGTCAGTGCAAGTAGACAAACGTTCAATTGGTGATTTTGTCTTTTTTGAAACCTATAAATCAGGTCCTTCACACATGGGAATATACGTTGGCAATAATCAATTTATACATGCTGGTGAATCAAATGGTGTCGAAGTTAGCGATTTAGGAATAAGTTACTGGCAAGAAAGGTATATCGGAACAAAACGAATGGTAGTCGAAAACTAATCAGTAATAATGGTGAAGCAAGCGGAAAGCTAATTGATCCCCGCTTGCCTCTTTATTATTATCATAAATTGCTGTTCCACTCGTTATAAAAGGTAGAAAGAAATTGTTCCATATAAGCATGTCGTTTCACTGCTATTTCTTTTGCTGCATCCGTTTTTATTTTATCCTTTATTAATAAAAGTTTATCGTCAAAATGTTGTATGGTTGCATGCTGTTTTTGGTGGGCTTCTTCCGAATGTATGGAACGATTTTTATTCCCGCCATAGGCAAATGTTCGTGCAATCCCGATTGCTCCAATTGCATCTAACCGATCTGCATCTTGGACAATTTTTCCTGCTAACGTTTTTGGGTCCTGTCCTTTTCGAAATGACACGGTAGTTATTGTTTCCATAATCGAATCAACCAGGATATCTGATAGAGAAATAGACGTCAAAAAATGTTTCAATTCTACTATTGCTTGTTCAGGATCATCCGTTAGTTTATCATCTCCAACATCGTGAACCCAGCCAGACACTTCGCAAAGAAATGGATCTCCATTTTCTTGTTCAGCTAAATACTTCGCCATCTTGGCCACACGTTTCATATGATAATAATCATGTCCGGTGGCATCCAAATGAAACAGATTATATATATAAGTCTCTATTTCCGCTAAAACAACATTCTTATCCATCATTATCTCCCCTTAGTCATCTTCAAATAAATCTAATTGCCTCGGATTTAAATTTTTATATGAAATATCTAATAATTGTATGAACTCTTTTGCGTTATCACTAGCATCTCCACCTGAATTATTATTAAATAATATTGTGACGGTTTCTGCTTTTTCCTCTAGTTGTCTTACATATTCCGCCCATTCTGTTAATTCTTTTTTATTATATTGATATAAGTAACGTACGTTTCGCCAATCTTCTCCGTCACGACCATTACGATTCCAACCATGTATGTTTCTACCATGCATGCGAACAAGTACAGTAGAGGGATTTGTTATTTCTAATACGGTCGGAACAGATCCTTCACCCGCTTGTGGTTCATCACAGATTGTATGTGTCCATCCATTCTTTTTAATCAAATTCAGAGTAGCCTGTCGGTGCTCAGATTCAAACCATGTTTGATTCCGGAATTCTATTGCTATTGGCATACTTGGAAGTAGTTGTTTTATTTTTCGCAACTTTTGAATATTGGTTGCACGTACATCAAACCAAGGTGGAAATTGAAACAAAATAGTATGTAGTTTATTTGCCTCAATAACTGGTTGAATCGACTCTAGAAATGACTGAAATAATTGCTTTGCTTCCTGAATACTGCGCTTTATTCGATCATGCCCAGTCATTGATTGATGTGCCTTGATAACAAAATGAAAATTATCTGGTGTCTCAGAAATCCATTTATAATAATTTTCTTGTGACTGAATAGCATAAAAAGAACTATCAATCTCCACAACAGGAAAATGTGAACTATACGTAGCTAATTTATTCTTCTTTTTGTCTGGATCCGTATACAAGGTATCATGATCTCCCCAGCCTGTTAGACCAATTAGTAATGTCAATAGACACTCCTCCATTTTATAGTGAAACGAACTGTATTTATTTTACCACTTATCATCCTATTTCGCTTCCAATTCCTTGACTGCTTAAATCGAATACGCTATATTGAAATCACGAATAGAAGAGCGTTAGATTCATCTATGTAAGGTAGCTTCTTTAAAAGTGAATATAAAAAGGATTCGACTTTCTAAGAGCTCTTTTTCTATTACTTATAATTAGGACTTTTAAACATTCGTTGGGGTATGTTGCAAATTTATAAGACAACAAGTGAAAACGAGGCATACAAGCGGTAGCTGTTTTTCAAAAAATAATTGTAACTATTTGGCGGTGTTCTGGAGGCCATCGTATTTTTAGATAGGGGGTGTGTAGTATGTTAGAAGTATATGTAGACGGAGCTTCTAGTGGGAATCCAGGACCAAGTGGTGTTGGAATAGTAATTAAAAATAAACAGCAATATCTATCCCATCATTTTTATGTAGGGATACTATCCAATCACGAAGCCGAAATACATGCTGTGATCAAAGCACTACAGCTATGCAAAGAAAATTTCCCTGATCAAATTTTGTCTATACGGTCTGACTCAAAATTAGTAGTGGATATGATTGAAAGAGAACATACTAAAAACAAAAACTATCAACCCCTATTACAGGAAATACTATCCCAGATCAAGACATTTCCCCACTGTTTTATTAAATGGATACCAAGCATACAAAATAAAAATGCAGATCGTCTCGCACGAGAAGCGATTCTACAGTGGAAAAACTCAACTACATAATCCCTTTCTTCTGAAATTCCTTTTTCGCCTGTTTTTCGGTAGTCACCTTTTTCTCTTGCAACAACTCCAACAAACTAATATAGAAACTTCCGTCAAATTGACGCTGAATTTGAAGTGTCGTTTTTATTGCCATAATGATTAACCAATCATTTGCATTTGTATACTGTTTGCCAAAGTATATAAATTGGACTTCTTCATCTGTTAATTTAAAACCTTTTTCCCATAGTATTTCAATATAATCTCCTAACGTTACGTTATTCCTCATTCGATCCCCTCTTTCAAAAAACTACCTATAACATTTAAATGGAATCATAATCTTACTGCTAAATAGTTACTATAACTATAGCAATTATAATATAGATTTTTGTTGAATACTAGATTAATTTCTTTTATAGTTTAACGCAAAAATCATACAATCAATTATTTGCCAGAATTTTCTTAATAGTAAGACTTATCTAATATCTATTTACATTTAATAACACTCGTACTAAAATGATTACTTAGCTTTAATTACATACATATATTAGGAGGGTAATTCGTGAAGAAACTTTTATTCGTATTTAGTTTAGTAACCGTATTAGTCGTTACTGGTTGTTCAGCAGATGAAAACGAAGATGCAACAGCTGAAACAGAAACACCAGAAGAACAAACAACAGATGATCAATCTGTCCAGATTGGGTTATTAGATGCTCAATCAGAATTAACAAGTGATGTAGCACCCTATCAACAAAAGATTAACGCTTACCAAGCAGCTATCGTTGATGAGGAAGCAGATGAAGCAACAGTTCAAGCTGCATTAGATGAAGCTAAAACTGCTGCAGAAGAGGCTGCTAGCACACTTGAAGGTTATACGTTGGACACAGAATTACCAGAAGAACAAAAAGCAGAATATGAAGAAGCGATTTCAACTTTACAAACGTATTACCAAGAAGCTCAAACTAGTTTAGATGCTGATGAAGTAGATTTAACAACTGCACAAGCTGCTTGGGATGAATTTCAAGTAAAAATCACATCTCTTTATGAAGCAAATGATTTAATTGCTCCTGATATGGCTTCAGCATTAAGCTAATTTTCATAATATCTAATGCTAATTAAACATTTTAATCCAAAAGAAGACCATCACTATGGCTAAATAGTGATGGTTTTCTTTATAAATCATATATTTTTGTATATTTCTCCGTTAAATAGTCTAATAAATAGGTAGCGTTTAACGGTTCGTTGGTGACTTCTTTGATAATTTCTAGAGGTTTTTTCATTTTACCATGTTGATGTATATGACGCGTAAGCCAATTTTTTATCGGAGAGAAGTCTCCTGAACTTATTATTTGTTCTATATTCATTTCCTTCGATAATTGATTGTTAAATTGTGCCGCGTACATATAACCTAATGCGTAAGATGGGAAATAGCCAAAATCACCAGCAGCCCAATGGATATCTTGTAAAACACCTTCTCTGTCAGATGTGGGTCTAATCCCTAAATAATCTTCCATTTTCTGATTCCAAGCTTCAGGTAAGTCTTTTACAGCCAAATCACCATTAATTAGGGATTTCTCTAATTCATAGCGAATCATAATATGTAAACAGTATGTTAATTCATCTGCCTCGATTCGGATATAAGAAGGTTTTACCGCGTTAATTGCTGTATAAAAATCAGAAAAATCAAGTGTATGAAATGCTGCTGGTGCATAACTATGAAATAAGTCAAAATGTTCTTTCCAAAACGCCTCACTTCTTCCAATGAAGTTTTCCCAAAATAGCGACTGTGACTCATGTATGCCCATAGAAGTACCACTTGCCATCGGTGTTTGCGCAAGGCCCTTAGAGATGTTCTGTTCATATAAGGCGTGACCACCCTCGTGTATGGTTCCAAAAACAGCCATCCGAAAGTCGTTTTCATCATAACGTGTTGTTACACGGACATCATTTGGGTTTATGCCAATTGCAAATGGATGAATTGTTTCATCTAATCTTCCAGCGTCAAAGTCATATCCCATTTTTTTTAATATATCTAAGCTGAAATTTTCTTGATCTTTTTTTGGAAAGTGGTGTGTTAACAAATTCTCATCTGGTTGTATTTTTGTCTCACTAATTTGCTTAACAAGCTTAGTTAAACCAGTTCTAACCTGCTCAAATACGGTATCAAGAATCTCTGTTGTCATTCCTGGTTCGTATAAATGTAATAAGCCATCATATTTGTTATCTTGGTAGCCCCAATACGTGGCAAACCTTTTATTGTAAGATACAAGTTCCTCTAAATATGGTTGAAGTAAACTGAAGTTATTATCTTCTCTCGCCTTTTGCCAAACAGATTCTGATTTAGAACGAAGTGTGACAAATGCTTTATATTCAGCATCAGGGATTTTTATACTACGTTTATATTCGAGTTCACATTCTTCTAATGACTTTTGTAACACGTTATTGGTTGTTTTATCCTTTAATTGATCGATTAAATGCTTCATTTTATCAGATGTTGCTAGTTGATGCATTTTCTGTGACAAGAAACCAATCACTTCTGATCGTTGTTCTGCTCCCTTTTCAGGAATCTTAGTCCTCAAATCCCACTGCACTAAGGCTAGTGCCTCTCGGTACGCATCTTGATCTTTTAACAGTTCTTTAAATTCCTTTTCTAAAGTATCTACTGTTTGCATCTGACCACTCCTTATTAGATTCTTTTACCAAAGTATTGATAGTAATCCACTTTAATAAAGCCATTAAATAATTTGCGTTTTTTTGTTGCCTTTTTACCATACATAGCTTCAAACTTTTCATCAGACGTTAAAACATAGGAACTCCAAGAAGGATTTGAGCGCATCACTTCTCCAACTTGTTGATAGGACTCTCTAACCTCTTCTTGATCACCAATACGCTCACCGTATGGTGGATTTGATATCAAGTAGCCATTCGGTCGTTTAGGATTAAAATCTTTTGCTTGCATCTGTTTCCAATCAATTAAATCTGCTAGTCCTGCTTCAGTTGCATTATCTTGTGCAATTTGGATCATTTTGTGGTCAATATCAGTTCCCGTAATATCTAACACTTGGTCATAATTAGCTAAATCTTCTGCTTCTTCAAAAGCTTTATCCCATAGTTTTCGTTGAATAAGTGGCCATTCTTCTGAGGCAAATGAACGATTAAAACCAGGTGCAATATTTTGTCCTATTAGAGCGGCTTCAATTAGGATCGTACCGGAACCACAAAATAAATCAACTAATGGATAATCTGGTTTCCAATTTGTTAATTGTACAAGTGCCGCTGCTAACGTTTCTTTTAAAGGTGCTTCGCCTTGGCCTGTACGGTAACCACGTTTGTGTAAACCAACACCAGTAGCATCAATTGTTAAGGTAACGAGGTCTTTTAAAATCGCAACTTCAACACGGTATAATGCATCTGTTTCTGGAATACGGTCAGCTATGCCATATTTCTTCTTCAACTTTTCAACGATTGCTTTTTTTACAATTGCTTGGCAATCAGAAACACTAAACAACGTTGACTTATGCGACTTTCCGATTACAGGAAATTTACCGTTTTCGGGTATGTAATGATCCCAATCTAATGCTTTTGTTGCTTCAAAGAGATCATCGAATGTTGTAGCATAGAACTGTCCGATAACAACCTTTAATCGATCTGCTGTACGTAACCATAAGTTACAACGTGGGATCGCATTTATATCTGCTTCAAATATCACTTTACCATTTTCAACTTGAACCTCTGTATATCCTAATGCTTTTACTTCATTTGCTACGACTGACTCAAGTCCCATTGCAGCTGTTGCTATTAATTTAACTGTTTCTGTCATTATCTTTAATCCCTTCCTATACAAAATAAAAACCCTTCCAAACACCAATTAACAATTAGGTTAGGAAGGGCAATACATCTTATTTGATAGACCAATGAATGTTTTATAAGCCATGTTCTGTACTATTTGCACTACAAACGGTGGTCAGCCTCGTACACAAGTAGTAATCATCTATCTACAAGCTAATCAAGCTTGTCCTTGTTTCGGTTGAATTCCCTAATCCAAGATGCCCCTACCAAAATTTGGGTTGCTCACTCATGGGGTTTACCCGTTCCACCCAGACTGTTTCCAGACTGATTACGTCACTGTGGCACTTTAAAGGACATCACACCATATCTATTAATAGACGTAGGTGCTTATCCTGCCGTTAACCATATAGGTTACCTTGATTTATGTCTTCATCAAGCACGAACACTACAAACATCTCAGTCTGTGTGAGCATGGACTTTCCTCTACACATATAATATGTGCAGCGATTACCAAAACATTCATTTTTATGGTTATTCTAAATTTAAAAATTTAATATTGTACGCACACTGTTTCATTACGACAACTAAATAAGTATAACATATCTTTTGATCCAATGTTGTAGTAATTAGTGGTAATTACACAAT
This sequence comes from Paraliobacillus sediminis, assembly GCF_003426055.1. Lineage (NCBI taxonomy): Bacteria > Bacillati > Bacillota > Bacilli > Caryophanales > Bacillaceae > Paraliobacillus > Paraliobacillus sediminis. The sequence goes on from NZ_QJSI01000003.1 coordinate 709,818, forward strand.
TATTACGAATCAGCGTATTTCTTACCAAATACAGATTTCTCTAAATTAGATAATCGTTTTAAAATATCATAATTGACTTGATGGTTGGAAGTTGATGGTCTTGTTCTAGTTTGGTCAGGTGCTTGTTTTTTAATACGATCATTTTCTTGTCTTAGTTTAGTGATCTCATTTGCAAAACGCTCATAGTCTTGAATGATCACATCCAAAAACTCATCAACTTCTTCTTGATTATATCCACGCATTGACGTTTTAAAATCTTTATCTAAAATGTCTTTTGTTTTCAATTGATTCACTTCTTCTGTCATTATATTCACCTCGTATTTTCCAAAGCTCTATTCTTATTTTTTCAAATTTTTCGTCAAATGTCAATCACTGTTTGGTAAGTCAGGATTATTTTCAAGCCATTCTTGCACGATATCATCTAAATCAAACGGTGTAATGTAGTATATTGCATAGTCTGTCTGGTTATTTCTCTTTTTCGCTTCTTCTAAAAAGAATTTTACACTGCCTGGATTTTCTTCATCAACTAATATAAGACTTGCTTGACTTTTTTCTAGAAGCCATTTGTTTTTTGCTTTAAACTGATGTGGTCCTTTATAATCACTTTGGTAAAGCAACTCAAAAAAGTCAGCTTGCATAATAGCTTGCTGATAAGCCTCTTTATATGGCTCTGGCCAACGTGATTCTTGGTTATCAAACGGTGGGATAATAGCTAATTTTACATCATATGTATCCTGTAAATCCATAACAACTTCAGCTGCCCATAGTTCTACACCCATTTGTCCAGAAACAATCACCCATTCTAATCCTTCCTCAATAAGAGAAATAAGCCGTTTTTCGATAGCCTTTTTTATAAATACGACTTTTTGATCGTCAATTTTAAATATATTTATTTCAAATGATTTATAACCTGTAATTGTTAGTCTTTTTATCATACATCATCTTTCCTTTTTCATAAAAAAAGCTGGAAGCTCCAGCTTTTTTTATGGTACATAGTTATTACTATTATCTCCAAAAACCTGGTCTAGGCGGTTGATTCACTGGTGCTGACGGAACAGGTGGAGCAGGCACTTGCGGTGAACCACCATACACATTAACACTGTTAACAGTATTCTGCCATGATGTTGAATGTGGATAAACATGCGTATTTTTCACTAAGTGATGATTCTTTACTACAGTATGTGATGGATGAATATACTGTACATTGCTCTGACTAGCAGTATTTACCTCATTGCACTTAGTAGGGCAAACAATTGTTTGAGTTGGCCCACAAGCTTGGTTCCCATTATAAGGTGTGTGATGTCTCATAAAATTATCTCCTCTCCAATCGTTTAACAGTTAACAATCATTCTCAAAATAAAAAGTAATGATTGATTCCCTATTAACCTATGTGAAGATTGTGATATTCGTCTGAGTCAATGTCCTAGTTTTTGAAAATTTCCCTATTTCATGTCAGTTGCTTGAAACGAGTAAGGCAATAATTGATCAATTGTTACCGATTTTACATCATTTTTCAAATTCGTAATATGTACAGACACATCTTCGTTAAAGAATTCACTCATCACTTGTCGGCATGAGCCACATGGTGATACTGGTCGATCCGTATCTGCAACAACTGCTAATTGTTTAAATTCTGTTTCACCCTCTGATATGGCTTTAAATATCGCTACTCTTTCTGCACATAAACTTACAGGGTAAGCAGCATTTTCAATATTACAACCTAAGTACACTTTCCCTGACTTTGTTTCTAATGCTGCACCAACTGCAAATTTAGAATATGGGATATATGCTTTTTTCCTTGCTTCCTTTGCATGCTCAATTAATTCTAGTTTGTCCATATACGAATCCTACTCTCACTGATTATTATGAAAATTGAACAGAATATTACTTATCAAAAATCCTCTAATATTAAATCACATACATATTGTACGGATTGATATAATTCCATATATCTTTTTCTTTTTACGTCAATATAATAACTATGCATTAATAAAAGATCCATGTTCTCTCTAGTCGATGCAACTTGCTGTGGATGAACACGAACGTCTCTATCCTTTACATGTTCTGCTGCAAGTGTTTCCCAGGATTCATTCAGTTGGAATACAGGGTTTGTCTTTTCTTTTACATAATGGAAAAAGTCTTTATCACGTTTATGTGCTGGTTTCTCTTGTTCTAGATAATTTGACTTCAACAATTCCAACTCTCTTTTTAATTGAATTGTTGTTTCTTTTAAGTTCATCTGTATCGCTCCAATCACCTATCCTCTTTACTTTATCATGATTTTTGCACAAATGGGAGTAGTTTAAACCAATTTTTATTTCTTTTTTGTCTCTTAAAGGGTATAGTATGAACTCTTTGTACGTTAGTTTCTTGCAAATCTTCTAGTATCTTATTGATCTGCGTCACTTCTTGCTGCAAACTCTCAATTTCTTTCCGATGAGCTGACGTTATCGTTAACACAACATCATCTGCCTTTGAACTAATACGTTGATCCATTAAGCGAATAGTTTCCATTAGTTTTGTATAGGATTGATTATATACTTGTTTAGATACACCGTTTATTTGATTCACTTTTTCTTGTTCCAAATCGTCCACTCCTCTATCGTTATTGGTGTTTGACAGATTCTCTATAAATTCCAATAGTCCTGCACACCTGACAAAACTAGAAGAAAACATACATTTTTAGTGTAAAACAGCTTATTTTTTCATTTAGCGTATTGGATGAAAAGCTAAGCTTGTTTTTGTAAAAATGGAGAAAAACAATTATAATAGGGAGAAGCTTATAATCTATACTATTTAAAATGGGTATTTGAACATTTAATTTGGTATGATACTTTTAGCAGGAGGAATAAATAGCATGAATTACCCGAATGGGAAGAAATCTTCCTCCCAGTCTAAACTCACTAGTAATAAAAAAAAGACAAGCTTTAGTAATCGTGGAATGACGTTAGAAGATGACATTAATGATACGAATGACTACTATCGTATCACGAATCAAGCGGTTATCCATAAGAAACCGACACCTGTTCAGATTGTGAAAGTGGATTACCCAAAAAGAAGTGCAGCAGTAATCAAGGAAGGCTATTTTAAACAGGCTTCCACCACAGATTATAATGGCATTTATCGATCACACTACATTGACTTTGAGGCAAAAGAAACAAAAAGTAAAACATCGTTTCCTCTTAGCAATATTCATGATCATCAAATCGATCATATGAAAACAATTGTTGAACATGGTGGTATCTGTTTTCTATTAATTAGATTCGCTGTATATGATCAAACTTTTTTTCTACCAGCAGTGAAACTTTTTAATTATTGGAATCGTCAATTTAATGGAGGAAAAAAGTCTATTCCCTATCAAGAAATTAAAGAAGCTGGCACTGAGATCCCGATTGGTTTCCCAGCAAGAATAGATTATTTAAAAATTATTGACCAGCTTTACTTTTAGAACGGAGGAAGATGAGTTATGGCAAATGATAGCCAATCTCGAGCAGCAAGAAGAAAACAACAAAGTAAATCAAAAAAGAAAAATAAATCAGTCTTTAAAAAAGTAATATTAATCATAGGTATCGTATTTTTAGCATCTGTTATAGGAATTGGTGGATTATTTACTTTCTATATTGCTACTGCACCTGACTTAGATGGTGCCTTACTTTCAGACCCAGCCTCTTCAAAAATTTATGATATGGATGAAGAATTATATGCAGATCTAGGTACAGAGAAACGAACAAAAACGAGTTATACAGATTTACCTGAAACATTAATTGACGCGGTATTAGCGACAGAGGATGTTCGTTTCTTCGAGCATTCCGGTATTGATTTAAGACGTATCGGTGCGGCAGTTTTAGCCAATGTAACAGATGGTTTTGGTTCAGAAGGCGCTAGTACAATTACACAACAAGTCGTAAAGGATTCGTTCCTTTCTACTGATAAAACGATAAAAAGAAAAGTACAAGAGCAATGGATAGCAATTCAACTAGATCGTGAATATTCTAAAGAAGAAATACTAGAAATGTATCTAAATAAAATTTATTATGGTTCCGGCGCATATGGTGTTGCAACGGCGGCAAAAACCTATTTCAGCAAAACGGACTTATCTGAATTAACACTAGCAGAATCTGCTATACTAGCTGGTTTACCACAGCGCCCTTCTGCATATGATCCGACAGTTAATCCTGATTTAACGCAAGAACGGATGGAAACGGTATTAAATTTAATGGTAAGACATGGGAAGATTACGGAAGAAGAAGCGGAAGAAGCAAAAGCTGTTAATGTGGAAGATGTCTTAAATGTTTCTGTAGAACAAGAAACACCGTATCAAGCTTTCATACAAAAAGTGGCTGATGAGGTAGAAGAAAAAACAGGTTCAGATATTTATACAGACGGTTTAGAAGTTTACACTACACTTGATCCTGTTGCACAAGAAGAAGTTGAGTTGGTCTTATCTAATTCAGATGAGAATCCAATTGATTTTATTGAAGAAGAGTTGCAATCTGGTATCGTAGTAACAGCTACCAATACTGGTGCTATTCGAGCCATTGGTGGTGGAAGAAATCGAGAGAATAACAACGGTTGGAATTACGCTTATCAAGGTGATGGTAGACAAGCTGGTTCGGCAATTAAACCTATACTTGATTATGGCCCAGCAATTGAAAATTTAAATTGGTCCACTTATCAACAAATAAATGATGATGCTCCTTATGAAATTGGAAATGAAGCTGGAGACACAATTAATAACTGGAATAACAAATTTCAAGGATGGATGAGCATTCGCTACGCATTACAATGGTCATTAAATATTCCTGCTGTTAAAACGTTAGATGAAGTTGGTACATCACAAGCAGCAGATTTCGCAAATGGTTTAGGTTTTAATTATGATGAAACTAATTTAGGTATTACAGAAGCGATTGGAGGAGCTGAATCAGATGTCACTCCGCTAGTAATGGCTGGAGCTTATAGCGCATTTGGTAATGAAGGTATTTACAATGAACCGTACGCTGTTACTAAAGTTGTTTATGATGATGGAAGTTCAGAAGATCTAAAATCAGAACCAGTGGCTGCTATGTCTGACTCTACTGCTTATATGATAACAGATATGTTGAAATCAGTAGTTCAAAGTGGTACAGGTACAGTTGCAAATGTATCTAGCATTCCAATGGCTGGTAAAACAGGAACAACTGATAACGATGCAGATATTTGGTTTGCAGGTTATAGCACAAATTATACTGTATCTGTATGGTCTGGTTATCCAGAAGGTAATACAAGACCAGTACAGGATACAAAAATTTCACAGAAATTATTTAATCATGTCATGTCAACGATATCAGCAGGTGTTTCAACACCAGACTTTGAAAAACCTAGTTCTGTTGTTGAAGTGAAGGTTGAGAAAGGGTCGAACCCTGCAAAATTAGCAAGTGCATACACCCCTTCATCACAAATAGTAACTGAACTTTTTAAAAAGGGACATGAACCAGAAGCTACATCTGAAAAGTTCGAACAACTTGATCCCGTTTCAAGTTTGAGTGCAAGTTATGATGAAGATGCGAATCTTATTGACGTATCCTGGGATTATAATGGGGATGAAGATGTTACATTCCAAGTAAGTACTGGTTCAAACAGTACAACTACTGATAATAATGAACTTGAAATAAGTAACATAGAAAGAGGTACTTCTTATACCATTGAAGTAATTGCAATCAGTAAAGATGATGAAAGTAACGTTAGTGAAGCTAGAACAGTTGAAGTTGCTGTTCCTGCGGAAGAAATTGAAGAAGAAGAACCTGAAGAAGAAGTTGAAGAAGAGCCTGTGGAACCCGATCCTGAAGAAACGGAAGAATCCGAGGAACCCGCAGAACCAGAAAAACCTAAAGAAAATGATGATGATCAAGAAAATCCAGATAGTGATAAGCCGAAAGACGAAGAAGAAACACCAGAAACACCAAAAGACCCAGATAACCCTGTACCTACTCCGCCAGAAGAAGATGAAACTGAAGAATAACAAAATAAAAAAAACAGCAAATAAAATGCTGTTTTTTTTACTTCTCTAATATTTCCGCCTTAGCGTAAAGTTTCTCTGCTTCTTTATACAATTCATTTAAATGAATATAACTGTGATATTGATGTGAATGGGTTTGTACAAACTGTATTCGTTCTTCTATATTTAAAGGTTTATACGTGAAACCTTTTAGTTTATAAACGCCCTCTGTTTCGACAGCCCACTCCTCTTTATTCAATATAAATAACAATTGAATAAAGTTTTTTGTGAACAGTTGCATCGGTAATGATGCTTCTTGATATTTTCTTTCATGAAAGAGCTTAGAAATATAGTTCGACTGATTTTTCCATTCTTCAATCAGTGCTATTCCTTCATTTTGCATATTCCTCACGTTCCTTTTGTTTCATTCTTTTCTTACCTTCTCGACAGATAGACAACAATGGACATTCAGGACAATTAGGGTTTCTTGCTTTACAATGGTAACGACCAAAAAAGATCATTCGGTGATGTGTATCACTCCATTCCTCTTTTGGTACTTTTCGCATTAATGCTTTCTCTACTTCCAAGACAGAGTCCTTCCAACGACATAATGCTAGGCGTTTAGATACGCGTTCAACATGTGTATCAACGGCAATCGCAGGCTCATGAAATGCTACCGAAGCGACAACATTTGCTGTTTTACGACCAACACCAGCTAGCGTTTCTAAATCTACCTTACTCTCTGGAACTTCACCATTAAAATTATCCAATAAAGATTGGCAAAGTTTTTGAATGTTTTTTGCTTTATTACGATATAAACCGATCGATCGAATATCGTGTTGTAATTCTTCAACGGTTACAGCTAAGAAATCTTCAGGAGTTTGGTACTTTTGGAACAAGTTTTTTGTTACCTTATTCACCAAGTTATCCGTACACTGTGCTGATAAAAGAACAGCTATTACTAATTCAAATGGATTTTTATGTACAAGTTCACATTCTGCATTTGGATACATATCCTTTAAGCAATCTAATACGTATGCAATATCCTTTTTATTAAGCATCATACATTCTCCTTATTCATCTTCTAACCAATTGTAATACAAGGAGACATCTCGCTTTGGCTCTTCTCTTTCTACATTTGGATTTGATTGATTACTATGAAAGGATTTACTTTGTTCTCTTGCTTGTTCGACAGATCTAATACCTTTCTTCTTCCATTCTCGTAAGATGCGATCTATATATTTAAAATTAAGTTTACTCATTAATACAGCTTCACGTAATGCGGCTTTAATAAGTGCGGGTTTTTGTTCATCTTCATCAATCCAAATATTAATCGTTTCGATTTCAAACGGAGATAATGCTCGTCCAAATTCTTGTTCAAATAAAAGAAAGATATTCATTGCGAGCTCATTATCCATATCATCTTTTTTTGGTGGGGCTTCTTGATATAACTTCTCCCATAATGGTTCAAGCGAATATTGTTCACCCATCAAAACTTTGTCCGCCTCATTTTGTTCAATAGCTACCATGTTTTTTTGTAGTAATTTCCGTAATATCATCGAACACTCTTGTTGATCAAATGTAACACAGTCTGCTATTTCATCCGGTGTAGGAAAATAAACACCTGATAAACTAAAACGATGAATTTGTAATAGAACAATCACATCTTTTTCCGTTAATCCAAGTGTATGGTACTCGCCTAATAGTTTAGTTGGAATTGTTAATTGATCCATTAAAAAATTTTGATAAGAATGTTTATTTTTCATGTAGGTCACCTCAAAATAGTTTAAACATTTTTGTTAATTGATAATAAAACCCCTGACAACATCAAATATGTCAAGGGTTCTATATTAAAATAACGCATTATGGATATAATCGATTTAATAAACGTGGAAAAGGTATTGTCTCTCTTACGTGTTCAACGCCTGAGAACCATGCTACAGTTCTTTCTAAACCTAAACCGAATCCAGCATGTGGCACACTTCCATATTGACGTAATTCTAAATACCATTTGTAAGCATCACCTGATAAGTTATGTTCATCATAGCGCTGTTTCATTAATTCCAAGTCGTCAATTCTTTGTGATCCACCTATAATCTCACCATAGCCTTCTGGCGCAATTAAATCAGCACAGAGGACAACTTCAGGGCGATCTGGATCTGGCTTCATATAGAAGGCTTTAATACCAGCTGGATAGTCTGTTATAAACACAGGTAAATCAAAGCTTTCTGCAATTGCAGTTTCATGCGGGGAACCAAAATCTTCTCCCCACTCTATATCCGTAAAACCTTTTTCTTTTAGTAACTCCACTGCTTTATCATATGTAATCCGTGGAAAAGGTGCTTTAATTTTTTCTAATTTAGATACATCACGTTCTAATGTAGTTAATTCTAACTGACAGTTATTCAAGACTGCTTGTGCCAAGTAGCTAACGTAATTTTCTTGCACTTCTAAACTTTCTTTATGATTCATAAATGCCATTTCTGGTTCAATCATCCAGAACTCAATTAAATGTCTTCTAGTTTTAGATTTCTCCGCTCGGAATGTTGGTCCAAATGAAAATACTTTACCAAATGCCATTGCCGCAGCTTCCATATACAATTGTCCACTTTGTGAAAGATATGCCTCTTCATCAAAATATTGTGTATGAAATAATTCAGTTGTGCCTTCTGCAGCAGATCCAGTTAAGATTGGTGGATCAATTTTTATATAACCATTTTCATTGAAAAATTGATATGTTGAACGAATAATCTCGTTACGAATTTTCATAATCGCATGTTGCTTTTTAGAACGTAACCATAAATGACGATGATCCATTAGAAATTCAGTACCGTGTTCCTTTGGTGTTATTGGAAAATCAACAGCAGCATGAATAACCTCAATTTCTTTGACTTGTAGCTCATAACCAAACGCAGAACGCGTATCTTCCACAATTATTCCAGTAACATACATGGATGTTTCTTGCGTCATATTTTTTGCTAATTGAAATGTTTCTTCAGCTACCTCTGCTTTTACTACTACACCTTGCATAAAGCCTGTTCCATCTCTAAGTTGAAGAAATGCAATTTTACCACTTGATCGTTTATTTGCTAACCAAGTGCCAATCTTCACTTCTTCGCCTACATGTTTCGCTACTTGATCTATTGTTGTTTTCATTCTTAATTCCTCCAAAAATCCCAATACTTACATTTGATGATTTAGTATAAATCGTTTTATTCTTTTCGTTGCTTCTTCTAGTTGTTCTAACGGAATCACATAGGAAAGTCTAACGTTATCAGGTGCACCAAAACCAGTTCCAGGAACCAGTGCCACTTTTTCTTCTACTAATATTGCTTCTACCCACTCGTCAACTGTTTTAAAACCAGTCATTTTAACTGCCTCTTTCACATTTGGAAATAAATAAAATGCTCCCTTTGGTTTAACACATGTAATACCAGGAATTGCAGTAAGCCATTGATAGGTTTTCTCTAATCTATCTTGGAATGCCACACGCATTTGTTCTATTTCTTCATCACCCTTAGAATATGCAGCAAGAGCGGCATATTGTGCAATTGATGTTGGATTTGATGTAGAATGTGATACTAATCCAGTCATTGCGTTAATAATTTGTTTGCTACCAATTGCGTAACCAATTCGCCAACCAGTCATAGAGTGGGATTTTGATACACCATTAATAATGACCGTTTGTTCTTTTAATGCGTCTGAAATCTCAGCTATTGATACATGTGCTTCATCCGTATAAATTAGCTTTTCATAAATTTCATCTGATACAATTAAAATATTATTTTCTAAGCAAATTTCTCCAAGCGCTGTTAACTCCGCTTTGGTATACATAGAACCTGTCGGATTACTAGGTGAATTGATAATTACTGCTTTCGTTTTTGCCGTTATAACATTCTTTAATTGTTCAGGCGTTAATTTAAATTGACTATTCTCATCCGCTTCAACAAAAATAGGCTTACCTTGCGCTAATTTAATTTGTTCCGGATAGCTTACCCAATACGGTGAAGGTACAATCACTTCATCTTCTGGATTTAACAATACCTGAAATAAAGTGTATAGCGCGTGTTTAGCACCAGTAGTAACTATTATTTGATCTCGATCATAGTGTAACTGTTGATCCCTCTTCATTTTCTCAATAATGGCATCTTTTAATTCTACAATTCCACCCGCAGGTGTGTATTTCGTAAATCCACTTTTCATTGCGTTTGTAGCTGCATCTAAAATGTATGATGGTGTATTAAAATCTGGTTCACCTGCACCTAATCCTATAACATCATGTCCTGCATCTTTTAACTCTTTTGCTTTAACAGTAATCGCTAATGTTGAGGATGGCGTCAATGCTTTTACTCGATGTGCTAATTCCATTTGATCACCCTTCTTTTTTAATAATCATTTGAAAACGATACACCACTATCATAAGAACCATCTTCTAAGCGGTAGTATGCATAACTTAATCGGTCTTCTGCATCAAAATAACTTAATTCCAACAATGGTGTGTTACCTCTAATTCCATAGTGTGATTGTAATAGCTCACATGAGCCACTACAGGAATTTCGCCATTGTGATACTAACGTATTTTCATCAATAAAATTAGTCAACTCAAAAGTCTTTATTTCCGCTTCTTCATTTGAAACTTCAACAAAGGCAAGCAAGCTTACATCTGTTTCTGTCTGTCCTTCAATCACGTTATAATATATCTCACCGTGATAGCGAGAAGTAGCAACTATTTCAGTTATTTCAGTTTCTTCAAGCACTCGCTCTTCAGAAGTCAAAAAATCTGACACTTTATTCTCTTCAACATTTTGATACAAAATCACACTAAAAACAATGCTTCCAATAATAAGCAGTATAATCCCAACTAGAATCCAACTTAGCCAATTAGGTACGGTAGATAGTAAAGATTGCTGTTTCATGATCATCCTCATCCAAAGCTAATCCAAACATTAAATCATCTTCTTTCAGTGTACGATTTAAACTGTCCACTATTTTGTATATGTCTGTTGAATGCTTTAATTTAACTGTTGATAGTGTTTCTATTTTATCCTTCATAAATATCTCCTAAATGTTTGAATTTTAAATGAACTACTAATTAAAGTGTGTTATTTACAAAAAATTGCTACACATAGATAGCCAATTCAATTGCATACTAATGATAGTTGAAAAGAAATATGTAATATGTCTTATATTATAACAGGTTTTATGACAAAAATTGATAGACAATTATAATTTTTCAACTAAATTTATCCCAACCCACCATATTTACTGTGTACAGCGTTTACTGTACACAGGTTTTTTTTTATGAAATTATTTCATAATCACTTAGGTTTAATCGGATAATTGTTGTTCCGACTTGTTTTAGTTGGTATACATCGATCCAAGATTCATTCAATCTCTCCATTAGATCTCTGTTAGGTGTACCAGACTTTTGATTAAAAACAATACTAATATGTGGATCCATTTCATGTAACAATTTCGAACTTGGCGAATTACTTTGGCCATAATCAACAATTTTAATTATTTCTGACTTTAAATCGTAAGATTCTAATCCTTCATCGCTATTTGTATCATTTACACTCATATACAAAATACTATTCTCACCATACTCAATCGTAAAAGTCATTTCTCCAAAAGTATTCGTCTGTAATACATGGATATTAAAAGCATTTCCTAGTTTAATTTCATCATCTTTGTTCCACATTGTTTTATTGGAGTTAGCAGTAAATAACTGTTTTTCTGAATTTGCATAATAAACCTGTTTCACGTCAAAATTCTCGAGAATCTGTTTCATATTACCACAGTATTCATCCGTTTGGTTCGTTAAGATTAAGCCCTCTAATTGATTTACATGTAGTTCCTTTAATTGTTCCCAAAGCTCTATTCTACTATCTTTTGAACCAGTATTGATCAGAAAGTTCTTACCTTCTGATGTTTGAATTAAAGTTGCTTCACCATCTGGTATATTCAGAAACGAAACATATAACTCATTTTCCCCAATCGATAAAGTCGATGCATTGGTAGTAATTGTAGTCATTAATAGAAACAACAATAACGCTAATAAAAGCGTTAAAGCACGGATAGATCGATGCATTTTATCACCTACTTTACAATATTGTAGGCTTAATATGCGTAGATGTTAACAGATCATAACCAATCTTGAGCAATTTCCATTAATTCTTTCGTTGTTTTATGATGAATGGGGATTTCAGGTATCGAATTGATGAAATAATGACCGTAAGTTGCTGTCATCAATCGATCATCACAAACAAATACAATACCACGATCAGTACTAGAACGAATTAATCTGCCGAATCCTTGTTTAAAACGAATAATTGCATTAGGTAAGGCTAGTGTAGCAAATGGATTTTTACCTGATTTTTTCAAGTAATTTGCTTTTGCTTGATACACCGGATGATTAGGTGGTTGAAATGGTAATCGCACGATCACAACACAAGACAAGTCACTTCCTGGTATATCAATCCCCTCCCAAAACGAGTTCGTACCTAACAAAATTGCTTGATCAAATGTTTGAAAATTCTTTTTTAATCTAGACCTACTCCCACTTGAAATACCTTGAGCAATTAACATATATTCTTCCTCATCAAGAATCTCACGTAATAAAATATACGCCTTTTTCAACATATCATAAGATGTAAACAAAACGAGCATCCTACCCTTAGTAATATGAGCTAGTGATAGAATCGCTTCACACGTTGCTTCAATAAAATCATCCATTTTCCCGTATTTTGCGTATGGGAAATCCGTTGGTATTAATAGCTGTACTTGATCTTCGTAAGCATAAGGTGACACTATTTTCTTTTCTAAAACATCTTCTTTTAAAAGACCAACTCTTTCCTTGAAAACGGAAAATGAGTTTTTCATTGTTAGCGTTGCACTTGTCATAATAACACTTTGTTTTTCGTGAAAGAGTTTCTCTTGTAACAGGTCGGCAATATCAATTGGTTCTTGATATAAATATACTGCATTTTGAGCACCAAATGCATCTATCTCAATCCATTTTACTTCTTCCTCTTTTAAACGCTGGATAAAGTAATTTTCTAATCCATCTATAATTGATTGGATGCGTTCCATATGCCACTTTACTTCTTCCATTAAATCGACAGCCAAGTCATTTTCCCGCATTAAATGTAATATCCGAGATAAAATATGAATTAAATCACGTAATTGGAATGACAGTCGGTTTACCATTTCATTTATTGTATCCCAACCTTGATCTGTACCTTCTGGTATTCGATATTGATAGCGTCCTATATCATTAATCGCTATGTCATTTGCTTGCTTTTCTTTAACATATTGAAATAAATAACGGAATAAGGTATCTGTTTCTTCTTTCGCCTCTAGCCACCATTTATTCCATTCATATTCTGCACAAATAAGAGCAATGTCACTGTCATACTCGATCAATTTTTGAATCCATGCGCCATCCTCTATACTTCCAATAGCTTGTAATGTTCGTTGCACAGAAACGTAGTCTAAACTCAACCCAAAGTGTTTAGAGGCAGTTGCTTCTAAATGATGCGCTTCATCTATAATTATCTTTTGGAAAGATGGTAATAAAGGAATTTCGCTTGTCATATTAGCACATAGTAATGCGTGATTTGTTATGATCACGTCTGATTTTTGGGCATTTGTTTTAGCTCTATAATAAAAAGATCGCGTGAACCATGGTGAGCTAACATCCAAACCACCTTCCGCTTCTGTGGAGACTTTACGAAAGAAACGTTGACCGCTTGATGGTAATTGAATTTCATCTATATCTCCGGTAGTTGTTTCTGTTAGCCAAATTAAAATAATTGCTTTTGTTAACGTTATGTCATAGTTATCAAACTCAACTGAACGAAGTGTCTGTTCAAATTTAGCCAAACTTAGATAATGTTGTTTTCCTTTTAAAATGGTTGTTTGAAATGGAAAAGATAGCACTTTTTCAAGTAAAGGTATTTCTTTTTCAATCAGCTGTGTCTGTAATTGTGTTAGATGCGTACTAACGACCACTCGCTCATTTCCATGTACTGCCTGAAATAAAGCTACGATTAAGTAAGCTAATGATTTACCCGTACCTGTTTCAGCCTCAATAATAGCATGTTGCTTTGACTGAAATGCATCATAAATAAGTTCGGTCATTTCTCGCTGCCCGTTTCTCATTTCAAATTGACTCATCGCCTGCGCTAAGTCACCATCTTTTTGATAAAAACGGTCCATTATATCACCAAAAGAAAGGCTTGATTTAGTAATGGACTTTGTCTTTGTTATTTGTTTCTTTAATGCTAATCCACGAAAGATTTCAATACCTTCAGGTTCATCTGTTTGAAAAGCTAATTGATCTTCTCGTTCTTTTAAGAGTTCAAATAAGTCACTTTTTATTCTATGTTCCATTTGCCGCAATTGAACAATTGTTTCATATGGTAGTGCTTTAATTTTATCTAATAAATGTGCAAGTAAATAGGATGTCACATGTGCATCAGATAATGCCCGATGTGGGTCTAGATGGCTTAATTCTAAAAATGTAGCCAACTGGCCTAATTTAAAACCTGGCGCTTGTGGTAATAAGATGCGTGACAGCTCCACCGTATCGATCACTGGTTGAATTAACGGATCAAGCCCTATACGTCTAAACTCATCATTTAAAAAACCCAAATCAAACGGTACGTTATGCGCTACGAAATATGCATCATCAAAAAGAATTCTAATCTGTTCCGCTATATCCTCAAATACAGGTTGGCCTAACACATCTTCATTTGTAATACCTGTCAAATTTGTAATAAATGTTGATATTTTAATTTCTGGATTTACTAAAGTAGAATATTCTTTAATTATTTCGCCATTTGACCAAACAATTATTCCCACTTCAATAATACGATCACCTTTAGTCGGTGTATGTCCAGTAGTTTCCAAATCAATAATTACATATTTATTCATTACCTCATCCCCACATGATAACTTATAAGAAGTTATTTATATTTCTTTCAGTATGTAGGATGTAAAAAGAAAACTCCTACCAAACATACTGTTGATAAGAGTTTAAGACTGAAGTAACGTGAGTGGTGTCTCTTGATCCAGCATCTCTACTACTTCATTCTTTTCGTTCATAATGGCAACTTTAGGTTTATAAGTTGAAAACTCTTCATCAGATACAAGTGCATACGAAACGATTATTACAATATCGTTTTTTTGAACAAGTCTTGCCGCAGCACCATTTAGACAAATAACTTTACTTCCTCTTTCACCTGGTATTACATATGTTTCCAATCTTGCTCCATTATTATTATTAACGATCTGCACCTTTTCGTGCGGTAATATATCTACTTTCTCTAGTATGTCCTGATCAATCGTGATACTACCAACATAATCTAAATTTGCTTCAGTAACACGAGCGCGATGGATTTTGCCCTTCATCATGGTGCGATACATCACATTTCCTCCTAGCCTAATACGGGTGAACTTGTGCCATCAGGCATTAAAATTATATTATCAATAAGCCTAGCTTGACTAAATTGTACAGCAACTGCAATGATTACTTGCTGATCGACTTCAGTTATAGGCTTTAACGATGGGAATCGTAATATTTCAATATAATCTATCTTACCAGTTGTGTGCGTATTAATATAATTTTTTACTTCATTCACTATAATAGCAGGATTTTTTTCACCGTCAAATATTTTTTCTTGCGCTAATTGCAAACTTTTAGATAGAGATGGTGCTTCATTTCGTTCTTGTTCTGTTAAGTAGACATTACGACTACTTTTAGCCAAACCATCTTCTTCTCTTATTGTCTCAAGCATATGTAATTGAATCGGAAAATTGTGATCTTTAATAAGTCGATCTACAACGGCAACTTGTTGTGCGTCCTTAATTCCAAAATACACATTATCTGGCAAAGTCAAATGAAATAATTTTGTTAATACGGTGACAACACCATCAAAGTGACCCGGACGTGATTTTCCACATAAGACGTCAATACGATCAACCGCTTGAATCGTTATACCTAATTCTCTTGGGTACATCTCTTCTACTGGAGGCATAAATAATACATCAATACCGTTCTTCTCAGCAATTTCTATATCGTGTTGTTCATTTCGTGGATACTTTTCGAAATCTTCATTAGGACCGAACTGTAACGGATTCACAAAAATACTTGCAATTAATATATCATTTTCCTCGCGCGCCTTCTGAAGTAAAGACTCATGTCCTTCGTGCAAATAACCCATCGTGGGAACAAAACCGATGTCGTTCCCACTGCTTTTCATTTTTAATGTATAATCCTGCATCGAACTGACTGTTTTTATAATCTGCATGCTTATTCCTCCGGTAGTATTGTATCTGCATTAATCGTGTAGCTATGTTTTTCTTCCGGAAAGCTCGCAGTTTTAACTTCTTCGACATATGTTGATAATGCTTTAAAAATAGGTTCCGTAACATTTTCATATGTTTTTACGAATTTCGGAAGATGATTGTCACCATATTGGATCAAATCATGATAGACAAGCACTTGACCATCACATGAACTACCTGCTCCAATACCAATTGTCGGAATTTCTAGTTGATTCGTTATTATTTTAGTGACTTCTTTTGGTACACATTCTAATACTAAAGCAATTGCACCGCTAGCTTGTAATGCCTTGGCATCTGCAATGATTTTTTCAGCACTAGCCTGGTCTTTCCCCTGAACCCGATAACCGCCAAGGACATTGACTGCCTGTGGAGTTAAGCCTATATGAGCAACGACTGGAATCCCAGCATTTGTTAAATGTGTGACTAAAGTTAGAATCTCAGGTGATGCACCCTCAATTTTTAAACTTTGTGCATTTGTTTCTTGAAAAATACGTTTTGCATTTTTTAATCCATCTTCTAATGAAATATGATACGACATAAAAGGCATGTCGACTACAACATATGTATCATTTGCAGCTCTTGTTACCGCTTTTGCATGGTGAATCATGTCATCAACTGTTACTTGGATGGTTGAATTATAACCTAGTACAACCATACCTAAGGAATCACCGACTAAAATCATGTCAACATTTGCCTGTTGTGCTAGTTTTCCTGCGGGATAATCATATGCCGTTACCATAGCTATCTTCTCATTATTTTGTTTCATTGTTTGAAATGTTTTACTACTTTTCAACGAAGACACTCCTTTACCAATTTATTTCTGCAGAGTACAAGGTTTCGATTTGATTTTGTTTATTTTCCATTATCAATGCTCCATCAGTACTGATGCCTCTAATAACGCCTTGTTTTTCTACATTTCCTGCTTTATATGATACTTCTTCATTTATTTTATATCCAAAAGATTCCCATTTATCTTTCACTTCTGAAAATCCTGTTAATTGATAACGATCAAAGGCTTCTTCAAAACGCTTTAATAAAGATTGAATCAGTTTTTGTTTTTCGAATGTTTCTCCTGTTTCTATTTTCAAAGAAGTTGCCCGCTTACTTATCTCATTTTCAAAGCTATCCGCTAATTGGTTTACATTTAAACCAATTCCTATTACGATATGATGGATTTTATCTTGTTCTGCTTGCATTTCGGTTAAAATCCCCGCTATTTTTTTACCGTTAATTAAAATATCGTTTGGCCATTTGATTGCTGGCGTAATGCCAACATCCAGTTCAATTAGTTCAGCTAATACGGTCGCTACAACTAAAGTCAATTGCGGCCCCTGCAATGGCGGCACATTAGGACGTAAGACGATACTCAGCCACACGCCTAAATCATTATTAGAGAACCAAGACCGATTCATTCTTCCCCGACCAGTTTCTTGTCGATCTGCTATGACGACCGTCCCGTGAGCGCATCCTTCTTGAGCTAACTGATTTGCCTTCGTTTGAGTCGATGGCATTTTTATTTGATGCACCATATTTTTCCCTAACCACTTAGTTTTCAATCCCCATTGGAGTGTATTCTTACTCATTATTGAAGGTAACGCTACAATCCGATAACCTTTATTAGGAACAGCTTCTATTTGATACCCTTCTTTTTCTAGACGTTTCATCTGTTTCCATACAGCAGTACGCGATATGTTAAGCGTTTCGGAAATATCTTGCCCCGAAATAAAGACTGTACCATTTAAAGCTAATAACTCAATTAATTTTTCTTGGGTGGATGGCATGTAATAACCCACTCCTTAATTTCTATCTCTTTATTTATCAGATCTCCGACTACGATTGCTTTTTCAATTTCATTAAGATATCTCGCAATCCAATCGCCTTTTTCACGATTCGGGTATAATGCAATTAACGCATTACCAGATACTTGAACGTCTTTACGTGACTTAATAGGTAAACGATTCACAGCTACTATCAAATCAGTCATTTTAAATTCCACTTGATAAAGTATTCGTGTTAATCGTATAAACGCCTCATATAAGGTTTCAGGTAATTGATATAAAAGCCAGTTATGTAAACCTTCTTGTTTATATAGCTGTAATACGCTCACCAATTTATCAGCCATCAAAAAAGTTTGATTCGATTGTTTCCACCCTCGCACCAAATCTTTAACAGATACATGTGTCTGTTGCATCTTTAAAAATGCAAATACCTCATATAACTCTGGGAGTGGTGTTTGTAATGTTTCCATGCTTCGTATCAACATAGAATCACGGTTAAAAACAGGCAATTTATCCCAAATTTGTACAGTTGACCAAAGTGCTATTGCATCTGAAATCCCTTGACCTGCAAGCGTTTTTTCAAATTCAATTGCTAAACGTTCTATCGCAACTTCTTCTATCCATCTAATTTTTTCTTTAATCGCATCTAGCGTGTCTGATTCTAGTTTAAAACTTAATTGACTGACAAATCGCAATGCACGCATCATCCGAAGTGGATCTTCATGAAACCGATCATGTGCATTGCCAACAGTTGAAATAAGTTGTTTCTTTATATCTAATTGACCGTGAAACGGATCATATAAGTCCCCACTTTTATCCATCGCTATCGCATTAATAGTAAAATCTCTACGACTAAGATCTTCACCAATTCGATTTACAAATTGGACTTGATCTGGATGTCTAAAATCAGAATAATTTCCTTCTGTTCGAAATGTAGTTACTTCAAATGATTGTTTCTTGAGACGCACAATGACAGTGCCATGTTCAATTCCAACGGGAATAACCTTTGGAAAAATAGCTTGCACCTCTGTTGGCGTTGCAGATGTTGCAATGTCAATATCCTTAATTGGTTTCTTTAATAAGTAATCGCGTACTGCTCCACCAACAAAAAAAGCCTGATGTCCTTTTGATTCTAATTTTTCTAATACAATTACAGCTTGTGAAAATAGTGGATCAAGCATTATAATCACCTGCTAAAAGCCGGTCATAAATTTGTTCATATTCATTGACTATTTTGTCAGCTGAGAATTCTTGTTTTACGTGTGCAGTTGCTGCTTGAGAGAAAGCGTTCCATACATCTTTATTCGTTAATAAATGAAGTGCTTTAGAAACGATCGCTTCTTTATCTCCTAACTCCACAATATAGCCATTCTTTCCATCTTCAATTACCTCAGGAATACCACCAATATTCGTGCCAATACAAGGTACACCACATGCCATCGCTTCTATTAGAACCAATCCAAAACTCTCTTTTTCAGATAATAACAATTTCAGGTCTGCTAGTGATAATATCGAAGCAATATTATTTTGCTTACCTAGAAATATAACGTATTCTTGTAATTGCAATGATTCTACTAAATGAAACATTTCAGCGTACTCTGGACCATCACCAATCAGTAATAATTTAGATGGAATTTTCTCGTTTATATCACGAAAAGCATAGATAACATCTTGTATTCTTTTCACTTTACGAAAATTAGATATATGTAGTATTACTTTCTCATCAGGCCTGATACCATAATGTTTACGAAGCTCACTCGGATCTTGATAATAATAGTCACTTTCATCGATAAAATTATAGACAACCTCAATTTTTTTATCTACCTCTAACATATCGTGTGTTTGTTTAACTAGACTATGTGATACAGCCGTAACAGCATCTGAATTCTCTATACCGTGTGTAATCATTCGTTTTAGGCTTCTATCAACACCCAATACAGTAATATCTGTGCCATGCAATGTCGTAACAATCTTTACGTCACGTGTCGCCATTTGCTTAGCCAATAGGGCACAAATAGCGTGGGGCATTGCATAATGAACATGTAATATGTCTAATCCTTCTGTATCAATTACTTCTGCCATTTTATTGGCTAGAGCAAGATCATACGGTGGATATTGAAAAACAGGATAATGATTCACTTCTACCTCATGAAAGTAAATATTCTTATGAACGCTGTTTAAACGAAATGGCATGCTAGATGTTATGAAATGGACTTCATGTCCCTTTTTTGCTAAAAATTTACCTAATTCGGTTGCTACAATGCCAGACCCACCTACAGATGGGTAACATGTTATTCCAATTTTTTTAAAATTCATCTCTAATTATCCTCTTTATTAAGATTTCTCCATTCAAAAAAACCAGCTTCTAATGAACGTATAACAATCTCTGCTCCAGCTAAATTAGTAACCAAAGGAATTTGATGTACATCACACAAACGCATTAGCGCACTAATATCAGGTTCATGTGGTTGTGCAGTTAATGGATCTCTGAAAAAAATAATCAAATCCATTTCATCTGTTGCTATCTTCGCACCGATTTGCTGATCCCCACCGAGAGGTCCAGACAGAAAACGTGTGATTGAAAGACCTGTTGCCTCACTTATTTTCAAACCTGTTGTACCTGTCGCATATAGTTCGTGTTTAGCCAATATGTGCTGATAAGACATTGAGAATTGGATTATTGATTCTTTCTTTTTATCATGTGCTACTAATGCAATTTTCATTTTTAAAACACTCCCATTTCATTTATGAATGTTATTCTAATAAATTTTCTAAACCATAAACAAGCACATCTAGCTTCATTACATGATCAATCGATAATTTAATACCAGACATAAATGATTCCCGGTGAAATGAATCGTGTTTTATCGTTAAATTCTCACCTGGTCCACCAAAAATAACTTCTTGGTGCGCTACTAGTCCAGGTAATCGTACACTATGAATATGCATACCATCAATGTTAGCACCTCTAGCACCAGGTATTGTTTCTTTTTCATTTGGATGTCCTTGTTGTTTTGATTCACGTTCTTGCTTAATTAATTCAGCCGTCTTCACTGCAGTTCCTGAAGGCGCATCAAGTTTTTGATCATGGTGTTTTTCAATGATTTCAACGTCTGGAAAATATTTAGCCGCCCATTTTGAGAATTCCATCATTAATACTGCGCCAATTGCAAAGTTTGGTGCAATAATTACGCCAATCCCCTTTTCTTCAGCTAAATCAGTCAATTCTTCTAATTGGTCACTTGTAAAACCTGTCGTTCCAACAACAGGACGTACACCGTATGAAATAGCAGTTTTCGTATGTAAAAAACCAACTTCTGGTGTGGTAAGATCAATCAAAACATCTGCCTGCGCCTCACTAAAACATTGATCAATATTCGTATACATTCTCGCATCCAAATTTGGTAACCCAGCAATGTCTTTCACTTTTTTCCCGTCATTTTCCATATCCAAACATGCTACCAATTCCAAATCATCATGTTTTTCAATCATGCGAAGGGCTTCACTACCCATTCGCCCACGAGGTCCTGCAACTACTATTTTAACTTTACTCATTTAGACCACTCTCCACATCTTTTTTTGTCCATCTATTTTTATCTCTTGTCTCAATTTTTGTCATTGCTTTATCAAAAGCTTGACTCATATCAATATCTAACGAATTTGCAAAAGAAAGTGCAACAAACAACAAATCACCTAATTCGTCTTCAATTGTATTCGCATCTTCGGAATCTTTCTTCGTTTTTTCCCCATAGACATGATTCACTTCTCTTGCTAACTCACCAATTTCTTCTGTAAAACGAGCTAACATACTTAACGGACTAAAATAACCTTCTTTAAATTGTGATATATATGTATCAACACGTTTTTGCATTTCCAATGTGCTATGTTTATCTTCAATTGACATCTAGGAAACTCCTTCTTTTCTAATAAGTATAACATTTCCTATTTAATTTCTCTTCTAATGTTAGCGAAAACAAGTCCATTTGACAAATTTTTTATTCTATACATGCTAAAATATTTTTAAATTGCTACATTAGTTGTGAATATACTTCTATTTGACTATAATAATAAGGTGATTTTAACAGGAGGTTGAATACTTTGTCGTTATTTGGTTTAAAATTCAAAAATATTTTCTTTATATTAATTGGTTCAGCTATTTTTTCCTTTGGTATTGTTCACTTTAATATGCAAAACAACCTTGGTGAAGGTGGATTTACAGGAATTACATTACTTTTTTATTTTTTATGGGATTGGGATCCAGCTATTTTAAATATTATCCTTAACATACCCGCATTTATTATAGGTTGGCGGTTTCTAGGCAGAAATACGTTTCTATATTCCATCATTGGTACTTTAGCAGTATCTGTTTTCTTATATATCTTTCAGATTAGTCCTTATCAACTACACTTAGAATCTGACATGACGTTAGTTGCTTTGTTTGCTGGCGTATTTATTGGTGTTGGTCTTGGTATTATTTTTCGTTATGGTGGTACTACGGGCGGCGTTGATATTATCGCTCGTATTGTTCATAAATATGTAGGCTGGAGTATGGGGAAGACAATGTTTATCTTTGATGCAGTTGTTATTGCAACATCTCTTGTTCTCTATTTGGAACTGGTTGAAGGAATGTACACGTTAGTAGCCGTTTATCTTGCTTCACGTGTAATTGATTTTATGCAAGAAGGTGCCTATTCGGCAAGAGGTACAACGATTATCTCCAATTATAGTCATCAAATATCAGAGAAAATATTAGTGGAAATGGATCGTGGCGTAACTGTCCTGCAAGGTAAAGGCCGTTTCTCAGGTGAGAACAAAGAAATATTATACTGTGTTGTTGGTAGGAATGAAATTGTTCGATTAAAATCAATCATACATCAGATTGATCCACATGCTTTTGTAGCTATCTCTGCGGTACACGATGTATCAGGAGAAGGTTTCACACTAGATGAAAATAAAAAACCCTATCCAGATTAAAAAACAAGCTGTCGTCTTAAATTAAGACGACAGCTTGTTTATATTAATTAATCGTCACCTAGAGCAAACATTAAAATAAAGCGAATTAATTCAGCTACAGCAACCATTGCTGCTGCTACATAAGTTAATGCAGCTGCATTTAATACTTTTTTCGTTTGTCTTTCTTCGTTATTTCGAATGACGCCAGTTGAAACAAGTTGCGTCATCGCTCTGCTAGATGCATTAAACTCTACCGGTAACGTCACTAATTGGAACAGTACAGCGAAAGCCATAAAAATAACACCAATTAGGATTAAATTACTTAAGCCTAAGATTGCGCCAGCGATGATTAGAATAAACGACGTCTTATCCCCAAAACTTGCGATTGGAAATAAAGTGTGTCTAAATCGCAAGAACGCGTATGCTTCTGCATCTTGAATAGCATGTCCAACCTCGTGTGCTGCAATTGCGGCTGCTGCCATAGAATGGCCATGAAAATTATCGCTTGATAAGCGGACAACTTTTTTACGTGGATCATAATGATCCGATAAAGTTCCTCTTGTTTCTTCTATCGTTACATTATACAAACCATTATCATCTAATATTTTTCTAGCAACTTGTGCACCTGTCATATAAGATGACGTTGCAATTTTTGTGTATTTTTTGTACGTACTTTTCACCTTCGATTGCGCCCATATAGGAATAATCATTAATAACGCAATATAGATTAGGTAAGAACCCAAGCCCATTTCCATTCCTCCATAAATTTTCTTAAATGACTTAAAATTAATTTTAGTCAATAATGGTCAAATAGTCAACTGTTACGTTGTCTTTGATTCTTCTTTTTCTGACCTTTATATTTTCTCCACGCAACATATGTCAATGTTAAAATAATTACGCCACCCACAATTAAAATAATCCAATAAAAGGAAAGATATGCGCCTTGTTCAGCAGGAATCGCAATGTCCATTAATTCAGCTTGTCTAAATACAACTTGAAAGGGTTCCATATTCGTTTCGTTACGCACATCATATAGTTGATTATAAGACGAAACAAGTTCATAATAGTCTTCTTCTTCTAGCATGATAGACAAGGTTGGCTGAATTATTTCCCATTGTGCTATAATTTCTTCTCTTTTACTATCAGTTACGATTCCTTCTGTAAGAACCGATTCCACTTTATAGTGTAAAGAATCCTTCGTTTTTTTCCAAATTGGTTGTTGGTTATTCTCTAGAGCATCTAATGCAATAACAAGTGACATAGCAGTGTGTAGTTTTTCCACACGACCTATTGATGTATCATTTACTATTTCAAGATTTTGATGAATTAACTCACCGATAACGGCTTGTGATTTTTCACGATCGGTATTAGCAGCAAGGTGAATTACTTCTTGATGTTCTTTTAACCAATTGTTTGCCATTTGATATCTTTCTTCCGTTATATACCGTTCATATTGATATGCAATAGAAGAAGCCTCTATTTCATCTGCGTCTATTACGGAGAATAACTGATATAAAACAATACATAAAAGGACTGTCAAGCAGGTGATAATAGCATGTTTACGAAATTTCCAGTACTTCACTCGAGATCCCCTTCTCTCATTCATTCTTTCCTTACTTAATACTTAATGTATGAGAAGAAGGACGAGCTTAGACCAGTTGATTAAGATTGATAGAATTGATTTTTATTTCGAACCGTCAGATAATATGCAAGTGCTATCGAGCACACACTTAACCAGAATGTGAAATAACCAATCTCATTCATATACATATCTAAGCTGCTATATCGAGGCATCATATTATAAACGTAATCAATAAAATCATTATGTATTGTCCAAAGTCCAGCCACAATTAGGTGACGAATCTTTATTTTATAATGTGGAGCATATAAAAGTCCTTGTACAGCCATTGCACCATGGGAAGCCATTAACATATACCCTTGCCAAGAGAGCGAACCATTTACTAGTAACATAAGAAGGTTCATCACAACTGCCCAGATACCATATTTAAATAAAGTGACGATAGCTAATGCTTCAATATAAGGTATATTTCTACCGAAAATAAAAAACGTTAAAAATATAGTGAAAAATAAACTAGCAGTAGGACTGTCTGGAACAAAAATCAAAAATTTAGCAGGCGTGTTCGATAATTGACCCTCATACCACATATAACCATAAATCGTTCCAAAAAAGTTAATCATCCATAAAAGGATCAGGAACGTTCTATCTTTTAGTATAAACCTTAGATATTCCATCATATATTCCTCTCCACTCAAATAAGAAACCCCAACCAATAAGGAAGGAGTTCCCTGAATTTACACATTTATTGATTAAAATTAAACATAGCACGTAAATGGCGACTTATCAAGCGGAAAACCTCTTACTTACTAGGGTTTATTAATCCATTTAATTGGTCAATATACATCGTAAAAGCAATTTGATCCCGACTATCCAATGCTTCATCAATTTTATCTTGCAACTGTTTTTTTTGTGATTGATAAATGGTATGTTCTAGTACCTCTTTGGCAATTTCCTTTTCTCTTTTCGTAATAAAAAAGTCTTCTGATAAATAAGGGTTATCCTCTAAGACTGCTACGTAATTAGCATTTTGATGGGCATTTTCAAAACTTAATTGCACATAAATCGGATCACTTCGATTCAGCCTTATATCATGAAAAGATTTTTCGGCATCGGTTGTAACAATATGATTTTTGTAGAAACGAAAAGGCACATCATTAGAGCAATGCGTAGATATAACAATTCCTCTAGGGCAATAGCGCGCTTCCCTAATAAAATGTACATGAGCTAATAAAGCATCATGGTTTGTTAAATAATTCAATATCCAGACGCTTTCTCTTCTTTTTAATTGGTAATTTTGCAAAAACCAACGAATAAATATTTTTTTATCTTGCACTGAAACAGATGTATTCAAATCCAATCCCTCCTAAACCGACTATAGGAAAGTAAAACACGAGATGTATGAAGAAATATTATAATCGTCAATGTATTTTTACCACAAAGCAAAGCAGCTATATTAATAATCTTCAGCCTGGTCTTTTAACCTTGTAATATATTCTTCTAACTCTGTATCACTTGGTTCCATATCTAAGTAACGTTCTAATATTGTGATGGCTTCGTTTCTCCTCCCCTCTTCTACTAAAAAGTAACCATATTCTTTAAGGAAATCCTCATCATCCTTAAAAATATTATATGCATCTTGATATAATTTTAGTGCTTCAGAGAAGGATTCTTCTTCTTTATATGCTTTCGCAAGTTCCCATTTATAATACCCTTCTTCTTCCCCTTGTTCCATAATATGCGTTAACAGATCAATTATTGCCTCATTGTCTTGATCGTGCTTATAACTTTCAATCAGAAACAGGACAGCCTCTTTAAAGCCCGGATCAATACTAACTGCTTCTCTTGCTAACTGATAACCTGCAGCATGATCTCCCACTTTACGTGCTAAAGAGCCTGCAATAAGATATAAATCCTTGTTTAATTCATCCATATCAAGCCCTTTTTTAGCTGTTTCATAAGCCTCTTGTAACAGTCCTTCTGCTTCGTATACTTCTGCTAAATATTGATAGACAGATTGATACTCAGGATCTAATTCTATTACTTGTTCCCACGCCTGTTTTGCAATATCGTAACGATCTGCACGATACCCAATGAAACCATAACGGAATAACACATCAACATCGTCTGTTTCTACTAGTTGGAAATATTCTAATGCTTTCTCAAATTCCCCAGTTGCTGCATAACATTCAGCAAGCCTTACTGGAATTTCTACTTCAGCCATTACTTGTTGCATCGCATAGACTTTTTCATAATAAGGAATCGCTTTTAGGTATTCTCCATTTGAAAAGGAAAGCTCCCCTAAAGCAAAATCAATTAACCTTTCAGCGGGATCAAGTTGCTTTGCCTCTAATAACTTTTGCTCTGCAACTTCAAATAGACCTTGGGTTTGGTAAAGATCAGCTAATTGCAATAAAACCGCTAAGTACTCTTCGTCGTTTGGATTAAATTTGGTTAGCAATTCAATTGCTTCTTGATCTTCTTGTAAGTCAATATGTATATCAGCTAACATTAACTTCAAATCTGTTTCGTCTGGGTATTGTTGTACAATACCTAGCAAAATCATCTTTGCTTCTTCTAGCATGCCCCATTGTTTATATAACTCTGCAATTGTATATTTTTCATCTTCATTTGCTTGTGGTAAGAATTCTTCTAAAACCTTAATTGCCTCATCTGTTTTATATTGTTCCATTAACGTAATGGCACGATGTATCTCTTCCATTTTCATATCCATCCTCTCTGTCATAAAATATATATGGATAGCTCCATAATAACTAAATAATGCCTTAACAGCAATTAATTAATAATAGTCACAGTTATTTATGTAATAGTAGTTAACTCAACTTTCGCAAACCAAATTAGAAGTTGACTTCAAACTTCTTTCGAAATCATCTGACGCACTTGAGAGAAACTCCGTCGTAACTTTAGATTGGTCCCTTTCTGCCTTCCCAAGAAAAGAGATGGTCTTACGCTGCAGAAAAACACTCGCTTTCCGTGGGGAACGCTTCAGCCTCCTCGTGAGCAAAAATCGCTCTCTGCGGGGTCTTCAGACTGTTCCTTTCCCACAAGGAGTCTCGCGTTTTCCTGCAGCTTAGTGTAGCTTTCTGTTCAGATCAGACGTTAATGCAACGTCTGACTGATAAAAGATAAGTACATAGTTACTTGATAAGCGGTTTATGACTGTTTCTAATAAATAATCTGCTGGATCAAAATTTGTATTTTTATTGTTGGTTTAATCCCCTTGATGCATATTTCTAACTAGCGATTAAAATACACTACGACTCCAGCGGGAACAGCACGGTCTGAAGATCCACTTCGTAAAGCGTTTTTTTGGCCTGCGATTACTCGGCCCACCGAAAACATTTGCTTTATGAAGTTAGCTGAAGACGTGCCCGCGGAAAGCGTAGTGGGTTTTCAGAGCGAGATGTAACAGCACGTTAAGACAGAGTCTAGGTTTATTCTGTCATTGACAACAATCGTTTAGAAAGCAGAGCTTTTTAAAGAATGTTAAGTAAGAGAACAAATATAATCCACACGCAAAACAGCCAAAGATAAGCACTTATTTTTTAAGTGATAGTGTTGAGTCATTTAATAAAGAGCATTCTATTTACTTTTATCAAATAACAATGGATTTCTTTAACACAGCCCAACAAAAAAACACCCCCATTTTTAAAATTTATAGTTGCATACGCAGAGGGTGTCTGATTAGTTAAATATTAATTATTTTTTTATGCTTTTATCCAAGTGCTCAAAAAATGTTGGATAAGATATGTTTATACAGTCTGGATTATTTAGCGTTACTTGATCAGTAGTAATTAATGATGCGATTGCAATCATCATTCCAATTCTGTGATCTCCAAATGAATCTACTGAACCACCAGTTAATTTCGTTGGTCCTTCTATTATCATTCCATCATCTGTTGCTGTAACTGAAGCTCCTAATGCTTGTAATGTATCTACAACTGAGGCAATTCGATCTGTTTCTTTATATCGTAATTCTTCTGCGTCACGAATAATCGTAGTCCCTTTTGCTTGTGTCGCGAGTAGTGCTACAATTGGAATTTCGTCAATCATTCTAGGAATAAGATCTCCACCAATTTCAGTTCCATTTACATCTGAAGAACGAACAGTTATCGAACCAATCGTCTCCCCACCAATATGACGCTCTTCTACTACATCAATAGCAACACCCATTTGCTGCAGTACATTTATAATACCAGTTCGAGTATGATTTAAACCAACGTCTCGAATCGTCAATTCACTATTTGGAACAATAACTGCGGCAACAAGAAAGAATGCAGCTGAAGAGATATCTCCTGGAACTTGAATAGTCGTACCCGTTAATTTCTGTTCACCTGTTACCATCATTTTCTCTTTTTCCACTGTAATTTCCCCACCAAACGCCTGTAACATGTTCTCCGTATGGTTTCGTGTTATTGTTTTCTCAATAACTTTTGTAGAGCCTTTTGCTAATAAACCCGCTAACAATATAGCTGATTTAACTTGCGCACTTTTAACTGGGGATTCAAAATTAATTGCATGTAGATTTCCACCACGCATTGCTAATGGTAAGTACTTACCGTTTTCTCTTCCATCAATACGAGCACCCATCTCTCTTAACGGTACTGTCACACGATCCATTGGCCGTATCGACAAAGAGTCGTCACCAAATAATGTGACGTGAAAAGGTAATCCCGCTAGAACCCCTATAAGTAAACGCGCTGTTGTACCTGAATTACCTAAATTTATTGGTGTAAGTGGCTCATGTAACCCTTCTACACCTGCACCTTCTATTGTAACTTCCTGTCCTTCTTTCTTGATCGCTACTCCCATAGCTTGAAAAGCATGAATGGAACGCATGCAATCTTCGCCATCTAGAAAATTTGTAATAGACGTTGTACCATAACTAAGTGCTCCAAATATAATTGCACGATGTGAAATCGACTTATCACCTGGTACATAAATATCACCATGTAATCTGGATGTTATTGGAGATAATTTTTTACTGTGCATATTGTTTCCGACCTCCTTATTCTTGAAGCATCGTTTCATAGCCTTTTTTCACTAATAATCGATGACTTTCAATTTGGTCTCCTTGTGTAATAAAACTCAAACGAAGTACACCAGTAATACCTTCTCTAATTTCTAAAATTTCTATGTTTTTAATACTTATTTTATTTTCTGCTAATAAAGATACAACTTTTAATAATGCACCAGTTTGATCAAAAATATCAATATAAAGATCATAAAAAGAAGGAATAGCTCCCTTTTTCTTTGCTTCTAAGCCATCTCGATATTCTCTTGCTTGTTCTAAATATTGATACATCGTATCTTTATCATCTGTCTCTAATAAGTTTTTCAGTTGATCCATTTCTTTGATCCAGTCTTCTAAAAGATGCGCTATCACTTTTTTGTTTTGAAAAAAAATATCTTGCCACATTGCAGGATTACTAGAAGCAATACGTGTAATATCACGAAAGCCCCCAGCTGCTAATGTAGGAATATTAACATGCTTTTTTTGCCATTTTTTTGCTTGATGTACAAGCGAAGAAGCGATTAAATGTGGAAAATGAGAGATCACGCTTGTCATTTCATCATGTTCGTTTGGTTCCAAAATTAAAAAGCTACTTCTTGTCCCTTGTAGTAGTGTTTTCAAAGCACTTACTTGATCTGCTGGACATGATTGCTCTGGTGTTAAAATATATATTGCGTTTTCAAATAAATGTCCCTTTGCAGCTTGAATCCCCTTTTTATGTGATCCAGCCATTGGGTGACCACCAATAAAGGTAATATATTTTGATTGGATTCCCTTAGCTGCAGCAACCACTGGTGATTTGACAGAAGAAACATCTGAAATAAGCAAAGGTTTTTCAATTTGTATTTCATTTATTTGTTCAATTAAATCGACCGTCTTAGAAACTGGCGCTGCTAAAATACAATAGTCAGCTATTTTTAATGCTTCAGAAAAATTAGTATAAGCTTTATCAATTATCCCGTTCATTACAGAATAGTCTAATGTGTTTGAATTAATGTCATAACCGATAACATCATGGTCCGTATTATCTTTAATATTAACAGCAAGGGAACCACCAATTAGACCCAAGCCTGCAATTAAAACGGTTTTCTTCACGATTGCTTACCTTCTAACACTGATATTAAAAATGCTTGAATAAGTTCTTGTAGTTGTTCCATGTCTTCTTTCTTTCCAATCGTTATTCGTACACCGTTAGGATGTCCTAATGCTTCTCCCGAACGAATGATATACCCTTTACTCAATAAGTGTTCAAATAGTGCATCACCACTAATTGGTAATTTAACAAAAACAAAATTAGTTTCTGAATCATAATATTCTAATTCCAGTTCATCTAAGAAATTCATGAATGTTTGTTTGTTCTTCGCTGTTTCTTTTAATGAATAGGATAGAAAATCAGTATCTTCTAATGCAACAATTGCAGCTCCTTGTGCGACACTTGTTGTATTAAAAGGACCTCTTGTTATATTTAATAGTGTTGTAATTTTTTCATTGGCTACACCGTACCCGATACGAAGACCCGCAAGTCCGTATGCCTTAGAGAAGGTACGTAAAACAATTAAATTCGAATATTTATCTAATGCCTTGATAGAATCAGGGGCATTTTCAGTAGTAACATACTCGTAATAAGCTTCATCAACAACGACAAGGACATCACTGGGACATTCATCCATAAATAGCGTTAAAGATTCCTCGTTAATTAAACAACCTGTCGGGTTATTTGGTGTACATAACCAAACTATTTTTGTTTGATTATCAATTGCATCTAACATACCTTGTAGATCATGATATCCATTAAGCAATGGTATTTCTTTGACGGTAGCACCTTGAATTAATGCGTTATGTTTATACTGCGGAAATGTAGGATTAGCAATGATTGTATTGGAACCCTCTTCAAGGTAAGTTCGACAAATGATATCAACAACTTCATCAGACCCACAGCCAAATACAAGTTGGTCTTTATCCACTTGTAAATTTGTCGCTAACACTTTTCTTAGTTCTGTTGTATAACCATCAGGATATATTTCAAAATCAGTAGCTAAAGATGGAATTGCTTCTTTGACCTTTTCAGAATAACCGAACGGGTTTTCATTTGATGCAAGTTTAACAATTTTCGTTAGACCATACTCTTTCATTACTTCTGCTGTTTGCTTGCCTGGCTTATAAGGTGTCATTTCTTCAAATACTTTTTTTCCATTCATTCTAGTTCGCTCCTAACATTAATTCAATAGATCTGGTCTAAGTTTTTTCGCGTCATGATGATAGATATGTTGTATTTCTTCTTGTGATTGTTCCGTGTTAACTGTCATCATAATTCGAATACATTTTTCCAGACTTCCTGGCACATCTATTTCCTGCATACACATAACCGGTACATACATCCATCCTTTAAGTTCTCTAATAGGCTTGGCTGGGAATGTCGCATTAATGTCTGACGTTACAGATACTAAAACATTTGAAACTGTATCTGGCTTAATGTGATTTGCATCAATCATTTCGTTAACTAATTGCTTTGTATGCGTTAAGATTTCTTCCGCTTCATTATGTACAACAGTTGTCGCACCTCGAACACCACGTATCAATAGCCCACCAACTCTCGTAAAAATTTCTCTAGTAATATCGCTAAATTATGGTCATCAATGAGTTCAATTGCTGGTTTGCCTAAATCTTTAAGTAGAACCATTTGAACATTATGATTTCTAGCCTTTTTATCCTTTTTCATGCGATCTACTAACTTAGTTATTTGTAAACGCGGTAAATCGAATGGATAATGATTTGCTCTAAGCCAAGTCAATAACTCTTGATAGGGTAATTTATTATGATTATCATAATAATATGCACTAACTCGCATAGCAAATAACATACCAATTCCTACTGCTTCACCATGCGTTATTTTACCATAACCTAATTCAGCCTCTAAAGCGTGACCTAGAGTATGTCCAAAATTTAAATATTGTCGGATATTACTCTCTCGTTCATCTTGTTCCACAATTGCTGCTTTTACAGCGATCCCTTTTAATAAATGCTCCATTAACACTTCCTCAGACAATGCATCCTTTAAGTTAACAGAACTGATATTATCCCAAAAAGGTTCAGGATTAATCAAACTATGTTTAGCAATTTCTGCATAGCCTGAACGTATTTCAGTTTGTGTAAGGGTGTGTAATGTCTCTACATCGTAAATAACAGCTTGTGGTGGGTGAAAATTACCGATTAAGTTCTTTCCTTCTGGGTGGTTAATTGCAACCTTACCACCTACACTGCTATCATGTGCTAAAATAGTCGTTGGCATTTGGATGTAATCTATTCCTCGCATAAATGTAGAAGAAACAAAGCCGGCTAAATCACCTACCATGCCCCCTCCTAATGCGATTATTAATCCATGTCGGTCTAATCCATATTGGAGTCCTTGTGTAATAACATCAAAATACACACGAACACTTTTGGAACTCTCACCTGCAGGAACAATTGTATAATTAACTTCATGATCTTTTTGTAAAGACGTTAAAACGTCTTGTAAGTATAAAGATTCCACATTACTATCCGTAATAATAAAAATACTGCTATACGGCTTCGTTATAAATTTACTTGTCTCAAAACGTAGTTTGGCGCCTATAGTAACATCATACTTATTGGTACTCGTCTTTACTGTAATAGTTTCCATTAAAAGCACCTTAATTCTTCACGATATGCTTTCATTGCATCTTGTAACTTAGGAAACTGATCATGTGGAAATTGTTCAAGTATACCTTTTGCAACTTCAAAAGCTACAACATGTTCCATAACAACTGCAGCAGCTGGTACTGCACAAGAGTCTGATCTTTCTATACTTGCATTAAAGACTTCTTTCGTTTCAATATCCACACTTTGTAATGGTTTGTATAAAGTTGGAATAGGTTTCATAACACCTTTTACTACGATTGGCATGCCTGTTGACATTCCACCTTCGAATCCGCCTAAACGATTGGTTTTTCTGTAATATCCATGTTCTTTATCCCAAGCGATTTCATCATGAACTTCGCTACCATTCTTTCTCGCAGCTTCAAATCCAATTCCAAATTCGACACCCTTAAACGCGTTAATACTTTGAACTGCTCCCGCAATTCTACCGTCTAATTTCCGATCATAATGTACGTATGAACCTATACCAGCTGGCATACCTTCAATATATACTTCACAAACTCCACCAATTGAATCGCCATCTTTTTTAGCTATATCAATAGCATCCATCATTTCTTGTCCTGCATTTTCATCAAGACAACGAACGGGTGATGCTTCTGAAATTTCCATTTTCTCTTTGATTGACAATGTTTCTATTTCTTTAGCCTTAATTCCAGCAATCTCTTTTACATATCCAACTATTTCAATACCTAAATGAGAGAGCATTGTTTTAGCTACAGCACCTGCAGCAACTCTTGCAGCAGTTTCCCTAGCAGAAGAACGTTCTAATATATTACGCATATCACGATGACCGTATTTTAATGCACCATTTAAATCAGCATGTCCAGGACGTGGGCGTGTAACTTTTCTTCTAATGTCCTGATTATTTTCAATCGGGTCTTCTCCCATGATATCTTCCCAATGTGCAAAATCATCATTGCGAATAACCATTGCGATTGGCGAACCCAACGTATAGCCATGTCGAACGCCACCTGCAATGTCGACTAAATCCTTTTCAATTTGCATCCGTTTACCTCGTCCATGCCCTTTTTGACGACGTAGTAAAGAATCATTAATATTTTCTGATGTCAATGGCATTAATGCTGGTATGCCTTCTACTATCGTTGTTAGTTGTTTTCCGTGTGACTCGCCTGCTGTTAAGTAACGCATCAAAATCCCCCCGTGTGATTACAATTTTGTATTACTATACCATATCTTGCGCTATATGTGTGGTTGTAATTAATAGATTATTCATTTTTTTCGAAAAGTTTAGAATCGTCCAATACAAATCAATTATATTTTAGCCTGAATGTGATTTATTGGACGACAGATATAAGATTATTTAAGCTTGTATAAACTACTAGTTCTTTTGATAGAAAAATGTATCCAAAACTTGGAATCCATATTTTTCAGGTGTAAAAATTTGTTCCGTGCTTCCAACAAAGAATACACCTTTATCAACTAAAGAATTATTGAATTTATTATAAATAGCCGTTTTTGCCTCTTCTGTAAAATAGATAAGTACATTGCGACAAACAATTAAATCAAAATTAGATGGAAACGGATCTGATAAAAGATTATGCTTTTTAAATGTAATAGATTTCTTGATTTTATCATCAATCACATAAAGCGGTCCCTCTTCTTTAAAAAATTGACTCTTCAATTTAGGCGGTACTTCGTTTAATGCGCGTTCAGTATAGATACCCTTTTTAGCACGTTCTAAAATTTTATCATCAATATCAGTTGCTAAAATACTTACATTTGCCAAGTCAACGTGTTGACTTAACATCATAGCAAGTGTATATGGTTCATCACCAGTCGAACAAGCTGCACTCCAAATTTTTAACTTCTTATTTTTTTTAAGCAAATCAGGTAGTATTTTGTTTTCTAATACATTCCACCTTGTTGAATTACGATAGAACTCTGAAACATTAATTGTCATTTTATCTAGGAATTCTTCCATTAGTTCTTTATCTGAAATTAAAGCTTTAAAATATAAACTAAAATCACTAAATCCTTTTTTATCACGCAATGAAGTCAATCTTCTCTTCATTTGAACCTCTTTATACAACGCTAAATCAATCCCCGTTTTTTTCTTTATTGACTCAATAAACGTTTGATAGTCAGTCATCTAATATATCCCCTTAGATAGATAATAATAAATTAAAATAACAAAAACTCGTTCCAGACGAGGGTAAAGAAATTACTTTGAATCCTTTTATAAAGCTGAAAAGAATAAATTGATTTCACGTCTTGCATTTTCCAAAGAATCTGAACTGTGAATCACGTTTCTTCTTTTATCTGTGCCGAAATCAGCTCTAATCGTTCCTACTTTTGCTTGTGCTGGATCAGTTGCACCTATTAAGATTCTAGATTGTTCGACAATATCTTCCCCAGCCCAAACCATTGCAAATACGGGACCAGAAGTTATGTATTCTTTGAGACCAGGATAATATTCTTTATTACGGTGTTCTTGATAATGTTGGTCTGCAAGTTCATTCGTAATTGTCACCATTTTAGCAGCAATCAAACGGTAGCCTTTTTCCTCAAATCTAGAAATAAGCTCACCAATTATAGCTCTTTTTACACCATCAGGTTTTATCATAATAAACGTATTAGCCATAAGTCGCCTCTTTTCATAGGTAATTATGCTTTTCGATTTCCTATGTACGTAGCAATATCTTTTAACGTTTCTTTTGCTTTTATATTGGGTAAGGCATCTAATGCATGATAAGCTTTT
The DNA here is from genome assembly GCF_003426055.1 of Paraliobacillus sediminis. Lineage (NCBI taxonomy): Bacteria > Bacillati > Bacillota > Bacilli > Caryophanales > Bacillaceae > Paraliobacillus > Paraliobacillus sediminis. Next base: position 745,881 of record NZ_QJSI01000003.1, read on the forward strand.
TCTAAATAAAGGTTACTTAATCTAAATGAAGATTCAATGGCATTTGAATCTTTAATTTGTTGGATAAGCGCTGGCATTTTCGCATTTATAGTAACCGGATCAGAAAATACGTCGTTTAATTGTTGATGAAATGCTTCATCTCTCATCGCATATAGAACCGGTAACGTTATATTACCCTGCATGAGATCACTACCTGCAGGTTTACCTAACTGTTGTGCCGAAGCTGTAAAATCTAAAATATCATCTATAATTTGATAAGACATGCCAATATAATAGCCATATCGATATAATAGAACTTCATGCTCTTTTGGGACCCCACCAGCAATTGCACCTAATTGACAACTTGCAGCAATTAATGATGCCGTTTTTCGCTTCACTCTTCTCAAATATTGGCGTACATTCTGATTCAAATTATATTTACCTTTTATTTGTTCCATTTCACCAAGGGTTAATTCCACCATAGTTTTAGATAATATTTGATGTGCTTTAGCATTATTTATTATAGTTAGGTATTCTAAAGAACGAGCAAAGATATAATCGCCCGTGTACATTGCAATACGGTTGTCCCATTTTGCCTTAACAGTTGGTTTTCCTCTTCTAAGTTCAGACTCATCAATCACATCGTCATGGACCAAAGAAGCCATATGAATCATTTCAACTGATACCGCAACTGCTTTTATTTTTTCTAAATCATATACTCCGAACTGACCGGCTAATAAAACAAATACTGGTCTAAGCCGTTTTCCACCAGCATGTAATAGTTGCGTAGAAGCTTCTCCTAAAACGGGATGATCCGCTTTAACCGTTTCTTCCAATGCCTTTTCAATTAATTGAAGATCTGGTTTTAAGTACGAATAGGTCATTGCTAATTTCATTCTGTTCACCTTTATGATTTAATTTACAGGTGGTTTTTCACCTAGATGCATAGCTGCAACACCACCAGTATATCCTTTAACTTTCACAGACTTTAGTCCAACTTCTTCAAATAACGCTTTTAATTCTTTTTTACCTGGAAATGCTTTAGCAGATTCGTGCAACCATGCATATTCATCTTGACTTTTAGCTAGAAGTTTACCTACTAATGGCATAATGAATCGAAAGTAAAAGTAGTAAAACTGCCGAAATACTGGAGCTGTCGGTTGTGAAGTTTCTAGGCAAACAACCTTTCCACCAGGTTTTACCACTCGAGTCATTTCCTCTAGTGTTTTTTTGTAATCTGGTACATTCCGCAATCCAAAACCAATTGTCACGTAATCAAAAGTGTTTGATTCAAATGGAAGCGCCATTGCATTACCCTCAACAAACTGTAGTTGTGGATACGTTTTTTCATTAGATTTATCTTCTGCAACAGATAACATATTCTTACTAAAATCTAATCCAATAACTTTCCCGCTTTTCCCTGTTGCGTCAGCTAAAGCAAATGACCAGTCACCAGTACCACAGCACACATCTAATGCTTGGTTTCCTGTTTCTACTTGCATGGTCTTCATAACATTTTTTCGCCATGACTTATGTCTGTTAAAAGATATAACAGAATTCATAAAATCGTATCGTTTATATATTTTTTCAAAAACGTGATGTACACGTTCTTCTTTTGATTGCTCTGCCACGTATTACCCTTCTTCCATCGCTATTTTGTTTGGCGTGTAATTCTCTGCATATAAATTATGAATATCATTTTTCAGTATTTGAAAATGTGTTGGCAGAAAATGTACCAATTCTTTTGAGACGAGTAAATGTTTATGGATAAGTGCTTCAATTGTTTGGCCCACCTGATTATATGGGAGTTCAAAATCTTGACCCTGTATTAACAAATCACCTAATGGTGTTCTTTGGTCAGTTAAAAAAAGATTCTTCTCTCGCATTAACTTTCTTGTGAATAACCAACTTTTAACAAAATCATTTATTGCTGACTTGTTAAAATGTTCTGCTACACGAATAATTAAAATTGATTCTAGACTTTTTATATTCTCCATGAGATCTGAGATTGATTGATGTACTTCATAATAGATAATCATCTTTAACTCATTAATCTCTTTAATTGCTGAAGCTAATGTATGAATCATCGGTATGTCATCTAGTTTTGAGAGCATATAATAATATAATCCGCTATAATAATCCCCAGCTAATACCGTTAGTTGCCTGTTTCTCTTATATGTATCGGATTCTTCCATGCTATTTTCGGTTACCAAATCATGTGTATCTAGTGCGATTTGTACTAACATAGTTGTGATAACATAATTTTTTTTCTTTATATCAGTGTAATTTGTATTTTGTATTAACGTATACAATATCATGAGTTTATCAGTATCTATCTCGGGTTTTTGTAGATACTTTTGCAAATATGAATCTTGTAAGATATCCTCAAGTTCCTCTTGTATATGTTTGATGGACAAACCCGACATACTTTTCACCCAAACCCTTCTTTAAAAAAACCCTTAAATTCTAAACATAATTATAACATAAGATATATAATTCCGCTTTTTTTATGTATGTAGAAGTAATTATTTATCATTTCTAACTTCCCCAACATTCGATTGAATAATTGCTTTACCTTTTATTTTTATTGCTGAAGTGTGCTCGGTAAATTGAACAACTAAAATTTCATCTTTATCTAATTTTTCAGCATGATGAAATCGTGTATCGGTACCTCTAGTCAATCCAATTACTTGAACGCCATTTTCAAGTGCCTTAACAATAAAATATTCCCCTTTATTTAAATCTTGCATGAAGGTACCTCCTAAAACAGTCAATTAGATGTAAGTAGAAAATTGTAAAAGAAAAAGGGTGCAATATGCACCCTTCACTTCTGCCCATATGTAAAAAATTATTTTACAATATCTTTAAGGGCTTTACCTGCTTTAAAAGCTGGAACTTTACTTGCAGCAATTTCAATCTCAGCACCTGTTTGAGGGTTACGTCCTTTACGAGCAGCACGTTCGCGCACTTCAAAGTTACCGAAACCGATCAATTGTACTTTCTCACCATCTTTAAGTGAATCCATGATAGATTCAAAAACTGCATCTACAGCTTTCGTTGCATCTTTCTTGGATAGTTCGCTTTTTTCAGCGACTGAATTGATAAGATCTGTTTTGTTCATGATATTCACCTCCTTCCAAAATCATTTACGTTGAAGCATCGAACTAAAATGGCAATATTCCATTTGTTCACTAATATCATCCAACTTATACTTCCAATCATCAATTAAATGATGACAAAGCTTATAATAAACGACTTTCTGCTTAAATTCAACAAAAAACAGCAAGATTTATATTTTTTTGTTCTTTATACCTAGTAATTACCGTACTTATTACATAAATGTGATCTTAAATAAAGATATTTTAAAAACCGTGCTTAAAGCTTACATATTAGGTGTGGACACCTATTTATAAACCAAAAAACGACTTGGAATTCAAGCCGTTAGAGGATAATTGCTATTAAACCACCAGAACCTTCGTTAATAATACGTTCTAATGTGTCTTTTAGTTTATATCTAGCGTTTTCAGGCATAAGTGATAATTTCGCTTGAATTCCTTCTCGTACAATAGAACTTAATGATCGACCAAATATATCAGATTGCCAAATTGATAATGGATCGTCCTCGAAGTCTTGCATTAAGTATCGCACTAACTCTTCACTTTGTTTTTCTGTTCCAATAATTGGTGCGAATTCTGACTCTACTTCTACTTTAATCATATGAATGGATGGCGCTACTGCTTTTAATCTAACGCCAAACCTCGCACCTTGGCGGATAATCTCTGGCTCGTCTAACACCATATCAGCTATTGATGGTGCAGCCACACCATAACCTGTTTGTTTTACCATTTGTAGGGCATCAGCGATTTGATCATATTCTCGTTTTGCTTTCGCAAAGTCCTGCATTAATTCAAGTAAATGATCTTTCCCTCTAATTTCTTCCCCTACTATTTCTTTTAAAACTTGATCATACAAGTGATCTGGTGCCTGTAAATCAATTTCAGCAATACCTTCACCCATTTGGATACCAGCAATCTGCGCTCGGTCAATATAATCATAATCATCAAACTGACCCACAACCCGATCTACATCTCGTAAACGTTTGATATCTCTTACAGTTTCTTGAATTGCCAATTGATAGCTCTCTCGTAACCAATGATCATCATCTAAAACCATTACCCAACTAGGTAAGTTTACATTCACTTCTAAAACAGGGAACTCATACAATGCTTCTCTCAGCACGTTATACACATCATGTTCTTTCATACTCTCCACACTCATAGCTAATACAGGAATATCATATTCATCCGCGAGCTGTTGTCTAAGTAACTCTGTATCTTGATGGTAAGGCTGAACAGAGTTTACAACCATGATAAACGGTTTACCAACTTCTTTTAGTTCATCAACTACACGTTGTTCTGCTTCAACATAGTCAATGCGAGGTATATCACCTATTGATCCATCAGTTGTTACCACAACACCCATTGTAGAATGCTCTTGTATAACTTTTCGTGTTCCAATCTCAGCTGCTTCATGAAATGGAATTGGTTCCTCATACCAAGGCGTATGAATCATTCTCGGTCCATTTTCATCTTCGAAACCTTGTGCACCTTTTACCGTATAACCAACGCAATCTACTAGCCTTACATTGACGTCTAAGCCATCATCAACATGAATAGCAACCGCTTGATTTGGAACGAATTTCGGTTCGGTTGTCATAATTGTTTTACCCGCCGCACTTTGTGGTAATTCATCTTGTGCACGCGCTCGATCGCCCTCATCGGCAATATTAGGTAAGACAACCAGTTCCATGAATTTTTTAATAAATGTTGATTTACCAGTACGTACTGCTCCTACTACACCTAAATAAATATCTCCATTCGTTCGTTTCGAGATATCTTTAAAAATATCAACTCTTTCCAAGTGATCCCCTCCCGATCTACTTCACCATAAACGATTACGAATCTTTGACATTTACAGTCTATGACATTGTCCTACTGTAATATGACTCGATTACGAAATAAAAATTCGAGAATGTCAAATCTTATGTAGATGAAGCTCAGTTGAACTAATTGTCCACTCCTAAGATTATTACTACAGAGAATCACTTATTATGCTTAAAAAAGATATTTTTTTAAAAAAATATAAAAAAAGACCGAGACAGAAGGGGCAATTTCCATCTCGGTATGACTAAATAATACCCAAAGCAACTCTAAAATGAATGCTTGTGCGTTTTATATTATGCTGATGAATCTATTTTGCATCCTCATATGCCCAGTTCCATCTACTTTTTAAAAAGTTGACTTAAGGCGTTTATATCAGTTGGCACATTATTCTTTGTAATGGATTCGACTAATTTGTCTTCTTTTTCTTTGGAAATTGGCTTATTGGCCATCTTAGCTAACTGTCTAACCAAGTTTCTTACCGTCGTTTCATTTGAGAAATCAGCATTTTGAACAGAATTAGCTACTTTTATAATCTCATCTGAATTAATGTTAGATTTTTTTTGAATCTGATCAAACATATTGTTTTTGAAATCGCTCACGTACTTCTCCTCCTTGACTAAATATCTTCAACATACTATATGCAAGGAGGAATAATGATGTTAACCCATATAAGGATTACTTAAAATACTTATAAATCTTCCATTTCATGACGTCGCATCCGTGTCATTAATTGATCAACAACATCTTTAGGATCTGCACCTTTAAATAAAATGTGATACAAACCCGTTGTAATTGGCATATCAATCTTTCGGTCTACGGCAAGATGGTAAGCTGCTTCAGTAGTATAAACACCTTCCACAACCATTCCCATTTCATTTAACACATCGTCAAGCGGGTTACCTTTAGCTAAAAGGTTACCTGCTTTCCAATTTCGACTATGGATACTAGTGCAGGTAACAATTAAGTCACCAACACCACTAAGGCCAGTAAATGTTAATGGATCCGCCCCCATTGCTGTACCTAATCGTGCTATTTCTGCCAAACCTCTCGTCATTAAGGCTGCTTTTGCATTATCACCATAACCTAATCCATCGGAAATACCAGCTCCTAAAGCAATAATATTCTTTAAAGAGCCTCCCAATTCTACGCCAATCATATCTGGACTAGTATACACACGAAAATCTTTATTTATAAACAGATCCTGTGCTTTTTGTGCTTCAGCAATACTTTTTGAAGAAGCTGTTACCGTAGTAGGATGCTTGATAGCTACTTCTTCTGCATGACTTGGTCCAGACAAAACAACTATTTCTTCAAATAGATTTTCTGAAAGTTCCTCTTCCATCATTTCTGAAACACGTTTAAATGTTTTAGATTCAATTCCTTTAGTTCCATGAATAATCGTCACTTTATGATCAATTATTTTGTCGACCTGTCTACAAACATCACGTATAGCCTTAGTAGGTAGAACAAATACAATAGTGGTAACATCTTTTAGTGCCTTGTCTAAATGACTCGTTACAAATAAATCATCTGGTATTTCTATTTCCGGCAAATAGGCTACATTCCTATGTGTCTTGTTTATATCGTCCGCATGATCTTGTTTGTGTGTCCATAGACGAACGTCATGACCATTCTCTTGTAATACCAAAGCTAAAGCTGTTCCCCAACTCCCAGCACCCAAAACTGCAATTCTATCCATCTATTTCTACCTCCTAATTAACTTCTTTGTCTTGCAAATATTTTTATTGGTGTGCCTTCAAAACCAAAAGCCGCACGTATACGATTTTCTAAGAATCGTTCATACGAAAAGTGAAGAAGTTCTGGATCATTAACAAACACAGCAAAACTAGGAGGTTTAACCGCTACTTGTGTTGCATATAATATCTTAAGTTTCTTACCTTTAAACGTACTGGTTGGATTTGTTGCGATAGCATCCATAATAACATCGTTTAAAACGTTAGTTTCTACACGTTTTGAATGATTCTCACTAGCAATTAAAACTTGTGGAATTAAAGTTTGAGTACGTTTTTTCGTCTTGGCTGACAAGTACACAATTGGTGCATAATCCAAAAATGGAAATTGTACACGAATTTTCTGTTCAAATTCCTTCATTGCCTTATCATCAGAAATAACTGTATCCCATTTATTCACAACAATAACAACAGCTTTGCCTGCCTGATGTGCATAACCCGCAATTTTTTTATCTTGTTCAATAATACCAGATTCAGCATCAATTAATGTTAAAACAACATCTGAACGCTCAATTGCTTTTAATGCACGTAAAATACTGTATCTTTCTGTAGACTCATAAATTTTACCACGTTTACGCATACCGGCAGTATCAATTATGATAAAATCCTGATCATCTTTTGTAAAAGGTGAGTCAACTGCGTCGCGAGTTGTTCCTGGAATACTACTAACAATTACACGTTCCTGTTGTAACAAGGAGTTAACTAATGATGATTTCCCTACATTTGGTCTACCGATTAAACTGAAGTAAATAGTCTCTTCATCAACATCCTCTTGCTCTAATGTTGGGAAATAGGATACTACCTTATCTAAAAGATCTCCGAGTCCTAGACCGTGCGTACCAGAAATAGAGTATGGCTCACCAAATCCTAATGAATAAAATTCATAAATTTGTTCGCGCATCTCTGGATTATCTACTTTATTCACAGCTAAGACAACTGGTTTGTTTGATTTAAATAAGATTTTAGCTACTTCTTCATCAGCAGCTGTAATTCCTTCTCTTCCGTTTACCATGAAAATAATAACATCGGCTTCTCGAATGGCTACATCAGCTTGTTCTCGCATTTGAACAAGTAATGGTTCGTCGCCTAATTCAATACCACCTGTATCAATAAGATTAAATGTAGTTGTCAACCATTCAGCTGGTGCATAAATACGATCTCTCGTCACACCTGGAGTATCTTCTACAATGGAGATTCTTTCCCCCACAAGTCGATTAAATATCGTTGATTTACCTACGTTTGGTCTTCCTACAATTGCTACTACTGATTTTCTCATGAAAGGTACATCCTTTCTTATACGTTCATATGATATGTTTTACATTATAGTAGATAGAAATCTATATCTATAACCTTAACTTATACATTTTAACAAAAGCGGTAACTTTAAACAACAATTGATTTTAACAAAGACTGTTTTAAAAAAAGTTATCATTTTAATGTTTCACGATAATATATAATTCATCGCTCAGTGCATGACAGATTCCATCAATAATCGCTTCAAGATTTGCTCCAACCTTGTCCATTTCATTTTTATTTTCACAAAAAAAGATGGGTGCGCCCCCTGACACTTTTTCTTTGTTTATTGTAATGATAGCTAAAATTGCTTTCTCTATATCCATCTTACTTACCTCGATTCTTTTTACTAGCTTTAGATTCAGAAGGCATACGAATTGCATTTTCTAATACTGGAACAGCTCCTATAACATTTTTGGCCTTTTCAACATCTTGATTTTGAGGCAAAATAAAAACGCCAATTCTACCGTCATCTAAATCTCGTTTAATTAACGGAGCTAGGGCTGGGGTTCCAGAATCACGGAACACGCCTAAAGAAATAGACACATCGTGTAAAATTGCTTGTCTCTGTCCTAAATTTGCAATTGTCGAGCGGACATTAAAATTTTTAGGTGTAAGCACAAATCCCATTCCATACTGTAGGATTTCTTTTTGTCTAGCTGGAAGTCCAATATTCATGATGTAAATATTATCAACATATAAACCAGCACCATTGAAATGAACTTCTTTCTTTTCAATCTCCACAATTTCTTTCATAGTCGAACCACTCATTAACTTTCGAACGACTATAAAACTTAAAATACCAAATAAAATTGCCGACCACCAATTAATGACGATGTAAATTAATGTAGTTAAAAAAGATACGAAAATAACTAGGTAATTTCTGCTTTCAAACGCTACAGCAATCCCTTCAATGTATGTATTTCCTCTGGGTACTAATTCATAACTATCTAATTCTGCCAGCGTATTACGTTCCATATTTCGAACTTCTCTAAATTGCGATGCAGCAATTGTCAGAAAGGTAACTGCGGTAAATTCTTTTTCCATTATGGCCGGTATCGCTACAGCACCTAATGCAGCCGCAATGAAACCTAAAGCAAGATGAATTACTTTTCCATGCAAGTATGTAGGGTACTGTCGATAGTCTGTTCGAAGCATGATAGCGCGAGAAATCGTCCCAAATACTACACCGTAAATAATTGGTAATGTGTATTCATTCATTTGTCCACCCCTTTTTTTGCAGTTCTACTTGTTGTAGTATATCCTCGAATTTTAATTTTATTTCTTTCCAAATATATAAAATTAATACTGAGGAAACATGTAAGAATAGTAAGTCCATAATACCGCTATCTCCAATTGGTAGATCCCAACCAATTCGATCAACTAACAAGACATAAACAACTTCACCAAGACTGATAGACAAGCAACCTATCAAAAAGCATTGGACATAATTTCTGCTAAAAAATAGCGTCAGTAAAATTATAATAGCGGCATATAAATAAACACGGGGTATAATCACCCATACTGGACTAACAACTTCCCATAAGCGTAAACCAGTATAACTAAAACCAATGAAGGTAATGACAAAAAGTGTATATAATTTACGGTTTTGCTTTACTAAAAGGAAAAATGATCCACAAATAAGTACGAAAAAGGAAAGACCTATTTCATAACCCAAAATAGTGAATTTCATCAAAGATAAAGCAATAATAAGTAGGATAAAAAAGGTTAAAGTTGTTCGATTCTTTCCTTTTTGCATAAAAAAAGTTGTTATAACCCAAAATATCCAACCTAGCCAATAAAATAAAATGCCATCCAATGTGATCACCACCAGTAGTCATTATAGCTATTGCTCCATACTTTTAAACACTTATAATAAAAGTTGGACACAAAAAAGCCCGCACATTAAAAGTGCGGACTTCTCAAAATTATTATATGATGATTATGAAAGGTGTACGAAGTCAACTTCAACTTTGAAGTGCGAGACTCTCTAGTTATACCAATACGTAAATACCTGTTTCATTCTGAGAAAGTTGAATTATTTATATTTATCTAATTTGTTACCAATCATATCTCCAAGTTGAAAACCTGCATGATCACTTTCTTTTACATAAGCTTTTAGATCTTGTTGATTCTGATCAGCTTCTATTTCTTTAATACTTAATGATACACGTTTATCCTTTTCATTTACATCTAGAACTTTCACTTTAATTGACTGTCCCACAGATAATACTTCTTGAGGCGTACCAATATGTTCAGTAGATATTTGTGAAATGTGTACAAGACCCTCAACTCCAGGTAACACTTCAACAAAAGCACCAAAGTTAACTAAACGTTTTACCGTCCCTTCAACTATGCTACCAGATTGTAATTTTTCTTCAATATTTTCCCATGGTCCAGGTGTTGTTTCTTTTACAGAAAGCGATATTCTTTCATTTTCTATATTAATTGCTAATACTTTTACTTTAATAGATTCGCCTTCTGAAACAACATCCGATGCTTTTTCAACATGTTCATGGGATAATTGAGAAATGTGCACAAGTCCATCAATTCCACCTAAATCAACAAATACACCAAAGTTGGTAATTCTCGCTACTTTACCTTCTAGTATCTGACCTTCGCTAATGGAAGCCAGCACTTCTTGTTTCTTTTCACTTTGATCAGATTCTACAACAGCACGATGAGATAGAATTAGGCGATTTTGTTCACGATCGAATTCTACAACTTTCAAAGCTAGTTCTTTATCTTGATAGTCAGAGAAATCCTCTACGTAATGATTCTCTACTAAAGAAGCAGGAATAAATCCTCGTACACCTAGATCAACAACTAGTCCGCCTTTTACAACATCTTTAACAGTCGCTTCAAAAATTTCACCATTTTTAAATTTTTCTTCTAGATCATCCCACGCTAGATCAGCATCAATAGCACGTTTAGATAGGACAATTTCATCATCATCTACTTTTTTTATTTTCAACGTTAATTCGTCACCTTCACTAACAACATCGCTTGCGTTTTCTACGTGAAGACTAGATAGTTCGCTAATCGGAACAATCCCTTCTACCTTATAACCAATGTCAACTAATACTTGTTTTTCTTCTACTTTTACAACTTTACCTGTAATTGTTTCGCCTTCTGTTAATTCTTTGAAATTTGATACTTCATTATTCATTTCATCCATACAAGAGGCCTCCTTCAATTTACGACAAAACTCAAAACTGCAATGTCCTTTTTTCTAACTTCTAACATTTCAAGCTGTTTGTCAAGTGTTAGCCAGTGAAACTTACAAATTAGCCTGTCTTAATTGTCTTATTTCTTCCATAATTATATCCGTTACCTCTCGTGCCGATGCTTTTCTCTCACGCAATTCTTCCATATTAATTGGTTTACCATATACCACTTTAAGTCTTTTTCCCTTTTGATACGGCCCAATAATAGCACAAGGAGTTACTTTGGCATCCGATCGTAAAGCAAAAAAACCAACGCCTGACAATCCTTCTCCAACTTCTCCATTTTTACTTCTCGTGCCTTCTGGAAATAATCCTAATGTATTTCCTCCCTTAAGGATTTCTAGTGCAGTCCGTAGGGCATTACGATCTTTCATACCTCGCTTAATTGGGAAAGCATGTACTTTTCTTAATAATACACCAATGATTTTATTGGTGAATAATTCCTCTTTGGCCATAAAGTATATATTACGTGGACAAGTTATGCCTACAACTAATGGATCCCAATTTGATATATGGTTCGAACAAATAATAACAGGACCTTGTTTTGGAACATTTTCTTTCCCAATAACGTTCATGCGATAGGCAGGTTTAACATATAATCCTACAAGTCCTTTAGCAAAATTATAGAAACTCATCTACTTTGCTCCTTTACACAATGCACAATGTCTAATATCTTACTACTAACTCCTTTAATTGATAAAGCTGTTGTATCAATCTCTATCGCATCTTCAGCTTTTAGAAGAGGAGAAACTTCTCGCTCTGTATCTAACTTATCTCTTCTTCCAATCTCATACTTTAATTGTTCTAGTTCTGAAGCAATTCCTTTTTTATCATTTTCCTTTTGTCTTCGTTCAGCTCTTTCTTCTACAGAGGCAATCAGAAAAACTTTCACCTCTGCATCGGGAATCACATGTGTACCAATGTCCCGTCCATCCATGACAACACCACGCTTAGCAGCCATCTGCTGTTGTCGCTTAACCATTTCATTACGAACACTAGCATGTTTAGCAACAATCGAAACAAGGTTTGTCACTTCTTGCGTTCTTATTAATTCTGTTACGTCTGTTTGGTCAAGATAAACCTTTTGACCATTTTGACCTTGATCTAATTCCAGTGTAGTTGCTACAATTAAATCGTGTAATGCATCGCTATCCTCTAGATTAACATTCTCTTGTATTGCTTTATAAGTTATCGCCCGGTACATCGCACCCGTATCTATGTATATATAGTCTAAATCAGATGCTACAATCTTAGCAACTGTACTTTTTCCAGCTGCAGCTGGGCCATCAATAGCAATAGCTATTTTTTTTTCAACCATTTTTATTCTTCCTTTCTAAACAAAAACATCTATTAAAATAGTACTTCTAAAAGAATACCACATTTATGAAATTGACGTTATTCTTCTATGGAAATATTATTCACAAAATATATACCCTCTAAAAAATAGACATGTTAAATTAAAGATCTTTCCGTCTTTCTTTTAATTGTGTTTCAAAGCAATAACGAATAATTTGTTGCCTCTCTTTTTCATTTATAGTAGTAAATTTCATTGATAATAGCCGTCTATCCGATTCCTTTTTTTGATACGTGCGTATTGCTTCAGCTTGAGCAGTTACATAAATCGTTTCACCTGATTCCATCGGTAAAACAAGCCACATTTCAACTGTCTTACCAGGTTCGATTGTTTGATTGGAAGGTAAAGCAATAGCTAAACCTCCACCACTTATATCATAGGTAATTGTTGTAAATGGTTGCTCGATTTGATTCGTATCATGAATAGATATATCAAGCGTAGTCATTATCCGAACATACTCTCTTCTTTGAATTCTTTTTAGATCATCTTTTGGAAAATGTAACAGTAACATCGGTACATTAGCTGTTTTTTTTCCTTTTATTTCTGTATCAAATTGATAAATAGATTGATCATTACCAATGAAATTTGCTAGAAAAATAGTTCCTTTTGGAAAAATGCTTGTCCTACCACTTTGTTCATTAATTGGATAATCTATATACATTGTAGTTCCTTTCATCTCTACAACCTTGCACCTATACCGATGCATTTCTCCATCCTCATTTTCAGCTTCTAATGTAAGGGTTGTTCCAATTTTCATCAAAATGTTTCCTTCTCTCTAGGTAATTCTACACATGTCTATATGTATTATCGCAAATAACATACAGATTACGCAAGATAATAATAGAGATTAAAGAAAAAAAGAAAGGGTTTTTTTCCCCTTTCTTAATCAACATTCCATTTTGCTTCAGCTGTTTTTAATTTCTCTACATGAATTTCCTCACCAGACATCGCATTAATAAATATACGGAATGTTTCATTATCTTTTGTTCCTAGAAATGCATATGCCAAAACTTCCTCCATACCACTATCATCAACAATAGCTAAATGCTGATCTTGAATAACTACAGATGTATTTACCTTCTCTTTTGCTTCATCAATTGATAGTGTAGGCTCTTCGATTTTTCTCTCTATGTGGTTGCGGTAAAAGTCTGTTCCAATAAAACCTAATATCTCTCCATTATCTAATGCTACTTTCATTTGCAGTTTATCCGGGTAAATACGAACGTCATCTTGTTGATATAAGAATTGAAAAACACCGACGTGATCGTATTGACTACTTTGGAACATTTCCATATTCTCAAATCCGTTTTTCTCTAAAAACTTTTCCGCCTCTAGCTGTGCATCATTTAAACTTAACTTTTTATCTTTAATTTCTCGATTTAACATAAATGATAGCGGATGACCGCCTTTGATTGAAATATCAACATACCCATGCTCATTGCCTTTTTCAAAGGAAGCACTATACATTGGAATCGTTGCGCCATCTCCACTTTTAGCAACCGTTAAATCAATGTCCTGATCTAAATCAAATAATTCACGAATTCGTTCTTCAACTTTTGATTCAGATATTTTTTTACCATTAATAAATTTAAATTCATGCGTTTCATTAGATATACCTGTTAAACTTGCTGATAGATTACTTTCTGAATAGCCACCTAGCGTCTCCTCTACAGTTTCAAAACCATCAATAATCGTATTATCCATTGGTTCATCCTCAGAAGCTAAAGCTAACTGTACATCCATCCAACGTAAATTCTCTTCTAAGACCGCGTGTTGTACCTTTCTTAATTCATTTTTTATATCCCCAGCTGTTTGATACAATTCGTTTAAAGTATTTATTTCATCGTCAGTTAAAGGTTCTTGTTCAAGATTACGGACAGACGCACGATAACTAAAATCACCAATGTCAGATAAAAATTCTTCCGTTTTGTTAAATGGCATTAATACTAGGGGGAGTTGACCCACGTCACTTTGTGCTTCTGATGTTAATCGCCAAATTTCAATTAATTGTGGCGATATTCTTTCTTTCGTATTCATCGCTAATGTTGTACCTATCTTGTCATGTAACAAATCCATTTCATAACTTAAATCATGAAATGCACGCTGATAATTATTCTCTGCTTGTACTAAAATTTCATTTTTTTCTTGATGTTCTTGGTATCCCCATGCACCGGTTGCAAATACAACGATCGCTAGTAGACCAATTGCAATCCATCTAAACATGATAGTCATTCTCCTTTCTTACATACAAAAAACATGTTTGCCAATTTTTTTGATTTGTGGTCTTGACCAAATCCAACTCGATGTAGCAGTATCTGGATTAAAGTAGTATATTGCTTCACCAGTTGGATCCCATCCGTTAATCGCATCTACAACAGCATCCTTAGCTCTATCATTTGGTGTTAACCAAATCTGCCCATCTGCTACGGCAGTGAATGCTCTTGGTTCAAAAATAACGCCAGAAACAGTATTCGGAAAAGTAGCGCTATTCACCCTATTTAATATGACTGCAGCAACAGCTACTTGTCCTTCATAGGATTCTCCTCTTGCTTCACCATAAACAGCATTTGCCATTAATTGAATATCATTTTGCGAAAATCCATTCGGAACATTAACTGCTGTTGGTTCGAGCGATGTTTCAGGGCTTTCTTCTACCTCTTCTTGTGGTGCTTGTTCATTCTTTGGTTCTTGTGGCTCTTGTTTTGGTGCTGGCTGTGCTTCTTGTTTAGGGGTATTTTTTTTCTTTTTTATTTGATCTTCATTGGGCACACCACCATAGTGCGTAAAATTATTTCCAGCTTCAATTTGTTGCTTTACATATGCTCTATCATATTCCGATGCTTTCTCTAACTTTTGCTTTGCAGCTGTACCTGCTAAACCATCGATTTCCATACCAAATTCGTATTGAAAATTGCGTAAGGCCCAATACGTACTCCACCCAAATACACCATCAATTTTTCCGTTATAAAATCCGAGATACTGCAATCTTGCTTGCAACTCTATAACATCCTCACCAGTCGCACCTTGTTGAATTACTTGGTCACTAAACGCGTGGGTCGTGTTTATAGGTACAACGTTTGTAAAACTAAATAATATACCTACGAAACTGAATAAGAAGATGCTTTTTTTAACTATACTCATCCTGCGCTCCTCCTAGATTCTTAGAAGTAATGGTTTCTATCTTGTTATGTATTTTCGTGCGAAACTGTTATTTTATACATTGAATTTAGTCATCTATGATGTTAATTACATAAAAAAAGCAAGTATCCTAGTTACAAAATCGTAAGGAATACTTGCTATAAATCAGGTGTTTTCTCACTTTTAACCTGATTATAGATCGGTATATGCTGTTGGTTTGCCATTTTAACTTTTTTCATACCATTTAACCATAATATAACCATAAATGGTATTAATATATAAAACCATCTTCCGCCTGGTACAATTTGCAAAATATAATCATATAAACCATGTAATATTACTGGAATAAATAAAGCACTAATCATGATCGACCGAGAATGTATTGCATTAAACTTTGCTTTACCTAAATAATATCCCATAATTACCCCGAATAAAGCATGCGAAGAAACTGGAAATATAGCTCTACTTAAAGCATATTCAATCCCATGAGCAAATAAATATAATATATTTTCAAGTGTAGCAAAACCTAAACTGATTGCAACGCCATATATTATCCCGTCATAAACGGAATCGAAATCAGTAAACTTATAAATCGTGTATATAAAAATAAACCATTTAAAGAATTCCTCTAACATTCCGGTTAAAATAAATGAAGACACGAATGGTGACTGACCAATATCTTCAACTGAAAATGCATATTGAATAAACATTATCGGGAAAACAAGCAGTGCCCCATATAAGAAACTTCGAATTATTGGTAAAAGTGGCTCTGTATTAAATCGATCTTTTAAATAAAAAAAGGACATTAGAGCTAGTGCTGGTGCAATACCGGCAGATAAAAGTGCTACCATAATTCGGCACCCTCTTCCATAAAAATTACTTTCATCGTATCATGAAAGTAGAAGACTTGAAAATACAAATATTAAAGTTGGTGCAAATAATGAAAAATATCTTACTTATTCATACTGGTGGAACCATTGCGATGACTGAGAACATAGATACTGGTTCAGTCTCCACAACTAAAAAGCATCCCTTAGCCAGTGAAGATGCAATAATAAGTCAATTCGCAAAAATAGATGACGACTATTTATTTGATCTACCATCTCCACATATTACACCAATCCTTATGTTACAACTAGGTCAGCATATTGAAAAACGTCTAAAAACAAATAGATATGATGGTATTGTTATTACGCATGGTACGGATACATTAGAGGAGACAGCTTATTTCCTCGATCTCTATTTACAAACAAAGAAACCAGTTGTTGTAACTGGTGCAATGCGCTCAAGTAATGAGGTGGGTTCAGATGGGTTGTATAATTTAATTAGTGCAGTACGCGTTGCAAGTGCAATTGAGTCTGAAGAAAAAGGGGTACTTGTTGTTATGAATGATGAAATTCATACAGCAGCATATGCAACAAAAACATCAACAAGTAATATTGCAACTTTTAAAAGTCCACAATTCGGTCCAATAGGTATGCTGACAAAACAAAAAGTTTATTTTTATCATAAATGGATTTCACTTGAAACGTATCAAGTAGAATCTATAACGAAAAACGTTCCTTTAATTAAAGTATATGCTGGTATTGATCAAACATTATTTAATGCAATTACCGCAACATCATTAGATGGATTAGTTATTGAGGGATTTGGTCAAGGAAATGTTCCACCAGCCATAGTTGATTCTATAGAACAACTTATAAAAAATAATGTGCCTGTTGTTTTAGTATCGCGAAGTTTTAAAGGAGTTGTTCAACCTACTTATGATTATCCAGGTGGTGGAAAACAATTAAAAAATGCAGGTGTTTTATTCGCTAAAGGACTATCCGGTCAAAAAGCAAGAATCAAGTTGCTCCTATTACTTGAATCCAATTGTTCACCAGATCGGTTAGAAACAATATTTGAAGCATAAAAAAACAGCACAGTAGTGCTGCTTTTTTATTGAAAATAATTCATTACTTTTTTGCTATAGCTTCAGCGATAAGCGGTCCATGAAATCGTCCGTTTTCAATAAAGATTTCATTGTTATTAAACCCGGCTACAATTACACCTGCAATATAGATATTATCCACATTGGTTTCCATTGTTTCCTGATTAAATGAAGGTCTGCCTGTTTCATCATCTACTTCGATATTCATTTCTTTCAAAAAAGATTGATCAGGTTGGTAACCAGTCATAGCAAAGACAAAATCGGCTTTTACTTGTTTCGATTGATTATCCACGCTATAGTCAACAGTTTTTTCCTTAATTTCAGTAATGGTAGCATTAAATTCCATTGTTATCGTTCCTTTATTTGCTAATGAAACAAATTCAGGTAAGATCCACGGCTTAATGCTATTAGAGTAATCACTACCTCGATAAAGTACTGTGATATGAGCGCCAGCATTATGTAACTCTAACGCTGCATCAACGGCCGAATTTTTCCCACCGATGACGACAACGTTTTTATTGTAATATGGATGGCTTTCCTTAAAGTAATGACTAACATGGGAAAGTTCTTCCCCTTTTATACCCAATAAATTTGGCTGATCATAGTAACCAGTTGCTACGATTACGGAATGTGTTTTGTATACATTTTTTAATCCGGTATTCGTCTCTGTATATAGGAGAAAATCGTCACTTTGGCGCAGCACCTTTACTACGCGTTCATAGCTATTTACACGTAAGTCTCTTCTTTTTGCTACCTCACGATAATAGGCTAGCGCTTGATTACGAACAGGTTTTTTATATTCTGTAATAAACGGTATCTCTCCAATTTCCAATCGATCACTGGAGCTAAAAAACGTTTGATGCGTTGGGTAATGATAGATCGCATTGACGACATTGCCCTTTTCAATTAATAACGGTTCTATACCTTTGTTTTGTAATGCAATAGCTGCTGACATACCACAGGGTCCTGCCCCAATAATAATAGCTTGCTCTTCTTGCATAATAAATCCCCCTAGCAGTCATTTCTGTTTTACTTGGCAAAGTATTTGGTTAATTGCTTTACTGCATCTTGTGACATGATTGTATTACCGTACTCGATTAAACGATGTGATGTTAGGATACTTGGTGAAGCAAACTCAGACAAAATCGCAATAATATGTTCTCGATTCACATCTAATACTTCTTCATCTGTTAATTCCATATAATAATTTCCTTCAAATGAATATACAGTACCGCCTGTTATTCCAACTTGATCTAAATGTATCGCTAATTGAATCAAATCTTCAAACGATTGGAATAGAAAAATTAATTCTTTACTTTCGTCCAACGTTACCTTCATTTCTATAAAATCTTCTTCGTCTTCTTCATCCTCAATTTGACTTTGTGTTACGATAATTAACATACCCTGTGCTTGCATTACGTGAACTTGCACTAATAATACACCTTCTAATTCAAAACCCAATTCATCACTAGCTTCATACATCATATCGTGGAACAAAGCCTGCATTTTAGGTAAATCTCTCCATAGGTCTTCTTTTGTTAAACCTCTATCAACCAAATCATCAAAAGTTAGAAATATTTTAAATTGATCAGAAGAAAGTCGTTCTAAACGCATGTTAATTACCCCCCTTATTAGCTACCTTTATATTGTAATACGTAATTTATATCATAATATGCTATTGTATACGATTTTGTAACGAATACCAACCCATATAAATAAACAACAGAAATTGATTGGTATCAAATAAGGTACTTTTATTTATTTAAAAGTACCCTACTTGAAATTATGTATATTATATAGTAGTTATAACTTGATTGAAAGCAAACAAATTACTATAAATCAAGATTTACATATTTTTAATATCTAATACACGAAACCCTGCTCTTTCAAGCTTACTCTTTAGTTTATTCGCATCAACATCTTCATTCACTTTTAAAACAATTCGTCTTGCTAATTTATCTGTTTCATCAAAGGTTGTAATAGATATAATATTAGCATGTAGCTGTTTTAAGATGTCTGCTAATCTAGCAAAGCGGCCTGATGATTCTTCAGAAGTGAATGCAATTCGAACACCCGGTTTCTTCATTCCAAAAACACTTTCAAATTGTTCAATCACATCAAAACGACTGATTATACCAAGAAATTTCTTTTGCTCATTAACAACAGCTAATATCGGAAAACCTTTAAACGTTGTTAGTGTATTCTCGAATACCTCGTCCTCAGAAATATATAAATCATGCTGTGTTAAAATATCTGCTACTATCTTCGATTCTAAAAATTCAGTTCGTTCTAAATCTTCTTGAAAAAAGGCCTGATAAATATCTTGTTTTGAGATCATTCCTTTGAAAATTTTATCCTCATCAACTACAGGCATCGCTTGAATACTGTTATTATTCATTAGATTTAATGCTGTTTTCACTGATTCATTTGGGGATACCGTAAAACATTGATGAATTGATTTCATTGCACTTCTTACAAACACATCAAACACCTCATTTTTTATTCATTATTGATTCCAGTTATTGTTCGAAAAGAACTAATATATATCATTATACACATAGGACGTGCTTATATGCCATATATTCTACCATAGTTATTTTTTTAAAAAGGAGGCTTTAAGATGAATTATACAAACACGAAGTATTATTATCCATATATTAGTCCGTTAGACCCTTGCCCTCCCATTGTTAGAAAGAGTTATTCGACACCTCCCCATTTGTACATGGGATTTCAACCGCCTAATCTTGCACAATATCCTACAGCACGTGAAGCACTTTTTGCCGGCACTTTATGGCCAGCACTATTTGATCCTTATCCACCTAAGAAAGAGAGGGAAAAACATGAGCACGCCTAAACAAATGCCTCAACAATACTACGATCTCTTAGAAGAAATTCAAGCAGTTGACTTTGTTCTAGTTGAACTTAATTTATATTTAGATACACATCCCGAAGATTTAGAAGCCATTCAACAATTTAATCAATGTACACTTGAAAGTAAAAAGTTAAAAAAACAATTCGAAAAACAGTTTGGTCCACTCATGCATTTCGGTAAAAGCTATTCTGGTTATCCTTGGAATTGGGATAATGCCCCATGGCCTTGGCAAGTGTAAAAGGAGGAAATCACATTGTGGTATTATGAAAAAAAACTGCAGTATCCTGTACGCGTAACAGAATGTAATCCACGTTTAGCCAAATATCTTATCGAGCAATATGGGGGTGCAGATGGAGAATTATCCGCTGCGTTGCGATACCTCAACCAGCGTTATACAATTCCAAATAAAGTAGTTGGTCTATTAAATGATATTGGTACCGAGGAATTCGCGCATTTAGAAATGATTGCAACAATGATTTATAAATTGACCAAAGATGCTACCCCAGAACAAATGAAAGAAGCTGGTTTGGCCGCTCATTATGTGAATCACGATAGTGCGTTATATTATCAAAATGCTGCAGGCGCACCATGGACTGCCTCCTACATTCAAGCAAAAGGTGATCCAATTGCAGATATATATGAAGACATCGCGGCTGAAGAAAAGGCACGCGCCACATACCAATGGATTATTAATGTTTCGGATGATCCACAATTAAACGACAGCTTAAAGTTTTTACGCGAAAGAGAAATTGTCCATTCGCAACGTTTTAGAGAAGCGGCTCAAATATTAATTGACGAAAAAGATAAAAAACAATTCTTTTAGATAAATCTCTATATAATTCACAAAATAAAATGATCACGAGTTATACCAAGACTTAAATGCCCGTTTCACTTTCCGAAAGTTGCGTAATCAATAAAAAGAACTAAAGATTTTTTATTCTAAAATCTTTAGTTCTTTTTCATTAGGTAAGAAAATTTTCTGACCTGGTGTTACGATATTTGAATCTAGTTCATTAAATTCACGTAAAGAACTGACAACGTTTGTTGATTGATAATATTTTTCTGCAATTAAAATTAGCGTATCACTTTCCGTTACAAGATAGTATCTTCCAGTAACTTCTACAAGTTCATTCTCATTGGTTTCTTTAGCTACCGCAATAGTCACTTCGTTAGATAATTCCTGATTAATTGGAATAACGGTAACTTTTTCTCCTACAGGAAGTGAATATACCGTATTCTCATCATTTATTGATCTAAACCACTCTTCTCCCCATACCTGATAGGTTAAAACTAATCCTACAATAACAATGAATAAGACAACTAAAAAACGTATAAACAGAAAATTGATTTTCCATTTCGTTTTTGTTTTTTTATCAGCATGCACATAACTACGTGGTGGCAAATCTAAAATATCAATGTTTGGCTCATCTTCCTCTAATTTTTCAGGAGTAGTAATTGGCTGTTCCTTAGCAGTAGAGTCACGTTGAATTTGTTGCATTTGCTCGCGTAGTCTCATTGCTTGATCTTCTCTGTAGTCACTCATCTATAACCCCTCCTAAAAAAACGTAAATATAAAGCTAAACTGAAATCAATAATAAAATGTGTCATAATCGTTACACTAAGGTTATTTGTAACCTCGAATAAAAAACCAATATAGAAACTTAGCATAACAACGCTAATAAATAAAACGGGCTTGAATAAATATCGGATATGAATAAACGCAAATAGCAAACTCGTTGCAATATAACCAATACTGGACTGCAACACACCACGAAACAATACCTCTTCTGTTATAGCAACAAACATTGTTAGGATAATAATTTGATAGATATTACTTCCTTCAAATATTTTTTCGTTAATTCCACCATCATCCCAATAACGTTTAGATAGGGTTTGGTACATAAAAATGTCAATTGCCACGACAATAATACCTGAAAATAGACCATAATAGATAATTTCAGTGGCTGAGCCTTCAAACAGTGCTGGAAAAAATGCAAATGAACCATGAATAAACCAAGCAATGATTACACTTATAAATAGTAAAAGTCCCTGTGATATGTAAACTGGTTGTCTAACTTGTTTACTAGTCATACTTGCAATAATTGCTGCTTGTCTATCTTTCATTTACTTCCCCTCTAGCAAGAACAAATTTGCTAATTCTATTTCCCAACTACTTTCTACAAGTTGCTTTGCTTCAACGATTGGTTCCCATTTATTAAATGTAAAATCACAGTAATCACAGCAAAAGTATTTCGCTTCTGAACTATCAGGTTGAAATGCTTGATATAATTGTTCTCTTCTACAAGTTACGCCGGTTACCCAGGTTAATATTTCATCTAATTTATTTAATTTATAGTACGTTCTTTCAATAATTCTTTGATTTATTGCTTCCAAAATTTCTGCCTTCTTATCATATATCGGCAAAATTTGATCTTCTTTAATCATATCATGTTTTTCTAGTTGATAATGTAAAAATCGCCATTGTGTTTCGTTTATTTGAAACTCCTCTATTAATAACGGACTACCTAAGTCAACTTTCTTGTCTGATCTTGCTAGTGAATCAAGTCTATTTATAATTGTAGGGATTTGTTCCGTTGTAGGTAATTCAGATTCAATTAAACGCTTTGGTAAAATATCATCAAAAGGTGCGTACAATACCAGACTGACACTAGACATTCCATCTCTCCCTGCCCTGCCTACTTCCTGTATGAATGATTCAATTTGGGTAGGTATATGATAATGCACTACTAAACGTACATTTGATTTATCAATCCCCATTCCAAATGCACTGGTACAACAGATCACATCTAACTGATTCTCCATAAATTGTTGTTGAATTAAAATACGATCTACTTGTTCCATACCACCATGATAAAATGCAACACGAAGTTCTTGTAAACTATCCCCTAATTGACTTGCAACAAATTCAGCTTCTTTTTTACTTGAAAAATAGATCATAGTTGGAACCGGAAACTTTCCTAATAATTGCTTTAAATAACTTACTTTTTCTTGTTTTGATTGTAATGCCTGAACAGTAAACGCAATATTGTCTCGATCCATTGGATAAATATGTTTATTTAATGGCACATTATTTAATTGTTTAGCAATATCTTTTTGAACTTCCGGTGTAGCTGTTGCACTTAAAGCTAATATTGGAGGATTATTTAACGCTTCTATAACAGGATTCAATTTAAGGTAATCAGGTCTAAATTCATGACCCCATTGAGAGATACAATGTGCTTCATCAATAACAAACAAAGATATTTTTATCCTTTTTAATCGATCTAATAAACGATTATTTTGTAACATTTCTGGTGAAAGATAAATTAATTTATATGAATCCAGCTGGTCAAATAAAAAATGTCTCTCCGTATAGTCAACAAAACTGTTTATTGCGATAACCTTTTTAAAACCTTTAGCCTTTAACTGTTTTACTTGATCTGACATAAGAGATAGCAGAGGGGATACGACAATAACGGTATCATTTCCCTTAATTGCTGGAATCTGATAACAAATGGATTTTCCCGATCCTGTAGGCAATACGCCTAATACATTATTACCTGCTAAGACATCTTCAATAATTTCTTTTTGTCCAGTTCTAAATGCATTAAACCCAAAATAATCTTGCAAGATCCGCTCTAGTTGATTCATTTTAATAAACCCTCCTTCTGTGGAAAATCAGAATACGTTAATACGAGGCGAATCTGAAAATAGCTAAAATTGTTTCCAGCTAATTCTTTGATTTGTTTTAACTTTGCTGTCTTATTACTCCTAATAGCAGTGAGT
Source organism: Paraliobacillus sediminis (assembly GCF_003426055.1). Lineage (NCBI taxonomy): Bacteria > Bacillati > Bacillota > Bacilli > Caryophanales > Bacillaceae > Paraliobacillus > Paraliobacillus sediminis. Next base: position 770,154 of record NZ_QJSI01000003.1, read on the forward strand.
ATAATTGTAACTGACTCTTGATCTACATACGGATTTATTGAAAATTCCGGCTCAATATAAGCAATTTCAACGATATGATCTTCTATCGTATTTACTTTTAGTTGTCTAATTCGCGCTATTTGTTCAACGTCAAACCCTTTTTTTATTAAGTGGTATGTTTTTTCTGCTGAATTCGTAATAAATTTCTTTGATATCTGTGTAAAGTAATAAAATGTCGGTAAATATTTTAATTGGTTTTCTCGTTCATGCAGATAGGTTAGTAATTGATGTATGGTACCAGTTAAGTATAAATGAATATCGACAGGCGTTGTTTGATATTTTCTTGCTAATTGGTTCATAGTTAAACCAATCTTTTGATAACCCGTTAATCGATCAACAAATAATTGCGCTAAATCCGGATTAATACTTTTAAGAAAGCTAGACAATTCGTGATGTATACCAGTTAACCATTGATCACTTTCATCTCTATGGATGTGATAATGTTTCTTTACCCATGTTTGCACCTCTTTATGTTCCGTAATTGCAACAAAGTACCCCTTCTTGCGAGACATATTCGTATAAGTTTGAATCCATAATTGCAATCTTAACCAGAATAAATCACTCATTCGATCAAAAATAAGACCATTTAATTGTTTAATTGGATAGTTTTCTAATTTGCCTTTTAAATATACCTCACCACTTTGGGTGATATGCGCATTATTTTGATTGTCCAATGTAACATAATTTTCAGTTACTAAAGCTTTAATTTCATCCTCAAAGTACTTTCTTTCCAAATGTTTGCAAACACCAAAATAAGGTGTAATTTGATAGAGTTTAGAATCTTGCAACGTTTGTATTGAGCGCTTACCAACCAAGAGATGAAAAATCGAAGCTGTACTCCGTTCCATACTTATACGTGCTATACAATCTAGTAAAATTGCTCTAAACATAGCTTTTAACTCCTTTTTTAAAAATAGTAAAGTAGTTATTCATTATCTCCACTTGTACCGTCATTGCAAAAACAAGTAATTGAACGTAAAATAGTAAAAATAGATATACTTTACTAATAAAACATGAAAGAGCAAGAAGGGAGAGTTAGCATGGCTCATTATACAATAGTGGATAAAGATACATGCATTGCCTGCGGTGCATGTGGGGCAGCAGCTCCTGATATATATGATTATGATGATGAGGGGATTGCCTACGTTCTCTTAGATGATAATACAGGGAACGTTAAAATACCAGAAATATTAGAAGAGGATATGTTGGACGCACATGAAGGTTGCCCGACTGACTCGATCAAAATTGCTCAAGAATCATTTGATCGTGACCCTTTCAAATATGAAAAATAGTTTGTTATTATTCAAAAAGTGAAGGAACCACTATCAAATGGCTCCTTCACTTTTTAGTTTGAATTACTTTATAACTCAACTTTCACAGTGTAAAACAGGTACTTAAGTCTTGGTATAACAAGGATTTCTCACAATCCAAAATAGAAATTGACTCCACGCCTCTTTCGAAATCATCTGAATTCCATCTGACCTACATGAGAGAAACGCTGTCGTAAGAGAAGACTCTCACCCGCTACGTCAGTATATTGATTCGCTTTCCGTGGGCACAGTCGAAGATCCACTTGTGCTGTTTCCACAGGAGTCTCCTCCATTTACTTCCTTCGCTGGATAGAGATTAAAATTAATATATTATCTGCTGGTGATAAAGTTTTATTGTGCTTATGACAACAGCTTCTCACATTATGATGATTGATTGTAGCGTAAGGCAGTCGATCCTTGAAAATATAGTTCGATTTTCTTCGTGCGGTGTGGGTTCAGGAAGTAAATTCAAAGTCCTGCGGGAAAAGCAAGATCTGAAGATCCACTTCGGAAAGTGCTCTTTGCTTTTCGAAGTTAGCTGCAGACTTGCCCGCGGAAAGCGACTGCCTGAAGCGGAAATCAACATGGCAGTTACGACTGAGTCTATGTTAATTCAGTCATAAGCAACAATTTTAAAAAAAAAGCAGACCTTTTTAAACAATGTCAGGTAATAGATCAAATATAATCCAAACGCAAAACAGTAATCGATTACCGCTTGTTTTTTAAGTAATATAGTTGTGTTAATAATTAATGTAAAACAAGTGGATTAACACCATCAGGTACAGGAATAGATTCATGAAGCCTGTATTCCCCTACTACATCACTATCAATCGGGATATCAAAAACAACACTACTATAACCAAACGTTTTTGCGGTAATTAGGATTGCTTCGATCATCGACGCGGTTCTCTGATTATTAGAGAATTGATTTGACTCTGAAAATGAAATAATCATTTCATCCTTACCATTGTCTTCAGCGTTAAAAAACACATCCTTTGGAATAGGTGCTTTGATATAATTCCCTTCATCCAGCTGCATAAGCGTTAGTGCCTCGTTAATCGATACTATTTCATTAACACTTGTAGGGATGAGCAACTTCTCTAGATCTTCGTACTGATAAATTTTGTACACCTGATTTGTTATCTTTCGCAAAGGAAATTTATCTATAACGCCATATGGACCTAAATCAACTGGATCAGCAGATTCTGTTTGTACATTAATTTCACTGATTCCATACGGTGTGAACATAAAATCAAGCATTTGTTGAAACATAATTGCGTTACTAGAACCATTAGGAAATTGATATGCATTTGGAACAGTCATAAAAAGTTGTTCCTTGTTATCAATAAACTCAAATACTATATCTTCAAATGGAAATGTTTTTATTCCAACACTTTCAACTAAATCTTCAACATAACTATTAATTCGATTGTAGTAATCATTCGGTTCTCCGGTTGACGAAGCGTCAACTAAAGTGATTGGGATTGCGTATTGATAATTTTGATCAGCTACAGTCAGTGTGAATGTCTGTTCCTGTTCAATTTCATGATAATACAACATACTTTCTATATTTACCTCTGTTTCAACTAAACCGACACTTTCTTCACTTGTGTCACCTGAAATATTTTGTTCTTGTGAAGTAAAGCTATCTTCACTACTTTCTATTTGATCTGCATTATCAAACAGTGTTGTATTTGTACTGCGGATAAAAATAAAAACTACCGACAATGCGGCTATTAATGCCAGAGAAGGAATAACCCAAGATCGGTTTTGTTTAGATTTTGGTGTTGTATTTAGTTCTTGTTGGATTTTATTATACAAGATTTCCTTTGATTGTTGATCCTTTACTTTAGGCATTTTATTTAATTTTTTTTCTAAATCTATTTCATCCAACCTCTGTTGATCCATGATTATTACCTCCTCTCTATGTGAGTGTCTAGTAGTAATTTTTGCATTTTTTTTATGGCTCGATGCTGTGTAGTTTTCACTTTACTGATTGACCATCCCATAATATCTGCTGTTTCTTGAATCGATAAAGATTGAATAAAGCGCAATATTATGACCTGTTTTTGACCTAGACTGCATTGATCTAATTGATAATAAATGTTTTTCATATCCTCATCAAGAATAACAACCTCTTCAGGTAAGTCGGAAGGGTCTTTAAAATCAGATTCCTGTTTATTAAAATTAAAAAAATCTATTAATCGTTGTTTGTTTCGTTGTTGTTTTCTAAAAGAATCCATCGTTGTGTGCCTTGCAATAGAAAATAACCACGTTTTTTCTGTACTATCACCCCGAAACGAATCATATGACTTTAGTACTTTGATATATACTTCCTGAATAAGATCTTCAGCCAAAGATTGGTCTTTGACCATATAAAAAATATACTGAAACAAATCTTGATGATACTTATTATATAAATCTTCAAACGTGGTCTTCATTTATAAGACCTCCCGTCCTAATATATTAGTCGTTACTTCCTACAAAAGGTTACACTCTATCGTTTATTTATGTCTGTAAATATCGCTTGAAAATGAGAGAAAGTGGTTTATACAATACACACAGGAATAACACATTACCAATAGCGTGTGAGATATCAAAAGGCAGACCAGCTAAATAGTAAGCTAGAAACTTTCCTGTAATAACGTAGTTCGTGAAAGCAAATGTAAAGCCGAAAAATAGACCAGCTAAAAGTGCATAAACAAATAAAAGAATAAAAGGTTTTTTAAAATGTATCTTTCCTATTAATCCACTGAAAATACCGATAAACGACCATGCAACTATTTGCCATATCGTCCAAATTCCCATACCTAAGAACAAATTAGATATATATGTAGTGATAACTGCTAAAAAGAAAGCGGAAATTGGTCCTAAAAAAAATCCCGTAATGATAATAATGGCAGTTACAGGCTGTATGTTTGGTAAAAACTGAAAAGCAACTCGTCCAACAACACACAATGAAGCTAACACAGCAATTAATGTTAAACGATATGTCCGCTTCATTAATTATTCCATTCCATGTAAATCAAAAACAACTTCATCACCTGAAGATAATTCATATTCATTTGCACCAACAAGAGCTTCTTCATCATTTACTTCATACAACCAAAATTTATCATCTGTTTGTTCTACACCATCTATAGAGGTAATAAAGCCATCTACATCTTCAATTTCATAATTTTCTTCCAATACGTCCATCAATATTTCATTCTCTTCTATTTCAATCGTTTCATCAGAAATAACTTCTTCTCCATTATCTGTTGAAATTACTATATTGACTGCTTGCTCGTTAGCATTAGTAGTTTCATCTGGTGTCTCTGTTTGGCCACAACCTAATAAGATCAGTGTACTAACTAAAAAGGCCATGATCAACTTTACGTGATTTTTCATTATAAATTCCTCCATTTTTTGGAGGACTGAACAATAATTTGCATAATTAGGTAAAAAAATCACACAAAAAAAACAAATCAATTGCTCATTCCTCGAAGCATTGATAAAGTGAAATTGGTAGGTCTACTGACTCGTACATTTATCTACTTTGAATCCTTCCCATACCGACTAATTGATACAGTGGATTTATTCATTTCGTCTGTACTTACAGTTGCGAGGACAGTTCTGGTATCACACCAGATTCCCTGTTATGTTACATACACCAATTACACATTATTTAATTATTTTACGCGTTATCCTTACTTTTTGGTAGCTCAAAAGAAAAAGTGGTACCTTCAGAATGTTTACTTTGAACCGATATATTACCTCGATGTGCTTCAATGATATTTTTGGCAATAGCTAATCCAAGGCCTGTGCCTTTCTTTCCTGCTTTTCTTTGTCTTGATTTATCTGCTTTATAAAATCGCTCAAATACAAATGGTAAGTCATCTTGAGGAATACCTGATCCATTATCCATGATAGTAAAAAGAACTTTCTTTTTTTGTTCCTCTATACCAACAACAATTTCTCCATGTTCTTGTGTATGACTAATTGCATTGTCAATTAGGTTAGTTAAGACTTGTTCCAGACGATCTGGATCAAAAGATAAGATTAAATCTTTATTCGTAATAGTGTACCTTAAAGAAATGTGTTTTTCGTTAGCAAGACCTTTGAACTTTCGAATAATTCGATCAACGTATAGATCTACTTCTATATGTTCTTGGTTTAATTGAATTTGTCCTGCTTTTATTCGTGCAAGATCAAGCAATTCATTAACGAGTCTACCCATTCGTAGTGACTCATCTCGAATAATGTGTGCTAATTCATTTTTTTCTTCTTTTGATTCAGCAATATCATCGACAATTGCTTCACTATAACCTTGTAGCATGGAAATCGGTGTACGTAATTCATGCGATACATTTGCAATAAAGTCTTCACGTAATTTATCCATTTTTCGTTCTTCTGTCATATCACGAATGACAGCAACAACACCACGTACTTTAGTTTGATCATATAATGGAGACATGATCATAACCCAGTTTCGTCCTTGAATAAATACTTCACGCATTGACTCAGATTCTATTGCTATTACCTCTTGCATAAGATCTTTTACTTCATTAGGTAAAATTTCTTTATCCTCTATGTCTAGCTCGTAACGCCAATCTTTTAAGAACTTTTCTGCTGGTGGATTAGAAACAATAATGTCTGCTACTCGATTTAATGTGATAACACCATCAGCCATTGATCGTAAAATACTATATAACTGTTCTTTTTCTTGGCTTAGTGCATCAATATGATAATTAAGTTGTCTTCCCATCCGGTTAAAAGCCATAGCCAATTCACCAATTTCATCATGTGTTAAAATTGGTACTTTTGTACGAAATTCACCCTTTGTTAATTCAGACGCAGCTTCACGCATTTGAATTAATGGCTTTGTTATCCGTGTTGATAGAAAAAACGCAAAAATAGTCATTAACACAATGGCAATTGCAGCTGCTAGGAGAATAATACGCGTAGTTTGTTCTGTAGTTGCAGCAACGACAGTACTTGATTGATAAGCATAAACTGCTCCAACTTGGTCATTTAACCTAGTACCTATCAATAAGACTTTCGTACCGTCATGCAGTGTTGTCTCACTCTTTACCACATTATCACTAAAGTATACAGCTCTGTATTCCTCATTTTCGAATAACCACTCGCTCGTGATAAGAGGAAGTGTTTCATCCGAACTTTCAGATATCCAACTATATTCTTGATCTTCAACAATAATAATCCGGCTTGCGGGATCTTTAATTGTTTCTATCATATTTTCAATAAGTTCTTGATCTTCGTACTCACTAAGAATTGTTGAAACTTTATTAGCAGTATCCAATAATTCTTCCTCTGCTTGATTCACATGGTAACTTTCAAAAAATTCTAGTAGAAAAAAACTGATAATTGCTAAAACGACAAAAATAACAATCAAAAAAGTTACCCAGAGTTTAAATACAACACTTCTCCAAAACATTATTCATCAGCTACTTCAAATTTGTAGCCTACTCCCCAGACCGTGACAATCATTTTAGCAGCATCTTTAGATACCTTGTTTAACTTTTCACGTAATCGTTTCACGTGTGTATCTACTGTGCGTAAATCACCAAAGAATTCGTACTTCCATACTTCCTTTAATAGTTGTTCGCGATCAAAGACTTTATTTGGCGAAGTTGCTAAAAAGTGGAGCAATTCATACTCCTTTGGGGTTAATCCAACTTCAATACCGCCTGCTAAAACACGATGCGCATCATTCTCTATCAAAATGTGTTGAAATTCGAGTATATCTTTTGTTACCTTCTCTATATTTGATGCTGGTATGGAAGATGATCTTCTCAGCAAAGCTTTTACTCGTAACACGACTTCTCTAGGACTAAATGGTTTAACAATATAATCATCTGCACCGACTTCAAAACCCTCAATACGATTTGCTTCTTCTCCTTTGGCTGTGAGCATAATGATAGGCGTCGCTTTTTTTTCGCGGATACCTTTACAAACTACAATACCATCCTGTCCAGGAAGCATGAGATCTAATATTATTAATGTATACTCTTCTTCTATTGCTAATTCAAGGCCTCGATAACCATCATCTGCCTCTTCGACAATATACCCTTCTCTTTCTAAATACATTTTTAACAAGCGTCTAATTCTTTCCTCATCCTCAACCACGAGTATCTTATTGTTTTCATCCATCCCAAATACCCCTTCCTAGCACCTTTGCATTAATTAGAGCATCTTCTTTATTAACTTGGTCATTAGAAGAAAAAGGTGATTATTTCAACATATTTCGCAATAAACACCTGACTTTTGACTAATTAGAATAATAAAGTCACTCTTTTATTTTTGTTTGTAATGCTTCATTACGAAGCTGTTTGACTTCGTGCGGCGTTAATTCACGGTAATCACCTGGCTGTAAACCTTGCAACGTCAAAAATCCATAACGCTCTCGTTTAAGTTTTTTTACTGGATGATTAATCCCCTCAAACATCCTTCTTACTTGACGATTTTTACCTTGATGCAAGACTAGTTCCATTATTGCGGTATTTTTTTGTTCATCAGTAGATAAAATTTTAGAATGAATAGCTTTTAAAACTTCTCCCTCAGATTTAACACCATTTCTCAATTCTTTAATCGCTTCTCTTGACGGGATACCTTCGATTTTGGCGACATAAACTTTATCCATTTCATGACTTGGATGCATTAATAACTGTGTAAATTCTCCATCATTAGTCAGCAAAATAATACCAGAAGTATCATAATCTAATCTTCCAACAGGATAAACCCGTTCTTTTAAGTGCGGTATTAGATCTGTAAGTACCTTTCGATTTTTATCATCTTTCAAACTAGAAATTACACCTCTAGGTTTATATACAACATAATAGACATGTTGTTCCTTTTCAAGTGGTAAACCTTCTACTTCAACTTTATCGTCTGGTGTTACTTTCGTACCTAGCTTCTTAACTTTTTTTCCATTAACGGTTACTTTACCATCCTCGATAAGTTTTTCAGCTTTTCTTCTAGAAGTGACTCCACTGTGTGCAATCACTTTCTGTAAACGTTCTTCATTATTTGACATATTATCACCATAATTTCATTCGATTTTTAATAATTGGTTTTGTATAGTTTATTTTGACAGAAAAAGCGCAACAAAACAATAGCGTTAACAGTAGCGTTAACGCTTTATTGTGAAAATACAATTGTTACAACTATAATTGATGTTATTATACCAATAAAATCGGCTATTAGTCCAACTTTTAATGCATCTCCCATTTTATGAATACCTACTGCACCAAAATAAACAGTAATAATATAAAACGTCGTATCTGTGCTTCCTTGCATCGTAGAAGCAAGTCTTCCAATAAACGAATCGGGTCCATGTATTTTGATTAAATCAGCAGTAATTGCTAATGCAGCTGTTCCTGATATTGGTCTTGTGAAGGCTAAAGGTGCTATCTCACTAGGAATACCTAAAAATAACAATACAGGTTGTAGTAAACTTATAAATGCGTCCAAAGCTCCTGAACTTCGAAAGATAGCAATAGATACAATCATACCTAATAAGAATGGTAGTAACGAAATTGCTGTCTTTATCCCCTCTTTTCCACCTTCAACAAATAATTCATATGTAGGGAGTTTTTTTACTGTACCGGTAATTAAAACAATCATCACCATACTAGGTATAATCCATGCACTGATTAATGTAATGGTGTTCATTTTTTGTTTTTACTCACCCTTTTCAAATAAAATAGTCGATCAATTATAATAGCCAATGATGTTGTGACAAGTGTAGCTATTATAGTCGTAGCAACAATTTCTGTTGGAGCGGTTGATTGATATTGCATTCGAATTGCGATCACTGTTGTCGGAATTAGCGTTAAACTTGATGTATTAATCACTAAAAATGTGATCATCGAACGACTTGCCTTATCAGAATTTGAAAGTAACTTCATTTCCTTCATTGCTTTTATCCCCATTGGGGTAGCAGCATTTCCAAGTCCAAATAAATTTGCAATGAAATTTGAAAGAATATAACCCATTGCTGGATGATCTTTAGGTATTTCAGGAAATAACCTCGTTACAAGTGGTTTGAAGAGTGTCGAAAGCTTACTTAAAATGCCAGCCTTCTCTGCAATACGCATTAAGCCTAACCAAAAGACGAGCACACTGATTAAACCTATAGATAAAGTTACTGCTTCTGATGCACTCGAAAAAATCGCCTCATTCACTTGATCCATTGTTCCGTTAATCATTGCATAAATAATTCCTATAATCGACATACCAGCCCAGATATAATTGACCATCTACATCACACCGACCATTTTATTGAAAAAAGTAATAACAGTTTCAATGAAGCTCACCCGTTTTTTACTTTGCATTCCTACTGCTAATTGGTCTTGCAATGAACTTGTGCTTGATGATAGATTATATTGTTCAAATCCCCAATCAAATAAGCGAATATGATCTTGCCAGTCATTTGGGTCATCTAAAGTCACTACAATTAACGTGACATCATTCTTTTTAGCAACAGAAACCAGTGTCCTACCAGCCGCCTTTGTATAACCAGTCTTTCCTCCAATTGTATAGGAGTAATAAGTAGTTAGTAGTTTATTTTTATTTCCCCAAGCATAAGAACGTTGATCGGAAAGATATGATTGCGCACCAGTTATTGTCACAAATTGTTCATCTTCCATGGCGTGTTTGGTTAATAAAGCCATATCATATGCAGTTGAAAAGTGTGATTCCGAATCCAAACCATGCGGATTATCAAAATGTGATTGTTCCATCCCTAACCAAGTCGCTTTCTCATTCATCAGATAAGAGAATCCTTCTACACTACCACCAACATATTCCGCAATTGCTGTTGCAGCATCATTTCCTGATCGCAACATTAAACCATAAACAAGATCTTTTAATTTTATTTTCTCTCCTTCTTGCAAATAAATAGAGGAACCTTCTGTGTAAGCAGCCTCGCGACTTACAGTAACAGTATCTTCCATTTTACCTGATTCAATTGCTAATATTGCTGTCATTATTTTCGTTATACTAGCAATCAGTTCTGGATCTTCAGCAGCTTTTTCATATAGAATTTCTCCATTCGATTGGTCCATAAGAATAGCATTACGAGCTGTTACACTAGGATTCGCCTCAACAGTTTTAGGGTTGATTGTCAACAAGCAAATACAACCTATTATAATTAGCAGCATTGATTTCAATTTTTTACATCCTCTCTACATACTTTCTCTATAATCTTATGCAGAAAGGACGAGCATATGACCTGAAACAATTACGTCATCTACTTAATATGGCCTCCAGGTAATCTGTTTAGCTGCTTCAAATCTTTGTCTAACGTTTTCCCAATCAATTACATTCCACCACGCTTTAATATAGTCACTGCGATCATTTTCATATTGTAGATAATATGCATGTTCCCATACATCAAGTACAAGTAATGGAATACTATCGGCTAACGCATAATGTTGATGTTTCTCATGTGTTTGGATTCCTAATCGTTGTGCTCGAGGAGACCATACAAGCAACGCCCAACCACTTCCTTCAACAGACTCTGCGCCTTTTGTGAAGATTTGTTTAAATTTTTTAAACGAACCAAAATCTTTGTTTATTTGTTTGGCAAGTATGCTGTTAGCTTGTGGTTCTCCGCCTCCATTTGGTGTCATATTAAACCAAAAAATAGTATGCAAATAATGGCCAGATCCATGAAATGCTTGCTCCCTAAACCAATGCTTCCACATTTTATTATCAGTTTCTCCATGATAAATGGCTACTTCAGCTTTATTTAATCCATCTACATAAGACTTATGATGTTGATCGTGGTGCAAGCGCATTATTTTTTCCGAAATAAAAGGCTCAAGTGCATCATAATCATATGGTAATGGTGGTAGCTTATGTTTTCCTATTGGAACCGCTCCGTTGTTTAATTCCTGCTCTAAACGAAGTGCGAAACGCTGAGCTTCATCTCTTAAATACAGGGTTTCTTTTTCAGACAAACTTTGCTCACGCAATCCATCTTCTAGTTGAATTTTCCAATCATCCCAACCTGATAGCTCTTGACGTTGATCGTCGTTTCGATGCAACAATTCTTCCACTGCATATGACCACTCTAATAAATCAGTTATATAAGCTTTTGTATTCTTCTCCATCAAATCACCTCAACCGTAGCCTATGATAAACGGATAGTTTTGGTACCATTAGCTTCTTTACCCTCTTCAAAACAAGTATTAATCGCTCGAAAGATCGCTAAAGTGATCTCCATAGTGATCACTAACAATCACGCACTCATAAAAAAAGAAGTAACACATTGTATGCTACTTCTCTTCATTCGTTTGATTCATCTTTGCTTCAAAATTCTCGAAAAATAAATCCGCTTCTTCACTCACATCTGATTCATTCACACTTTCTGGTAATGGCGGTAATTCTTCTATAGACTTTAATCCGAAATATGTAAGGAAATCAACAGAAGTTCCAAACATTACTGGCCTTCCAACTCCATCTTTTCTCCCAACCTCTTCAATTAATGCTCGAGACAAAAGCGTTTGAACACCACGATCACTTTTAACCCCACGTATATCCTCAATTTCTGTTCGAGTAATTGGTTGGTTATAAGCAATAATGGCTAACGTTTCAAGTGCTGCTTGCGAAAGCTTTGACGTGTGTGGAGATTCCAGTAACTTTTGATAATAGATTGTATGCTCTGGTTTCGTTGCCAAATGATACGTACCTTTAGATTCAACAAGCATAATACCACGTTCATCGAGATTATAATCATCCATTAATTCGAGAATAATTTCGTCGACTATATCTACATCTGTTTCTAATACTGCTTTCATTTGTTTTTTATTTAATCCTTCATCTCCAGTGGCAAATAATAACCCTTCTAAAATCGCTTTATAATTAGCTAGTTTCACGCGTTATCCTCCATGCTATAAATAATCAATGCATCAAAATGCGATTCTTGTTTGCAGTAAATTTTTTTGTTTTTCATTAGCTCTAGTACAGCCATAAAAGTCACAACTATATGAGAACGCGACGGATACTCAAATAACGTATCAAATGAAACACCTAGTCTATGACCTTGCAATTGAGCTATAACTTCTTCCATTCGCTGTTTTATGGGTATCTCTGTTCGCTGAATTGTTGTTTCTAATGGGCGATTCCATTTTTTGCGATCAAATACTTTTTGCATTGCTGCAAGCATATCATAGATAGACATTTCACCTTTTGCAATAACTTTTTCTGGACTATTCTTAAACGATATAACTTGAGCTGGCCTTGTAAAACTATAACTTAAATCTGATTCTTTATCTTGAAGTTGACTAGCAGCTTCCTTATATTTACGATACTCAATTAACCGGCGCATTAATTCCTCACGCGGATCCTCTTCATATTCCTCTTCTAGATCTAATTCCTGATTTGGTAAGAGAAGTGCACTTTTCATTGCCAATAACGTAGCAGCCATCACTAAGTATTCACTAGCAACATTTAATTCAAGTCGTTGCATTGTATGTATATAGTGCATATATTGCTCTGTAATTTTAGAAACGGGAATATCATAGATATCTATTTCATATTGATTAATTAAATGTAAAAGAAGATCCAGCGGACCCTCAAAAGTATCTAACTTCACTTGATAGGATTGTTGCATAAAATCCTTCCCCTTTTTTACTATATCGCCGTGCTTACACTTGTCATAATATATCTTAGCATATACAACTAACTAAAAATGCCTTATTCTATTAATTTTCTATAAAAAAACTAAAACCAGCTCATAATGAGCTGGTTTTAGATCCTTAAGCATCACACTTGGTTAAAAAGTTTTCTGTTAAGTCATTGGCACAAACTTGATATTTCTCCACGTATTGTTCCTTAATGCCATTCACCATTTTCTTACCTATGCCCATGTTTCTGTGTGAAGGATTAACTGATATATGTTGAATGATAACTTTACCTAATTCTTCATCCACGTATATGCCAATTGCTCCTAAAACATCTTCTTCTTTCCACAAATATAAATTCCAATTTTTATTGTTTTCATACTCCTTAATTGTTTGCTGGAGTTTTTTCACATCTTTTTCCTCTGGCATAAAAGACAATAGACCCATTGCAATCTTTTCTAGCGATTTTTTAAAACGAATTAACATATATACCCCTCAATTATATAAGAACTTATTATATAGTATAACGTTACCGGTCCTCAAAAGGTTCCAATAAGTTCTTAAAACTTTTATCATATCCGCGCTGAATGGAATGTTATTAAATCTACATACAGCTATTATTCTTTTGTACATATAGATCATACTACTTTTTTCAATGATTGTCATGATCTAGATATCAATTGTTATAAAATATCCATTATTTAAAACCTAGTTAATACTAAAAAAGACTGAACTTAAAAAAAGCAATTCATTTTATCACTGTATACTAATAACTTAGGGATTTGTTTAGCCCTATATAGTAACCTAGCTATTTCACCTTAGATTGGATATTTATGTTAAAATTGATAGGCGTGAAAAACATAAGATACCATTTGATACGTTACATACTACATAAATAAAAACGAATCTACTAATTGTCGCAGTTATTGGCAATAAAATCAACACCTTGGTCATAAGTTTGGAATTATAACGTGAGAGATTACCTTGAAAATAACATTATTGAATTAGTGAATTTTTAAAACGTTGGGTTTTACAAGTTAAGCGCTCCGCTGGATTTAATCAAGAGAAAGGAGAATGAATATGGAAAGTAGATCTGTTTCATTAAAACGAATAGACACGGTACATTCAAAAATCGAGGTGAAAGTATTTTGATACGATAATTGAAACTAAAAAAAGATATGATTCCCATAGTAATCTGGAAATCATATCTTTTTTGGAATTTTAAAATTATTTGTCTCTTGAGAACTTACTCTTTTTCTGCAAAAGTGACAGTTTTCATAGCGTCACCTTGTTTAATGCGTAAAACAACATCCATACCTTCTATTACTTGTCCAAACACAGTATGAACACCATCTAAATGAGGTTGTGGCTCATGTACTAAGAAAAATTGACTTCCACCAGTATCTTTGCCTGCGTGAGCCATGGATAATGATCCTGCTTTATGCTTATGTGGATTACCTTCTGTTTCACAAGCAATAGCATAACCAGGTCCACCTGATCCTGTTCCTGTTGGATCTCCACCTTGTGCAACGAAACCAGGTATTACGCGGTGAAATACAACACCATCATAAAAACCACTCGTTGCTAATTTTTCGAAGTTTGCTACTGTATTAGGAGCTGCTTCCTCGTACATTTCAATTACTATTTTTTCGCCATTTTCAAAATCAATTGTTGCTTGTTTCATGTTTATTCCTCCTAATTATTCGTAAGATAAGTCATTTTTACTAACTTCTTGATAGGTCTCGCGCTGAATGACAAGTTTATCTTGCTTGTTTTCAATAAATACTACAGCTGCTTTTGGAAAACGATTATAATTACTTGACATAGAATAACCATACGCACCTGTACTAAAAACTGCAAGAATATCGCCTGATTCTGCATTTGCTAATGGTACATCCCATAGCAACATATCGCCTGATTCACAACATTTCCCTGCAACGGATGCAGTGGTAGACGCTGGTACATTCGCTTTATTTGCAAGGACAGCATCATACTTGGCTTGATAAAGTGCAGGTCGAATATTATCTGTCATTCCACCATCGACTGCAATGTAGTCACGCACGCCAGGAATTTGCTTTTTTGAACCTACTGTATAAAGTGTTATTGCAGTATTTCCCACAATCGCACGACCTGGTTCAATCCATATCTCTGGAAAATCCATACTATGTTTTTCAACTTGTTGTTTAATCTCATCAACAAGGGCATTAACATAACCATCGAGTTTCAATGGTTCATCCTCATCTGTATACCGAATTCCAAAACCACCACCCAAATTTAATACTTCTGGGTTGTAGCCATAACTTTTCTTCCAGTTAACCAATGATTCAAATAATCGACGTACCGCCATAACAAATCCATCTGTTTCAAATATTTGCGAACCTATATGACAGTGTAGCCCTTTAACATGCATACTGTCAATTTCTTGTAACTTTTTAAATGCTTCTTCTGCTTGCCCATTTGCTAAATCAAACCCGAATTTTGAATCTTCGTTACCAGTAAGAATATAATCATGGGTATGTGCCTCAATACCTGGAGTGACACGAATAAGTACATCAATTTCACTTTGATAGTTTGCTAATATTTCTTTTAGTAAGTCAATTTCATAAAAATTGTCGATAACAATACAACCGATATTATGTTTAACTGCCATTTCCAATTCAGCTTTATTTTTATTGTTACCGTGCATGTGAATTTTCTCAGTAGGAAAATCAGCTTGTAAAGCTGTATATAATTCTCCTTGTGATACAACGTCTAAACTCAAGTTCTCCTGTTTTGCAACTTGTAACATTGCAATAGAAGAAAAGGCTTTACTTGCGTAAGCAACTTGCGCATTTACACCTAAGCGTGCAAAAGTATCAACAAAGGCACGTGCATTCTCTCTTATTTTTTCAACATCATATACAAAAAGAGGTGTTTCATATTTTTTTGCTAAATATGTAGTGTCTACTCCTCCGATTGTTAAATGACCTTGAGTATCTATATCATTAAGCTCCTGCATCAATACACCTCCACAATCCTAAAGAGAATATGTTCTATTTCTTCTGCCAAGTACACTAATAATGACTTGATCTAGCTGAATAAAATAAAAAACCCCTTGCCAGTTTATACGATGAATGAGCAACATTCATAACATATAATGGAAGGGATTTCTAACACATTCCCAACTACTTTTTCTTTTAGATAAAATTAATTTACCACAAGTTAAGAATGGGTTCAACTTTTTTAATTCAAATAATTGAATTAAGGTTGTTTATAATTGTTCTTTGGATGCACAATACTTGGTCGTTCTTTCGATTGTGGAACTGAAAATCGAAACAATATTTGCATTAATGCTTTCCCATTAAACGGTAAGAATGGCCATAAGTATGGTGTATTCAAAGACTTTGTATGAGCCAAGAGAATAACATATAATGAGAATCCAACTATTAATCCTTTCACGCCAAAAATCCCAGAAAATATAAGTAAAATGACTCGAATCATTTTGTTTGCGATACTAAGTTCATAACTTGGCGTTGCAAATGAACCTATCGCACTTATTGCTACATATAAAATGACTTCAGCTGTAAAAAGACCAACATCAATAGCGATTTGCCCAATTAAAACAGCTGCTATTAATCCCATTGCAGTTGATAGTGGCGTCGGCGTATGTATGGCCGCCATTCGCAAGAATTCAACTCCTATGTCTGCTAATATAATCTGCAAAATAATTGGTATGTTTCCTGGATCATTAGGTCCAATAAATGATAGTGCATCTGGTAGTAATTGTGGTTCGATCACCAAAATGTACCATAAGGGTAGAAGGAAGATCGATGCAAGAATTCCAGTAAATCGTATCCAACGTATAAATGTTCCAATTGGCGGGGATTGACGATATTCCTCTGCATGTTGGACATGATGAAAATATGTGGTTGGTGTAATAATCATACTTGGTGAGGTGTCAACCATTATTAGTACATGCCCTTCA
Source organism: Paraliobacillus sediminis (assembly GCF_003426055.1). Lineage (NCBI taxonomy): Bacteria > Bacillati > Bacillota > Bacilli > Caryophanales > Bacillaceae > Paraliobacillus > Paraliobacillus sediminis. Next base: position 787,097 of record NZ_QJSI01000003.1, read on the forward strand.
AATAGATGAATAGCAGCAACATCTGGTCGTTCGGTATACCGAACCAAAGGAAAAGGATTAACTCCCTGTTTCACCAAATATTCCTCTACAGTTTTATCGGCCATGGCTAAACCATCTATGTCGATTTTCTCCAATTCCTTTTTAATCTTTTTAACCAAACCATCATCAGCGATATCTTGAATGTAAGAAATACAGATATCCGTTTTAGACCGTTGTCCAACTTGCATAAGTTCATTACGTAACCGCTCATCTCGAACGCGTCGCCTTGTTAAGGCTGTATTTTCAATAATATTTTCTGTATATCCATCTCTAGCGCCGCGAACAACTCTTTCTGTATCTGGTTCTTCAGGGCTTCTTCCGGGATAGCTTCTTACATCTACAATAAAACAAACATCTTCTCCATCTATAAAGATGACGATTAATCCAGATAATAGTTGTGTCATCGCATCATCAAAATTTCTACATTCTTCAACTTGTTGATGAACTAAACGATTTTTTATTATTGCAGTAAGTTGACTTTTATTTGTCTCTTCGTCATTAATGGAGACAAGTTTTTTCAGTAACTCTACAATCACAGGTGTTTCACATAGTCCTGTTACATAATACAATTGTACTTTTTGTTTTAATAATATAATTTCTCTAAAACCAATATCAAAAGACGTGCCAACTCCTAATTTCTGTTTCATAAAACTTTGAATTTCATTTATATCTTTCATAATTGGTTGCTTATCTTTTTTTTTACTCAATTGTAACCCCTCTTTCTAAAATCAATTCAATAGCCTTTAGAGTAATGGGATAACCCTTTGATTTATCATCATATCCATGCATCTTACCAATATCGCCAATTGCAATAACGTTAGGAAGATCCATTTGGTCCAATATGTAGACCGTGTCACCATTGATTCTTCCAACTTCAGAAACCGGAACTCCTTCTTTATCAACCCCGTGCTCTATGATTTGCCCTTCTTGATCTATTGAAAGTGTCACACGTGACCACTCCATATTTTTTGAATGTGCTGCTACTGCAACAACTCCTAAGATAGTAATGATCGGATCATTCGCTAAAGCTAATATGGTTTCCTCACCTGATCCTATTCCGAATACACCAGCATCATCGACTAAAACAAAAACGGGATTTTTTTTTGCCTGATAAACTGCCTGAATGATGTCTCTTGGTTTATAAGCACTAGGATTACCTGCAAATTCAGAAAGTGACGTGCCACCTAAAGTTTTAGCTATGTAATCGATTGCTTGTTGTGCATATTGATCACCATCTGTAATGATAATAACTTGTTTCGTATTCATTGCAATTATCCTTTCGTCCGATTAATTTGCTTACTTAACCAGTAGTAGCCATTGAAATAATGACCCAATAATCTTCCCTAGTACGATAGCCATCATTAGCCAAATAATTTGATGATCGACTCGTATTCTCTTTGCTAAAATAGGGAAAACGTTTAAAACCTCCGTCAATGCTGCGGCTAACATACCAATAAAAATGCCATGCAATAATCCCCAAATCACTAAAATGGCAGTTGGAAGATGAAAAGTAAAATTGCTAAATGAGAGATACGTACCAAAAAAAACCCCTAATACAACTGCCATTTCATAATAATGCAAGAAATTCTTTGTTTTACTTAATGTAACTAACCTTGGTATAATTCCTAACATCGTTAAAAATGCGACGAAGCCTGTTCCCACTATCAATCCAGATCCTAAACCTATAAATAGATCAATAAGTTTATTTATCATTTGTATCATTCAATTTATTTTCGTAATGACTAACATATTGATCTATATCTTGTTGATACTTATAGATTTCTATTTCTAACGGACTAGGTTCTTCATTAAAACGCTTTTTAAAAACATGATTAAAAAATAGAATCATTCCTAGACCAAGTCCTAATGAATAAGGAATCTGCATCCAAAGTGGATATTTCTCTTCTTCTCCTGTAAACAAATAATGAAGACGTTGTTGTACACTTTGCATACTTACATCATAATGAAAGTTCATAATTGTCATGGCAGAACCGACAAATAATAAGAGCCAAACTAATAGAACAAAAGTTACTTGAGGCAACCTTCCTTTTTTAGAAATATGTATAATTGTTTGATTTGGACCTAGTAGTTGTAAATCAAGTTCAGGAAAAGACGCTTGCAATTTTTGAATAACTGTAAATCCCTCTATAACACAAACTTGTAAATCTTCTTTTACTATTTCATATATAACAGTTTGATTTAATGTAGCAACAATTGTTTCATTTCCTGAGATATGTGCAATATCCCTTAACTTTATTTTTTTCTTTTCTGTTGTCTGGTAATGTTTTTTCATCCTTAAATAAATGATCCCCTGCATGTGAACACCTCCAAAACTTCTTTTTAGTATGGAACATTCCGCATAGAATCATGCATTAAAAACAATAAAAAACTGCAATCAACTGTTAGATTTTATCTAACGATTGGCATGCAGTTCATTAAAAATTATTTTTAAATCTCAATTTGATTTTTCATCCAGTCTAGAATCTTCTTTTCTAATCGTGATACCTGTACCTGAGAAATGCCCAACCTACGTGCGACTTCTGCTTGTGTTTGGTCTTGATAATAACGTAAGTAAACAATTAATCTCTCACGTTCATCCAAATCACGTATTACCTCTTGAAGCGCAATTTTGTCAAACCAATTTGTTTCTTGATCAGAAATCTGATCAAGAAGTGTGATCGGATCTCCATCATTCTCATAAACTGTTTCATGAATAGAGTGTGGCGTTTTGGCAGCTTCTTGGGCATGCACGACATCTTCAACAGATATATCAAGTGCTTCTGCAATTTCAGAAATTGTAGGTGATCTACCTAACATTTTCGTTAAATCATCTTTTTTTCGTCTGATTTTATTACCCGTTTCTTTTAAAGAACGACTGACTTTCACACTACCATCATCACGTAAAAATCGTTGAATTTCTCCAATAATCATTGGAACTGCATAAGTTGAAAATCTAACATCATATGACAAATCAAATTTATCAATTGATTTTAGTAAACCAATACACCCAATTTGAAATAAATCATCTGGATCATATCCACGATTCATAAAGCGTTGAACAACAGACCAAACCAACCTTACATTTCGTTCAACCAAAATATCTTTTGCATTTTGATCTCCCGATTGACTAAGACGAAGATATGCTTTTACCTCTTCGTCGCGCAACTGTTTAACGTTATGGGTTTTATTTAATTCCATTTTTTGTCCATCCCCTTAATTGCATAAGGTTCGACTTTTATTAAAATGTTTGATCAATTTCACTATTGTTCCTTGACCACTTGATGATTCCACTTCAACTTTATCCATGAAATTTTCCATAATCGTAAAACCCATACCAGACCGCTCTAATTCTGGTTTAGACGTATAAAGTGGCTCAATAGCTTGGTCAATATCATCAATACCTATCCCCGTATCTCTAATAACAAGTTCTACTCTATCGTCATCAATTGAACAAGACATATAAATCGTTTCATTCTCATTATGATTATAGCCATGAATGATCGCATTCGTAACAGCTTCTGAAACCACTGTTTTTATTTCTGTTAATTCATCCAGCGTTGGATCTAATTGGGAGACAAAAGCAGCAATAGTGACTCTGGCAAACGATTCATTTGCACTAATACTAGAGAATTTGATATCCATCTCGTTCTTCACGATGCCACCCCCAAACGAAGCAATGCAAATGATTCGTTTTCTTCCAATCGAATAATCTTAAACAATCCAGATAACTCAAACAAACGTTTTACAGCAGGTGAAATCGAACAAACCACCATTTCTCCTTTTCGTTGTTTGATTTCCTTATATCTGCCTAGGATAACTCCTAATCCTGAACTATCCATGAAGGTTAGTTGTTCTAAGTTCATAATGACATGTTCTGTATTTGTCTCTTTAATCATAGTCTGCCATTCTGTTTTGAATTGTTCTGCTTCATGATGATCTAGTTCACCCGATAGTCTTACCAGCAATACATTTTCTTTCGTTTTCCAATCTGTTATCAAGCTCACTGTTTTTCCTCCTCTTAATCCTTTGTTCTCTGGTTTGTTTCTATTTTGTTTGATTGAATTCCTGCAACATGACAAAACTAGTGTTTATTCGAATAAAATGATACTTATCCCTCTTTTTTCACCAATTCTTTCATCGAGTATTTAAATAACTTCCAAACACTTGCCTCTTGAAGTGATTCATTTAGAAGTAACGGGGTTTCGGATAATAATTTACCATCCTTTTTGACTTCTAATAGTCCAATTTCGCTTCCTTTCGTTAAAGGGAGCTGTATATCTTGATTGATTTTGATATTCGTTTCAATTCCCGATTGTTTTTCCCCCTTCTCTAAAACAATTGATACAGCATCTTCTGTAATAACATCCACTTCATCTTTATCAGCTTTCACCATAGAAATTTTCGTTACTGCTTGCTGTCCGGCATACAATTGTTCTGTTTTATATTGTGAGAAAGCATAATCAAACATTTGTGTAACAGCTTGATTTCTATTTTTTGTCGACTCCGCTCCAAGTACAACTGCAATTACACGCATATCATCTTTTTTTGCTGTTGCAGTTAAACAATACTTGGCTTCAGATGTATAACCAGTTTTTAATCCGTCCACACCGTCATAAAATTTAACCAGTTTATTTGTGTTTACTAACCAAAACTCATCTTCTGTACCCTTACGTAAATAATCCTCATAAACACTCGTGTACGTTGTGATTTCTTCATGTTTCAAAAGATCTTTTGCAATTATTGACATATCATATGCAGTTGAGAAGTGATCCTCTGCTGGTAAACCAGTCGGATTTTGGAAACGTGTATTTTCTAACCCTAATTCTTTAGCCTTCTGATTCATCATTGTTACAAATGCTGCTTCACTTCCAGCAATTCGTTCAGCTAAAGCAACACTAGCATCATTTCCTGAAGCCATTGCAATGCCTTTAAGAAGATCTTCTACAGTCATTTCCTCCCCTTCTTCTAAGAAAATTTGCGATCCACCCATAGAAGCTGCATATTCACTAATACGAACTTTTTCGGTTAATGTTATCTTTTCATCATCCAATGCCTCCATTATTAAGATGAGTGTCATCATTTTCGTCATACTAGCTGGCGGTAATTGTTCATGTGCATTTTTTTCATAAAATATTTTACCGGTATCTCTTTCGATTAATATAGCTGAACTTGCAGTTTTAGCTAGCGCTAATTCATCTGTTGTTGATTCATTCTCTTTCTCTTTCTCATTTGCATTTGTCACCATTGATTGTGAATGAAATAATAATAGTAACATCGTTAATAGCAAGACTGTTCTTTTCATCATGTGTAAACCTCCAAATACGTAATGTTCATATTTTTTCCATAATCAGTGATTTTTATAACCAAAAAATCACCTGAATTAAAATTCAGGTGATTTCTTGGTTATCTATTATGTTTAGAGGTAGTTATTTTACTTGTATCACTTCGTATTATTTAATAACTTCATGAATTAAATCTACCACATCAGATTTTTTATCTGATAATGTGTATGCTTGTTGCATGGCTTCTTCTGACTGTCTAGCTACATTTGTATCACTAAATAAAATAGCAATCGGCTCATCAATTGAAACGTGTTCACCTAATTTTTTAAGAAGTCGAATACCAACACCATGATTAATCGTATCTTCTTTAGTAGCTCTTCCAGCTCCTAAATGCATTGCTGCTATCCCAATTAATTCAGCATCCATTGAAGAGATATAACCTGTTTCTTTTGCTTTTATCTCGATCTCATATGAGGCTTTAGGAAGCTTATCAGGATTATCAATTACACTAATATCTCCACCTTGTGCTTCTACAAAAGAGCGAAACGCTTGAAAAGCTTTGCCATTATCAAGATTTTTCTCTAATTCTATATAAGCAGTTTCATAGGAATCAAAGACTTCAGCCAACACTGTCATATGTGCTGCTAATTCTAAAGATAATCTACGCAAATCAGGTATATTCTTCCCTAGAAGAACGTCAATGGCTTCCTTCACTTCATTCGCATTTCCAATTTCATGGCCCAATGGTTGGTTCATGTCACTTATTACTGCAATCGTATTACGCCCTAAATGTTTTCCGATAGTTACCATTTGTCTTGCTAAATCTTGTGATTCTTTCATTGTTTTCATAAAAGCACCAGAACCAGTTTTTACATCTAACACAATACTATCAGCACCAGATGCTAGTTTTTTACTCATAATTGATCCTGCAATTAATGGAATCGAATCCACTGTTCCAGTTACATCGCGTAATGCATACAGTTTCTTATCCGCAGGTGCTAAATTACCTGTTTGCCCTGCTACTGATAATTTATGTGTATTTACTTGTTCAATAAAAGCTTCTTTGTCTAACTCTATCGTGAATCCAGGAATCGATTCTAATTTATCTAACGTTCCTCCTGTATGACCTAGACCTCTTCCAGACATTTTAGCAACGGGTACCCCTACAGATGCTACTAAAGGACCAACAATAAATGTTGTTTTATCTCCAACGCCTCCTGTAGAATGCTTATCTACTTTATGGCCTTCTATTGCAGACAAATCAATCGTTTCACCTGAAGCTACCATTGCTTCTGTTAAGTTTGCTGTCTCTTCTTCCGTCATTCCAGAGTAATAGATTGCCATTAATAACGCAGAGACCTGATAATCTGGAAGCGTTCCTTCTGTATAGCCATTAATAAAAAAGGATATTTCCTCTTTTGTTAACACATGACCATTCCGTTTTTTCAATATAACATCAACCATTCGCATTCTATTCACCTCACATCTAAAGCTTATTTTAAACTAAATTTTTCACCATTTCTTTTACAAAAGTTAAGAAATCTTGTTTAACTCTTGATGTAGTTTCCATCACTTCTTGATGATTAAGTGGTTGATCTAGAATACCTGCTGCCATATTAGAAATGCAAGATATCCCTAAAACTGATAGACCAGCATGGTTTGCCACAATAACTTCTGGAACCGTTGACATACCTACAGCATCTCCACCTAAGTAGCGCAACATTCTCACTTCCGCACCAGTTTCATAAGAAGGTCCAGTATTTCCAACATATACACCAGTTTGAACTTTTAAATCTAATCGCTTTGCACTTTCTTTTGCATGAGCAATTAATTCTCTATTATAAGCTTGTGACATATCAGGAAAACGGTCACCTATTTGATCATCATTTGGGCCGATTAAAGGATTCGTTCCCATATTATTAATGTGATCTTCTATTACCATTAAATCACCTGGTTCAAAGGTTTCATTAATTCCACCCGCAGCATTTGTCACAAACAATTGTTTAATTCCTAACGCTTTCATCACAAGAACTGGAAAAGTAACTTGTTCCATCGTATATCCTTCGTAAAAGTGGAAACGTCCTTGCATCGCAATTACTTGTTTCCCTTCTAAATTACCAATTACAAGTTGACCTTTATGACCAGAAACAGTCGATACTGGAAAATTCGGAATATCTGCATAAGCTATAGAAACAGCCTCTGTTATTTCATCTGCTAACACGCCTAATCCTGATCCTAGAATTAAACCAATTGTAGGTTGTACCGTAAGTTTCTCTTGTATAAATGTTTGTGCTTCTAAAACGTGTTTTCTCTCCATCTTTATCCCCCTTATTTAATGTCTTTCAAAAAACTATCGCCATATTTAGGCATCTTTATGCCAAAATTTTCAGCCACAGTAGCACCAATATCTGCAAAAGTTTGACGAATTGGTAATGCATTACCTGCTTCTATTGCTTGATGATGAACTAATAAAGGTACATATTCTCTCGTATGATCTGTTCCATGATGCGTCGGATCATTCCCGTGGTCCGCTGTAATAATTAACAGATCATCTTCACGTAATTTGTTTAACACTTCGGGTAAGCGCGTATCAAATGTTTCTAAAGCTTCACCGTATCCCTTTGGATCACGTCGATGGCCGTATTTCGCATCAAAATCAACTAGATTCAAAAAGCTTAGACCTTGAAAATCTTTATCCATAGATTGAATAAATTTTTCCATTCCATCATCATTATCATCCGTTCTAATAGATTCAGTTACTCCTTCACCATCAAAGATATCAGAAATCTTACCAAGCGCTACCACGTCAAAAGAAGCGTCTTGTAATTCATTCATCACTGTGCGGTCAAACGGCTTTAATGCATAATCGTGGCGATTAGACGTACGTTCAAAAGCACCCGGCTTACCTGTAAATGGACGTGCGATGATTCGTCCTACCATATATTTATCATTTTTGGTTAGTTCACGTGCTATTTCGCAAATTCTATATTGTTCCTCAATCGGTATGACATCTTCATGGGCTGCGATTTGCAAAACCGAATCTGCAGAAGTATAAACAATAAGAGCACCTGTATCCATATGTTCTTGACCAAGTTCTACCAAAATCTCTGTCCCAGATGCTGGTTTATTACCAATAATTTTATGACCTGTACGTTCTTCAATTTCTGACAATAAATCATCTGGAAATCCATCTGGAAACGTCTGAAAAGGTTGATCAATAAATAAACCCATCATCTCCCAATGACCAGTCATTGTATCTTTTCCATTAGAAGCTTCTTGCATTTTAGTATAATGTGCTAAAGGTTTAGATGCTATATCAATACCCTCGACTTCTTGGATATTACTTAGACCCAATTTCCCTATGGTTGGCATATCTAAGCCATTCATATGTGAAGCGATATGACCTAATGTATCTGCACCGACATCGTCAAACTGTGGCGCGTCTGGAGCCTCTCCTATACCTACTGAATCCATTACAATTAAAAATATGCGTTTAAATGGTGCCATCGTTACGCCCTCCTAGTTTTTCTGATTAAATTAAGCTCTTGGATGATAACTTGTATATACGTCCTTTAGCCTTGCTTTAGAAACGTGGGTGTATATTTGAGTAGTGGAGATATCAGCATGTCCTAACATTTCCTGCACGGATCTAAGATCTGCTCCATTTTCAAGTAAGTGTGTGGCAAATGAATGTCTTAACGTATGTGGCGTTATTTCTTTCTTAATACCAACATCTCTGGCAATTCCTTTTAAAATTTTCCAAAATCCTTGCCTTGATAGTGCATTACCATGATGATTAACAAATAATTGTTCGGTACTTTTATTTTTAACTAATTGATTTCTACTATCAGTCAAATAAATTTCTATTGCATCTTTTGCGATGTCACCTAAAGGTACAATTCTTTCCTTTCCACCTTTTCCTAAGCAACGTACAAAACCCATCATTAAATGTAAATCAGTTACCTTTAAGTGAGTTAATTCAGATACTCTTAATCCAGTAGCGTATAGCATTTCTAACATTGCTTTATTACGTGTCGTTAACGGATCCGTTGTAGAGATCATTAATAGTGTATCTATTTCCTTTGTTGAAAGAACTTTTGGTAGTGTTCGAGCCTTCTTTGGTGATTCAATATGTAAACTAGCATCAGTTACAAACTGATATTCTCTAACTAAAAATTGATGAAATAGTCGAATAGATGAGAGTGCACGAGCTATAGTTGCTTGCGATCGATCATGGTCTTTTAAATTATAAAGGTATTTTAATATATGACTACGATCAACCTGTTTCCAATCTGTTATCTGACAATCCGTTTCTAAAAATGAACAATATTGTTTTATGTCTCGTCGATAAGATTGTAACGTGTTAATAGAAAGTCCTCTTTCTATTTGTAAGTAATGAAAAAAGTCATCGACAGTATCTTTCATTTCTATTCTCCTATTCGAAAAAAGATTGATAATCGATTAATCCAATCATGTTGTTCCTGCTGCATCACTTTTACAGCTTTTCCTTCTGGCGGATCATAGCGATGATAATTTTGGTATTCTACCTCCATAGCTCGCAAACCAAAATAGAATAAAGTTGTACAAAGTATGAATAATAAAAATAGTTTCATCGTATCCTTCGTATAACGCATTATAGTCTTCATTGGCATATCTCCTATCTATACCTGTTTCACACATTTTTAAAACGTGTTCCCTACAAGATATGCCAATTTGGTGAAAATATATACACATACTATATTTAGATTAACGAAAAATAGACTAACTGTAAATAAAAAAGCCCAAAACAAAAAGCCTTCTGCACTAAAGGCTCTATTCAGGAGGATGCTTTTAATTCTTCTTCTTGACATTTCCGACAAACACCATGAAATGTTAAACGGTGATCTTTGACTTTAAAATTCCAATCATTTTCAACTATTTTTTCTACATCCTCTAATAAATCATCCATAATTTCTTCAACAGATCCACATTCCATACATACTAAATGATGGTGGAAATGTGCAGCACCTTCTTCACGTAGATCATAACGGGAAACACCATCACCAAAATTTATTTTATCTACTATTTTAAGTTCGGATAATAACTCAAGTGTACGGTATACAGTTGCCAATCCAATTTCGGGTGCTTTCTCTTTCACTAATAAATAAACATCTTCTGCACTTAAATGATCTTCTTCTCGCTCTAATAACACACGAACTGTGGCTTCACGCTGTGGTGTAAGCTTATAGCTCTGTGAGTGTAAATGTTTTTTTATTCGATCAATTCGATGTTCCATGTATGAAACCTCCCTTACATTCTCAATTATAAGTAGGGAGTTGTTACGTGTCAATTAAAATAATTATAAATTATTAATGATAATCATTATTATTTAATAATAACTTAATTATAGAGCCATGAAATAACTAATTTCATCGCAGAGCTAGACACAACTGATTCTACCAACGCAGCTATAGCCGCAATTCCAATAAATAATAGAAACACGACAACATATTGAATGAATGGACGCAATGTTGGTTGTTGTATTCTCCTAGAAAATAGCTTTTGGAATAAAGCTAATGAAAATATCATTGCAACGCTGCTTGCTAATAAATAAATGGGGATGACAAACAAGTTTTGTGGTGCAATAGATGCAGCAGCAAAAACTAAACCTTTCCATCCTAATTGATTAACAAAAAAACCAACAGAAAAACCAACGACTACTCCCTTAATAAACATTAATATCCAGATAATCGGTACGCCAATAACAGATAAACCTAATATAAAAAATAAGAGTAGGTATTGTAAATGATAGGAAAAGGTTGTTTTAAAAAGTTCCTGTTTCTCTACCGTTGACCCTTCTAGTAATTGATTCATAAATTGATCAAGATAAAAATAGAGATCTTGTTTCTGAACAAAATCCATACTGTTTACAATAACTGCTCCAAAAATTATACCGATTAAGAACAAAACTAGCATAAAAAAATAAACAAGGCGATATTTTTTTACATGGACTATTACATAATTGTTATTGCGATTCATAGACTCCCTCCACTCCTACCATAAAGACTAGTGACTATAGTAAGAATCTATGAGCGGTGTTTATTAAATAGACCAATTACTTACTCAACTTGCTCAGCAAAAAAATAAGGCTAGTCATTGACTGTTTTATTTTTAAAGTATATCTGTTATGGCTACACAATCTTTACAACTATAGACTCTCTCGTAATTTAACGCTCTTTTGTATAAATAATAATTCAACTTATGCCCCAGCATGAAGTATTTGTAAGGATCTTTATATAAATGGGCATCTAAAAGAACTTTTGCCACGCTCCTCAAGTGAAATGGGCTCCCTTTCCGCAGGAACGGGCTGAAGATCCTCTCCTCTATAGAAGCGCTCTTTGCTTCTATAGATAGCTGAGGTTGTGTCCACGGCAAGGGAGACTATTTGCTACCGTAGCGTGTCTAGAGTTGTAAGACACTTACGACACGACGGAGTTTCTCTCCAGTGCGTAAGATGAAATATAATGATGATTACGAAGTCAACTTAAACTTTGAATTAAGTGGCTTTTTAGTTATAACAAGACTTAAATGCCTTTTCATTATGTGATAGTTGTGTTATCTATTTGTTTAAAATATTCTTAATCCGATTTAATTTGACCATACCTACCTCCGCCACCTGCTTTAACCTTTTGTTTTCCTTCACGCATTTGTAAAATTTGCTTCGTTATTGGTTGTGTAATAATTTCCGTTAACTCTGCTTCTGAAGCATGGTGAATGATATTCATTTCTGTACCAAATGTATCAAGAAGCTTTTTAACTGTTTTTGGACCCAACCCTTTAATATATTCTAAAGGAACTTGATGCACATACGGAACACGGTGTATAGGGTGTTCGTTTGTATCCTTTAATTCCATAATTCGATCCGCAACACCTTTTATAATCCCGTTATGACCACATGTTTTACAAATGGTACCATCTACTTGATCAGACAAACACAGTTTGCAGACAGTCGTATGGTATTTACCTAGTAGCGGGTTCATTCCATAGTTCACTAATACTTTCCTGTTTTCTACTCGATGCAAGGCCCACGTTAATTCTTTAAAGCTGGGTTTTTCTACTTGAATTTTTTGGTACTCTCTAGCAATTTTTGCTAAAGAGTGCGCATCAGAATTAGTTAAATAAGTATACGCATGCAATTCTTTAATTGTGTCAGCCATATCAGTATCAGAACTTAATCCTAATTCGATTCCATCAATTAAGTCAGGATCAAAAACTTCAGTTAATGATTGATCAACACCTTTACCATATAGACTTTTAAATGGCGTAAATACATGCGCTATAATGAACAAACCTTCTAATTCTTTTACTTTATATTGTAAATCTTTGGCCGACCCATAATACCGTTGCGAACTTAAATTTATATTGGTCATTTTAGTTGATAACCACTCCGTGAACTGTTTCATTTTATCCAAGTCAGGGAGAAAACATAGAACATGAATAGGTCCCTGACAATTTTCATCATAGACTTCGATTTCAGAACCTAAAATTAATGTAACCTCTTCAAATCTTATACCACCATCTGTTATCTCTTCTGCTTTATTTGCTTCTAATAGTTCTTCTAATTCCTCCTGTACGGAAGGGACATGACAATCAATCACACCAATCAATTGAATTCCTTTTTTACGACTTGCTTCTATTAAAATATTTGTCAGTGTTAACGTTTTAGAACCTGTTATCTTAACAGGCTTGTTGTGATAATCACGTCCTATATGTATATGTAGGTCGACGTATATAGTCTGTAACGACATGTGAGAACCTCACTTTTTCAATAGTTGTTTAAGATACATTAACGCATATACTGTTTTTGCATCATGAATTTTCTGTTCTGCCATTAATGCTTCCGCTTCCTCTAAAGTTAATTCCATTAATTCAACAAATTCATCTTCATCCAAGGATTTTGCCTCTTCTACTGGTTTAAGTTTGTCTGTGAAATAGATATATAAAAGCTCATCAGCAAAACCTGGTGATGAATAAAAAGATGTAACAAGTTCTAATTGATCCGTTGTATAACCTGTCTCCTCTTCTAATTCACGTAAAGCTGTTACTTCTGGTTTTTCTCCCTCTTCCAATTTCCCTGCAGGTATTTCTACCAAACTTTTTTCTAATGGTTTACGATATTGTTCAACAAAGACAATCTTATTTTCTTCTGTTAGTGCTATAATTGCAACCGCACCAGGATGTTTAATAATCTCTCGTTTCGAAGTCTTTCCATTTGGAAGTGTTACCTCATCAACTTGTAGATTTACCACTTTTCCATTAAAAATGTTTGTTGTTTGGATCGTTTTTTCTTCAAGTTTTTTCGTCATTGTCATGCACTCCTTTCGACTACTTTTCTTTCATTTATTTTAACATAGCAATTGCAAGAGTTGTATTTCATTGTGTTTCTTTTTACAATTGTATTATCTATAAAGGAGAGGACGATTATTCATGAAAAAAAACCGATTAGGAAATTCTGATTTATTTGTTTCTGAATTAGGTTTAGGCTGTATGTCTTTAGGAACAAATCAACAAAAGGCCACTAACATTATTACAGCAGCACTTGATCAGGGGATTAACTATTTAGATACAGCTGATTTATATGACAAAGCGGAAAATGAAGCAATTGTTGGTAAAGCATTAAAAGGAAAGAGAGAAGATGTTATTTTAGCAACCAAAGTAGGGAATCATCTTAACGAAGATGGTACATGGTTTTGGGATCCTTCTAAGGCATATATCAAAGAACAAGTAAAGAAGAGCTTACAAAGGTTACAAACGGACTACATTGATCTCTATCAACTCCATGGAGGAACGATTGACGATCCAATTGATGAAACCATAGAAGCGTTTGAAGAACTTAAAAAAGAAGGCCTCGTTCGCTATTATGGTATGTCTTCAATCAGACCAAATGTTATTCGTGAATATGTGAAGCGATCTTCGATTGTATCGGTAATGATGCAATACAGTATGTTTGATCGAAGACCTGAAGAAGAATTATTAGCTCTATTAGAAAAAAACAACATCAGCGTCGTCACTAGAGGTGCTTTAGCAAAAGGTATGTTAAGTGATCAAGCACAAGAAGTTGTTAAACAAAAAGGAAATGATGGTTATCTTGATTATAGCTATGAAGAGTTAGTAGCAATGACAAATGCATTAAGTAAAGAAACCAACACTTTATCTGTATCTGCCTTGCAGTATGTTCTGCATAAACCGGCCGTTGCAAGTGCAGTAGTTGGCGCGAGCTCAACGAAACAATTACTGGATAACGTAAGACTTAAAAATGCTACACCATTGTCTGAGTCCACTTATCAAGCTTTACAACAGATATCAAGACCAACCACCTATCAAAACCACAGATAAATAAAAAGCATGGGATAATTAATCCCATGCTTTTTATTTAAACTTTTTCCAATTCAAGTCACTTTCTCCTAAAAGTTCTTCAAAGCTTTTATTTGCTTCTCGTTCTTTTCGGTCCGCTATCTTTTGCTTTCGTATCTTTTCTATTTTATCCACTTCTACTTGTTTCAACAATTCCTTTTTACCTTGTAAAGCTTTAACTATAGCTGGATCTAATCTATCTTTCAAACTGTTTTCTTCTTGTTTTTTACTCATGCTGGCACTTCCTTTGTTACTGTTTGCATCGAGATAATTGGATTTAACATTCCTGCTGGACTTGATAACCGAAATCCATTCCCGATAAAATCAAGTTTTACTTTTGTTTCAAAAAACATTTCATGGAATGAATCTACTATAACGTCATATTTAGAACATGCTACGTCCTTATCTTTTTCTTTCTTTTTATCGGTGAAACGAATTGTCGGAATGCCACTAACACTACAATCACAGCCATCATTATCATACAATAGCAACAAGTATTTTTGGTTTTCACTATTTAGTACTATTAATTTTTCTAATGCTTCTTCTGTAATCGTTAAATTCATCGGAGAACCCTCCATTTTTGTCTATATTCTTAGTATAAAAATTTCTGTTCAAAAATGCAACGATCTTATTTTTTACTGAACTGATTACGCAATAAGCGTTCAGCTAATCCTGGGAAGATATGATAAAGTCGACTACCAAACT
Source organism: Paraliobacillus sediminis (assembly GCF_003426055.1). NCBI lineage: Bacteria > Bacillati > Bacillota > Bacilli > Caryophanales > Bacillaceae > Paraliobacillus > Paraliobacillus sediminis. The sequence continues at coordinate 802,516 of NZ_QJSI01000003.1, forward strand.
CCATCCATCTTGGCAAGTTAATTTCTCGTTTTTTTCTAAATAGTACTTTGACAATTTGATCGACTACTTGATCTGGTTCAATCATAAAATCTTTCACATTTTCTTGATAATTTCCTGTTGGATCAGCTACATCAAAAAAGTTCGTCCGTACTGGTCCAAGGTTAACCGTCGTTACAAGTACACCTTGTTTCTCTACCTCTAAACGAAGCGCGTTACTAAAGCCTAACACAGCATGTTTACTTGCACTGTATGCAGATGACTTAGGTGTAGCAATTTTACCAGCAAAGGATGCAATATTTATGATATGCCCTTGTTTCTTCTTGATAAAATGTGGTAAAAAATAACGAATCCCTTCAATTAAAGCTAACACATTCACTTGAAACATCTTTTCTATATCGTGGTAATCCGCATCCTGAACAGCATCAAAAATTCCAAATCCCGCATTATTTACCATGGCATCAATCGTCTGATGGTTTGCTTCAATCTTTACTAAGCACGATTGCAAAGATACCTTATTAGATAAATCAACAATATAATATGTACATGTAATCGGATAATCCTGTTCTAATTTAATTTTAATCTTCTCTAGTTTATCACCAGACCGTGCCAATAGAATTAGATTTGCACCAGCCATCGCTAGCCTATGTGCTAAAACTTCCCCAATGCCACTTGATGCACCGGTAATCATTATCGTCTTGTTCGAAAAATCTCTCATTTATGTCCCTTTCTTGTATACACGAATTCTTACTATTAATTATGCTATTTATTGAACGCTACTGCAAATAATAGCCTTATTGGCTTTACTACGAAAACCAATAACTTATCTCTATTTTGAATTGCTCAGTTGCTTGACAATTTTTTTAAAAAAAGAGGATCAATACCTTCTTGATTCTAAAAAAATAATTAAATCAAAATAAATTTTCTTTCATCTAAGCTTGGAAAGCCTGTTCCACCTTACTTCCACTTTTTGTTCATGACGATTAAAAACCCTAAAATAATATTGTTACTGTCGTTTTTGTTTACAATTTCTTAAGATATCACTTACTTTCAAATTGACTTTTTTTTAGAAATATAACACAATCATAAAGAATACCTTATCTAGAGGTGAAAAAGAGTGAAAACAATTATTTATGCACACCGTGGAGCTAGTAAACTAGCACCGGAAAATACAATGCCGGCATTTCAACTTGCTTATGAACAAAACGCAGATGGAATTGAAACTGATATTCAATTAACTAAGGATCATATTCCTGTGTTAATTCATGATGAAAGCGTAAGACGAACAACCAATGGAACGGGGTTTGTCCAAGACTATACATTCGAGGAGTTACAAAAATTAGATGCTGGCTCTTGGTTTTCAGAGTATTATGTCAATACATCCATCCTATCACTTGAAGATTTTTTATATTGGTCAATGGATAAAAAAGTATTACTTAATTTAGAATTAAAAACAAATATCATTGCATATAGGAACATTGAAAAACTTGTCTATGATTTATTAAAAAAATACAATAAAATAAATCAAACAGTTATTTCTAGTTTTAATCCAAACAGCATAAAAAAAATGCATAAAATTGATCCAAGTGTAACAACAGCATTATTGACTTCAAATAGAATGACGGAATTATTTACTTTCACACAAAAACTTGGTGCTAATGGCTTACATATTAAATATCGCTTATTAAATCGAGCATTTATAGCTAAAGCAGAATCTAAAGACTTATATTTGGCTTGCTATACAATAAATCGATCTGCTCAAATGTTGCGCTGTTATAAATTAGGGTTACGTGCAATTTTTACCGACCTACCCCATGTTGCAATTGAGACAAGAGAATTATTTGAACAAGATATATTAGAATAAGCAGGCAGTTAGCAGTTGGAACGAAAATTATGCGACCTATGTGCAGACATAATTCGTATTGGCCAAATGTAGCAATTGATGATTTAAACACTACATTTGAACCACCAAAACAATATAGTCGAGGATGGTAATGAATGAAACTACAATTTTTAGGTACTGGAGCGGGCGTTCCTTCTAAAGAACGCAACGTATCTGCAGTCGCACTAGACCTTACGCAAGAAAGAGGCACAACTTGGTTATTTGATTGTGGTGAAGCAACACAACATCAAATATTAAACACGAACATCCGACCGCGTAAAATAGATAAAATTTTTATTACACACTTGCATGGTGACCACATATATGGTTTACAGGGTTTTCTTAGTAGTCGCTCGTTTCAAGATGGTATAACTCCTGTTACTATATACGGGCCAAAGGGCATAGAAGCATACATCACTGTTAGTCTAGAAGTTAGTCAAACACGTCTTCGCTATCCGCTTTATTTTCATGAAGTTGAAGAAGGCATGTTATTTGAAGATAGCAAGTTTAACGTTTATTGCAAAAAGTTGGAACATGGTATTGACTCTTATGGCTACCGAATTGTAGAGAAGGATTCATCTGGGGAGCTCTTAGCCGAGAAATTAAAAGCGATAGGAATTCCACCTGGGCCAATTTATCAACAAATAAAAGAAAATGAAACAACTATCCTAGCTGATAACAGCACGATTAACCGAGCCGACTTTATTGGCCCTAATAAAAAGGGGCGAATAGTGAGCATTTTGGGAGATACAAGATATTTTACTGAAATAGCTGCATTTATTAGAGATAGTGATGTCCTAGTTCATGAAGCAACTTTTGCTCAAGATGAAGAAGAAATGGCATATAACTATTACCATTCCACAACGAAACAAGCAGCGGAACTTGCTCGATCAGGAGCTGTCAACCAGTTGTTATTAACCCATATTTCTTCTCGTTATCAAGGGGAAGCAATTACTCAATTAGAAGCAGAAGCAACAGCTATCTTTCCTAATTCAAAAATTGTAGCTGATTTACTTGAGTGGGAAATCATTCAAAAGTAAGAAAAAAACGACATACTAAATAAGCACAATTCTTTTTCTAATAATAGAGAATTGTGCTTATTTTTTATAATCATCTAGGTAATCTTTTTGAAAGCTTGTGCGTGGTTGGCTTTTATCTTCTACTTGTTTTATTTTTTTAAACGTATTTTCTCCGTATCTTTCAGTTAACTTTTCCATTGTTTGAAAGAGTTTTTCTTTCGATGCCGCTTTCTCATACGTAAATAAATTGAGCTGTTGGCTAATTTCTTTCTTATCCACCAGGTCTTGGACAGTTACTCCTAATAAACGTATTGGATCCCCATTCCAGTGCTTTTCAAACAAATTATTACTAATAGAAAAAATCGTCTCTTCTTCTTCAATAAATTCAGACAATTTAAGACTTCTTGTAATCGTTTTACGGTCATGAAATCGAATCGTGATTTGTACGTGTTGTCCGACTACTTCTTTTCGTTTTAATCTCGCAGAAACCTTCCGCGCTAGTTTTCGGATTAATTTCTGGATTTCTCTATCATCAATTGTATCTTCAGGTAATGTCTCAGAATTACCAATACTTTTAAAATCGTAAATTGCATCTGGATCAACAGGCCTTAAATCAATTCCATTAGCACGATTTTGAAGCCGTTCACCATTAATGCCAAGCAAACGTTTTAGACTATATGTGTCAGCTTCAATTAAATCTTTAATGGTAATAATATCAACTTTATTTAACTTCTCTGCTGTTTTAGCACCAATTCCGTGCATTGCATCTACAGGTAGTGGCCAAAGTTTTGTTGCTAAATCACGTTTTCGTAAAACAGTAATTCCCATCGGCTTCTTCATATCTGAAGCCATTTTCGCTAAAAATTTATTTGGAGCTATACCTATACTGCAAGGTATATCTAATTCATCAATAATCTGTTTTTGTAAGCGTTCAGCTATTTCGATAGGCGACCCCAAGGCAACACATTCGGTAATATCCATATACCCTTCATCAATTGATACTGGTTGCACACAAGGTGTAATTGCTGCAAGCATTTTAAACATTTCACTTGATGCTTTACGATAACGATCAAAATTTGGGCGCATCACAATTAAATTAGGACAAAGCTTTTTCGCTTCCCATAAAGGCATTGTCGTTTTTACCCCTTTTGCTCTTGCTTCATAGCTACTCGTCACTACTATTCCCCGACGTTCTTCCGGGTTGCCTGCAATAGCAAGCGGTTTCCCTTTTAATGAGGTGTCATAAGCTGCCTCTACTGATGCATAAAAACTATTCATATCTACATGAAATATTACTCTTCCATTTTTTGGATACCATTTAGACATAGGTCTCTCCCTTTAAAAGAACATTCGTTCTAAATTAATTATAACACGATCTTTATTATTATGGCTAATTGGTTATCGTTCAAAGTAGTAGCACAAAAAAACGTCCCTCAAATACTTAGAGAGACGTTTTAAGTATTTATTTACTAGGTGTTGCTACTTCTTCGATAATTGAAACAATAAATTCGGTAACTTTGATTAAATCTTTTACTGGCATTCTTTCATTTGTTGTATGAATATTTTCATACCCAACAGCTAAATTTACTGTTGGAATACCAAATCCTGCAATTATATTGGCGTCACTGCCACCACCACTTGTTTTCAGTGTACTGTTACGTCCAATACGTTTAGCTGCACGCTTAGCAATTTCTACAACATGATCCCCATCTACTTGCTTATAGCCAGGGTACATAATAGTACTTTCAACTTCTACTTTACCGCCCATTTCAGTCGCTGCATCCTCAAAAGCATTTTTCATCTTTTGAACTTGTATTTCCAGTTTCGCTGGATCAAGTGAGCGGGCTTCTGCTAAAATCTCAACATAATCACATACAATATTTGTTTTTTGACCACCTTCAAAACGACCGATATTAGCAGTAGTTTCGTCATCTATTCTTCCTAAAGGCATTTTTGCAATTGCTTTTGATGCAATTGTTATTGCAGAAACACCTTTTTCTGGCGCTACACCTGCGTGCGCAGTTTTCCCTTTAACAATCGCAACAACTTTAGCTTGTGTTGGAGCTGCAACAATAATGTCACCAACAACGCCATCACTATCTATTGCATAGCCAAACTTGGCTTTTAAAAGATTTGTGTCCAACTCTTTAGCACCAACTAGGCCAGATTCTTCACCAGCTGTTATCACAAATTGTATTTCACCATGCGAAATATTTTTCTCTTTAAGTAATCGTATAGCTTCAATTATTGCAGCTAAACCTGCTTTATCATCTGCACCTAGTATCGTTGTACCATCAGAAACGATGTAACCATCCACTATTGATGGCTTAATACCTTTTCCAGGAACAACTGTATCCATATGAGATGTGAAATAAATCGTATCCGTGTCGGTTGCGTTATTACCTTTCAATGTGCAAATAAGATTACCTGCCCCATGTCCAGTCTTATTTTTACTATCATCTTCTACCACATCTAAGCCTAAATCAGTGAATTTCTTTCTTAAAACCTCAACTATTTCATTTTCTTCTTTTGTTTCTGAATCAATTTGTACTAATGTTATAAATTCTTCAATAAGTCTATCTTGATTAACCATTTTATTTACTTCCTCCTCAATCGTAAAACAAGTTTCACTAATTACGTTAGCGAACCAATTATCAATTGTCAATTTTAACATACGGAAAAAGGTTGTACCTTTTGTTAATTCACGATAAAATACTTAGTAGTAATGTGTTTGAAGGAGGCGGAAAAAAATGGCGAGTAAAACAGTATCAAACGAACCAAGAAAACTCTCAAAACGTCAAAGACGAAATAAAATAATTGTCTATATAATGATTCTTGCTATGGTATTATCAACATTCACTATGGGGCTAGCATATCTAGTAAATTAAAACAATAAACCAGCCAATATTCTTGGCTGGTTTATTATTTAATCGCTCCTGCTTCTCTTGCAAGACTTTCAAAATTCTTGTCAGACCTTAAAATCCATACTTTTGTACCTATAGGGACTTGTTCATAAAGCTTTTCAACATTTTTATTTAACATACGAATACACCCAGCAGAAACATTCTTTCCAATCGATTCCGGTTGATTTGTTCCATGAATACCATACGTTCTTCCATCTGTCTCTTTTGCATTAAATCCAATCCATCTTGATCCAAGTGGATTATTTGGGTCACCACCAGGAATATCCTTTTTTCGATAATAAGGATCGATTGCTTTAACAATTATCGTATGGATACCGTTTGGTGTCAATTCCTCTGTAGCACCCGTTGCAACTGGATAAACTTCTTGTACTTTACCTTCGTTTACAAAAGCTAATTGATTACTTTGTTTATTAACGATTACAAATGGCGCATTCAAACTCGGATTTTCTCCTAAAGGCCACAGTGGAGAAACTATCAAAATGACGGTGAGCATGATTAATTTCATTTTAATCCCTCATTTATATGTTTCCCCTAGTATCTACAATCAAAATGTAATTATGTCTTTAACTACATTTTCGTTAATTTCTCTGGCGTACGTGCTTTTTTAATCTCTAAATATTCTTCAATTTCATGTAACAATTGAAATAGATTCGCTCTTGATTCAAATTCTTCTCTCGTTTTAGGAAGATCATCTTCTTCAAATTGTTTTTTTAAATCATCAACTGAATCTAAATGTTTTTTAGCATTATTTCCAGGTTGTACGGCTTCAGCTAGATCATCAAAAAAGCTACCAATTCGATCAGCTTGTTCCGTTAACTCATTCATTTGACTTATAACCGGCAACATTCGTTTTAGTAAATCAAATTGTTTTTTACGCATTTCAAAGTAATCTTTATATGGATGTTCTTCTCGTAATAAATGATTTTCGGCATCTCTTGACACAAATAAATCAGCTTGTCGAAACAACTTTTCTGTTTCAATAAGTTCTTTACCAGTCCAGGTTTTTTTACCTTCATGAAGATATATGGCGATTTCTTCCAAAATTTGTTGAAAGTTTTTCTCCACCTTTTTGCGTAAAGATTGTAATTTCGATTCCAAACTTGGCATGTATAAATTTAAAAGTAATGCTGAGCCAATTCCAATAGCAATTAATAATACTTCATTCAAAATTAATTCCCAAGTAATAGAGGCAGCACTATACAAATGTAATAAGATGACGGAACTAGTAACGATACCTGGTGTTAAGTTTAACTTGATTGTTGTTGGAATAAAAACTAACAATAATATACCAATAGATATTGGATGATAACCTACCGTTTCGAAAATAGCAAATGAATAGATCATTGCAATTAGACACGATCCAAAACGATGCCAAGCACTTAAAAAAGATCTTTTTCTTGTTGTCTGAATACATAATACCGCGATAATTCCTGCTGATACAAAATTGTCTAATTGAAATAGTTCTGCAAGCCAAATTGCTAAAGGAGTCGCAATAGCAGTTTTAATCGTTCGGTAACCAATTTTCACAATTTTTGCTCCCCACTTAATCATTTCTATTTCACATAGTATAATGCATAAGTATAGAGCAAATCCCTGTTCTCGTAAATACAAGCACAGGGATTTGCGAAAAAAGTATTAGTTAGCTTTCTCAAAAGCTTCTTGTAGTTGATAAACAACTTGTTCAGGGGTATAACCTTCAATATTATTACGTTCTACCATTGTTACAATTTGTCCGTCCTTTAATAGCGCAAATGAGGGCGATGAAGGTTGGTAACCTTTAAAATATGCACGTGCCTTTTCAGTTGCCTCTTTATCTTGACCAGCAAATACTGTTACTAGATTATCTGGACGATGATTAGATTCTACAATATGAGCTGCAGCTGGACGAGCAACTCCACCAGCACAACCACATGTTGAATTAATCATTACAAGTGTTGTCCCTTTAGCTGTTAATGCTTGATCCACTTCCTCAGGAGTTTTCAATTCCTGATAACCAGCATTATTCATTTCCTCACGAGCTGTCTGAACAATGTCTCCCATAAATAAATTAAAATCCACTCTATTTCAACTCCTCTGTTTATCTGTACACTTTTACTGTCTACATTATTTTAACAACTTTCAAAAGAACTAGCAATTAATTGTATTTCCCGGGTAACCGCAAAAAACACGTTTTTTAATAATATTTTTGTAGAATTAAGTAGTTATAAGACGAACTAGTGCATAATTGGTCATAAAATAGTATAATACATTGACATAAATCAAAGGAGGTAATTAGCTATCAAAGATCATAAATTTAGTAGCTTTATTACTCGCTTATTTTCAAATGAATCAACAATTGAACTTTCAAATGATGAGGCTAGCGTGACTAATCAAAACCAAACAGACTTAATGAAACAACTTGAATCGAATCAGAAGCATTTAATACATGCTCAAGAAATTGCCAAGATTGCAAGTTGGGAATATTTAATAGATGAAGATAAATTATATTGTTCTGATTACTTTTATGATATTTTTGGACTGGATCATTCTATACATATACCGATGACTAAACCTTTTCAATTGGTTCATCCAGATGATTTTGACGAAGCTTCGGAAAAAGTTCAACAAGCTCTAAAAGGGGAAAATTATTCTTCTGAGTATCGAATTTATCATGGTAAAACCAATGAAATTCGTTACTTAAAAACAAAAGCTGAAGTAATTTATATCGATAAAAAGCCGTATAAATTACTTGGTATGATTCAAGATAATACTGTTGAAAAAAAATTAGAAAAAGAACTCATTACGATCAACAACCGGTTCAAACAAATTTACGATCATTTAAGCTCGGGGATTTGGATGAAAGATTACCCTTCCAATAAACTTAATTTCATTTCAAAAGGTGCTGAGAAAATTTTTAATTTGTCACTAGACGAATTATATGCTGACGAAACTATTTGGCAAACAGCTATTCATCCTGATGACCAAGAAGTCGTTTTTAATAGACAAAAAGATCTATTAACTGGAAAGTCAATTAAACATCGTTATCGAATCATTACATATGATGGTGAAACAAAATGGGTTTTTGACCAAACAATTCCGTGGTTTAATAGTGACAATAAATTAATACGTTTATTTGGAGTTATAGTTGACATAACTTCTGAAATGGTGATGCATGAAGAATTAGTTTATTATGCATCACATGACATTCTAACTAACCTACCAAATCAACGTAGCTTATCCGAAAAAATTGCTGAGCTAATTGATAAAAAAAGTCCGTTTGCCTTATTTTATCTGGACTTAGATCGTCTCGCTCATATCAATGACTCCTTAGGCTATCAAATTGGAAATGAGGTTTTAAAAAACGTTGCGAAAAAGCTAACAGCGTCCTTACCTTCTACTAGTTATGTTGCTAGATTAGTCAGTAACGATTTTATTATTATTGATACAGAGGCATTACATATAGATTCAGCAAGTAATTTAGCTGATACACTATTACAAACAATTAAAAAGGAAATCAACATATTTGATTATCAATTACATTTAACAACAAGTTTAGGTATTAGTTTTTATCCTGAAAACGGCGATACAGAATTGAAACTTTTAGAAAGTTCTCATACTGCATTAAAACAAGCAAAAAACAATGGGAAAAATACCTATCAATTTTATTCATCTTCAAATAATATATCAGCATATAAAAAATATATGCTTTCACAAGATTTAAGAAAAGCGATTATTAATGAAGATTTCGAGGTCTATTATCAACCTCAAGTGAATGCGTTTACTGGATTAATTGAATCCGCTGAAGCTTTATTACGATGGAATCATAAAGAATGGGGTTTAGTATCTCCATCTGAATTTATTCCATTAGCTGAAGAAAACTATCTCATGAATGATATAGGAGATTGGGTGATTGCTAAAGTGATCGAACAATTAAAAATATGGAAAGATCAAGATTATATATTACGCCCTATTTCAATTAATATATCTCCTAATCGATTTTTAAAACCAGGATTGATTTCATTTGTAAAGAGCCAATTAGAGAAACATGACATTTCTGCACACTTTATAACATTTGAAATTACTGAAAGTGCGTTATTAAAAAATGAAAGTAACGTACAGCATACACTTTCACAACTACGTGCAATAGGTATTTCAATTGCAATTGACGACTTTGGCACTGGCTATGCATCTTTACAATATTTACGCGAATTTCATGCTGATGAATTAAAGATTGATCGCATTTTCATCTTAAATATACTCGATGAAAATAAAAAGGATGCCGCAATAGTTAGTAGTATATTATATCTCGCAAAATCACTAGATATGAAAGTCATAGTTGAGGGTGTAGAGAATTTTGAACAACTTCAACTTCTGAAACAAAAAGAATGCCACCTTATACAAGGGTATCTTTTTTCAGAACCTGTACCAATAAGCGGATTCGAAAAAATGATAAAGAAAGGTTTTCTGCCAATTCCAAAATCAACTAAAGTGTCTAAACCTAAAATAGATAGAAGAAAATATTATCGATTATCCTTTCCTGGATATCTACAAGGTGGACTATCTATTATTGAAATTAACAATCGTAAAATAAATGTAGGGATGGCAAAGATATTAATTGAAAATATTAGTTTGGGCGGCTTAAAAATAATGTCTGCCTTAAAATTACCAGTTCAATCAAATATGAAGATTATATACACATTTTCCCTAAATGGATTCGAATTTGAAATCATCGGATCTTTCGTTTGGAAAAGCGAAATAGGACAAGATATTTTTTACTACGGTGTTGCTTTTGATGACGTTTCTGAAGCAACTAAGGATCATCTAGCGAAAGTAATTAATCAATTGACTATTTTCTCAAAAAATAACCAGCCGATTCCAGATACAAAATTCTATATAGATAATCCAATTTCCTACTTTCTTGAAGATATTGACTAAGTTATGTTTAAACTTTAACAAAAAACGCCATCCTAGTAATAAAATTATTCGGAGGCGTTCTTAATGAAAATATGTATGCGTAATCAATTAATTGAAAATCTTAAGAGTACAATACCACGTTTATCTAATAAATATCATTTTGACAGTATGACAACTTATCTAACCAAAGGTCAAGCAGATTCATTATATATTGGTTATCAAATTAATCTAAATACCAAAGACTATTACGTATATTTACCTTATATGCGCTATTCTGAAGAAGCTTTAATTCCACTTACACCAATTTGGACCTTAGAGTCTAAAAGTAATAACACGTCTTCATTCAGAGGTTATGATCATCTAGATAATTGCTTAAATGCACTTGATAAATCGAGCAGTCAACGTATCAACAGAGCTATTTAATAAAAACACCTTCATTTATGACCACTTTAAAGTGTCCTAAACGAAGGTGTTTTTATGTGTTATTTTATAATTTATATCTATTGACTTCGACTGTTAAGTCTTTTGCCACATTTATTAAGTCTTCTGTATGACTAGACATCTCTTCCATTGCGCTGCCTATTTCTTTAATTAAAGCTGTTATGATACGTCGTTTTTCCAAAACATAACTATTAATTTATTTCGCTACATGCATAATTACATCGTAGATTTTACAAACTAATCAAAAAAGGAGTAGCTATATATATATGGAAAAGCATACCGATCTATCAGCACATATAGAGGCAAATATGGAACATGCTATTGCAGAAGAAATTACTGATGATATTGCACTTTATCGTACATTAGTATCAAATGTTTATATGCTTGGTAAACCATCTGAACAGAATTGGATCCTGATTGATACCGGTATTGCTCATTATCATGAGCGAATTATTGCTGCAGCAGAAAAACGTTTTAACACTATTCCACCAAAAGCTATTATACTGACACATGCTCATTTTGATCATGTCGGATCCGCAAAAAAATTAGCTAAGCATTGGGATATATCTGTTTATGTACATCCTAAGGAATTGCCCTTTGTTGATGGAACAAGTGAGTATCCACCAGCTGATCCAACTGTTGGCGGTGGCTTACTGTCTTTATTATCGCCAGTCTTTCCTACTGATGCAGTGAATTTAAAACATTTAGCTAAGACATTATCTGAGGATGGAACACTTCCATTCCTTGATGGTTGGAAATATTTCCATACACCTGGACACACACCTGGACATATTTCGCTATTTCGAGAAACTGATAAGATTTTAATTGCAGGCGACGCTGTTACAACAGAAAACCCTGAATCAAGTTTGGCCATATTTTTACCACTTATTAAACTATATGGACCTCCTGCTTATTTCACACATGACTGGGAAGATGCAGAAAAGTCAGTTCAAACCCTTGCGAAATTAAAGCCAAAATTACTCTTAACTGGACATGGATTACCGATGAAAGGTGAAGAATTAAGCGAAGGCTTCAAAAAATTAACAACTGAATTTTATGACATTGCAATACCAAAACACAAAAGAAACTAGAAATGACCATTTAGCCATATAACCACCTTTCAAAAAGTTCTTGCAACTCCTTATGTATTAGTGTACTATTCAAATAGTACACTAACACACAAGGAGTTGTTTTATTATATGCACCCATTTTTAGGGTTATTAAAAAAGGATTATCGATTATCTAGATCCAATCTACTAACATTTTCTGTATTATTAGTCTTACTATTAATAGTTGGAGTCATCGTCTCATCTTACACCAAACAACCAGCAGGGACTTTAGCTATACTTCTATTAGCTGGCTTTTCAATGATTGGATTCATACCTGGCATGATGCTTTCTTTTTTAACGAAAGAAGGTAAAAATCAAATGTGGTTATATAGCCCACGTTCAAGTTACACCTTATTGTTCTCCAAATTATTATTGTTAATAATCTATCAAGCATTACTTCAATTTATATTAATTGGATATCTGGCATTTAGCATGTATTTTTTTGGAGTTGACGTCTATCAACAATTAGATATTTCCGCTTTTATTCAGTTAGGTAGCTTTCTATATTTTTTTGCTATCGGAATAGGTCTTTATTTAACCGGCTGGGTCACCCTTTATTGGATGATATACCACAGTTTAAGTAACTATCCAAAAGTGCGCTATTTTAGATGGTTACTTATTATCTTGATTTTCTTTTCTTATAACATCTTAGAAACCTTGCTGCTAAAAATAGCCTGGATAAGTGATTTAATAACGCGTTATCACTTCTCTATCACTTCTAATCCATTTCTGGACTATGATGGTGCACTTTGGAATATCGTATTTGAGAATATACAGGTTCCCCTTATTCCTGTTATTTATTACCTCTTACTGACAGGGTTGCTCTATTATCTGTCAGCACGATTGTTATCTAAGAAGGTAGAGGTGTAAAGCATGTCAAAGGAATTTCAGTCATCAAAGCCAATTTACATGCAAATTGTTGATCAAGTTGTTATAGATATTTTACAAGGAAAACAAAAATCCCCTGAAAAATTACCATCGGTTCGTGATATGGCAGTCAAAATGGGAGTTAATCCAAACACTATCCAACGTGCATACGGGGAATTAGAAAGGATGAATGTTGTGGAAACAAGGAGAGGTCAAGGAACATTTGTAATTGAAAACAATGCATTACTAGAAGATATAAAATTAAGCCTGCAAGAAGAGATCATCGAAGATTTTATTAATAAAATGAATAAAATTGGGGTCAAACAAACAGAAATAATAACCCAAGTACACCATTTTTTAAATAGGGGGATTTAATGTGACTTTACAATTGAACAACGTCACGAAACATTATGGAAAGGAATTCGCATTGAAAGATGTAAGTCTTTCGCTAGAAAAGGGTAAAATTTATGGCCTCGTAGGTCCGAATGGTAGCGGGAAATCAACCACATTAAAAATGATGACAGGACTCTCCTTTCCAAATAAAGGTACTATAACATTAAATGGAGCGCCTATCACCCGCAAAACAGCAGCAGATGTTGCTTATTTGACAGAGTTAGATATGTTCTATGAGACATTTACTGTTCAAGAAACTGTAGATTACGTTGCTAGTCAATTCAGTAATTTTAATTTGGAAAAGGCCCGGGCATTATTGATTGATTTAAAGCTCGATGCAACGAAAAAGGTAAAAACGTTATCCAAAGGGAACCGTGGTCGATTAAAACTTGTAACGGCTTTAGCACGAGAAACAGGAGCAATTTTATTAGATGAACCATTTTCTGGATTAGATCCAATGGTTCGCGAAGCTACTGTTAAAAGTCTATTGCAATACGTAGACCTAGACCAACAAGTACTCATTATTGCGACGCATGAAATAATCGAAATCGAGCCTTTATTAGATGAAGTTATTGCACTACATTATGGTGATATAATCGGACAGGAAAATGTCGAAGTTTTGCGTGAGGAACAAGGTCTATCCGTACTAAATTGGTTTAAAGAAATCGTAAGACGTGTAGAGGTGGAGAAATAATGGGAGTAGTACTTTCTTTAGAGAATGTAACCAAGATAATAAATCGCAAGACAATCATTGACGACATTAGCCTTACAGTTGAAGAAGGTGAAGTCTTCGGTTTTTTGGGACCAAATGGTGCTGGCAAAACAACAACGATTCGTATGATCGTAGGTTTAATGAAAATCACCAGTGGGGATATTGCAATTTGTGGAAACAGTGTGAAGACCAATTTTGAAGATGCCGCAAAGCAAATCGGCGCCATTGTAGAAAACCCTGAAATGTACAAACATCTATCCGGCTATCAAAATTTATTGCAGTATGCCCGGATGCATAAACAAGTTACGAAAGAAAAGATAAAAGAAGTAATTGATTTGGTTGGATTATCAACGCGAATTAATGACAAGGTCAAAACCTACTCTTTAGGAATGAGACAACGGCTTGGAATGGCTCAATGTCTCTTGCATGATCCGAAACTATTGATATTAGATGAGCCGACAAACGGATTAGATCCTGCTGGCATTAGAGAGATTAGAGAGCACTTAAGCTATTTGACCAAAGAAAGGAACATGAGTGTCATTGTTTCTAGCCACTTATTAGCTGAAATGGAAATGATGTGTGATCGTATAGCAATTATACAGCAAGGAAAAATAATAGATGTTCACAATATGAACGCATCTACTACTGATGAAAAGACAACACATTTTATTGAAACAAGCGAGCTAGATACTGCTTCTAATTGGTTAAATGAAAATTGGCAAGTAAGCTATCAAACAGGCGGATTTACCGTTCAAGCAACAAAAGTAGAGATTGCAGTCATACTAAAAAAACTGATTGATTCTGAAATTAGTGTTTACGGTACAAAGCAATTAACAAAGACTTTAGAAGACCGTTTTTTAGAGGTTACTTCTACTTCTGAAAGGAGCCAATATTAATGGTAAATCTCGTCGTAAATGAGTGGGTAAAAATTATCCGTAAAAAGAGCACCCTAATTATGATAGGATGTATGATTCTATTTGTAATTGGATTTGCCGGAATATTAAAATATACTGAAACAGCAAATGAACAAGCACACGACACGAATTGGAAACAAGCAGTTGAAACACAAATTAGTTCTGATCAAGCGGCATTAGGTGCGAATGCTAATGCACGTATGGATATGTTTTACGAACGAAATATTGCGATTAATGAATACCGAATTGAAAATAACATTCCACCAAATCAAGAAACTCATCTATGGACATTTGTTGATGAAGCCAAGACGATTATCAGTTTTGCAGGCTTATTCACCATTATTATTGCAGCAGGTATGGTCGCTAATGAATTTTCTAGTGGAACAATAAAACTATTACTAATTCGACCAATAAGTCGCATGAAAATTTTACTATCGAAATATATAACTGTTATTCTCTTCGGACTAATGATGATTGGTATTATCTACCTTACATCCAGCCTTGTGGGTATGCTATTTTTCGGCTTTCCTATGACAGATATTGCACACTTAGCCTATCAAAATGGTGAAGTAATCGAGAAAAATATCGCACTACACCTTATTAGCCAATACCTATTATATTCGATTGATTTATTAATGATCACAACGATGGCCTTTATGATCTCAGCTGTATTTCGAAGTAATTCATTTGCAATTGGCATTTCGCTATTCTTATTTTTTATTGGTGGAAATGCAACCATGCTATTGGCAACGAAATTTGAATGGGCGAAATACATCTTATTTGCTAATACAAATCTAAGCATTTATTTTGATGGTACACCACCAATTGAGTCAATGACATTACCTTTTTCCATTATCATGTTACTAATTTATTTTGTTATTTTTCAAATATTAGCGTTTACTATTTTTCAAAAACGTGATGTTACTGCTTAATCTAAAAATAATGCTACGCTTTTTGAAGAGCGTAGCATTATTTTTTAGTTAATCAATTTGAAATTTATCGATCATCTGATTTAACTCATTTGATAATTTTTGTAATATATCGGCTTGTTCTGATAGATTATCGACAGCGGCTTGTTGTTGTGCAATAGAACCTGATGTTTCTTCTAAATTAGCTGCATTCTCTTCTGATACAGATGCAATTTGGGTTATACCTTCATTTATCTCATTGCTGTTTTCTTCAATTCCTTTAAGGTTGTTTCCAACTGACTCAATTCGTTTATTCATTTGGATGATTTCCTCTTTAATTGTTAAAAAGTACGTAGCTGATTCTTTTATTTGTGTGACACCTTTATCAGCTTGTTGATACGCACCATCCAAAGAGACAGCTAAAGATTTGGATTCTTTCTGCATTTGATTAATTACTTCAGCAATGTCTACTGCCGATAGACTAACTTGTTCAGCTAACTTCCTAATTTCATCCGCCACGACGGAAAAACCTTTCCCTGCTTCACCTGCTCTTGCAGCTTCAATCGCTGCATTCAGCGCTAACAGATTCGTCTGTTCCGTTATGTTATTAATTACTACTGTTAAATCAGATACCGCTTGTGATTGTTTTTCTAAACCTTTAACCTTGTCAACAGCATTTTTCACTTCATGATTAATCACTTCAATTTGATTAATTGATTCTTTCATTTGCTTTGTACCTTCATTAGAAATATTCCACACACTTTCTGAAGACTTCTCTAATAATTCGGACTCTTGCTTTACATTGCTAATTTGCTGATCTAAATGTTGTTCTGCAGATGCAATATCTGTTGATGAATTTGCTTGTTCTTCCGATCCACTAGCTAATTCCTGCATAGTAGATGTCAATTGCTGACTACCCGTTTGAATAGCATTACTTATCTTTTGTAATGTATTACTTTGTGAACCAATTCGATTAGATGCATCACCTGTGTGCTTAATCGTATCTCGCAAGTTATCAATCATTTGATTCATTGCTTCAGTAAGTTCTCGAACCTCACCACGTCCTTTGACCTCTATTTTCTTATTCAACTCACCGTCAGCAACCTTTAACGATCGATTACGTAATGTTATTAATGGATTTGCAATACTTCTAGCAATAAAGAAAGATAATAAAATTACTATAATAAGTGTTATAGCACCGATAATTAAAATGATTTCCCCGACTTTTTCAATAGAATCTAAGGCTATTGCAGTAGGCTCACTTACAATTAGTGACCAATTAAACCCTGTAAAATCTTGATAACCTGCACTTTTTGCATATCCTATAATTGCGTCATTGTTTATACTATCTTTTGCTTTAATAAACCCTGCATCACCAGGAGTAGCTACATTTAATTCAGTGAAAATTTGAGATGATTGATCAACTTCTTCAGCCCCTGTTTCCACATCCGTACTTGCACTAGAAACAGTATCAGCAACTTTTTCACCATCTTGATTTACTAATTCAACCATGACATTTTCACTTGAAATAGTATTAACATCATTCCAAATATGTTCAACATTAAACTTTGCTTGCATCATTCCGACGCGTTCACCCTTATCAATTCGAACATTAATTTCGATTACATAGCTATCCAGATCAGCATCATAGACAACTTCGGAAAAGGATAAACCATTTTCAATTGCTTCCTTCCATTCCGCTGTGTCCCTTTCTATTGTTAACTCCTCGCTTCTACCATTTCGGCTAATCACATTACCGTCACTATCCGAAACAGACAAAGAAGAGAAATAACTTAATGTTTCTAATTGTTGATCTAGATAATTTTCAATTTGATCATTACTATCTACAGCACCTAATACTGAAGGCGCAGTTGCCATTATTTGAACATCTCTTACTCTTTCATACATTGTTCGATCTAATTTCTCCATATTAACTCGTGCATAATCTTTTACTTTATTACCAACTTCATTTTCTAGCGATGTTGCTGCTTGATTATAAGAAAATAAACCAACAACAATTATTGGAACTAAAGCAATCATACTAAAATAAATAATTAATGTACTCCTTATACCTCTATTTAAGAATTTTTCTTTCCATTTCCTAATCATGCATCCCAGTCCTTTTATCTCTATGTATTTGTCTATTAACAAAAAATAGAAGCAAATCCTCAATTTTCTGTTAGAAAACTATTCGAATTATACTATAGAATAGATCTTCCTTAGGTGACGTTTCTGTGAAATATCGTTTATTAGACTAAAAAGTTTTATTTTACATATATTTGGACATTATTTTGACACGAATAAAAATAGATTTAGCCATGGTTTCTAAAAGATTGACGATTATTACGAAAGAAGTACGATGTCTCTTCAATTTAGGATTAGCTCCCAAAGTTGCATAACAAAAAGAACCTACTCCCAAAATGTAGATGGTAGTAGGCTCTATTAGTATTTAAGGTAACACATTTCCTGCTGAACGATATATCTCATACCATTCTTCTCTTGTTAAAGTAATGTGTGAAGCTTTTTCAATATCAGCTAGTCGCTGTGGATTCATTGTACCAACAACTGGTTGAATTTTAGCTGGGTGACGTAAAATCCAAGCAATC
Organism: Paraliobacillus sediminis; assembly: GCF_003426055.1. Lineage (NCBI taxonomy): Bacteria > Bacillati > Bacillota > Bacilli > Caryophanales > Bacillaceae > Paraliobacillus > Paraliobacillus sediminis. The sequence goes on from NZ_QJSI01000003.1 coordinate 821,181, forward strand.
GCTATCGCTGAATCAGTTACCCCTTTTTTCTCTGCTATTTCTTGTATCTTTTCATTCACTTCTGGAAAGTCTTTATTACCAACAAACACACCTTTAATCATGCCATATTGGAATGGTGACCAAGCCTGTACAGTTATATCGTGTAAACGACAATACTCTAAAACACTGTTCTCCCGATCAGTTGCTTTATCATGTTGCATATTAACATTTAAACCAGCATCTATCATTGGTGTGTGCATAATACTTAGTTGAAGCTGATTAATGATTAAATCATCTTTTAAATACTTCTTTAGTAATTCTATCTGCATCGGATTTTGGTTACTAACACCAAAATAGTTTACTTTACCACTATTTTTCAACCTCGTGAAAGTCTCTGCTACTTCTTCCGGCTCCATTAAAGCGTCTGGACGATGTAATAGTAGAATATCAAGATAATCTGTGTTTAAGCGTTTTAAACTTCCTTCAACTGAAGATGTAATATGTTCCTTAGAGAAATCAAAAAAACCATTTCGAATACCGCATTTTGATTGTATGATCATCTTTTCTCTTATTAACGGGTTCATTTCAATTGCATCAGAAAAAACCTCTTCTGACTTTCCACCACCATAGATATCAGCATGATCAAATAAATTCACGCCTAGATCCATTGCGTTTTCGATAACTAGTCTCGCATCCTTTTTAGAAAGCGCATCCATACGCATACAACCTAAAGATATTTCTCCAACTTCTAAATCACTTGTACCTAATTTTATTCTGTTCATCAAAACACCTCTTTTACTATAGTATCTCTATTCTATCATGTTCTGTTAAAAAGAGTACACAATTAGTATAATACTCATTCACGCAAAAAAATCATCCAGAAATATGGATGATTTTTCACTAATATATTGGCGTTGTATCAACTGATATGTTTTCTAAAATCTCTTTAACATGTGACATGAATTTGCCGGAAATGACGCCATCTAATATACGATGATCTAACGAAAGACAAAGGTTGACCATATCACGTGCCGCAAACATATCATCAATAATGATAGGCCTTTTTACAATTGATTCCACTTGTAATATTGCTGCTTGTGGGTAGTTTATCACTCCCATAGATTGAACTGAACCAAATGAACCCGTATTATTAACAGTAAAGGTACCACCTTCCATGTCTCGTTGTGTTAAATTACCATTACGTGCTTTCATTGCTAAGGCGTGAATTTCTTTTGCTATTCCTTTAATGCTTTTCTCGTCAACATTTTTAATCACTGGTACAAATAGTTCTTTTTCATGTGCAACTGCAATTGATAAATTAATTGCTTTATGTTGAATAATTTTATTTCCGGCCCATGAACTATTCAATTCTGGGTATTTTTTTAATGCCTTTGCTACAGCATTTAGGAAAAAAGCAAAGTAGGATAAGTTGTATCCTTCATTCTCTTTAAATTTTGTTTTTTCTGCATCACGATATTTAACAAGGTTGGTAACATCAACTTCTATCATCATCCAAGCATGCGGTATTTCTGTTGTAGAACGAACCATATTATTCGCTATTGCTTTTCTGATACCAGTTACCGGAATTTCTTTGTCACCAATTGCTGTTTCTACCGCAAGTTTCTCATCATTTTTCACAGAACTGACTTCCTCAACTTCTTTTTCAACGGTTGATTCATCTGTAGGAGATGGATTTGCAATCGTTCTTTCCAAATCTTTACGTGTTATTCTGCCCCCACGTCCGCTTCCTTTTACTGTGTTTAAATCAATATTATTTTCTTGCGCTAAACGCATAACAGCAGGAGAATAACGTGTTTTCATTGATGTATCAGTTTGTGTTGCTCTTATTTGATCTTCCTCTTTATCTTGTTGTACCCGCTCATCTTTAACTTCCGATCCACTATCTTCTACTTCGATATAACACATTAATTCACCAATAGCTAATACTTGTTCTTCATCTGCAACTAATTCTTTAATCGTTCCAGTAAAAGAAGACGGTACTTCTGCATTCACTTTATCTGTCATTACTTCTGCAATCGGGTCATACTTTTCCACATGGTCTCCAACTTGCACAAGCCAATTACTTACCGTTCCTTCTGTCACACTTTCACCAAGTTGAGGCATTGTAATTTTTTCGAGAATCAAAACGCATCCCCTCCTTTTTTATTCATTTCTTAAAATAATGCAAGTTCTCTCATCGCCACTTCCACTTTCTCAGAATTAATCATAAACTCTTTCTCCAATGGAGGGGCATATGGCATAGCTGGAACATCTGGACCCGCTAACCGCTTGATTGGTGCATCTAAATCAAACAAGCAATGTTCACTAATAATTGCAGCTACTTCACCTATAATGCTTCCCTCTTTGTTATCTTCCGTAACCAACAATACTTTTCCAGTTTTTGAAGCTGCTTCTTTTATCGCTTCCTGATCTAATGGATATACAGTACGCAAGTCTAATATGTGTGCTTCAATACCTTCTTCAGCTAATTTTGCAGCAGCTTCTAATGCAAAATGAATACATAAGCCATACGTAATAACTGTAATATCTGATCCTTCTCTTTTTACATCAGCTTTTCCAATTGGAACAGTATAATCTGTTTCTGGTACTTCCCCTTTAATTAACCGGTAAGCGCGTTTATGTTCTAAAAAAAGTACAGGATCGTTATCACGAATTGCAGCTTTCAATAATCCTTTTACATCATATGGAGTAGATGGCATAACAATTTTTAAACCTGGCTGATTGGCAAAAATAGCTTCAATAGATTGTGAATGATATAATGCGCCATGCACACCTCCACCATAAGGAGCACGAATTGTAATTGGACAACTCCAATCATTATTCGACCGATAACGAATCTTAGCCGCTTCAGAAATTATTTGGTTAACTGCCGGAAGAATAAAGTCAGCAAATTGCATTTCAGCAACAGGACGCATCCCATACATAGCTGCACCAATTCCAACACCAGCAATTGCTGATTCAGCTAGAGGTGTATCAATAACTCTCTCTTCTCCAAATTCATCATATAAACCTGCTGTAGCACGAAAAACACCACCATTTATACCAATGTCTTCCCCTAAAACAAATACTTTACTATCTCGTTTCATTTCTTCCTGTAATGCCTGTGTAATTGCTTGGATATAAGATATTACTGCCATTATAATCCTCCTCCCTTACTTCTTTTCATAAACATAATCATAAATTGATGATGGATCTGCATAAGCAGCAGCTTCTGCGTAATCTGTAGCGTCATTTATAATTTGTTTTAATTCTTCTTCAAGCTCTTTTTCTTTTGATTCTGTTAAAATGCCTTGTTCACGTAGATAGACCGCAAAAGTTAGCACACCATCTTTACTCTTTGCCTCTTTTACTTCTTCTTTCGTACGGTAAATACTATCGTCGTCATCACTTGAATGTGGTGTTAATCGATAAGATAACGTTTCAATTAAACTAGGTCCCATACCATTTCTAGCACGATCAGCAGCCTCTTTAACAGCCTGATATACTGCCAATGGATCATTACCATCTACTGTTACACCTGGCATGCCATATCCAATTGCCCGATCTGATATTTTCTCACAGGCTACTTGTTTACTTAATGGTACTGAAATAGCATACTGATTATTTTCCACCATTAAAATGACAGGCAACTTTTGTACACTAGCAAAATTCGCACCTTCATGAAAGTCTCCCTGATTTGAAGAACCCTCTCCTAACGTAACAAAACTAACAATACCTTTTTTCTCTATTTTAGCTGCTAATGCAATACCAACAGCATGTGGAACTTGTGTCGTTACAGGCGATGAACTAGTTAACATGCGATTTTTCTTTTGACCAAAATGACCTGGCATCTGGCGTCCACCTGAATTAGGGTCTTCCGCTTTTGCAAAGGCTTGTAACATCAAGTCACGAGCCGTCATGCCAAGCGCTAGGACTACACCAACATCCCGATAATACGGAGCTGAATAATCCTTCGTACGATCTAAAGCAAACGCAGCACCTACTTGTTGCGCTTCTTGACCTTGACATGAGACCACAAATGGAATTTTCCCTGCACGATTTAATAACCACATACGTTCATCGATTCTTCTTGCTAACAAAATAGTTCGATACATCTCAAATACTTCATCGTCTGTTAAACCTAAAGAAATATGACGGTTTTCTCTCATGATAACTCCTCCTTCTTGCTTATCCATGAATTTTCACTCCATCTACATCTAATGCAGCTTCAGCTATGGCTTCAGCTAAAGACGGATGTGGGTGAATAGTTTCCCCAATTTCCCATGGGGTGGCATCTAAAACTTTGGCTAATCCCGCCTCCGATATTAACTCTGTTACATGCGGTCCTATCATATGAACACCTAATAAGTCGTTTGTTTTCTTATCTGCTATTATCTTTACAAATCCATCTGACTCACCGTAAACAAGCGCTTTACCAATTGCTTTAAAACTAACCTTACCAGACTTCACTTGAAAACCCTCGTCTTTCGCCTGTTTTTCAGTTAAACCAACGCTTGCCACTTCTGGATTTGAATAGATGCATGTAGGAATATTCCGATAATCAAGTTGAATTGGCTTATTACCTACAATGTGTTCTACTGCGTGTTTACCTTCATGTGACGCAACATGGGCAAGCTGCATTCCACCGATACAATCCCCAATTGCGTATATATGTGATTCCTTTGTTTGAAAATCTTTATTTATTTTAATTGAGCTAGACGCATCTAACTGAATATCCGTATTTTCTATTCCTATTTGAGTTGTATTTGGTTCTCTTCCAATTGCAACTAGCATTTGAACAGCGGTTAATACAATCTGCTCATTTTTGTAATTAACTTGAATTGTTACATTATCAGCTTTTTCTACTGTTTTACTTAGCACTTTTGCATTTGTCATAATCTTAATACCTTTTTTCTTTAATAAACGCTGCATTTCTTTTGCAATTTCGTTATCCTCTGTCGGTAAAATTTGTTCGGCATACTCTACTAACGTGACATTCACATCAAAATCTGCCAGCATGGATGCCCATTCTACACCGATAACCCCTGCACCAACTATAATAATTGATTTTGGTAATGCCTTCATGTTCAACGCCTCATCTGAAGTTAGGATATGTGTTCCATCTGGTTCCAATCCCTTGATAATCTTTGGTTTTGAACCTGTTGCAATAATTAAATTCTTACTGATCAACATTTCATTATCAGAACCATCTTTCATCTCTACAGAAACAGTACCTGCTGTTGGCGAGAAGATAGAAGGACCAAGAACTCTACCTATTCCATCATATATGTCGATTGCACCCTTTTTCATCAGTCCGATTACACCTTGATGCAATTGATTAACAATTTGCTGCTTACGGTCTTGCACTTTCAAAAAGTCCAGATTAATATCAGAAGTATTAATGCCAAATTGTTCTGCATCTTTGGTCTGTTTATACACTTCTGCACTTCTTAATAATGCTTTTGAAGGGATGCACCCTTTGTGTAAACATGTACCACCAAGCTTATCCTTTTCGACAATGGCAGTCTTTAATCCTAGTTGAGAAGCACGGATGGCGGCTACATATCCACCTGTACCACCTCCTAGTATGACTAGGTCATAATTTTTGGCCATAAAAAAACCTCCCTAATGTAACTTTTTTAATAAAACACTCTATGTAAGCAGGTAATAGAAGACCATTACCAATTAGTTATCAGAATCCTTCTTCTCTATAATATTCTTCTAGGTAGAAAAGGTCAACTAGATGTTTTCTTATTAAAAAGTGTTTTTCTCAGAAATCACTTTAGATAAGCAATCTGAGAAAAACATTTTCTAATTATTTTTTCATGTTAACGTCTACTAATAACATGATGTTCATTTTGTAAGAATGTACTTCGAGAATTACGTAAACTCGCTATTCTTTCCTCTGCCATTCTTTCGGCTGCAATGTAAGTAGGAATATTGTCGCGTTTTGAAATAGCAAAAACCGTTTCTAGATTATCATATATCTTATCAACATGTTTCATTGCTCTTTCGCGATTATAACCGTTAAGTTCGTCGGCTATATTAATTACACCTCCAGCATTAATAACAAAATCAGGTGCATATAAAATACCTTTTTGATGTAATAAATCACCATGCTTGTCTAGTTCTAGTTGATTATTTGCCGCCCCTGCAACAATTTTTGCATTTAATTTAGGTATTGTTTGATCATTTAATGTTGCTCCTAGCGCACATGGAGCGTAGATATCACAATCAACGGAATAAATTTCATCTAGTCCAACAGCTCTAGCACCAAATGCATCTACTGCTCTTTGAACAGCTTCTTCATTTATATCTGTAACAATTAATTGTGCTCCCTCATCATGTAAATATTCACAAAGTGTGTAGGCAACACTCCCTACCCCTTGAATGGCAACTTTTTTTCCTGCTAATATATCTGTTCCAAACACTTCTTTTGCGCTTGCCTTTATTCCTTTATAAACGCCATATGCTGTTACTGGCGAAGGATTACCCGATGAACCAAAAGCAGGTGATATGCCAGCCACATAATTTGTTTCTTCATGAATAATATCCATGTCTTCTACCGTTGTACCAACATCTTCGGCTGTAATATATCTACCATTTAAACCCTGAATATAACGCCCGAATGCACGAAACATTGCTTCATTTTTATCTTTTTTCGGATCACCTATTATGACTGTTTTACCTCCGCCTAGATTTAAACCTGCCGCAGCGTTTTTATAGGTCATTCCTTTTGCTAATCGAAGAGCATCTTCAATTGCTGCTCCTTCAGATGCGTAAGTCCACATCCTTGTCCCACCCAAAGCAGGTCCAAGTGTTGTATCGTGAATAGCGATGATCGCTTTCAAACCAGATTCTTTATCTTGACAAATAACAAGTTGTTCATAGTCGTACTTTTCCATATAAGAAAAAATTTCCAAAGTTGATCCTCCTTAAGTAATGAGTAAACTCATTGCTCTCCTTACTCTCCTTACTAACATCATGCAATTTTCGTGCAAGTTATGTATGGGATAGTATTAGAAAAAATATGCACCCAACGCAATTTATTCTTTGTTCTTATTTGTAATCATAGCTTTTACACCATGAATTTGCAAAAGAAACCTCTTCTACTGGCTTAAAACAAAAATGACACATTACATATTACTGTAATGTGTCATTTTTGTTAGCTTAATTTTCTTCTACGAAAAATATTTCATATAATGATTGCACTGCTCTCTTAACGCCTTCTTCTTTCACACCAAACATCATTGACGTTTCAGAAGATCCTTGGTTAATCATCTCTAAATTAACATTTGCACGTAAAAATGCTTCTGTTGCTTTAGCCGCTATACCAACTGAGCTATTCATTGATTCTCCAACAATCATAATTAATGCAAGATCTCTTTCTATATAGACTTGATCAGGATCTAATTCATCTTTTATACGTTTAATAATCTTTTCTTCTTTAGCTTCTGATAACTCACTCTCACGAATAATGACTGACAAATCATCAATACCAGATGGTGTATGCTCAAAAGATATACCTTCGTCTTCTAATATATGCAGTAAACGACGACCAAAACCTAACTCTCTATTCATCAAATACTTACTAACATATAAACTTAGGAAACCAATATCACTAGCAATCCCTACAACCGGATTACCATTTGGCTCTTTTTGTGAAACAATAATGGTCCCAAGTCCGTCTGGATTATTGGTATTTTTAATACAAACAGGAATACTTGCTTTAAAGGCTGGTATAAGTGCTTCATCATGAAAAACGGAAAACCCCGCATAGGATAATTCTCGCATTTCTTTATACGTTAATGACGTAATCTCCTTAGGATTATCAACAATGGTTGGGTTAACGCAATAAACCGAGTCAACATCGGTAAAGTTTTCATACAAATCTGCTTTCACTCCAGCTGCAACGATTGACCCAGTAATATCTGAACCACCTCGAGAGAAAGTAACTAATTTACCCTCTTTTGTATAGCCAAAAAAGCCAGGAATTACTACTATTTCTTTTCGATCACGTAATTTATATAATAGCTCAAAACTTTCATCTAAAATTTGAGCACTACCCGGTTCATCACTTAAGATAATGCCAGCTTCTTTTGGATTTAAATAGCTTGCTTCTACTCCAAGTGATTGTAAATAGGCACTAAGTATTTTAGCTAGCGAATCTTCACCAATTGATTTAATCGCTTCTAATTTAAGTTCTTTTTGATAATCACTAGCAAAAACGGATGCAATATCATCTTTTATCTCTCCTAGAATACGATCCGATAAATTTAATTCTGTTGTAATCGAGCTAAATCGCAATAAAACTTCATCTAATTGCTTTTGATGCGGCTCATTTGCTAGATAAGCTTCCCCTAGTTTAATGAGAAGATCGGTTACTTTATTATCTTCAGAAAACCTCTTTCCTGGTGCTGATACTACAATTGCTTTTCTATCTGCATCTGCTTGAATAATTTGTGCAACTTTTTTTAATTGCGAAGCACTAGCAACTGAACTTCCTCCAAATTTCGATACTTTCATATTTAAAACCTCTCCATTTATATTTTTCTATGTCATTAAAAATATTATCATACTTTCAATTAAATTGTTATAATAAAATTCTGATTATTCAAGACCATGTACGAGAATTACTGAGTTGAGCTGTTTAGAACACTACAAACAAGATATTTTCTTCATTAATCTTGTTATATTACGTTTAACAGCAAAATATATTAAAAAAAGACCTTGAATGATGTACAAGGTCTTACTGCATGTTATTTGGTTATAAACATTTGAGTCCAATATTTTCCGTCTTCAACATAACCGACACCTATATGAGTGAAATCACCTAATATATTTTTGCGATGTCCTGGACTATTCATCCAAGCTGTTACGACTTCTTGTGGCGTGCGCTGACCTCTCGCAATATTTTCTGCTGCTCTTTGGTATGATATTCCGAAATTCTCCATCATCGCAAACGGAGATCCATATGTGGGACTTGTATGAGAAAAGTAATTCTTATCAAGCATGTCCACAGACTTATATCTTGCAACACGTGACAACTCCCAGTTAGGTCGTAAAGCAGATAGTCCATTTTTTGCTCGTTCTTGATTGGTTAATTGAATAACCAAGTGTTCTGTATGTTTTATTGCGTCAATTATTGGTATGGCTATTTTTTGGTTCGGGTAAATAAGATCTGGATTATCAATAGATGGATTGGCCTCAATAATTTCAGTAACACCTATCTTATATTTCATCGCAATTCTCCACATCGAATCTCCAGGTTGAACTGTATACGTATCTTCCGCCAATACAGAAGCAGGTAATAAAAAGCTTAAAACGACTAAAAAGAATAGTACTTTTTTCATAAAAATCCTCCTTTTTTGGTTAAGTTACCGCAAAATGAAGAATTTATACATTCATTCAAAATTATTATGACGTAAGGGCGATTATACACCATCGTTCCAATAAACCCCCAAAAGCATAAGTTCATTTAAATAAATTCTATTTCTTTTAAAAATCCTTCTGTTTTTTGAATGGTATCTTGATAAAATTCATTATTATTTCTTCCAAAATGGAAAAAACCATGTTCCATCTTGTCATATTCTATAAAAGTTATCTCGTTTCCTTTTTCAACCATACGTTGAATAAATTCTTTGTTTTGTTCATAATCTATATCCACAGTTCCACAAAACCAAATAGTTTTTGGTAAGCACTTCTTTATGTGGTGTATGGGAGATAATTCTATCGATTCATCAAGCAATTCAGGGTAACGTCTTTTCATTATATCAACACCATCCATGCCACCTGCAAAAACAACTAGAGCATTTGGAACATTGTCTGTGCTAAGATTATCAGTTTCATTATTCAATTCTTTGAACATAATAGAGGATACAGATATATATGCACCTGCAGATGAGCCGCATACAACAATTTTATTTGGGTCTACTCCTAAATAAGCATAATTTTCTCTAACCGAACGAACAGCCGATTTAACATCTTGAATTGCTTGAATTGGAGTAAATCCTTCGTCAGCGCCATTTCTATAATCAACGCATGCTGTTATCATGCCTTTGGAAGCGAAATATTTAGCTTGCTCCTGAAACCTAGCTGGACTGTTTGGGTCTTTACTAAAACTACCTCCGATAAAAAATAAAATAATCGATCCATTTTTTTGAGAACTTTCTGATTCAAATATATAAAATTTCAACTTTCTTTCACCTATAACTTTATATGTAAATTCTTTCACTGGATAATCGAATATAATCTCCCGCATGATCAATACCCCTTTCTATCCTACAATAAAATCTGAATTATCGTTTCAACATATGCTTGATAATAATTTTTTACTCTTTCAATAAGCTTATGCTGTTAGAAAATCCTTTAATGCAAAAACGCCCTCCTTTATGGGAATTTAGTAATTCCGACAAAGAAGGACGCTTGTGAGTATCCGTACATAGTTTATAGCCCTGTTTATGCGTAACTATACGTCAAAAAACTGTCATACAACCGCTTAAGATGCACGGTGTTCGATACGTAGACGATCAGCTACCATTGCAATAAATTCTGAATTAGTTGGTTTTGCTTTAGAGACATTTACGGTATAACCAAATAATGATGATATAGAATCGATATTGCCACGACTCCATGCTACTTCGATTGCATGTCGTATTGCTCTTTCAACACGAGAGGCTGTAGTATTAAATTTCTTAGCAATGTCGGGATATAAAACTTTCGTAATAGAACCCAATAATTCAATGTCATTATAGACCATTGTGATTGCTTCTCGTAAGTACATATACCCTTTAATATGAGCTGGAACACCAATTTCATGTATAATATGTGTAATATTTGCTTCTAAATCTCTTTTGTGGTTCTCTTTATTGGATTTTTGTTTTACTGCTTTATTATCTGATGTCGGTGCACCATGAACTTGTCTGATTTGGCTAGCTAAACTATCTAAATCAAAGGGTTTTAAAATAAAATAAGATGCCCCTAAATCTACTGCTTTCGTTGTTACTTCTTCCTGTCCAAATGCCGTGAGCATAATCACTCTAGGATGTTTAGGTATATCCATCTCTTTTAATTTCGCTAAAACAGCTAATCCATCCATATGAGGCATTATAATATCAAGAACCACAATATCTGGTTCGATCTCATCAAATAAACTAATACATTCCTTTCCGTTAAAAGCAGTACCAATCACTTCAATATCTGATTGACTTTCAAAATATTCCTCCATTAATTCAATTAGCTCTCTGTTATCATCTACTAAACAAACCTTAATCTTTTGCACTATATTTGCTCCTCCTTCGACTAATCCTATCTTGTTTCACATCTACAATTTCGACACAAGTTCGAAAATTCCTTCTTTTAGATAAAAATATTTGTGTTTTTTTCTATTTACTTCAAAATACTCTTGTTTTCTTATGAAATCGATATTTTTCGTCATTTAAATAGTATTATTCTGCGTTTTGTCGAATATTCTTTAACCAGAGTATAGCATATATCTGCTTCTTTTTAACAATTTTGAACCTGAAATTCAAAAAAAACTCTTATCGCTTTATCACGAATAAGAGCTTAATCTTTAACTAGCTTCTTGTTGCTTATTGTAAATATCTATTCCAGCTTCTTCTAACATCCATTCGATATGAATTCCGTAACCTGATGTGGGATCATTTACAAAAACATGTGTTACGGCACCAATTAATTTGCCATCCTGCATTATTGGACTTCCACTCATACCTTGTACAATACCACCAGTTTTCTCTAAAAGTTTTTCATCAGTGATCTTTATTATCATTCCTTTGGTAGCTGCATTTGGCTGATCGACACTGTTTACAATTTCCACATCAAATGATTCGACCAAATCATTTTCTACAACTGTTAAAATTTTAGCCGGACCTTCTTTCACTTGATTTGGCAATGTGATTGGCATTGGTTCATTCCACTTGCTTTTTTGCAATTTACTATCTAATTTACCGAATACACCAAATGATGTGTTTTTTGTTATGGTACCCAAAGGTGTATCATCACTATTAAAAGTTGCTTGCTTCTCTCCTGGCACGCCATTATCACCTTTTTTTATCGACGTAATATTAGATTTTACAATTGTACCATCGTGAATTTGTATCGGTTTTTTGGTGTCCATATCAGAAATAACATGACCTAGAGCGCCATATCTTTTCGATTCTGGATGATAAAACGTCATTGTTCCAATACCTGCTGCCGAATCCCTTATATATAATCCGATTCGATACTGGTTTTCTTTTTTATCAAGCGCTGGTGCTAATTTTTTTTCTAGCGTTTCACCACCACGTTTTATTTTTACATTTAGTTTCTTATTATTTTTTCCCGCTTCATCAACAAGTGGAGTCATCTGTTCCATTTTTTCTATTTCATTTCCATTCACTTGCAAAATTATATCGCCAACTTGAATATCAGCATCTTCACCCGGCGACTTTTCGCCACTATCTGTATTGATTAAATGGTGTCCTACTACGAGTACGCCCAAAGTTTGTAAATTAACACCTACTGATTGTCCACCAGGTATTACTTTAAAATCATCTAAAACGGCTACATTGACCTTTTTAAGTGGCATACCTGCAACTTCATATACAATTGAGCTTTCTCCATTATTGACTGCTTTAAACTGAGATGTGTCCATTGCTTCTAAAACTTCATCTTGCTGAGACAAAACAGTTGTTGTTTCATTCCCTAACTTTGGAATAGTTAAATTTTCTCCTGTTTCATCAAACACTGTTACATGATTCGGTATAGCAACATATTGTTGTATAAAATGGTTAAATGGCATGCTTAGGAAAGTAACAAGGAGTAATAATCCTATTGCAGCCCGAATTTTATTCATGTTCATTATCCACTCTCCTCGTTCCCAACCCAAATTATTTTTTTCTGTATTTATAATGTGACCTTAGCAAGCCTTTTTTAAACCCAGTAAAGATCTCATATAGGGGAGATGTTTTCCTATTTTAGATAGTATTAAGCATTATTTTTGTGTATTAAAAAAACCATGCTCGTTTAACATGGTTTTTATTCCTTACTTTTATTAGCTAATGCAATTAATTCTCTGGCATGAACTTTTGATGTTTCTGTCAGTTCACTACCTGTAACCATTCTTCCTATTTCCATTACGCGTGACTCAGTTGAAAGCTCATCAACGGTTGTACTAGTCCGTTGTTCTGAAACATTTTTTTCAATCAATAAATGTGTATCTGCCATTGCAGCTACTTGAGGAAGATGTGTAATACATAATACTTGCGATCCTGTGGATATTCCATGTATTTTTTCTGCTATAGCTTGGGCTACCCTACCACTTACACCCGTATCAATCTCATCAAAAATCACACTAGTTGCTCCTTGATGTTTAGCGAAAATGTTTTTCAAAGCCAACATAATTCGTGACAATTCACCACCTGATGCGACTTTGTTCATTTCTTTAATCGGTTCACCAGGATTGGTTGAAATTAAAAATCGGATAATATCAAAACCATTAGGTGTTAATTGTACTGGTATCGATTTAGATTCTGGTTCGTTTGGTTTCGTTTTTTTTGTTTTTATGTCTACTTCAAAAGTTGCCTTTTCTAAATATAAATCCTGTAGTTCTTGTTGAATTGCTAACTTTAACTGTTTAGCAGCTTGGCTACGTAAATCATGTAGGTGTCGTGCTTCAACGAGTGCATCCTGGCCAATTTCTTCTATTTCTGCCCCTAATTTACCTAAAGATGTATCGCGATCTTGAATTTCATCAATTTCATCCTCAATTTTAGCAGCATACTCCAACATATCATCAACAGTAAATCCATATTTTTTCTTTAATCGGCTTATATCGTTTAATCGGCTTTCCAAAAAATTGAGACGTTCTGAATCAAATTCGAGTGAATCTAAATAATGACGTAAATCATAAGATAATTCTTCAATTAAATAAAAATGATTTGAAAATCCTTCTTTTTTTTCTGCTAATCCTTTTTCATACTCACTTGCTGTTTCTAATCCAGAAAGTGCCAATCCTAACCAATCAAGTGCTCGTTGCTCACCGTTTAAAGCTTCATAAGCTTCATTTACACCTTTATATATTTTTTCGTGGTTCATTAATTTTTTTCGTTCTTCCTCTAGGGTTTCATCCTCTCCTGGAGAAAGATCTGCTTCTTGTAATTCATTAAGTTGAAATCGGAGTAAATCTAATCTTTGAGCCATTTCTTGTTCATTATCATTTAATTTTTGATACCGTTTTTTTAGTGTATGTAATTTTTGATATAATATATTATAATCCGCTTTCACTTCGTCTATGGACTCTTTATTATACATATCTAATAACTCAATATGTCGGTCTACATCCATAAGCGATTGTGTTTCGTGTTGGGTATGGATATCAATCAACGTTTTCCCAAATTCTTTTAAAATAGCTAGCGTTACCAAATTTCCATTTACTCTACAAATACTCTTTCCGTTAGCAGTTATTGTCCGATTCAAGACAATCATTCCATCCGTATCAATCTCGATACCAAATGTCTTACCTTTTTTATATATTGGATGCGAGGGCTCATCAATTGTAAATAGCCCTTCTAATGTTGCTTTGTTTGCACCATATCTTACAAACTCTACAGATCCTCTTCCACCTGTTAATAACTGAATCGCATCTATAATGATGGACTTACCTGCACCAGTTTCTCCAGTCAGTACAGTTAATCCTTCTCTAAAGGTAATAGTAATCTCATCGATAATAGCAAAATCTTTTATAGTAAGTTCGGTTAACATAAGCTTCCACCTCACTTTATTATTAATTATAACATTTCTAAAAAGCGATCTTGAATTTCAAAGGTATGCTCTTCTGTTTTGCAAATAATTAAAATCGTGTCATCTCCACATATCGTTCCTAATATTTCTGACCAATCTAAATTATCAATTAAAGCGCCGAGCGCATTTGCATTACCTGGTAACGTTTTAAGTACTAAAAAATAACCTGCTTGATCAATTCTAATAAAAGCATCTCGCATTAAGCGTCTTAGCTTCTCTAAAGGGTTAAAGCGTTGATCAGCGGGTAAACTATATTTATATCTTCCATCAACCATCGGAACTTTAACTAGATGCAATTCTTTTATATCTCGCGAGACAGTAGCTTGCGTAACGTTATAACCTAATCCACGCAATGCATCAACCAATTCATCTTGTGTGTCGATGTCATGATCTGTAATTAGTTCACGAATTTTTATATGTCGTTGACCTTTGTTCATAGTATCTCCTTTCCACATTCTAAAAAAGATAGTGAAACTAGCTTAAATTCACAGCGCTTCACACTTTAAAATAGTATATCCTTATTTATTTTTTTGAATGGATTTCATGAGCTTGTCCAACTACTTGCTCCACTATAGAATTAAATTCGACATTAGATTTCAATTCCCCTGCTTTTTCTTGCGGTTTCCATATTAAATGAGTAAGAAATTCAATGTTACCGTCACCACCAGTGATTGGTGAAAAAGTTAAATCTTTTATACCAAAGCCTTCTTCATGCGCAAACTGAAGGATTCGATTTAATACTTCTTTATGAATTGTTTTGTCTCGAACGATACCCTTCTTACCAACTTGTTCTCTTCCAGCTTCAAATTGTGGTTTGATTAATGCCACGACATCACTATCATCTGCTAAGATTGTTTTTAAAACTGGCAAAATAATTTTTAATGATATAAAAGAGACATCTATCGTTGCAAAATTTGGCATTCCATTATTAAATTTATCAGGTGTTACATACCGAAAATTAGTACGTTCCATTACCACAACTCTTGAATCATTTCTTAATTTCCAATCTAATTGATTGTATCCTACATCAACTGCGTAACATAATGTAGCGCCATTTTGCAAAGCACAATCTGTAAACCCACCTGTAGAAGAACCAATATCAACCATTATTTTCTTATATACTGAAAGGTTAAAAGTTTTCAAAGCCTTTTCTAACTTTAGTCCACCTCTTCCAACATAAGGAAGCAATTTGCCCTTAACAGTAACCGAAATATCACTATTAACTTTAACACCAGGCTTATCAAGTCTTTGTTGCTCACTAAAAACTAATCCAGCCATAATTGTACGTTTTGCTTTTTCTCGTGTTTCAACTAAACCACGTTCCACTAATAATATATCTAATCTGATTTTTTTAATTGTCATCACTTAAACCCTTTGTTGTTTAGTTGGCAATAACTGTTGTATTTCTTCTATTACCACTTGTTTTGTTAAACCAATTTGTGCTAGTAAAAACTCCACACTACCATGTTCAATAAATTCATCTTCTATACCCATTCGTTTTATCTGTTTAGTCGTGTAACGATTTGTTTCAGCGAACTCTAGAATCGCGCTTCCAAAACCACCAGATAATATGGCTTCTTCAATTGTTAGGATCGGCAATTTTTCTTCAAATATATCGTGAAGCATACGTTCGTCCAGTGGTTTAATAAATCGTGCATTAATGACACGAACAGACACTCCAAGCTTTGCTAATGTCTTACTTGCTTCTATCGCCATCTGAATCATTGTTCCAAATGTTAGGATGACTGCATCTGCCCCTTCATTTATAACCTCCCATGTACCAATTGGGATAGCTAGTAACGCGTTATCTACTGACGCACCAATTGCGTTACCTCTTGGGTAACGAATCGCTATCGGCCCATCATTATATTCTAGAGCAGTATATACCATATGCTGACATTCATTTTCATCTTTTGGCATCATAATGACCATGTTTGGCATCGAGCGTAAGAAAGAAATATCAAACAACCCTTGATGTGTCTCACCATCAGCACCAACTAACCCAGCTCGATCAATTCCAAAAACCACATTTAAATTTTGACGACAAACGTCATGCAAAATTTGATCATAAGCGCGTTGTAAAAAGGTGGAGTAAATTGCAAGAAACGGCTTCATGCCTTGTATTGCTATTCCTGCTGCCATTGTTGTCGCGTGTTGTTCTGCAATACCAACATCAAATAGGCGGTCAGGGTATTTTAGTTGAAAATTTTCTAATTTGGAACCTAACACCATTGCGGGTGTAATAACTGTTAATTTGCTGTTCTCCAAAGCAATTTTTTCTAGGGTCGCACTCACAACAGCACTCCATTGTGGGGCAACATTAGTAGATAAAATTTTTTCGCCTGATTCAATTTTATACGGGCCAACACCATGCCATTTATCCTTCTCGTCTGATTCCGCAGGATGATACCCTTTACCTTTTTGGGTAATTACGTGGATTAAAACGGGGCCTTCCGTTTTTTTAGCATATTGAATGTTTTCCTGTAGTGCATGAAAGTCATGTCCGTCCACTGGTCCATAATAAGTAAAACCAAATTCTTCAAAAAACATGCTCGGAATCACAAAATGTTTCATGCTATCTTTAATCCGCTCAGCTGTATGTGCTAATTTTCCGCCTACTGTTGGAATTTTCTTTAAAATCCAATCTAATTCTTTTTTTACCTTATTATATTGACCAGCGCTACGCATTCGTCCTAGCGCATTATGGAGTGCACCAACATTATTTGCAATAGACATTTCATTATCATTGAGAATAACAATCATGTTTTTTTGTTCATGACCAATATTGTTTAATGCTTCAAAAGCCATACCACCTGTCAAAGCACCATCGCCAATAATCGGAACAACAAAGTAATTCTTACCTGTTAAATCACGTGCAATCGTCATACCCATTGCAGCGGATAACGAAGTTGAACTGTGTCCCGATTCCCATACATCGTGATGACTTTCAGCCCTTTTTGGAAAACCTGACATTCCTTTATATTGTCTAATCGATTCAAATTGATTCGCACGCCCTGTTAGTATTTTATGAATATAGGACTGGTGACCTACGTCAAAAATTAATTTATCAGTAGGGCTACTAAAAGATTTATGTAAAGCTAATGTTAATTCAACAACGCCTAAATTCGCCCCTAAATGGCCGCCTGTTTCTGACAATTTTTCAATTAGGAATTTACGAATAAAAGATGCCAATACTTCTAATTCTTCATTATTCAACTTCTTTAAAAAAGAAGGATCTTTTATCTTTGTAAGATCCATTTGGGAATCCTCCCTAAATTGATTTATATATGGTCACTAACCTTTTTTCAAAATTTCAATTTTGGTCTTGTTTTGTATAAATGCGATCACTTTACCTACAAAGAAAATGATTTTCGTTGACGAATGAATGCCATAATATTTCCCTAACGCTTTCCCACCAACTGTTAGAGCTGCAACTAAACTTGTCATAATAACAGATATAACAATCTGCAAAGTAGAACCATCACCATGGCCAAAACCGTTAGCTAATTGTAAAACAACGATTGCAGAAGCTGTACCACTAATAACTCCAGATATATCTCCGATTACATCGTTACAAAAACTTGCGAAACGATCAGCATTCCGAACAATTAAGATCGCTTCTTTTGAGCCGTCCACCTTCTCTGCTGCCATTGCATGAAATGGAACTTCGTCTGCAGCAGTTGCTGCTATTCCTAACATGTCAAAAACAATTCCAATCAATACAATAATTAACACAATAATAAAGCCAACAACCCACATCACTTCTCCTAATATAGAAGAAGAAATAACTGAAAAAATAGCCGCTAACACAAATGTGATAACGGCAATACTTATGCTAAATTTTATTGATTTTTTAATTTGCGATTGTGATTTCGCCATCTATTTATACCTCATTTTTATATACAACTATGTAATTGGAATGGTCGTTTAAAAGGTAAAAACTGCGGCTTAGGTCCAGTAGGTTTTCCCAGATCCTTACCGAATGTTGCCATTCTGGCGGTTCCCCATTAAAAGCATCTTAGCCTTGTTTCCAAAAGCTAGACTGGATTACCACTTAGTCCGCACTATAATCCCTTTTAAACGTCTTATGGAACAGTCTAGGAGATTTCCTCAGCAGCTCTTAACCACTCCCTAGCCTCTTTTGCAGTGCTGATTTCATATAAATAATAATACATAAGTCAGTGGCCTTCCGACTTTTGTATTCACAATAATAATCCCCTCAGACACCACTCAAGGCAGGCTACGCTACGAATAAGATACCCTTCCACTTATTGCGTAGGTTCATACCCCAGTCCATGGTAATTCTTTGGCTAAAGTCTAACCACAGAGTTGGGCCTCCGCGGAAGCAGGGTCCTCGCCCACATGCCTTTGTGGATCGCCCTGCAACCTTAACTCCCAGCACCGACCCAAGGCTGGGCGCCTCAAGCCGACACAAGGAACTTCATCGATGTGCCCTTTGGCGGATTTTTAGGCCCGCCTTCAGAAGCGGAGAACCGACTAGAATACTGCACCATTCCTCATATAATAGTATGATAACATATTTTTAACGTGTACTCAATAATTATTGACTAGATAGTTCGATCACTTAAATAATCAATTAATTCTTCCAATAAACTAGATTGTACATCTGCTGTTTTTAGGGCATTTTTTGCTTTTATAACATATTCCTCTTTCTTTTCAATCGCACCATTTAAGCCAAGTAGTTTTGGATACGTACTCTTTAAATTGGTTTCGTCACTCCCAATAGGTTTACCAATCGTATTTGGATCCCCTGTTACATCCAAGATATCATCTTGTACTTGAAAAACAAGGCCGACATAATAAGCAAAATCTCTTATTGCCTCAAGTTGGTAATTTGAAGCACCGCCAATATAAGCACCAATTTCAATCGCAAAAATTAGTAACTGGCCGGTTTTTAAATGGTGAATTGTTTCCAGTTCATCAAAATGGATCGCTCTATCTTCAGCTTCCATATCAAGCGATTGACCTGCTACCATTCCTTTTGGACCACTTGCTTCTGCTAGTCGTTTTAATATGTATACTTTTTGCTCATCTGTTAATTGATTGTCATTAGAAATTAATTCAAAACTGTATGTTAATAGTGCATCTCCTGCCAAAATTGCAGTAGCATCACCAAAGACCCGATGATTTGTTGGTTTGCCTCTTCGTACATCATCATCATCCATTGCTGGTAAATCATCATGAACTAATGAATACGTATGAACCATTTCCAATGCCACAGCCACTGACAGCACTTGTTGGTCTGTACCATGATAGGATTCAGTACTCGCAATCATTAATAAAGGACGAAGCCTTTTCCCACCAGCTTTTATCGAATATAGCATGGAATCTTTTAAATGTTTTGGTATTGATAATTCTGTTATTGTCCGAACTAACTCTTCTGACACAATTTTTTCTTTTTCCGATAAAAACAGCGCTAATTTATCGCTCACTTTATTCTTCCTCCTGTACCGAAAAAGCTTTTAAATCCCCTTGTTCGTTAATAATATTGGTCATTTGTTTCTCCACATTTGTTAACTTGACACTACAAACTTTGGAAAGTTCCATACCTTGTTGATAGTATTGAATTGCCTTTTCTAAAGGTACTTCACCTTCTTCAAGTTTTTCAACAATTGCCTCTAAATCTTCCATTGCTTGTTCAAAAGATACTTCCTTATCCTTATCAGTCATTTTCCAAGTCCTCCTTTATTCCCAAGACACGACAATCTAATATGCCGTCAACCACTTTTACGGAAATTGCTTCTCCTGGTTGTATTTCTTTTGTTGATTGTATCAATGTGCCATTATCGCCATAAGCAATAGAATAGCCACGTTTCATAGTATGTAGTGGACTTAAGACTTCTAATTTCTCTACTACATTTATGAATTGACGATTTTTCAAGGTATAGATAACTTGCATGGCACGTTTCTTTCTGTCTACAATTTGCACTAATTGTTTTTCTGCAAGCTTCAGTTGTGCTTCTGGATGTTGATATGCCAATCGCTTCATAAGCTGTTCATAACGTTTACTTTCGTTTGATTGTATTTGCTTCGTGGCTTTCGCTAAACGCTCCACCACCTTATCCAAATCTTGCTCTTTTTGGTTTAGTAATTGAACTGGATAACGAAAAGCATAACTTTTTTTCAGTCGTTCTAAGTGTTTATTAGATTGATCCAAGTTGTGTTGCATGATTCTATTTAAGCTCTGTTTCCAGGTTTTAATCTTTTCTTCTAATTCTTGTATCGATGGAACTGCTAATTCAGCTGCACCTGTTGGTGTCGCCGCACGAACATCCGCTACAAAATCTGCAATCGTTACATCTGTTTCATGTCCTACAGCTGAAATGATTGGAATCATCGAATCAGCAATCGCGCGAGCAACTACTTCTTCATTAAAGGCCCAAAGTTCCTCAATTGATCCTCCACCACGTCCTACTATCAGTACATCTATCGATTTAAATTGGTTTGCTTGTCCTAGCGCATTGGCAATTGAAGATGGCGCCATTTCACCTTGTACTAAAGCTGGAAAAATAGTAATGTTAGCAATCGGATATCTTCTCTTTAATGTAATTAATATATCTCGAACCGCTGCGCCTGTAGGTGAGGTTATAACTCCAATGTGTTTTGGATATAAAGGTAACGGCAATTTTCGATCATGCTCGAATAGACCCTCTTTTGTTAATTTCTCCTTTAATTGCTCGAACGCTACATACAATGCACCCACACCATCAGGCTCCATTTGTTGAATGTATAGTTGATATTGGCCCTGTGGTTCATATACATTGATTTCGCCCTTAATTAATACATTCATACCATCTTCAGGTTCAAATTTCAGTGTGCGATTATAACCTGCAAACATGACAGCTTTTATTCTAGCCTGGTCATCTTTAATGGTTAAATACATGTGACCACGACTATGATGCTTGAAATTTGATATTTCTCCCTTTAACCAGACATCATTTAAATGTTTGTCCATTTCGAATTTCCGTTTAATATAACGGTTTAATGCCGAAACCGTTAAATAATTATCATTTATCATAAAATCACCTACATTTCAAATTAAACGTGATAGATTTTTTTTGCGGATTTAATTGTATTATGAAGTAACATGGTAATAGTCATCGGGCCTACACCTTTTGGAACTGGTGTTATGAAGGATGCCTTCTCTTTGACATTTTCAAAGTCAACATCTCCAGTTAATGAACCATCTTCTAATCTATTTATACCTACGTCTATAACAACGGCACCAGGTTTAACAGCTTCTGCACGAAGGAAATGGGCAATACCAACTGCTACTATTACAATGTCTGCTTCTTTAATAAATTGATCCATGTTTTTTGTCCGAGAATGGCAATATGTTACTGTCGCGTTTTCATTCAGCAACAATTGACCAACCGGTTTTCCTACGATATTGCTACGGCCAATTACAACAGCATTTTTTCCAGACATTTCAATGTTTTTCGATTTCAACATCGTAATAATACCAAATGGCGTACACGGCAAAAATGTGTCTTTACCAGTTAACATTCTACCAATATTGATCGGATGAAAACCATCGACATCTTTTTCTGGACTAATTGCTTCAATAACCAATTGCTCTCTAATTTGATCTGGCAGTGGCAATTGAACTAATATGCCATGAATTGTTTGATCAGCATTTAGTTGATCAATTAGATCCAATAAAGTTTTCTCCGTTGTATTTTCAGGTAATTCAATTAAGTCCGATTCCACCCCAACAAATTCTGAAGCTTTTTGCTTTCCTTTTACATAGGATTTCGAAGCCGGATCATCACCAATTAAAACGACCGTTAGTTTTGGTTGAATCCCCTGTTCCCTTAGCAAAATTACCTCATCTTTCATATCAATCCGTAACTTTTCAGCTAATACATTTCCATAAATAACTTCAGCAGTCATGCAAAATCCCCCTAGCTAATCATTTTAGACAATACACCATTAATAAATTTACCTGACTTATCGTCACCATAAACATGAGCTAATTCAATTGCTTCATTAATTGCAACACCATGAGGCGTATCAACTTCATAAAACATTTCAAAAACAGCAATACGTAATAACGTTTTCTCTACAGCTGCCAATCTTTTCATCGACCAATTCTCCAGGTGATCCTCAATTTTTTCATCAATTTCTTTTAAATGCTGATGAACGCCTGATACCACTTCTGATAAAAAGGACGAGGCTACTTCCGCTTCTTCTTCTAATACTTGTTCCATTGCTTCATCTGGACTGTAATTTTGGTTGTCAACTGAGAAAAGAATTTGAAAGGCCTTTTCTCTTGCGGTTCTTCGATTCATTATTCATTCTCCTTGTATTTACCTAGCATGTAACTGTAAAATTTGTATTCTACACTCATTTTATCTTCATCATATCGAATACAAAGAAAAAATGCTATACGCACTAAATAAAAAGCATTATATAAAGTAAAAAAGACCCTATTAAGAGACCTATAAAATCTCTTAGGGTCTGTTAGATCCATTATTCCTCAGCTTGCCCTGCTTCTTCTGTTGAGTCCATGTGCATGCCAACTACATGCACATTAATTTCATCAATTTCAAGTGCAGTCATATCCTTTAATGCTTGTCGAATGTTTTCTTGGATTTTCTGCGCGACAACTGGAATCGTTACACCATAATCCAAAACCACAAAAACATCAATCATGACACCAGTGTCAGTCAATTCTACTTTAATTCCTTTTCCATGTGCTTTTTTACCGAAGCGCTCCACTACACCACTAGCAAAATTCCCACGAGTTGATGACACACCACCGACTTCAATCGTTGCAATACCAGCAACCACTTCAATCACAACAGGTGCTATTTCAACCTTTCCAAGACTTGAGTCTTCACTTACATTTAACATTGTATTCTCACTCATTAAGATCCACTCCTTTTAGAGTTAATCGGACTCTTCATTTTCAATAATTGTATATTTTTCAAGAAATTTCGTATTGAAATCTCCTTCTGCAAACACAGGATGCTCCATCATTTTATAATGAAACGGAATAGTAGTTGATATACCTTCGATAATAAATTCACTTAAAGCACGTTTCATACGGTCCATCGCTTCTTTTCTCGTTGCACCATATGTAATTAATTTTGCGATCATCGAATCATAATATGGTGAAATTGTGTAGCCCGGATAAGCAGCAGAATCAACACGCACACCTAAACCACCAGGTGGAAGGTACATTTCAATTTTTCCAGGGGATGGCATGAAATTTTTCCATGGATCTTCAGCGTTAATCCGACATTCCATTGCCCATCCTTGAAAAATTACCTCTTCTTGTTTTAATGACAACACTTCATTGTTTGCAACTCTAATCTGTTCTTTAATTAAATCCACACCGGTAACCATTTCTGTAACTGGGTGTTCTACTTGTATGCGTGTATTCATTTCCATGAAATAAAATCTTTGTTCTTTTTTATCAAATATAAACTCAATGGTTCCAGCACCAGAGTAATCTACCGCACGGGCAGCCTTTACTGATGCTTCCCCCATCTGTTTACGTATCTCATCCGTAATAGCAGGCGAAGGCGTTTCTTCAATCAACTTCTGTAAACGACGCTGCACAGAACAATCTCTCTCACCTAAGTGTATCACATTTCCGAAATTATCTGCTAAAATTTGAATTTCAACATGTGAGAAATCTTCGATAAACTTTTCCATATACACGCCTGGGTTACCAAAGGCTTTTTCTGCTTCTTGTTGTGTAATAGTAATACCCTTTACTAATTCTAATTCGTTATGCGCAACACGAATTCCTTTACCGCCTCCGCCAGCAGTAGCTTTTATAATAACAGGGTAACCAATTTTATTTGCCAAATCTATCGCTTCTTTGTCATCTTTAATAATTCCATCAGAACCAGGTACAATTGGTACACCTGCTTGTGCCATTGTTTCTCTAGCTACATCTTTTGTTCCCATTTTTTGTATCGCATAAACACTTGGTCCAACAAAAGTTATCCCACACTTATCACATATCTCCGCAAAATCTGCATTTTCTGATAAGAATCCATAACCAGGATGAATCGCATCAACCTCTGTTAAGGTCGCAACGCTCATAATATTAGTGAAATTTAAATAACTATCCTTACTCGGGTATGGACCAATACAGTATGCCTCATCAGCAAATTGCACATGTAATGCATCACGATCTGCTTCAGAATAGACCGCAACTGTTTCAATTCCAAGTTCTTTGCAAGCCCGAATGATCCGCACTGCAATTTCTCCGCGATTTGCGATTAGAAGTTTCTTTATCATGCAATCATCCCCTTAGTTCTGCTTTACTCTGAATAATGGTTGCCCATATTCTACTAGCTCTCCATTCGCAACTAAAATTTCCACAATTTCACCATTAACATCTGCTTCAATCTCATTAAATAGCTTCATAGCTTCTATTATACATACAACTTTATCTGCTTTTACTTCGTCTCCTACTGAAACAAATGCCTCTGTGTCTGGTGAAGAAGAATGATAGAAAGTACCAACCATTGGTGATTTTATCTGATAATCATCTATTCGCTGTTGGTCCTCTTCTACAGACTCTTGAAAGTTAATTGGTACTGAGCCAGTGCCATCGTTCTCCGTGATTGTATGTGATGAGGTTGACACTTGATTAATAGGCGTCTTATTCTCAACAATTACTTCTTTTTCTGTATTCTTTTTCAGCTTTAATTTTACTCCATCAGCTTCATAGTTGAACTCATCAATAGATGATCCATCAATTTCTTTGATTAAAGATCGAATATCTTCTATTTTTAACATATAATACACTCCTTCTTTTACAAGTAATCATTAATAATTCATATAGGTTATGTACAGGTACTAATAACTCCCCATAACATTTTACGAAAATCCAGAAGAAACTGCAACTATTCATTTTAAAATGATCAATTAATTAAGTTATATCATAACACAAATAAATAAGCTAACCTATTTAAGATTAGCTTATTCCATAAGGGCGACTATTTATTTTTCAGTATATTAACTATTGGGTTGAAACTTTACTTCAACATTCATTGAACCAAACTCATCATGAACCATTTGCATAATCCCATTTGCTTCTGTTTCAGATAATTCATCCGCCTTTACGGTTACGATTATATTATCATCTTTTGTACGAACAAGAACATCCGTATAACCGTTATCAGCTTTTAATGTCTCTTCTAATATCAACTCTTTAGATGATATACTATCTAACTCTTGCATCTCATCATAAGCTTGCGTTTTTTCTTCTGTGGAAGCTGCACTTGAGGCAACTATATTCTCCAATTGTTCTAATCTTCCACTTCTTGTCTCTTCTAATTCCATTCTTATTGTAGTAAAAAGATCATCTGTTGATGTGGAAGATATCTCTGATTCATCAGATGTTGAAGTTATGTCTTCAGAGCTTACGCCATCATCTGAAGTAGTCTCTTCACTTGTTTCTTCAGTGATATTTCCAGTTGTTATTTCACCTTCTGTGTCTGCTTCATCATTAATAAAAGCTAACTCTCCTTCACTTGGTGAACTCATATAATATACACTTAACACAATCATTAAACTTAGCATTGTTAATAACCACACTGTTTGTTTTTTTAACATCTTTTATTCCTCCTCATTATTCTTTGGCATAATAGAAATTCGATGTATTGGAACATCTAACACGCGGGAAACAGCTTCTGTCACCCATTGTTTTGTTTCTAAATGTTCAACACCTTTTGCTACAACTAGTACGCCACGTATTTCTGGTTTTTTTGTTTGTATTAACAAAGGCACTTCATCTTCCCCTTGTCGAACAATTACTATTTGTTGCTCTTCCGTTGTATCTTCAATATTTCTTTCCCCGCCATTTTGATCCGTTTCTTCTGTTGTTTGTGTACCTATGATTAAATTCTTTTCATAAACTTGTTCATTTGTTGCATCTAGATTCACCATTACTTCTACAGCAGAGACACCAGATATTTTTTCAAGTAAGTCTGTTAAGTCTGTCTCATATTGCGTTTCAATTTCAGCTACATCTGAACTTTTAGTATCCTTTTGTAGAAAAGTTTCTTCTTCTGTTTCAGCTGTTTTTTGTTGTGCTAATTCACCTGGTTGTTCAAGCGAATTTGTTTCTCCTTGAAATAAACTACTTGTGATTATAACAAGTATCCCAACTAGACCAAGTATAAGTATATAGCCCATTTTAGTTGGTTTCTTACCATCCTCTGTTTTAAGTTTTAAATTTTTAAAGATTTTGTTGAAAGGATTTTCCACTATGTTCCTCCCTCCCATACCAAAACTAATGTTTCCTCTTCTAACTCCCATACTTCATTTAAAAACGTTTTAATTTCATCACGTTTCGTTTCTGAGGTATCGTTTGAAACCACTGTGTCTTCAGGTTCTCCAATAACTATTTCTTCTACTTCTCCTTGATTTAAGCTGCTATCTTCTAATAAGAAAACTGTCACTTCTTTTAGGTTTTCTATATCGTGATTATTCTCTGGATCGAACTGAAAAGAAATATCAGAAATTGTTACACCATAAGTATTATTCAACTCCTCTTCCACTTGTTTTTTCATTTGGACAAGTATCTCTTCTACAACATATGCATCTTGTGAGGCTTGTATTTCATTTTTCTTTAATTCAATTTCATTTTCTAATGTATTTTCGTCCATCGATCCTTCAAATTCCATCATTGCTTGTTCTGTTGCTTCTTTTATATCCATGTTTAAGAATTGAAATAGCGGTTGTAAAAATAACAAAAGAAATAAAAGAGATAATACTGTATGAACGTATTTTTTCATCTTGGTTTGTGGAATTAACATTTCTATAATCATTACTAAGAGCAAAAATACGATGATCTGAGTAATCCAGTCTTTTAAGGAAGACACAGAAAGCGTCCTTTCTCTTAACGAAGCATTAATGTAATATTGCTTGCTATTACGAGTAACACAATGGTTAAAAAAAACATCAATGATACTGCGAGTAGTGCAGCAAATAAATACAAAATATGTTTACTCATAATATCCATACATTTTAATATTGGACCATCACCTAAAGGTTGTAAAATTGCTGCTGTGACTTTATAAATCAATGCAATCACAATGATTTTAATAGCTGGAAATAAGACAAGCATTAATAATATAATTAAACCAACTAACCCAACAGCATTTTTCAACAATAATGAAGCCCCTAGAACAGTGTCTGCTGCATCTGTAAAAAGCTTGCCAACAACGGGAATAAAGTTACTCGTAACAAATTTTGTCGTTTTCATTGCTACACCATCTTGTATTGCAGAAGTAGCACCTTGAACGGACACAACGCTTAAAAATACGGTTAAAACTATTCCCAATAAAGCTAGTCCGAAATTTTTGAATAACTCCGCTAATTTAGTGACCTGAAACCCTTCATTTAATGTGCTTATCATTTGTAGTAATGCAGACAGGAAAAACAATGGCAAGATAATTTTGGATACAAGAACGACAGTAAAGTGCATTAAACCAACAACAACCGGATGAAAAAAGGCAACAGCGGTTAAATTTCCAAAGGAGGCCATTAATCCTAGCATTAACGGTAATAAAGCAAGCATAAAATCGCGCATTTGAATAATTGTTTCATTTACATAAGATGATGCAAGTTGAAAACTTTGTAGCGCTAAAATTAATAATACGAGCATAACGACAATATCTGCTACCTTACTAACAGTTTTTGATTCGAATGCTGTTTGAATACTCTGTAGAACTGCTGAAAACATCGTTAATATAATTAACGTACCAAGCAACTTTCCATTTTGTATAACCTCATAACCAAGATAAGCAACAATCGCTTGTATCCAATCTTTTACAGATAATGCATCTTGATTTTGTAGTAATTCACGAAACGTAACATTTTTTATATTAGGCAGAAATTCACCATAGTTTGTAACCATTTGATCCCAATAATTAGTTGTTTCATCCATTGAGACTTCTTCCAATAAAGAATTTTCTTCTATTGATGTAGGGTTTGTAGTAGCTAGTATAGTTTCAGAGAATTGGTAATATATGAACAGAAGGAACATAACCACTCCTATTCTTCTCACATATACCTTCATGTGCTTACCTCACTTTTATTTAGCATTATTACGGTAGAAAGTTTAGGATAGTTTCAATAACGGCTGTTAATATTGGTACTGCCAAAACAATAATAAGTAATTTCCCAGCTAATTCAATTTTCGCTGCTACCGATTCTAATCCAGCATCTCTAGTCAAGTGGGCTCCAAATTCAGCAACATAAGAAATTCCAATAATTTGTAAGATTGTTTCAAGATACATATTGTCAATGTTTGCCTTGTTACTTAATGCTCGAATTAATTCGATTACCTTTCCTATATATTCAATTACGAAAAAAAAGATAATCACACTAGTAAGTAAAACAATTAAAAATGCAAAGGTTGGCTTTTGTTCTTTAACTAGAAGAACTAGCAAACTTGCTACGATAGCAATTGTTACAATTTGAATTATAGCCATTCCATTACCCCTGAAATAAAAATACGGATTTTATTTGCTGGAATAGTTCGTCAATGCTATCAATTACGACGATCAGTACAATAATAAATCCAACAAGACTCGCGAATTGTGCATACTCTTCTTTCCCCATCTGTTTTAAGATAGTGTGAATCATTGCAACAATGATTCCAATTCCAGCAATTTGAAAAAGAATTGCGGCATCTTGGTACATAATTTTACTCCTTTCTAAATCAAGAGTAAGATGATAAATAATCCAGCAAGAAAACCTAAACTTTTCACCATTTTTCCATATCTTTGCTGATTATCCTGTGCTTCTTCTAAAGCACGTTCTAAATGCGTAAAAGCAAGTTGAATATGTTTTGTTTGTTGTTTGATATCGTGTTGTCCCAGCGTTTGTCCAAATTGGTGCATAATCTCTTTTTCATAATCTCCTAAAGAAACATTAGTGAAGAAGAGCGCAAGTCGCTTATCCCAGCTAGCAGGGAAATCCACTGCTTGTGATTGTAAATCTTGGCTTACCGCTTGAAAAAAGGAAGAAACTGGTTGAGGGACTTGTTTTGCTACAACTCTGAATGCTTCTTCTAACGGTGATTGACTATAAACCATTTCCGCTTCTACTATTTGCAAGGCACTCTTTAACTGACGAATTTCTTTGGGACGGTTGTTCAATTGCAGTGCTATTTCAAATCCGATCC
This sequence comes from Paraliobacillus sediminis, assembly GCF_003426055.1. Classification (NCBI taxonomy): domain Bacteria; kingdom Bacillati; phylum Bacillota; class Bacilli; order Caryophanales; family Bacillaceae; genus Paraliobacillus; species Paraliobacillus sediminis. The sequence goes on from NZ_QJSI01000003.1 coordinate 851,140, forward strand.
ACGTGGTAGCGCCCAAAAGAAGGAGAGCTCCTATCCATTTCATTCGTTCGGCACCCCTTTTTCCTAACAATATTTGCCCCTGTTGAATCGAGAATAGAATGGACGCCTCCGGGTTTACTAGTACGTTCCAAACAGATAAAACGATCAAATACTTGTTCCTCCCATAATGCTATAAACGTAGAGCGTTTTTGTATATCTTCCAGTGATTCGCCATGCACCGTACAAATCACTCGCACACCTGCATGTAAGGCCTCCTGTAAAGCCTCTACATCTTTTTTAGTTCCTATCTCATCAACTATCAGAACTTCTGGAGACATGGAACGAATCATCATCATCATGCCTTCAGTCTTGGGACATGCATCCAATACATCTGTACGAATACCAATATCATGTTGCGCAATTCCTTCTATACAGCCCGCAATTTCTGATCGTTCATCTATAATACTGACTTTAACGGGATTCACAGCACCCCAACCAGTACCAATCACTCTAGAAATATCCCGAAGTAATGTTGTTTTTCCAGTTTGCGGTGCTCCTATGATTAAGGTATTAAAGTACCTGTTGTCATACAAATAGGATATATAGTTATCAGCAATACCCTTTTTTGCTTTTGCAATTCTAATATTAAATGATGTAATATCCTTGATTGCTTTAACTTCACCATGTAAGGTATTAACTTTTCCAGCTAGTCCGACCCGATGTCCTCCGCGAATTGTGATATAACCCTGTTTTAATTCTTCTTCCATTCGATACAATGAAAACTGACTTAGTTGGTTTAATAAAAATATGCCATCCTGCTTAGCTGGTACATTTTCTGTTAGCCATTCTGTATTCGTATCAAATACAAGTTCTATTGGGCGTTCAATTCTAACTCTAATTTCTTGTAAACTACGCCAACGTGTACCAATTTTAGTCATGAGTTGTCGTTTCATTATTTCTGGAAATAATCTCATGATCTCTTCTATCATATCCTCACTTCTTTCTCTAGTAACACATTTGTATTTATAGTAAGTCTATGCTTGTCTTCATCTGATATGACTTGAATTTTTATCTAGAGATTTATAGAAAAAAAGCCACAAAAAAACTGGCATGCGTTTTGCATACCAGTTTTTTTGTGGCTTTTTATTTAAGCACGTGAGACATATTTACCGTCGGTTGTATTAATAAGAAGAACATCGCCCTCATTTATAAAGAATGGAACTTGAACACTTAAGCCTGTTTCTAACGTTGCTGGCTTTGTGCCACCGCTTGCAGTATCCCCTTTAATACCAGGTTCTGTTTCCATTACTTTAAGCTCAACGTTGTTTGGTAAAGCTACACCAATTGTCTCCTCAAAGTAACTCATAATATTTACTTCCATATTCTCTTTTAAGAATTTTAATTCATATTCAATTTGACTAGCTTGTAATTCAGTTTGCTCATACGTTTGTGTATCCATAAAAGTATGCACATCACCAGCAGCATATAAATACTGCATTTTATTATTTTCAATGTGTGCTTTTTCTACTTTTTCTCCTGCACGGAATGTTTTTTCTTGGATGTTACCATTTCGTAAATTACGTAATTTCGAACGTACAAATGCTGCACCTTTTCCTGGTTTTACGTGTTGAAAATCTACAACTGACCAAATATTATTATCAAATTCAATTGTTAAACCTGTTTTAAAATCATTAACTGAAATCATTGTTTGTTTTCCTCCCTAGTGACTATCTCTTTATCTTTTTATAACTTATAATATAATAAGTTCTTTTGAAGAATGATTCAACCTCACATTACCATCTTTCGTTACAATAATATCATCTTCAATACGACAACCGCCAACATTTGGTACGTAAATACCTGGTTCAACGGTAACGACCATGCCTTCTTCAAGAATTTCATTTGAGCGAAACGATAGACCTGGACTCTCGTGCACTTCTAATCCTAAACCATGGCCAGTCGAATGTCCAAAGTACTTGCCATATCCTTTTTCTGTAATGTAATCTCTCGTAAGTGCATCAGCTTCTTTGGCTGTTATTCCCGCTTTAATACCTTCTACTCCCTTTAACTGTGCTTGTAATACAGTATCATAAATTATATGTAGTTCATCCGATATATCACCAACAGCTACGGTACGTGTTATATCGGAGCAATAACCTTTGTATAAAGCACCGAAATCTAATGTTACAAGTTCACCATTCTCAATTTTTTTGTCTGAAGCAACACCGTGCGGGAGTGCAGAACGAAAACCTGATGCCACAATAATATCAAAACTAGATGATATAGCACCTTGTTTACGCATGAAAAACTCCAATTCATTTGATATATCAATTTCTCTCACACCTGGTTTAATAACAGTTAAAATATACTCAAATGCCGCATCTGCAATTTTAGCAGCTTCCTTTAAAATAGCAATCTCATCATCTGTCTTAATCAAACGTAATTTTTCAACTAAGCCTTCTGTAGGAACTAGCTCAGCACTAATTGCTTTTTGATATTCTTCAAAAATCGCATAAGTTAAATTTGTTTTTTCAAATCCAAGACGCTTTATACCTAATAACTTCACTTGGTTAGCAATTTCTTTAATAATACCTTGTTTATGTTCAATAATTTCATATAATGGAGCTTCATCCGCAGCTTGTTGTGTATAACGAAAATCTGTAATAAACAGCGCTTCCGATTCAGTAATAAGCACAACACCTGAAGTACCAGTAAAACCGGTCATATATCTTATATTAAATGAATTTGTAATAACTAAAGCACCTAAATTATCTTTTTTCATAACACTACGGAGTTTTTCAACTTTCCCCATGCTAAATCCTTCCCTTCTTCTATTTCTAGGTTAATTCTCTTCATCTAGTTTATCATAATTCCATTTTTTTGTTTAATCTAAAGCCAAACTTTTGACTCCTTTTAAATATTTTTCTTTGTTACTGTATCAAGATAATCATAAGAAATGGAATAACCAATGAATATACCATATAATAAAAATAGGCAGATGGTGGTGACAATCGTATCACCGCTCAATTGATTCAGAGCCGATATATTTGGGAAAATCGGCAGTAATACGTAAAAAACTATCCCCCATAACACTACACCAAATATAGCACTTGGCCACAATCCCCTTAATTTCTTTAACAGTAGATAATATATAATTGCTACTGCTAAAGATAATACACCAATTAAAATGATGGCAAGCAACTCCGCTAACCACCCATTTGTCCAATCTTGATTTAACCAGGACCTAATCATGAATGTTGCTGGAGATACAGATGTGAAATTAAAAAAACTAGCAAACCATCCCATAAACCCCCAAAAAAGACCACCTATAAAACCAGTCATAAGAGATTTTGTAATAATCGAAGTTGGTTGTTCTCTCTTATCTTGTTCCAACTGTTGTTTTTTTGTCAACATAATCACCTCTATATGTAGGATGACCATTATTTTTAACAATATGCTTTTTGATCACAAAAGAAAAATTATCTAATACTAGTGATTTGTTGTATTTTTTAGTAAAATAGACTAAAGAACTTTTAACACGTTCATTTTTGAATCTTATTAAAAAGTAGCATAATATCTGCATATAATTAATAGATTACGGAAATAATATATGATAGAAACGATTCGCCTAGCTATAAACAAAAATGATTTAAAAAACACTAGAAAGGGTGAAAGAAATGTTCCGTCATAAGTTTTCTATATGGATATATATCCTTCTCGGTATTGCTATTATTGGTTTAGGAAGTAAATTATTAACGAATCCAACAGGTTTCATTATGAATATACTCATTATCGCAGGTGTAGGTGCATTAATTTATGGTGCAATCTACTTTTTTATCCTTCGTAAACGTACAACAGATGATCTTAAAAAATATAAAAAGGCTGTTAAACAATCTAAGAACAGATATAAAAATCCACAAACTAAAAAGGCATCGACAGCTAATTCTATTAAAAGAAATCAACCTGTATTAAAAAAGAAAAAATACACAAAAAAAACAGATGCGCCACATTTACGTGTAATAGATGGAAAAAAACAAAAAAGAAAAGATCGAGCCACATTTTAGTGGTAAGTCTTTTCTTTTTGTTTGCTTTATAATCTAAGATACTTTTAAAAATACACAGTAGATTGAAAATACGACGTATCATACTGCTTTGGAAACTTTATTTTCTTAGGGCACAGCAGGAAAGGGAGCCCATTGAATTTGATCCGCATGTACGTTAAGTCGGAATATATAGTTAATTTTATGATTAATTAGGCCAATGTGTTAAAAATGACGTAGCTCTTTTTCTACCAAATAGGATTAAATCCATTTTTGCATCTTTAGACAATGATAAGTCAGACACATCAACTTCTTTCACTGGTATGAATAGCAGATCTTCTGTATGTTTTTTTGAGATATATCTAGCATCATGTGCCAAACGCATTGTTGTAACCAACGCTTGTGATAGATTAAATGCATTGGTTATTTTTTTCTCTGCGATTTGGTCATAGGACGCACTTAAATTCATACCTAATAATGGCCTCTTTCTAATAGAACGATCTTTATCAAAAATCCACATCGGTGTGTTACTTAATAATGCGCCGTCAACAATAACACTTTTTTTGTTTTTATTATTCACTAATTTTTTCGGCCGATAAAAATAAGGTAGGCTTGCGCTCATTCTAATAGCAGTTGCAATTAAAAAACTGTCAGGCTTAATTCCATATAAACGTTGTAAGTCGTCTGGTAATACGACAATTTTACCTAAAGACAGGTCTGCAACAACTACTTTTAAACAATCATTCGGAAGATCACGAAAGGTATATACATTCTTATCAGCTAACTTTTGATATAACCACTTTTCAAAAGCATCACCTTTATAAATACCCATCGTAAAATACAATGACAATACTTTCCAAAAAGGCATGCATTTATCCATTATGCTTGTATCCATGAATTGCTTTAAATCTAATTCCATTAGCATATTTTTTATTTCTTTCACGGTATATCCTGCTGCAAGCAAGCTCGCTAAGATTCCACCCGCCGATGTTCCGGCTACACGTTCAAACGCAAAACCCTTCTCTTCCAGTACCTCTAACGCACCAATAAAGGCAAAAGCTTTGACGCCTCCTCCTGAAAAAACACCATCAATTTTCATGATAACCTCCAACATGTGTTTATTCTATATATAGGAAAAGGTGCGTTATTTTAGAACTATAAAAACTATTCAACAGACACAACCATATCTAATGCATTTATTGGCACTTCGGTTGTTTCTAATTGATAAACAACATTATCATTCATCCAAATAATATTAACTTCGACCGAATTACCACCCTCATCGTATGCAACGAACACATATCCAACAGTTGGTGCAGGTAAAAGTTTTCTTTCTAGGAATTCAACAATTTGCGTCGCAATATTCTCAATATCCATCTTGTCAGATATCATAGAAGATACTTGTAGAAACCATCTTCCTTCTTGCCAGTTGACACTCTCTCTTAAGTTATCTTCTGCATACTTACCAAATATATCGAACCCAAGATCTAATGTCATCTCTTCTCCAGACTCAACATTTATTGAATCAGTATTATCGGTAAATTCTTCATCTAGACTATTAGAATCTTCTTCATAATCCTTAGCAGAGAAAGTTGCGATTAATTCTTCATCTTGACTTCCCAATTGAGAACGATTAATTTCAGTAGACTCATTAACTTGATAATATAAAATCTTATAACTGGTACTAGTGTTCTCTTCAATATACCCGTTTAAATAATTAGGGTCATCAATGGGAAATGTTGTAGGTGTAATAGCATTTTCCATCTCCAGCATAGCTTTTAGGTCGTAAACTACAGCTTCTTCTGTATAATTTTCAGGTTCGGCTATATTAGCTTCTTCTATTTCTTCATTTGAAACTATATTAGGTTGTTGTTCTGGTTTTGATGCATTCTGATTTGTATCGTCCCAATTTAGTAATAATATCAAAAATAATCCAGCTGTAATTATTAATCCAAAAATAGGATACCAAAATATCTTTTTCTCTTCAGAAAACTTTGTCACTAATTTATCTTCTAATTCTCTTCCAAATTCATCTCTTGGTTCTATCTTGTTATACTCTTTTTTTAAACGATTTAATATCTCTTCTTCCTTATTCTGATTCAAATAACCCACCTCCAGACTTTATATCTTGCTCATAATCTTCTAACAGGGTTCTTAGTTGCTTTAACGCTCGATGATACGTCACTTTCACTTTTGACTCAGTCCAATTCATAACACTTGCCGTTTCTTTAACTGAGAAACCTTGCATGTTCCGGAGTACGATAACCATTCTATAACCGTGTTTAAGTTCATTCAATTTTTCGTATACTTGACCTAACTCATCTTTCTTTTCTATTTTTTCTTCCGTGCTTTTATCTTTAAAAGGAATAATGTGCGACAGAAAGTCTTTTAACTGTAATTGTCTGCTTTGTTTGCGAAAATGATCCATAGAAATATTTTTTGCTATTGTGAATAACCATGTTTTCATTGATGCATCACCTTTATACTTTGAACTAGTATTGAATAGACGTATGAACACTTCTTGTGTTAAATCTTCAGCATCTTCTTGTGATCTCGTAAATGACATAATAAATCGATAAACATCTTTATAATAAGTTCGATAAATAATTCGAATTTCGTCTTCATTCCATTGCAACTGGTTTCACCTTCTTTGCTATATTTTATTAGACGGTTTAAATCAATTTTCGTTACAAAAGAGGTATATCACACAAAAAAATCACCAGTCCATCTCATATGATCGGCTGGTGATTCTAATCTATTCTGTTAAACCTTCTATGGACATCTCTTCTACAGTTGCTGTTTGCTCATCACGAACTTTTACTTGCATTATAACTTCATCACCTTCTTGTAAAAATACAGCTAAAGGTTGATTACTCGCATTCAATCTGTAGATTGTTTCTTCACCCTCTAATAAAAATTGAACTACTTGACTCGTTTCATTTGTTATAACAAGCACACGAGACACCACACCACTCCTTGGCTCTGCTTCAACATCTTCAGTTGATTCAACTCTACCAGGATCTTGTTGTAAAGCAATACGATATGCGTCTAATGTACCTTCTGCTGTATCTCCAAATACGACAAAGTCAGAATCAGATGCATCTATATAAGCATAATGTTTAAATAGCCCATTAGGATCTAATACATTTACTATCCACGTTGGATTTCCATCGATATTATATAGAATTGGCATCGAGCCTTCCCAGTTTTTTTCTGGAAACTCTTTATTTACAATTTGTTTTGCCCCTTCACTATCCATGATCGCATTATTAATATCTCCATTATAATAAGTTAATGTTCCTGTTCGTGCATGGATCAATGTATAACCTAATGCGGAATCGATATTTTCTTTTGGAGAAGTCATGTCAGTAAAATAATACATTTCCCCAGTTTCATCAAAAATAGGTGTGACACTTTTCTCTGTTCCTGAATCATTCGGAATACGAACATCCTTTTTACCAAAAAGACTATTAAACCAACCATGAACATAGTTTCCAAAGTATTCATTTTGTAGTGCAGCCATTTCTGAACTAATAGAACCCTCGATAAAATCTGGCGCATCATTCGTTCGATACAATGATACTTCACCATTAACTGGATCTACAACCGCTACCTTTTGATCAGTCATATTTGGTTTATTGGTAATCTTAATCGGCTGATACAACGTTTGTACGTACCATGGTTTCCCTTGATCATCTACTTCTATTTGCGCTTCTCCACTCTGCATATAATGTGGATACTGATTATAAATAACACGTTTAACGTTGTCATTGAAATAACTTGAGTTTGTATAGGTCATCTTACTATCCATAAACTCAGGTTGAGCGTTAACATTTGTCGCAGATATTTTAAAATAACCCTCTGTTTCATTTCCTCTTATATATTTCCAAAATCCAGTGAATTCTAACGGTGCAATATAAACAATTTCTTCATCAATTTTTTGAACTTGTAATTTACCTAAATCATAAAATTGAGGATTTGGTACAACACTCATTGCTTTCTGCATCTTATTTCTAGCGGATTCTGGTGCGACTGCAATCGGTGTATCTTCTTTACTCAAAGGTTCTGATTGATCTTGTTCTTCTTTGTCAATTGATTCATAGGAATCATCCAATGCGAAAAATCCGGCTATAAAAACAATTGGTAGTGCAACTATTACTAATATAAATACAAAACCAATAATTGAATTTTGTGGTGCTTTGTAGCCTCCAACTTCTCCAATCATAACAAGTAATGAAGCTGTCGTTATTACCCCTACAAGTAAATTTGATAATAACATATTTGGAATTGTAATCGCAGGCATGATTGCATAAATAACGATACTAAATAAAATAAATCCAATTATAAATATGGAAACACCATATTTGAATGTGGCCTTTTTATTTTTTTTCGTAATTAATATTGTAAGCAAAACGAAAAGATATAATATAAATGATATAGCCGTGGTAATTAATACGCCTAGCATGTAGACATCTCCCTTTTTTAATTGTCTTATATTAAGATATACGGATTATGTTTCAATTAAGTTTCAACATTTCGTATTTTCTTGTTTTTAAAAAGATATTCAGAAAACTGTGTAAAAGTAGTGTTCATAATAGAAGATTAACCAAATTAAAAACAGAAGAAATACGTATATTCACGAATTCCTTCTGCTTTAAATTAATTATAATTCGTCATTCTCTTTATGTAATTGCTTTAGTTCTTCTGCTCTGGTTGGATTTGTTTCAAAGTATTGGACTAAATCACCAATTCGATCAATAGAGTTCCAACTTAAATGATGTTCTATTCCTTCTACATCATGATAAATATTTTCTTTATTTACGCCAATTATTCCTAAAAATTGTTCTAACAACTCATGTCGATAAACAAGACGCTTACCTATTTTTTTACCTTGAGGCGTTAAAATCAATCCTCTATATTTCTCATAATTTAAGTACTCATCTTTATCAAGTTTTTGAACCATCTTAGTAACGGAGGATGGGTGAACTTCTAGAGCTTCAGCAATATCTGAAACACGTGCATAACCTTTTGAATCAATTAACATATATATTTGTTCTATATAATCTTCCATACTAGGTGTTGGCATGGTAATCCTCCAATTCTTCAATTCCCTTTAAAGCCTATAGTAAAAAGGATACAATAGTTTTGCTGTCTACACAAGCGATTTTCTTTGTCAGGAATTTTTTTAAATACACAAACAATTATACTATTTTTAGATATCTCGTATCAATGAAAGAATTTTTTTGGAAAAAATGATATAATTGTCGTACAATAGAATATGACTTTTATAAAACGGGGGAAGTAAAATGGAATTGTATATCTTAATTGGTATATTAATAGCGCTAATCTTATTTAGTGTCTATAGATATCTTAAACAACGACGCATACTAAAAACGATTTCCGAAGAGGAATTTCGAGAAGGGTATCGTAAAGCACAACTAATCGATGTAAGAGAACCAAAGGAATTTGATGGTGGCCATATTTTAGGAGCACGTAATATTCCACTAACACAATTGAAACAACGAATGAATGAATTACGTAAAGATCAAGCTATATATCTATATTGTCAAAATGGCTCAAGGACTGGACGAGCTGCAGTAATGCTTCACAAAAAAGGGTATAGCGATTTAAGTCAACTTCAAGGCGGTTTTAAAAAATGGTCTGGGAAAATTAAAAAATCAAAAAAAGCAAGTTATTAACTATACGGAAACCCCCTTCAGATCTGAAGGGGGTTTCACGTTTAAAACTCGTATTTTAATATCGGTTTTCTAGCTGCTGTTGTTTCGTCCATGCGACGAACTATTGTTGTATGTGGCGCATCTTGAACATGTTCCGGATTACTCTTTATTTCCTCTGCTATTTCTATCATTGTATCAATAAAGCCATCTAATGTTTCTTTTGCTTCCGTTTCAGTTGGTTCAATCATCATGGCTTCCTCTACATTTAAAGGAAAATAGATAGTTGGTGGATGATAGCCAAAGTCCAACAATCGTTTAGCTATATCTAATGTTCGAACACCTAATTTTTTTTGTTTTTTACCTGATAAAACAAATTCATGCTTACAATGTTGCGAATAAGGTAAATTAAATACCGTTTCTAAACGTCGCATCATATAATTAGCATTTAACACAGCGTATTCACTGACCTTTTTCAATCCTTCTGCACCCATTGTCCTTATATAGGTATAAGCACGTACATTGATTCCAAAGTTACCGTAAAACGGCTTCACTCTTCCTATTGAGTGTGGACGATCATAATCTAACACATACTGACTATCACGTTTTGTCAACACGGGTTTTGGTAAAAATCGTGCAATCTCTTCAGATACACCAACAGGTCCTGAACCAGGTCCACCACCGCCATGGGGACCTGTGAACGTTTTGTGTAAATTTAAATGAACGACATCAAAACCCATATCACCTGGTCTTGTATATCCCATTATCGCGTTTAAATTTGCACCATCATAGTATAATCGACCACCAACTTCATGAATGATTCGTGCCATTTCGACTATCTCTGTTTCAAATAAACCTAATGTATTCGGATTTGTTAACATTAGCGCGGCTGTATCCTGACCTACAACACTTTTCAAATGATCTAGGTCTACTAATCCTCGTTCATTTGTTTTCACTGTGACAGCTTCAAATCCTGCCACAGATGCTGATGCCGGATTTGTTCCATGTGCTGAATCTGGAACAATTACTTTTGTCCGGTTAAAATCATTGTTTCCTTCATGAAATGCCCGGATCATCATTAAACCCGTCCATTCACCTTGCGCACCTGCTGCTGGTTGTAGGGATACATCATGCATCCCAGTAATTTCAGCCAAAGATGTTTGCAAATCATACATAACCTCTAAAGCTCCTTGTACTGATTCTGGATCTTGATAGGGATGGATATGACTAAAACCTTCTAATCGTATAACATCTTCATTCATTTTAGGATTATATTTCATCGTACATGATCCAAGTGGATAAAAACCCGAATCTACACCATAATTTCGACGTGATAATCCCGTATAGTGACGGATAATCTGTAATTCACTTAGTTCTGGCAAATTAGGAGAAGTAGTCCGAATATATGCAGGATCTAGTAACGCTTCGATATCCGTTTCTTCTACATCTAACTCAGGTAAACTGTGACTCGTTCGACCTGGCTTACTTAATTCAAATATTAATGGATAATCTTGATTATGCAATGATTACACCTACTTCCACAGCAAACAGATTAATTTCTTCTTTTGTACGCATCTCTGATACAGCAAGTAACATATAACCTTTATAAGATTTATCAACTAGAGATAAATCATATCCTCCTAATACACCCTTTGCTAACAATGCTCGATTTGCTTTTGCAACATCATGCTTGATATTAATAACTAATTCATTGAATAAAGCACCTTGATAGACAACCTCTATTCCTTGTTGTTCAAGAATTTTTTTAGCATAGTACGCTTTTTGCATGTTAAGCCAAGCCATCTGCTTAATCCCGTTCTTACCTAATGAGCTCATCGCAACAGAAGATGCCAATGCATTTAATGCTTGATTTGAACAAATATTAGAAGTTGCTTTATCTCTTCTAATATGTTGTTCTCGAGCTTGAAGTGTAAGAACAAATCCTCCTTTTCCATCCTCATCTAGTGTCTGTCCAACTAATCTTCCTGGAACTTTACGCATTAACTTCTTGGAAGTTGCAAAGTAACCACAATGCGGACCACCAAATTGTGCAGGAATTCCAAATACTTGTGTATCACCAACAACAATATCAGCACCAAATGCACTTGGAGGCGTCAAATAACCTAGTGCTAAAGGATTACTAGATACGACAAACATTGCTTTACTATCGTTAATAACTTGTCTTATAGCAGCTAACGGCTCAATCTGTCCAAAAAAGTTTGGATATTGAATCACAACACTTGCTACAGTTTCATCTACTAACGTCTCAAGCATATCCAGATCCGTTAATCCATTTTTTTCGGGTATTTCAATAATTTCTATCCCTTGTCCTTTGCCATATGTTTCTATTACTGCTCTAGATTCAGGATGGACGGTCTTTGACACCAATACTTTTTTTCTTTTCGTTTGTGCTGCACTTAGATTAGTTGCTTCCGCTAATGCAGTTGGTCCATCGTACATCGAAGAATTAGCTACATCCATACCAGTTAGTTCACAAATCATCGTTTGAAATTCAAAAATGGCTTGTAGTTCTCCTTGCGAAATTTCGGGTTGATATGGTGTGTATGCTGTGTAAAACTCCGATCTAGATATAACATGGTCAACTACAGATGGAATGTAATGATCATAAACACCAGCACCTAAAAATGATGTGTGTGTCTTCGTATTTACGTTTTTCTTTGCTAAAGCAGATAACTCCTGCATTAACTGCGCTTCATTTGCAGGTTTTTTTAACTGTAGATCTTTCTTTAAACGTAATTGGTCAGGTATATCTTTAAATAGATCATCTGTAGTAGCCACACCTATTGTAGCTAGCATTTCCTCTTTATCCTCTTGCGTCATTGGTAAATAGCGAAATTCCATTTTTTCTCCCCCTTATCCCCTTTTATAAAACGGTGTAGCGACTACTTTGGCTTGCACTTCTTTTTTTCTAATTTGAACTGTTACAAGGTCTCCTTGTTTTGCATAGTCAGTTGCTATTAATGCTAAACCAATATTTTTATTTAAAGTAGGTGATTGTGTTCCACTCGTAATAAAACCTATTTTTTTCTGTTGACATAAAACTGTGTAACCATGACGTGGTATTCCTTTATCGATCATTTCTAATCCTACTAATTTACGTGGTGGACCTTCATTTTTTTGTTTTAATAATACCTCTTTACCAATAAAATCGCTTGTTTTATTGGTTTTAACTGCAAAGCTAAGTCCCGCTTCAATTGGCGAAATGCTTGAACTCAGTTCTTGACCATATAAAGCTAAATTCGCTTCAAATCTTAATGTATCCCTCGCTCCAAGTCCAATTGGTTGAATTCCCACATCTTCTCCAGCTTTGATAATTGCTTTCCATAGCGCAACACCACTTTCTACTCCAATGTATATTTCAAAACCATCTTCACCCGTATAACCTGTTCTTGCTACGAGTGCTTTTTCCTCAATGCCACTAAAAAACACATTTTGTGAGAATTCAAAAAATTTAATGTCAGATAATTTCGTATCTGTTATTTTTTGTAACACTTGTTCTGCCTTTGGGCCTTGTATAGCTAATTGAATGAATTTATCGGATTGATTCGAGATTGTTACCTGTTCAAATTTATGTTTCAATAACCAGTTATAATCTTTATCTATATTTGCAGCATTTACGACTAACAAATACTTCTCTGTGGCTAATTGATAAACAATTAAATCATCCACTGTTCCACCATCTGGATAACACATAAACGTGTATCGCGCGTGATCTGGTGTTAATTTTGAGAGATCATTTGTTAGCATCATTTGTAAGAAAGGTTCAGCATCTTTTCCCTCTACAAGTATTTCACCCATATGCGATACATCAAACAATCCGACATTATTTCTTGTTGCATGATGCTCATTTTTAATACCAGTAAAATGTACCGGTAATGCCCATCCGCCAAAATCGATTGTTTTAGCATTAAATTTTTCATATTCGGAGAACAATGGTGTCTTCTTCAATTCTTCCATTCACTCAAAACCCCTTTCAATCTTATATTAGACAAACAAAAAGACAGGTGAAATTATCATACTCATGATAATTTCCCTGTCCTTGTACCAGAAAGATTCATCCATTTTTTAAATGGACTTGCTTCTTGGGTAGTTTATTCACTGATAAACATTCTCCAGAGTTGCGTCAGATAAAAGTCTTTTGTGCCTGAGAGATTCGTATTATATACTTGCTCCTTCGGCGTCACTATTTTAGTGAGCTCTCCTATTATCTTCATTCGCTTGTAAAATTATTAAATTTGGACATACTAGAATTCACATCGTTTTTTACTTTAATTTAACATGATTATAGCATAATTACAGAGTAATGGCGAATGAAAAATGCAATAAATCAAAAATAGTTCGGAAGGTGGACTTACGTGGAAATTGAATTAAAAAGAGATATGGAATTTATTGAGCGTTTAGAGGAAAAATTAGAAACTGATGGTCCATTTAGCTCATGGGAATTATTCCATTTATCTTATCAAGCAGCATTAACAACTTTAACCCATGATTTTTCTGGATTACAAGCACCTAGATTATTACCACACGTTACTTTTTTATCACATCAATTAGCATGTGCTGAACAAGTTGTAGAAGAAATGAATGGGAGAGCTATTTTAGCCGATGAGGTAGGTTTAGGTAAGACGATTGAGGCTGGACTAATATTAAAAGAATATATGATGCGTGGTTTAGTAAAAAAAGCATTAATTCTTGTCCCTGCTTCATTAGTTAATCAATGGGCATTGGAATTAACTCAAAAATTTTACATTCCGGTTGTAACGACAAGAAAACGACCAATATGGGACCAAGACAACATTGTAATTACTTCAATAGATACAGCAAAACGAGATCCACATCGAGAGATTATTCTACAACAAAAATACGACTTTGTATTAGTAGATGAAGCACATAAATTAAAAAATCATCAAACAAAGAACTACCAATTTATTCGTTCTTTACAAAAAAAATATTGCTTGTTATTAACTGCTACCCCTATTCAAAATAAATTAAGTGACATTTTTAATCTTGTCTCTATATTAAAACCCGGATTTCTAGGAGATTACCAAACGTTTGCAGAAAAGTTCGGTAAAAACATTAAAAATCTTGATCAGGATATACATCTCAAACAACTCGTACAAAAAGTAATGGTACGAAACCTTAGACAGGATACGGGTATTGATTGGACAAAACGTAAAGTAGAAACAATCCAAATTGAATTTACAGATGCAGAGATGCAAGCATATGAACAGTTGAAAAAAATCACTATGGAAGCACAACATTTTTCTGCAATTACTTATTTACGTGAGTTATGTTCCTCACGAGAAGCTTGCTTCCTTTCAATTAAAAAAAGTTTAGAAAAAAATAATGACGGTACAAATGTAAAAGAATATACAGACTTTTTAACACAACTGGGAGAATTGCCAAACCATTCGAAAGCATTAAAAGTGGTTGAATTAATCAAACAGTCAGACGAAAAATGCATCATATTTACTGAATACCGAGCCACTCAAGTCTATCTACAATGGATCTTACAACAAAATGATATTACTTCTGTACCATTTAGAGGTGGCTTCAAACGTGGCAAGAAAGATTGGATGCGTCAATTGTTTAAAGATAAAGTACAAGTATTAATTGCAACAGAAGCTGGCGGTGAAGGAATCAATCTACAATTTTGTAATAAAATGATTAACTATGATTTGCCTTGGAACCCGATGCGCTTAGAACAACGGATTGGCCGCATTCATCGCTATGGTCAAAAGAATGATGTACAAATTTATAATTTTGCCATTAAAAATACAATTGAGGATCATATTTTACGACTATTATATGAAAAAATTCATTTATTTGAACGCGTTATTGGGAATTTGGATGCTATTCTAGCAGATTTACAATTAACAAACCTCGAGAATGAGATGGAAAAAATTTTTAAGGAGTCACAAACTGATGGAGAAATAAGAATAAAAATGGACAATTTATCTGCAGTTATTTCTGATGCGCAATTAACTTATGATAAGGAGAATTCACATGGCAATCGAGAATCTTCATAATTTCCTTCATGACTTTTTTATCGCTAATCAATGCACAATAAAGGAGAATAAAGATGGCATATTAGCTATTAAACTCACAGATAAAATGGATGAATACATCATGAATCGTCCATTTTATTGGCAATATATAAAAAAAATCGGTCAAAAAGGAGATCCTGGATCAATCACTTTCTTGACAGATCCCAGATTGGAGGAAAAAGAAGCAGAGATAATTCACTTTGGTAGTCCAAGATTGCAGCAAATTTTTCGATTAGTAAAAGATCAAGGAAAAAGTGTTCGACTCTATCAACAACTTGCTGTACAACAGCAGACAGCTTTAATACCATGGCTTATCTTAAATATAAAAATTAGTTATATTGGCAAGCAAAAAAGAGAAGAAATCAAATCAATCGGTATCCATATGATTAACGGTGCCATGCTTGATAATATAATGGACACGATAAATCAAATTTCCTGGCATAACACCATACCTGATTATTGCTATAACTTGAGTCCATTAATTCGCCTGAAGAATAGTTACCAACGTGTTATTCACTATCTAGAAAAAGATCTACTTGAAAAACAGCATGATTGGGCACTTGAATCATGGAAATTCATGCAAGAAGAAAAGAAACTATTAGATTACTTTTATCAATCTGATGCTGCTGATCAACTAGTACATTTTGAAAAAGAATCCGCAGCAATTGAGGATTTGTATCAACCTCGCATCACAATTGACATTATTAATGGAGGTGTCTTTCATATTAGTCAATCTACTTCAAGTAGCATATTAGAAGGAAACGTATGATAATTACTCGTTATTTTTGTTTTTCCACAATTTTATGGAAGCAGGTAATAAACCAAACCATTTATCAGACAAAGGTGGATTGCCTTGTTTCTCTTTTTTGCGCGCTTTTCTTTGCTTTTCACGTTCAGTTTTAGGTTTATCAATATAATTCATGAATTCTTCGGTCAAATATTTTACTAGCTCAGTTCCAGACATAAAAACTATCCTTTCTTTTGTTTTATGTCTAGGATGCCCTTAAAATCATTTATCTATAAGCGTAATTATTTCTGTTACTATCTGATTCGTTGACTTACCATCCGTATTTACAATTATCGATGCCGCTTCGATATATTTACCTTCACGCTTATGTAGTAATGCTTGTTTATCTACATCTTGATTATTCCATATCGGTCTACCAGTATCACCCTTCAACCGATTCATTATAACTTCCCAACTCGTTTGCAAGTATATTGTTTGATTTTTTTTTAATTCTAAAACATTATCAGGCGTTTCGATAATACCTCCACCCGTTGAAACAATGCAATTAATTTTTTCCACTTTTCCTAATATCTCTTGTTCATATTCACGAAAAGTTTTCTCACCATATTTCAAAAATATATCTTTTATCTTCATTTGATAATAAAGCTCAATCATTTTGTCCGTATCCTGTACAGCTAAATGTAATTTTGCACCAAGTCTATTAGCAATTGTTGTTTTTCCGCTTCCCATAAAACCAATTAAATATATACTATTCATTATTTACTCCTTGTTCGAACTAAATTTGCGTTCATTATATCACGATTCGTAAAAAAATTCGATTTCACGAAAAAAATTTGTTAGTTTTTTCAATATGTAAAATCAAAATCCGACTAAAACAAAATTAAATATTACCTAACTAAATAGGAATAGAAACTCATTTTTAGGTACTTTGAAACATTTAAAACGCTCTTGCTTTATTGAAAATAGCTTTGTATAGTAACATTATAAAGTGAGGTGAACCTATTGAATCCTGCGGCAATTTTTTCAAATAAATTATTATATGCTGCTTTAGATCTTGCTGCATCCGATATTCATTTTTGTCCTTTTACTTCAACAGTGAAAATATATTTTCGAATTCACGGAAAACGCATATTTCATTATGAAATTGATTTAAAACAATATCAAGTTTTAGTGAGCTATTATAAGTTTACAGCTGGAATGGATATTGGTGAAACCCGAAGCCCCCAAAATGGTGCAATTACATTTCATTATAAGCAGCAGACAATATCACTTCGATTATCGACATTACCTGTTAATTGTTCAGAAAGTCTAGCTATCCGTTTATTACCTCAACAAGAAGCAATTTCATTAAATCAATTATTTCTATTTCCCTATCAATTAAATAGTATAAAAAAATGGATTACCAATCGAAGTGGTGTAATTTTATTCACTGGCCCGACAGGAAGTGGTAAAACTACCACTTTGTATGCCTTATTACAAGCTTTGTTACAAGAACAATCTTACCAAACCATTACGTTAGAAGATCCAATTGAAAAAGAAATTCAAGACTTACTTCAAGTTCAAGTAAATGAAAAAAGTGGGATTACTTATCAAGCTGGGTTAAAGGCAGCGCTTCGGCATGATCCTGATATTCTTATGGTTGGAGAAATTCGTGATGAAAAGACGGCTCAATTTGTTTTTCATGCAGCTTACACTGGACACCTCGTTTTATCTACATTACATGCAAAAAATGCCTTTGGTACTATCCATAGATTAAATGAAATGGGCATAAAACAGACTGATTTAGAACAAAACTTAATTGCTGTTGCGGCTTTAGAATTATTTCCAGTGTTAACAAAAGGTCAACTTCCTTCTCGAGCAGCCATTTTAGAATTACTAGATGGAGAAGTACTCCAGAAAGCAATAACTGGAACAACTGATGAAACAAATCCTGAATTTCATACTTTTAATCAGTTAAGGAGGAAAGCCGTTGCCTACGGATATGCGAAGCAGACATAAACCATTTTGCCTTAAGAGATCTACTGCATTATCTTTAGATGAACAAAATAAGTTTTTAATACGATTAACTCGTTTATTAGATCATCATTACACATTACTTGATGCTCTAGTCGCCATGCAGTGGAATCCAAAATGGGAGAAACACGCTAAGGAGATTATCGTTACATTAAAAGAAGGTAATTCTATTACTTTAGCATTAGAACACGCCAAATTTGACCCGAAAATTATATCGTTTTTGTTTTTTGCAATGGCTCATGGTGATATTAGAAAAGCCTTAAAACAAAGTATCCAGTTAGTTAGTCAACAACTAACGTTGGTTCAAAAGTTTCAACAAGCTATGCGGTATCCTCTTGTTCTATTCATCATGTTTATTCTACTTTTATATTTCATTAAAACATCTGTATATCCTTCTTTTATTCAATTATTCTCATCTACTACATACACCTCAGATTTAACACTATTTTCAATCCGACTAATCAATGTTTTATTTACTATATTTGCTTTTGGTTTTCTTGCCATATGCTTATGTTTTATTTATTGGACACTAGTAAAAAAAAACCTAGCAATTGAAACGAAACTTATATTTTATGAAGGTATTCCGTTCATAAAAAAATTCATTCAATCACATACAACTTTTCTATTTTCCATACATTTAAGCTCATTGTTACAAGCTGGACTATCTTTAAAAGAGTGTTTTGAAATTCTATCAAAACAAAAACAGCTCCCCCTTCTAAGTTACTATTGCGATATTTTAATGCAAGGTTTGCAAAGAGGACAAGCTATCTCAACTATTCTTCCAAGTTGCACACTTCTGGAACATGACATTAGTGCTATTTTCCAAAAAAATGTTACAAACGACATGCTAATAAAAGATTTAAAAATGTATGCCGATTTTTTAATAGAACTTATTGAAATTAAAGTAAAAAGAATAATTGCACGTATTCAACCCATCTTTTTTATTGTGATGGCTCTAAGTATTATTTTTATTTATCTCTCTTTACTTTTACCGATGTTTCAATTAATAAATACGATTTAGGAGATGGTTAAAATCAGAAATGAAAAAGGATTTACATTAATTGAAATGCTAATTGTTTTAGCGGTTATTACGACACTATTAATTTTATTAATACCTAATTTAGCTGATAAAAATGAAACTGTACAAAATAAGGGTTGTGCTGCATTAATCCAGATGACAGACAATCAATTGGAATCTTACAAAATAGATCATGGCGCCTATCCTGCTACAATTTCTATCCTTGTCGATGAAGAATATATCCAATCCGACACTTGTTCCAATGGAACGAAACAAATTGTATATGATGAGGGAGAAGCAATTAATCATAAACTTAAAACAATTGCTGTAACTAAATGATCGTGAGAAAGGAAAGTGGCTTTACAATTGTTGAGTTACTTATTGTATTAAGTATTCTTTCGGTTTTACTTATAATTGGAACTAATCTCCACATAAAAAGCTATCAAAACTATCAATTTAACCAATGGCATCAAATATTTGAGAGTGACATACTGTTTATGCAAAAACTATCAATCACATCTATGGGAAATGTCTACATGCTAATAAAACCGTCATCACATAATTATGAAATTAGAAGTGGCGGTTTAGGTGAAATTATAATTAAACGTCCTATTCCTGAGGAATGGGAGATAAAACTACACACATTATCCATGCCCTTAACTTTTTCACCTAATGGGACAATTCAGCAACCAGGGAGGTTTCAAATTATAACACCTACTACTCGCTATGATATTACTTTCTCTTTTGGAAAAGGAAGGAGTTATCTCATTGAGAAATAAGCAGCAAGGATTTATTTTAACTGAATTACTCGCTTCTTTTAGCATTCTAATGATGATAAGTTTCACATTGGTACCAATCATATTGCAATTGAGCATCGAACAGAATATCTTGTTTCAAAAAAGAGATATACAATCATTTCTACATGATGAACTTCAAATCTTCTCAGCTAATTCAATATCAAACCAAAATGTAAAAAAAGAGAGAATTTATAATAATGAAGAAGTTACTCTTATATTTAGAAAAGAAGGTCCATTGTGGAAAGGATGTGCGATATGGGACAATGTTAAAAATCAATCAGAAGAAGTCTGCTTGTACTATTATCCAAAGCAATGAGAGAGGTTTCACACTTGTAACAATCTTGTTTTCACTGGCAATTATCAGTACAACGTTAGCGTTAATTCCAACAATTTATCGTTTAATTGATCAGCAATCCTATACAGATGAATTATCAATCCGACAATTCTTCCATTTCTTAAGTAATGAGATACACGAAAATGATTTTAACTATGTACAAGCGAATACGATATATGTAACAAAACAAACTGGAGAAAAAATCGCAATCTCTTCCTATCAAGACATGATTAGAAAACAAACGAATCAAACTGGACATGAAATATTAGTTGGAAACATTCACACATTTATTGTTGAAGAATTAAGCTATGGAATACACGTGACGATAACAACAATTACAGGAGAAATTTATGCAAAAACATTTACCTTTTACTAAAATTACTCAATCAGAAAGCGGATTTTTATTTCCTTATGTCTCCTTTGTTGCGGCAATTATTTTATTAAGTGTTATTACTGGTATTACCCTCTATGCAAATAACACAAAAATGACTACATTACAAATGGAGCAAATCGAGTTAGAAACATTACATCAAATGGCTTATCAAACATTAGTCAGTGAACGGAACAAAAATAATTCTAACCCTGACAAAGAAGTAATTCAATATGAATTTCCAAATGGGATAGTCAAAATCACTTATGATGTACTTGAAAATAATGCAATGCGATACCAATTTGAAGCTACTACATTATCAGGGAATAGAAAATTAAGTAGATATATACTAAAGGAATGAATTCATTACGAAATTCATGCATAAGAACCACGCAAATAGTTAAAGATAACGAATGTAACTTGATGGGCTATAGCCAAGCGGTAAGGCAGCGGTTTTTGGTATCGTCATTCGTTGGTTCGAATCCAGCTAGCCCAGTATTATACCTACCTCTATTTTAGAGGTAGGTTTTTCTTATTACTTAAAATAAGAGCTAATCATTGACTGTTTAATGTTTGGAGTAGATCTTTACTATTGCTAGACAGTCTTTTAGAAAAACTACTTTCTATAAGATTTAAGTCGGAATAATCATCAACTGCGACATAACAGAATTTCCTGACCCGCTTATCAAGTGCAATTGATTCCCTTTCCACAGGCACGGCTTCAGCTATCTATAGAAGCGATCTTTGCTTCTATAGATAGCTGAAGTTGTGCCCACGGAAAGCGAGACCATTTACTTCCGTAGCGGGTAATAAAGTCTAACTACGTCACAGTTTCTCTCAAGTTCGTCAGATGAAATACCTTAATGCTTACGAAAAAGGTTCGAAATTTCTTCCTTATACAAAGACCTATTTGTCAGTTTCACTCTACGAATTTGAATAATTAAGATATAAATGGATTATGCATTCGCTCTTCTTCTATTGTTGTAATTGGACCATGTCCTGGATAAACAGTGAATTGTCCGTCTAAAGTAAAAAGTTTTTCTTTAATACTTTGAATTAATTGTTTACTATTTCCTCCAGGCAAATCTGTTCTTCCAATTCCATTTTGAAATAAGCAGTCACCCGAAATTAATATCTTGTCCTCTGAGAATATAAACGAGACACCACCTGGTGAATGCCCAGGCGTATGTATGACGTCAAAAGAAAAGTCACCTATTTTCATCTTACCTGTTGTAATCAAATTATCTGCAGGTTGACAAGAAACATTATCCACTGGAAATAAGGCAGAACCATTTAATTGAGGCTCACCCATCCAATCTTCTTCTGCTTCATGTAAGTAAATAGGGATCTGATAAAAACCTCTAATACTTTCAACCGCACCAATATGGTCAAAATGAGCATGTGTTAATAAAATTGCACTAGGTGCTAGCTCTTTTTTTCGTAACCATTCTCGTAATATGTCACTATCACCACCAGGATCTATAATGATAGCCTCTCTCTCTTTGTAAATCACATAACAATTTGTTCCTAATTGACCTAAAGACATACCATGAATCTGCATTTTATTCACCTTTTTCATTTATTTTTAATAAACACTCGACAAACGACTAATATTATTCTAAACTGTGGAAGGACATTTATTACTATCTTTTAATTAAAATTATCAAGCATTATTTTTGCGAAAGGGAGTTCAGTAAATTGGTACTTGCATTTATACTAATTATTATAACATTACTATGTGGATCTGCTCTTTGTCGAGAATTAAAATCCAAAAACATTTCGGCAACACTAATGACAGGTTCATCAACCATATTGTTTGGATTTTTATCGATCTCAACCATTATAACAAGCTATTTTCAATAGTTAGTAATACAAAAATACCTTATCTCATTTGAGATAAGGTATTTTTGTATTACTCTTTCTCTTCGTAACCAAAATCATAAAAACGGAATAAATCTCCATAAATAATCTGATCTGAATACGATAATTCTTTTTGAACTTGCTCTGATATTGGTTGACATGCACTTACTTCCGATTCACTATCATCTTCACTTAGTAGACTAGACGTTTCTGCTGAAAGTAAGTCTCCAGTTTCGCGATTAAAACATTGATCTTTCGTATAGATATACTCATCGCTTATAAAGCTTCCATCACGCAATGCTACATAGTCTTTTCGATCTGCACCAAATAAATCAACACCAAAGCTAAGGTCTTCACTATCATCAATACCTAATAGATTTAAAAGTGTTGGTTTTATATCTATTTGACCACCTATTTCAGAAACTACATCTCCATCTTCACCAGGAATATGAATATAGAGTGGTACGCGTTGTAACTGTATATGGTCATAAGGTGTGATCTCATCTTTATCTAAATACTCTGCCATTGCTTTATCATGAAAATCACTAATTCCGTAATGATCCCCCATTAGAACAATAATAGAATTTTCATACTCACCAGATTCTTTTAAATCAGTAAAAAAGGCTTCAACAGCTTCGTCTGTATAACGTACTGTTTGAAAATATTGATTTAACGTTTTTGAATTTGAATCAAATTTATCTATCGTAGCATCTTCTTCATCTAAATCAAATGGATAATGATTCGTTAACGTAATAAAACGTGTATAATATGGCTCTTCTAATGCTTGTAAATATTTAATCGATTGTTCAAAGAATTCTTTATCCTTTAATCCCCAACCAACTTTATTTTCATCAGTAACTTCATATGAATCCACATCATAATAGTGATCAATACCGATATTATTATACATTACATCACGATTCCAGAAACTTTTATTATTTGAGTGTAGTACTGCAGACGTGTAACCTTCTTCTCCTAGAATCTCAGGTGTCGCATTATACTCATTTTGACCATGGGTGAAATAAACAGCACCACTAGGTAATGGATATAAACCAGTTTCCACTAAGAACTCAGAATCTGACGTTTTACCTTGCTCCGTTTGATGGTAAAAATTCTCAAAATAATAACTTTCATCAATTAAGTCATTTAGAAATGGAGTAACTTCTTCTCCATTTAACGTGTTGTTAATCACAAAACTTTGAATGGATTCTAAAGAAATAAAAATAACATTTTTACCTTCTGCAATACCCGACATTTCATTTTCTTCTTGATTTGCAACATTTTCTTCAATATAAGCTTCAATTTCAGGTAATTCATTACCATCTGCAAATACCCGTTGTGCTTGTGACTTGGATTGTTGTGCAATATCATAGATGTGGTAATTAAAAATACCTATATTTTTAACTAAATACTCACGGTCAAAAGTTCTTTGTAACAATTGTGGGCGTTCAATCTCTGCTAATACATAGTTACCTAGTAAAAATGCAAGAGATAGACTCAACGCAAGTATTTTCTTGCGTTTAATATACACTGCTGACAATGTACCACTGTACCTCTTACTCAGATACCAAATAACACCAAGGTCAAGAAATAGCAAAACATCTGGTAGATGCATTAAAGCCAATACACTCGTTCCTAAATCAGCTGCATTACTTCCTTGAAATAACATTGGAATTGTAATGAAATCTGAGAAGTTCCGATAGAATACTAGATTAAAGTACAAAATTAGTGATCCAATCAGTGCCGTATATTTAATTATTTTCATTTGTACTTTTTCTTTAAACCACACACTTACTGCGAATATTAAAAATGCTGACACAAATGGATTAATCAATAAGATGATCTCTTGCATGATATTGTCTAATTGAATATTGAAGATAAATCGGTAAACAATATATGTCTTTGCACCAAATAATAAGCTCGCAATTACGTATAGCGGTACATTATATTTTTTTTGAAGCATATTTATAACTTCCTCCTAGCCATATTCTATTATTTATATTTTAAAGTTTAATTTACATTCTCAACTTAAATATTATATACCACAAGTGCAAATTAATAAACCCTTAATATATAGACGTATTGAAAGACAAAAGGTTTCAATGTTTTTTACATTAAATTAATAATAACCTATTTTATTAGAAAAACCTAAAAAAATAAACCCTAAAACACGGATTTATTTTAATATATTATGTTAATGTAAATTGTTTGAGAAGAAAATTTGATAGAAAATAAAATAATTATTTTATTCTTGTGCTTGCTTCACTAAATAAGCTCCACCTATAATTCCTGCATCATTACCTAATGTTGCAATAACAAACTCGCAAGCTTCGTCTATACGAGGTAACGTATACGATTCAAAAGCACTGCGTAGTGGTTTTAGTAATTCTTCTCCCGCTTTTGAAACGCCTCCTCCTATAACAATTATAGATGGATTAATCATTGTTGCCATATTTGCAATTGCTAATCCAAGAACATCTGTCACTCTATCAATAATTTCCTGTGCCGCCTTATCTCCGGATGTAGCTAATTCAAAAACATCTTTCGCTGTCAACTCTTTTAATTTAGAACGGTCGTTTAAAGTTGTGGTTGAACCAGACTGGATAGCATTCTTTGCTTGTCTAACAATTCCTGTTGCTGATGCCACTGTCTCTAAACAACCATTTCTACCACAATTACATGGACTTCCTCCTGGTTCAACTGTAATATGTCCAATTTCTCCTGCAGTGCCATTAACACCATTGATCACTTTTCCATTTGCAATAATACCACCACCAACTCCAGTTCCTAGTGTTATCGCAATTAAGTTATCTGCTAATCTACCAGAACCTTTCCAATTCTCTCCAACAGCTGCAATATTTGCATCATTATCAACGATTACAGGTAATTCTGATAATTCTTTTAATATAGCTGCTAATTTAAAGTCCTTCCAACCTAAATTTACTGCTATAGATACTTCACCAGTTTTAACATCAACAAATCCAGGCGCACCAACACCTATTCCCAGTATAGCTTTCTTATCTATATCTAATTTCTTTAGTTTTAGCTTAATCGAAGTCCAAATATCAAGGGGAATATTTTTAGCGTTATCATCTTTATTCGTTTTAATTTCCCATTTTTCAACAATTCTTCCGTCTGTTTTAATTACACCTATTTTTATTGTAGTTCCACCAATGTCAACACCTATTAATAATTGCTCACTCATGCTACCACCCTTTCAATTCTTTAATTTTGCCATTTCTTGTCTTAATAACAAAATCGCCATTTGATAATCTGCAATAGAAAGACATTGCGCTTGATACAGCTCTTTTATCTCAGCTTCCATTAATTCTAAATCTGCTAATCGGTCACCGATGTAAATAATTGTTCCAAACTTTTTTAACAATTGCTGTATGTCATAAATTGTTTTCATATAATCACCTATCTTATTATAACAAATTTAAATGGCAATATATCAATAAATAAAAAAAAGACCTAGATCAATTTTATCGATCTGGGTCTTGTGGGTCTAAGAAAGTTGGTCTTCTACTTTTTAATGGTACTGGTGTCCGAATAAGTACATCAAGGAAAGCTTTCGGTGAAAAGGGAATGAAAGGCCACATGTAACCAGTTTTAAATGTATTCATTCGAATTAGGTACACTAACCATCCTGTTACACCTATAACGTATCCTATTGCACCAAAACTTGCCGTGGTAAGCAGTAATAACATACGAACCAGCCTATTTGCTAAACTTAACTCATAACTTGGAGTTGCAAATGTCCCCATCACTGCAATTGATAAATATAAAACGACCTCACTTGAAAACAATCCCACTTCCACCGCTACTTGTCCAATCATGATTGCTGCAACAAGACCTAATGCAGTAGCTAGAGTTGTTGGTGTGTGAATGGCAGCCATCCGAAGCATATCAATTCCAATCTCAGCTATTAAAAATTGAAGTAATAAGGGAATTACACCAGCCTCACTTGGGCCGAAAAAGGCAAGCTGTTCTGGTAATAAAGCTGGTTCCATAGAAATCAAATAGTAGAAAGGTAAAACGAAAATAGAACTAATAACAGCAAAAAATCGTACAAAACGTAAATAAGCACCTACCAAAGGTTTTTGTCTATATTCCTCTGCATGTTGTAAATGATGCCAAAACGTGGCTGGTAAAATCATTACACTTGGCGAACCATCAATAATCAAAATGATGTGACCTTCAAATAAATGTGCTGCAGCCGTATCAGGACGTTCCGTATAACGAATGGTTGGATATGGATTCCAATGTCTACCACTCAGATATTCTTCAATTGTTTTCTCAGCCATTGGCAGACCATCTGTATCAATCTTTTTAAGGTGATCTTGTAATAATTTCACTTTTTCAGGATCTGCAATATCCTCAATATAACAAACGCATATATCGGACTTCGAACGCCTTCCTATACTTGTATAAGCCATTCTTAATGAACGATCACGAACACGTCTTCTCGTCAGTGCTGTATTAAAAATAATTGTTTCAACGTATCCATCTCTTGATCCACGTACAACCCTTTCTAAATCTGGTTCTTGTAGTCCTCTAGTAGGATAAGTTCTGGCATCAATTATGATGATTTTATCGAGTCCCTCAATTACTAAAGCAGTTGGTCCTCCAAGTACTGTATCTCCAGCCTCAATCAAATCATCAACCGTTGCTAACTCAACATATGGTATATACGTTTTTAAAAGTTTAATCAGTGGATCTGGTTTAAGTTTCTCTTCGTCTAAATCCGCCAAAAAGCGCATCAGATATAACATAATGTCATCTTTGACAAAGCCATCGACCAAGAACATTGCCATATCCTTACCAGCATAATGTAAATCTAATTGAATAATATCAAAACTCTTTTCAACACCCAGGTAATCATGTAAATAGTCCACATTATCAGCAAATGACTTACTTAAAGCCTTATTCTTGTCCATAACGACACCTTCATTCTATGTAAATATATTAGTCATCTAATAGTAGCTTTTACAAAGAAATAAATATCATGCATATACATATAAATAAAAGCTTGTACATATATATGTATATGAATAAGCAAGTAACCTTAACTCGGTTAACTAGATTGGAGGACGTATGAGGCGGTATATTTTTATTATCTTCATTTCAATAATACTGTTTAGTTCATTGATTTTTTTCAATAATCTGTCTGAAACAACTATAAAATACTTTCCCATTGATGATTCAAGAACTTTCTCCAGTGTTTCAACAAAACTAAAATTATTAATGGAACAAGGAAAAGATAGCTATACAATAGATTGGCATACTTCATCCGAATTAGATGAATTAACTTATCTAAGGCAAGATATTGCTCTTTTATATGTTGATGGTCAATTGAAAGCTATAAAAAGTAAATGGAAGGAACAAGAACGTACGATAGATTTACAAACAACAATAACGGGAGAAGATAGCAGTCATTATCAAGCGATCTCTTTTCATCATGCAGAAGTACATTATCCAGAAGATAAGATAAAAAGTGTTCAGGCTATGTCACATGATGAGTTATATGTAATTGATTCACCCCAAACACCCTTAGAGGCATTTAAAGTACCTTCAAACGATTTACAAACGGAATGGAAAGAAACATTAAATCATGCAACAAATCAACAATTATATTATAAATGGCAACAATTACTTGATCACTTTCAATTAAATAGTGATGACTATCTATCTATACCTTTAAATATGCTTTATCAATATGAAACCACTGCCTTTCCTAATTTGTCAGCAACTCAAACAAAAAAAGTCATTGGTCAAATGTGGGAAGGATTATACGCAAATTATATTCTTCCATTCAATGAGTCTAGTCCTTCTTCTAAAAGCTTTATTCCACTAATACTTTTAGATAAAGAGGGAACACACTTACGGATTTTATTTCAAGATCACACTGGCCAGATGCAACAACTTATTCAAAATTATTCATTTGAAAACCAATCTTGATACAAGTCACTGAATAAATTATTTGTAGGATCTAAATCTATTGCTTTTTCTAGTGACTTTTTGGCCTTATTTGCTTCATTATTATTCATATAAATTAAAGCCAAATTATAATGTGCTTCCGGTATTTTATTTGGTTCAATCGATATCAAATGCAATAAATCATCCATTGCCTTATTCGTTTGATCTAAATTACTATATGCGTATGATCTTAGGAATAATAATTCAGCCAAATAATCGATCGGGTTATTGTTTATTACACTAGTTGTAACTTGTATTACTTCTTCATATTTTTCTTCTATAATAAGTTGTTGTGCGATTTGGGTTTCTAGAGTTGGATCATAATGTGCAGATGTATCAAATACGCCATATAAAAGCAACGTTATGAGTATTCCGACATAGACTAAAATGGCCAGTAGTTGCTGTTGGACCTTTTTTTTCTTTGGAAAGAATACAATTCCCGATGCAACAAGACCACCGATTAAACCACCAATATGAGCTCCATTATCGATTTGTTGTACTACAAAGCCAAATACAATATTAAATGCAATAATAACAATTATATTCCATCCCATTGTTTGAAAGAAAATTCGACGATGGTGTATTCCAAAAAATAATAATGCTCCAAACAAACCAAAAATAGCACCAGATGCGCCTGCAGCTAATTGGGGACTAAAAGCAAAACTTGTTATGCCACCTAGAATTCCAGAACTAAAGTATATAAATAAAAACCGTTTTGCACCATAAATCCGTTCAACTAAACTACCAACAATATGTAGTGCAAGCATATTCATTACGAGATGTAAGAAACCAATATGTAAAAACATAGAGGAGATAATTCGCCACCATTCCCCATCCAATATTGCTGGATTATACTTTGCACCGTAACGCATTAAAGTATCTGTTGAGGTGCTTCCGCCTTGTAATTCTAACAATAGAAACATAAGTACATTAATAACTAGCAGCACATATGTATAGATTGGTTTCGCATATTGAAATACCTTTGTAGATTTGTTTTGGATTTGTTGAAATTCTCCAAGAATAGATAGTTTTAGATACTGTGTAATCCGCTCCATTTCTAATACGTTACGCGGTATGTTAAGTTCGATTGGATCAACAGCCGTTTTCTGGAATAAAAGTTCTATTTCTTTTGTCCTATTCTCTTCATCTACATAATAGGTGTGTAGGTTTGAAAATTTGCCCTGATTTATCTTTTTTGTTTCTTTTAAAATTTCCCAATCATCCACTGGAGCTTGCTTTGCTACATAGACATTATGTATTTCAATATTTCTACCTAAAAATAATTTAGCAAGTTTTTTAGCATTATGAGAGGTTCGATCTACATCTATTTTTAATTGATTCTTCCAATCAAACTCTTGATTAGTAAGACGAATCACATGATTTTGTTTTCTTTTATTTCGTTGTAACCAAACTTCTGTATGTTTATTATCGATAAAGACTATATCAAATCCATGTTGATGAATGAAGTAATCTGTTAATTTATAAAGATAAAATGTATCTTCTAGAAACATCTCTACCACCCTTTCTTCCCTTTTTATCATACCATTAAATTATAGACGAAGGGGACGTTTCTGCATTAGAAACGCCCCCTTCGTCTATAATTTATTTTACATTCCCAAATATACTAGGCATCAAGTGATTTCGTAAAATTGGAATACGCATACTCAAAGCGATCATTACTTTTCGAATAACCGTAAAAGTTAAAAGCATATTTATTATTTTATATTTTTTTCTGTATAAAATAACTCCACCGAATAGCATCGCACAAATCATTATTATTTTTTTCATCTCATAACTTCATCCTTCCTAATTATATTCAGCAAGAATAGTTTACCTCGAAATAAAAAAAATATGATTTATCTTTTGAAAAACCGCGAAAATCAATTCGTTATTATACGATTAACTGGCACATCAAATGACTCTGGAGAAATACTTTCAATTATTTG
Organism: Paraliobacillus sediminis; assembly: GCF_003426055.1. Taxonomy (NCBI): domain Bacteria; kingdom Bacillati; phylum Bacillota; class Bacilli; order Caryophanales; family Bacillaceae; genus Paraliobacillus; species Paraliobacillus sediminis. The sequence goes on from NZ_QJSI01000003.1 coordinate 881,964, forward strand.
TTCCTTCCACGCTAATGATATTGTATTTCCAGTATATTCAGCTAAAAATCGATCGTAATAGCCACCACCATGACCAATTCGATAATTCAAATGGTCAAAGAGTAATCCAGGAACAATTATTAAATCTATTTTGTTTGATTCAATCTGAATCGATACAGCAGGATTCGGCTCTAACAGTCCAAAATATACTTTCTCCAATTGCTCAAACGATTCTAAGTGATAAAATAATAATTTAGATTCATTCGGCAAACATTTTGGCACTACAATCTTTTTGCCTTGTTTCTTACCAGCTTCTATTATTGGTCTCGTTTCCCACTCGTTTCCCTGTGAAATTGTTACACCAATTACTTCCGCTTGCATCCAATATGTACTACTAAACAAATTTTGATAGAGTTGTAACTCAATCCTCGTCTTCTCCTTACTAGATAAACCCATTAACTTTTGTTTGATTTCATTGCGCAACTCTTTTTTTGTTTCCAGTTTGGTTCACTCCTTTGCCAGTAAAAAGATGAAAAGCTCTTACCTAATATTAGGCAAGAGCTAGAACGTAACTTCTATTTAGTTTCGCGGTGAAGCGTTTGTTTTTTCAAACGCGGGCTATATTTCTTCATTTCTATACGTTCCGGGTTTGTACGTTTGTTTTTTGTAGTAATATAATTACGGTCACCTGATTCAGTACAAGCAAGTGTGATATTTACGCGCATCATTATCCCTCCAAACTATTCATCTAACAACTCTTAAATTTAATATCATTTTCAGACTTATCTATAATACCAAATATAAACGTATAATTCAAGGTTCTTTATAGATTTCGAATAAAATTATAGTACTTTTTTTCAAGAACCAATTGTGTTATAACTAATAGAGTGAACATTAGGAGGGAACTTAGTGATATATACAATTATTAGTTTACTTGTCGTTGCTATCGTATTATTTATTATCTCATTTTTTATGAACGATAAATTCAAACTTTTGGAAGATCAATTAGAACAGACATCTTTATCTTCTTTACAAGAGACGTATCAAATGAAGAAAAAAATTAAAATTTTAGAAGAAGAATTGCTTTCAGATGATATGGACGGACTTGATCTACAAAAGCCGAAACAAACACAAACTCCTTTGATGCGGAGAGTACAGCAAATGCATTTAGCAGGAAACTCTGCAGCTGAAATTGCAAGATCAACTAATTTAAGTGAGTATGACATCCATTCGCTTGTTAGACAATTCTCAACTAAAGGATAGAGGCATTTATAATGAAACCATTCATACGTGTATTTACATTCGGATTACTAACAGCTACAATCTTATTAAGTATTACATTTTTTTTAGAAAAAGATAAAGAAACTGTAAGCAAAGAGTTAAGTACAGAAGAAATGATTACTAAATTAGAAAATCAAGGATATTTCGTTACGAACGAAGATCCAACTTCCATTACGGAGGAAGACGACACGATAGATATGGAGAATGAACAAGAAGAAGTGATTGAAAAAGAAACAGAGGAAGATACAGATACTTATAACTTATCAATTGAATCTGGTATGACAATTTCAGAAGTTGCGAATTATTTAGTCGCAGCAAACATTATTGATAGTCAAGAAGCTTTTATTGCATATATAACTGATAATGATTATGGTACGAGCATACAAATAGGTCAATTTGAATTAAATAGCGATATGTCCACTGAAGAGATAGCAAATACGATAGCGAATCAAAATTAAAAACCAGTAGTGTCTAGACAGTTGTCTTAACACTACTGGTTTTTTATTCATTCAAGTCTAAAGACTCACCTTTTACAAGATACATAATATTTTCTGCAATATTTGTTAGGTGATCTCCATACCTTTCTATAAATCGGCCACAAAACGCCATTTGCATGATCAATTGAATCTTTTGTGGGTTTGTAGCTGTCTCTTCTAATAATTCCTGTAAGACATTAGCATACATACCATCAATTAAATCATCCATCTCAGAAAGATTTTTTGCTATCGTAATATCTTCTTGTTCATATGCATGAATGGCTAAATCAATCATTCTTAAAGCCACATCACGCATATCCGCTAATGATTCGTGGATCTCTAAACCATGATTCTCTCCTAAATGTTTGGTAGAACGAGCTATATTTTTCGCGTTATCTGCCATCCGTTCTAAGTCTGTTGATATACGTATTGCAACAATTAACTTCCTTAAATCTGAAGCTACTGGTTGCTGACGAGCAATTAATAATATCGCAGTCTCGTTAATATCTAAATCAATTGCATCTAATCGTTTATCCGCTTCAACAACTTCTGCAGCTAGACTTGTATCTGATTGATACAGCGCATGAACAGCATCTTGCAATTGTACCTTTGCTCCTTGGGCCAAATCAATAACCTTTTGCTTCATTTTATCTAATTCAATTTCGAATTGCTCTCTAGCAACCATAAAAATCCTCCCCCATACCTTTCAGATATTAACCAAATCTTCCTGTAATATAATCCTCTGTTCGCTTATCTTTAGGTAAAGAAAACAACGTATCCGTATCTGTATATTCAACTAATTCTCCATTTAATAGGAAGGCTGTTTTATCTGATATACGGGCTGCCTGCTGCATATTATGCGTTACTATAATGATAGAATAATTTTTTTTCAGCTCTTGAATTAATTCTTCTACTTTTAATGTTGATTTAGGATCTAATGCCGATGTTGGCTCATCCATTAAGATAACATCTGGTTCAATCGCTAAACAGCGCGCTATACATATACGTTGTTGCTGTCCACCTGATAAGCTATAAGCATTATCTTTTAAACGATCTTTAACTTCATCCCAAATGTAAGCACCACGAAGGCTTCTCTCGACAATTTCATCTAAGACTTTTTTGTTACGAATGCCATGAATCTTCGGACCATATGCAATATTCTCATAAATAGACTTTGGAAATGGATTTGGTTTTTGAAAGACCATTCCAACATTGGTTCTTAATTCTTCCACCTTAAATGACTTATCTAGAATATTTTTACCTCTATATTTAATTGTTCCTGATGTACGGACATTAGGAACTAACTCTACCATTCTATTTAACGTTTTTAGATAGGTTGATTTCCCACAACCTGATGGTCCAATAATGGCAGTAACTTCTTTTTCATATAGTGGCAAATCAATACTTTTTAATGCTTGCGTGTCACCATACCATAAATTTAAATCTTTTGTATCATATACTATATTCGCAACTTCTTTCGTTTTTACTGGCGTATTTTTATTTGAGACAAATTTTAGATTATTTTTATTCAATTCTGTAGCAGTACTCATTTCATTCACCCCTTATATTTAATATCTTTGCTGAAATTTGTTTCTGATTATAATTGCCGTAGAGTTTAAGATAAATAACAATACCAATAAAACAATAATTGTAGCCGATGCTAAATACGCATACTCTTCCATCAATGAAGAATCTAGCGTCCAATAATAAATTTGCATTGGAAGTACTGTAAACTTGTCAAATATACCTCCAGGGAATGGAAGCAATAAAGCAGGTATCCCCAAAACAACAAGCGGCGCTGTTTCGCCAATTGCACGCGATAGTGCCAAAATTGTTCCCGTCAATATTCCAGGTAATGAAGCTGGTAAAATAATATTTTTAACTGTTTGCCACTTGGTTGCACCCATTCCAAAAGAAGCCTCACTTAAATGGTTTGGAACAGCACGAATTGCCTCTTGACTTGATACAATTACAATAGGTAATACTAACAATGACATGGTTAGCCCACCTGCTAAAACTATATTTCCAAAATCTAAAGTTCGCACAAAGATGGTCATTCCTAATATCCCATATACAATAGAAGGTACACCCGCTAAGTTTGAAATATTAGTTTGAATTACCGACTGTAATCGACCTTTTCTCGCATATAATTCATTATAAATTGCGGTACTGACACCTAATACCATTGTTACAGGTACAACAACAGCCATTAACCAAAAGGTACCAAGTACAGCACCCATAATACCAGCTCTATCAGGACTCGTTGATAGTTTACCAGTTAAAAAATCCAAATTGATATAAGATAGACCTTGTGTTAATACTCGAATAATTAAAACAGCAAGAACGACAAGTCCAAATAACGTAGATAATAAGAAAATTGTTTTTAATATATTATTCAAAATGAGCCGAGATTTCATTTTTTTCTCAACTTGCTTCGTACTTAAATGCTTCATTTAGTATTCCTCCCTAAACTTACGAGAGACATATCTTGCGACAATATTCATTAGTAGTGTAAAGCAAAATAGTGTCATCGCAACTGCATATAAACTATAGTAGATAGTTGAACCAGCAGGTGCATCTCCACCAGAAACTTCAACAATATATGCTGTCATTGTTTGCATCGATTGCGTTACATCAAGCGTAAAGTTTTTGGAACTTCCACTGGCAATAGTTAATATCATTGTTTCTCCTATAGCTCGAGAAATACCTAAAACAAAAGAGGCAATAATACCTGATAAAGCAGCTGGTACAATTACACGAAATGTGACTTCTAACTTTGTTGCTCCTAGTGCTAGTGCCCCTTCTCTCATTGCATTTGGGACAGAACTCATTGCATCTTCAGATAAAGATGCAATCATAGGAATAATCATAATTCCCATTACAATACCTGGGCTTAGCACATTAGTTGCTTCTAAACCAGGGATGAAGTCTCTTAATAGAGGTGTAACAAATGTAAATGCAAAGAACCCATAAACAATCGTTGGAATACCTGCAAGCAACTCTAAAAGTGGTTTTAATGTTTTTCTTACACGATCAGTTGCATATTCACTCAGATAAATTGCTGTCATCATTCCAATCGGGCCTGCTACAAGCATTGCAATAACAGATGAAATAATAGTACCTGAAATTAATGGAAGGATACCAAACTCTGGATTTTGGCTTAATGGTTTTAATAACGTACCAGTAAAGAACTCAATAATCGATACTCTAGAAAAAAAGTGTATTGTCTCTGTTAATAGCGTGAACAATATACCAATAGTTGTTAGTAAAGAAATCATTGCAATAAGGAATAGTAAGATTGGAATTGCTTTTTCTACAATAGTAGAAAAACTTCTTGTAGTCCTTTTTTTATTAATCAATTCTCTCACTTGAACAGCATTATCTTTGTTTAAATTGCTGTCATTCATCACTCATAACACCCCTCTTAATATGTTATTAATACCACTAATAAGAAGAGAGTAATTTGATACTCTCTTCTATTAGCAGTTTTTTTAGATTTTAATTATTTAAGTCCTTCTAAGAAATCAATACTTTCTTGTGCTTCTTCATCTGGGATAGGAGCAAATCCTGTTTCACCTGCAAAAGTATTTACATTATTCATTAAATAAATCCCATAATCTAACACTTGAGCTTTGTCTTTTGCATTGTTGACGTTTAAATACGTGAAGACTGGACGTGTAAAGTTTGCATAATCCCCATCTTCAGCAATTGTTTCAAGTGAAGGTTCAACTGGTCCATCACCAAAATCAACACTTACTGCTTGTAATTTATCTTGATTGTTTACATAGTAACCAAATCCGAAGAATCCAATAGAGTTAACGTCTTCAGCCACTAATGTTACAAGTGTAGAATACTCTTGTTGAAGATTAACATCACTTACAAGATCAGCCTCTTCAAGAATATTTTCATAAAAGAATTCATACGTACCGTGATTCTCGTTCGGTCCATAAGTGTTTATTTTTTCATCTGGCCATTCTGGATTTATGTCAGACCAGTTTGTTACACCACCATCAGCAAGGAAGATGCTTAACAGTTCATCTTCTGTCATTTCTGAAGCCCAATCATTATCTGGATGCGTAACGAAAGTTAAACCATCTAATGCAACTTTTAGTTCCTGAACCTCTATACCAAGCTCCTCAGCAGTTGCTGATTCTTCCTCTTTAATTTGGCGAGAAGCATCATTGAAATCTGTGCCATCTTCAACTAAGAACTTTTCAAATCCAGCACTTGTACCTGAACGACCTACTTCAACAGATACACCTTCTTGTTCTGTTAACATATATTCTTCTGCAATTCTAGCCATTAATGGATAAACTGTTCCAGAACCATCAACAACAACACTACCTTCTAATTCTGCAGATTCACTTTCAGTATCTTCTGTTTCAGTTGATTCTGTATTCGAATCGTCTGTTTCTTCTGCACCTGACTCATCACTTGAACCACAAGCAGCAAGTAAACCAATTGATAATACTAATAGTAAAGCTAATCCAACTAATCTTAAATTCTTCATGTAATGTTTCCCCCTACAGTTTTATAATATGTTTTAGGCTTGGCTATCTCAGCCACAAATTAATCATAACGTATAAGTTTGAACTTACCGTTAATTGAATGTTAAGAATGTGTAAATTAAGCTCTTATTTTGTCAGCAAAAATAAAAAAAAGACGTGAGCGTTAATTCCGCTCACATCTTTGATTAATTTTCTTCTATTATTTCTTCATTTAAGTTTTCAGTTACGCCTGCTTCATCGCGTTCTTCTTTCAATTCAAAATATTTTTCAATGATCCGGTTACCAATTTCATGATGAATTCCATTTTGATCATTACCAGTTCCGGTTTTTGGAATAACTATTGCAAAAGCTACCTCAGGTTCATCATATGGTGCATAACCAACTAATGAAAGGTTATAAGTAGATTGTATATTACCATCTGCATAGAATTCATTTTGAGCTGTCCCTGTCTTAGCGGCAACCTTATATTCATTATTACCCCAATGACTTGATGCGGTACCTTCTGATACGACACGTTTAAACCCTTCTTGCACACGTGCAATATAAGCATCATCCATCACGACTCGGTTGAGTATGTCAGTGTCAAAACTTTCAATGACAGGCCCTAAGGTGTCCTTTGAAGCATTCGATTCCCTTACTTCTTTAACAATATGCGGCCTTACTCGATAGCCATCATTTGCAATAGTTGACACATATTGTGCCAACTGCAGTGTTGTATACGTATCATATTGGCCAATCGCAAGGTCTAAAAGAAGTCCCCCATTATCAGGATCTCCGACTACACCAGTTGATTCATATGGTAAATCAATACCTGTTTCAACACCTAAACCAAATTGATTATAATAATTTCGTAATGTCTGAAACGAATCCCAATTAAAGCCTGATAGTTTTTCACCATATTGATAGTTTGCACTCGCTAATCTAATCGCTACATTAAACATATAAACGTTTGATGATTGTTCTAACGCTTCTATATCGTCTACATAACCTAAATTATTACTCCAAGAACTTTTTTCAGGGTCATTCGCAATTTTAATTGGCCGATCATAAATTTGCTCTCCAGGACTCATTACACCTGAATCTAAAGCAGCTAACACAGTTGCTCCTTTGATAGTAGAACCAGGTAAATGTTGATCATAAATCGTCCGATAAGAATGATCTACGTATTCATTGTCTTCCGTGCGGTGTGCACCAGATAACGCAAGAACATCTCCAGTTTGCGGATCTAACATAGCAACCAAAGCATCCTCCATATAGCGATTTTCACTCGGATTTTGATTATAGTAGCTTTCTAGCTCTTCTTGAACAATCTTATCTAACTCACTTTGTAATTCAATATCTACAGTTAAAATGAGATCACTGCCACTCTTTCCATCGATAACAGTATTTTGTCCTACAATAACACCGTTATTATTTGTAACATATTCTATTATTTCCTTTTGTCCAGTTAATACACTTTCATATTCTTGTTCCAACCCACTCTTACCAACGCGATCATTACGACTGTATCCACGAGTTAGATAGAAATCTTGATTTTCGCTTGGTATGCCTTCATTTGTTGAAGTAATATCACCAATAAAAGTAGAAAATGTATCATCAACTTTCGAAACACGATTCCAATCAATCGAAGCATCAATCCCTGTAAGCTCATACAAATGCTCTGAAACTAATGCATACTCTTTTTCCGTCACATTTTCATTTTTAACAATATGTGGCGAAAATTCACTAGCAGCATCTAATTCTTTTTTTATTGCAACAACATTTAATAAAACTGGATCGGACCAATCATACTCGTTGTAATCTTCAGCTGTAATTTTATCGAGTGTAATTTTATATTGTTCACTTGTATCTAATCCTAATTCCTCTTCCGTTAATCGCTCACCTGCCTCTTTAGCATTGAGCATGTACCAATATTCTTTTTTATCTCTTTCTCGAATTAATTTGTCTAACTCTTCAAATTCTTCTTCCATTGTAATATATTCACCTAATTTCTCTGCAAGGTCTAAACGTTCTGCAGCAGAGTCACCATTCTTAGGTGGGGTATACGTAATCGAACGTGTTGATTCGTTATCTAAAATTAAATTCCCAAAGCGATCATACATTAGACCCCTTGGCACAGAAATTGAAGCTTGTGTATTTTCAGTTTCATTTATTTGATCTTGTGCAGCTTCACCATTTAAAATTTGCACGACACCTAACTGCAAAATTAATAATGAAAATAAAGCAAACACAAAAATGAATAATATATTTAATCGAAAGGGAAGTTGCATTTTCCTTTTTTTCTTTTTCCCCATTTATGTCTCCCCCTTTATTACGAACTCAGTTAGAGTAATTATAACACGTTATCTATCTATTTTCATTATTCATTACACCATCTTTTAATGGGGTTGCAGGATTTTTCCCTGTTGGAAGAAACGATACCTTTCGTATAAAGAAAGAAACAACAATATGTCCACTGCCTAATAGCACTAATAAATAAGGAATAATTTGATCGGCAGGGAAAAACGTGATACTAACTATAAATAGCAGAATCGAGCTCACTCTACCTACATTTAAAAATAACTCTCTAACCACAATATACTCAATTCGCATTTCTTTTGCCTGCCATCCATGCCCAATTACATCGTATGTCATAGAAGCATAAGGAACTGTAAATAATGGATACGCAATACCAATTATTGCACCATACAATAAGAGAATGGGATAGTTCAAATTAAATATAATAAGAAAAATCGCAAAATATAGTGCTAACCCGCCAATTAGAATTGACTTTTTTCGCATATGCGGTTTAATTAATCGCGTTGCCGCATAGTAACAAACAAAAGAACAACCTGAAAAAATGAGATTAAATGTACCTAAAGCTAGCTCACTTCCTGTAGCAATGAATACCCAAATTGATATTACAAACACAAATATTCCTTCTCTTAAACCTTGAAACGTATGCGCATATAGAATATTTCGCCAATTTTTATTGTTTTTCCTTTCATATAAAATACGTCTAAAATCGAATTTCCCTGCAGCCTTCCTTCTTTTCAAAAAGAAACTACAAATTACTGCACAAATAAATAAGAAAAAAGAGATAGAGAAAATAATCGTATAACCTTGTGAATTATTTAAATTTGAAATAATGTAACCAGCTAGTATTGGACCAATCATCCCACCAAACGACTGCATTAAACCCAAAAACCCATTAAAAAAATCGCGTGTATCTGGTTCCGTAATTTCAAATGTTAATACGTTAAACGCTAACCAATAGAAACCATATCCAACGCCTAACAAGGCACCCAATAAGATGTTATAAGTTGCAGCATTTTCACTAACTAGCAAAACTGTCATAAAGAAGAGAGCTAAAACAGTAACTCCTAACCGTAAAACGATAACCCGATCTACTCTTTTAGCTAATCTACCGGCAACGATAAAAGTAACTGGCTGCAAAATATACACTGCTGCATTATACTGTGCAATAGCTATGTAATCATTTGATTGCTTCCATAAGTAAATATTCACAAATGTATTGGAAAGGAATGTAGCCAGAGCATACAATCCGCCAATTATTAATAATAGCTTTAAATCTCGGTTAACCTCAATATCACCTAATAAGATGTTTGTTTTCTTTTGCATATCCAGTTCTCCTTGTTTCGTTCTAAATCTTATTGTTTTCAATTGACAAGGAGATATGCAGTTTTAGATAGTTTATATTAATTATGTAAGGTATTTCATTAGTTAAATACTATAATATAGAACAAATAAAAAAACTGAGGATATTCCCTCAGTTTTTTTATACTAAATACTTACCTATTATTTAGTTGCTTCGTATAATTTAGAAACTTCATCCCAATTAACAACATTCCAGAATGCTGCAATATAATCAGGGCGTTTGTTTTGATATTTAAGATAATAAGCATGCTCCCAAACATCTAAACCTAGAATTGGAGATATACCATCCATTACTGGTGTATCTTGGTTTGGTGTGCTAGTAATTTCAAGTTTACCATTTTTAACAATTAACCAAGCCCAACCTGAACCAAAACGACCAGTTGCAGCTGCTGCAAATTTTTCTTTAAACGCTTCAAGACTACCAAAGGCATCTTTAATTTGTGTTGCTAATTCGCCAGTTGGCTCTCCTCCACCATTTGGTGAAAGTAATGTCCAGAACAAGCTGTGGTTTGAGTGACCGCCACCGTTGTTTCGAACAGCAGTTTGGATAGATTCAGGTAAGTTATCTAAGTCAGATAGAAGCACGTCTATTGATTTATCTTGTAAATCCGCATGTCCTTCTAGTGCTGCGTTTAGTTTAGTCACATACGTATTGTGGTGCTTCGTATGGTGAATATTCATTGTTTCCTTATCAATATGAGGTTCTAATGCATCATAAGCATAAGGTAATTCAGGTAATTCAAATTTAGCCATAAATAATTCCTCCTATAATAGTATGTAAGAAAAACGTTCACAGAATATTCGTTTTTCTGATATATTAATGTTACCAAAGGTCTTCCATTCTTGCAACTTTTATGCTTTATTTATAGAATTTACAATAAAACCATTTTTATTCTTACTACTTATTTATACACCTTCTACATTGTTATTAAACCTCTTTATTCATCATTACTTCTATTTTTACCTGTAATGTCTGTATTATCAAGGTTTTCTAGCCTTTTATTTTCTCTCTTCTATTTATTATGAGTCATTTTATAAAATTTTTATATAAAAATTTTATGTATTTATTCATAAAAAAAACAAGCATAGAAATGCTTGTTTTAAAGGATGGCTCGGGACGGAATCGAACCGCCGACACACGGATTTTCAGTCCGTTGCTCTACCGACTGAGCTACCGAGCCTTATTATGTAGAAAAGAAAAAATGGAGGAGGATGAGGGATTCGAACCCCCGCGAGCCATTAAGCCCCTGTTGGTTTTCAAGACCAATCCCTTCAGCCAGACTTGGGTAATCCTCCGTAAACAAATTATTCTTTTAAAAGATGGTGGACCCTGCAGGATTCGAACCTGCGACCGATCGGTTATGAGCCGATAGCTCTAACCAACTGAGCTAAGGGTCCTTACTTATGGGGCGACCGATGGGAATTGAACCCACGTATGCCGGAATCACAATCCGGTGCGTTAACCCCTTCGCCACGACCGCCATAGTAAAACATTTTAAAATATTGTATTGTATTTGGTAGCGGCGGAGGGGATCGAACCCCCGACCTCACGGGTATGAACCGTACGCTCTCGCCAGCTGAGCTACACCGCCATAATGGCTCCACAGGTAGGACTCGAACCTACGACCGATCGGTTAACAGCCGATAGCTCTACCACTGAGCTACTGTGGAATAATAATTAAAAGTTTGTGATATGCGCTTTTGAAAAAGTTAATTTCAATCAAGCGACGATATATAATATAACATGTATAAAAAAAACTGTCAACACCTTTTTATGTATTAATATTTGCGCAACAAAATTAATATAGCATGTCCTTCTAAATCATTCAAGCCTTTTTCATAGAAAAACTTTATCTTTTTTCAAGTAAGCCTTCAAACTCTATGTAAAATTGAAAAAGAGGGGTCTTCCCCCTCCTTCACTTTAATGTACAGCTTCAGGACTTTTTTCTCCTAATACTTCTTCAACAATGTTCAATGAATGATCTCCAATACGCTCTAAGTTACTTAAAATATCAACAAAGACAATACCAGATGCACCGGAACAAAGCCCTTCATTTAATCTAATAATGTGTTTCTTACGGAATGTTCTTTCCATTTTATCAATTTGGTTTTCTTGTTGTACTACTTGTAATGCAATTTCTCGATCATCTTTATCTAATGCCTGAATTGCTTGTTTCACAGTTAAAACAGTTAAATCAAACATTTCATTGATATCGATTTGTGCTTGTGCAGTAAAACTAATTTTATTTGATATCTTATATTGAATTAACTCGACTATATTTTCAAAATGATCTCCCATTCTTTCAATATCTCGAACAGAATCAATTAAGGTTGAGTGTTTAGCACTTTCGAAATCAGATAAAGAAGAACTAGATAGCTGAACTAAATAATCTGTTATTTCTCGATCTAATTTATTTAGAGCATTTTCGACTTGCAATGCTGCTTCAGCATGTTTAGTCTGGTGGTTATTTAAAAACAGACTTGTTTCTTCCAAACCTTTGTGTGCATATTGCCCCATACGAATTACTTCTTCTTTTGATTGTTGAAGAGCAACTGAAGGTGATTGTTGAATAAATATCGGATCTAGGTGTGTCGGTTGATATTTAACCACCGAATCTTCTCCAGGTATTATTTTTGTTACCAAATACGCAAGGCCACCTATAAACGGAAATTGAATAAATGTATTAGAAAAGTTAAATATACCATGTGCAAATGCGATTGTCATTTCGGCATTTAAAGTTAATTGTTCTTGTATATAACCAATAAATTGTGTATATGGCCCAATAATTAATAGAACAAGCACAGTTCCGATAATATTAAAGATAACGTGTGTTAATGCTGCACGTCTTGCTGCTACAGTTGCACCAATTGATGCTAATATTGCAGTAATTGTTGTACCGATATTATCACCGAATAACACAGGTAATGCCGCCTGCAACTCTATCGCTCCTTCGGCCATTAAGCTCTGTAGAATACCAATAGTAGCACTTGAACTTTGAACAACTACCGTGAATAATGTACCAACAACTACACCTAATATAGGATTTGAAGACATATCAACGGTCAATTCATGAAATGCTTGAACATCCCGAAGCGGCTCTAAACCATTCCCCATTAGATCTAAACCGTAAAATAAGGCACCAAAACCGAAAATGGCTTGTCCAATATTTGCGGCCTTCTTACTTTTAAGAAAGAAAATCATCAATGCACCAACTGCCAATATAGGCAGCGCGTACTCTTCTATTTTAATACCTATTATAAACGCAGTAACTGTTGTACCGATGTTTGCCCCCATAATAACACCAATAGATTGTCTAAGTGTCATAAATCCAGCATTAACTAATCCTACTGTTAAAACGGTTGTTCCAGTACTAGTTTGCAATAAGATGGTTACGACTATACCAGCTAGGACCCCCATAAATGGATTACTTGTGAATTTATCAAGAATATCTTTTAATCTTTCGCCTGCTATTTTTTGTAGTCCATCCCCCATATATTTAATACCTAATAAGAAGATACCTAATCCACCAACAAATAGAAAGACAAGTGATTGCACATCAATTTCCATTGGACTTTTCATCCCTTCATATCTTTTTTTATTTATAAAAATAACACCTCTACCATTATTAATGAACAACTTGTCAATTGTAAAGATTTTTAAGTAAACTTTACACTAAATTTACACAAAGCTAGCTATAATTCGACAAATATAGGATTTACAAGTAAATTTTAGGGCATTTCACTTAATTTAAAGAAGCTATACTACTTATCCTCTCCAGTGCAAAAAAAATTATTGCTTCTAATTTAAAAAGCAATAATTGGTTTATTATTTTTATTTGGGAACAATTAAAATTCTTGTACCATCTACTTTTGTAACTACGATCTGTGTATCCTTTTTCACCCATTGTCCATTCGTAACAGCACTATAATCTATTCCATTAATGCGCACTGTTCCAACTGGCCGCATATCAGTAAGTGTAATTCCTTCTTCACCAATTAATTTCTTATAAGATTTATTCATTGTACTATACCCTTTGTCATCTGTTAGTTGGTCCAGTAAGGCTAATTTATTCCACATCTTTCTACCTTTAAAAACTTTTAAAAAGAATAAAGAACCAAAGCCACCCACTAAAACACCAATTACAGCATATAAGCCAGCAGTCCAATTGGGAGAACTTAGGCCTACAGATAGAATCATACAAAGAGCTCCGATCGTAGCAAGTGTTCCATCATTTATTAATTTACCATCAACTATTATCAGTAAGATTCCAATAAAATAAAATACTAACATAATAACAAACATACCTGGATCGAGGTATGTTAAAAAATAAACAGTTATAAATCCAAATCCTAATAATGCAAAGAAACCTCGCATATTAATTAACAATTCACCCATTAAAAATAATGTACCTAAACCTACCATCACTAGACTTACCCAATCAAGTTCTAAAATTGACATCGTAACACTTCCCCTCACTATATTTAGTATACGATTGAATAAAGCATTAGTTTCAACTATCTAATAAATTAACTTGAAAAGTAAAGGAGCATACCAGAAATGACACTAAGAAAATGGCTGATTTATACATTTATAATACTGTGTCTCTTCAGTATCTTTATGGATCTTAAAGTTGGTTCCCCAATTGACTATACCACAGATGAGTTAGCGCTTACTAATGATAAAACCAGGAAGGTGATTGTCAATAAAGAACAACTCAAATTTGAAGTTGTGTCTTACCAGATAACTGCAGGAGATACATTTATTAGTATTATGGATCAAATTAATGAACAATCTTTAGATTGGAATTTAGAACAATACATTAATGATTTTAAAGCTTTGAACCCTAAAGTAAATGTGCACGAATTAAAAGAAAATGGCAGTTATCTTTTTCCTCATTACATATATTAATTATACTGCAAAATAAAGAACACATTTTATTTTAACTACAATAAATATTCCTATTTTAGCTTGTACAGTGAATGGACTTTGAGAGCTACTAGAAGCTAGTAGCTCTCTTATTGAACCATTGGTGATTTCATATAGTTTTGACGCGGAGAGTGCTTTGAAAAGCATCAGAAGATACATCCCTAACCGATGGAAGATAGAAATAGCTAAAATAACCGGAATACACCAGAAATTAATTAAGCTATCTATGTAGACACAAGCAATAAACACTCTTTTACTAGCAAAAAAAAGGCTAAGCGGTATTAGAATGCTTCCATCTATGATGGAAGACAATTCAATGTCCTCTTAGCCTTTAAATGTTTAAAAAAATGGAACGATAAATAATGTGATAATCATGGAAAGTGCACCTGCAATAATTGCAGTATTTCCTAACGTATCTGCTCCACGACTTTTTGCTACAAATCCTACTATTATCCCTATTGCACTTAAAAATATTGGCATTAGAAAAAAGGAGAGTATAGACGCAACAACTGCAAACCAACCAAAGCCGGTTTTTGCCTCTACTTCTGATTTTCCATTGACCTTTTCTGATGCAATCGGTTCATTAAAATCGTTTGCAGTTAATTCCGCTGCAAATTCTTCGTCTCTCTCATTCGACTGATTTATTAAGTCAGACGAATGAACTTGACCTGTATCTTGTGCACCTTGTTGATTGATACCCATTGTATCAGTATCGGCCTCTGTTCCAAACTTAGGTGCATCTTGTATGTGTTCCTTTTTTTCATCCGGAGTGTATTGATCCATTTAAGACCCTCGCTTTCTTTTATGAGGTGCCTTTTTAGTCTGTCAATAACTCGGCTTTTAATTACACTGTAACTTTTTCCAAATTATTAATTAGCAAGAACAATTGTTTTATGTTCTTCAGCTTTCGTTTGGATTTTGACCGCATAGTCACTTTTTGCAGTACCATTCGATTCCTTATATGTTTCCATTCCAGACATCCCACGATGATATGCCGTTAAAGCTTCATCCCAATTGTCATATTCGTGGTGCAAGAAGTCTAAATATACAACAGATAACTGCATGGAATAGTATGGATCAAATAAAAGTTCCTCATCATAAGGTAAGTCAGCCATATCCGCAATCCATGGTGCTGTGTTTTTCATAAATTGTGACATTCCATAAGCTTGACCATATTTTGTTTCTGGTCCAACTAAACTTGGATCAAATGTATTTCCGGTCTCTACTTTTAAAAGTTCGTATACGATATAAGGATCAATCTCATATTTTTTCGCTTCATTTGCCAAATATATGCCCCATGATTTTTTGAATTCACCATCGCTATCTACAACAAAATTATCTGCCGTGCTTTCCAATTCCGACCAATTATGATAATTCGCTGTTTCTACGTCAGCAGGTTCACTATCATTGTATGAAGCTGTAGCTTCTAATTGATTATTTTTCTGCTCTAATTCCTGTTTTTCTAGTTTCAATGTGTCGATTCTTGTTTGATATTCTTTAAATGAGATGATAAAAATAATAGCGATTACTGATATTAGTCCTCGATAAATCCATTTATTCTCTTTCATTAACTATTAAGCACACCTTTCCTGTTAATCCAATTTCTACTACAGCATGTTATGCTATCCTACTCCGTTTTATATTGCAACTAATTAAGCTTTAAATCTAAATTTCGGCACATATCCATTGGAAGGACATATAATATCGTATTGGTTAAATATACCCGAAAATAGAGGTGATGAAACATGCAACCATTTGTAAAGCAAATGATTGAAAAAAAGTTAAGGAATATTACTAAAACAGAATTACTTAGCTATGCAAAACAATATCAAGTAAACGTTACGGATACACAAGCAGAAAAAATTGTTGCATTTCTTCATAAAACAGATTTAAATCCGCTAGAAAAGTCAGATAGAGTTGTCCTCTTAAAAAAACTTGCTCAAATAACTGATCTTGAAACAGCACAACAAGCGCAACAATTATTTAATCAAATAACAAAACAATATGGCGTGGATTCTTGGTTTAATCAATAACAAAAAACGCATTCATCTAATATGAATGCGTTTTTACATTATTGTTGTAAGATTTTTTCTTTAAGATCTGCTTGAAATTCAGCTTCTTTTAACATAGCAATTTCAAATTGATATGGTGGTTTTTTATTTTTCTTATCTTCACCTACATACGGTGTTTCTAATATTTTCGGTAAATGTTTCAGTTGAGGGTGATGGATTACATATCGTAAAGCATCATAGCCTATATAACCAAAACCTATGTTTTCATGTCTATCTTTGTGAGCCTCTATTGGATTTTTACTATCATTTACATGAATAACTTTTAAGCGGTCTAATCCAATAATTCGATCGAATTTGTCTAATACACCATCAAAATCATTTACTATATCATAACCAGCATCGTGAATGTGACATGTATCTAAACAAATAGATAATTTTTCATTTCGATCTACACCATCGATGATTCGCGCAAGCTCTTCGAAATTGCTACCTATTTCAGAACCTTTTCCGGCCATGGTTTCTAACGCAACCTGAACTTCCTGATCTTTTAATAATGCTTCATTTAAACCCTCAATAATTCGTTCGATTCCTCTATCCACACCTGCGCCAACGTGTGCACCTGGGTGTAAAACAATTTGTTTCGCCCCAATAGCTTGCGTTCGTTCAATCTCACTTTGCATAAACGTAACACCTAGTTCAAATGTTTCTTTTTTCGTAGTATTTCCCAAATTAATTATATATGGTGCGTGCACAACAATTTCTTCAATACCATTTTCTTTCATATGTGCTCGCCCTGCTTCGATATTCAACTCTTCAATTGGACGTCTTCGCGTATTTTGTGGTGCTCCAGTATAAATCATAAATGTATTAGCACCATAAGATGCAGCTTCTTCACTAGAACCTAATAACATCTTTTTACCACTCATTGATACGTGTGAGCCTAATTTCAATTCCAACACCTCTTCTTCAAAACTAACCTAATCATAACACGAACGTTCGAACCGACACATTAGAAAGATGGTTTATGAACGTTTATTTTGTTTTTGATTAATTCTCTTTTTAAGTTTTTGTTGCTCATATCTCATTTTCTTTTTGTATCCAGGTTTTACTTTTTTCGTTTTACGAACACGATTCCAAGCTTCTTGATCAGTAGTAGTACCTGTCTGTTTTCTTTGTGAACGTTCATTCCAAGCTTTTATTTCTTTCCATTCGCCTTTTACAATATCGAATGTTGTAAAAGATAGACCACGTTTAGTTAACTTCTGAATAAGGTTAACGTCCGAATCGTCATAAAGATTAATCGCAGTCCCTTCCATACCAGCACGAGCTGTACGACCTACACGATGAATATAGAATTCTTCCTCTTTTGGCATTTGAGCATTAATAACATGACTAATACCCTTAATGTCAATCCCTCTTGCCGCCAAGTCAGTTGCTACAATATATTGATAACGCAAGGATTGAATTTCTTTTAATACACGCTTTCTTTCACGGGCTTGTAAACCACCATGGATCAAACCTGTTTTAATCCCTTTTTCTTGTAATTGTTTATAGAGCTTATTGGCCGCCTCTTTACCATTAGTGAAGATCAAAACTAAATATGGATTAATCACCTCTGATATTTGATAAATTACGTCAGCTGGCTCACGATGTCGTAATGGCACTAACCGATGTTCAATCTTTTCAGGGGCAAAATGATCTTTAATATGAAAAGAAGATGGATTGTGTAAATATTTAGTTAAAAAAGGATGTAATCGTTCAGGAATCGTAGCTGAAAAAACTAATACTTGAATTGATTCTTGTGCTCGTACTAGCATCTTATCTATTTCTGTAATTAAACCTAAATCTAACATTAAATCTGCCTCATCTATTACAAAACCTTGTGCAGTATATATATCTAAAGCACCTTCTTCAATTAAATCTAAAATTCTTCCGGGTGTTCCAACAACAATTTGTGGCTGCTGACCTTTTAACTTTTCAATCATTCTTTTTTTATCTGTTCCACCAATAAATAATTTTGCGTTGATTTTATCTTCTTGATTTGAAAAAGCAAGAATTTTTTTTACTTCATTGTGAATCTGTGTTGCTAATTCTCTAGTTGGTGAAGTGATAACAATTTGCACCTCTTGTTTATTTACATCTAAGCGACTACATAATGGCAACAAAAATGCATGCGTCTTTCCTGACCCAGTATGTGATTGACCAATTACACTTTCACCACGTAATACTGCTGGAATGACTTTCTGTTGAATTGGGGTTGGTTCTTTAAATTGTAGATTGTCAATGACACCGTCAATCCACGGTTGTAAGTTGTATTGTTTAAATTGATGATTTTCCATATAAGTTAACTCCTCGTTTTTCCTAATCGTTTTGTACATCTATTATAAGTTAGATATACTGAAAATGCACATTACATTTCATTATATATCCTACATTGCCAAAAACCTATCTTTTTATTTTGTTTTCTATCTTCTTTATAATATAAGTATTACACATTGTATGAAACATTATTTTAAAAACAATGCAAGTTTATCATAAAGCGTCGGTCAATTCATAGCCGATCAAAAATAGATGATATTCGCATAGTCCTAAGAGGTTATTGTGATAGCGGTAGTTATTTTCTTTATTAGTAACGAAAACTTTCTCATCCCGATTCGTCAGTAAAGGCTCTCTTTTTCCGTGGGCACAACCATTTACTTCCATCGATAGTTTGAAGGGAATTTGAAATGCAGATTATAAACAATTGCTAAACTTGTCAGTAGCTAAAGATTAGCCAATATACGGTCTAGGTCTAATGGTAGAAATCTGTGCAAGTACAATTTCAGTTACATTTTAAATCAAAAGTAAATCCACAAAAATAAAGCAGACTATTCAATAGTAGTCTGCTTTATTTGTTATAAAAATTGAAACGGTTCTGTATCCTGACTAGATGCTATGAAAGTAAGTTCAAGGGATTTTTCAATTGTTTTCATTTCTAAATACGTCTTTATACCTTGTATCATTACCTTTTCTACATGATGTCCAGGATCAACGACAGCTAGTCCCATTGCCATTGCATCTTGTGCCTCATGAAACGTCATATCGCCAGTTACATATACATCTGCGCCCATCTGCTTCGCTTGATTAATAAAATCTTCCCCGCTGCCACCCAGTACGGCTATTTTTCTAACCTTTTTATTTAACTCTCCAACAACACGAAGAGTAGGAATCTCTAATTTTTCTTTAACCCTTAGACAAAAGTCATTTAGAGATATTGTTTCTTTTAATTCACCAACTCTCCCTGCCCCAATTGCTTTACCATGTTCTGACGGCACTAATACCTCTCTATTTATAATTTCCAATCGATCTGAAAGCATATCACTGACACCGCCATCAATAACATCCAAGTTCGTATGAGCAGCATAAACAGTAATGTCATGTTTTAACAACTTATTGATAATTCGGCCTGCTGCGTCATCTGTGTTGATTTGTTTTAAAGCTTTAAATAATAGTGGATGATGTGCAATTATTAAATTAACTTCATTTTCGATTGCCTCGTCTACAACATTTTCTAAAACATCCAATGTAAGTAATACTTTATTGACTTTACTCTCCAATGACCCTATTTGTAAACCGACATTATCCCAATCATAGGCATACTTTTTTGGCGCCCATTGCTCAAGAATTTCAACAATGTCACGGACACGTATTATCTCCTGCACCTTCTATAACCTCCTCGATTTCTTTTACTTCTTGTTTAAAAGAAGCTATTTTTTCAAAATTTATATTTCTAGCTTGTTTCATCTGCTCAATTACACGTAATCGTTTGTTTTTTTCAGATTCCCACTTTTCAATAAAAGCTTCGTTTTTTTCACGCAATAGATGTGGACCAAACAATAATTCTTTGCCAAGATCTTGATAACCGATTAATCCATCACCATTATCGGCAATTAGTATTTCATAAATATGCCCATCTTCTTTAACAATCTGTTCTGAAACTAATTGAAAGTGATGTGTGGAAAACCATTCGCGTACAAGGTGAGCATCCACATTGGGTTGCGCAATAATGCGTTCAATCTTAGATAATTTATCTTTTCCACTGTCTAATATTGAACGTATTAAGCCCCCACCCATTCCAGCTATTACAATTTGCCTAACGGGATAGTTTCCAATTACCTCTAAACCGTTGCCTTTTACAACCTCAATTTGACTAGTTAAGTTGAGAGCTTTCACTTGATTTTTGGCACTTTGAAAAGGTCCCTCATTTATTTCACCCGCAATTGCAAATGCCGTAGGATCAATTGAACAAACATAGCATGGCAAATATGCATGATCACTTCCTATGTCAGCAAAATAAGCTTTCGCTGGTAAATATCTTGCAACCATATGTAGACGATTTGATAATAATTTTTCATTCATATATAATTACCTCACAAAAATTCATTCTGATATCTAAAAAATATAAAATAGTGTACTCATTACAATTCCAATACTACCTAATATAACTAAAAACTTACTTTTTTTACGGATGCCAATAAAAATCCAACTAATACATTGTAGACCTGCTAAAAGCGAGGTTAATAAAATAGAACCAAAGCTTTGATGTATTAATGTTACGGAAATTAGTAAAATGATACTTAATAAAATAATTAACGCATAAACAATATATAATTTAAGTTTATTCTTTGATACGACATAAAAACCAAATGCAACAGCTAATATAAAAAATGAGAACAGAACTTGCATCATGAAGTTTAAATGAGTAAAATATAAAATATAAAATGTAATAGGTAATAAAAACAGATTTAAAGCCATGATAACTACACTAAGCAAATTTATTTGATCAGAAACAGGCTTTTCGGTTAAAGTTACAGATTCACCCTCTGTATAAAGAGCTAATAAAAAGTCACAATAATGACTTGGTAGCAAATGAGAATCTTTCCAATGTTTAATTTCTTTAATAATAATTAATTTACGATCTTCTTCTGTCATTTATCAGACACCTCACAAAAAGCAATACTAGCTAAAAAAACACGCAGCCAATGAAACCTCCAACATATTCAAAACATAAATTGGAAAACTCATCGTCTGCGCGTATTTTTCAAAGTGTTTATTCTAGAAAATCTTTTAATCGTTTACTCCGACTAGGATGACGCAGTTTTCGTAAAGCTTTAGCTTCAATTTGTCTAATTCTCTCTCTTGTAACGCCGAAGACCTTGCCAACTTCTTCTAACGTGCGTGTACGACCATCATCAAGTCCAAAACGTAAACGAAGTACGTTTTCTTCTCGATCTGTTAATGTATCTAATACATCTTCAAGTTGCTCTTTTAATAGTTCATAAGCAGCATGATCAGATGGTGATGTTGCTTCCTGATCTTCTATAAAATCACCTAAATGCGAGTCGTCTTCTTCACCAATAGGGGTTTCTAATGAAACAGGCTCTTGAGCAATTTTAAGAATTTCCCTTACTTTATCAGGAGTCAATTCCATCTCTTCTCCTATTTCTTCCGGAGTTGGTTCACGTCCAAAATCTTGAAGAAGTTGACGCTGTACTCTAATAAGTTTATTAATCGTTTCAACCATATGAACTGGAATACGAATTGTTCTAGCTTGGTCAGCAATTGCTCTTGTAATTGCTTGACGAATCCACCAAGTTGCATAAGTACTGAATTTGAAGCCCTTTCGATGATCAAATTTCTCAACTGCTTTAATAAGACCCATATTTCCTTCTTGAATAAGATCTAAAAATAGCATTCCTCTTCCTACATAACGTTTAGCAATACTAACAACTAATCTTAGGTTGGCTTCTGCCAATCTTCTTTTGGCTTCCTCTTCACCTTTTTCGATACGTTCAGCTAAACCAATCTCTTCTTTAGCTGACAATAAGTCCACACGACCAATTTCTTTTAAGTACATACGTACTGGATCATTAATCTTAATACCTAAAGGGACACTCAAATCATTTAAATCAAATTCTTCTACTTTTGAAATTTCCTTCATACTAGGATCTTCTTCAGATTCACCAATTATTTCTATTCCTTGTTCACTTAGATACTCATAATATTCGTCCATTTGTTCTGACTCTAATTCGAAATTGGCTAAACGCTCTGCAACCTCTTCATAGGCTAACACACCGCGCTTCTTTCCCATTTCTAATAGCTGTTCCTTCACTTGCTCGAGTGTCATTTCATTTTCGTTTTCTTTTGAACGTGATGGCTTATTATTCGCCATGAGTTCCCCTCCTTTCAAACTAACTCACTATATCAATGACTAGCATTTTTAAGTTTTTTTTGAATCTCCATAATCTCCATACCAATATGTGCTGCTTTAACAAAGTCTTGTTGTATTTCCGCTTTCTTTTGTTCTTCTTTCAAACCTCGTATGGTTACCTTATCCTCTTGTTCTGCACGAATAATTCTGATATAATCATTAATTTCTTTATCACTAATATCTGAATTCGTTGGTTCCATTGCAATTTCCACAATATGATTTTTAGTCGACTGATCTATAATTTTTTCGATAAAATGACTAATATCAGGTGCGTAACCTTCTTCATAGTAAGCATATAAATGTGTCACAATAATTTTATGTGAGTCCACAGTAAAAGAAGCACCTAATTCTTCTTTTACTTTTTCAGCAATTGAAGAATCGTATAGCATATAAGCAATCAATTGTTTTTCTGCATTATGAAAAGCAGGAAGTAATTTATTTTTCCGCTTATATATTTCTGTGCTTTTAGTATGGCTAGTTGCCTTACGGTTATCCTTTATCCCTAACTTTTTCCTGCGCTGCTGGATTTCATCTAATATTGTATCAAGTGATAAACTAAACTGTTTAGCAATCTCCTTCGCATAATGTTCTTGTTCCATCGGACGATTAATTGTTGCTATTTCATCTATCACTTTTTCAATATATTGAATGCGATCTCCTTCTAAGTTAAGGTTGAAATCTTTCTTCATATACTCCATTAAAAATGTCATATATGTGTTACTTCCATCAAGTACCTCCTGTTGAAAACGTTCAGCACCATACATTTTTATAAATGAATCTGGGTCCAAACCATTCGGAATACTTGCGATCTTTACATTGCATCCTATATGTCGCAATAATTTAGCAGCTTTATACGATGCTTCTATACCAGCACGGTCACCATCATAACAAATAGTAACGAGTTCAACATACCTTTTTAACAGCCTTGCTTGTTGCTCTGTTATCGACGTACCTAAGGTAGCTACTCCATTTAATATCCCGGCTTGATGCGCTGCAATTACATCCATATATCCTTCAAATAAAACTGCTTGTCCTTGTTTACGAATAGCACTTCTTGCCAAATCAAAGTTGTAAAGCAGTTTACCTTTTTGAAAAAGTGAAGACTCTGGACTATTTAAATATTTAGGTTCTTGTTCAGTAATGGTTCTTCCACCGAACCCTATGCTTTTACCTAAATGATTACGAATTGGAAATGTAACTCTTCCTCTAAAACGATCACTGACTTGGTTTTCATCATTAGCTGTTAATACACCAGCTTTAACCATCTGCTGTGGATGAAACCCTTTCTTTTCTAAAAATTGAACAATAACCTCACGTGATTGTGGGGAATAACCAAGTTGAAAGGTGTCGATTACTTCATCAGTAAACCCGCGTTCTTGTAAATAACGATAACCTTGTTTACCTTCTTTTGTATGTCGTAATAAATGATGGTATAATTTAGCGAGCCATTCATATGCTTTCAAACTAGCTTGGTCTTCTTGGTTATTTCCTTGATCTGATTGTTGCTCACTATTTTCAGGTAACGCATGACCACTTTTTCCTGCTAGTTGTTGAAGTGCTTGATAGAATGAAAATCCTTCTATTTCCATAACGAAAGTTAAAACATTTCCTCCTTTGCCACATCCAAAACAATGAAAAATCTGCTTATCTTGTGTGACTGAAAAAGAAGGTGTGCTTTCCCCATGAAATGGACATAAACCAAAAAAGTTTTTTCCTTGTTTTTTTAGCGATACATACTCACCAATTACATCCACAATATCATTGGCTTTTTTTATTTCATCGATTGTTTCCTCAGGAATTTGACCTGACATATACATCACCATCATCTATTAATTCTATAAAAAACGTAAAAATCCTGCAACATTCGACATGTTTTTAATAAAAATCACTAAATTTATTACTTTTTATTATAATACCTCTAATTCAAGGGGAATAAACTTATGATGCATACTTAATCATAATCTCTTTTCCGTAGCATTGGACTGCCTTATACTATTTAAGAAAGAGACTATTTGTTTATGTTCTACAAAAATAATTAAATTCCTTCTTTATTTGCATCAATAAGTAATAAAATAGAGGATTTCACACCCATATTTTTTTCGCAAACATTTATTATAATACACATACAATAAAAATACTATTTATTTGATTATATTATTGCATAAAACATATAATTATAATCATCATTTACGTTATTTCCCTTTATGTATATTAATTCGTTGCATACTTTCACAAGGATTCAATCTCAAACAACTTATAAGTTAGTTTGAGATTGAATAATGACATTTGCTGTCTCTTCTACGGCTTTATTCGATACTTCAATAACGGGACAACCAATTCGATCGATAATTGCCTGGAAATACTCGAGTTCATAAGTAATCCTTTCATGGGTTGCATAGCTAGCTTGTTCCCCTAATCCAAGTGACTTTAATCGCTCTCTCCTTATATCATTTAACTTCTGAGGACTAATTTTCAAACCAATACATTTGCTTGATTGTATTGCAAATAATTCTTTTGGAGGCTCTACTTCTGGCACAATCGGAACATTCGCTACTTTATAGCTTTTATGAGCTAAATATTGTGACAATGGTGTTTTTGAAGTTCTAGATACACCAATTAGTACGATATCTGCTTGTTCAATTCCTCTAGGATCTCTTCCATCATCGTATTTTACAGCAAATTCAATCGCTTCAATTCTTTTAAAATAAGCCTCATCTAATTTATGAACTAAACCAGGCTCTAGTCTCGGTTTCTCCTCAAAAAAACGTTCCATAGCTTCAAGCATGGGCCCTATAATATCAATTGATTCTAAGTTCAATTCAATTGATGTTTGTTTAATAAATTGTCTTAAGATTGGATTAATTAGAGTAAATCCAATCATTGCTCGATCTCTAGCCGCTTTATTTAGAACAAATTCAAGTTTCGTTATATTATCAATATATGGAATTCTTACAATTTCATACTTCTCGCCATCAACAAATTGCGATAATGCTGCTTTTATAACTTGCTCTGCAGTCTCACCAACCGAATCAGATACTAAATATATAAGTTGCTTATTTAACATTTTCCCCTCCAAATAATTACGATGTGAATTGCTGTTTCCATTCAATTTGGTTTAAATCGGCAAATTGAAGTATTAATACTGCAATTTTATTTAACAAGGAGATACGATTCTGTTTTAACTTTATATCTTCAGTCATTACCATTGTATGATCAAAAAAGTCATGAATCGGTTCAGTTAAAGCTAATAAGGTTTCCATCGCGTCAGTAGCTTCAAATGATTCCATCTGGTTTTGATAATTACTTTTAACTTTTTCATACACGTTGTACAAGTGCTTTTCTTGCTCATTTTCAAATAAATCTGAATTCACGCCGGTATCCTTACCTTTTTTCGCTAAATTTATAACACGCACAAACGCTTCTTGATCTGATTTAAATTCAGCTTCCTGCCTTTTTACTGTTAATAATTTTGCCTTTTTAATCGTAAACATCATGTTTCCTATTTTGTTTATAAGAATAGCTTCTACAATATCTTGTTCAATTCCTGCCTCTTTTAAAATATAAGCTGCTCTGCCACGGAAAAACTCTGCTATGTTTTTATCAGCGTCTTCTTTTGAAACCGTTCTGATCTCTAAAGTATCGTACAGTTTTTCAGTAACTGTAATAAAATCATCTATTGAAATGGACCATTTTTGATCTTGTGCAATTTGCAAGATACCCATCGCTTGACGTCTTAGTCCATAAGGGTCTTGGGAACCGCTTGGAACGATACCAACCGAAATACAACCTACTATAGTGTCTAATTTATCAGCAATACTAACAATCGCACCTTCAGTTGAAGATGGCAAGTGATCATTTGCAAATCTTGGCATATAATGTTCATTAATTGCTTTAGCAACCCGCTTATTCTCACCAAATATAGTAGCGTATTTTTCTCCCATAATTCCTTGTAATTTCGTAAATTCATTGACCATATTTGTTACGAGATCAAATTTACTTATTTTAGCAGCCCGCAAAGTGTTTTCTTTAGTTATTTGATCAACTTCTAATATATCGGTAATTTTTTCAGCTAACTTAACAACTCGTCCCACTTTATCTGCAATAGTACCTAAGTTTTCTTGAAAGACCATTCGCTCAAGTTTTTTAAGGTTTTTTTCAATTGACTGTTTTTGATCTTCTTGATAAAAGAACATTGCGTCAGAAAGTCTAGCGTTTAATACTTTTTCATTTCCTTTTGTCACAACATCAATATATTGATCATTTCCGTTTCGAACTGCAATAAAATGTGGTAACAATTCGCCCTCATGGTCTAATACCGGAAAATAACGTTGATGTTCTTTCATTGAAGTAATTAATGCTTCTTTGGGAATTGTTAAGAAATCTTCACTGAATGATCCAAAAAATGCAGTTGGATATTCAACTAAATGACTTACCTCTTCTAGTAATTCTTTATCCAATGGAATTGTCCATTTTTGTTCTTTTTCTAAATCAGCTATCTGGTCGACAATTATCTGTTTACGCTCTACAGTATTAGCAATTACATATTGATCGCGTAATTGCGTTTCATATGTCATCGTGTCCTTAATTTCAAACTTAGATCCTAAGAAACGGTGTCCGAATGAGTAATTTGATGAAGAAACACCAGCAATTTCAAACGGTATAATCGTTTGATCATTTAAACCTACTAACCAACGAATCGGTCTAATAAATCGCAATGAACCCGTAGACCAACGCATGTTTTTAGGAAAAGTTAAATTCAAAATGACATTTTTAAAATCTGGCAGCAACGCATTTGCACTTTTTCCCGCAGTAAATTTTGTAACATAAGCATATTCTGTTCCGTTCACATCTTTAAAATAAATTTCGTCCAAATCTTTTCCTTGACCTTTTGAGAACCCGACCGCCGCTTTTGACCAGTTACCTTCTTGATCGAGAGCAATTTTTTTTGCTGGACCTTTTGCCTCTTCTTCTATATCAGCTTGTTTCGTTGCAAGTTGTTCTATAACAACTGCTAATCTTCTTGGTGTTACATATGTTGTGATTTTTTGATAAGGTAATCGAATAGCAGCTAACCATTTAGCGGTACTATCTTGTAATTGTTTTTCTGTTGCATCTAAAAAACGCGCTGGCATTTCTTCAAGACCAACCTCAAATAATATGTTAGTTGTTTTCATTTTGTTTTCCCTCCTTTTTTAACATTGGAAAACCTAATTTTTCTCTTTCTTCTACATAAAGTTTAGCAATAGCACGAGCTAAATTCCGAACACGTCCGATGTAACCTGTTCTTTCCGTTACAGAAATTACGCCTTTAGCATCTAGTAAATTAAATGTGTGTGAGCATTTCAATACATAATCATAGGCTGGAAAAACCAATCCCTTTTCCATTGTTTGCTTTGCCTCTTGTTCATATGTTGTAAATAGTTCAAACAACATATCTGTATTTGATTCTTCAAAGGTATATTTTGAATGTTCCAATTCTGGTTGATAAAAAATATCTCCAACTGTCACACCATCAGTCCATTCTAAGTCAAACACATTCTCTTTATCTTGAATATATGATGCAAGGCGTTCCAAACCATATGTAATTTCTACAGCCACTGGTTTTGCTTCCATTCCACCAATTTGCTGAAAATAAGTAAATTGCGTAATCTCCATACCATCTAACCAAACTTCCCAACCTAGACCCGCAGCTCCAAGTGTCGGATTTTCCCAATTGTCTTCCACAAAACGAATATCATGTTTAAGTGGATCTATCCCTAACTTTTCAAGTGATTCTAAGTACAGTTCTTGAATATTATCAGGTGACGGTTTCATAATTACTTGAAACTGGTGATGTTGATAAAGTCTATTTGGATTTTGTCCGTAACGTCCATCTGCAGGACGTCTTGAAGGCTCTACGTACGCTACATTCCAAGGTTCAGGACCTAGGCTTCTTAGTAAGGTCATAGGTGACATTGTACCCGCACCTTTCTCCACATCGTATGCTTGCATTAGAATACAATTTTGATCTGACCAGTGTTTTTGTAACGTTAAAATCATTTCTTGCACATTCATTATTTTACCCTCCATCTCATTAATTTCTCAAATACAGAATACGTTGAAAATACACGCAAAATCCCGTCCCTATGTCTCAAAAATATTGAGACATAGGGACGGGATTTCCGCGGTTCCACCCTATTTGCTATTTAAATTCAAATAGCCACTTTTTTATTACAATGCTCCAGAGTGCCTTCCTTTCAATTACCTATATCCAGCTTACACCGGCCTGGACTCGCTTTTACAGATATAATAAAAGTACTACTCTCTATCTTAGCATAACTTGTCTAATTGATAATGAAATCATAATGTAATTTCAGCTTTTTGTCAACTATACTAGGTTTATTCTGTATCCGCAAAAAGATCTAATTGCTTCAAGAATTTTTTTGATTTAATAAAATAACCACCGTACTGATCATAATAGGTTTCCATTAATGCGTACATTAATTTTTTGTTTTCAGTTTTAACTGAAATATTTCCAATTCGTTCTATATCAACAACCGAAAACATTTGTAGTAATTTCACAATTGTACTAGATATTGTTATTGCCTCTATATCAACCATTATACATCTTTGACAAATGAGGCCACCTTCTTGTACAGAAAATGCGGGATAGGTATCATTTTTTTGACCACAATGTGCACATTGTTGTAGTATCGGAGCAAAACCAGCCTTTTTGTATAGTTTTAATTCATACATCATTGCTATGATCTCTGGATCTTTATCTTCCGTTATAGCTTGTAGGCTAAGAACAAACTGTTTATAGATAAATGGATCGGCAATCTTTTCATCAATTAACTTATTCGTTAATTCAGCGATATAACTTGCATAAGCTGTTTTAATAATATCTTCTCTGATCTTCCTATATGAAAGAATAACTTCTCCCTGTTGGAGTGTTCCTAACCCTGAACCACCCTGCATTAGAAATGTCCCAAGAATAAATGGCTGCGTTATCGCAGCCATTCTACTTTTGGTTTTTTTAGCACCACGGGCGATTGCGGTTACTCTGCCTTTTTCTTTTGTAAATATGGTAACAAGCTTATGTGTTTCACCATAGTCTTGTGTCCGTAAAATAACACCTTCTATTTTTTCAAACACTATATTCACCAATCCCCTAAGGCAAATTAATTACGAATTACATTAAAGTTAATCACTTTACAAAATATAAATCTAAATTAGATTATCATATTCTTGTATTGCTTCATTATCAGGTTCTGTTCCACTTTGATGATAGACAGTTTCCAATTCCTTCATTAATAAATAGGTTTCAATGTTTCCTGTCTGACTAAATACTTTCCAAGATATGTCGACCACAAGAAACCCCGCCTTTCTAATGTAATAAAATATGTGCCTACTAATAGAATGCCCAGTCTAATTAAAGCATGTGTTAAAATATTTACCATGTATTAATAGTCATCTTGACTAAATCCGTATTCCTTTAGGCTTTGCGGGCGATTTCGCCAATCCTTTTGAACTTTTACCCATAATTCTAGATAAACTTTTGTTCCTAATAACGTTTCAATATCTATTCTCGCCTTTTTACCAATTTGTTTTAACATCGAGCCTTGTTTACCGATAATAATACCTTTTTGTGTACTTCTTTCCGTGATGATTACAGCTTGTATACGTAGTTTTTCATCATCTTTTTCTATAATATCCTCAATTACTACTGCGATTGAGTGCGGAATCTCTTCACGTGTTAGTTGCAATGCTTTTTCCCGAATTAACTCACTAATAATAAATCTCTCCGGATGATCTGTTACTTGATCTTCTGGATAATATTGTGGTCCTTCAGGTAAGTAACTTTTAAGCACTCCCAGCATATGGTCCACATTATTACCTTCTAATGCGGATATAGGTACGATCTCCGCAAAGTCATACTTGTCCTTATATTTATCGATTATTGAAAACAATTCATCCGGATGTACTTTATCAATTTTATTAATAATTAAAAAAACTGGACTTTCCACATTTTCTAAACGATCGAGAATATACTTCTCTCCTGCTCCAAAACCTTCCTCCGCATTAATCATAAATAAGACAATATCAACTTCATTTAGCGTATTTTGTGCAATCTTAACCATAAAGTCACCAAGCCGATGCTTAGGCTTATGAATACCTGGTGTATCTATAAATACAAATTGCGCATCTTTCTCTGTTAAAACACCTTGAATCGTATTTCTAGTTGTTTGTGCTTTGTCACTCATAATTGCGATCTTTTGTCCAATAACGCGATTCATAAATGTTGATTTACCAACATTCGGCCGACCTACTATTGTTATAAAACCAGATTTATATGCTTTTTCCATGTTGTTCCTCCATTAGTCCGTAAAAATATTACTACAATTATTTTACTATATATTTGAATTTATTTCACATTTTCGACAAAAGCTCTAATTTAATAAAAAATCAACAGCTATTCCAACAACAAATCGCATAAGGCGCGAAAAATGTCATTTATGGTCACAATCGTTTAAAAAGTAGTACACGAATCGTTACCATAGAGATAATATTTTCGGTATGAAAATAAGTGATCCAACAATAATTGATACTAGAGCTGCAATCAATACCGCACCAGCAGTGAGATCCTTTATTTTCCCTACAGTTGGATGAATTTCTGGTGCTAAATAATCCAATAAATCTTCGACAGCAGTATTAAGCAACTCACAAATTAACACGCTACCGATTGTTAAAGATAATAGCATCCATTCTACACCTGATAGTCGAAAAGCCACTCCAAGGACTATTACTATTAAAAGAATTACGAAATGTATCTTCATATTATTTTCTGATCGCACCGCATATTTTATTCCGTTTATTGCATGCTTTAGCCCCATTTTACTACGCTTATTTCCTTGATAATCCGAAGCCATTTAAAAGCTCCTCTTGTCTTGCAAACATTTTTTTCTCATCCACTTCTTTCATATGATCATAGCCTAATAAATGCAGAAAACCGTGCAAAGTTAAAAATCCTAATTCTCTTTCTAAGCCATGATTATATTCTTCAGCTTGCTCTTTTGCCTTATCAATAGAAATAACAATATCACCTAATATAAGTGGAATATCTTCTCCAATAATTTCTAACTCTCCTTCTCCCATTTCTTCTAAGGCAAAAGAGATAACGTCAGTAGGACGATCAATCTGTCGATAATTACGATTTATAATTTGAATTTCTCGATTATCAACAAAATTAATAGAAAGCTCTGATTCCTGCGTTACTCCCTCTTCTTTTGCTGCATATGTTAATAATTGTTGGATTAGATCTACATACTCTTCCGTTACAGAATTTGTTTCATCATGAAAATCGATATGCATGTTTTATGCCTCCTTCGTTTTTTTACCAGTAGGATATTGAATTCTTGAATGATATATCCCATTTAATGATTCATTTACAGTGGTTTTTATAACATCTAACTCTTTAAAAGTAAGTGAACTCTCATCTAATTGACCATCTAATAATCGCTCTTGAATAATGGATGTGATCATTTCATCAATTTTTTCCATAGATGGCTCTTGAATTGAGCGAACTGCCGCTTCAATTGAGTCACAAATCGAAATGACGGCAGCCTCTTTTGTCCGTGGTCGTGGTCCTGGATAACGATAATCCGATTCTTGTATCGATTTTCCAGATTCTTTCCCTTTATAAAAGAAATATTTTAATAATGTTGTACCGTGATGTTGTTCGGCAATATCAATAATTTCCTTTGGTAATTTATGTTTCCGCAACATTTCTGCACCATCATATGGATGAGCTATAATAATCTCCGCGCTTTCTATTGGATCCAAGTAATCATGTGGATTTTGAATACCCATTTGATTCTCAATAAAATAATGGGGGTGCTTTGTCTTACCTAAATCATGATAATACGACGCAACTCTTGCTAAAAGACCATTCGCTCCAATATTCTCACATGCTGCTTCACTTAAATTAGCAACCATAACACTATGATGATACGTACCAGGAGCATCCATTAATATCTTTCGAAGTAATGGATGATTTGGACTAGCTAATGTTAATAACTTAGTATCTGATAAGATACCTAGTTCTGATTCAAAAAATGGTAAAATACCAATTGTTAATATACAAGCAATAAACGCTGCTGACAAGCCATACCCACTAAATACAACATAATCCAAAAGAACATATTTTTCGTAAGACAGAAATAGAAATAAAAGAACAGTTAATATATTTACAATTGCAGCCCCAATACTAGCTTTTAAAATTGCTGATCGATCTTTTATTTTCACTAAAAATATAATACTTGCTAATTGAGAAAACAAAAAGTACATCCCGACTTCCACATTTAATGAACCTGGGATTTGTCCATTAAATATAACACTTCCAATAACTGAAAAAACAAGCGCAAAAGTAATTGCCGACTTTTCACGGAATAACAATTTTAAAAGAAGTACACCAGTTATAATAGGAACCAAAAAAAACAATTGATTTACATTTGTAGCAAAATAACTGACTGACTTCATTACACCAACTACACCAACACTAATAAGCGAAATACCAATTAGCTTTCTATGGTCTAATGTTTGGTGTTTTGCAAAGTCATTCATATCATAGAAAATTAAACCTAATAATAATAGTATTATAATCAATAAACCTATCACAGGAAAGACATTGCGATCACTATTTAATAAACCAACTAATTTCAGTTTTTCATATAATTCATTCGTTATCGTTTGACCTTCCTGTACAATTACTTCTCCAGCTCTTATCATAACAGGTTCCACATTATTTATTGCTTGATTTTCTGCTTCCATTGTCTCATTCACAGAGAAGAATGAGTTCTCAACTATAGCAAATTCTCCGATATCAATTAATGCTGTTTGTAGATCATTACTTAAACTTGAATACCTTAGTTTCTGATTTAGATTACCAATCGTCTCCTCAATTCCCTCCGTTCTTATCCCTTCATTGAAAGCATCATATAAGCTAGTTATTAATAATTCCTTCGCAACTGAACGATCACTATCACTAGCTTCAACCAAATTAACTAATGTATTTTGAGTAATAGCGTCTAGTATTTCAGGCGTCAATAACTGTTTTAAATCTTGAACTGTTTCGGCATTTGATTGTTGGATTTCTTCATCAGATTCAGAAGACTTTACCGATACGGTCCCTACTGCATCAAATAATTCCTTGACATAATCAATTCTTTCTTCTGTAATTTCTGCAGAAATACTATACCTATCCTCTATAGATTGAACGGCTTCCCTTCTTCTGTGTTCAGTTTCCTTTGCATCTTCTATGGTTATTGGCGCTCTAATTGTTTCGTTTGCATTACTAAAACGCTCTATGTCATAGGTTTCTGTATAAACATTAGAAATCATAAACACAAAAAAAAGGGATCCAATAATTACTAAAGTTAATATAATCTGTACTGTCTTATTTTGAATTCGAAAAATGCGACATAGTTTCTCCCAAAGAGCTCTCATTTATCTTTCCCCTTTTCAACTGTACAAAACGGTAATGTTTTCTCTTATTTTTATCATACACTGATTACACCTTCATGTATATATTTGCCTGCAATTGACATTTGTAATATATATACAGAAAAAGACCCACTAATGGGTCTACATTTCTACAACTATTAACCTTTAAGACTCTTCAAATGCATCAATGATTTTCTGAACTAATGGATGACGCACAACATCAGCCTGTTGCAAGTAAATAAATGAAATACCTTTTACTCCACTCAATCTCGATTCAACTGCCTTTAATCCAGATTGTGAGCCACGAGGCAAATCTACTTGTGTAATATCCCCAGTGACAACCATTTTTGAACCAAATCCTAGTCTAGTCAGAAACATTTTCATTTGAGCATGGGTTGTGTTTTGTGCCTCATCTAATATCACAAATGCATCATCTAATGTTCTTCCTCGCATATAGGCTAAAGGAGCAATTTCAATGGTACCTCGTTCAATCAGGCGAACTGTGTGTTCAGTTCCTAATACATCATGTAACGAATCATATAATGGCCTTAAATAAGGGTCAACTTTTTCTTTTAAATCACCTGGTAAAAATCCTAAACTTTCACCGGCTTCAACAGCAGGACGAGATAGAATAATGCGTTTAACTAATCCGCTTTTTAATGCTTGAACAGCCATTACCACTGCTAAGTAGGTTTTCCCAGTACCGGCAGGACCAATTCCGAAAACTAAATCGTGAGCCTTTAATGCATTCACATAATTACGTTGCCCTAAAGTTTTAACCCGAATCGACTTTCCTTTGGCATTCTTCGTAATCTCATCTTCAAATAATGTTTCAAATTGATCAATCTTACCTTTTTTAGCTAACTCAACTGCATACACAACATCACGTTCAGAAATTTCTAATCCTTTTCTGATTACTTTTAATAATGCATCAAGTATCTCTTGAATTAACGAAATTTCCTCCTGATCACCTGAAACGCGAACTTTTTCACCTCTAGTAATAATTGAGACTTGTAATTGGTTTTCAATTTGAATTAAATGCTTATCTTCCGCACCAAATAAACTAAGCGCTTCGTTTGGATCTTTAATTTCTAAATCAATCAAGTGTAACGTTTCTGACATAAGTTAATCTCCTTGAGAAAGGTCTTGTATTTTTGCTATATTTTCTTTAACAGTAAAGTATAGCTCTAATTTTACTTTACCATTCTCGGAAGCTTCATGCAAAATTTTTTCAGTTGTTATTTCTGCAGCTTGTCCTACTGTTTCTTGTAAATCAATTTTGGCCTGTCTAATTCCTAATTCCCTTGCTTGCTTTACTGATCTCTTTTCCACAACTTCTTCAACTTGATATACTTCTTTTTTGTATAAATAAATTGGTAATTCCCATTGAAAAAAGTAAATAGAATTTTGTTGTTCTTCAACTTGTGAGTTTTGGTACTCTTTTTGGAAAAAACCCCATATTGGAAGCTTCTTGTTATTTCCACCAAGATAATATTTATTATTTACTTCACCTGTTATGGATTGGTAAGTAACATCCATTGGTACCGTGATAGTCGATTCATACCATGTATTTGCATATACTTCTGCTTCTGCTGCAATACGATATTTCCCTTCCTTATCACTTTCTTCACCTTCTTTCTCTTCATCTACAGCATCTAAAGTTGTTAAGTCTCCTGCTACTAGTATGTCGCCTTTTTCAACAAAATCATTTATTTTAACAAGAGGTTTCCCTTTTGATACATACATATCAACAATTACCCCGTTTTTGTTCGCAACAATATTACTAGGACTTTTTACTTCTTGTTCAGACACAGTTGTTTTTTCAACACCCTCTAACGTGTAGGTTGTCCCCTTTTCTTTGACACCAACCCACAATAGTTCTGGATTGTTGTCTAAAACCAAACGTTGCAACTTGCTTGGTGAATCCACTGAAAATTTCAACACACCAGGATAAACACCGTTCGATCTAAGTGAAGTTCTAATTTGTTTTTCTATCTCAGGCCTGACACCTTCAATTTCAATTTTCCATACCATATTAGATAGGAAAAATACAAAAAGAATACTTAAAATTAAACCAAATAGAAGTGCTTTTCTATTTTTAAGTTTCTTCCAAGTGAATGGAAGACCGGTTTTTTTTATGAACTGCACCTTATATCGTGTTTTTTTCCTTATATGCTTTATTTTTAAAATATCTTTTAGGAATACGTTAGCAACACATGTTTGATCGTCAATTCTATGTATATCCCAAACATAAACTTCATTCCTTGCACACAAATCTAAGAAAAGTTCTGGTCTACTGCCAATTACATAAATGGTTAAATATCCACGAATCCAAGTACCTTGTTCCTGTTTCATTTTTTCTCCTCCCAATTAAAACTTCCAACTTCACTTCATATTTTCATCTTTATATTCTACAAACATAATTGCATCTATAGTGCCTTCTATTAAGATTTCTTCTGGTAGTAGTGTTTTAATCACAAGCTTACTCCCCGTTATTTTTAAAGCCCCTTTTTTCAACTTTAGTTGTAATTCCCGATCCGTAAAAACGATTAAACCACGATGGTTCTCTACATAAGCATGAAATTGACCAATTGTAGTAATTCTAGGTAATTCCAATACAACATCAGAAGGGAGTTGCAGATGATTACTCAACCAATTCCCAACACGTTTCTGCCACTCATTCATTAAAACACCCTCCTCCTCTATAAACATATGAAGTTGGAAATCATATCAGAACAAAGAAAAGCCTCACCTTTAAAGGTGAGGCTTTTCTTCTTTATAGTGCGATTTACTTTTGATTACGCACATATGATTTATTTTGATACGGCTTTTTAGATCTTGGTGCACCTAGAACTTCTGCCATAACAATACTTTCTGCTAAACCTTGTCTAGAAATACTTCTTGTTAATGAGATTCTTGTCGATCTTTTTTTCTTTGGTGTGCTTTTCTTATCTAATCTCACTACTTCTTGTAAAGAATTACCACTAGCATCTCCATTTTTGTTATATAAATTAGGATCAACATCTAAGTTAGACTTTAACTTTTCCAACTGCTCCTGTTTACTATTAGAATAATCCTCCATAGCAGTTGTTTGTTTATTAGAAGTTTGTCGTTCTTCGTTACGTGCAATAGGTTTCGCTGTTTCCGCTCTTCTAACAGGTTTATTTTCTTCTTTATCTTTACCAAATAAACTTATTAGACCTCCACCAATTGCAAATAACATCATAAGAAAGGGTAAAATGCCATCCATGAGACCTCTCCTTTCAAAATAGATACTTATAGTTCTTCTGAATCTGAATCATCCTTCGATAATTTACCAATAGAATCGCGCATATCTGTATCTGCGTCTATATTTTTGTAATTCATGTAATCCATTACACCCATGTTTCCAGAACGTAATGCTTCAGCTAATGCAAGTGGAACATCTGCTTCCGCTTCCACAACTTTTGCACGCATCTCTTGGACACGAGCTAACATTTCTTGTTCCTCTGCAACAGCCATCGCACGACGTTCTTCTGCTTTAGCCTGTGCAATGTGTTTATCAGCCTCTGCTTGGTCTGTTTGCAACATCGCACCAATGTTTTTACCAATATCAATATCTGCTATATCAATAGAGAGTATTTCAAATGCTGTACCTGCATCTAGACCTTTTGATAAAACATTTTGAGAGATTGAATCAGGATTTTCTAGTACTTTACTATGGCTTGCTGAACTACCAATCGTACTTACAATACCTTCACCTACGCGCGCAATAATTGTTTCTTCACCAGCACCACCAACAAGGCGATCAATATTTGCTCGAACAGTTATTCTTGCTTTTGCTTTCACTTCAATACCATCCATCGAAATACCTGCAATAAATGGTGTTTCTATTACTTTTGGATTAACACTCATCTGAACTGCTTCTAGTACGTCACGACCTGCTAAATCAATCGCTGCGGCACGTTCAAATTCAAGTGGTATATTTGCTCGTTGTGCAGCAATTAATGCATTAACTACACGGTCG
Organism: Paraliobacillus sediminis; assembly: GCF_003426055.1. Taxonomy (NCBI): domain Bacteria; kingdom Bacillati; phylum Bacillota; class Bacilli; order Caryophanales; family Bacillaceae; genus Paraliobacillus; species Paraliobacillus sediminis. Next base: position 920,541 of record NZ_QJSI01000003.1, read on the forward strand.
ACATTACCACCAGCTAAGTAATGACTTTCTAACTGATTTGTATCTACATTAATACCAGCCTTATGCGCTTTAATCAATGGATTAATGACACGCGCTGGAACCACGCGACGTAAACGCATACCAATTAGTGTGAATATACCTACTTTAACACCAGCAGCTAACGCACTTACCCATAACATTACCGGAATAAATGTAAAAAGAATCACTACTGCAATTATAATAATTCCGATAATGATTAATGGGACAAATTGACCCAATGAATCCAAAGTTGTACTTCCTAAAATAAACATATAATCTTCCTCCTATTATTTGTTGTATTAAACCTGTCTAACAACAATTCTTGAACCCTCTGATGTAACTACCTTTACTTTTTGTTGACTTTCGATATAGCCACCTTCTGATACAACATCTAGTCGTTCGTTCCCGATCAGTGCTGTACCAGCAGGACGAAGAGGTGTCACTGTTGTACCTTCCATACCAATTAACTCTAGTTTAGTAACAGTGGACACATACCCCTTTTCAGTAGTAGTCGCATCATTCAATATTATCTTTCGTAAGAATCCTTTTTCTAAACCTATCGTTTTAATCAATACAGTTGCAGTAATAATTGCAACTACCAATGCAATCACTATACTCATACTCATATGAGCTACGTTATCCGTCGACATGTATAAAGAGCCCACAACTGCACCAACCCCGAGAAATCCAATTACTCCACCTGGAACGAATATTTCCGCAAAAATTAATACCATACCTAATATTAATAATATGATCGCTTCATATCCAGCAAATCCAGCCACTACGTGTCCATAGAAAAATAAAATTAGAGACGTAACACCTATCGAACCTGGTATACCAAATCCTGGAGAAAATAACTCAACAATTAGTCCAATACTTGCAAGCGAGAGTAATATAGGTACAACTGCTGAATTTGTTAGAAATCGGGCCACTCCTTCAGAAAAAGTTACTTCCATTTCAACTATTGTCGCATTCGATAAACCTAATTGACTTAAAAGTTCCGTACGGTGGTTAACAACCGCTTCTGCATAGCCAACTTCTACTGAGTCAGAGGGGCTTAAAGTTAAGTAAGTACCTGCTGGCGCATTATATTCTGGCAACTCGATTTCTTTGTCTGCCATAGCTTGTGCATAGAGTGGATCTCTTCCTTTTGATTCTGCAGCACTAGTCATAGACTCAAACCATGCTGACTGCGCTTTTTCGGCAGCTTCAGACCCATCAGAATTAATCACGCCACTAGCTCCCATAGTTGCTTGAGGCTTCATATAAATGTTATCCGTGTTGAGTGCAATATAAGAACCTGCTGATAATGCCTGAACTGTTATAAATGAAGTTGTTTCAATCTCTAAATCTTGTAATATTTCACCTATATTAGTTGCAGCATCTACACGCCCACCTGGTGTGTTGAGTTCAAAAATAATATGATCCGCTTCAGCTTCAATTGCTTCAGTTGTCGTCCGTAGTAAGAACGCTTCCAAACCACGCTCTACTTCAGCTTCAATTGGAATAACATAAACCAGTTTGCCATCTCCATCTTCTTCTGCACTTACAACTTGTGTATGTAAGGCTCCTACAATAAAAAACAGTAAACTAATTAGAATACTATATCTAACAGTTTTAACTACACTCACTTAAATCCCCCCTTTCTTCACACTTATGTATACGAATTAGGCGACACTTAAGTTTCAAAAAGTTGTTAATCAATGATTTGTATTTCTATTAGAATTAACGATTTGAACTTATGTCCTTGACAGCCTTTACATAGTATAACATTTAAAATAAAAATAATCCCCTATCACGACTAAACGGATAGGGGATTATTTGCTTTATAAAATCTTCACAAAATCACAAAATGTGTAATTATGTTAAGTGTTTTTGCACTAATTTCTGTACTTCTGTGCCATCTGCTTTACCTTTTACTTTCGGCATAAGCGCACCCATCACTTTACCCATTTCTTTTTTTGAAGAAGCATTCACTTCTTTTATGGTTTGCAAAACGATTTCTTCAAGCTCTTCATTCGATAGCTGTTCAGGCATATATACTTGTAAAACATCTAATTCAACTTCCAACTTTTCTACAAGGTCCATTCTTCCAGCTTCTTTAAATTCATGGAGGGAATCATTTCTTTGCTTTAACTCTCTAGATAAGATGGTTAATTCCTCTTCATCTGTTAACATGTCTTTCCCAAGTTTAATTGCTTCATTCTGTAAAGATGCTTTCACCATGCGAATAACGCTTAGTGTAACTTTATCTCTACTTTTCATTGCTATTTTCATATCTTGGTTGAGACGTTCTGTTAATAACATTCGTTTCTACACCCTCTTTTAAAGGCAAATCAAAAGAAAAATCCTTTTTCATTCCCTACTTGCAATCAAAGATTACTTACGCTTTCTAGCCGCCTCAGATTTTTTCTTGCGACGAACACTAGGCTTCTCATAAAATTCACGCTTACGATATTCTGACATTGTACCAGATTTTGATACACTGCGTTTAAAGCGACGAAGAGCATCTTCAAGAGACTCGTTTTTACGAACGCGAGTTGTATTTGACATGCTAATTTCCCTCCCTCCGAAGCATTCAACAGTTTAATGCGACATATGTTCTCACATATGCCTTACACGTATTATAATATAAGGATTTTTCTAGGTCAACTTTTGTTTTTTAAAATAATAAATTAATTGTAAGAAGCATGTTAAAATCATCTTGTCCATATAGTAGATTAGAGGTGACTGCATTATGGGATTATTATCTTTGTTATCTGTCTTTCTACTCTTGTTTTACATGGGGATGCGCCTGTTACAAACTGGTTTAACTTTCTTTATGAGCTCAAAAATAGAGGCTTGGCTTACGAAAGGTACCCAAAATATTTTTGGAAGTATTTTAATAGGTATGATAGCGACATTTTTTTTGCAAAGCAGTTCTGTAGTATTAGTCATAACGATCAGTTTTGTAACGATTGGGGCAATTAGTTTTCGACAAACAATCGGTATCATTCTTGGTGCGAACATTGGAACAACAATAACTGGAGAAATTCTTGTCTTTGGAGACGCTTTTCCATTTTTAATTTGGTTAGTTATTGGCGTATTCATGCTTTTATTCCCACAAAAAAACATCTTCTATTCAGGTTGCATCCTTGTGGGCCTATCAACAATTTTCGTTTCTTTAGATGGCTTTGAATCTTTAGCAACATTAGTCGCTACTAACCATCTATTACTAGCAGGACTTAGTTTAACAGATACAACTCCTAGTATTGGTATCGTAATTGGGACTGTTATCAGTGGTATTATTCAATCTTCAAGTGCTACATTTGGATTAACACTGAGTATGATGGAACAACAACTCTTGTCACTATCTAGCGCAATTGCAATCATATTAGGTTCGAATATCGGGACATGCATTACGTCACTAATTGCTACTATCGGAGCAAAAAGAGAAGCAAAACTTGTAGCATTAACACATACAGCATTTAACTTAATAACTGTTGTAATTGCGATACCTTTATTACCATTAATCAACTTAATCGCACTTCAATTAGCAAATGAAAGTAGTATGCAATTAGCTCATATATCTGTCTTGTTCAATCTATTTTCAGTTCTTATTGTCCTTCCTTTTATTCCTTTATTCGAAAAGTACGTTGCTAGATAGTTTAAATTTTTCTTAATAAATCAACAATAAACAGCCTGACAAATTGCCAGGCTGTTTATCTTGCAGAAAATATGTAGACATTTCAGTAAAATTTCGAATGTAATTATTATCATAATTCTTCAAAATGATACGATATGCTCGCTAAAGCGTATAGTGCTGCAGTCTCTGTTCGTAGTATTCGGGGACCAAGTCGAATCGATTGGAAATCAGCATTATGAAGCTCATTTATTTCCTTTTGGGAAAATCCACCTTCAGGACCAATACATAACAAGACCTGATCTGATGGTGCCATCTGGTTTAAAAAATGACTAAGTTTATTTGTAGGTAAATCCCTAGCTGTTTCTTCATAAGCAACAAGTTTATGTTCAAAACTAGCGCTCATCAAAATGACATCTTGTAATGATGCTACCTTTTCCATCTTAGGTAATAAGGTACGATGAGATTGTTCACTAGCTTCCTTTATAATCTTTTTAAAACGTTCATTTTTTTTATTTGCCTTCTTATTGTCCCATTTTACGATTGAACGTTCTGCTTGTAAGGGAATGAACGCTGCTGCGCCAAGCTCAGTTCCCTTCTGTAAGATTAATTCAAGCTTATCACCCTTAGGTAGGCCCTGTGCAATTGTAACACGTACAGGTAACTCAACCGTTTGGTTCTGCCATTCTACAATCTCAGTAACTATTCTTTCTTCTGATATTGTTTTAATTACACATATAGCAGCTTTTCCTTCAGAATGGTTACAAATTATCTTATCACCAATCTCCATACGCATCACACGTGTAATATGATGGATAGCGTCATCTGTTATGGTTACATGTGCATCTGACCATCCAGAGGCTGTTACAAAATAACGTTGCATATGATGTTCCTGCTCTCTTCCTATTTCTTAGCTATGATTGAAATCCAATCTTCCATTTGATTCATCTCAATGATTTCAAATCCAGCTTCTAGTAAGGCTTGTTTCACATCTTGTTTTTTTGTTTGAATAATTCCAGAAGTTATAAAAATTCCTCCTGGCTTTAAAACTTCATAAGCCTTTTTTTCAAAACGCATAATAATTTCCGCTAAAATATTAGAGACAATAATATCCGGTTGATGTGAAACATTATCCAATAAATTATTTTGCTTCGCTTCAATAGCATGTTCTACCTTATTAATTTTAGCATTAATGATAGCAACTTTTACCGCGACATCATCTAGATCATAAGCGTATACGTGTTTTGCTCCAAGTAATATCGCTGCAATACTTAGTACACCGGAACCGGTACCGACATCTAACACTAGATTGTCTTTCTTCACATGTCTTTCTAATGCTTGAATACTTAATACTGTTGTAGGATGTGTACCAGTTCCAAATGCCATACCTGGATCTAATTCTATAATAATTTCATCAGTAGAAACGGCTTTATAATCTTCCCAAGTAGGGGTTATCGTTATCTTTTCAGAAATTTTGACAGGCTTGTAATACTTCTTCCAAGCAGTTGCCCAATCTTCTTCATTTACTTGACTCATGGTTATATGATTTGAACCTAAATCAATATTGTATATCAATAGATTATTGATTGCCTCTTTAATTTCAGCAACAGTTTCACCTAAGAAGCTATTAAAAGGAAGGTAAGCTTTTAACATAACACCTTCCTTTGGAAAGTCATCTGGATTAAGTTCATACATTTCGCCTAAATCCGTATTTCTCTCCTTCATCAGGTCCTCAGAATCCTCAATAACTACGCCACTAGCACCTGCTTCATGAAAAATATTTGAAATCGGTTCGATTGCTTCATTTGTTGTATGGATACACAATTCAGACCACTTCAAAAAATCAACTCTTTTCTTGTGATTTTTTAACAAACACGCAACATTCTTAAAGCATAATACGTATTATTCGCCCTTAAATGCTCTTTTTACACGTTGGAAAAATGAATCATCGTGTTCATCTGCCGGTTGATCTCCACTTGCTTCATTTAATTCACGCAATAATTCTTTTTGTTGCTCCGTTAAGTTTGTAGGTGTAATTACGCGCATCTGAACATGTTGATCTCCATGACCATACCCTCGGACATTTGGTGCTCCTTTACCTTTAAGACGGAATGTTTTTCCAGTTTGTGTTCCAGCTGGAACCTTTAGTTTAACTTTTCCATGTACAGTAGGGATTTCAATTTCATCACCTAGTGCTGCTTGAGCAAAAGTTATTGGCATCTCACAAAAGATATGATCTCCATCTCTTTTATAGAATTCATGATTTCTAACTTGTACAACAACGTATAGATCACCTGCAGGTCCACCATTTACTCCTGGCTCACCTTGACCAGAAATACGTATTTGTTGCCCCTCATCAATACCACCTGGAATGCTGATGTGAATTTTTTTACGATTTTTTACTTTTCCATCTCCACTACATGTTTTACATTTTTCAGGAATTATTTTTCCGGTTCCATTACATTGATTACAAACACGTTTATTAACTACACGACCAAATGGTGTGTTTTGTTCAACATTCAATTGACCTGAACCATTACAGTGTGAACAAGTTTTCACCTTAGTTCCTGGCTTCGCACCTGATCCGTCACACGTGTCACAATCTTCCTCTCTTGGAATTTCAACATCTGTTTCTTTACCGAAAATTGCTTCTTCAAATTCCAAAATCATTGTGTATTGCAAGTCAGAACCTTGTCTTGGTGCGTTCGGATCACGTCTGCGTCCGCCACCACCAAAAAACATATCAAAGATATCACCAAATCCACCGAAGTCTTCGGCACCGCCACCAAATCCTTGACTTTGAGGTCCTGTATGACCAAATTGATCATATTGTCCGCGTTTTTGTTCATTACTTAACACTTCATAAGCTTCTTTAGCTTCTTTAAACTTATCCGCAGCACCCTCTTCTTTATTTACATCTGGATGATAGCTACGTGCTAATTTTCTATAGGCTTTCTTAATCTCTTCTTTTGAAGCACCTTTTGAGATACCTAATACGTCATAATAATCTCTTTTACTCACTGACTGATCACTCTCCCGACTCTTCTTTGCATAGATTTTATCATAACATTGATGCTCTTATGAGAGCAAATAGTATTCCCTTATAAATCACAGCTTTTATTACCTGTTTTCGTACCAATATAGCTGTATTTTCCTAACATGGGATATATAGAGGAAAAGTCAAAGTCAAGTAAAACCTGACTTTGACTTTTCCATTTACTAGCTTATCTGTTTCTTATTTATTTTTATCTTCCTCATCTTTATCTTTGTCTTCATCATTAACTTCTTCATAATCAGCATCTACAACATCGTCCTCAGTAGATCCTTCACCTTGAGCTGCTTCTGCATCTGCTTGAGCTTGCTCATATAATTTAACAGAAAGTGCTTGAACTTGTTCTTCCAATGCATCTTTCTTCGTTTTAATTTCTTCTAGATCATCTGCTTCTAATGCAGTTTTTAATTCATCTTTAGCTGTTTCAGCCTTTTCTTTTTCTTCATCAGATACTTTATCACCAAGATCTTTGATTGTTTTATCTGTTTGGAATACTAGCTGATCAGCTTCGTTACGAAGTTCAACTTCTTCACGACGTTTTTTATCATCTTCTGCATTATCTTCTGCATCTCTAACCATTTGTTCAACTTCCTCATCAGATAGACCAGATGAAGATTTAATTGTAATGGAATGTTCTTTATTTGTACCTAAATCTTTGGCACGCACGTTTACAATACCATTCGCATCGATATCAAATGAAACTTCAATTTGTGGTACACCACGTTGTGCTGGTGGAATATCTGTTAATTGAAAACGACCAAGTGTTTTATTATCGCCAGCCATTTCACGTTCACCTTGAAGGACGTGAATATCTACTGCAGTTTGGTTATCAGCAGCTGTTGAGAATACTTGCGAATGACTTGTAGGAATCGTTGTATTACGCTCAATTAATTTAGTCGTAACGCTACCCATTGTTTCAATACCTAAAGATAGTGGTGTAACATCAAGAAGAACAACATCTTTGACATCACCTTGTAAGACACCTGCTTGAATTGCTGCACCTAATGCAACTACTTCATCTGGATTTACACCTTTAGATGGATCTTGACCAGTTTCTTTTTTAATTGCCTCTTGTACTGCTGGAATACGTGTTGAACCACCAACTAAGATAACTTTGTTGATTTCACTTGCTTTCATTCCAGCATCTTTAAGTGCTTTACGCGTTGGTCCCATTGTACGCTCTACAAGACCAGATGATAAATCATCGAATTTTGCTCGCGTTAAATTCATTTCTAAGTGTAATGGGCCAGCTTCACCCGCAGTAATAAATGGTAAAGAAATTTGCGTTTGAGAAACACCAGATAAGTCTTTTTTAGCTTTTTCAGCAGCATCTTTCAAACGTTGTAAAGCCATTTTATCTTTAGAAAGGTCAATACCATTTTCTTTTTTGAACTCTGCAACTAAGTGATCAATAACTACTTCGTCAAAATCATCTCCACCAAGACGGTTATCTCCAGCTGTTGCAACAACTTCAAATGTACCTTCTCCAATATCTAGAATAGATACGTCAAATGTACCTCCACCTAGATCGTATACAAGAACTGTCTGATCTTGATCAGACTTATCGATACCATAAGATAATGCTGCTGCAGTTGGCTCATTAATAATACGTTCTACTTCAAGACCTGCTATTTTACCAGCATCTTTTGTTGCTTGACGTTCAGCATCATTAAAATATGCTGGAACAGTAATAACCGCTTTTTCAACTGTTTCTCCAAGATAATCTTCTGCATATGACTTAATATACTGTAAGATTATTGCTGAAATTTCTTGAGGTGTGTGTTCTTTTCCATCAACTTCAACTTTATAATCCGTACCCATGTGACGTTTAACTGACTGAATCGTGTTTGGATTCGTAATTGCTTGTCGTTTTGCTACTTCACCTACTTGACGTTCACCATTTTTAAATGCTACAACTGATGGAGTTGTACGGTTACCCTCAGGATTCGGGATAACTTTTGCTTCTCCACCTTCCATTACTGCAACACATGAATTTGTTGTACCTAAATCAATTCCAATAATTTTTCCCATGGTTATTTCCTCCTCTAATACTTATGTAATTATTGATTCACTTTTACCATTGCCGGACGAATAATCCGATCTTTTAATTTGTATCCCTTTTGTAACTCTTCCACAACAACGTTTGATTCATATTGATCATCTTCCACTTGAACAACACCTTGATGCAAGTGTGGATCAAATGTTTCGCCAACTGTTGCAATAACTTCAACGCCCTCTTTTTCCAAAGCATCATTTAATTGACGATAGACCATCTTTATTCCATCAACGAACTGCTTAGCAGCTTCGTTATTCACTTCCGCTTGTATTGCTCTTTCGAAATTGTCTACAATCGGTAATAAGTCTGTAATCAATGATTGCGATCTATATTTACGATCCGCTTCTTTTTCCTTTTGGGTACGTCTACGGAAGTTATCATATTCTGCTTGTACTCTTAATAACCTTTGATAAACCTCATCTTTTTCCCTTTGTAAGACCTCTAGTTCATTTGTTGCTTCTTCAGCATCAGGTTGGTTTACTTCATCAATTATTTCTTGATCAGCATTTTCAATTACGTCATCTTCTTGTTTTTCTGTTTGTTTATTCTCTTCCATTATGGTCACCTCCTCTAATATTTCATTTGAAAATGAAACCTTGTTGACTATATCATGAATAAACATGGAAATAAAGTTTAAGGTTTCAATTTTAATCAACCAAGAATCAACAAGTAAAGGCACTTTTCTCCATTACTTGATCCTAATTAGTATCATCTTTATTAAGATAAAAATACACTTCCACTTAGAACCAAGAATGAAATGTGCTCGACATTCGGCTAGATAAACTATTTAATAGTGAAATAACACGAGAATACTCCATCCTAGTTGGTCCCAACAAAGCAATTGTTCCTATTTGTTCTCCAGCTAATGTATAGGTTGCAGTAATCAAACTACAGTCCTGCATTTCATCCATCTTGTTCTCCTGTCCAATAGAAACATGAATTCCGTTTTTATTGGAACGTAAAACATTAGCGATGATATCCTCCTGTTCCATGACCGAATATAAAGAGTGGATTTTATCTACATCCCTAAATTCTGGTTGTAACAAAATGTTTGTGATACCACCCACGTAAAGTTTAACAGGTTGTTCATCAAATAATGCCGCCCTCAAATATTGAAAAGCTGAATCGAAATCATCCATATACTTATCAAGAACGTTTAGCAACTCTAATTGTAACTTCTCGTAAAGATGAATAATTGGAACGTTTTTTAATCTGTCATTTAATATATTGACCAATTTTTCTAATTCACTAGGCTTAATTTCCGTTGGTATCGTAAAAGACCGATGCTCAACGTGACCCGTGTTTGTGACTAGAATAGCAACCGCCACATTAGATGACAAATGGATAATTTGTAGTTGCTTTAAGGTTGTTTCATATACCTTGGGTCCTAAAATAATGGATGTATAATTGGTTAACTCCGAAAGCACTTTTGCTGATTTTTGTACAACCTGTTCAAATTCAACCATTTCCTCTGCAAAAGCATGAGAAATAACACTTCTGTCACTTTTCGATAAATGAAATGGCGATAATAAATGATCGACATAAAAACGATATCCTTTTTCTGACGGCACTCTACCAGAAGAAGAATGGGTCTTTTCAATAAAACCCAATTCTTCTAAATCCGCCATGTCATTTCGGATAGTTGCTGGACTATATGTTATCTCTTCCATTTTTGAAATAGCTCGAGATCCAATAGGTTGTGCTGTGTGGATGAATTCATCAATAATAACTTGTAAAATTAATAATTGTCTTTTTGATAACATCGATGATCACCTCTGTTAGCACTCTTAGCACTTGAGTGCTAAATCTATTATTAAATTATCAAATGCTGGGGGAAATGTCAATATGAATGCTTATAAATTTTAAATATTACTTCCTACTTGGCAGGAAGCATTCGCTTGAATTTCTCCTGTTCTAGTAAGAATTCTTGAAACACTTCATTACCAAATAATTGGCCCATTTGTGTTAATCTCACTTGATCTCCCACTTCTTCTATCCACTCTTTCGCTTTTAATTGCGCTAACTCATCACGATATAAATCATTTATCCCTAGATTATATTTTTCAGTAAAGCTAATTTTTGAGACACCGGATCGTTTGCGTAATCCTAAAAACATCTCTTCTTCGATCTGCTCTTTCAATCCAATTGGTTCTCTGTGAAGCACTGGAAATTCGTTTTCATTCGCTTTTTTAAAGTATGCAGGAAAAGGACGTAAGTTAACAATACGCTCCCCTGGTAAATACCCATGAGCACCTGCTCCAAAACCAAAATAGTAATCATTATTCCAATAGGTTAAATTATGTTTACTTTCATAGCCAGGAATTGCAAAATTACTAATTTCATATTGATTTTTACCATGCTTCTCCATCTGTGAAATCAAATGTTCATACATATCCGCTTCTGTTTCTTCCGGTTGTCTTTTTAATTTCCCTTTTTTATAACGTTGATAAAAAACGGTCTTCGGTTCAATTTGAAGCGAATAAGAAGAGTAATGTGGCAAATCAAATGCTAAAGCTTCTTGCACTGTTTTTTCAAATCCTGCCATTGTTTGTGTTGGTAGACTGTAAATTAAATCTATACTTATATTTGTAATACCATGTTTTTTAAGTGCATCTATATTTTGATAAACATCTTTAACGCGATGAAGTCTACCTAATTGTTCTAGTAGTTCATCATCAAAGACTTGTGCTCCCATGGATATTCGATTTACCCCATATGCTTTTAACAACTTTATTTTTTCTTCGTCTAAATCACCCGGATTTGCTTCAAACGTATATTCTTCTACACTTTCCACTTCAAAGTATTTACTAATAGATGTAAGTAATACTTTCAATTGATTTGTGTTAAGAGCAGTTGGAGTTCCCCCACCAACAAATATTGTCTTCATCTTTTGCCTAGGTTCCTTTATATAAGCCGCCATTTCTTTATCTAAAGCTATTAAATAATCATCCGCCATTTTTTTGTCATAAAAGAATTTTGTGAAGTCACAATAGTGACAGATCTTTTCACAAAATGGAATGTGGATATATACCGATGATACCATTAACTTTCTCCCCTTCTTATTCGATGTGATAATAGTAACTAGAAACCCTTGTCACATTAATGACAAGGGTTTGTTTTAATTATCTTCATCCATACGTAAAACAGCCATAAATGCTTCTTGTGGCACTTCTACAGAGCCAACCATTTTCATGCGCTTTTTACCTTCTTTTTGTTTCTCTAATAATTTTCTTTTACGCGATATATCTCCACCGTAACACTTTGATAGGACATTTTTACGCATTGCTTTAATCGTAGATCTCGAAACAATTTTGTTTCCTATCGCTGCCTGTATTGGCACTTCAAATTGCTGCCTTGGTATTAGTTTTTTTAATTTCTCTACTATTTGCTTTCCTCGATTAAATGAGAAATCTCTATGAACAATAAACGAAAGTGCATCAATTGTTTCACCATTTAACCAGATATCCATCTTCACAAGATTAGATACTTTATACCCAATCATCTCATAATCAAAAGAGGCATAACCTTTTGTTTGAGATTTTAAAGAATCGAAAAAGTCATAAACGATTTCGGATAAAGGAATTTCATATACCACATTAACACGGTTATCATCTAGATATTCCATATCAAGAAAGTCTCCACGTTTTTTCTGGCATAATTCCATTACTGTACCAACGTAATCATTGGGTACCATTACTGTCGCCTTTACAAATGGTTCACGTATTTCCTTAACAGATTGTGGATCTGGCATAATTGATGGGTTATCAATTGAAGCTTCTGTATCATCATTTAAAAGCACCTGATAAATAACACTTGGTGCAGTTGTAATTAGATCAATGTTAAACTCTCGTTCGATACGCTCTTGAACAATCTCCATGTGTAATAATCCTAAAAAACCAGCTCGGAATCCAAACCCTAATGCTTGCGAGGTTTCCGGATCATATTGTAACGATGCATCATTTAATTCTAATCGCTCCAACGCTTCTCTAAGATCATTATAATTGTTAGATTCTACTGGATACAATCCACAAAACACCATAGGATTTAAGCGACGATAACCAGGTAACGCGACTTCAGCTGGATTATTAGCAAGTGTAATCGTATCACCAACCTGTGAGTCTCCTACCTCTTTCATCGATGCCGTTAAGTATCCAACATCACCAACTGAAAGTTCATTTTGAGAAACTGGTTTAGGTGTAAACACACCTACATCATTGACTTCAAATTCTTTTCCATTTGCCATCATTTTAATGGTGTCGCCTACTTTAACTGAACCCTCTTTAATACATACATACGCGATAACACCACGATAAGAATCATATAATGAGTCAAAGATTAATGCTTTTAATGGCTCATCGGCATTTCCACTTGGTGCTGGAATCTTCTCTACTATTCGTTCCAAGATTTCATCGATACCAATCCCTGACTTAGCGCTCGCAAGTATTGCTTCATTACCATCAATGCCAAGCACATCAGTAATCTCTTGTTTAACTCGTTCCGGGTCAGCACTAGGTAAGTCAATTTTATTAATTACTGGAATAATTTCTAAATCATTATCCATTGCTAAATAGACATTAGCTAATGTTTGTGCTTCAATACCCTGTGCAGCATCAACAACCAGAATTGCACCTTCACATGCTGCTAAACTGCGTGACACCTCATATGTAAAATCGACATGTCCTGGTGTATCAATCAGATGAAATAAATATTCATCACCATTTTCTTGTTCATAATGTAATTGTACTGCATTTAATTTTATTGTAATTCCACGTTCACGCTCTAAATCCATTGCATCTAAAAATTGTTCTTTCATTTCACGTTGAGATAATGCTTTTGTTTTTTCTAGTATTCGATCAGCTAATGTTGATTTCCCATGATCGATATGTGCAATGATAGAAAAATTTCTTACACGTTTTTGATCTCTTGCTTTCGACAATGTACACTCACTCCTATTTTCAGGCAACAATACTAGGGTTGATTATAGCAGTGATAGATAAATCATTCAATTGTTTTCATCAAAATTCTACATGCAAGTGATTCAAATGAAAACTTGAGATATACTATATGCAACATCAATTACTTGATTGTAAAACCAGACGCTAGCCTTTTCTATCGACTGTGCGGCTTGATACGTCATATTAGTTGGTTGTTCTTCCTGGTCTTCGGTTGTAACATCCACGACTTCCGTATTGTTTTGTGGTAATGGCATTTCTGTGTCAGCCATGGTAGTAATCACTGCTGCATCTTTAGCTGTTTGTGTTTGATTTACCATTTCATCATGCGGCTGTTGTGCTCCCAAAATCATTCCTGATAAGAAAAAAACAAGCAACAATAAGAATCCTATCAATTTGCGCATCAGTTTACATCCCCTTTACGTAAAAAATAATATTAATTAGTTTTTTTACTAACTTCATCAGCATTTGTATCCCAATAATAGGTACTAAAGACATCGGCTAATGCATCGGCTGAACGGTACAACTCTTCCATCGTATTATCAACGCCTCCAACTTCAATTAAAATTGCATTATCCGCTAAATTTTGATTATAAATACCGTTTCTCCCAGTTCCACCTTGTTCTGTGACTCCTCTACTTAAGCCAGGATATGTAGCCTCCAGTTGCTCATGTAGTTTTGTCGCTAGCGCTACATTATCTTCATTGCCACTGTAATCTGAACCAATTACAAAAAAGAGATTCGCATATGTTTCTCCATCTATTGTTGTTGACGTATCATCTTTTCTTCGACTATCACGATGCAAATCAAATACATATTCAATTTGCTTGTTACCTGCTAATGCTTCTTCTACAATCGGTTTAGACGCTTCATAAGATTGCCAATATTCCCAATCATTTTTATTTAGTACCGACATAAAATCCGTGTGATCAACTTGTGCACCAATTCCTTTTGCCTCTAAACTTTCCGCTAAACGATCACTTACTTTTGTAATATTTACTTCATCATGAAAAGCATTGTTAGGATCGTCCACACCATCCAAATGAGGTAAAAATGATTCCCGATTATGCGTGTTATAAACAAAAACAACTTTTTCACCTTCTATTGTTTGTTCATTCTGCTCTTCTTCTGTTTGTTCATTTTTAGGAATTTCTTCATCCATTGTTGCATCTCTTTCTTCTAGAACCACATCTAGCGGTGAAGATGATTCAATTGGTAAATCAGTATAATCCGTTCCTTCACCCGCAATAATAATTTTTCGATCAAAGGCATAAAAGCCTGGCAACTCTCTTCCTAATAGACTTCTTACATCATTTGGTTTTATATTTGTTGTTAATTCAAATAAAAAATCATTCCACTTAATTGGTTCTACATCAGAAGGATAGGCATCTATAAATTGTTGATTTTCCATCCCCAATAAATACAGAAATGATGAACCATTAATTTGGCTTGTCCATGATGTTAAAAGCGTGGATGATATCCGATATGCTGGTTTTGCGGTTGTAAATAAACCGATCGAAACAAACAAGACGATAAGAATTACAATCCAAATTGAACCATTTCTAATATACTGAACAAAAGCATTACGTACGTTATTCCATTTTATTTTTATATGAGTCATAGTTCCCTCTCCTAATTCTCTATCAGGTTTACTAGATACTTATGATAGATACTAAGAGAGTAGAACCAATTTCATTTCTATTAACGTGTATAGGAACCAGAATTGCTTATCGTTACAGTTTGATGCAATGCTGCATTAATGCCCGATGCTAATAAATGTGCCATATCTTTCATATAGCCATCTACTTCCTTTGGCGTAACCATTAAATTATGTCCAAGTGGTGTCAAAACTTCTTGAATTAAGGTGCGTTTTTCTTCTTCATTTAGTCCGCCTATCATTCCAAACATCGCTTTTCTTTTTTCTAGTTTTGGCATGTCTTTTTCAGATAATGTCCGGTTTCCAAAATTCATATTTGCAGGTGTAAGACTTTTGGATGGTCTGTCTTTTTCAGCCCATTCTCTGCCAAAATGTTTTAACATATAATCAATCGTATCACTCGTAATTGTTACAGCATCAACTACTGTTGGAACACCTATAGCTATAACCGGAATTCCTAATGTCTCTTTACTTAGCTCTTTTCTCTTGTTCCCTACCCCAGAACCTGGATGAATTCCAGAGTCTGAAATTTGAATTGTTGCGTTAACGCGTTCGATGGAACGTGATGCCAATGCGTCAATCGCAATAACGAAATCTGGTTTTATTTTATCAATGATACCCACAATAATGTCACTTGTTTCAATACCGGTAACTCCCATTACACCTGGAGTTAATGAAGAGACAGAACGATACCCCTCTGCTACAGTTTCAGGATGAAGCTCAAATAAATGACTTGTGATAAGCGACTTCTCTACCGTCATTGGTCCAAGTGCATCCGGGGTTACATTACCATTTCCTAATCCTACAATTAAACAGGTCGCATCCTCTTTAAGGTTCGTTTGTTCTAATAGTTTTAATAACTCCGTCGCTAGAACCTGCGCTGCTTCTTCTTGCAGATGACTATCTTGCCGTTTCACACCTTCTGTATGAATGGTAATATAGTTACCTGCCTTTTTATGAATTTTTTCAGCACCTGCTTTATCTATTTGCACATAAGTAACAAGTGTATCTTTTTCTTTGTGTTCCTTAATTATCACACCTTCAATTTTCTTTTCTTTGTCATTTTCCTCTTCTACATACATATCCTTTGCTTCTACCGCTAAGTCAGTTCTTATAGAAGGTTTCCAATCCTGAGATTGCGTCATTTTCTTCACCATCCTTTTCTATATAGACTTGCCAGAGCCATTAAAAAAAATACGTAATCACATCATCCTAGATATTTATATTGAAAAATCTCTCGCGCTTTGGTACAATGTCTCTTGTTCCATAGTAATTTATAGTGGATCTCAAAACCTGGAGGTGAAATCATGGCTAATATTAAATCAGCAATTAAACGTGTACGTTTGAATAATGATAAACGCGCGCATAATGCACCAATTAAAACTGAAATGCGCTCTAACATTAAACGAGTAGAAAACTTCGTTGCAGAAAAGAATGTAGAAAGTGCAAAAACAGCTTTACAAAGTGCAGTTAAAAAAATTGACAAAGCAGTTCAAAAAGGCATTGTCCATAAAAATAATGGTAATCGTCAAAAATCACGTCTTACTAAAAAAGTAAATGAGCTTAGTGCTTAATTACTTTTTATGACCAACAAAAAAAGCGACCCTTTTAAAACAAGGATCGCTTTTTTAATTCGTTTTTATAGTTTGTTTAGTCTTTTGTTGAATTAATTGGTAAAGTAACAATTCAAACGCTAATGATTTATCAATCTTACCTTGCTTAATCTGGGCATCTGTTGTTGCACATGCGTCAATTATAAATTCCAGCATCTTTTGTGAGAATTTTTTTTCTCTTTCCATCGACATCTTTACGACATAAGGATGTATTTTTAAGTATTGGGCCATTTGTTTTTGACCATAGCCTTTTTGCACTAAAACTTTAACATGATAAAGTGTTCGAAACTGTGAAGCTAATAAAGCAACTAGCGCAATAACTTCCTCATTCATTCTTTCTAAATCTTTAAAAATTTGAATCGCTTTGTTTAAATCTTTAGCTATTACTGCATCAACTAATTTTAATCCTGATGTATTTGCTTGATGTGCTACTAAATCTTCTGCAATAGTTTCAGTTACTGTCCCATTCATACCAACATACATTGCTAATTTCTCTAATTCTTTTTGTAACATTAATAAGTTGGTCCCTGTTTCTCGAACAATTAATTCATAAACCGGCTTTTCTAATTTAATATGGAGCGTTTTAGCCATATGATCAATCCATCGATCCACATTCCAAGCTTTTATTTCTTCACAATCTACCATTGTAGCTTGTTTCTTTAACAATTTTATTAATTTTTTTCGCTCATCTAATTTTTCATAAGGTGCAATTAAAACAAGCGTAGAATAATCTACAGGTTGCTCAATATACTGTTGTAAACTTTCTAAATTATGATCTACATTTGATTTATCTTGCTTAGCCGTTAAAAACAATGGATTATAAGCAAAAATTATTTTTCTTCCTCCAAAAAATGGATATGTTTCTGCGTCCATTACTACCTCTTGGATTGTCGTTTCTTCTAAGTCATAACGAATTATATTAGATTCTTTATCTTCAGGTGCTAAACCGACAGAAATTAACTGCTTATTAATTGCTTCAATCAAGAATGATTCCGTCCCATATAAAACATATAAAGATTGCAATTTCTCTTTTTTTATCGTTTCTATTGCTTTAAAATAATCCACTTTTTCACACTCCGATAACTCTAAATTGTTATATATACTCAACATTCGCAGAGTGAAACAGGCATTTAAGTCATGGTACAACTAGGAAGTCTCCCACTCCAAAAATGAAATTAAATTTGAGATCCGTTCCTAAGCATCATTGCGATACATTTACGAACATGATAGATAATGTGACATAACGCTCTCGCTCTGTAAATATACTTCGCTTTCCGTGGGCACGGCTTCAGCTAACTTAGTAAAGCATAAATCGCTTTACTAAGTGGATCTTCAGCCCGTGCTGTTCCCACTGGAGTCTACGCATATTTCCATCGCTAGCATAGAGACTGCATTCTTTCGCACGTTAAAAATCACGTTTAGAAAAGAAAGACAGGCATATCACATGTTTCTATCTTACATTACAATTCGATCCTCAAACTAGCGAAGGAAGCAAGTGGATGACACTCCTGTGCCCAAGGAAAGGGAAGCCATTTGCTTCCATAGCGAATGTGTTAAGGCAGCATATATAGCTATTTCGTAATAAAACAAAATCTCTTAGCGAGCAGACCTATTTAAAAGACTGTCAATTAATATAACAGCTATGTGTTAAACCTAGAACAGTCAATGATCGCACTTATTTTCTGGGTGAGAAGGTTGAGTATATATCTATATCCTAAAGCGAATAGCTAAGGAAAACAAGCGATAAATTCAGAAAAAAGGAGGAAGCGATGAACATCACTCCCTCCGCAATCTATATGAACGTTTTAAAAACAGTCCTAGGCAGCTGCTTTAAAACGATGTTTTCAAGTATAGATTGACCCAATGATTAAAAACTAGGCATGTAAACTGTTGCTAACAAAGGAAATTGTCTTAAATCAAAATGGCAGCAATTAGATTATTAAGATTTACGCATAACAAAAACGCACAAGCACTGCTTTATAGCAAAATAAATCAACAAGCATCCGTTTCTATTTGTTAGAACCTAAGATATATTATGGTAAGAATGATGAAAATGTTCCTCTATCTCCATTATTTTTATACGTATATTCTATCGCTCCTTGTTTATCCGTTCGGTATATTATTACCTTCTCTTTTGTTAAGCGTTCTAAAACATCTTGATGTGGATGGTTATATCGGTTATTTTCTCCAACCGATAGTAATGCAATTTGAGGACGGACAGTTCGTAAAAAGTTGGTAGAGGTTGAGGATAGACTTCCGTGATGTGCAACTTTAAGAACATCTACTTTAACATTCGGATAATTTTTAGTGAGTATGTTTTCTACATCCTCACCAATATCACCAGTGAATAGCCACATTAAAGATCCAATTTCAGATGCAATAACTAATGAATTATCATTTTTTGATTGCTGATTTACTTGAGGATGCATCACATAAAATTGCTGGCGATCAATCATAAAGTGCTCACCACTGTTAATATAACTCCAATTAATTTCTTCCTTTTTTAACACACTAGCTAATTCCTCAGGAGGGGTAAAATAAGTACTTGTCAAAACTTGTTGGACTCGGAATTCATCTAATAAGTAAGGTAAACTTCCTATATGATCATGATCAGCATGAGATAGTACAACTAAATCAATGCTTCCAATACCTCTGCTGTACAAGTATGGTTTGATGACTTGCTGATACGTGCGATCAGATGGCGATTTAAAATCATTTTCCATCGTTCCAGCAGCATCTATGAGTATTACTCCTTTTCGATAAGGTAATTCAATAATAATTGCATCACCTTGACCGACATCAAGCATCGTAACTGTTCCGTTTGCATTCATATATGGGCGACAAGATATCCAAATAATCAAGCAAATTAAAGCGATCCCGTTTAAAGTGGCGATTCTTTTCTTTTTATTATCTAGTGCAATAAACAAGAAAAGTAATCCAAAATAGTAGGGAATAAAATAATATACTGGAAATTCACCGACAATCCATGGATAATAACTTTTTTGATCAATCCAGTCTATTATTGATAAAGCAAATTGATGAACATGCATAAATAGCAAGTCGATAAGCGTAGTCAAAAACGGAAAGAAATAGAGCGAAAGAAGGATAAGGAATAAAATAGGCATAACTACAACTGAGAAGTATGGGACGACTACACTATTCAGTAGCAATGATAATGGGTTAAAAAAGTAAAAATGAGCTATCTGAATTGGCAAAACACTAACTAAACTAATAAAACTAATTCGAAATAACAGGTCTACTTTTCCGTTACTTCTAGTTATCAAATGTTTAGACAATAGCAATGATAGCGTTACAAGAAAAGAAAATTGAAAACCTAATTGATAAATAATTTGTTTATCTAGTACCACACAAATAAAGAAAACAAAACTTAAACTATCAATTAATCCTACTTTAAACTTATTTTTTAACATAATGAATCCCAATATCGTCATCCATACTGCTCGCCATACTGATGGTGCTCCTCCACTAATGAAAGGATAGACCATCAATAAAGCTAGCAATAGATAAAATGCTTTCTCTTTTGTAATCATACCAGTCTTAATCAGGATAAAATAAACAAAGCCACTAATTAAACCTACATGTAAGCCCGATATAGCTAACAGGTGGGACAAACCCCATCGTTGGAATACGTTTATAGTCTTTTCTTCAATCAACGCGTCTTGCCCTAATAATAACGCTTGGAGCCATCCGCTTGTAAAATCGCTTGTGTTTTCTTCAATTTGAACTATGATGTTTTTTCTAATTGTGAAAAGTCTGTCTTTAAATGAGGAACCTGTACAATTTAGATTGCTTTGCTCTATCGTTATCAAATAGTTAATTTTTTGTTTATATAGATACTCTTGATAATTAAATTGTCCTGGGTTTTTACTGGCTGGAGGTATTTCTGGTGATCCTTGTAATTGACAAGTGGCACCAGTTTTCCAAGTTGTAGGGTGAACTGATGTCTTTTCATTATTAAAGTATGTGACAAGAAGATCTTGATCTGTTAGATCATCACGAAAGACAAATGAGGTTTTTAATGCTTTTGTTTCTATCTCTGAGACAATAGTTCCTGTGAAATCAAGTATTGCATTACTTGAGATATTAGTTTGATTCACAGGATAATAGTAAAAAGAGAAAATGAAACATGTGCTACACATGATCAAAACATGTACAATTCTTAACCTTTTGTTCCTGTACAATAGATATAACCATAGAAAGAATATACCATATAGGAACAGCAATCGAAGTGTGATCGCAATTATTCCAATGATTGCACTGACTGCAATCAGATGCCATTTTCCACGCACAAGTTGATCCCCTCTTTTCTATTTATATTTACTTACTCTCCAGGTACCAGATCAATTGAGACCTGTTCCAATACAACCTTTTCAACATGAACTCCCGCATCACGAAAGAGATCAATTGCATAGGGATGATTTTTATAATCTGTTGCATAGTAAACAGACTTAATTCCACCTTGAATAATGGACTTACAACATTGTAAGCAAGGAAAATGCGTTACATACATTTCAGCACCATCTGTGGCTACCCCGAATTTTGCACACTGTAATAATCCGTTTATTTCTGCATGAATCGTACGTACGCAATGTCCGTCAATGACATAACAGCCTTCGTCTATACAATGGGTACTTCCTGAAACGCTACCGTTATATCCAGCTGCAATAATTCGTTTATCTCGAACAATAGTTGCTCCTACCATCAACCTCTCACACGTGCTACGCAAAGCAATTAAGTGACTTTGTGCCATAAAATACTGATCCCATGAAATTCTTTCCATTAATTTATACCTCACTCACTTATTTTTCTAAAGTTTATCCAACAAATGAACATTCGTCAATAACTTATGGAATTCGAATAAATTCCTCAAGTTTTTCAATTGTTTTAGCTCCGATTCCAGATATAGCTTGTAAATCCTCAATCGATTTAAAAGCACCATTTTCTTCTCGATACTGCAAGATTGCATCTGCCTTAACTCCACCAATGCCCGGGAGGGTTTCAATTTCTTCTTTAGTAGCTGTATTAAGAGGAATTTTAGATGAAGTAGTTTCATTTGTAGTTGTTAGTATAGAATCTATCTCTTCCCCAATTTTCGGAACAATTATAACCATCTCATCCACTACTTTTTGGGCTAAGTTCACTTGCTCTATGTCAGCTTGGTCAGTAAACCCACCTGCCATTTCAATTACTTCTTTCACACGTTTATCTCCAGTAATTTCATACATATCAGGTTTCTTCACTTCTCCTTTTACATCTACAAATTGCTTTGTGGATTCCTCAGTATGCTGGGGGAGTATATCTATTTCCGCTTCTGGCTCAATTTCGGAGTCCGTCTTAGCCGTACTTATGATCGTGTTAGTCTTTTGAACAGAATCGATTATTTCCCATAAACCAAAGCCTATTACACCAATAATGATAGAGGCAATTAGCCAATTGTTTTTTAACCAATAAACCATTTTCCAACTCCTTTTTGAGTGAGATATAAACAGGGATCGAACACAGAGGGAATTCTGATTAAAAATAAATCACACTCCTATTTTCGACAAAAGATTTGTTTATCCTGCAATTTTATTAAAAAACAAAAAAAACGTTTATTCATTCTATTAAAATGAATAAGCGTTTTAATTTCTCTACTTTTGGCATACAAAAAAGATTCGTTGTTGATCTTCAATCTTTTCTTTTGAAATTGGATCGAAACCAAAATCAGCATATAAACCTCTTATTTCAAATCCGCTTTCTTTTAATAACTTTTCATATGTAGGAATCGGAAAAGTCCGTTGGTGATGTATTTCATCAAAACGGTCATATTGTGTTTGATCTTGAACAAAAAAGGTTAGATTATGAAAAACTTCACCAATTTGTTCACCTGGCTCACAGAACCAAACATAGCCCATATCTTCATACATTTCAGAAAAAACTTGATCTTTTAATTCAGACTCTACATATCCCAATGCGTGGACATCGAATAAAAACAAACCATTTGGTTCCAATAGTTCTTCAACATTGGAGAACACTTGCCCTAGTTCTTCCTCTGTTGTGATGTAGTTAATAACATCACAATAGCTAACAGCGGCATCAAATTGACTTAAACCGTCCAATGAACGCAAATCTTGTTCAATCCATTGGATATCTAAATTATTTGCACTTGCTCTTTGCTCGGCATGACTTAGCATATCAGCGGCTAAATCGACACCTACTAAATCATAACCAGATTGTGAAAGAAGACAAGTAATTTGCCCGGTTCCACAACCTAAGTCAATTATTCTTTTTGTTTTCGTTCCATACTTTTTTAATGCATACGTCGTAAATGCATGCCACGCATCATAAGGGGCATCTTCCATTAACAGGTCATATACATATGACATTTTATTATAAGACATTACTTATCCCTCTTTTGTAAGATGTGTCTCTACAAGTGGTGCGTCACCCCAAAGTCGCTCAAGGTTATAATAGTTGCGCTCATCACTATGGAAAATATGACAGACAACGTCTCCTAAATCAACTAGAATCCATCGGGCTTGGTCAAACCCTTCCATTCGTTTTACACTAATTTCTAATTCTTCGGCTTTTTCTTTAATTTCTCTTGCAATTGATTGTACTTGTCTTTCATTACTCGCATCACAGATCAAGAAATAATCCGCCATTGATGAAACTTGTTGCATATTTAATAAAACAATATCATTACCTCGTTTGTCGTCACAAGCTTGTGCTGCTAATTGTGCTAGTTGTTCAGTATTCATTAAGTTTAATCCCCCAGTTTATTTTTGCTATTTAGATAATTGTACGCATGAATCGTATCTGGATAAATCTTTTGATTATGTGTTATTAAGTGTTGTATCGTATTTTTCAAAGCTAGGAAAAGCGCATAATCTAAATTCTGTTTTGCTTGTTCACGAACCGCTTCAACTCCAGGAAATTTTCTACCTGGTTCAATATAATCCGCTAAAAAAATAATTTTTTCCATTGTACTCATAAATGCCTTACCTGTTGTGTGCCAATGAATAGCCTGTAAAATAGTACGATCTGTTACCCCAACTTCACGCTCTACTAATAAAGCACCTACCGGACCATGCCATAATTCTGTATGATGCTCCAATAAATCTTTTGGCAATGTTGTTGACGTTTCGATCCATCGCTTCATTTCATCAAGATCACGATATTTTGCGTAATCATGAAAGATTGCAGCAAGTTCAATTTTATCAACTGGCTGTCCATAGTGTTTAGCTAAAGCAATCGCAGTATCGGCTACACGAATAGTATGCTCATACCTTGGTAACTTTAAATGCGATTTTACTATTTGTAAACTTTCAGTTCGATTCATACAAATGAAACTCCTTTATAACACGTAACACGCTTGGGGTCACTAAGTATTTAATTGATTGATCTTTTTTTACTCTTTCACGAATCATTGTTGATGATATATCCATAATCGGAATATTTAATCCAATTATCGGAAAATCTGTTTTCAAAACATAATCAGGTCGTTTTACCCCGACAAATTGAATTAATCCCATTAACTCATCAATACGATACCATTTCGGTAAATATTCCACCATATCCGCGCCAATAATAAAATAAAACATAATGTCTGAATATTTTTCATTCAACAATTTTATTGTGTCAAATGTGTAGGACTTTCCTAAACGATCAACTTCAATCGTATCGAGGAAAAAATGATCGTTATCTGCAATTGCTTCTTCGACCATATTAATTCGTTGCGATACATCTGTCGTTGTCTTCTCTTTATGTGGCGGTTCATAAGAAGGAATAAACCAAATTTCATCCAGTGCTAACTGTGTATATGCTTCTTCAGCTATCATCAAATGTCCGATATGCGGCGGATCAAACGTTCCACCTAAAAGGCCTACTTTTTTCATTTTGTTCTCCTTACGGAAGTTCAATCTGTTTATTTTCTACTGATTCTTTGTACAATACAATATTGTTTCCGATCACTTGTACAAGTTCTGCTTCTGTACCTTGAACAAGTTGATCTGCAACAACATCTTTATCTTCTGAACAATTCTGCAGAATACTTACTTTTATTAACTCTCGTTTTTCTAATGCTTCATTTACTTGCACAATCATGTTCTCATTTACACCTGTTTTTCCCACTTGGAATATTGCACGTAGTGGATTTGCCTTTGCTCGTAAAGATCTTTTTTGTTTACCTGTTAACATAGTTATTCATTCCCTTTTAAAATGTCTTCTAGCCCTGTCAGTAAAGGCTCAATCGTTACTTCTCTTTCGCTCCATAATTGAAAAGCTAATTTCGCTTGATATAACAGCATCGTATGTCCTTGATGGATAGAAGCGCCTATTTGGTATGCCTCTGATAGAAATTGTGTCATTAATGGTTGATAAACAATATCACTAACAACAGTATCCTTATTTACATACTGCAATGAAATAATTTGTTCTTTTACTGCCGGTTTCATTCCAACAGATGTTGTTTGGATGATTAAATTGTAATCTTGTACAGATTCCTCTGCTTCTTGAAAGCTTAACGCACGTGAGTTTACTTTATCCGTTATATTCAAAGGAAGCAAGTCTGTCGCTTTTTCTATCGTACGGTTGGCAATATCAACAGTGTGAAAAGAAGCTCTGCTTAAGGCATAAAATATGCCTCTTGCCGCACCGCCAGCGCCCAATATAAGAACACGCTTCTCCCCATTAAAGAGCCGCGGAAATTGTGATTCTATTGCTGTAAGATATCCTGTTCCATCTGTATTATAACCAATCCATTTACCATTTTGAATTACCACCGTATTTACTGCACCAATTTCAGCTGCATAGGGGTCTAATTCATCTAAATACGTCATAATTGTTTGCTTATACGGAACGGTAACATTAAAACCATCCAACTTATCTTCTTGAATCTTCTTTATCGTTTCTTGAAACTGCTCGCTCTTTGTCTCATATATTACATACGTACCGTTTCTATCTATTTGCTGAAGAAACTGTTGATGGATCCAAGGTGATAAAGAATGCTTGATGGGATAACCAATTAAGCCTAGTTTCATCATACTCCCCCTTTTCTTCAAGCTAAATGTCTATATAAGTGCCTCTCTACGTGAAACAGGCATGATGTCTGGGGAATGTGCACTTATGGTTGCATGACTTCCATTTCCCGTAACTGTAATCCAACCTAATCCAGGAAAAACAATATCCGTTTTATTATCTTTCACTTTAAAAGATTGCTCTTTTAAAGGCGGATATTCTTCTACGCTTTCTTTACTTGGTGGTGTTAACATTTCTCCTAGATGTTTTTCATAAAGGTTATCTGCGTTATCTAATTTTGTCCGATGAATTGTTAATTGGTTCGCGAAATAACAGACAAATGATTGCTTCTCTCCCTTTACAAAATCAAATCGTGCTAGCCCACCTACATATAGTGTTTGTCCTTCTTTTAACTGATAAACGCGCGGCTTAATTTCTTTAGTTGGTGTAATTGTCTTTAGATCCGATTCAGACATATAATGTGATAGCTGTTTTCTATTGATTACACCAGGCGTGTCATACAACGCTGTTGAATCATCTAAAGGGATTTCAATAAAACCAAGCGTTGTCCCAGGAAAATACGAGGTTGTTATTGCATCTTTCGTACCAGTTGACTCATTTATTAGTCGATTGATAAATGTTGATTTCCCAACATTTGTACTACCAACCACATATACATCTTGTTTTTTTCGGTATGATTCAATTGCATTTTTAACTTGTTCCATCCCTTGCCCTGATGAAGCTGAAATTAAAAATACATCCTGCACGACAAGTCCCAAATCTGCAGCTGACTTCTTCATCCATTGTCTTAACTTACTAATATTAGTCGATTTTGGTAGTAGATCAACTTTATTTCCTATTAAAATAATCGGATTATCACCTGTCAAACGTTGCAGACTTTTAATAAAACTTCCATTAAAGTCGAATACGTCAACCAGTTTAACAATTAATCCTTTTGTTTTACTAATTTGACTTATCATATCTACAAAGTCTTGATCCGTATACGAAACGTCTTGTACTTCATTATAGTGTTTCAACCTGAAGCAACGTTTGCAAACTATCGTATCATTTTCCAAAGCGGACTGCGGAACATAACCCGCTTCGTTCTCATTTATAGTTTGAATTGGCGCACCACACCCTTGACAAACATTATCTAATTGTTCTGTATCTATTCCTTCCACGAGACCATCCCTTTCTTTCGCATCCAACTTAATATTCTTCGTTCCATTTGTCGATTAATACGTGTTAACATACCATCCGTTTCCACAATAGGAACAACAAGAATTGTATAAAAACCTGCACTATTCCCACCCAGTATATCAGTCATTAACTGATCGCCAATTACCACAACTTCTTCTTTTTTCAAACCTAACTGCTTGGCAGCTTTTTTAAAAGCACGTTTCATAGGCTTTCTGGCACTATATACAAATGGTCTTTTTAAAGGCTCAGAAAATATCCGAACTCTTTCTTCCTTATTATTTGAAATAATCATTACGTTAATATCATTCTCTTCCATTCCTTGAAACCACTTGATAATTTCAGGTGTTGCATCTGCTACATCCCAAGCCACTAAGGTATTATCTAAATCTGTAATAATACCGGAAATCCCTTTTTCTTTTAGTAAGGCTGGAGTTATTTCAAAAATATTTTGTACATGTTGATTTGGTAAAAAATTTTTTAACACGTTATTTGCCACCTCAATTTACATTTACCTTTCTATTCCACTTACTCATCATAAACAATTTATCACGTTCTTTCAAAACTATTCTAGGAAAATCGCAATAAAATTATATGTATATGCTTTCCAACCCCTTAAATCCCCATAAATCGTTCGACAAATTAATGTCTTTTTTTCAACTGTGGATAACTTTATGCACACACTAAATAGCTAGAATCCAACTTTTTTCAACGTTTTTCTCACATTGCTAACAAGTTATCTACAGGCTATGTAGATAACTATCCGCTTGTACCAAGCATTTTAATTTGTTAAAGTATTATTAAACTTCTTCCTCATGAAATACAAAAATCGACTTAATATTGGATATCCAATACTTTAGGAGGGGCTAAAGATGAAACACCTATCAGATGATTTATTAATTGAGTCGTATTATAAGGCATATGAATTAAACCTAAGTCCAGAATTTATACGCTTAATTGAGCAAGAAATTGAACGTAGATCACTCGCTAATTACATTCATTACTTTGCCAATTAATAAGTAGAACATACATTTACTTATTCTACATTATTAAGTAGGCAATTTATATAGGACAGACACTATTATAATGCTTCCTTCATAGATTAAGATATAGGCAGAAGCCCAAACGCTATGGAGGTGCATATACTTGTCAACGATTTTAAGTGCGCTTGCTTTAATAATGAAGGATGCACTTTTTTTTGTATCTTATGTAAAAAACCACGCTTTCCCACAACCACTAAACTCTAAAGAAGAAGCCATTCAAATCAAAAAAATGCTTGAAGGAGATGAAGATGCAAGAAACATGCTAATCGAACATAATTTACGTTTGGTAGCACACATTGTTAAGAAATTTGAAAATACAGGTGAGGATAATGAGGATTTAATTTCAATTGGTACCATTGGATTGATTAAGGGAGTAGAAAGTTTCTCAATGGATAAGGGCACTAAGTTAGCAACCTATGCTGCACGTTGTATTGAAAATGAAATCTTGATGCATTTAAGAGCATTGAAAAAGACTAAAAAGGACGTTTCATTACAGGATCCAATCGGGCAAGATAAAGAAGGTAATGAGATCAGTTTGATTGATATATTACAAGCTGAAAATGATGATATTGTAGAATTTATACAATTAAACATGGAAGTCGCTAAAATTCAACAATACTTAAATATATTAGATAATCGAGAAAAGCAAGTTATTACAAGTCGCTATGGTTTAAGTAAAGAAGATGAATTAACGCAAAGAGAAATTGCTAAGAAATTAAATATATCACGAAGTTATGTATCGCGAATTGAAAAACGCGCGTTAATGAAAGTTTTCCATGAATATTATAAAAAGGAAAGGTAAAATAGCACTCATATGAGTGCTATTTTTACTGTTCATTCCTAGCTTTCACAATTAGAATTTGAAACCACAAAGCACCACCTAAGCATACAAGAATTAAAATGCTTAAGAATGTTAAGTGATCTGTTTGTTGTCGTACATATGCCTCTATTACGAGACCTGCATATAGATAACTACTAAGAATTAGTAAAATAAATAAAAACCGTTGAAAATCTATAATTTTTGTATCATTCCCCATTTTGGTCTCTCCTTCACCTATAATGTACGTTGATAATAACATGCATTTGGCGGTAGAAGGCCTAGTAATTCATGGGAATGATTAGATATCTCGAACAACTTCCATTATTAATTGCGAAGCGTGTTTTGCTGCTTTTTCCAAAAACGCATCAAATGATACAGCTGATTCTTTACCGGCAATATCAGATAAAGCTCTTATTATTACGAAAGGCGTATCATATTGGAAACATACTTGTGCAATCGCTGCTGCTTCCATTTCAGCCGCAATCAACAAAGGAAATTTTTCTCTAACCAATCCAACACGTATTGGATCTTGCATAAAGGAATCTCCTGTTCCAATTAGACCTCGTTTACCTTTTACATGACTAATTTGTTTCATTGCTTTTTCAACTTTCTCTATTAAAAAACGATCAGCATGGTAGGTTGCTGGTAAACCAGGTACTTGTCCATATGCATATTGGAATGCTGTAACGTCAACATCGTGGTGTGTTACCTCATTCCCAATTACTAGATCACCAACATCCAAATCTGTATCAAAGCCACCAGCAGACCCCGTATTTATAATGTGGGTTGGTTGATAGCGTTCATGTAATATTGTCGTTGCCATCGCTGCATTCACTTTTCCTATTCCAGATTGGAGAACAACAACACTTTTCCCTTCAAGCGTACCTTTAATAAATAAACAATTTGCTATCTTTTCTTCTTTTTCAACAATCGTCATACTGTTTTTTAATAAATCTATTTCTTGATCCATTGCTCCTATAATCCCTATAACCATATTCAATCACTCCTTCGATAGTACCTATTAATTCTAACTTGTAAAACGATACTTTTGGTCATTTTCGTTTAATACTTCTACTTGCATTGGTTTCCAACCTTGATTTTCAATCCACGCTATAAAGACACGATAATGTTCAGACTCTTCACTATTTGAAAAGGTTGCAATCACCTGTTGTTCACCATTTCCTGCGACCCATAAATAAATCATATCCTCAGTTGTTAGACCAGTGGCTAATCCAGCTGCAGCCATCATTTCTTCCCAATCCTCAGAATTTTTCTCCCAGACAATTTCATGTGGTTCTTCTTGATTAGTCGGAATGGGTTGCCAATTGCCTGTAAATGCATTTATCACATTCTCCCCATCTGATTCTATTTCTTCCAATTTAACATCTTCTGTTACATCGGCGTCTAGTTCCATTTGGTCTTCCTCTGAAGTATCAGGCTCAGTAGCGGTTGCTTCCTCATCTTCTTGATCTTGTGCCGCTTCTTGTGTATCTGCTTCAGAAGTTACATTATCTTCAGTTGTCTCTGCATCCGCTACTGTATCTTCTGGATTATTATCATCCCCACCAGAAAACACAATAATCGCAATAAAACTTATAGTGAGTACTACACCTAATATAGCAAGATAGGACAACCATTTTGTATTTTTACGTCTTTTCTCAAATCTATTTAAGCGACTGTATTGATCCAAATCTTCTGACATGTAGGTTCCTCCCCTTTTTACCTTATATTAATACTATGTTCTAGTGATGCAATCAAATCCCATTTTAAACGGCTGTTTTCTAAAAGATTGTTGGTTATGACTTAATTACCATGGACACTGTCTTAACGATCTTTATATAAATGGGCATCTAACAGAACTTTCGCTTGATCCGCTAGTTTTAGTCCGTGAATTAAAAAAATGTGTAAAATGCTCTATTATTTGTAATTAAAGCATAGCTAGGTTGTGCCCACGGAAAGGGAGACCATTTGCTACCATAGCGTGTCTAAAGTTGTAAGACACTCACGACAGAGTTTCTCTCGATTACGTATATTGATATGCAAAAATGTTTGCGAAAAAAGCCATTATCAAAAAATGTTTCACGCCAATAAGTAGCATGAAACATTTTTATTTATTCTTCTAGACCTTAAATCTTATTCATTATGTCGTTCGCTTATTTAACGCTTATTATTTTCACTTTCATATCGCCAGCAGGTGTAGAAACAGCTAATGATTCGCCGATTTCATGCCCTAGCAGACTTTTAGCTATTGGTGAATCATTTGATATTTT
The DNA here is from genome assembly GCF_003426055.1 of Paraliobacillus sediminis. Classification (NCBI taxonomy): domain Bacteria; kingdom Bacillati; phylum Bacillota; class Bacilli; order Caryophanales; family Bacillaceae; genus Paraliobacillus; species Paraliobacillus sediminis. The sequence goes on from NZ_QJSI01000003.1 coordinate 951,859, forward strand.
ACCTTCAAATGGATCAGCCTCAGCACTACCAACAATTGTATATGTCTCTTCATCACCATTTGGTAATTCTTGAAACGTAACCGTCTTTCCTAGTGAAACAACATTTGGATTTTGGTTATCATTTTCTATAATCACAGCATGTCGAATCATATTCTCAACATGTCCGATACGTGCTTCTACAAAAGCTTGCTCATCTTTTGCTGCATCATACTCAGAGTTTTCAGAAAGATCTCCAAAATCGCGCGCTTCTTTTATTCGTTCAACAATTTCTTGACGTTTTTCTGTTTTTAACACTTGTAATTCGTTTTCTAATTTCTCTTTTCCCTCTTGCGTCATATAATAGCTTTTCTCTACAGCCATTCTAAACACTCCTTTTAATTCCAAACCTTTTTAAATAGCAAATTACTTATTGATATTTATTCTTCAAGTAGCTTGAATATGTCAACTTAACACGTAAGTAAACGTTTAATAAAAACTACTAACCAATACTATGGCAGATTTTTTGCAATATTTCAATACATTTCTTATGAAACTTTTAAAGAGGTTAATTTAATCGATCTTACGAGCCAATATCGTTTGTATCTTGGTCGCCATTAAATCAATCGCAACAAGATTCTCGCCACCCTCTGGAATAATAATGTCTGCATAGCGTTTTGTTGGTTCAACAAATTGCAAATGCATCGGTCTGACTACATTAATATACTGATCGATGACAGAATCTATCGTACGACCACGTTCTTTTATGTCACGGAGCATTCTTCTTATAATTCGTACATCAGCATCGGTATCAACATATACTTTTATATCCATTAAATCTAATAATCGAGGATCTTCTAAGATAAGTATTCCTTCTAAAATAATTACTTCTTTAGATTCAACTGAAACTACTTGATCAGAACGCGTATGTTGTTTATAATCGTAAATCGGCTTGTCCACAGCATTATGTTTTAATAATTGTTGTAAATGTTTGATTAGAAGATCATTATCAAATGCAAGTGGGTGATCATAATTTGTTTCTAAACGTTCTTCAAAGGGTAGATGCGATTGATCCTTATAATAATAATCTTGCTCAATAACTAAAATCGTCTTATCCGCAAAACGTTTGCAAATCGAACGGGTTACAGATGTTTTTCCAGAACCAGATCCACCCGCTACACCTATTACGATAGGTTTTTCATTATTCATACCTTAACTATCCCCTTTAATATCTTGTTGTTTTTTTGTTGTTATTGCAATTCCATCACCAATAGGAACAATTGTAGTATGGTAAGTTGGCATGTTAACTAACCATTCATTATAACTTCGAATTTTTGTTGCAATACGTTGTTGTCTTTTATTTTGACTGCTCTCACTAGCAACCATTCCTTTAAATAAAACATTGTCAGATATAATAATGCCATCTTGATTTAAAAAAGGCGCATACAATTCGAAAAACCGTTGATATTGCCCTTTCGCCGCATCGATAAATAAGAGATCAAACTTTCCTTTTTCTTCTATTTCACCACTAATTTCAAGCGCATCACCGTATACTAAATCAATTGTTCTCGTATCACTATAGTTTGAAATATTACCAATTGCTTCTTGATATCTTGGTAGATCTCGCTCTATGGTAACAATAGTAGTACTAGGATATGCACTTGCCATTTGCAAAGCAGAGTATCCTATTGCTGTACCTATTTCAAGTATTTTACTGGGCTTTTTCATTCGAATGATTTGCTTTAAAAAAGCTATACCCATAGGTTCCATAATCGGAACATGGTTATCACTAGCATAGATCTCTAGCTTTTTTACCCAGTCCGTTTTTGGTTCAAGTAAACTGGATAAATATTGCTCCGTGTCATAATCCATTTAATGTAAATCCACCTTTACTCATCTAAAATAGTCTAACTTAGAGAAATCCTCAAGCAGTTAACGCCATTTAAAGCTATAGATCTCGGTCTAAATGTTCTTTTGCTAATTCTTTATGTCTTTCAAATGTTTCAGCATAATAAATTTCACCGTCTGGATCAGCTACAAAGAATAAGAAATCTGTGACCTCAGGTTCTATTACTGCTTGTAATGAGCTTTCACCAAAACTAGAAATAGGTCCCACAGGTAAACCATCTATCCGATAGGTATTATAAGGTGATTCGACTTCCAAATCTTCAAATAAAACACGGTCTTTATGTGTTCCTAATGCATACAAGACAGTTGGATCTGTTTCTAGCCTCATGTCTTTTTCTAGACGATTATAAAATACTCCAGCAATTTTTTTACGCTCTTCTTCTGTACGCGCTTCTTTCTCTACTAGTGATGCTAATGTAATAACTTCGTGCATCGAAAAATCTTCCATTTCATTGATCTGTGATTGATACATTAGTACTACTTGTTCCGTTTTTTCTAACATTGTTTTTATAATGTTGTCTATAGAAGGATCTTCTGTATAAAATGGATATGTTGCAGCAAATAAATAACCCTCTAATGGATATCGAATTTCAGAGTCTAATATATCTTCTGATAAAATCGATGGATATGTTTGTATTAGCTGTCTAATATAATCTTCATCTTGCATTTTTTCAATAAATTCATCTGCATCAACCCCAGCATTTTTTTCGTATAATGTTGCTATTTCATCAATACTTTTACCTTCTGGAATTGTTACATTAATAACGGCCTCTTGCATGATATTACCCGTTTGTAATTTCTCTGTAACTTGGGCTAATGTCATAGACGGAGACAACTGATATTCACCAGCTTGGAAATCTGCAGCATTATTAAATTTTACGTAAAATCGATAAATTAATGCATTATTAACAATACCCTCTTCTTCTAATACATTTGCTATTTGAGATGGTGATGATCCTAACGGAATCTCAACAGATTTTACTGTTTCATCACTTGTGTCTGCTGGCGCAAGTCCATCCCTCACGTATATGTATCCAGTTATTCCTCCTACAACTAAGAAAATTATCACTAAGACAAGTATCGTTGCTACAATCTTTCTTACTAAACTAGCTTCTTGACATCTTTGAATAAAACGCTCTCTGCGCGATTTATTAGCTTTTGTTAATGCTTCATCTATGTTTGCTTGTGTATGCTGATTTTCTTTTAATGTGTGTTTCTTTTTCTCTTCGTTATCAGATGTGGACATCTTCAAATCCCCCTTTCATCCGGTACATTATACTACAAATAACTACACTATTTCCATTTTATTTTCAAATAAAGTTCACTACACACAAAAACAGAAGGAACTTGTTCCTTCTGTTTTTATTATATTAACACTACTAGCTTAACCTTAACAAATCGAAACTTATTCCTCATCGTCTGTAAGTGTATTAAGCATTTCTTCAACCATTTCCCATTCTTCATCACTTTCGATTTGAAATAATGCCAGATCATCTTCATTATTTTTATCTTCATAACGAAAAGCGAATACTTCTACTTCTTCATCTTCGGCATCATCATCATTTTCATTCACTGGGACTACCGCTATATATGATTGTTTGTTCTCCTCAACATCAAACGTGAAAAGCACCTCAAATAAATGTTCTTCACCTTTCTCATCTGGAATTATAATTCTTTCTTTTTCTTCTAATGCCATTTTTATACCTCCAATTATTGATGGGCGTCTAAATACCCTTGCAGAATCATGACTGCAGCCATTTTATCAATTACTTTTTTTCTTTTTTTTCTACTCATATCAGCTTCAATTAAAACACGTTCTGCTGCCATTGTCGTTAAACGTTCATCCCACATAAAAGTTTTTAACTGAAACGTTTCTTCTATGAAAGAGGCTAAACGTTGACAAGCTTCTCCACGTTCACCTATTGAGCCATTCATATTTTTTGGTAATCCGACAATTACTTCTGTTATGTTATGTTCTTTAATAAGATCTGCAAGCTGTTTTTCTACTGTTTTGAAATCTAACTCATCCCAGTACAATGTAGTGATACCTTGGGCTGTCCACCCAAAGGCGTCACTTACTGCAATACCGATCGTTTTAGAACCAACATCTAATCCCAATTTTCTCATGTTACTCCTCTTTGTGCTGAACTAAGTAGTACTTTACTAATTCTTCAATTAGTTCGTCTCTTTCAATTCTTCTAATTAGATTACGTGCATCTTTATACCTCGGAATGTACGCCGGATCGCCAGAAAGTAAATAGCCAACGATTTGATTAATTGGATTATAACCTTTTTCTTTTAATGCCTCATAGACAGTAAATAATACTTCGTTAACATTCTCTTCTAAGGGTTCTTCTGAAAAATTGAATTTCATGGTTTTATCCATTGAGTCCATACATAACACCCCGCCTTTTTATCGTGTCCATTTTTTTGTAGCTAATCATTTCTTCAAATGAAACAGTCACTATAAATCTTTCTATTACATATTATTGTAAACACAAACATCATACCATACTTTGTTTAATCTTTTCTCTATTATATCGTTTTTATACCAAAAATTACAATCTATTCGATTGAAGAAATATATTGTTTAGCATATACCAATGCCTCACTCAGTTGCTCAGGATTCTTTCCTCCGGCCTGGGCCATGTCAGGGCGACCGCCTCCGCCTCCGCCACAACGAGTTGCAGTTTCTTTAATTAACTTCCCAGCATGATAACCACGGTCAATCAGATCCTTCGTCACACCTGCTGCCAATTGTACTTTTCCATTATTTACAGCGCCTAACAATATGATACCTGAATCAAGCTTTTGTTTTAATTCGTCTACCATACTACGTAACTGATTGATATCTGAAACATCCACTTGTTTAACTAGGTATGATACGCCATTTACTTGTTCAACTTCATCAAGAATAGATGCCGCCTCGATATTAGATAACTTTTGACTTAAAGAATCCTTATCCTTTTGTAACTCTTTAATTTCTTGAAATAAACCATCAATCCGTTTTGGTACTTGATCTAATGAAACTTTCAATAAGCTAGCCGCTTCTTGAAGATGGTGTTGTTGATTTGTAACATGCGAATAAGCACCTTTTCCTGTTGTTGCTTCAATTCTTCGTGTGCCTGCTCCAATTCCTGTTTCTGTTGTAAGTTTAAACAAACCTATTTCAGAAGTGTTTAAGACATGTATTCCTCCACAAAGTTCTATGCTAAAGTCACCAATTTTCACAACTCGAACGATATCACCATATTTTTCGCCAAATAAGGCCATTGCACCCATTTCTTTAGCCTCTGCAATTGGATAACTCTTAATTGAGACGGGTATAGAATCCCAGATTTTTTGATTAACAATCGTTTCAATCTGTTCGATTTCTTGATCTGTTATTGTACTGAAATGTGAAAAATCAAATCGTAAACGATCGGTATCAACTAATGATCCAGCTTGATTAACATGGTCACCAAGAACATCTTTTAAAGCCTGATGTAACAGGTGTGTAGCCGTATGATTTTTAATGATTGACGAACGCGATTGTTTATCTACAATCGCTTTAACAATGTCACCACTGCTTAAAACACCTTTTGTAACTGTTACTCGATGTAAATGTTGCCCTTTAGGAGCTTTTTGAACACCTTCCACTTTTGCTTCTGCTTGTTCCGTATAAAGCCAACCTACATCTGCTATTTGTCCACCACTTTCAGCATAAAAAGGCGTTTGATCCAACAGAAGATATACTTCTTTCTCACTTGATTGCGTGACAACTTCTTTATTCTCGATGATAGTTGAAATAACAGTGTCTACTTTTTGATGATCATAACCAACAAAAATACTTTCTGCTGAAAGTTCACTAAATACACTATCTTGTACCTGCATCGAATCGACTTTTTGTCTTGCATTACGTGCACGACTTCTTTGCTTGTCCATTTCTTCTTTAAAACCTGCTTCATCAATGGTAAATCCTAATTCATTTACATATTCCTCTGTTAACTCTTTTGGAAATCCATATGTGTCATACAATCTAAATACTTCTGTTCCAGGAAAGACTTTGCTTCCTTGTCCTTTCTCTAGTTCAATAATATTCTCTAGAATTGCCAAACCTTCATGTAATGTTTCATGAAAACGCTCTTCTTCTGTTTTTACAACATTTTCAATAAATGCTTGTTTACTTTGTACGTTGGAGTAAAATGCTTGCATAATTTCTCCAACGGTTCCAACTAATTGATACATAAATGGTTTCTCTATGCCAATCTGTTTCGCAAAACGAACTGCCCTGCGCAACAATCTTCTCAATACATAGCCTCTTCCTTCATTCGAAGGTAATGCACCGTCAGCAATTGCAAATGTAACCGTACGTATATGATCAGCAATAACTTTATAGGCAACATCCATAGACTCATCTTTGCCATATTTAACTGTAGCCAGTTGTTCTACTTTTTTGATAATAGGTAAAAATAAATCCGTTTCAAAATTAGTTGGTGCATCTTGAATGACACATACCATACGTTCTAATCCCATACCTGTATCAATGTTTTTCTTTGGTAAAGGTGTATACGTATCATCTGGATTGTGATTAAATTGTGAAAAGACAAGATTCCATATTTCTAAATAGCGATCATTCTCTCCACCAGGATATAGTTCTGGGTCAGTTGAATCATTACCATAAGCTGCACCACGATCATAAAATATTTCCGTGTTAGGACCACTTGGACCTTCACCGATATCCCAAAAATTCTCTTCTAATCGAATAATACGTTCTTCTGGTAGTTTGATATTATTTTTCCATAGATCATATGCTTCATCATCTTCAGGGTGCACTGTAACTGCTAATTTTTCAGGATCAAAACCAATCCACTTATCACTCGTTAAAAATTCCCATGCCCATTCTATTGCTTCTTGTTTAAAGTAATTTCCGATTGAAAAGTTACCAAGCATTTCAAAGAAAGTGTGATGACGTGCTGTAAAACCAACATTTTCAATATCATTTGTCCGAATTGATTTTTGTGCGTTAACAATTCTAGGGTTATCTGGAATAACTCGACCATCAAAATATTTCTTCAATGTTGCAACGCCACTATTAATCCATAATAAAGTTGGATCTTCCTTAGGCACTAGTGATGCACTAGGCTCCACCGTATGACCTTTTTCTTCATAAAAATCTAAAAACAATTGTCTGACTTGTGCTGATGTTAGTGTTTTCAATTAAATAACCTCCTTGAGCTAACTATGTATCCTAAAAAAAAAACTAAAAGCTCCCGTCTCTGCAAAAAAATTGCAGGGACGAGAGCTGAATATCGCGGTACCACCCTGATTATGAACTACTATACGTTCATCATCTTGAGCACGATAACGGTGTGTGACCGACAGGTATTAACTGCTCTCTGAACTAGCTTCTGTAGCCCTTCATTTAGAATTTCTTACAGCCTAAGGAAATTCCTCTCTTTTAATGGGTCTGCCACATACTAATGATCTTCTACGATTTACGTCATGTTACTTGCTAGCATATTATAGATAATAATTAAACATATGTCAATCCGTAGATCTAAACTCCTTCATATGCTTAACAATAACTTTGAGAACTGTTACAAAAGGAATAGCCACAATCATCCCAATTATTCCCGCTACTTCTCCGCCTACTAGTAAGGCGAAAATTATAATTATCGGATGTAGATGAACACTCTTACCAACAATATAAGGAGAAAGTAGATTTCCTTCTATCAGTTGGACAACAATCACTCCTAATATGACATAGATGACTTGCTTCATAGACATAGTAAAAGCAAGAATTACCGCTGGTACGGCGCCAATGATAGGACCGAAGTAAGGTATGATATTGGTTATCCCCATCAAGCTTGCTAATATAATGGGATAATTCATATCTATAATAAGAAAAATAATATAGGTTGTTAACCCAACAAATAAACAAACAAGCAACTGTCCTCTAATATAAGCACCTATCGTTTTATTAATCGCAGGACCTAAAACTTTACTATCTTCTCGATACCTAGCAGGAATCAATTTAACCGTAGCAGTTTTTATTAACTTATAGTCTTTTAACATATAAAATACCAAGACTGGAATAACAGCGATTATAATAAATAAATCCATTATCTTGGTAGCTTTTTTTAAGAGAGATGTTACATATCCTGTTATAAATTCTTCTAATTGATTAAAAAACATATCCATCCGATCGTGAAATGCTTCTGGTAAAAAGGATGTACTTTCATAAAATTGATAAATCGTTGTACGATATGTATGAATAAATTCAGGTAAATTCTTTTGTAAATCTTTTAATTGCAATACAAATGCTGGGAATATATGATATGCAATATACCCTAAGCTAGTGATAAATAGAAGATAGATAAGTGTGATAGCCAACCAACGTGGTATGTGATATGCGTGTATTTTCTCAACAAGTGGGTGTAACAAAAAAGCAACAATACTTGCTATTATAAATGGTGTACTTATATGCAATAGACTAACTAAAACAGAATGATAGAATGGATATAGTTTGAGCATTAAATAGAAGAACAGGAGTAATAAGATACCAAATACAATCCGATAGAGCCATTTTATTGCTTTTTTTTGATCGAACATTCGTAATTTATCTCCTTAATAAAGGGTAACGAGATTGGTTTACCATTGTGTTTTCCTATCTTCCTCCGTAAAAAGGTCATCAAGTGAACTAAGTGAACCATCCTCCTCGACTTCATGCATATTAAAAACACCTTCCATTACGGTAAGTTCAATAAAACAATTCCAACAATAATAATGTTGATTACCTATTTTTCCAATGTTTTTTCCCTTACAATTTGGACAATACATTTATTCCGCGCTCCTTTTGACTAATAAACCGTTACTGCTATTCTTTCCACTTTATTTGTGATTTATTCAACTAGCATTATTACAATCTCAACTTTTTCAGAGTGGAACAGGCATTTAAGTCTTGGTAAACTTGAGAAGTCTCACAATCCAAAATTAAAGTTGACTTCGTGCTCCTTTCGTAAGTATTATTGCGAGCCATTTTACGAATGTGATAGATAATGATAGTGCGACATACCGCTCTGGAAATATACTTCGCTTTCCGTGGGCACGACTTCAGCTAACTTAGTAAAGCAAAAGTCGCTTTACTAAGTGGATCTTCAGTCCGTGCTGTTCCCACGGAAAGCGAGACCATTTGCTGACCTAGCGAAATAAGAAAGTTTACGTCGGAGTTTATAGTTGTTTTCTAATAAGCGACTACCTATTAGAAAGTGGGCTTTTTTAAAGACTTTCAAGCAATGTAACGCTATACGCTAAACTTAATATAGGCAACGATTAGCGCTTATATTTTTGAGGGGAAAGTTGAGTTACAATCTTTTAAACATAAAAACACACCATACAGCGATTTGTATGGTGTGTCTTCTATTTTATTTATAAGAAATCATAAGGGGATATAGCACTTTCCTCTTCATTCTCGGTATCTGTTTGAAGCTTTTGATCTTGGTCTATCATAAGCTTTAATTTACTAGTTAAAGTTGTATATCGTTTGTTTGTATCTTCTTCTTGCACACCATAAAGAAAAGCTTGTTTGTCACCACAAATTATTAGAGACTGTTTCGCACGCGTTAATGCCGTGTATAATAAATTCTTACGAAGCATTCGACGGTAACCTGGAACAACAGGTAATATAACAATAGGAAACTCACTACCTTGCGACTTATGGATTGAAATACAATAAGCATGCATTAAATTTAATAAATCTTTCCGTTCATAAACGACATCTTTTTCATCAAATGAGACGACTACTTGTTCAACTTGGTCTACATTTTCATCTTCTTGAAAAATAGCTGTTATTTCACCAATATCTCCATTAAAGACACCGTCTTCAGCCTGGTTAACCAATTGAATAACTTTGTCTCCAGTACGAAAGGTAACATCTTTTGCTCTTAACTCACGCCGATCTTTTCTTTTAGGATTTACTAATTTTTGAATTTCCTCATTTAACTGATGTATGCCTGCCTGAGATCGATACATTGGAGCCAGTACCTGAATATCTTTAAGGTCAACACCCTTTTCATGCGCTTTTGTCACAATTTGTTTCACAACATCTACTACGTGTCCTTCATTACAAGCAATAAAGTTAAAATCACTTGCTTTTTGAAGTGAATCTTTCGTTAATTTTTTTTGTTTCATTTCATGTGCTAGTTGAATAATTTTTGAACCTTCTTTTTGCCGGTAAACTTCTTCCAATTTAACTGCAGGTACCAATTCACTTGCAAGTAGGTCTGCTAATACTTGTCCTGGACCTACTGATGGTAATTGATCTTCATCGCCGACTATTAACACTTGCATCGCTTTGGGTATTGCTTTAAATAATTGATTGGCTAAAAAGACATCAACCATCGAAAACTCATCAATTACTAACAATTTACCATTAAGTTGATTATCTTCGTCTTTTTCAAACGATTCATTTCCATCCCAGCCGAGTAATCGATGAATTGTAACAGCGGGTAAACCTGTAGATTCATTCATCCTTTTTGCAGCCCTTCCAGTTGGAGCTGTTAATACAAATGGGAAATCTGCTTTATTATCATATTTACCGATATCGGCAGACAAATCATATAACTGTTCATATGACTTAATAATACCTTTAATTACTGTCGTTTTACCCGTACCTGGTCCACCTGTAAGAATCATCACTTTTTCAGTTAAAGCTTGTTTAATGGCATCAAATTGTTCTATGCCATAACTTAATACTTCATCTTCTTCAATTTGACCAACAATTTTTAATAATTCTGCTTCCACAACTTCATCTTCTATTTCTTGTTCAAGAACTCGATTTAGTTGCGTTGTAAATCCTGCTTCAGCATAATATAAAATTGGTAGAAATACTTTTTCATTTTCTTCCAATATTAATTGTTTTTCTTCGTTTAAAGCTTGAATTTCCGTCCGAATTTCCGCTTCACTTATCTGGTAACGTTGCGCTTGTATTAACCGACTTGCTTCTTCGATTAATTCTCCAATTGGAAGATAAACATGTCCATTCTGTGTTGAATCTTGTAAACAAAACATGCAACCTGCCTGAATTCTACTCGGATGATTCATTTCAATGTTATGTTGTTTCGCTACTTCATCTGCACGTTGAAAACCAACGCCATCAATATCAAAAACATATTGATAAGGATTTGATTCTAAAATGTTTATCGCTTCATCTTTGTACGCTTGATATATTTTTTGAGCCATTTTTAATCCAAACCCATATTTAGAGAGGCGAACAACAACGTGTTCAAACCCTTGATGTTCTTGTAATTTTTGATGTAGTCCCTCTGCTCTAACCTTCGTTAAGCCTCGAATATCATCTAATAGACTAGGATCTTTCAATATTTTAGAGACAGCTGTTTCACCAAGTTTTTTAACGATCCGTTCGGCCGTTTTTTTACCGACTCCGTGAAATAATTCACTTGATAAATAAGCAACTAATCCTTCTTCCGTGTCTGGAATATAACGTTCGTAATGCACTACTTGATACTGTAGACCGAATTTTTTATGTTTAATAAAATCCCCACGAAAGACATATGGTTCACCCATGTTCAGTTGATTAAAATAGCCTTTTATGACAACCTCTTTTTCAGAGAACTCTTCATTAGTCTGGAGCACTTTAATTTTAGCAATGGAAAAGTGTTCTTTATGATTAGTGAAAATCATATGAATTAGTTCCCCTTTTATATAATTCTCTTCCACTTTATTGTTATTGTCCTCCATTACTAAAATACCCCTCTGCTATTTATTGATTCGATTGTTCGATTAACATTTCTACTTTGGATTTAGCATCTATTGCTAAGATATGATCTGGTTGTAGTTCAACTGCTTTAGATAAGTGCACTAACGCTTCTTCAGGCTTGTCTTCAAATAAAATTGCAACCCCTAAATTATAATGTGCATCACTATGTGTCTGATCAAGTTCTAATACCGCTTCAAACATACTTTTTGCTAGTGCTAATTGATCTGTTTGAGCTAAGGTTAATCCATATTGAAATAAAATTGCTTCATCTATTGGATTTAATTCTTTCGCCCGTTGGAAGTAGACGAGTGATAGTTTGTCATGTTCTTGTTGTTGAAGCGTTAAACCTTGCATGAAATATACATCAGCTTCTTCTAATCCACTATCAATTGCCTTTTGATAATTCATTTGTGCGCGTTTAAGATCCTCTTGTTCAAAATAGAGATTACCAAGACCATAATATGCAGTTCCCGCTTTTTCATCTAATGTAATAGCTTTAACGAAAAAGCGCTCCGCTCTCTCATTATCATTCATATGTAATAGTAAGTTACCAAAATTGATATACCCTACTGGATCTTCCGGTGCTTCTTCAATCACTTTATTAAAACAACTAGCTGCTTCTTCAAATTTTCCTTCTTGCATAAACTGGATACCCTTATTTGTTTCTTCCATATTTAAACCCTCTCTCTATCTTTATTATACAGAAAAATACAGAACAGAGGAATGTTAATCTGTTCTGTATTTTAAATTATTAGCCAACGTAATCTAACATTACTTCATCTTTAAAAATTTCATCAATGGTTCCGCCACCAAGACAAACCTCACCATCATAGAATACAACAGCTTGTCCAGGCGTAATTGCACGTTCTTTTTGATCAAAAACGACACGTACTTTATTATCAGCCAATGGAATTACCGTTACTTTACTATCATCTTGACGATAACGGAATTTTGCTGTACAAGTAAACGCTTCTTTCGGTGTTTCATTAATCCAATTTAAGTCAGTTGCGACTAATCCATCTGAATAAAGGTAATCATTTTCATACCCTTGCTCTACAAATAAGACATTTTCTTTAAGGTCTTTTCCGACTACAAACCATGGGCCACCAGGGCCACCTATTCCTAATCCTTGTCGTTGCCCAATAGTGTAATACATCAAGCCCTCATGTTTCCCTTGATTCACACCATTCATGGTACGCATAAATCCTGGTTGTGCTGGCAAATATTCACTCAAGAATTCTTTGAAGTTTCGTTCTCCAATAAAACAAATACCCGTACTATCTTTTTTAGTTGCTGTTGCAAGGTCATGCTCTTTTGCAATACGACGTACTTCTTTTTTCGGTAAGTGACCTAGTGGGAACATTACTTTCTCTAAAACATCTGCAGATAATTGATTTAAGAAATAGGTTTGATCTTTATTTGAATCAACACCACGTAACATTTCGATTCGATCACCGTCTTTACTCACTTGCGCATAATGTCCAGTTGCCACATAATCAGCACCTAGAGATAACGCGTGTTCAAGAAATGCTTTAAATTTAATTTCTTTATTACACATTACATCTGGATTTGGTGTGCGTCCAGCTTTATATTCGTCTAGGAAGTAAGTAAATACTTTATCCCAGTATTGTTTTTCAAAATTAACACCATAATATGGAATATCCAGTTGATTACAGACACGAATAACATCATTGAAATCTTCTGTTGCCGTGCAAACACCAAATTCATCGGTATCGTCCCAGTTTTTCATGAAAATACCTACTACATCATAGCCTTGTTCTTTTAGTAAAAGTGCTGTAACGGATGAATCTACTCCGCCACTCATGCCTACTACAACACGTGTATTTTTATTATCTTCCATTTCTTTCACCACCTTACTAATTTTATGATACAACTCGATTTACAATAGCTGCTATTTTAGTAGCAGCTTCTTCAATTTGTTCCTTGTCGTTAGCTAAACCAAAGCTAAATCGAATAGAATTTACTGTTCGCTCATCTTCATTACCATACATTGCAGCTAACACATGCGAAGGTTCTACAGATCCTGCTGTACAAGCACTACCACTCGAAGCCGCAATTCCTGCTAAATCAAAGTTCATCAATAAAGACTCCACATTAGCTCCTGGAAAGCTTATATTTACAATTGTTGGGACTGTCACTGTATTTTCACCATTAATAGAATAATGTACTTTTTCTTTTTCTAACATTCCCAAAAGCGTTTCTTTATAAGCTTGATAATCATCCAGTCGTTGCTTTTTATCTTGAATAATTAACTCTATTGCTTTTTGAAAACCAACAATATTTGTGACATTCTCAGTTCCTGGTCGACGTTTCCGTTCTTGTTCGCCTCCAAATTGCATTGTTTTTATTCGTACACCATCTTTTATATAAAGAAAACCGGTACCTTTAGGTCCATTTACCTTGTGTGATGAAACAGTTAACAAATCCACACCTAATTCGTTCACATCAATATCACAAATACCATAGGCTTGGACTGCATCAGTATGAAAATAAGCTTGATGCTCCTTGAGAATCTCACCAATCTCGCGAATAGGCTGAATGACTCCTGTCTCATTGTTTACCATCATGATAGACACTAAAATGGTTTGATCTGTTAAAGCAGCACGTAAGTCTTCAATCGCTACTTGTCCTGTTTGTTGCACAGGTAAATAAGTGACATGAAATCCCTGTTTTTCTAGTGATTCAGCTGCGTGCAAATTAGCATGATGCTCTATTTTTGTTGTAATAATATGTTTGCCTTTATCTTTATTTGCCCATGCAGTTCCAAGTAAAGCTAAATTATCAGCTTCTGTTCCACCACTTGTGAAAATAATGTTTTTTTCTGAAGCTTGAATACTTTGTGCTGCTGTATTTCTAGCTTCATCTAGTAATTGTCTAGCCTTTCGTCCAAATTGATGAATACTTGATGGATTTCCAAATGTCTGTTCCATCACAGGAAGCATCGCTTGTATCACATCTGGGTGTACAGGAGAAGTCGCTGCGTGATCCAAGTAAATTGCATCCATTAGTCTGCCTTCTTTCCTTATCTATAGTTTAAACTGGCAAATAAGTCTTAAAACGTCAATCTTTTAGAAGCAGGCTTTTTTAAAGTCTTTCAAGCAATAAAACAGCTATGCTTCAAACGTAAAACAGTCAACGAGTATCATTTATTTTTTTGGTGAGAACGTCGAGTCATTTATATATAAAACATATGCGGTTCGTGGCTATCGTCATCGCCATGTTTTCGCAAATCTTCTAATGTAGTAGTATCTAATACATCTTTAACAGCATCTCTAACACGTATCCACAAGGCTTGCTTTGCAGGCTCTTCATCTTCTATACCTTCTACAGGTGTAATCGGTCCTTCTAAAATACGAATAATATCTCCAGCTGTTATTTCTTTTGCTTCTTTTGCAAGTAAATAACCACCATATGCACCACGAACACTCTTTACTAAACCTGCATTTCGTAAAGGTGGTACTAATTGTTCTAAATAATGCTCTGACAGACTATTTTCATTTGCAATTGTTTTTAAAGAAACTGGACCTTCTCCAACCCTTTTGGCTAGCTCGATCATGATTGTTAAACCGTAGCGACCCTTAGTCGAAATTTTCATATTTTACACTCCCTATTTACAAACTAACAATAACTCTAAAAACTTATCCATAGATAGCATATAGCATCATTAATTCTTTTATTAAATAAAATTCTTTTTATCTTCTATTATGAGATTAGTATAGCACGAATGACATATTCCTTGCATTTTTCAAACGTTATCAGTACGCTAGAGAAAATATGATACCCTCTTAAATAGACAGTTTGAAAACAAAAAATAATTCTATCGATTATTAGTTAAGAAGTCAAGTATTTAAATCCATTAAAGGAGTTAACATCAATGGCAAAACAACCGCTCGCATTCCGTATGCGACCGAAACACATAGATGACATCATCGGACAAACCGATTTAGTCGGAAAAGGGAAAATGATTCAGCGGATGATTGAAGCAAACAGATTATCATCGATGATTCTATTCGGCCCACCTGGAACTGGAAAAACATCGATGGCAATGGCTTTAGCAAAAAGTTTGAACCTTCGTTTTAAAGTATTAAACGCAGTTATTGATAAAAAAAAAGACATGGAAATTGCCGTTGAGGAAGCTAAAATGTCGGGCCAACTTGTTTTAATTTTAGATGAAGTACATCGTTTAGATAAAGCGAAACAAGATTTCCTATTACCTCATCTAGAAAGTAATTTAATTACTTTAATTGGTTGTACAACAAGCAATCCATACCATTCAATAAATCCAGCAATTCGAAGTCGCGTTCACTTGTTTGAATTATCCAAGTTAGAACCAATAGATGTTAAAAAAGCCATAACCCGTGCACTTGGTGACGCAGAGGACGGAATTGGATCAATGCAAATTGATATTACAGACGAAGCCCTTGATCATTTTGCTCAATCAGCAAATGGTGACTTACGAGCAGCATTAAATGGGCTTGAATTAGCTGCCTACTCAACGCCAGTTAATAAAGATCAAATTATTGATATAACATTAGAAGTTGCTGAAGCATGTATGCAAAAGAAAAGTTTCTCTCATGATAAAAACGGTGATGCACATTATGATGTTTTATCAGCTTTCCAAAAATCAATTCGAGGTAGTGATGTCAATGCCGCACTTCACTATTTAGGCAGATTAATAGAAGCTGGAGATTTGGAGAGCATCGCCCGTAGAATGATTATTTGTGCGTATGAAGACATAGGAATTGCTAACCCGCAAGCTGGCCCTAGAGCACTAGCTGCTGTTCAAGCAGCTGAGCGTGTAGGATTTCCAGAAGCTCGTATTCCTTTATCTGTAGCGATAGTTGAGCTCTGTCTCTCACCTAAATCAAATTCCGCTTATTCCGCACTTGATCAAGCTTTGGCAGATATCCGAAATAGTGATACTGGTGATATACCAGATCATTTAAAAGATGCACATTATCAAGGAGCAAAAACATTGGGTCGTGGAGTCGACTACAAATATCCACACCAATATGAAAGTGGCTGGGTAAAGCAACAATATCTACCAGATAAAATTAAGAATAAAAGATATTATCAACCGAAACAAACAAGCAAATTTGAACGAGCACTGAAACAAATCTATGATAAATTAAAAGGATAACTTGTATAATTCTATTCCGAATCGAACATACTAGTAAAAACAGCTTTATAAATGTGCATTTAACTAGTATCCATTTTATATGGATCTCTTATTAACAAGCACTTTTAGTAGTTAAATAACTAGTTTTAGCACTAGTTTTATAAGCAAATTTACTAGATAGTATCGAATCAAAAGGAGTGAATTGAATTGGCAAAAGTTAGACAAGATGCGTGGTCACACGAAGATGATTTGCTACTCGCAGAAACCGTTTTACGTCATATTCGAGAAGGTAGCACACAATTAAATGCATTTGAAGAAGTAGGAGATAGATTAAATCGCACATCTGCTGCTTGCGGATTTCGCTGGAATGCAGAAGTTCGTCAGCGTTATGATCAAGCTGTTGCAATTGCAAAAAGACAAAGAAAAGAAAAAAAACGTCAATATGCAACAGAGCAGAAACAACCTACTCATTCTATGCTTTGGAAGAATGAAAGCATACCATTAGAGGAAACCAACACATCAATTACAGAGCCAACAATGGAAGAGCCGAATTTTTCTTATGCAAGAGAGTCAGAGACAATCGATTTAGATAGTGTTATTCGTTATTTAAGATCATTGAAAAAGAGTGTTGATTACTCCAATCGAGCAAAACATAATGAAGCAAAACTACAAGAAGAAAATACTAATTTATCAAACGAGAACCAACAACTACAAAAAGAAGTAAAACTATTAGGAAAACAATTGGAAACTGTACAAGCAGATTATCAAGCTTTCTTACAAATCATGGACAGAGCACGAAAAATGGTTGTGTTTGATGATAAAAATGACAATGCATCTCCAGCATTCAGAATGGAGAAAAACGGTAATTTAGAACAAGTTGCTCGATAACAAAAAAGCATCCTCCTCCAATTAATGAAGGTAAGGATGCTTTTAATTTATGTATGATAGTTTAATCCCGATTGTGCCGTCTTTGTAAAAAGTTTTGAGCCCGCCTATTTGCAGGTGGGTGCCATGTTTTATATCTTATACGTCCTTTAGTTAAAAGGCATGTACGCCATATAAAAACGATCGGCTCCCGTAATTATAAATGTTCGGTCAAAACATTAATAATTCAACGAACACATCAGGATTATTACTATCATTTTTTACTTATTATTTATTAACTTATAAATATATATTAGCATAAAAAGCAGTATATTTCAAGCATTTTAACAAGTAGTTTCTTCCAATTTATTTTTTAGTTGTCTCTGCTTTTTTCTGCAATTGTAATTGCAACTCATCTAGCTGTGCTTGGCTAACACTACCAGGGGCATCTGTTAATAAGTCAGAAGCAGATGCAGTTTTAGGAAATAGAATCGTATCACGTAAATTGTTTTTACCTGCTAAAAGCATGATAATACGGTCAAAACCTAAAGCAATACCACCATGTGGTGGAGTACCATACTCTAGTGCTTCTAAAAGGAAAGAAAATTGTGATTCAGCCTCTTCTTTCGAGAAACCTAGTACTTTAAACATTTTATCTTGTATGTCTCTCTTATGAATACGTAATGATCCTCCACCTAACTCAAAACCATTTAACACTAAATCATAAGCTTGCGCTTTTACTTGCTCTGGATTCGTTTCTATTTTATCAATATCTTCTATAAAAGGCATTGTAAAAGGATGATGTGCCGCGGAGTAACGTCCAGCAGCTTCATCATATTCTAATAATGGCCAATCTGTTACCCACAAGAAATTAAACTGGTTCTCATCAATCAATTGTAATTCCTTTGCTAATTTCATACGAAGCGCACCTAGACTATCATAGACAATAGCCTTTTTATCCGCAACAAAAAGTAGTAAATCATCGTTATCTGCCTGAAGTCTATCCATTAGCTCGCTTTGTTCTGCTTCAGAAAAGAATTTAGCAATTGGTCCTTTAAAGACATTGTCTTCTATCTTCAACCAAGCCAAACCCTTTGCACCATAAATCTTAACGAAATCCGTTAATTTATCAATGTCCTTACGAGAATAATCTTTTGCACGCCCTTTGACATTAATCGCACTCACTTTACCACCTGAAGAAATTGCACCTTCAAATACCTTAAACCCAGATGTTTTGACTAAATCAGATAGATCGACTAGTTCCATATCAAAACGTGTATCTGGTTTATCTGAACCATAACGTTCCATCGCTTCTTCATACCGGATTCGAGGTAAAGGTAAAGTCAAATCGACGCCTTTTACTTCTTTCATTAATTTTAGCATCATTCTTTCTGTCATCTCCATGATTTCATCACTAGACATAAATGATGTTTCAATATCAATTTGGGTGAATTCTGGTTGACGATCTGCACGTAAGTCTTCATCACGGAAACAGCGCGCAAATTGGAAATAACGTTCAAACCCTGCTACCATTAGCAATTGTTTGAATAATTGTGGTGACTGTGGTAATGCATAAAAATGCCCTGGATGTACACGACTAGGTACGAGATAATCTCTTGCACCCTCTGGAGTACTCTTTGTAAGCATCGGTGTTTCCATCTCCAAGTATTGTTCATCATTTAAAAATTGACGAATAACTTGCGTCGCTTGGTGGCGAAGACGAAATGTTTGCTGCATTGATTCTCTGCGCAAATCAAGATAACGATATTTCAAACGCAATTCTTCCGCAATTTCTTTATCATCATGAACGGAAAATGGCGGGTTTTTGGATTCATTTAAAATAGTCACTTTATTAACTAATATTTCGATTTTTCCAGTTTTTAATTTATCATTTATCGTCGATGCCTCACGCTCGACAACTTCACCATGAACCTCTAATACGTATTCACTTCGAACTGATTCCGCGACAGTTAAAGCTTGTTCAGATACAGTTGGGTTAAATACAATCTGTACTATTCCCGAACGATCACGGAAATCAATAAATATTAACCCACCAAGATCACGACGTTTTTGAACCCAACCTTTTAGACATACCGTTGAACCAACATCTGTTGTTCGTATCGTACCTGCTAATTGTCTCTCCTGTTGCATTATACTTTCCCCCCAGTAATTAGTTGTTGTATATGTGTAATCACGTTATCAAGCTTCACTGTCTCTTGTTCACCTGTTGTCATATCTTTGACATTAATATTATTCTCAGCTAATTCATTATCACCTAATACTAATACATACTTTGTTTTCAGACGATCAGCTGTTTTAAATTGACCTTTCATTTTTTTCGATTGATAATCCTTGTCCACTTGGATCCCAGCTTGTCTCATTTCATATACTAAACCAGTTGCCCTTTGATCTGCCTTTTCACCCATTGTTACAACATAACATTCTAGGTTAGTATCAATTGGCAAGCTTTGTTTTTCTGCTTCAAGAGCCATTAATAAACGCTCAACACTCAACGCGAAACCGATACCAGGTGTTTCTGGCCCACCTAAATCTTCGACTAAACCGTTATAACGGCCACCACCCGATAAGGTTGTAATTGCTCCAAAACCATCGGCATCACTCATAATTTCAAATGCAGTATGATTATAATAATCTAAACCTCTAACTAAGTTTTTATCTACTACATAGGCAATATTCATTTGATCTAAAAATTGCTTTACCTGTTCAAAATAATCACGTGATGCATCATTTAAGTAATCTAATATAGATGGCGCTGTTGCCATCGACGGATGATCTTTATCCTTTTTACAATCTAAAACGCGTAATGGATTTTTCTCTAATCGTAATTGGCAATCATTACAAAGCTCTTCTTTATGTGGTTCAAAGTGCTCAATTAAAGCATTACGATGACTCGTTCTACTTTCATTATCTCCTAGACTATTAATAACCAATCGTAAAGAACGTAATCCTAATTGTTGATATACAGACATTGCAAGTGAAATTACTTCCGCATCAATTGCTGGATTTGCACTTCCTAGTGCTTCTACACCAAATTGAACAAATTGTCTCATTCTTCCTTGTTGTGGTCGTTCATAACGGAACATTGGTCCTGCATAAAATAATTTTGTCGGCTGTGTTGCATGTCCAAATAATTTATGTTGGACAAAAGCTCTGACAACTGATGCGGTTCCTTCTGGTCTAAGTGTAAGACTACGATCTCCTCGGTCTTGAAATGTGTACATTTCTTTTTGCACAATATCGGTTGTATCACCAACACCCCGTTGAAATAATTCTGTGTGTTCAAATATCGGCGTGCGAATTTCTTTATAATTATATGTACGACAAAGTTCCTTGAATTTCTCTTCAACATATTGCCATTGTTCGGTTACACCTGGTAATAAATCTTGTGTTCCTCTTGGCGCATTCATCATTTGTTTAACCCCCTGTTAATCATTACTTATTTTCAAACATAAATAAACTCCCGTCCCTCCAATAAAGAAGGGACGAGAGTTTAACCCGTGTTACCACCCTAGTTGAAATGTAATACATCACATTTCCACTCGAAACAGTTAACGCCTGTCTACGTTTGTATTTACTTCGCTTTCAATACAAATCCTAAGGAATGTCTTTCGTTAAGTTGCTAAACCGGATTCCCTTTCAGCCTAGGAGAATCACTCTCTTTTGTCGCATTTCTTAACTACTTTTTCCCTCATTGGATATAACACTTTATAAACGCGCACGAATTGTAAGAATTGTTTATAATATTACTGTTTCTAAGCTATCTTGTCAAGAACGATTTAATTTTCTTTTTAATTTTTTAACATCATCTAATGAAATACCTAACTCCTCTGCAATTTCTAAACTATTGCTTACAGAGTCAAGTTCAATAAACCGATGAAAATCCACATTTAACAGTCCATTATTGTATTTAGTAGACTGATTATCATTAACTCGCATGAAGTTTAACTCCCTTATGGTAATTTTAGAGTTGTTCTATTATAATTGCAATAGCGTTTATCAATATATTCTTTTAACAAACTTTTGGAGGTACACCATGCGTCTACGACAAAAACATATATTTTTCTTCTTCCTTCTTCTTATTTTTAGTCTATCCAGTTCATCTATAGTCTATGCACAAGAAGTAAAGATTGCGGCTGATGGACTAAATTTAAGAAGTGGACCTGGCGAAGACTATGATATAGTTGGACAAGTTAACACGGGAGAAATCTTCCAAGTTATTGAAGAACAATCAGAGTGGATAGCACTTTCATATAATTCTGAAACAGTTTGGGTTTCAGCAGAATATGTTAGCCTATTATCTGAATCGGAAACGGATGAAGAATCTGATCAACTAGAAGAAACAGAAACGACAGAGGAAAATACAGCAAGCGTTCCTGAAGAGCAGAATACTTTTAACAATCTGATGACAAAATTTCAAGTAACCAACGTTCGTAGTCAACCATCTACTAGTGGAGACATTCTCACAACACTAGCTAAAGGTGAAAAGATTTCCGCAATCCGATCCGAGAATGATTGGTTTGAGATAGAGTGGGATAACACAACCGGTTATGTTCCTTCATGGGTTGTTGGAAATGTCACACCAATTCAAAAAGATGTAACTTCGGTTTTCCAAAATAAAGTGATTGTACTAGATGCTGGCCATGGGGGTAGGGATGTTGGAGCAATTGGTGCAGGTGGTAATTACGAAAAAAATTACACGTTACGTACAGTTGAAATGGTGAAGTCCTATCTAGAACAACTTGGAGCAACTGTTTATTTAACGCGTGATGATGATCATTATTACACACTTACAAGTAGAGCAGCTTTTTCTAATTATTGGAATGCGGACATGTTTCTAAGTTTACATTATAATAGCACACCACAATATCCAAATGCTGCCGGAATAAGCACGTACTATTATAACGATAGTGATGAAGCTTTAGCTAATGTAGTGCATGAAGAATTATTAAAATCATTAGTAGCAGAAGATCGTCAAGTTGATTATGGAGACTATCAAGTAATTCGTACAAATCATCGTCCTTCACTACTGTTGGAATTAGGATTCATATCAAACGTTGAAGAAGAATCAAAAATACAAACACTTTCTTACCAGAAGAAAATCGCACAGGGTATTATCGCTGGTTTGCAAAGATATTACTCATTTAATGAATAAACAAAAAAAGTAGATTTTTCCTGATGGAAGATCTACTTTTTTACTATATTTATTCTTTACTATCTAATATAAGTGTAACAGGACCACTATTAACTAATTCTATATCCATCATGGCACCAAATAAACCACTTTCTAAATGAATTCCAGCTTCTTCAATAGATTGATTAAAATAATCATAACACTCTTTTGCGTAATCAGGTTTAGCCGCTTTCATAAAATTGGGTCTTCTACCTTTTCGACAATCTCCGTATAAGGTAAACTGCGAAACAGATAATATACTTCCCTCTACATCTTTTACAGAGAGATTCATTTTTTCTGAATCATCTTCAAAAATACGCAAGTGAATAATTTTTTGAACAAGGTAATCTGCATCTTTTAACGTATCCTCGTGCGTGACACCAAGTAAGACCATTAAACCTCGTCCAATTTCTCCAACTCGTTCATCTTTTACCGATACGTTTGCATGATTGACCCTTTGAATAACAGCCTTCATTAAAAATATCTCCTTTAAAACTACTATTGCAATACACGTTCTACTGTATATACGTCTTTTATTTGTTTCAATCGATCAACAATTTTACGTAAATGTCCTAAGTTATGAATTAAAATAGTTAAATGAATCACTGCCATTTTATTTCGATCAGACTTTCCGTTCACCGCAGTAATATTTGTTCGCATTTCGTTTACGGACTGTAAAACGTCATTTAACAAACCACGACGATCATACCCAGTTATTTCTAAATCAACGTGATATTGTTTTATATCCGTGTTACTATCTTCCCATTCTACATAAAGTAAACGTTCATCAGTTAACTCTGTCTTAATATTAGGACAATCCACACGATGCACAGAAACACCACGACCTTTAGTAACAAATCCAACAATCTTATCGCCTGGTACAGGATTACAACATTTTGATAGTCGTATTAATAAGTTATCGATACCTTCTACTTTTACACCAGAGTCTTTTTTACGAGAAGTTTTTTGTTTTACAGTTTTTTTCTGTGCACCCTCTAAAATTTGCTCTAACTCCTGATTTTGTTCTTCTTTTCGCAACTTTTCTGTTAAACGAGTTGCAATTTGAGCAGCCGTTATTCCTTGGTATCCTACAGCTGCGTACATATCTTCAATACTTATAAAATTAAAACGTTCTGCAACTCTAGTTAAGTTGTCTGTTGTAATGGCATCTTTAAGAGCAAAACCAGTTGCTTTTACTTCTTTATCAACCATTTCTTTTCCTTTTACTACATTTTCATCTCGTTGTTGTTTCTTGAAAAATTGTTTAATTCTGTTTTTAGCTTGAGATGTTTGTGCCATCTTCACCCAATCACGTGACGGGCCATATGAATTTTTTGATGTGATGACTTCAACAATGTCTCCATTCTTGAGTTGATAATCTAATGGCTCCATTTTTCCGTTTATCCGGGCACCAATCGTTTGGTTTCCAACTTCTGTATGGATTTTATAGGAAAAATCAATGGGAACCGAACCAGCAGGCAGTTCAATAACATCTCCTTTTGGAGTAAAAACATATACCATATCAGAGAAGAGATCGACCTTTAGTGATTCCATAAATTCTTCTGCATCATGTGTTTCTGTTTGCCACTCTAAAATCTCTCTAAACCAAGCTAATTTCTTCTCTGAATTACCTTTTGTTTGCTCTACTTGTTTCCCCTCTTTATAAGCCCAATGTGCTGCAATCCCATATTCAGCTATCTCATGCATTTCTTTTGTTCGAATTTGCACTTCTAGCGGTGCGCCTTTAGGACCAATCACTGTTGTGTGTAATGACTGATATAAATTAGGTTTTGGCATAGCGATATAGTCTTTAAAACGCCCTGGCATAGGTTTCCAACACGTGTGAATAATTCCTAAAACGGCATAACAATCTTTAATACTCTCGACAATTATTCGAACTGCAAGTAAATCATAAATCTCATTAAATTGTTTATTTTGTAATACCATTTTACGATAAATACTATATAAATGTTTTGGTCTTCCAGAAAATTCAGCTTTAATACTTATATCAACTAATTGATTTTGCACTTCTGTCATAACTTCTTCAATATAAAATTCACGTTCTTGTCGCTTTTGTTTCATCAAATTGACAATACGATAATACTGTTGAGGATTTAAATAGCGCAAAGCTGTATCTTCCAGTTCCCATTTTATAGCAGATATACCTAATCGATGTGCTAATGGTGCGAAGATTTCCAGCGTTTCATTTGAAATCCGTCTTTGTTTCTCGGGAGGTAAGTGTTTTAAAGTGCGCATATTATGCAAACGATCAGCTAATTTTATCAAAATAACACGAATATCTTTTGCCATCGCAATGAACATCTTGCGGTGATTTTCTGCTTGCTGTGCCTCTTTTGATTTGTATTTAATTTTACCTAATTTTGTAACACCATCTACTAACATTGCAACTTCATTATTAAAGTTTTCTTGCAACATTTCTATCGTTATGTCTGTATCTTCCACGACATCATGTAAAAAACCACCAGCAATCGTTTCGGGATCTAGTTCTAAGTGAACTAAAATTCCAGCCACTTGAACTGGGTGGATAATATATGGTTCGCCTGATTTCCTAAATTGGTTCTCATGTGCCTTTTTAGCATATTCATATGCACGCCTAATAAAATCAAGCTCTTTACCTGAAAGATATTGAGCAGCTTTTTCAATTACATCTTGCGCTGTCAAAATATTCTCTTTCGACATTTTATCACCTTTACCCTCTTATGCCTCTGTTCATTTAGTATGACATTTTCCATATAAATATATAAGAACGAAAATCATGAAGCTTTATTATAGTATAATAAAAGATTTGTCCAAATGATACAAGGTTTTCAAATCCCTTAACCTAATTCTCTCGCATTGACACTTTTTTAAACATGAAATTGACAAAATAAAACAAATTATGCATCTAATTAGGAAAATAAGGAGTACCTCCAATTAGGCACCCCTTTCTTATAAAAAATTGTTGCTTTTGTAACGTACTCGCTTCTCAAGTGAAATTGGCTCCCTTTCCACAGGCACGGCTTCAGCTATGGCACACAGCTTCAATTGAAAATGTGTCGTCACAACAATATTATGATGTAGATTCCTTACTCTTCCCTAATATTCCATTAGAGTTAGTATATCATAACCCTCTAGTTTATCTCGACCGTTTAAGTATGTTAGTTCTATTAGGAAAGCACATCCGACTACGATACCACCTAATTGTTCTACCAACTTAATCGTTGCATCAATCGTTCCACCAGTAGCTAATAAGTCATCTGTTATTAGTATACGTTGACCCGGTTTGATTGCATCTTTATGAAGTGTTAGTACATTTTCACCATATTCTAAACCATAATTTACTTTAATTACTTCACGTGGTAATTTACCTTCTTTTCTAACCGGTGCAAATCCAATCTCTAAAGCATAGGCTACAGGACAACCCACGATAAACCCTCTAGCTTCAGGACCAACGATTATATCAATATCTTTTTTATTAGCGTAAGCAACGATTTCATCAACCGCAGCTTTATATGCTTTGCCATTATCCATTAAG
This sequence comes from Paraliobacillus sediminis, assembly GCF_003426055.1. NCBI lineage: Bacteria > Bacillati > Bacillota > Bacilli > Caryophanales > Bacillaceae > Paraliobacillus > Paraliobacillus sediminis. The sequence goes on from NZ_QJSI01000003.1 coordinate 978,233, forward strand.
GTTGTAATATCCTTAAAACGCACGCCTTCTTTTGGCCAATCATCTACCACTGTAATATAATCTTTATAATTCATATGTTACTTCCTCCTCAACGGAGCTATTTTGCTCCATTTGACTGTCCATCCATGTCTTTAATTCACGATAACTAGAATAGTATAATACTTTTTCCATCTCAGCTTGTCTAATTGATTGTTGATAAGCATTTGATTCAGTTAAATCTCGTTTTTCAACTTGCTTATTAGGATAAATTACACCATCTGATATTTTAACAAAGTCTAGCTCAGAAAACACCTTTATAATAAACTCTATTTTATTTATTTTCCAACCCTTACTTTTACTCAACATATTTATTTCATTCTTTGTATTAAATTGGCCCCTTTTTACTAACATCCCATAAAACCATTTAAAGTCCTCACGAGTTGGAAACGACTGTAAAAAATGTTCTTCTTCAATATGGTAACAGGCAAAGATATTTTGTGGTGAAAGAAGTGCAAATACCTCTTCTAATTGATCTAATTGATTTGGTAAGTCTAATAAAATTAAATTTTTAAAGTTTTTCACACCTTGTTGTTCAACAAGTATGCTCAACTCTTCAAATGTGCTATATGTTCCTACAACTTTCTGTTCCGATACTTTTGTAGTAAAGGAGAGTGTAAGTGTTTGATTGACATCTAAATGTTCCAATTTTTTTGGCCATAATTTGGAACCACGATAATCAAATAATTGCCATTCATTTACTGCCAGGTCTTTCAGCATGAGTTGTGGGCTTTTTTTACCATTCCACTCATTTATTTGTAAAAAACCTACTGTTTCTATTTCACTATGTTCTGAAATAGAAGGGTACAATTCACCCATTCCAAAACCAATCACAGCCAATTGAACAGCATCCGAACGAAATGAAACTTTTAAATGATTTTGGTCACTTCCAATTTGTCGCAATTCAACAGGTTTAGCCTTCAAATGGAATAATGGCTTTGGATTAGCCATACCGAATGGCGCTATTTTATTTAACTCATTAATTAGCTCGAGATCTATTGCATTAATTTCAATAGAGTCTTCTATATCTAATTGTTCTTTATAATCTTCAGGTTGCAGTTGTTCCTCTGCTAACTGATTAAGTGAATTTCGTATGACATCAACATTCTCTTTTAAAAGAGTCATACCTGCTGCTTGAGAATGTCCACCAAACCGTAGAAATTGATCCTTTATTCGCATGCCGTTTTCAAATAAATTAAATGCTTGAATACTACGAGCAGAACCTTTTGCATAACCTTCTTCTGGTTGAATCGTTAATACAATCGCAGGTCGCTGATATGTGCGAACTAGTTTCGAGGCTACAATACCCAGAACACCTTGATTCCATCCTTCTTTCGCAACAACAATAACGTTTTTATTCTCATTTGGTGTAGCTTCAACCATTAATATTGCTTCTTTGGCAATTTCTTTAACAATTTGTTGCCGCTCTTGATTTAGTTCGTTAATTTGTGTTGCAATTTCTTCTGCTTCTGCCTGGTCTTCAGTCACTAACAATTCAACTGCAGGATAAGCTGTTTGTAAACGACCAACAGCATTTATTCGAGGGCCAATTAGAAAGCCAATATCCTCTTCCGTCATATCACCTTGTATACTACACATTTGTTTTAAAGCCTGAATACCAGGACGATTTGATTGACTAATTGCTTTTAGACCGTGATAAGCCAGAATACGATTTTCATCTACTAGTGGCACTAAATCTGCAATTGTTCCAATCACAACGAGGTCTAAAAGTTGTGTTGGAAAATACCCCAATAAATGTTCCGCTAATTTAAATGCAACACCTACGCCAGCTAATTCTTTAAATGGGTAATTTTCAGAGCATTTAGGATGTACAATCGCATATGCTTCTGGAAGTGATTCCTGCACTTCATGGTGATCCGTAATAATTAAATCAATCCCAATTTCTTTCGCCACAGCGGCTGGTTCTATTGCTGCAATTCCAGTATCCACGGTAATAATAAGTTGAAAACCTTGTTCTTTCGCATCTCTAAAAGCCTGTTCATTAGGTCCATAACCCTCTGTAAACCGATTCGGAATATAATAATCACACATTGCTCCCGCCTCACGCAATGCCTCAATTAATACAGCTGTAGCACTTACACCATCAGCATCATAATCGCCAAAAACTAAAATACTTTCTCCTTGATCAATTGCTTGATCAATGCGTATTTTTGTTTTTTCAATATCGTTTAATAAACTAGGATCATATAAATGCTTCAAATCTGGATTTAAGAATGCTTCCGCTTCTTCTTTCGTAGAAATATCTCGTTTAGCTAACATTCCTTTGATCATAGGTGACACATTTAATGATGCAAGTTCCTCAGACATTGCAACCTGTTGTTTATATGTAAAATTCCATTTTGATTGACTCTGTAACATTAATTCACCCCTGACTCACTTATTATACAAGAGTATGCCAGGGGGTTCAAATACAATTACTTCTTATTATTCCTTAGAAGTGTTAATTGTGTTATTAATTTCATCTTGATCTTCATTTTTCTCATCTAATGTGGACGTATCATTTTCTTTCTCAATAGTCTTGTAACTTGCAATTTCTTTTTCGAGTGAACGAACTTGTTTTTGATATTTTATTAGTCGAAAAACACCAAATGCACTTGTAATTAAACCACCCATTAAAACGGATACCAAAATGACAAGTACTAATGGTGCATGTCCAGTGCCAAATAGATAATCCACTTCAACAGGAGCAACATTAATAACTGCAAAAACAGCAACAATAAGTGCGAAAATAAGTGCCAAAATAATATGCGTTTGTCCTTTCATGTTATCACCTCATTCTATTTAATTAGTAGTATATTTCCCTAAATTGATACATATAAAACGTACTGAAAATAGCTCTTCCTTATTAGGAAGAGCTATACTTATTAAACCTGTGGACCATCATTTCTTTTCTTCTCAGTATATACAATTGGGTTTTCTTTTATGTTCTTACCACGCCATATTAACCATACTTGAGCGGCAATAAATAGTGATGAATACGTACCAGCGATTAAACCAACAACGAGTGCAAATGAGAAGTTGGTAATCGAAGTTGCACCGAAAATATATAGGAAAACAGCAGCTATAATAACAGTCAGTACGGTATTTATACTTCTACCCAATGTTTGCATTAAACTCCTATTGACGATCTCAGCTAATTCGTCAAATGATCGTACTCTCTTCTTCACTTTAAGATTTTCTCTAATTCGGTCAAATGTAACGATTGTATCATTAATTGAATAACCGACTATCGTTAGTATTGCAGCAATAATCGTTATATCAAATTCTAGTTGAGTAATACTGAATAATGCGAGTATAAAGAAAGCATCATGTAGTAGAGCTAGAATCGCTGTTAATGCGAAATAAAATTCAAAACGAATCGTTACATAAATAATGATACCAATTGAAGCAATTATGACTGCTAAAACGGCATTTTTAGCCAATTCTTGACCTACAACAGGTGATACAGTACTTACATTCGGATCAGAACCATATGTCTCATTAAAGTATGTTCGAACGTCAGCTACTGTCTCTTGTTCCAATTTAGTATCAAAACGTGCGACAGCAATATCATTAGCATTACCAGATAAAACAACGTTTTCTGGTTCTATTCCAATTGCTTCAAAGTCTTGTTCAATTTGCTCAATTGTAATTGGTTCACCTACATTAATTTCAACACGTGAACCACTTTCGAAATCAATTCCAAGGTTTAATCCAAAAATACTTAAACATGCGATACCAGTTATAACTAAAATACCTGAGAGCGCAAAAAACTTTTTGCGATGCTTCACGAAATCAATTTGACGACCAAAAACTTTCGGCTCCACTTCGCTTGTATCAGCTATGTCTTTTATTTCAGATTTCTTAACACCAAACCAGCCTTGACGCTTATTCAAGAACTTACTCTTAACCCATAGACCTAAGAAGAATCGCGCACCAAAAACTGCAGTGATAAAGCTTAAGATTATACTTACTATTAATAAAGTCGCAAACCCTTTTACAGAGCTTGTACCAAATGTAAATAGGACTGTTGCTGCAATTAAAGTCGTAATATTCGCATCAAAAATAGTTGAAAGTGAATTACTATTTGCCGATTTAAATGCAGCACCTATAGACTTACCTTGCTTTAATTCTTCTTTCATTCGTTCATAGGTAATGATGTTAGCGTCTACTGCCATACCTACCCCGAGTATCAAGGCAGCAATACCAGGTAACGTTAATACACCATTCATTAATTCAAATACGAGTAATACTAAATAAATATATATACTCAATGTTACAACAGCTATAAAGCCTGGGAAGCGATAATAAACAAGCATGAATAGAAAGATAGATGCAATCCCGAGCATACCTGCAAAGATTGTTTTATCTAGTGCTTGCAAACCAAATTGAGCACCTACAGATGTTGTATATTCTTCCGTTAATTTTACGGGTAGTGAGCCAGCATTTAGAATATCTGCAAGTTGTTTAGCAGATTCAACTGTAAAACTACCATCGATTTGTACATTTGGTTGATCAATCGTATAGCTGACAGCCGGAGCAGAGATATATTTATGGTCTGTCTTTTGAGACTCTTCCTCAAATGAATCGCCTTCTTCAAAATCCATCCAAATTGCTAAACGATTATCTGACATTTGAGAAATTTCACTCGTTACCGCTGCAAATGCGGAAGCATCTTTAAATTGGACGGTTACAATCGGTTGATTTGTCGTGGCATCGAAATCTTGTTTCGCACTACCTTCAACAATGTCTGATCCATTTAAATACTCTACATCATTGACATCTCGAAACGACAATTGGGCAGAAGTGGATAGTAATTCACGTGCTTCATCTTCGTTTTCGATCCCAGCTAATTGAACTCTTATCCGATTTGGCTCTTCAATATTGAAATTAGGCTCACTTACACCTAACACATCGACACGTTGACGCAATGATTCAACAGTGGCTTCAAGATCAGCCGTGTCTATATCCCCACCATCGAGTGCCTCAACATCGTAAAGAATTTCAACCCCACCTTGCAGATCTAAACCTAACTTTATATCTTTCGTAACACCTGTTATTGTCGTCCCAATTGTACCTGCTAACACTAAGACGATCAGAAAAAAGGCAATAATTCTGCCTCGTTTTACCATAGACAATTGCGCCTCCTCTACCCTATTCTTTCTTTTTAAAAAAACTATGTAAGACTACTTTATGAAAGAATAGCGTAACTCATTTAAACTCTATTACATTTATATATTTAAAACTATACTACCAAAATATTATGAAACGAAGAACACCTAATGTCAATCCGAAAATCGCTAAATAATTGATTATTTCACTTCATTCATTTCACTTATTGCAGTGATAGAAGCCATCAAATCTTCATTTTGATAGGATTGCATTGTTAAATAACTCATATATTTACTCGCACTTAAATGTAAAATATCTTCTACAATTTGAAACAACCGTTTTTCAGGATTACCTTTCCAAACTTTTTCTACTAAGCAATTCCAAACAATTTCTCGCGTCGCATTATCATAGTCCATTAAAATTAATTCTTCTACTTTACTGTCTAAGACCATTAAAATTGAGCTTTTCCAGTCTTCTACTTGTTTTACTAACGCCATGTATAAAACCTCCTAAGGAATTTATCTAACTGCTTGTCATGCTTGACCAATCTACCTGCATATACATTATTGTATAGGAATTTCATTTTTTTGAGAAGGTAGGATTGTCACTAATGACAAAACAAACATTTTTACAAGGTACACTTATTTTAATAGTAGCAGGACTAATCACTCGATTACTAGGTTTTGTTAATCGAATTGTTGTAGCTAGGCTAATGGGTGAAGAAGGTATTGGGCTTTACAATATGGCCTTACCAACCTTGTTTCTCATCTATACTTTATCACAGTTTGGACTACCTATCGCAATTTCCAAACGAGTAGCGGAAGCGGAAGCAAATAATAACACAAAACAAATTAAAAAAATCCTTATAATATCACTCGTTATTACTGGTACATTGAGTATATTTTTTACAATAGGGATGATTATTAGTGCACCCATTATTTCAAAGTACTTTTTAACAGACCCAAGAACATTATATCCGTTACTAGCTATTACGCCAATGGTGCCTATTAGTGCAATTTCATCTGTTATTCGGGGTTATTTTCAAGGAAGGCAAAATATGAAACCACAAAGTTATGCACAAGTTATTGAACAGGTAATTCGTATTTCTTGTGTTGCATTTTTCATAAGATTATTACTTCCATATGGCATTGAGTTCGCTGCTTGTGGGGCCATGATTTCAGTCATAATTGGGGAATTCATTTCACTTATGTTCATGTTACGAATGTTTCGTAGACACAAGCGAATCACGTTACATCATGCTACTTTTTCCTATATCACTTCAGGGAAAGATACATTAAAATCTTTATTATCAATTGCGTTACCTAGTACAGGAAGTCGGTTAGTTGGTTCAATCTCAAATTTTTTAGAACCCATCTTAGTATCGCAAAGTTTAGCAATTGCAGGTATTGGGACTATCGCAGCAACCAAACAATATGGCGCATTAACTGGTTACGCTATTCCACTGTTATTTTTACCTACTTTTATTACACATTCATTAGCTGTTGCTTTAATTCCAAATATCAGTGAAGCAGAAGCAAAACATAATCATTCCCTAGTGCATTATCGCATCCACCAAGCAATCCGAATTTCCTTTGCTTCCGGTGCAATAGCAACAATTATATTAACTATGTTCGCTTCACCTATATTACATTTTATGTACGGGTCAACGAATGCTAGCGGATTTCTAATTCTAATGGCGCCTTTCTTTTTATTTTTATACATTCAATTTCCATTGAACGCTACCTTGCAAGCATTAGACTTTGCTCAAAAAGCGATGTGGAATAATATAATCAGTACAGGTGTGAAATTTGTTATATTAATTATGTTAACAACAAATCCAGCATTTGGTATTATGGGGGCAGCGATCGCGATGACCGTAGGAGTTGTGCTAGGTACCTTCTTACACCTAGCGACATTATATAAAGTAATTCAATTTAGCATTCCTAAAGCTGATCTATTTAAAATGTTTGCTTTATTAGGATTAACTTGGCTCACAGCAACTATTTTCAAACAAGTTTTTACAGGATACGAAACTACCTTGCTCCCATTATTATTTATCTTGTTTTCAATTATGGTTGTATATATTGGTTTACTTTTTTTATTACGATTTATTACAAAAGACGAATTAGCTCAAATCCCCTTTATTAATCGTTTTATCTCTTAGTATATTCATTTTTAATATCTACAAACCAGTTGCCTGATTGATCTAAAGAACAAAAGGATATCTGCTTTATATCAGAATATCCTTTTTGTTTTAGTTTCGCTATAAGCCAAGCTTCATTTTGATCTATTTTCTCTAATTCTTCTAGTAAAATATCACCATCCATGATAAGCGGTACAACAAAACCATTTTCCTCTTCTTGATTCGGATGCTCAAAAATGGACAATTTACCTGATGGTTCTAAAATTGCAAATGCAACATCCTGAATACTCTTCGTTCCATTCTCTCTCAGTTGTTGTAATAAATCATCAAAAGTATAACGATTTTTCTTCATTTCATATTCATCCACTTTGCCACGTGAAATAATTACAGAGGCTTTCCCTTCAAACCAATCCCTGAAATGTTTGTTTTTTAATGATAGCCATGCAACAGTTCGTTGAATAAATAATAAAAGCACCATTGGAATTAAAGCTTCAACCAACATCCTATCAGTATCCTCGACTGTTAATACCGCCATTTCTGCCACCATAATAAACACAACAATATCCAATATACTTAGCTCACCAATTTCACGTTTACCCATCAAACGGAAGATAATGACAACTACGATATACATAAAGAATGTTCGAAACATTAAGGTTCCTAACTCAAATTCCACCATTATCACGTCCTCACTTGATGGTCTATTCCCCCTTTTAATATCACCTTTTTCCTAGTTATTATCCTAACAAAAAAGAATCGATAAAAGGACGCAAATAACGTAAATATATATATAGTGTAGATATAAGCATTGAAAATAAAACAAACGGTACACCATACTTTAAATAACGCATAAAGGATATACTTTCACCCTCACCCTCAGCTAATCCAGCTACGACAACATTAGCCGATGCACCAATTAATGTACCATTACCACCTAGACATGCGCCTAGTGCTAGCGACCACCATAATGGATCAACGTTTGTCATGCCATACGCTTGAAACTCTTCAATAACTGGTATCATCGCAGCCACAAATGGAATGTTATTAATAATTTGAGAGATTAAACCTGATATCCATAGCAGTATAATAGCCGTTAAAGGCAGGTCACCCTCCGTTACCCAAATAATATATCGTGCTAATTCATCAATAGCACCTACTTCTTCAAGACCACCAACTAGCATGAACAATCCAATAAAAAAGAATAAAGTAATCCACTCAATCTCTTGAAATACTTTTTCTGTTTCTAGTTCTTTTTCGGTTAACATCAGTAAAAGTAGGGCACCAAAAACTGCAACAGTCGTTAGATCAATATGAAATACTGGATGAAGTAGAAATCCGAGAATTGTTATACCAAGTACAGAAATAGATTGATACAGCATGGGACTTTTTTTAATGTATGTAGTTGCGTTAATTTTTAGTAAATTGTCTACTAAATGTGGTTGCATGATTAACTCTTTTCTAAATCGCACCACAACAAACGCAACCATACAGACAAATAAAATAATAACAACAGGCCCTAAATTAGTAATGAATGATAAAAACGTAAAATGTTCAACTGCCTGACCAATCATAATATTTGGTGGATCTCCAATTAGTGTAGCCGTTCCTCCTATATTAGAACTCAAAATAATCGTTAATAAATAAGGGAAGGTCGGTAACTCTAACAGCTTTGTTAATGTTAAAATTATTGGAACAAATAACAGCACTGTCGTTACATTATCAAGTAATGCAGAGCCTAAGGCAGTTAAGACAGCAGTCCCTATTAACAACGGTATTGGAGCACCATTTACTTTCTGTGCAAATATGATTGCAATATAAGTAAACAATCCCGTTTTCTTCGTTACTGAAACTAAGACCATCATTGAAAAAAGCAACGCAATTGTATTCCAATCAATGTAATTGGTGAATGCATCCTCCCATGAATATACCTTTGTAAGCAATAACAAAACGCCGCCTGAGAGGGCTATTAACGCTTGATTAACTTTTTCCGAAATGATAAATAGGTAGCATATGATAAAAATGATAATTGCTATTGTAAAAGCCATTGCTTGTCCCCTTTCCAAGGGTAATTTAACCTGTCTAATACATAGAGCTTTTCTATCAATATATGCTGAGAAAACGGAAATATTTAAGTCTTTTTTAGTAACTATTGCATAGATTTAACTAACACGTAATTTTGGACAAGCGAAGGAGGGACACTTATGGTAAATACAAGGTTTAAGGCACTGTTACATGGCTGGATTGTCATATTAGCTATCCTATTATTAGCAAGTCTTATTTTATCTTTATTACTGCGATTTACTTCTTTGGGAGCATCTACACTAAGTGGGACAACAACGATTATTAGCTTTCTTGCATTATTTGCTGGTGGTTGGGTTGCTGGGTTAAAAGCTGGGGAGAAAGGATGGCTAATTGGTATTCTTACTAGCCTTGGATTTTCTTTATTTATTTTCTTATACCAATACTTAGGACTTCAAACTGTTTTTTCTTTATCACAGATTTTCTATCATACTGGGTTTTTAGTAACAGGTTTAGTTGGGGCAATTTTCGGAGTTAATATGTATCGTAAAGCTTAGTAAATTAAATTTCTCACCAAAAAAATAAGTCTAATCATTAGCTATTTTAAGTTTGGAGTATAGCTGTGTCTCATGTAATTAATTTACGCTCTTTTTATGTTACTGTGTACTAAACTAGTGTATCAAGTGAAATTGGCGACATCCTCGAAAATAAAAAACAATTTCTCGTACGATGTATCGCTGTCGAAGCTTTCCTTGTCCTACAGGAACAGCATGGTCTGAAGATCCACTCGGAAGCGTTTTTTTGCTTCCGAGTTAGCTGAAGCCGTGCCTGTGGAAAGGGAGCCAATTTTACTTGAGGAGCGAGTACGTTATGGTGGAGTGTATGGGTGTCTCTAATAAACAACAATCTTTTAGTAGACACCCCCTTTAAAAGACTGTCTCGCTACATACGTGGCTGTGCCGGAAAGGGAATCCATTTTCCATCACGTTCGTTAGATAAAACGCAATGATGATTATGAAAAGAGCCTAAGTCAACTTTAGATTGCAAGACTTATTTGCCAAATTTACTCTGTGAAAGTTGAATTAATAAAAAATAAAGAGGACAGCACTTTGTGCATGTCCTCTTTATTCGTTAATCTATTGCATTTTATTATTAAGCTTCTATCTGTGAGACTACATCTCTAACAGACGAACGATCATATGTAAGCTTCGTTCCATCTACTTCAAGAACAACCGTATCTTCATCGATTGCAAACACTGTACCGTGCATGCCACCAATCGTGATAATTTTGTCTCCCTTTTGTAGATCGCTTTGCATTTGTTTTACTTTCTTTTGTCGTTTTTGTTGCGGACGAATCAAAAGAAAATAAAAAATCACAAACATCAATATAAATGGAAATACCGTTGCAATTATATCCAATCTATTCCCCTCCTTCTTAAAAGTTTTTAGCATTTGGTTTATTATAACCATAATCTTCAAAGAATTTCTCTTTGAAATCACCAAGACGATCTTCTTTTATCGCTTCGCGGACTTGCTCCATTAAGTTTAACAGAAAATACAGGTTATGATAAGTAGTAAGTCTAAAACCGAAAGTTTCATTTGCTTTTACAAGATGACGAATATAAGCACGTGAGTAGTTTCGGCAAGTATTACACTTACAATTTGGATCAATTGGCGAGAAATCACGTGCGTATTTTGCATTGCGAATAACAACTCGTCCTTCTGATGTCATGCACGTACCATTACGAGCGATTCGCGTTGGCAAAACACAATCAAACATGTCAATTCCTCGAATTGCACCATCAATTAAAGAATCAGGCGATCCTACACCCATCAAATAACGTGGCTTTTCAGTTGGCAGCATCGGAGTCGTGAAGTCTAAAACACGATTCATCACATCTTTCGGTTCACCAACCGAAAGTCCACCAATTGCGTAACCTGGAAAGTCAAGTGATGTTAAGTCGTTAGCACTTAAACGGCGAAGGTCCTCATACTCGCCTCCTTGAATAATACCAAATAAACCTTGATCTCCAGGACGGTTATGTGCCTCCAGACATCGCTCGGCCCATCTACTCGTTCGTTCCACTGAATCTTTCATATATTTATGTTCTGCTGGATATGGTGGACATTCATCAAAAGCCATCATAATATCCGCACCTAAGGAATTTTGGATATCCATTGCTTTTTCTGGTGACAGAAACAATTTCTCTCCACTAATGTGATTGCGGAAATGGACACCTTTTTCTTCTATATCACGTAAATCGCTTAAACTAAAAACTTGAAAACCTCCTGAATCGGTTAAAATCGCCTTATCCCAATTCATGAATTTATGCAAGCCTCCAGCTTCTTTAATAATATCTTCACCAGGTCGAAGCCATAAATGATAGGTGTTTGATAGTATTATTTTTGAACCTATCTCTTCTAATTCTTCAGGACTCATCGTCTTAACAGTTGCTAATGTGCCGACTGGCATAAACATCGGTGTATCAAAAGAACCATGTGGTGTATGGACCTTACCTAGTCTAGCCCCAGTTTGTTTACACGTTTTAATTAATTCATATGTGATTGCTGCCATGTTTTGTATTTTTCCTTTCTAGTTGTAAAATTTAAAGAATTAACATTGCATCGCCAAAACTAAAAAAGCGATATTTTTCACGTACTGCTTCGTTATATGCTTCTAATACAAAATCTCTATCTGCTAAAGCACTAACTAACATAACAAGTGTTGATTTTGGCAAATGGAAATTAGTAATTAAACCATCAACTACGCGAAATTTGTACGGTGGATAAATAAAGATATCCGTCCAACCATTAGCAGCAACTAGTTTACCGTTATAATCGCGTGCGATCGTTTCTAACGTCCTGGTAGATGTCGTTCCTACTGCTATTACTTTACCACCATTATTTTTCGTATTGTTAATCGTATCAGCTGTTTCTTGTGACATCTGATAAAATTCAGCATGCATATCATGCTCTTCAACCGTATCAACACTTACTGGACGAAATGTACCCAAACCAACATGTAACGTTAAGAAAGCAACCGTAATACCTTTTGCTTTAATTTTTTCTAAAAGATCTTCCGTAAAGTGCAGGCCAGCTGTTGGCGCAGCCGCAGATCCTTGCTCGCGCGCATATACCGTTTGATAGCGGTCTTGATCAGGTAATTGTTCTTTGATATATGGAGGAAGTGGCATTTCTCCAAGTTCATTTAATACTTCTAAAAAAATGCCTTGATAGTTAAACTTCACAATACGACCACCATGCTCTTTTACATCAAGGCAGACACAAGTTAATTTCCCACTTCCAAAACTTATTTCAGTTCCTATTTTGACCTTTTTCCCTGGTTTAACTAATACTTCCCAAACATCTTCTTCCTCTTGTTGATGAAGCAATAGTACTTCTATCTTTGCACCAGTTTCAATTTTACTGCCAAATAAACGCGCTGGCAGTACTTTTGTATCATTTAATACTAAACAATCGCCCGTATTTAAATAATCTAGTACATCAACAAACTTTTTATGTTCCATTTTTCGATCTTTTCGATTCATTATTAATAATCGAGATGACGTACGATCTTTCAATGGTGTTTGTGCTATTAATTCTTCTGGTAAATTGAAATCAAAATCTTTTATCTCCATGTTGCACTCCTTAACGAAACTTACTGATAATAAATAAAATAACCGACAAAATCACACTAACCATAATAGATGTCACAATTGGGAAGTGAAATGAAAAATTACCTTTCTTAAAGCTAATATCACCAGGTAGTTTACCAAAGAAACCTGAAAAAACCCCAACTATTATTAATGCAACCCCTATAACAATAAGCATTTTACCGAAATCGGTCAAGGTTTTGGCACCTCACGATTAACATGCTGATACGCTTTTGGTGTCGCAAGACGTCCTCTTGGTGTACGTTGAATAAAGCCCATCTGCAATAAAAATGGTTCATAGACATCTTCAATCGTCTGCGATTCCTCTCCAACTGTTGCTGCTAATGTATCTATTCCAACTGGACCACCCTGGAAAGAATCAATTATAGCGATTAATAGTTTGTGATCAATGTGATCTAACCCAGATTGATCAACCTGCAACATCTTTAATGCTTCTTTTGTTATTGCTAAACTAATTGCAGATTCTCCACGAACTTGAGATATATCACGCACCCGCTTTAACAATCGATTAGCAATTCGCGGCGTTCCACGAGATCTTCTTGCAATCTCTAATGCTGACTGTTTTTCAATTGTTACTTCAAAAATCGAAGCAGTTCGCTCAACAATTTCACATAAATCATTCGTTTCATAAAATTCTAAACGACTTAATACACCAAAACGATCACGTAATGGGGCAGTTAATAGCCCAGCTCGTGTTGTTGCACCTACTAACGTAAATGGTGGCAGTTCTAAACGAACAGAACGAGCCGTAGAACCTGTACCTATAACAATATCTAAACAAAAGTCCTCCATCGCTGGATATAGTATCTCTTCAACAGCCCGTGGTAAACGATGAATCTCATCAATAAATAGAACATCCCCAGTTTCTAACGAGGATAAAATTGCAGCTAGATCACCTGCACGTTCAATTGCTGGCCCAGAAGTTGTCCGAAATTGTACACCCATTTCATTTGCAATAATCGAAGCCATCGTTGTTTTCCCTAATCCTGGTGGGCCATATAATAAAACATGGTCCAAAGGTTCATTACGTAATCGCGCCGCTTCAATAAAAATGGCTAAGTTTTCCTTCGCTTTATGTTGGCCAATATACTGAGCTAATGTGGAGGGTCGCAGACTTAATTCGATGGATGTGTCTTCCTCATGTATTTCACTTGAAATCATACGTTCTTCCATTTTCTCACCCCATTAATTCTGCATAAGTAGTGCTAAACCTTTTCGCACTAATTCATCCGTATTTTTAGAAGCCTCTTCTTTTAAACTTGGCGTAATTTGTTTAATTTCTCGATCAGAGTATCCTAGTGATTTCAGAACTTCAGTCGTTTCATCTAGTGCTTTTATTTGATCCGTTGTAACCTTAACAGTTTTAGGATCAGATGACTGAGCAGATACATCAAATTCTATTGTTAACTTTCCTTTAAGGTCTAATATCATTTGGCGTGCAGTCTTTTTTCCTACACCAGGAAAGCTCGTTAAGAATTTTTCGTCTTCCTCTTCAATCGCTACAACAAAATCTTGTACACCAGCAGTTGCGACAATTGATAAAGCACCTTTGGGTCCAATTCCAGAAACATTTAAAATCCGTGCAAATAAGGATTTTTCATCTACTTTTGAAAAACCAAATAAAGTTTGCGCATCTTCTCTTATGTAGTGATACGTATAAATACGCACCTGCTCACCTAACTGATCTTGAAACTTAAACGGATTGGCACAAATAATCTCATAGCCTACCCCGTTCGCTTCAACAATAGCAGTGGTTTCAGTCACCGTATCTAGTTTACCATTTATGTATGCAATCATCATCATCTCTCCCTAACATTTTGCCAAAAAATCTTTACTCTAGTTTATCACACAATCGTACGTTCGTATAACATCACTTTCAGACATTTGAGCATAATACGTTAAAAAGTAACGCAACTTTCTCACTTAAAAAATAAGCGCTAAACATTGGCTTTTATGAGTGTAGCGTGTGTTCCTTATAAAGCTTGACACAATTTTAAAAATTGTTTATTAGTGAATAACCATAGACTCTGTCGTAACGATCTTTATATAAATGGGCATCTAACAGAACTTTCGCCTCGCTTCTCAAGCAAAATGGTCTCCCTTTCCGTAGGCACGTGCTGTTCCTACAGGACAAGGAATGCTACGACAGCGAAACATCGCACGAAGAAAATATTATTATTTTCGAGGATATCGCCCATTTCGCTTGATCCGCTAGTTTTAGTCCGTGAATAGAAATTGTGTAAAATGCACTATTATTTGTAATTAAAGCGTAACTAGAATATGCTTTAGATTCAATAAAAAGTGATATTGTCACCTGTTTAAAACAGAGATACGCTATCCAGCGAAGGTAGCAAATGGTTGACACTCCAGTGGGAACAGCACAAACCGAAGATCCTCTATAGAAGTGCTCTTCGCTTCTATAGATAGCTGAGGTTGTGCCCACGGAAAGGGAGACCATTTGCTACCGTAGCGTGTCTAGAGTTGTAAACCACTTACGACAGAGTTTTTCTCAATTGCGTCAGATTAAACGCAGATGATTACCAAAGAAGCGTGAAGTCAACTTCTATTTTGGATTGTGAGAATTTCTTGTTATACCAAGACTTAAGTGCCTGTTTTACATTGCGAAAGTTGAGAAAGTAACAATAAAACAAAAGAAAACAAGCAAAGCATCTATCCGCTTTACTTGTTAACCTTGCACTTGTTTTGTTGGAGAGAGATCACGATAAACTTCTAAAATTTTATGATAAGTCTCTATGGATTCAATCTTAATTCCTGATTCTAATTCTTCTATTTGAAAACTCTCTAATGTACTTGTATCAATTTGATAAAACGATTGAATTACTTGTTGATGTAATGGTGCACCCTCAAAAATAGACAGCATTCCTTCTTGCAAACCAAAATAACCATTTGCTTTTAAGTAAGGAGAAATATCATCCACTTGTTTTCTGAAAGTCATTTCTCCTGAAGACTGTTCTATTAATTGCCAATCTTCATAAGTTGCCCAAAAGTCTTCCATTGCACCAATAGACTCTTCATGCGTTTCTTGCTCTATTTTACCATCAACATATTGTTTCTGTAATGTTACTTCTAAAACGAGCTGTTCATTTATTGCTGGTTGGCTTGTCGTTGGCGTAACTTCCTTTTCAACTTCATTAACATCATCTTGTATGTTGTTAACACTAACTATTAAAATCCCAATTGCTATTATACTAATTACCAAACTTATATAAAGTTTTTTTCTATGCACTTGTTTCACCTCGGTCATTTAAACTTATGCAACAATAGTTTGTCCTATCATTATTATGTTTGACCAATAGTTAATTATTTATCCCTTTTTTCTAAAAATTATTCAAAAATCAACAAAAATACCGACTAATAAATTTAGTCGGTATACACAACAAAATCATATTCATCTGGATCAATGATTCGCACTTCGAATATTTCATTTTCTTCAAGAATAATTTCTTCACCATTATAGTAACGAATAGCATCATTAAAATCTTCATTATGCATGGCAATAGCATACTTGTTTTCTTTCATTTTCTTAACCTGATTAAATTTCAATTCTCTTTTTGCACTTTGATTCGCTTTTTGATAGATTACATAGTAATCTTTGTCATCATTTATAAAATGATCTAAACGTTTGAGCGCATCTTCTCTCTCAGCAGTAAATTGATCTTGTAAAGCGTCACTATCATTTATTTCACTCATTTAAGACACCTCGTTATGTTTTTTATCATTATATTCTAATTTACTTGATTTAGAAATGGCTTCATGCCCATTTTTCTTTAAAAAATATAAAGATGTGTCAGAATTTTATCTATTTTCAGTCATTTTTATTCTATCAATCCATTATGATGAATTTCTTGAACATCCTCTAAATCTTCTAATACAGTTAGTAGCTGTTCCATTGATTCCAAATCCTCTTTACTTAAATCGGTATACGTTTGGGGAAACATTGTTACTTCTGCTGTTTCTAACTTGTATTCTGCTTCCATTAAATTAGTTTTAACTTCTTGGAAATCTTCTACCGCTGTATAAATTTCAAATACGTCTTCACTCGTTTCCATTTCGTCTGCCCCTGCTTCAATTGCGGTAAAAAGCATCGTGTCTTCATCAGCATCCGTTGTGGACCTTTCAATCACTAGATATCCTTTCCGTTCAAACATAAAAGCAACACAGCCATTTTCGCCTAAATTACCATTATTTTTTGTAAATGCATGGCGTACATCAGCTGCTGCTCGATTTTTATTATCTGTTAACAATTCGACCATTACTGCCACACCACCAGGTCCATATCCTTCATAGATAACTTCTTCGTAATTTGCACCATCTAAATCACCAGTTGCTTTTTTAATTGCACGATCAATATTATCATTTGGCATGTTAGTTGCTTTTGCTTTATCTATAGCTAGACGTAAGGAAGGATTCATTTCAGGGTCCCCTCCACCCTGTTTTGCTGCGATAAAGATGTCCTTTGCTGCCTTCATGAATATTTTACCTTTTTTTGCATCTTGTGCGTTTTTACGACGTTCAATATTCTTCCATTTCGAATGACCTGCCAATTGAATAACATCCTTTCTTAAATATACCGTTATTATTATTTTTCTATATATTACTATAACATATCTACATTTTCCTTAAAAATAGGTAAAAGGCTCTTTGTCATGTTACCGACGAAGAGCCTTCTACTAATTATCCCAATCTGTTAAAAAGCTTCAGGAGCTTTAGCCATTTCACGTTTATGTGCAGTTGTACGATGCATTCGATCGATAATCTCTTTATCCTTTTCAGGTACTTCATTTCCTTTTAGATAACGATCAATAGTTGCATAACTTGTGCCCATTTCATTCTCATCCGTTTGGCCTTCCCATAAACCTGCACTTGGTTTTTTATTGATAATTTCATCTGGTACACCTAACACTTTTGCTAAGTCTTTTACTTCACCTTTAGTTTGATGTACTAATGGCACTAAATCAACACCACCGTCTCCAAATTTAGTGAAGTAGCCAGTATACCATTCTGCGGCATTGTCTGTACCTACGACTAAATACTGATGGTTTGCTGCTAATGCATATAATGTGCTCATACGTAAACGCGCACGTAAATTAGCATCTGCTAATTGCTGTTGTTCAGGATTTAGTGTACCTGCCTGAGTCAATTGGCTATTAATTTCAGCTAGCATCGTTTCATGTGTTTGCGTTAAATCAATTGTTACATTGTCTATTCCAGCAGCTTCTACCACTTTATTTGCATGCGCTAAATCTTCAGGGTTACTTTTACATGGCATCATAACACCTAAAGATGCATTAGGAGCAGCACGTTTAATAAGATTTGCAACAACCGCTGAATCAATTCCTCCGCTTACACCAACTATTAGGCCTTTTAATTCCGTTTCTTTGATTTGGTCTTGCAACCATTTTACGAGTTTATCTGCTGTTTCTTGCATCTTTGATTATCCCCTTCCACTATAATTACTATTATTTTAGCATGGTATCGACTTGATCAACAAATTTTTTCCGCTCCTGCCAACTGATAGAAAACTGGCCAATATATGCTTCTATTTCTGCTTCTGTATGAGGTCTTATCGTATAATACCACCATTCACGTATTAAATCCGTTGGCACTGTTAGACCAATTAATAACAGGCGCCATTCTTTAAGTGAAAAGGTTTGTATGTACGTGAATAATTGATCAAGACTGTGATCAATATATGGCAAGAAGCGTTGACATAACTGGATATAATCATATATTGGTGGAGCATTTGACAACAAGTCAAAATCAATCATGTATATTCTATTTCTATTATCTCTCAAAAAATTGTGAGAAGCAACATCACCGTGATTCCAATTTAAAAGATAAAGCTTATTAGCTTCAATTTCCGGTGTATTCTCCGATCGGTACAGATCGATTCGTTCTAACATTACATTTTCTACTTCACTATACAATACTAGATTCCCAGTATTAATTAATATCTGTTTAGTTTGACGCCACTTCTCTAAACGTCTGAACCACTTACCTATTATGTCAGTCTGACTCATTTTAGTGTCAATACGTATACCTCGCGTAACTTCATGAAAGTCTGTTAATGTTTGTAGTGCTGCTTGCCGATCTTCCTCTTTTTGATAATCAAGTTTTGTAGCATGATGATAAGGTTGCAATGCCCAATAATACCCAAACCCCTCTATGAAATGTTTCTTATTCGGAAACGCAATAAACCCCGTTATAAAGGATTGGTTCACTTCAGTAAAAAACTTCCATTGTTTATCCATAACAGAAAACTGTTTATAACCTTTAATAATGTAAAGTTGATCCGTTACTGTCTTTAATTTAAATATCGGATACTTTACGATGTTTATTGTAGCTATTTTTAAATCACCTTCTTCTAAGAAAAAAGAAGCGAGACGACTCTTTGTTGAATCGTCTCGTTTACTCCTATTCATTACCCTCATCATCTTCAGTCATACGATACGGATAAGGTGAACCCATTTGTCGCATTGGTTGAAATGGCATATTAGAGCCCATTTGTGGTGGCATCATACCTGGATCCCCTTGTTGGGTTGGATAAAACGGTTGATCCGGCATTTGCATCCCTGGTTGCATTCCTTGTGGCATACCCTGTGGCATATTCATACCATTTGGAGGTGGTGACTGATTAAACCCATTAGGCATCATATTCTGCTGAGCCATCGGCGCATTACCTTGTTGCCCAACTCCATACATACCAGGATTCATTTCCCACTTGGCTGGTTGTTGCGTATATTGGTTAGGCATTGGTGGCATTTCAATACTAGACGATTCCATTTCATCGTACGCCTCATATCCTTGGTAAACAGGTGGCTGTTGCTGACCATGCATTAAACTCTGTGGTGATTGAAATTGTTGACAAGGATCGATTGGAGCTGCAGATAAACTTGGCATGTGTTGTGGTGGACATGGCATGTGCTGCATCGGTGGCATACATGGCATACATGGCTGCATCATATGATAAGCTGGTTGCATTGGTTGTGGCATCGGTTGTGGTGGCATTTGCTGTTGTACCGGTTTTTGCACTGGTTGTTGTTGAGTTGGTTGTTCCATATAATGAAAATTATGTTGGCTAATTTCTGTATCATTATCTTCAATGTCTACATCAATATTATAATTAGTGGAATAAAAATTAGGCAAATTCGGCAACTGAATTGGTTGCGGCATTGGCATCGGTTCAGCTTTTACTGGCATTTGTTTTTTTACTTGGGTTGTTTTTTTTGTATCATCCTCATACATAACCGGTTGCGCTTTTTTTGACGTATCTTTATAAGGATGCATCGTTTTGTCATTTACAGGTTGTTGTACTTGTTTAGTCGACGTAGGTATTTTAATTTTCATACCCGGCATAATCTGATTTGGATCTGCTAATTGTGCATTTAATTGCTTTACTTCTTCAAAATTAACCCCATATTTCTGAGCAAGATTCCATAACGTATCACCTTTTTGTACAATATGAATTTTCAACAGTGAAAACTCCTTCCTATATTTTAGCACTGGGTGAATTAGGCATATAACAGTATAATTCATTATCAACATATGCGATTCACCTAGAAAGTTGATAAAAAATAAAAATAAAATAAAAAAACACTTCAACTACATATATGTAGTTGAAGTGTTTAACATGCATGATCAGGTATGAATGAGCATTTGTTCTAAAGCGCTTTTTGCCGCTTCTGTTGTTTCATGGTCTACGATAACCTGATTCGTAATAACACCCTGTTCTGCCGATTCTAGTGCCCATAACAAATGAGGTAAATCAATTCGATTCATTGTTAAACAAGGGCACATAAAAGGATTCAATGAGGTAATATCCTTATCTGGATTATCCTTTATTAATCGCTTCACTAAGTTCATTTCTGTTCCAATTGCCCATTTACTCTGTGGTGCAGATTTTGATATCTTGTCAATAATGTATTTTGTAGAGCCGGCATAATCAGCCGCTTGAACGACTTCCCAACTACATTCTGGATGGACGATAATTTTTCGTTCGGCATCTGTTTCTCTATTATTCTCTACATTTGCAACGCTGAAGTTTTCATGAACAGAGCAATGCCCCTTCCATAAAATAACTCTAATTTGAGTGACATCTCCTTCATACTTGAGTTGGTTGCTAATCGGATTCCAAATTGCCATCGCATCTAATGGTATTCCTAAATCATAAGCAGTATTTCGACCTAAATGTTGATCAGGTAAAAATAGAATTCGCTCTTTTTGCGTAAATGCCCACTCGACTATTTTTGTAGCATTTGATGAGGTAACTGTTGCACCACCATTTTTACCGACAAAAGCTTTAATAGCAGCGGTAGAATTCACGTATGTTATAGGTACAATTGTATCACCAAACGTCTGTTGTAAAGATGTCCAGCAGTTTTCAGTTTGATCAATATTTGCCATATCTGCCATTGAGCAACCTGCACGCATATCTGGTAGAATTACTTTTTGTTTCTGATTTGTTAACATATCCGCTGTCTCAGCCATAAAATGAACACCACAAAACACGATATATTCCGCTTTTGTATTTGCTTGTGCTAGCTGTGCAAGTTGTAGTGAATCACCAGTTACATCAGCAAATTGAATCACCTCATCTTTCTGATAATGATGTCCAGGTATAAATAAACGATCTCCCATTTGTTCCTTTATACGTTTTACTTCATTCTCCATTTCTACTTTTGTTAGACTTTTATATTTTTCAGGAAGTTGATGTGATGCTTTTAAGAAGTCAAGTACTTGCATGCTCTAATTCCCCCTTTAACTGAATATCCATACTAATGTCAATCGATCTTGCAGCATGTGTTATAAAACCTAAAGAAATATAATCAATTCCGGTATCACGGAAATTAGCAATCGTATCGAGGGTGATGTTTCCAGATGCTTCTGTTACGATATTATCCGGAATAATTTTTAATCCTTCTATAATTGCTTCTGGTGACTGATTATCAAACATAATGATATCTGCTCCAACCCTAACTGCTTCTTCTACTTGTGTAATTGATTCAGTCTCTACTTCTATTTTCACCATATGACCGAGTTTACTTTTTACTTTTTCAACTGCCTTTTCAATCGAACCATATAAAGCAATGTGATTATCTTTAATCATCACCCCGTCATATAATCCAAAACGATGATTATACCCCCCACCACATGTAACAGCATATTTCTCAAACATACGTAATCCAGGTGTCGTTTTTCTTGTATCAACTATTTTTGTATGATTACTGTTTAATTGCTTACTAGCCTGATCAGTGAGTGTGGCAATACCACTCATTCGTTGTAATAAATTTAATACAACCCGTTCACCTGTAAGTATCGTGCTCATTTCCCCTGTTACCTTAGCAATGCGATCACCTTTTTCAAACCGCTCGCCGTCATTCTTATGTTTGATAACTTCTACTGTCTGGTCAATTAGTTGATAGGTCATGTCAATTAAATCTACTCCAGCTAAAATCCCTGCATCTTTTGCAATAATCCATGCTTGTGCTTTTTCATCTCTTGAAAAAAGCAGTCGACTTGTTAGATCATGATCTCCTATATCTTCTAATAAAAATTCTTTTAGCTTTTCTTTTGCTTTTAAATCGTTCATAATTCTCCTCCAGTTATCGCTTGTTGCCAATCTATCTCTTTATATCTTTCGATATGTTTATTTTCCCAAGATTCCCTATTCTCCGGAAAATCCATCCGGTAATGCGATCCTCGACTTTCATTCCGAGCCAGAGCAGAGGTAACCAACAACCAACTTGCCGTTAATTGGTTAAATAGCGCTTTTTGAGTAGATGGAACGGATGCAATCGGTTTATGCACACAAAAGTTTTCTAACCAATTCTTTGCTACTTGTAATCCTTGATAATCACGTTGAATTCCCGCATATTCTGTCATGATCTTTTTTATCTCTGCTTGTTCTGGTAAGGATATCTTACTGCAATGCAAATCACGGCTGCTTGTTTCATCTACTTTCCTATTATTTTGTTGCTTATTTGGTAATTTTGAAATATGTCTTGCAACTTGTTGACCATAAACAAGACCTTCTAAGAGCGAATTGCTTGCTAAGCGATTTGCACCATGAGCACCAGTACAAGCTACTTCACCAACTGCATATAAGCCTGCTACAGATGTTCTGCCATATTTATCGGTTTGTACACCACCCATAGCAAAATGTACGCCTGGTGAAACAGGTAATAGACCTTTCGATATATTTACGTTCGCTTCTTCACATAGAGTTGTAATCGATGGAAAGCGCATGCGAAAGTCTTTTATCTGTGAAATATCTAAATAGACAGCAGTGCCTTTGTTTCGAACAGTTTGAATTGTACGGGCAACAACGTCACGCGGAGCTAAATCAAGGAGCGGATGAACATTTTCCATAATAAAATCCCCATTACCCGTAACTAATCTTGCTCCTTCTCCTCTTACCGCTTCTGAGATTAATCCAAAGCTCTGATTATCTTTCCACAATAATGTAGGATGAAATTGAATGAATTCTAGATCAGTCAATATTGCTCCAGCTTGATAGGCTAACCCAATCCCTTCGCCTAGCATGGCTGGATGATTCGATGTAACGTCAAATAGGGCGCCACATCCTCCAGTAGCTAGCACAACAGAATCAGCATATAGATTGGATACAACACCTTCTTCATCGATCACCTGGACTCCTATACACCTGTTTCCTTCCATGATTAGCTCAATAACGGTCCGATTCGTAATTATTTCAATAGCAGTACTAATTTGTTGATGTAAAAAGGTAATGATTGCTTTTCCTGTTGCATCTCCCCCTGCATGTAAAATACGTCTGCGACTGTGTGCGCCTTCTTTTCCAAGTGATAGCACTTGATTAGCATCATAATCAAAAGGAAAACCTTCTTGAGCAAGTTTTTGAATATAGCTTGAGCCTTTTTTCACTAAGAGTTCTACAGCTTCTTCGTTGTTCAAATTATATCCTGCTTTGATTGTATCTTGTACGTGTAACTCCCAGCTATCTCTCTGATCAACTACAGCAGCAATTCCACCTTGTGCACGAATCGTGTTGTTATCTGTAAGTTCTCCTTTTGTAATAAGTAATACACGTTTATCTTTTGCTAGTTGAAGTGCTGCAGTACATGCTGCTATTCCGCTTCCAATTATTAGTACGCAATCTTTTTCTATTGTTCGTGCACCCCTTCCCCTAAACATTACTTCTGTCTTTACACCTATCTTTACATAATTGTTTACAGATGACAATACTTATTTTAAAATGAATAATAACAACTATTATGTTCGAGAGGAAATAACCCAATGATTGATTTAGATAATGCCGCTACAACACCTATAAGCACACATGCATTGGAGGTCTATCAAAAAGTTGCCGTACAATGTTATGGAAATACCAATAGTTTACATGATATTGGTTCAGCTGCTGCAGACGTCTTACAATTTAGCCAAAATGAAATGGAATCGATTCTACAAGCACCATCTAATAGTATCTATTTTTCACGTGGCGGAACTGATGCAAATCAACTAGCGATCCAATTATTACTACGTTCCACAAAAAAACAAGGGAAACATATCATTACAACCGCATTTGAGCATAAGTCAATTACGAACTATTTAAAAGATTTACAGAAGTATCAAGGGTATCAGATTACCTATTTACCAACTAATCAAACTGGTGAAGTTGAACTAAAGACAGTACAAACTAGTGTTAAAAAGGATACTGTCCTCGTCGTCGTTCAACATGTGAATTCAGAAATTGGCGCAATTCAGCCTATTGAGGAGATTGGTGCATGGTTACGAACACAAAATATACTGTTTCATAGTGATGGCGTGCAAGCATTCGGGAAGTTGCCTGTTTGTATATCAGACCTAAAAGTCGACAGTTATGCAATTTCCAGTCATAAAGTGCACGGACCAAAGGGGATCGGAGCATTATATGTAAATCCAGCCATTTTAGGGCAAAAGTCTGTCCTTCACACAGGTACAATGGATATCCCTGCAATTGCAGCATTTGTTACAGCAGCAAATGAGACAGTATCAACTATTCAACATGAAGCACAACGTATTGGAAATCTTCGTGCTGCGTTTATCAGCGAATTAAATAAACGGAATTTTCCATTACGAACTTTCACCAGTTCAAGACAACTACCACATATCGTAGGAATTTTATTTGACACAATTCCTGGCGACTATACGATGTTAGCTTATAATCAAGCTGGTATTGCTATCTCAACCGGTAGTGCTTGTAGTGTTGGAAGTGAGGAACCTTCACGTATGATGCAAGCAATTGGTATACCTCTTCAAGAATCAAAGCACTTTATTCGTTTCTCTTTTGGTGAGACTACCACGCAAAATGATCTAGATAAAGCGATAGAAGTATGCGAAAATGTAGTGAAGCAATGGGGAAATGTATAGAAAGGAATTTTATAATGAATCAAACAAATAAAATGATTGGATCTAAACGAAGAACAGCTATTTTAAGCTGGTTACAAGAACATAAAGGTGCTCTCACAGGCAGTGAATTAGCTGAAAAAGCTGGAGTCAGTCGCCAAGTTATTGTGCAAGATATTTCTTTATTAAAAGCAAAAAACGAACCAATCATGGCAACAAGCCAAGGGTATATTTATTTAGAAGAGGAACCTAAAAATAAGATTTACCAACGAATTATAGCTTGTGAGCATGGACCAGAGCAAACACAAGAAGAACTAGAATGTATTGTAGACCAGGGAGTAACTGTTAGAAACGTTATTATAGAACACCCAGTATATGGTGACTTAAAAGCTTCTATTATGGTGAGTAATAGGAGTGAAGTTATACAGTTTTTAAATAAAATAAAAATGACAAATGCACCTTATTTATTGAATCTAACGAATGGTGTCCATTTGCATACAATTGAAGCAGATCAAGAAGAAAAATTAGAGGCTGCCTATCAAAAATTAAAAGAATTAGGTATCATTATCAATAGTTAAAACCTCTTTTCCACTCTAAAAAAACAGTTGGCGCCACTTATAGTAAGTGGCACCAACTGTTTCATCATTTTAATGTATCATCATATAAAAAATACGGATAGCTACCCAATACTTCAGCTGAGCAACCTAAGGCTTCCATTTCAGTAATTGTATTCGGAATAAGAATGTCATCCATCTTTTTTTCTATATCTACTAAGAAATAATAATTCCCTAAACCTGTTTTCATTGGCCGTGATTCTATCTTAGATAAATTAATTTTACGCCAAGCAAATGCCGACAAAACTTGATGTAGCGCACCAGGATGGTCAGTTGGCAAGGAAATCATTAATGTTGTTTTATACCCTTTTAAAGTTAGCTTTTCTGGATGCCATTCTGTATCATTTTTATGTAATACAATAAACCGAGTATGATTATTTTTAAAATCATGGATGTTTGCTTGGACAATTTCTAGTCCATATTCTTTTGCAGCCAGTTCATTTGCAATAGCTCCAATTTTCAAATCAGCATTCTCACTAACAAACTTAGCAGCAGCACCCGTTGAAGTAAACGTTTCTGCAGATACATGTTTCATTCCATTATGAAGAAATCGATGACACTGTGCTAACGCATGCGGATGTGAATATATAGTAGTAATACTTTTCCAATCATTTAGATGATCTGGGTGAACCATGAGGTGTTGTCGAATTGGAACAACAACTTCACTAACAATCTTGAGCGACTTATATTGAATCAGATAGTCTAACGTTATATTAACTGTTCCTTCAAGTGCATTCTCTAACGGTAAGACACCATACGTAATATGACCGTATTTTACAGCATCGATGCATTCTGGAATCGTTAAATAACTTACTTTTTCACCATCATTAAATAGTGCGTCTACTGCTGTTTTGGTGAACGTCCCCTTAGGACCTAAATAACCAATTTTTGTGGACACAATTATTTCCCCCAGTTCCCTAAGCACCCGAGCCTAAAATCTCTACTTTATCTATAAATTCGAGTTGCTGTAAGTTTTCCAATAACTCCTCAATACCTACCTCTAGACTTTCAGTATTTAGTGAAATTGTTACATTAGCCTTTCCTTGAATTGGAATTGTTTGATGGATGGTTAATATATTCCCACCAGCTCCAGAAACAGTAGTTAGAAGATTGGATAGTGTTCCTGCACGATCTTCTAAATGAAAAGATAATGTTATAATTCGCTCCTCAAGCATGGCCTGAAAAGGATAGACTGCATCTCGATATTTATAGAATGCACTTCTAGAAATACCAACCTGCTTCACTGCTTCAAAAACAGAATCTACCTTTCCACGCTCAATTAATTCTTTTGCTTCTATTGTTTTACGCATTGATTCCGGAAGAAAATCACCTCTGATTAAGTAAAACTTCCCAGCATTCTCCACCATTTAAAACAATCCCCTTTTTGAAGAAATACAACTAGATAGTAGGATTTTAATATATTTTTTAATGATTATTCTATAAACTCAAAAGTATAATCTAGCAAACGAACAGAATCTCCATTCTCTGCTCCTTTTTTCCTTAACGCATCATCTACACCCATACCACGTAATTGACGTGCAAAACGCTGTGTAGATTCATCACGATTTAAATCCGTCATTTTAAATAACTTCTCAATTTTTTCACCATATAACACGTATGCACCATCTGGATCACGTGTAATTTGAAAGGCTGGTGCTTCTTCTTTAAAACGATAGACAATATGCTCTGGTGCGTCTTCTACAGCAACAGTTTTCGGTATTTCTGCTAATTTATCTGCAATAGCAAATAAAAGTTCACGTATACCCTTTCGTGTTAGCGTTGAGATCGGATATATCGGATGTTCATCACCCATTTTTTCCTTAAATAGCTCTAAATTTTCTTCCGCTTCAAATATATCCATCTTATTTGCCACAATAATTTGTGGGCGTTCTAATATAGCAGGATCATATGCGCGTAACTCTCTTTTAATTGTTTCAAGATCTTCAAAAGGATCTCTACCTTCTGTTGCTGCCATATCAAGAACATGAATAACTACACGTGTTCTCTCAACATGTCGTAAAAACTGATGACCTAGTCCTACACCTTCATGCGCGCCTTCAATCAAACCTGGTAAATCAGCCATTACAAATCCGCGTAGATCTTCGGTTTCAACTACACCTAAATTAGGTGCTAATGTTGTAAAATGATAATCAGCAATTTTCGGTTTTGCTGCACTTACAACAGATAACAATGTCGATTTACCTACACTTGGAAAACCAACAAGACCAACATCCGCTATTAATTTAAGCTCAAGCGTGATATCACGTTCTATACCAGGTTCGCCCTTTTCCGCTATTTCAGGAGCAGGGTTTTTCGGAGTAGCAAAACGAATATTTCCACGACCACCACGTCCACCTTTTGCAATAACACCTCGCTGGCCATGTTCTACTAAGTCTGCTAGAACCTCACCTGTTGCATCATCTCGAACGGTTGTCCCAGGTGGGACCGCTAATACCATAGCAGATGAGTTTTTGCCATGTTGTCCTTTACTCATACCATTTTCTCCGCGTTTTGCTTTGAAATGTCGTTGATAACGAAAATCCATTAATGTGTTTAATCCTTCATCTACTTCAAAAATAATATCGGCACCGTTCCCACCGTCTCCACCAGCAGGTCCACCCATTGGTACATATATCTCACGACGAAATGATACTAGTCCATTTCCGCCATCTCCAGCCTTAACATAAACTTTTACCTGATCGACAAACATCCTGTCACCTCTTCATTCACTTATCCATGTCACGGTACAAATTTCGTGATCATGTTGACTTTTTTCTATTTCAACATTTAACAATTTATCAGAGTGTTCTATTTCATTTTTTAACTCATTTGATTTTTCAAAAATACCTGAGAAAGAAAGCTGTATTTTTAATTGCTGGTTATTTAATTGTTGAATGTTTATTGTACCATGATACATCTCTGTTTTCATACAATACTTAGTAAAATGCACCATTATTCTTTCTAACTGTTCATATAGTTTTTGATCATCAATAGAAAGTGTCTCACTAGTATTAATAATATGAGTCAATTGATAATTATCAAATCGCCAATTAAATTGCGTAAGCCAAAGTACCATTTTAGGTAATGACATATTTTGCATTTTCCGCTCTGATACAGCACGTTCTACAGATTGTTCTATTTTCTGCTGGACTTTATCTAACTTACCCAATTGTGCATATCCCATAATCAGTTGTAGCTCATTCATCCAATCATGTCGATAATGACGTAATAGGTCCACTACATCCTCATCTTTCATATTTCATCGCCTCATTTCATATCATAAAAATTATAGCAAAAAAAGGCTAACTGTGAAAGGCCATGTCAGTAGTATAGTCTTAATTAAGGTAATTTAATTATAATATAATGCACAATTGATAGAAACTGCGACGTAACAGAAGACCCTTATCCGCTACGTCAGCAAATGGTCTCCCTTTCCGCAGGCACGGCTTCAGCTAACTCGGATAAGCAAAGATCGCTTTCCGAGTGGATCTTCAGCCCGTGCTGTTCCTGCTGGAGAGTCGACCATTTGCTTCCTTCGCTAGAAAGAACTTAAGGTTCGAAAAGGCCTGTTATCGTTGATAAAGCAAATTCATCAATAAACATATTACTGACCAGCGATGAAAATCCACTACGACTCCTGCAGGAAAAGCGCGATCTGAAGATCCACTTGGAAGTGTCTTTCTTCCAAGTTAGCTAAAGACGTCCCTGCGGAAAGCGTAGTGGATTTTCAGAGCGAAGTAATCTGTTGAGTTACTAGTATAAAGAAAAAGGCTCTATCCTTATTCAGGATAGAGCCTTTTTGGTATTAAGCTTCTTGTGTAACTGGTAATGGATAAACACTTACCTTTTTGCGATCGCGTCCTACACGTTCAAAGCGAACAATACCATCAGTTTTAGCGTAAAGTGTGTCGTCTCCTCCACGTCCTACGTTAGTTCCTGGATAGATTTTAGTACCACGTTGACGGTAAAGAATTGATCCTCCAGTAACCATTTGTCCATCAGCACGTTTTGAGCCTAGACGTTTTGATTGAGAATCACGGCCGTTTCTTGAACTACCTTGACCTTTTTTAGATGAGAAAAACTGCAAATCTAAACGTAACATTGGTTTGCACCTCCTTACTTTTCAAAGATTCGTATATATTGATTATAGTCACGTTCGACGGTTTCTAATGAAACAAACATTCCTTCTAGCAACCATTCAGCAGCTTGACGCTTACCTTCATCCAATTGCTCAGGAAGTGCAACATGTAGATAACCACCTTCGCCACCTTGATCAATATTCGGTTCAATCTCACAAAGCTTTATTACTGCATTAACGGATCCAAATGAGATAGCAGAAACCGCGGCACAAACTAAATCATGCCCATGCGGTCCACTCTCAGCGTGCCCACTCAGTTCAAAAGCATATATTTGCTTATTTGGTTTACGATAAATTGTTGCTTGTATCATACGGAAACAACCTTACGCGTTGATTTTTGAAATCGTAACTTTCGTATATGGCTGACGATGACCTTGTTTACGGCTATAGTTCTTTTTAGCTTTGAATTTGTAAATTGTGATTTTTTTCTTACGACCTTGTTCTTCAACTTTAGCCGCAACTGTAGCACCTTCTACGAATGGAGAACCAACTTTTACGTCGTCACCACCAACAAAAAGAACTTTATCAAATGTTACATCTTCACCAGCTCCAGCTTCTAATTTTTCAATGTAGATAGCTTGACCTTCTTCAACTCTAACTTGTTTACCACCAGTTTCAATAATAGCATACATACTGCTTGCACCTCCTTCAAGAAC
The DNA here is from genome assembly GCF_003426055.1 of Paraliobacillus sediminis. Lineage (NCBI taxonomy): Bacteria > Bacillati > Bacillota > Bacilli > Caryophanales > Bacillaceae > Paraliobacillus > Paraliobacillus sediminis. The sequence goes on from NZ_QJSI01000003.1 coordinate 1,009,009, forward strand.
TCAGACTCGCCATACAGGTGTCATAATTTATGACTTACATAAGAAAATACGAACTATGTAGCTCTCTTTTCTATTTACCCGATCTGTGCGGTTGTAGCAGCGGGCGCTACAATGAATAACGTATTGATATTATCACGAATCATAGTACTTTGTCAATGATAGCACTGGAATTTGTCTCTATAAAGTCTTTGACAAGCTTACTACTCCCAGCTAACTTCACGTGATAGGACATAACACCCTTCGTTTTATTCATATAAACGGAATGATGTAGACGTCTCTTTACTTTTTCAAGATCAATGTGTTTTATCCACAACTTATAAATTAGCGGATTAATATCTATTATAACAGATTCAACATTTGTGTCTATATAACTATATAGAACCCGTTCTAATGCATAGACATGCGTCATATTCGATAAAGTAATCTGAGAATCCGTTTGATCCAAAATAAGTTTACTGTGTGGTGCTGTAGCTCTCTTACGGGTCATCTCTACTAACCCTAACTGCGTAAAGCCATAGACTTCTGACCGAATAGGATCTTTATCAAGTGCGGCTCTTAAAATATCTAGCACCTTTTTTTTATCTGTTGGGTTTTTCATACTGATAAAGTCCAGGATGATAATACCCGAAAGGTTACGTAATCTAACCTGTCTCGCAATTTCCTTTGCTGCATATATATTTGCATGTAAGTGTGTACGTTCTTTATCATTCCTGCCTGTAAAGCCACCTGAATTAACATCTATAATTGTCATCGCTTCTGTTTCTTCGATATACAAACTCACACCATTTTCTGCGTCTACTTTCGGATGCACACATGCCTGCATTACTTGATCAATTGATAAGGGCAATTGGCTTTCAAGGTTTTTCTCCCATGTAATTGCAGCTTTTAAATGTCGATAACGCTCTCTGATTTCAGTTGCAATTGAGGCATCATCTATATAAATATGATCGATATGTTCAGAGGCGAATTTTCGAATAAAACGATCCAAAACCGGTGCATCATAATACAAACAGCTTGGCACCTTTAATTGCTTACTTTCCTTTTCCAGTAATGTCCAACGATTACGCAAATGTAAAAAAGCTTGTTCCATCTCATCACTTGTAAGATCCGATGCGACTGTACGAATTATTGCGCCTTCATTATCTTCACGAACATTTTCTATGATAGCTTTTTTTTCAGTTGCATCATCATGCGCAAGTTTTTTAGATAATGCTATATAGTTCCCAAAAGGTAAATAAACGATTGCTTGATCAGCAATCGTTATATTCGCAGATAATCGTGCACCTTTTGTATCATAAGCATCTTTTGTAACTTGCACAATCAAACGCTCACCTTCTGTAATTAGTGATTCCATTTTTTTAGTTGGATTCGCTCTAGCTGCAGGTAATTCTTTTCGTTGCAAAAAACCTAACTTTTCTGAACCAATATCAACGAAAGCAGCCTGTAGACCCTTCTCGATCTTAACGACTCTTCCAACAAAAATAGAATCAACAAGTTGCGGTTGATTTGGACGATCAATAACAAATTCTTTAATCTGATTATTTTCTACTGCTAAGGCAATTTTTTCTGTTGGTTGTGTATGAATATATAGGGAAACCAAATTACTTCCTCATTTCTGAATTTCATGACTCACTTCTTTTATAGTAGCTTGATGTTGTTTTAAATTAAAATAAATATGTAAGCATGTAGCTTCATCTGTTACATAGCAATCGTTTTCAATGAAAATATCATGACGATATTGACGATGGAATTTTGAGAATATGTCAATTAGACGCGTATCATTCGTCACAACAAGCGGTAGAGCTTTTTTATTTACTTGATTCGTTTCAAATCTCTTTAATAAAAAACGCATAAATACATAAAACCTTTGTTTCCATTCTAATCGATTTTCCCATAAGATAAAAGTAAACAATAAAACAGTGCTTAATATGAATGAAAAAGAAGTTAATAATACAATTAAAATACCACATACAACAAAAATAGATGACATGATCGTTAAAGCATGTGCTCTACGAAAAGGCAAAAAGGTAGACAATGTTATCAGATATAATTTACCCCCGTCTAATGGCCATATAGGTAATAGATTGAACAACAGAATAGTAGTATTATATTGATACCCTAACAGAATCAGTGAAGGGTTTAGCCATTCTAATTGTTGCAAACAAAAAAGTAACACATAAATGATAACATGTTGAAATGGACCTGCGAGTGTAATGACGCACTCTTCTTTTAATGGTTTACTTACATATTCATCCGTTTCCATAACACCACCAAACATCCAGAGCATTATCCTTCTAACTTTCCATCCATAATAAGCTGCTGCTATATAATGTCCTAATTCATGAATCAATACAATCGAAAAAATAATCGCCATCTCCATTAAAGTACCAGTCAGGATTGATGCAACAATACTAAACCAAAGAGTGGGATGAATGGATAGTGGTGGGAATTTATTAAGGATTTTCATCAACCTTCATCACCTTTACTGGATCAAGATACGTATTATTTTTTTCAACTGCAAAGTATAATTTACTCTCATTTGCAACAGAAGGAATAAATTCACCAATAATTTGATTGGTGTTTACAAATTGATATTGATTAACAGTAAAGTCTGACAAGTTGCCATAGATAGATTTACTTTTATCAGGATGCTGAATTATAATCGTTTTATTCGTTTTATTATCATTACCAGCAAAAATAACTGTACCTTGTTCCATCGCGTATACATCGGACGTCTCTTCAGAAGTTATAAAAACACTTTCTCCATTAACCTGGAATGATTGACTTATCGTACCATTAACAGGAAGTACTGGCGCATCTCCAGCGGTTTCAATAACACTTTGGTCTGTAAAAGCTAGTGGTGAACCAAATGTCGTTTGATACCATTGGTTCACAGTTGCAAATGGGAATTCTTCTGTTAAGGCAGAGGTTGTCCACTCTTTTGGTTTAGATAATGAAGAATGATCCACCTGATTAACTAAGGCTAATATAAAAAAGATGCTAGCAGCAATGATTGTTTTAAAAATAAATGAAGAAAAAAAAGCCGATGTATCCTCTTGTTTTTTTCCTGTCGTAGGAAAGTGTGTAGGCATGTATCCATGCTTTTCCTCATCTTGCAAGACATGACTTGATAAATTCTGTCGATATACTTTAGGATCATTTTTCACAGATGGTAGCTTCTGTTGCTTTCGTTTTGCTATATCTTTTCTAACTTGTACAATATCCTTTTTCATCCTATTCACAATCCTTCATTAGCTATTTGTACAAGTCTATGAAGGATTCAAAATGAATATGCTCCCATTTACAAATCGGCCGCACATTACTAATAAAAAATAAAGATACTTACATAAGAAATGTAAGTACCTTTTCATAGTTATTATGGACGCATACCAAAGAATTTTTTCACTTTTGAAAACATACCTTTTTCATCGTCAAACGATAAAAGTGGTACAGATTCACCAAGAATTCGTCTAGCAATGTTGCGATAAGCAATAGATGCTCGCGTATTCGGTTGAAACACGACAGGCTCACCGTGATTAGATGCTTTAATTACTTCATCATCATCTGCAATTACGCCTAATAATTCGATCGATAAAATTTGAACAATTTCATCGATATCTAACATATCTCCGTTTTTCATCATATGATTACGAATTCTATTAATTACTAAATGTGGTGGCTCAATATCTTCTTTTTCAAGTAGTCCAATAATACGATCTGCATCACGAACACTTGATTTTTCAGGTGTGGTAACAACAATAGCTCTATCTGCACCAGCAACAGCATTCTTATAACCTTGTTCTATTCCTGCCGGGCAATCTATTAAAATATAATCATATTCTTCTTTCAACTCCGCTATCATCTCTATCATACCTTCTGGCGTTAGATCAGACTTATCGCTCGTTTGAGCAGCTGGAAGAAGGTATAAACAGTCAAATCGCTTGTCCTTAATTAAGGCCTGCTTTAATTTACAGCGTTTCTGAACAACATCAACAATATCATAGATTATACGATTCTCTAATCCCATAACCACATCTAAATTACGCAATCCAATATCTGTATCCATCAAACAGACCTTTTTATCCATTAACGCAAGTGCTGTCCCTAAATTAGCTGTAGTGGTTGTTTTTCCAACACCACCCTTACCGGAAGTGATTACGATTGCCTCACCCATTTAAAATTCTCCTTTCAAACCCATTTAAATCAGGTCTTTTTTGTGTTAGAACTTGAAGGCGGTCTATCACGATTTTCTCTTTGGTTTCATCAATAAAACCACATTCCATGTAAACACCATCTGCTTCATAGTCAGGAGAACGACTGATAAAATCAGCAATCCTTAATTGCATTGGTTGCATATAAGAAGAAGCAATAATTGCATTTCTATTACCTTCACTTCCCGCATGCGCGATACCACGTAAACTACCTAAAACAAAAATATTGCCAGTTGCTACGATTTTCCCACCAGGATTTACATCACCGATAAGTAATAGATCGCCAGTAATCTCTAATACTTGACCAGAACGTACCATTTTCGTTACCGTTTTGATTTCACTTTCTTCTTTCCATTGTAATGCTTCACGCTTCAAAATAACATTAGATTCAACAGATTCAACTACTAATTTCTTTTTATTGCGTATTAAATCGCGTAGCATCTGTTCTTGTTCAGTATGTAAATAACGATTACCAAGTTGAATCGTTACAGTAATCATTGGTTCGTCATCAGACGTATATTCAGTTGAAAGTACTTGTTCAAGTTCATCTAGAATTGCCGTGAACGAACAAGTATCATCGATATATAATGTCAAGCCATCTCGCGTGCCTTTAATCGTCACTAGTTGCTTATTAGTAATCACGGTTTCACCTCATTCTACATGTATTCCACTGCAATTAGGAGCTATTTGAATCAAATCGCTCTGCAGCCCACCGTACTAATTTTTTCTTCATTAGAAGATAAAGTACAAAAAAGAAAATCATATTTGCCGCAAGTGTTGGCAACAAACGATTGGTTATGTACATCATACCATCTATTTGACTAATCCCTATAAAAGAATAAATCAAATAAATCCCACCATCTACTAAACTAAGACCAACGGCAGTTAATAAAGATGCAACCAAGAAGTTTGTATGCAAAACCTTTCGCATACCATGTATAAAATAAATTGTAATGCCGTACATAAACATATAGACGCCAATCACATTTGTATAAACGAGATCAACCATTAATCCAGAAATAATAGCAAATAAAATAGAATAATACGTGTATTCTAGATCATAAAACAAAGCAATAAGTACTAGAAAAACAAATAGCCAGTGCGCAGCTAATAACCAACCCTTTTCAATCACTATCAATGGTAAAAAGTCAAACGCCACTCCTTCTATTACAAGTAAGAATAGCAGGAAAAGAGGGAGATAAAGTCGAGACATTATTCTTCCTCCTCTTCTACCACTTCATCATTTGTTGTCATTGTACGATCCAAAACAATTACATGATTTAAATGATATAAATCTGCTGACGGCTCAATATAAGCAACTTGTGTTAGTCCATACTGATCTGTCGTCACTTCAAGAATTTCACCAATTTCAAGTCCTTTTGGAAAAACGCCACCTAAACCTGATGAAAAGACAAATTCACCTTCAGGAATTTCACCATCATATTCCGTGAATTCAAGTAATAATGCTTCACGTTCTTCATCAAAACCAAGAATAAAACCACTCGCATCTTCGTCTTCATCTGTAATATTTACATTTACTGAAATTCGATTGGAACGATCAAAGCCATTTAATAACAGTACTGTAGATGTGAATTGTGAGGCATCTTGAATTTTTCCAATCATACCTTCCCCAGTGACTACAGCCATATTTCTCTCAACACCATCTTGCTTGCCCTTATTAATCGTCACTTGCTTAAACCATTGATCTGAACTTCTAGCTGATATAGAAGCTTGAATAGGCTCATAATCTGAAATTGAGTCAGCGTCTGTTTTATCATTAAGCGCTACTAATTCTTCATTTTCTTTTCGAAGTTCTTGAACCTCATATAACGTTTGTTGATATTGTGCTAGTTCTTCTTTTAATCTTTGATTTTCTTGAAAAACATTCTTGAAATCATCGATATTTGTAATTATAGTTGTCGTATATTCGACTGGTACATGAACAACTTGCTGCATCCATCCAACAGCGTCTTGAAAAAATTGCTCTACTGCTGATAATTCCTCACGTTCACGCAGTGAAAAACCAATTAAACCAACCAAAATAATAAACCCAATTAAAATGGTAAAAAGTCGCTTTCTTTTAAAAAATGACATTTAACACACCTACTTAATTCATTGTAGAACGAGAAGAGATACTAGGATGAGATCTGAAATGTTGAATATAGTCTAATGACATTCCAGTACCAATTGCAACACTATCTAAAGGATTATCTGCTACAAATACAGGCATCTTCGTTTCATCACTAATCACTTGGTCTAATCCTCTTAAGAGTGAGCCTCCACCAGACAAGACAATGCCACGATCCATAATATCAGCTGCTAATTCAGGAGGTGTTTTTTCCAATGTGTTCTTGACAGCATCAATGATTGCAGTGACTGCATCATTTAATGAATTTGAAATTTCTTCTGCTGTAATTGTAATCGTTTTTGGAAGTCCAGTTAATAAATCTCTACCTCTAATATCCATCTCATCATTTTCAACTGGTTTCCCAGCATTACCAATATCCATTTTGATCGCTTCAGATGTTCTTTCACCAATCATTAAATTATACTTTTTACGGACATATTGAACAATAGCTTCATCCATATCATCTCCGGCCGTACGTATCGATTCACTTGTTACAATTCCACCAAGCGATATAATTGCTACTTCAGTAGTACCTCCACCAATGTCCACTATCATACTACCTGTTGGTTCCCAAACTGGTAAACCAGCACCAATTGCCGCAGCAAATGGTTCTGCTATTGGATAAGCTTCTTTAGCCCCAGCTTGTTTTGTTGCATCAATTACTGCTCGTTCTTCAACCATCGTAATCCCAGATGGTACACAAACCATTACATTTGGCTTTCTGGCAAAGGATGAACGATTCTTTTGCGCTAAACGAATGTAATATTTCATCATTGTTGCTGTTGTATCGTAATCGGCAATTACGCCATCTTTCATAGGTCGAATAACGGAAATATTACCAGGCGTTCTACCTATCATATTTCGCGCTGAGCCACCAACAGCTTCAATTTCACCTGTTGAATTATTTATTGCAACAACAGATGGTTCTCTAACAACAATTCCTTTTCCTTTTACATAAACTAGTGTGTTTGCCGTTCCTAAATCAATCCCTAAATCTTGCGATAAACTAAATCCAGCCAAATCAATCTTCCTCTCTAATCTCACGATGCTTATTGTTTCATCTCATTAATTTTTAGTTTCATCATGTTATGTGTAAATTCCTTATTAGTATCATAACATGAAAAGTTTGTTATGGCTGTAATTCACCATAACAAGAAGCGCCATATACAAGAAAAAACTTGTAAAGTGGCGCCGAATTTAAACTTCGTCTATTTAATTATACGAAAAAAAACAAAAAATAGATAGTCTTATACGTATCCTTTTTCTTTTAATGAAACAAACTTTTGATCACCGATAACTAAATGATCCAAAAGTTCTATGCCAATCATCTTACCACATTCCGCTAAACGTTTTGTTACTTGAATATCTTCTTGGGAGGGAGAAGGATCACCAGATGGATGGTTATGCACACAAATAATCGAAGCAGCAGAACGTTTAACAGCTTCTCGATAAACTTCACGGGGGTGAACAATTGAGGCGTTAAGACTTCCAATAAATACTGTTTGCCTATGAATAATTTGGTTTTTTGTATTTAAAAATAGGCAAACAAAGTGTTCCTGGTTCAATAGGCGCATTTCTTCCATGACGAAATTAGCACCATCTTCAGGACTACGGATAACATATCTCTCTTGCGGCTTTAATTGATTCATACGTTTACCAAGTTCAATAGACGCTAAGATCAGCACAGCTTTCACCATACCTATTCCTTTAATCGCTGTTAATTCTTCAAATGTTGATTCACGTAATAAATTGATTCCTTCAAAGTGCATCAATACGCGTTGAGCTAGGTCCTGAACAGATTCTTCTCTTGTTCCAGTACCTAATAATATTGCCAGCAACTCTTGATTCGAAACATGACTTGCGCCTAATTCAATCAATCTCTCACGAGGACGGTCTTGTTTTGGTATATCTTTCATCGTTACATGTATGCTTGTCATCTATTCACCTCAGTACACATTTTATATAAGTAATTTTACCGAGTAACGGAATAGAAAACAAATCTGCATTTCTGAAATTCGGCCCTCTAATTAGTATATAAAAATATAATTTAGCTCAGACAAAAACAACACTTCTTTATTTTATTAATGGTAGGAATTACATTTCAACTAATTCTTAAGTTTTTTTATATTCTTTGATAAAGTTGCCATATCTCTAGTAATTGTAGTTGTTTATCTTCAATGCTTTCACCAGCAGCGATCATGGTGACAATTTTTTCAATCGATTCTTTCCACACTGTAACATTTTCTGGTAATCCTTCCGGCACTTCTGCCAACCAGTTCTTCCACGCCTCAAGTTGCTCGGAATCTGAAGCTTGGTTAACCCCCTCAACTGTATCTGTCCATAAAGTAGGGAATGTTTGTAACCATTCTATCACTTGCGGATTAAAATCGGCATTCCTTTCTGTTGTTGACCATGCACGTGCATATGCTTCCAACCCTTTTGCTTCCATATCACTTGCGATGGATTTCGCCGCTTCTTCCGTAGAAGTGATTCCGACAAATAATCGAAGTTGATCTCCTTCGTCCCACACCATTGGATTATATCCAGTGGCTACTACTTTATCCTGCCATTCAGTTGCTTTTTCTTTCGTTGAAAATACACCTACCTGAACAACAAAGGCTTGTAATGCCTCTAATGTCATACTTTCCCCATCAACAGTTTCAGCCGCCACGTCAGTATTTGTCCTAGTAGCTTCTGAGGATATTCTATCATTTGTCGCCAGAGTATCTTTATCATCTATTTCAACAAACATCTTTAAAATAATAAATCCTAATATAACACTAATCCCAATCGCACCACATGCAGTAAAAATAAACGCTTTTACAACCGAACTATTACTTTTACTTTTTTTCTTATTATTCAATGGACTATCGGTTGAGTGATTTTTTTCAAAAACATCCACCTCTTCGATCCTATCATCTTTATCTACACTAGCCGCTTGCTCAAACCAAGTGATTTTTTCAGGATAAGAGTCCCTGCTATGATCTTTACTATCCTGACTTTGCTGTTTTTTATTATTTATTTTTACCGTGATTTTATTATTTTCATCCACCTTAATTCCCTCGTTTCCTATAACATTGGGTTCACTCTATCATAATCGATATGAAAAGGTGGACGAGTTTTGTCAGCACGCGATAGGCAATTACCAACATAAACTTGCAAAATAACAGTGATTTCTTTCTTGTAAACAAAAAAACAAGAGGACCATTAATCTTGGTCCTCTTGTTCCTGTTCCTCATCTTCTTGATCTTGATCTTGATCTTGCTCTTGGTCATATTCAAATACGGGTGTTTCTGTTTGTAATGCAGTTAGAGTTGGATTGTAAAAGGTAGTTAAACCGATGGAGAGTTCAATACTCTCATCTTCTGTCTGAACAAATTCAATATTATTAATCTCCACGATGCGATCCATATTAGTCAACTCTGTTAAAAACTGATTCATTACATCATAATTTGTTGCTAGTACTTCCATTTGATAATTCATTTTTGTAAGTTCAGATGTAGCATCTGTATCCTGATCACTAGCTACTTGATCTTCACTATTCGTCAACAAGGTTATTGTACTGTTCGTTTTATTCTTAATTTCTTCAACGTTCAAAATCAGTTGATTAATTGCCTTATCTATCGGTAATTGCCTTTGTAAATTCAATGAATTAGCAACATCATCTTCAACCTCTTGTTTACTTACATCTGCATTTTTGATCAATTGATCCTGTTCTTCAAGTTCTTCTTGTAAGTATCTTACTTCCTGTTGACTAGGATAAATAAATTGATAATAAGATAAAAAGGCAATTATAATAACTAGTAACACTACACCAATCGACATTAATGAATAGATACGTGACCATTTAAATATCATTTTAATCAGCCTCTTCCACTAAATAATCTGCATTAATCCCAAAATTAAAAGTTGCAACATAGTAATCATCCATTTTTTCTAAATTTATTAAATTTAAATTCTCAGCATATGTCGATTCGTTAATATTTTGACTGAAGTTGGCAGCTTGCGATAACGCACTTAAATGAATACCTATCGTTATACCATTTGTAATAGAAAATGAATAGTTCTCAATATACGTATCGTTTGGCAAATTGGCACGGACATCGTCTAATAAAAATAAAGACGGATAAATAGCAGTTTCTAATTGCTTAATTTGCATTTGCAAGGTCTGTTTTTGTTGTTCTACCATGTTAAGCGTATTAATTTCAGCTATAATCTCTGTATTATCTATTTTTTCTTGTTGTAAAGAATCATACTTGTTCTCAATATTTGTATGGAAAAGAAAGAGACTAATACTAATAAGAAGCAGACTGAACATAAATATAGCAATTAGTAGATATAGGGCCGTATTTACTTTCCTTTTTTCAACAAAATTTATTTCTACCATATGGTTAGTCCCCTTACCATGAAGTTTAATTGGTTTTTTCTTTACTTTCTTAGTGTCAATCCATATACAGTTGCATACTCTGCTGGTAAATCGTTCGGAAATGCAATGGTTTTGACTGGTAAATTAAATCGTGAAGTCAATAATTCATTTATTGACTTTTGTCCTGGAAAATCACCGATTAATAATAAATCAGAAACTTGAGCATCGCCTGACATAATAGAATATTGATAGAAATCCATAAAACGTTCTATCGTTACGAACTGTTCATCGACCAGTTCTCTCCATATATTTTCATCAGCTTGCATCGAATCTTCAAAAACCTCATTATTCAAGACCACATCATAACTATTCAAATGAATATGGCGATTAAAGATCGGCTTCTGGTTATTAAAAACAGTTAAAACTAAATCCGTTTTATACCACTGGATCATAAGCAGATGTTCATCTTTATTTGCAAGGTCCAAATTATAATAAGTCCGATATGCTGACAGAAAAGATAGATCAGCAACTATCAGTTTTACATTCGCTTGCTCAAACACCTCTATGTAAGCTTTTAAGCGTTCATTTGGATATGCAAATAAAAGGATTTTATTCGTTTGTTCTTCTTCTGTAATAACTTCAAAATCTATAACTGGATTTTGAAAAGGAAGACGAATACTACCATCTAATTCTAATTCGATATATTTTTTCACTTCATCTTTAGTTAATTGTTTAGGTACAGATTCTTCTCGCATCGTAACGAAAGCATCCGGGACGCAAAATGTAAGGTGCTTATTCTTCCATTTTTTATCTTTAACTAGATTTTTAAAGATAGTAGTTAATCTTTTTTGATCTAAAATTCTACCATCCTCAACAACGCCTTGTTCCAATGGTATTTCTCCATAGTCACTAGCAGCTGTAACGTTTTTTTTAGATGAAACAAGATATCGAATCATCGTATCATTTATGGCGATGTTTATTCTATCTTTATTAAGTAGATTCATTTGTGTTCATCCTTTAAAAAAATGATGTAATATACCAATTGATTATGTAATTACCAAAATAATAAGTAGTTAATGCAGCCAGACAAATAGAAGGGCCAAATGGTACCGGACTTTTACGGTTAATTTTTTTAGTAGCCAATAATAGTAATGTTATAAGTGTACCGAAAATAGTAGCTAGAAAAAATGTCAGCAGGATTCCTTTATATCCTAACACAATTCCTAGGATAGTGAATAACTTCATATCACCCGCGCCCATCCCGCCTTTACTAACCAGAATGATAAGTGTTAATAATAAAAATCCCACCGCTGCACCAACCAATGAAGACCACCATGGTTCTAACGGATCTATGATACGTAAGATAATTAAAAACGGTAGGAAAAATAATAAGATTTTGTTAGGTATTAGCATATATGTGATGTCTGAAACAACAATAATTACACATAAAGAAGTGAGTAAAACTGCCATTACTAACTCCAGTTGAAAACCAAAAAAATAATAGCTAAAACTGAAAAGGAAAGCTGTAGATAATTCTATTGTAGGGTAAAGAGGAGAAATCTTTTCTTTACAGTTTCTGCATTTACCAGCTTGAAACAGATACGAAATAATCGGAATCAACTCATACCAATGCAATGTCTTATCACAACGGGGGCAATAAGAACGATCAGATTCTAAAAAGTTGTCATTTGGTATACGTAAACCAACAACATTGTAGAATGAACCAAATACACTTCCAAAAACAAAAAAAATAACGATATAATAGACTTCCATATTTTTTATCTCCTAATTATGTATAAAAGACCCCTTTGAAAAGGGGTCTTTTTAAATTATTATTACGGGGTGTATTCATATTGATTCGTATCTGTATCAAAAGAGACTGTACCCTCTGGTAGTTCATCATTATCCTCAAGATAACCAAGTCCTACAAGATCATCTGCATCCATACCATCAGTGAATTCATCTTGTACATCTGCTAATCTTGCTGCATCAAGTATCAATTCAATTTGTGCCTCATCAGCATCCTCTTCTGCATCACCAATAATATTCCCAATTGCAGGAACGGCAATTGCTACAATAATACCCAAGATAACAATAACTGCTAAAAGCTCTACTAATGTAAAACCTTTCTCATTGCGTAACATTTTCTTCATTCTAGTTAACATTTTATTATTCCTCCTCATTTAATTTTTTTGATAAAAAAAGACTCACAGCATAAAAAATGGTGTCAGCCGGTTGCACTACTAGCTCAAGTTTATCCAAGTGCCCAGTTACAGATAAACCCTCATCGCTTCTACTATTCGTTTTATACTAATAGTTCTATTATACTATACTTTTGTAACCTGTCTACACTTTTAGATGTTTTCAAATAAACTAAACATAGGTATTACGATCGCTAAAACAATTGCGCCTACTATTACTGCTAAAAATATAATCATTACCGGTTCAATGAGCGACTTAAACTTCTCTGATGACTCATCTAACTCTTGTTCATAAAAGTCAGAAACTTTTTTCAACATCGCATCAATGGAACCTGTTCGCTCTCCTACAACAATCATTTGCGTAATTAATTTAGGGAAGACCCAATGTTTTTCCATCGGTGTTGCTAATGACTCTCCCTTTTCAAGTGAATCCCTACTTTCACGCAAAACGCGTTTGATCACTTTATTATCTATAACACGTTCCGTTATTGTAACAGCTTGTAAGATTGGTACAGAACTATTTAACAATGAACTCAATGTTTGTGTCATTCTAGCAAGTAAAGACTTTTGAATAAACATACCGAATATTGGAATACGAAGTTTTACGACATCAAATAAATAAGAAATGTTTGGTCTTCGATTTAATAATCTAATAGTCACACCCAATACTAGTACTAGTAACATCATAACCCACCAATAAGCTTGAACAATATCACTAATACTTAATATTGCTGCCGTATATGGTGGTATTTCTTGGTCGAAAGATAGGAACATGTCCGTGAAAATCGGTACAATAAATGCAAGTAAAAAAATAGTGATAAATACGGCAACAATTCCAACCACAATTGGATATGTTAACGCAGTTATGATCTTTTGCTTTAACTGGTACTGTTTTTCATAATAGGTAGCCATCCGATCAAGAATTTCATCTAAATTACCACTAACTTCTCCAGCATGGATCATACTAATTAATAATTCAGGGAAAAGACGTGGGAATTCTGCTAAGGCATCAGATAGTCCTATTCCTTCTTCTAGATCGCTTTGAATTTGTTGTAGCGCTTTTTTAAGTGGCTTACTATGTGTTTGTTCTTCTAAAATAGACGTCGTTTCTACTAATGTTATACCGGCATCTATTAACGTCGAAAATTGACGCAGAAAAATAACAAAGTCCTTATTCTTTATTGGATTACCAATATAAATATCTTTGTATAAAAGTGAGTTTAATTCATTTATCTCAAATAAAATGAGTCCTTGAGACTTTAATTGCTTAATAGCTTCTTTTTCATTCTCACTACTAATCTTGCCTTTTTTTATCTTACCATCGACAGTTTTTGCTTTATACGCATAATAGTTCATAGATTTCCACCTCTTCCCCCATCATAACTTGTACTAAAAAGTCATATCTTTTAAATAGGGAGCCGCATGTTTTTGCGTTATTATCCCTTGTTGCAACATACGTTTAATATCCATTGTCATGGTATGCATACCATACTCTTTAGAAGTTTGCATGGTGTTAGGGATCTGATGCATTTTTTCTGATCGAATTAAATTTTTCACTGCAGGTGTGTTGATTAATATTTCGGTTGCTGCTGCCCGTCCTATTCCTTTTGCCAAAGGAAACAAACGTTGGGATACAATGGCTTCCAGCACATTAGCAAGTTGAATTCTTATTTGACTCTTTTGATGGGCAGGAAAAACATCAATAATCCGATCCATCGTTGAGGACGCATCAGTTGTGTGTAGCGTACCTAGAACTAAATGGCCGGTTTCTGCAGCAGTTATTGCTGTAGAAATTGTTTCTAAGTCGCGCATCTCACCCACTAGTATTACATCTGGATCTTGACGCAAACACGCACGTAATCCTTTTTGAAAACTACTTGTATCGAATCCTACTTCTCTTTGATCAATAATACATTTGTTATGCTGGTATAGATATTCGATCGGATCCTCTAAAGTAATAATATGTCTGTTCATTGTTTTGTTCATGTAATCAATCATTGCTGCTAAAGAAGTGCTTTTACCACTTCCAGTTGGACCTGTAACTAATACTAAACCTTGCGGGAGCCCTGCTATCTCCTTTAATACGTTAGGTAAATCTAATTCTTCAATTGATGGAATCGTAGTTGGAATTGTCCGGATAGCTAATGAGATACAATTTCGCTGAAAGAAAATATTCATCCGAAAGCGTGATACACCAGCAATTCCATGCGATAAATCTAGTTCTCTTTCTTCTACTAATTTAGACCACATATCTTCAGTGAGAATCGATTTAGCCATTTGCTCTGTATCAGTTGGTTCTAATCTATTCTGTCCATGAAGTTGTAACCGACCGTCCACACGAAAAATTGGTTGTGAACCAACAGTTAAATGAACATCTGACGCTTTTTTATGAAATGCTATTGTTAATAATTCTTCTAGTCTATTTTCCATGCTTCCTCACCTACTCTTCCGTTGCCACGCGTAATACTTCATCAAATGTAGTAATACCCTGTTGAACTTTTAATAGACCATCCATTAGCAAAAAGCGCATGCCACTTTGCTTCACATATTCTTTAATATCCGTCATATCAGATTGATTCATCATCATTTTTTTCACTTTATCATCAATTACTAAAAGCTCATGAATTGCTGATCTACCACGGTAACCCGTTGATCTACAACTATCACAACCAACACCTTCGACCACTTCGGTTAAATCTATATGATGACGTTCAAATATTTCCTTTTCCATTTTAGTCACTGGTCGTGTCTGTTTACAATCCACGCAAACTTTCTTAACTAAACGTTGGGCCATTACGGCTGATAAAGCGGAAACGACAAGATAAGGTTCAACATCCATATCAAATAAACGTGGAATCGCTGCAATCGCACTGTTTGTGTGTAATGTACTAAAAACTAAGTGCCCAGTTAATGCTGAACGTATTGCTATTTCAGCTGTTTCACGGTCACGAATTTCTCCAATCATAATAATATTTGGATCTTGACGTAAAATCGAACGTAGGCCTTTGGCAAAAGTAAGACCTACCGCATTATTTACTTGAACCTGATTGATACCTTCTAATTGATATTCAACTGGGTCTTCTATCGTAATAATGTTAACATCTTCCTGATTCAATTCATTTATTGATCCATAAAGTGTCGTTGTTTTTCCAGAACCTGTTGGACCTGTTAATAAAATTAGCCCTGAAGGTTGTTCAATTATCTTTTGATACTTATCTAGGGTATCTTTTGAAAAATCTAGTTCTGTCAATGTTTTGAAAATATTACTTAAATCTAAAATACGAATAACAATTTTTTCACCAAAAACTGTTGGTAAAGTTGAAATCCGTAAATCGACTGGCTTCGCATCAATGATCAAACGTATTCTTCCATCTTGTGGTAAGCGTGTATCCGTTATATTTAATTCCGATAAGATTTTTACACGAGCAATTAAAGCATTTTGTAATCGTTTTGGTATAGTTTTCTCTGTTCGTAACATACCATCAACTCTATATCGAATCATGACCTTTGATTCAGAAGGATCAATATGTACATCACTCGCTTTTAACGTTACACCTGTTTGTAATATTTGATCTAATATCCGAATGGCAGGCGCTTCTTCATTCTCAGCTGCTTCTTCTGTATACGCGTCTTCCATATCATAATATTTATTTATTGCTTGTAAAATATCATCTTTTGTTGCAATTACAGGTTTGATCGTAAACCCTGTTGATAGCTCTAAATCATCAATTGCGTAATAATCAAGTGGGTCATTCATCGCAACAGTTAATATATTCTCTTGTTGCTGAATAGGTAACAACGTATTTTCACGTGCTGTTTCTTTTCGAACAAGATCCATTAAACCTTCATCAATTGGAAAACGATATAAAGAAACGCTGGGGATTTTCAAATGTACTTCTAATACTTCTAATAATTGTTTTTCCGTAATATAGCCTTGTTCAACAAGTGCATCCCCAAGTTTTTGTTTCGATTTTTTTTGAGCTATTGCATCAATTATCTGTTGTTCGGTAATTAGACCATTTTCTTTTAGAACGTCACCAAGTTTGCGTTTATTCCGAATCGCCATCTGACCCCTCTTTTCATAACAATGATTAAAACCCTAGTTTAATTCTACTGTAGGCTGCTTTTCAATTAAGTCGTCCGTTGATGGCGAACTGCTAGATCCAAAAGGGAAGTCATCAAAATTAACTTTTTTATAAGTTAAAGAGCCACCTGATCCAACTGATAGTCTATTCGCTATAACAGTTCCTCTAAACTTACCACCGTCTACAATATCAACAGTTGCATATGGAGCCAATAACAAGGTGTTGTTTTCATATCCACCATTTACTTTGACATAATCCCCGCCCGTTAAAAGATGACCTTGTATTCCTCCTGAACTAGTAGTATAAATATCAGCATCTTCAGCAAATAAAGATCCTATAACTTTATCTTCACTCAGATCTACCTCTTTATTAGTTCCTTTCAAATATATTGTTAATTGATCAATAGTTCCGTCTATATTTAGTTTCGCATTATTATTTTTATGAAAGTTAATTGTCTCTTTAACATATATTGTAACCTTACCTCCACCAGTAATTTTAATTTCTCCCTGTTCAATGGATAACTCATCTAGTACAATTTCTCTATTTTCCCCATTTGTATCAATTTCTAATGTATTATTACCTGTAATGTGCAACTTTTTTAATGAAATGTTTTTATCAAGATTCAATACATATTCATTTGTTGCTTGATATATTGTCAATGTACCACTTTTTATTACATCATGGTTAGATCCCCACCTTTCTATTTGTTCATCAGGCATAACTTCAAAAACTGGATATACAGGGAAATTATTAATAATCTCTTTTGCAGTCAGAAAAATCTGATTCATATTTCCTATAGGTTTAACTTCGGGTATCTTACCGGAAAATCCATCATTATTATACTTTCCAGGATAATTTAATACGTTGCTTCCTATTAGTTCAGGAGCATGTACAATACCATTAATAGAACCACCATATTCTAAAGACACACCATCTATTTCGCTAAGATTTGTAGCTATATTCCCCGTTATCGAAGACCTTACAGTTATTTCATTCTGTACTAAAGCTGCTAAATTATCTGGTATCTCAATCGCACTTCCACTTCCAGACTTCCAATTTACTTGAAAGGGTTTTGTTACTGTACGCGTTCGCTTTCCAATTATGCCCTCTGATACAATTTGATAAGAGCGAGGATTACCTTCTGTTAATTGTTCTACTTTAACTTTAGCAGTTGGTTGTTCAGTAAAACTCTTTTCAAAATCTAAAATACTAGTACCATTTAATTGTTGATCAATGCGAGAATTAAAATCAGAATAAAAAGAAGCTTCTGTGTTTGAGGTTTCGTATATCGATTCAACGAGAGTTTTTATCTCTGCGTATGTTTGATTTGCTCCGCCCTCAGCTACATAGTAGGTAGCTTGATAATCTCGATCAACAGTAGTTAATTTGATATTAGCAAATGAAGCTGTAGCTAACGCCAAACCTAATAAAGATAATACTGTTAAGGCCATCATTACGATAACTAAAATTGCACCATCTTGATTTTTTTTGATATGTTTGTACTGGTTACGCATAAACTTCACCTACTCTCGCAAATAAATTACTGTAGACAGTGTTTCTATTTTTCCATTCCGATTTTGAAGACTACTAATCAATATTTCGAGTTTTCCATCTTTTTCAACAATATTAAAATCTGATATTTGGTCGCTAAGGACAGTACTATTTTTATAAAAAATTGGTTGTACTAGTTCATAACTATTTGTACCAATTGTTATTTCGTTTTCACTTATAACACTTACTTGGTCAGCTTCAGTTGATCGGATTTCCTTGGTAATAGTCGCCATAACATAACGAACTTGTTCCTGATAATTGATTTCTTCCGTTTGGTTTCGATATTGTTTTTGACCAAATATATGCGCAGATCCAATTAAAGCAATTATGATTGACATTAAAGCTAGAGCAGCTAATAATTCAATTAATGTCATACCTTTTTCATTTTTGAACATTAGCACACCTTCTAACTTTCCCATAATAGTTTTGTTTCCAACTGTGCTTCTAGTTTATTTGAGTCATTATATACCTTCACGACCACGTCATTTATATCGTCAGTAGTACTAAATGTAATACTAATATTATAAATATTAGTATCTTCAATTTGTTTCGTGAATATATAATCATAATTACTATCTGAATTATTCACATTATATGTATTCGATAAATAGGTAATTGTATCGGTATAACTCATCGTATTACTTAAATGATATATTTCTTCCAGTTCTGTTTGCGCAACATATGACGAATCAGTGATATCCTTTGATACATTATTTACTTTGGTTGATTGAATAAAAAACGTTAAAAAAGTAACAATTATAATCGAAAGTATAGCAATGGAAACAATTATCTCTACTAATGTCATACCTTTTTGATTGTTTATCCGCGAAAAACTTTTTGTCATTATTATCTCAGCCTTTTTAACTATATTCTTATCTTAAATATAGTACAATTTAAACTACTTGTATATGTTTTTCATTTATGACTGATAAACAGCAACTCTATTTCTACCTTTTTGCTTAGCCCCTACGTACATCGCACGATCTGCTAATCGAACCAATTCAAATGGATCTTCACAATGTTCTGGATAGCTTGCAACACCTATGCTAATGGTTACCGTAACATCAACACATTTTTCATTTTCTTGGATATGTGTATAGGTTGTAATTGTTTTACTCATAATGAGTTGCCGTAATTCTTCCGCAAGTTGCTGACTTTCTTCTGCATCCTTTCCAGGTAAAAACACAACAAATTCTTCGCCACCATATCGTGCTACTAACCCTTTATCACCAATAAATGTGCTAACGTGTTCTGCTACAGCTTTTAAAACCTCATTACCACATTCATGGCCATAGGTATCGTTAATCTTTTTAAAATAGTCTAAATCAAACAAAATAAGCGAAGCAATTTTTGATCTATTGGATTCTTTCGTTTGTGTACTATAATTTTGCATATACGCTTCAAAATAACGAAAATTATATAGACCAGTTAACTGATCGGTTTCACTTTGGATTTTTCTATCTTCATAATTCTTTGCGTTTTCTAACGCAATTCCCAGAAAATTATTAAGTATATTTAGTAACGTAAATAAGTGTTCCGTAAAGGCTTGTTTATGTTTCGATACAAAAACGATAATCGCAACTATTTCATTATTTCGTTTGACAGGCATAACAACGATACTTTCCCCGTCTTCAGGTATTGAGCTATCACGTAAATAATCCCATTCTTTCTTATGTTTATAATGCAGCATTTCTTCTTTTCTCCATGCTTGCTGGATAATCGTATTTCCTTCTTCAACGCAAATAGAGTCTGGATAAATAAGGCCTTCTAATTTAGTATAAGAGCGAATTAATTTTAAACTATTTTGATCTACAACATCATAAACCGTAGCATAGTCCACAGCGAAAATTTCTGTAATATGTGTTAAAAAAACAGAAATAACATCATTTCGTTCTAACTTACCTGTTAATGCTTGACCTATTTCATTCGTTTGTTTTAAATAGTAATTTACTGTTCTACTAGAATAAAATAGTTTCATAATAATAGATATGCTGATAAATGGTATGCCAACTACATAGATACCGATAACACCAAACTTGTCATACATTAAATAGAGAATAAAACCAATTGGTAAAACAATTAAAGTCGTAATCATTTCCCATAAAAAACCTTCATCAAAGAATTTTGTTTCTTGCACATAAAAGAAACGTTTAACAAAATAAAGAAAAATTTGATTAGACAGAAAAACAGTTACCACATAACCTATTAATTGCAATTGTTGCGTGAAAGAGTCTAAAACAATCGTTTCCTGTAAGCCGCCTACCCATTTATATACACTCGCTGACAATATCGATATAAATAGAAACATGAGTAGATTAAGTGGGACCCTAAATGCCTGACTTTTATCTATTTTAAGTTTAATTAAGACAACAACTAATGCAATTTGAGTTAGTAATACTTCAATAAATAACCCAAATATTAAAAAGACTGCAAACCCAATGCAATTCACCAAAAAAATCGGTGTTTTATTAACAATAATAGGAAAAAAGGAAACCGTGACCATAATGATCGCAAATGACAAGATGCTAAACAACTGATCGCCACTATAAATCGGCCAACTAGTATAAGTCCAAACTATAGATAATGGCCAAATAACTAACCAAACTATCCAAAGTAACATTCTTTTTGATTTTGAGACCATTTAGCTTCCTCCTTTAATAACGACAAGTCATATAGTTATAGTCATATATATTCATATTTTAAGTTTTCAGAATATATTAAAGATACCATAATAATTCTAATTACTCAAAGAAATCCCTAACTTTTCCAATGAAATCTAATGAACCAGTTATAAAAGTAATTTTTTTATTATCTTTATTTAGAATCTGTTCAAGTGCTTTCTGCAAATCCGGTTCTTGACCCTTCACACGGTTTTCTGAGTATTCATATAAAACGGATGCTTTCGCTGCTCTTTGATGGTCAAAACTTGTAAATGTTATCAAATCAAAATTCCCATCAAGTTGAGCAATCATTTCTTTTATTGGCTTATCAGCAAAAGCTGCGAAAAGTAATTGTTTCTTTTCGGTTGGAAAATATCGTTTCACGGTATCCAGAAATGCTGTAACGCCTTCCACGTTATGTGCTCCATCAACAATTACTATTGGATGATTTGAAATCTGTTCAAACCTACCAAAAAGCGTTGCCTGAAGCATTCCCGTTTCAACTGCATTGATTGCTTTGACGAATCCGCGATCACGTAGTTGCAACAGTGCCATTACAGCAAGTGTAGCGTTATGAATTTGATGTCGACCTCTCATCATTAGAGTGATTGGATATGATTCATCTTTTAATTGAAAAGTAAATGTCTCCCGTTTATTATTATCTAACTGTACATTCAAATAGTTAAAACCTTTTCCAATTTGTAAAAAGGACGCATGCCTTTCTTTAGCAATTCTTTGTATAACTCTCTCTGCTTCGCTTGGCATTTCTCCTAAAATAACTGGAACATTAGATTTGATAATTCCAGCTTTGTGCTGTGCTATTTCTTGATATGTCTCACCTAAAAATGTCCGATGATCAATACCAATAGTTGTGATAATTGATAAAATAGGCTTAATTGAGTTGGTTGCATCCTCAAGTCCACCCATCCCTGTTTCAATAATTGCTACATCAACATTCCCAGCAAAGTATCCATAAGCAATAGCCACAATTATTTCAAACGAGCTTGGTGGATTATCCTGTATCTCAAGTGTTTGAATTTCTGGTAGTAACTGATTAAATAGTTCGATAAATGATTGATCGGATATGGCTTGATGGTTGATTTGAATCATATCATTTCGCTTCGTTATACTTGGCGAAGTAAATGTACCCACTCTATACTCACTCAAAACCAAACAAGTCGATATATATGTTAGTGTTGATCCTTTTCCGTTTGTTCCTGCTATATGTACTGATTTAAATTTCTTCTCTGGATGGTCAATTGCTTCTAATAAGCTGTTTACTCTTTCTAATCCAGGCTTTATTCCGCCTCTTGTTCGAGCATCTAAAAATGCATCTATTTCTTCTATTTTATAAAACAATCGCTTTAACCTACTTTCCTAAACCTACTTTTTCATTCATAATAAAATATTATATCAAACAATTAGTAATTAACGGTTTGAGAGGGGATTATTTTTATGAATGGTTGGGTTATTTATAATGGTAATTTGTCGAGTGATAAATTTATCAGCTTTTCAACGTGGATACAACATGCAGGTAATAAAGTAGGCATAACTATAAAAATAGTTAAGAATGATCAAATTCTTTCTATTGTTGATTCTACTGGATTAAACTTACTTCAGTCAATTGAACAAGGTCATTTACCAGACTTCGTACTATTTATTGATAAAGATATTGCATTAGCACGGCAATTAGAATTGATAGGCATACGAGTCTTTAATTCCGCTGATGCGATTGAATTATGTGACAATAAAGTGTTAATGTATCAAGCATTAGCACATAAAAAGCTGCCCATTCCTAAAACAATTATTGCACCAAAAATTTTCACAGGTGCAGATACAATAGCGATGGAAAACTTTTATGAAATTGAAAAAGTATTAACGTATCCACTTATTATTAAGGAAGGCTATGGTTCTTATGGAGAACAAGTTTATTTAATAGCTGATCGCAATCAATTAGTAGAGAGAATACAACTGATTTATGATCGTCCCTTTTTATTTCAAGAATTTATTGGATCAAGCTATGGACGGGATGTTCGAATCAATGTTGTAGGAAATGAGGTAGTGGCTGCAGTAACACGCTTTGCTGCAGATGACTTCCGAGCCAATGTCCAATTAGGCAGTACGATGGAAGCATATCAACCTTCAGAAGTTGAAAAAGATCTTGCTATTAAAGCCACACAAGCTGTTGGAGCAGATTTTGCTGGTGTGGATTTGTTGTTTGGAGAAAACGGTAACCCGATTATCTGTGAAGTGAATACAAATGCACATATAGAAAATATTTTTCATCACACAGGCGTAAATGTTGCAGATCACATCGTTGCATTTATTAAAATGCAACTTAGCGAAAGATAAATGAATCTTGGATTTCGATTCAGTTTGCTGTTCGCTCGATTATTAAATTTATCGCTCGATTCTGCCTGCGTTCGCCCGATTATTTGATTTATCGCCTGATTCCAACTCCTGTTCGCCCGATATTGTTAGATCTTTCTTATATATTTAATCAAATGAAAACAGCTAAAGTACGGTAGCACCGCGCTTTAGCTGTTTTCATTTGATTAACCTTGTAGTTCTTTAATACGTTCTTCAACTTTTGCTCGTTTAACTACGTAATCTTTTTCTTTTTGTTTTTCTTCTTCAACTACTTTTTCTGGTGCTTTACTAACAAAGCTTTCGTTGCCTAATTTTTTCTGTACACGTTCTACTTCTTTATTTAACTTATCAAATTCTGCCTGTAATCGCGCAATTTCTTTATCTGTATCAATTAGTCCTTCTAATGGTAAATAAAGATCTGCACCTGTTACTACAGCAGACATCGCTTTTTCTGGCACATCTACATTTATTGAAATTGTTAATTCACTTGTGTTACAAAAACGCTCGAGATAATGTCGATTTGCTTCTAGTTGTGCTTCTATTTCTGTATCATTTGCTTGAACAAATAAGACAATTTGTTTCGACATTGGCGTATCTACTTCCGCACGAATGTTTCGAACAGAACGTATAATTGCAACAAGACGTTTCATTTCATCTGCTGCACCTTCATCGTGTAAATCATTACGAACTTCTGGCCATGCTGCACGCGTAATTGATTCACCTTGATGTGGCAAGTACTGCCAAATTTCCTCTGTAACAAATGGCATAAACGGATGAAGCATGCGCATCGTATTGTCTAATACATAAGCAAGGACAGAGCGTGTCGTGTGCTTCTGTTCTTCATCTTCTCCGTACAAAGGAAGTTTCGCCATTTCAATGTACCAATCACAAAATTCATCCCAGATAAAGTTGTACAGGTAACGACCAGCTTCACCAAAGTCATAGCGCTCAACATTTTTATTAACGTGCTCAATCGTTTCATTTAAGCGCGTCAAAATCCATTTATCTGCAACAGACTTTTCACCAGTCAGATCAATTTCTTCGTACTTCAACTCTTCCATGTTCATTAATACGAATCGCGATGCATTCCAAATCTTATTGATGAAATTCCATGTTGATTCTACCTTTTCCCATTGGAAACGTAGATCCTGACCTGGAGTTGATCCTGTTGCTAAGAAGTAGCGTAATGAATCCGCACCGTACTTCTCAATCACTTCCATTGGATCTATACCATTACCTAAAGACTTACTCATTTTTCGACCATCAGCGTCACGTACTAGTCCATGAATTAAGACATCTTCAAATGGACGTTCATCATTAAATTCTTTAGATTGGAAAATCATACGAGCAACCCAGAAGAAAATAATATCATAACCAGTTACAATCGTATTTGTTGGAAAGAAGTGTTTAAAGTCTTCATCCTCTGTATTCGGCCAATTTAATGTTGAAAAAGGCCATAACGCGGAAGAGAACCAGGTATCTAATACATCGTTATCTTGCTCCCAATTTTCAATGTCTGTTGGCGCATCTTTACCTACATATATTTCACCAGTTTTCTTATGGTACCAAGCTGGAATTCTGTGTCCCCACCATAATTGGCGTGAAATACACCAATCTCGAATGTTCTCCATCCAATTTAAATAAGTTCCTTCAAAACGTTTTGGTACAAAATTAACCTTTTCATCTTCAGATTTTTTTTGTAATTCAACCGCTTGATCTGCCAGTGGTTGCATATTAACAAACCATTGTGTTGATAAATAGGGTTCTACAACAGCACCACTGCGTTCCGAATGACCTACAGAATGCATATGTTCTTCAATCTTGAATAAAACACCTGCTTCTTGAAGATCAGCAACTATCTGTTTGCGACAATCAAAACGATCCATACCTTGATATTTTAAAGCTTTATCATTCATTGTCCCATCTTCATTCATTACCAAAATACGCTCTAGATTATGACGATTACCAACTTCAAAATCATTTGGATCATGGGCCGGGGTTATCTTCACTACACCAGAACCGAAATCCATCTCGACATAATCGTCCGCGATAATTTCAATTTCACGTCCAACGATTGGTAAGATAACTTTCTTACCAATTAAATGTTGATAACGCTCATCTTTCGGGTGAACAGCAACGGCAGTATCACCAAGCATCGTTTCTGGTCGAGTTGTAGCAATTTCGATATATCCTTCTTCATCTTTAAGCGGATAACGCATGTGATAAAAATGTCCTTGGATCTCTTCATGAATAACTTCTATATCCGATAAAGCTGTTTTTGTCGCAGGATCCCAGTTAATAATGTATTCTCCACGATAAATTAAACCTTTTTCATATAACGTAACAAAAACTTCTTTTACAGCTTCAGATAAACCTTCATCTAATGTGAAACGTTCACGAGAATAATCTAAACCAAGTCCTAGCATTGCCCATTGGTCACGGATAAATGAAGCATATTCATCTTTCCATTCCCACGCTTTGTCTAAAAACTTTTCACGACCAAGATCATATTTACTTATACCCTCTTCACGAAGTTTAGCTTCTACCTTTGCTTGCGTAGCAATTCCAGCATGATCCATTCCAGGTAAATATAAAACATCATAGCCCTGCATCCGTTTAATACGTGTAATCATGTCTTGCAACGTTGTATCCCATGCATGACCAATATGCAGTTTTCCTGTCACGTTTGGTGGTGGAATTACAATTGTATATGGCTTCTTCTTTTTATCTCCATCAGCTTCAAAAAACTTCCCATCAACCCAATATTGATAGCGTCCTTTTTCAACTGCTGTTGCATCATATTTTGGCGGTAAATTTTTACTCTCTTCACTCATAACATTTTTCCTCCTCATTATCATCAATTCGTTTCCGAAAACATAAAAAAACCCTTAACATCCAATAAAGGACGAAAAGGGCTTGATTTCCGTGGTACCACCTTTGTTTACATTTTTCTAAAAAAATGCACACTCAATAGGATATAACGGTTCTTCACCGGCTTCTCCTACTCAACATTCAAAGAAGCTGCATCCAAGGCGACATTCCAAAACAGATTATCCTAAGAAATCTTTCAGCAAATGATTTCTCTCTCTAATGGCATCTCTTTTGTACTCTTCCTTTTCTTCGCATTTTAATTTCAATTATACTTATAACAGCTATTTTATACAATGTATTAGTGAAAAGTCAATAAGCAACTCAAAAAGACAGGCACAATTCATGCTACCTGTCATAAAATACACCAAAAGAATTAGAGAGGAGTAACCTAAATGAGCCGCTTTTATCGTTTTCGTTTGCCTCCATGGTGTCAGCAGTGGTTACTTATTATTGAACGTTGTATGATGCCTATCTTAATCGTACAATGCGTAAGAACTTTATTTTTTCCAACCACATTTGATGTGCTATTACTAGGTGTTTTTATGGGGATATATATTGCATTCTATTTTAAATGGATCTAGTCATTCTCTTCTTTTGTTTGATTTTCAATTACTGCGTTCCGATTATGTTCAAGCATCTCTTGAAACATTACACCAGCTAACAACCGACGATACTGTTGCAACAGCTGTCTAATCTGAAAAGGATGTGCTTGGGCTTGATCGAACTCTTGTATGACTTGTAAGTAGGGGAAAGGTTGTAATAAATGAATCGCCAATAAACTTCGCTCACTATTTTTTAGTGGATTCTGATTTTCGTAATAAGAAAAATCCTCAATGATTTTTGTCATGTTTGTGTCGTGCTGAAAACACGCTCGATGCAAGTAGTTTTGGAGATCCAGCATACTATCACCAAAATGTGCATGCTCCCAGTTAATTAGAACTGTTTGATCCGATGTAAATATATGATGCGTTGCAGACAAATAACCATGACAGATTGATTGATACGTTGTTTGTTCTTCCTTTATATCGGTTAAGTAATTGTCATACCATTTAGAAAGTTGCCTCAAAGCATTTAATATATCTCGAAGCTGTGTACAAACTTCTAAACCAAATGGTGGCATGTAACGAATCTGTTCAAAATGAACTATGTATTGAAGGAGCAAGGATTTAACATCTTCATGCTTCTTCTTTTCATCCTCAATTTTCTTTTCGATTGTCTCTATTTCTATTGAATACGCTTGTTTGGTTTCCACATGCAGACGACCAACAGTTGCAAATATCGCCTGTTGTTTATCGGTTGTATGATCACCTTTTTCACTATCAAACCAAGGGGATAAATAGTAAATTCCCTTTTGATGTTTACAATAAATTTGTCCTTCAATAGTTCGATAAACAGGTGAAATTAAAGACAGATCTCTAGCAGCCTTTAATTGATATAGTTCTTGCCACTGTTCAACCGTATCTTCTTCCAATCTTGCGTGTTTTAAAGCGAAATTATAATTATTACTAGTGATTTTCCAAAGTCTTGGAGTTACTTTTGTTACAGTGAATGAATGAATGCCATAAGCATGCAAAATTTCTGTTATACCTTCCACCATTAAACACCTCCACCTTTGTATTGAAACAAAGAAACGATAACACCCACATGGCTAGAAGTGAATGCTACCGTACACCTATTATTTCTTCTCTTTTTTACGTTTTTCTGGTATATATAAAATTTGGCCGCTCTTCAAATCATCATTCGCTAAATTATTTGTTTGTGATAATTGTAAAGGAGATAGATCATAACGATCTGCTAATGTCTGTAACGTGTCTGTGCCTTGAACGATACACATTCGAAGTTTTGTATACGCTTGTTCCTCTTCTTCTTCATTAAATATATCTAACAAATAAGTTGCTTCTTGCTGCTCGTCATCCACTCGTTTTGAATCCTTTGTTTTTACCTCTATTCGATTAACTTCTACATCATCTTCTACATTTGCTTCTAATAATTCTTCTGAAGCAATGGATTCGATGGATTCAACCGACTCGATTAGTTCGACTGATGCAATGGATTCTATTGATTCCTCATTTGAATCCTCATGATCAAAAAAGGTAGCAAAAGATTGTGACTTTTTGTTTGGCCAGCGTTCGATACTTTCTTCCTTTTCTTCCTTTTCTTCCTTTACCTCTTTTTCTTCTGGTACTTCTTTTGAAACATCTTTTATTATTGGAGGTTCTGGACTACGATTATCTTCAGCTTCTTTTTCATCTGCTGCTTCTTTAAGATCAAAAGTAAATGTATCCTCGCTATTAATCCAAGGATCCTCTACATCACTCACTGTTTCTGTTAATTCTTCTTCAACTTCGTATTGTTTTATTTCTTCTAGCTCTTCTCTTTCCTTTACTTCATCATCATGCACACCATGAATTGCAATGGAAGCACGGATTTTCAATTGACTACTATCCGGTAGTTCATAATCAAATGCTTCAATTCCGACCATTATCTCATCTAAATTGGTTACTCTATTCAATGGGATAGACACCTCAACAGGAAAATGATGCGAAAATTGATTCACACCTTCATCTTGTGGTTTAACTTCATCCATATAACGATGCGTTGGATAGTCGATACTGTCGATATCTTCTCTATTAGCAACAGCTTCAAGATCTAATTTTTGATCTTCAAAAAAATACTCTCCTTTTAATTCCATAACACCTCGAATTGAAACGTACTCTCGATATTCTTGAACCGAAATTTCCGGTTCTAAAGAGATACCAATCATTTCTTTAACTTCCTGTCCGTTTTTAAAGCTTAGCACTTCATTTAAATCAAATGTAAAGACAGATGAATCATCATAGGACATTGCTATTCCTCCTTCCTAATAAAACAACGTACCTTTCTTTTACAGATATATGTACCAAATTAAAATATATGCAAAAAAATCATTGGATAAAGAAGCAAAAATCTAACCTACTCTAATTATATGATCGTTACTAAATTTGATTACCAAAAGAACAAAAAAAAGTGTAGCTGTTGAGTTAATTCTCAGCTACACTTTTCATTTATTCATTTGATATTTTTTTAAATGCAACGTGAGCCGCTGCAATTGTCTTGTCGATGTCACCATCAGTATGTGCGGTAGATAAAAAGATGCCTTCAAACTGAGACGGAGGTAAGAAGATGCCTTCTTCAATCATCGAACGGTAGTAACTCGCAAAGTAATCTACATTAGATTTACTCGCTGTTTCGTAATTAGTCACTGGCTCTGCATTAAAGAAGAAGCCAATCATTGAGCCTGCACGATTAACTTGTAAGTCTATATCAAATTCGTTAGCGGCTTTCATATACCCATCGACTAAGCGATCGACTTTTTGATTAAGCTTCACATATGCGTCCTGATCCATTGCTTTTAATGTTTCATAACCCGCAGTCATTGCTAGTGGATTACCCGATAATGTACCTGCTTGATAGATATCACCAGTGGGAGCAACCTTCTCCATGATTTCTCTTTTTCCACCGTAGGCACCTACAGGAAGTCCTCCACCAATCACTTTACCAAGACAAGTTAAGTCTGGTGTTACACCGAAGTGTCCTTGTGCACAATTATACCCAACGCGAAATCCGGTCATCACTTCATCAAAAATAAGAAGGGATTCATTTTTTTCGGTAATATCCCGTAAGTTTTGTAAAAAACCAGCTTGTGGTGGCACAACACCCATGTTACCTGAAACAGGCTCAATAATTACCGCAGCAATATCATCACCAAACTGATCAAATGCATACTGAACGCTCTTAAAATCGTTATATGGCACAGTAATGGTATCCAGCGCAACAGAGCGAGGCACGCCAGGGCTATCAGGTAATCCTAAGGTAGCCACACCAGAACCAGCTTTAATTAGCAATGAATCACCATGTCCATGATAGTTCCCAACGAATTTAAGGATTTTATCGCGACCCGTATATCCTCTAGCAAGTCTTAAAGCACTCATTGTTGCTTCTGTCCCTGAGTTAACCATTCGCACCATTTCAATTGATGGAACTCGATCAATGACGAGTTTTGCTAATTCGTTTTCCAATAAAGTTGGAGCACCAAAGCTTGTACCTTTTTCAACTACCGCTTTTAATTTATCAACCACTCTAGGATCCGCATGACCCAAAATTAACGGGCCCCAGCTTAAGACGTAATCAATGTAATCATTACCATCAATGTCGCTAATCTTTGATCCTTTTCCACTTTCCATGAAAATTGGATTCATTCCAACTGATTTAAATGCTCGAACCGGTGAATTAACTCCTCCTGGTAGAAGATCAACCGCTTCTTTGTAAGCATCAATTGATTTATCGAAATTCCTCATTGTAATGCACCTCTTCCTGCTATTCTTGCAACCACTTAGCAACGTCTTTTGCATGATAGGTCATAATCAAATCTGCCCCCGCACGTTTCATCGATGTTAATTTTTCTAAGACAATACTTCGCTCATCTATCCAGCCATTCTGCGCGGCAGCTTTCACCATCGAGTACTCTCCACTAACATTATAAGCAACAATTGGAACATCATGACGTTCCCGAACATCTCTTATTATATCCATATATGCTAATGCTGGCTTCACGATTAAAAAATCCGCGCCCTCATCTACATCACTTGCTGCCTCACGAAGTGCTTCCAATCGATTAGCAGGATCCATTTGATATGTTTTACGATCACCAAACTGCGGCGCACTTTGAGCTGCATCGCGAAAAGGACCATAAAAAGCAGATGCATATTTTACTGCATAGGACATAATCGGAGTGTTTTCAAAACCTGCATCATCTAAGCCTTGACGAATACCTGCAACAAAGCCATCCATCATATTAGATGGTGCAATAATGTCTGCACCAGCTTTTGCTTGAGACACAGCTGTTTCTATAATTAATTGTAATGATTGATCATTATCAACATCACCGTTATGTATCACACCGCAGTGTCCATGTGAGGTATATTCGCATAAACATGTATCCGCAATCGTCAACATTTCAGGGAAGTTATTTTTAATTTGACGCAAAGCCTGTTGTACGATACCAGTTGTACAGTAAGCCTGTGTGCCAACTTCATCTTTCTCTTTTGGAATTCCAAATAACAATACGCCATGAATCCCTAGGCGCACTAGCTCATTTATTTCCTCATTCAAATTATCTAATGATACTTGAAAACAACCTGGCATAGAAGAAATCTCGTCTTTGATGTCTTCACCCTCAACAACAAACATGGGATAAATAAGATCATTTGTTGATAACACTGTTTCTCTTACTAAAGCTCTCATATTAGCCGAGGATCTTAACCTTCTGTGCCTTTTAAAATTATGTTCTTTCATTATCTTCACCTTCTCTTTCTTGTGAAAAAAAGTCAACTATTTCTATTACCATTTTTTCTGTGGTAAATTCTTGAGGTAAACGTATTTTTTTAAAACCATTTATTTTTGCTGTTTTAGCAGTCGTTGTGCCAATACAAACACATAAACGATTTTGCTTTATCCTAACTAATTCTGCTTGAACAGATTCTAATTGCTCATCAAATGCTTCAACGGTTGACGGACTTGTAAAAGTATAACCGTCAATTTCATTATGCTTAATACGTTTTATTAATTCAGTTTGATTGTCTCGGTTCACCACCGTATCATAGACAATCACATAATCTATGTAGACCTGACTTTTCTCTAATACAGCTTTCACTTCTAATGGAGAGCGGTTTCCTACCACCAACAACACTTTTTCATCTGAACCAAAATGGGCAACAAACTCTTCAGCCATTGCCTCACCATGATAATGTGTAGGATAAAAAGCAGCTTCGTATCCATATGATTGTAGCATTTGCTCTGTCTTTTTACCAACAACAGCAAATTGTAGCCCTTTTAATACAGATTCATTAATGTTATATCTAACTAACTGCTCAAAGAAATAAATAACACCATTCGCACTTGTGAAAAAAATCCACTTAAAATCTTCCATACTTTTTAATAATCGATGCGTACTAGAAGATTTGTGCAATTGAAAAGTTAATAATGGAATATGAATAACTTTAGCGCCCTCATTTTCTAATTGCTTGGAGAAAATCTCACCATGTTCTTCTGCACGTGTTACAAGAATTGTTTTTCCTTGCAATGGGGCAATCATTCGTTTTCTAGCTCCTCTTTCACTTTCCGTACTATTTCATCTGCACCTTGTTCTTTTAAACGTGCTGCAGCCTCTTGCCCAACTGCTACCGGGTCTTCTCCACGTACAATTTCGTGTAAAATCGTTTTTCCATCTGGTGTTGACACAAGTGCAGATAATACAATATCATTCCCATCTAATTGAGCATAGCCTGCTATAGGAACTTGACATCCGCCCTGTAATAGATGTAAAAATGTGCGTTCTGCTGTTACCGTCCGAGTGGTTTCTTCATCACGAATTTTCTCTAGCCAATAAATTAGCTCTGTATCTGTTTCACGACATTCAATGGCTAATGCGCCCTGACCAACAGCTGGTACACTAATAGTTGGATCGAGATATTCTGTTACGACTTCTTTACTCCATCCCATTCTACTAAGGCCAGCTGCAGCTAAAATTATCGCGTCATAATCCTCGTCTTTTAACTTTCTTAAACGTGTATTAATATTACCACGAATCCACTTAATCTCTATATCTGGACGAATTGCTAGAATTTGTGAACTTCTACGTAAACTACTTGTTCCAACGATTGCACCCTCAGGTAAATCTTTAAATGCAATATGATTGTTTGATATAAACGCATCACGATGATCTTCTCTTGAAGGGATCGTTCCAATAAGTAAACCTGTAGCAACTTTTGAAGGCATATCCTTCATGCTGTGAACCGCTAAATCAATTTCCTCGTTATACATTGCCTGTTCAATTTCTTTAACAAACAATCCCTTACCTCCAACTTTTGACAAGGTTACATCTAAAATTCTGTCTCCTTTAGTAGATATTTTTTTTATCTCAAAAGTAAATGGTGCATTTACTTTTTTTAATTGCTCAATTGCCCATTCTGTTTGCGTTATAGCCAAAGGACTTTTTCGTGAACCAATAATGATATTACGCACGCTTTATCATTCCTCTCTAATTTAAAACATTTATGTAATTCATTTTAACAATACCCCACCATTAATTACAAAGGGTGGGGTATTGTTTAACGCATTAAAACTGGTTCCAAATTTATATTGGCTTTTTTATTAACAGTTTT
Organism: Paraliobacillus sediminis; assembly: GCF_003426055.1. Classification (NCBI taxonomy): domain Bacteria; kingdom Bacillati; phylum Bacillota; class Bacilli; order Caryophanales; family Bacillaceae; genus Paraliobacillus; species Paraliobacillus sediminis. The sequence continues at coordinate 1,042,654 of NZ_QJSI01000003.1, forward strand.
TAATGCGATCACATTATTATCTTCCGTTTGTTCAGCTATTTTATCTTTCACTAAATCTTCAATTCCAAAAATCTTAGTTAATAGCTTCAACGATTCATCGGCTTCAGGCCCTCCTGATAATTCTTTGGCCTGTAAGATAGGTTGTTTCAATAACTGATTAATAATACTCTTCGTATGCTTACTAATCACTTTACGTTCACGTTCTGTTAGTCCTGGAATTTTCCGTTCAATACTTTTCATTGTGTCAGCTTGAATACTTAATGCATGTTCGCGTAATGATGAAATAATTGGAACAACACCTAAGGTCTTTACCCAATCATTGAATTCAACAATTTCCTTTTCGACCATCATTTCAATTTGTTCTGACGCCAATTGTCTTGAATAATTATTTTGATCTACAACACCTTGTAGATCATCTATATCATTTAAGCTAATACCCTCTAACGTTGCAATAGCAGGATCAATATCACGCGGCAAGGCAATATCTACAATAAATAATGGTTTTCCTTGTCGATTTTCTACAATTGGCGCAAGCATATCCTTTGTCAAAACAAAATCTTTAGAATCCGTTGAGCTAATAAAAATATCAGCTTCTAATAACGCATCATCAAATTCTTGTGCCGAACGTGCTTGTCCTCGGAACTGCTTTGCAAGTGCTTGTGCTTTTTCAAACGTACGATTTATCACAGTAATTTGTTCAACACCCGAACCCTGTAAATTTTTCGCAGCTAGTTCTCCCATTTTTCCAGCACCTAAAATCACAATATGCTTAGAAGCTAAATTAGGAAACATCTTTTTGGCTAATGTAACTGCTGCATAACTTACTGAGACAGCATTCTCTCCAATTGCTGTTTCTTTATGCGCACGTTTAGCAAGGGTAATCGATTGTTTAAATAGCTGATTAAACATCGTCCCTGTAATACTATTACGTTGCGCAAGTAAAAATGAATGTTTTATTTGTCCTAATATTTGTGTTTCTCCGACAACCATTGAATCAAGTCCAGATGTCACACGAAACAAGTGCTCTTTTGCACCATCATTTTCATAAATAACTAAATGAGAAGAAAAGCTTTCTTTATCTATATCGAACCAATTCGCTAAGAACTGTTTCAAATAATAACGTCCTGTGTGTATTTGATCTACAACAGCGTATATCTCTGTACGATTACAAGTAGAAACAATTACATTCTCCAAGACACTTTTCTGTTTATTTAACGTTTGCATCGCTTCAACAAGCTCATCCGCTTGAAACGTTAACTTCTCTCTGATATCAATTGGAGCAGTTCTATAATTGACACCAACCATCAGGATATGCACACTATCTACCCCCAAGTTTCCGTAACACACGGTTACATATCTTATTATATCATTTTTTATATGAATCAAACGTTATTAAATAGCACAACTTTTTGACAATATATTCTCAAAATTAAAAACATCACTTTTTTATCTTTACCTACCAAGATTATGGTAAGATAAGTAATGTCGGCTGTATAAGTATAAAACTTAATTATATACATACTTTATCATATTTAATAGCTACAATCAACAAATTAATACTATTTAATAATTATTATAAAAAGGAGTTACAAATGCGCAAAAAACACACGCTAACGGCTTTTTTGTTAATTGGAATTGGAACTTATTTTTTATTAAAACAATTACAATTCCCAATTATTACTGATTTTTACTCATGGCCTACTTTATTGATCATTGTTGGAATTGCTTTTCTTTTACATAGTTATATCGCTAAGGACTATGATAAATTATTTCCTGGTGTGATTATATTAGGTATTGGAATTCATCACCATGGATTAACGCATTATGCTTTCTGGATTGATCATTGGGGAATTTACACGATAATAATTGGTTTGGCATTTTTAATACGTTATCAAAAAACAAAGTCAGGTTTATTTCTTGGTTTAATTTTATTAGCACTATCATTTATTGCTATCTTTGCGTCTAATCAACCTGGCTGGTTCCACTGGATAAATGAGTTTATGGCTTTATTAGAAACTTTTTGGCCACTCGCACTTGTATTGTTTGGTGCCTATTTATTATTCAATAAAAAATAGCAAGTCGCATAGTATTATGCTGACTTGCTATTTTTTTTGTTATTTATTCTGAAGAAAAGAATCTATTGTTTTCCATGCTTCTTCTTTCCCTTGTGCCGTTTCGGAAGAGAAAGGAATAATCGTATCTGTTGCTTCTAGATTCAACGTCTCTTTTATTCTTTTCACATTTTTTGCAACTTGATTTTTTTTAATTTTATCTAATTTTGTTGCGACTACTATAACCGGAATATCATGATGTTTTAGAAAATGATACATCGAAACGTCATCTACACTAGGCTGATGACGCATATCTACAACTTGAACAGCAGCTCGTAAGTTATCACGTTCCAAAAAGTATTCTTCAATCATGTTTGCCCATACTTCACGTTCTGATTTTGAAACTTTTGCATAACCATAGCCAGGCACATCGACAAAATGAAAGAAATCATTAATTTTATAAAAATTAAGTGTTTGTGTTTTTCCTGGTTTTGAAGATGTTCTAGCTAACGCCTTACGATTAATTAATTTATTAATGAATGAAGACTTTCCAACATTTGATCTCCCGGCTAACGCAATTTCCGGAAGACCCCCTGCTGGATATTGTTTTTGTGAAACGGCGCTTATAATTATTTCTGCTTTTGTTACTTTCATATTAATCCCCCACTAAAGCATGCTCTAATACTGTGTCTAAATGTTGCACAGGTATAAATGTTAACTCCTCACGTACACTTTTAGGTATTTCGTCTAAATCTTTTTCATTCTCTTTTGGAATAATAATGGTTGTTATTCCAGCACGATGTGCACTCAAAGCTTTTTCTTTTAAACCACCAATAGGTAACACTCGACCACGTAAGGTTATCTCACCAGTCATACCAACTTCTTTTTTTACAGCACGATTAGTAAGTGCTGATACCAATGCAGTTGCTATCGTAATTCCAGCAGAAGGACCATCTTTAGGTGTTCCACCTTCAGGTACGTGAATGTGAATATCATTTTTTTGATAAAAATCCGGATCCACATTTAGCACTTCGGCACGTGAGCGAATATAACTAAAGGCTGCCTGTGCGGATTCTTTCATGACATCACCTAACTTACCGGTTAACGTTAACTTACCTTTACCAGGTACAATACTAACTTCAATCGAAAGTATATCTCCGCCAGCAGACGTATAAGCCAGTCCCGTTGCCGTTCCAATCTGATCTACTTCCTCCATCATACCATACTGAAACAAAGGTTTACCTAATAAGTTTTCCAATTGCTTATCTGTTACAATCACTTTCTTTTTATCTTCTGAAATAATAATCTTGGCAGCCTTTCGACTTAAAGACGCTAATTGACGTTCTAATCCACGAACACCAGCTTCTCTCGTATAGCGACGAATTAATTTTAACAAGGCATCATCTCTTAATTGGAGTTGCCCTTTTTGTAGTCCATTTTCTTTTGTCTGTTTAGAAAGTAGATGTTCTTTAGCTATATGTTGTTTTTCTAACTCCGTATACCCTGCTATCGAAATAATTTCCATCCGATCTAATAAAGGACGTGGAATGGTTTGTAGCGTGTTAGCTGTCGCAACAAACATCACTTGGCTTAAATCGTATGTTTCTTCAATAAAGTGATCACTAAAGTTGCTATTTTGTTCTGGATCCAATACTTCTAACATTGCTGATGATGGATCACCTCTAAAATCGCTTGCCATTTTATCTATTTCATCTAATAAAAAGACAGGGTTCACTGTTTCCGCCTTTTTCATGCCTTGCATGATTCTTCCAGGCATTGCACCAATATATGTTCTACGATGCCCTCTAATTTCAGCTTCATCACGAACACCGCCCAAAGAAACACGAACAAACTTTCGATTTATTGCCCGGGCAATAGATTTAGCTAGCGAGGTTTTTCCAACCCCTGGTGGACCAACTAAACAGAGAATTGGTCCTTTTAATGATTTTGTCAAATGTTGAACAGCTAAGTATTCTAATACTCTTTCTTTAACTTTTTCTAAACCATAATGATCTTCATCTAAGATCATTTCAGCGTGATGAATGTCTAAATTATCATCTGTCTTATTCGTCCATGGTAATGCTAGTAACCATTCAATATAATTCCTTATTACGGAACTTTCTGCTGATGTTTGGGGTACTTTTTCAAATCTATCCAATTCTTTATTTGCAATTTTCAAGATACGATCTGGCATATCTGATGCAAGGATCTTTTCTTTTAAATCTGCAACATCACCTGTTTTGCCATCTTTATCGCCTAATTCTTTTTGAATAGCTTTCATTTGTTCACGTAAGTAGTACTCCTTTTGGGTTTTTTCCATTGATTTTTTTACATGTAGTCCTATTTTCTTTTCTAAATCCAATACTTCTCTTTCATTTGAGATATATTGAATCAATAACTTTAAGCGTTTCTTTACCTCATTTGTTTCTAATAATTCTTGTTTAACTTTTATTTTAAGCGACAAATGAGAAGCAACAATATCTGCTAAAGTACCTGCTTCTTCTATATCTTTTACTGCATCGTAGGTTTCTTTATTTAGCTTTGTTGAAATCTTTATGTACTGATCAAATTGTTCCAATAAAGAACGCATTAAAGCGATTTCTTCATTTTTACTAGCATGTTCATCCTTAAAGTTTTCTATTTCTACAATAAATTGTTCTTTGTCTTCGATAAATTGAACAATCTGCCCTCTGTTTAAACCCTCTACTAACACACGAAAGGTGCCATTAGGTAGCTTCAACATCTGTTTTACTTTTGCGACTGTACCAATTCGATGTAAATCTGTTTCGTTTGGATCATCTATTGAACTGTCTTTTTGTGCTACAAGAAAAATGGTATTATCTTCTACCATTGCACGTTCCAAGGCATGTACGGAACGTTCTCTACCTACATCTAAATGTAAAACCATCGTGGGAAACACAAGAATGCCCCGCAATGGAAGTAGTGGTATTTTAATATTGCTTGTTTCAGTCATTTCTGTACCTCCAAATCGCATAAATTAACTTGATTTCTTATCATTATAAAGCTTTTCTGTTGATGTAGTATTTGTTTCTAACACATACGGTAATGCTTCTTGAAATGTCTCAATAGGGATGACTTTAATTCCTTCAATCTTTTGTGTTAATGCTTGGTGATTTGCTTTCGGTATTAATACCCTTGTAGCGCCAGCATCTTTGGCTGCTTTTATTTTTATTGTAACGCCACCAATAGGTAAGACTTGTCCATAAAGACCCATTTCTCCCGTCATTGCCACATTACAACTAATCGGAATCTTTTTCATACAGGAGTATATACCCATTGCGATGGCTAAACCTGCCGAAGGACCATCAACTGGCGTCCCACCAGGAAAATTGACATGAATATCATACTGATGTGCTGGTACGCCAATTGATTTTAAAAAGGTGACCACAGTTTCTACAGAAGCTTTGGCCATACTTTTTCGTTTAATCGACTTTGATTGCGTTCCTATCGTTTCTTCCTCTGCTATACCTGTAATGATTATTTTAGAATCTTTTATTGCTGGTAACAGCAATACTTCAAGTGGCAACAAATAACCTGTACTAGGACCAAGCAAGGCCAATCCGTTTACTTTACCAATTTTACTTTCTAATGGTATTTGACTAATAGGACGTGGTGTTAACCTACTTATTTCAGTAACCCATTCCATATCAGCTATTTCAATTGATTGTCTGTTTTCTTTCATTGCAACACTTGCAGCTATTTGAATAAGATTAACTGCCTCACGACCATTTTGTGCATAAACAGCTAACATATTTAAAGCTTCATCTGATAATGGCACACCTACTTTACCACTGGCGCGCTTTGCAATTGTTATCATATCCTCTTTCTCTAAGTCACGGAAATATATTTCCAAACAACGCGATCTGATTGCGGGCGGAATTTCTTCTGGCATGCGTGTTGTTGCACCAATCAAACGAAAATCAGCAGGTAATCCTTCTGTAAAGATCCGATGAATATGACGTGGAATATTTTGATTTTCCTCACTGTAATAAGCACTCTCATAATGGACAACACCATCTTCGAGCACTTTTAGTAATTTATTCATCTGAATTGGGTGTAATTCGCCAATTTCATCAATAAATAATATTCCTCCATGGGCATTTGAAACTGCTCCACGTTTAGGTTGAGGGATTCCAGCTTGCCCCATCGCGCCTGCACCCTGATAAATAGGATCATGAACAGAACCAATCAAGGGGTCAGCAATACCACGTTCATCAAAACGCGCTGTTGTTGCATCCAATTCAATAAAAGGAGCGCTCATAACAAAAGGTGAATCTTTATTTTTTCTCGCTTCTTCTAATACTAATCTTGCTGCAGCCGTTTTCCCAATGCCTGGTGGTCCATAAATTAGAACATGCTGCGGATTACTATTACATATTGCTGCACGTAATGCTTCAATTCCATCTTCTTGTCCAACCACATCTGATAAAACTTTTGGCCTAACTGTTTCTGATAATGGCTTGGTCAATCGGATATTTTTCATTGCACGTAATAATTCAAGTTCTCTCTTTGATTCTTTTTCAATGACATTTTTACTAGATCGCTGGCTCTTTAACATATTCCAGAAATAAAGCCCAATAATAATGCCAAAAAACAGTTGAATAATCATTACTATACTAACAAGATCCATATGCTACCTCCGAAATTTAAGATACTTGTTAGTATTTCCTCAAATTCAATACCTAAACCAAAAAAAAACGAATTAACTTATATGTATAGTGAAATCCCTTGCTATTAGATAACAAGGGATTTCTATCAAATTATAATGCTTTAAGCACTTTCTTCTTTAGGTGTCTCTTTATTTTCATCTTGCACTGTTCCATCTTCTAAGATCAATTTCGGACGACCATTTTCCAATGTAACAGTTTCCTTTGTAATAACACATTTAACAATGTCATCACGTGAAGGTAATTCGAACATCACATCCAACATGATACTTTCAAGAATTGAACGCAGTCCACGTGCACCTGTTTTTCTTTCAATTGCTTTTTTAGCAACTTCTACAAGTCCATCTTCCTCAAATTCTAATTCAACATTATCGATTTGGAACAATCGTTCATATTGTTTAACTAATGCATTTTTTGGTTTTGTTAGAATTTCTATTAGTGCCGCTTCATCTAATGGCTCTAGACTCGCAATAATAGGTAAACGACCAATGAATTCAGGTATTAGACCAAACTTCAATAAATCTTCTGGTAACACTTTTGATAGAAGTTCACCTTTATCCATTTCGTTATTCTCTGTGTCAGCACCAAAACCAATCACTTTTTTACCTAAACGACTTTTAATAATCTGATCAATACCATCAAAAGCTCCACCACAAATAAATAGAACGTTCGTTGTATCTATTTGAATAAATTCTTGGTGCGGATGCTTACGTCCACCTTGAGGTGGCACACTAGCAGTAGTACCTTCAAGAATTTTCAGTAATGCTTGCTGGACACCTTCACCAGAAACATCACGTGTAATCGATGGGTTCTCAGATTTACGAGCAACTTTATCAATCTCATCTATATAGATAATACCTTTTTCAGCCTTTTCTACATCGTAGTCAGCTGATTGAATTAACTTCAATAGAATATTTTCTACATCTTCACCAACATACCCAGCTTCCGTTAATGATGTTGCATCAGCAATTGCAAATGGAACATTCAATATACGTGCTAATGTTTGTGCTAATAGTGTTTTACCACTACCAGTTGGACCGATCATAGCAATATTACTCTTCGCAAGTTCTACATCATCAGTACCTCTTGTTGCGTTGATTCGTTTATAGTGATTGTATACGGCTACAGAAAGATTCTTCTTCGCTTTATCTTGACCAATTACATAGTCACTTAAAATATCACGTATTTCTTGTGGTTTTGGAACATCTTTGAATTCTACTTCTTCGTCTGTTCCTAACTCTTCTTCCACAATCTCTGTGCATAATTCAATACATTCATCACATATATAAACTCCTGGACCAGCAACTAACTTTCTTACTTGATCTTGGCTTTTTCCACAAAACGAACACTTCAATTGTCCTTTTTCTTCATTAAATTTATACAACTATTTCACCCCTCAAGTGTAAAAATATCTATTTGATAGGAAGAAGCGTCTACATCCCTGTACCTTATAGCCTCTCTTCAACATGATATCAGATAAAAGCATGATTACAAAGTAATACACATTTAAATCTAAAAACAGTCTTTCCTATCTTACTTGTTACTAAACAAACGTTGAATTAAAATCACCTACAACGTTTGTTTACTTTTAATTAATTGTTCACTCTATTATGTATAATATTTGTTACATGTCAAATGATTTGTTGTAAGTTATGTTATGTATGTTGTTCTATTCTTTGAATTATAGAAGAGAAAACAAGGCACGTATTCGATGTACCTCGTTTTCTAATCCCTATAATCTCTTAACTCAATCTAAACTTCTTATTTTGTTTTACTGTTTTCTGCAAGAAAGTCTATTGATTTCTTGAATTTAAGGTCGTCTTTAATCGCATCAGTATTTCCACCAAGCATTTGTGTAAGTTGTTCGATATCAACTTGATACATACCTGCCATTGTTTCTAATTCTTTATTTACATCTTCGTCAGTTGCTTCAATGCTTTCTGCAATTGCGATTGCATCAAGTGTAAGGTTTGTTTTTACACGTTTTCCAGCATCTTCTTTCATTTGTTCTTTAAGCGCGTCGGCATCTTGACCAGAGAACTGATAATACATATCTAGTGTCATACCTTGTTGTTGTAACTTCTGTTCAAATTCACGTAACATACGATCTAATTCACTCGTCACCATTACTTCTGGAATGTCAACTTGTGCATTATCAGATGCTTGTTGAATAAGTGATTCACGCTTATTATTTTCAGCTTCTGTTTTCTTTTCTTCTTCTAAACGCGTTTTAATTTTTTCTTTTAATTCTGCAAGAGTTTCTACTTCTTCATCAACATCTTTAGCGAATTCATCATCCAATTCTGGTAACTCTTTACCTTTAACTTCATGGATTTTCACTTTAAATGTAGCTTCTTTACCAGCTAGTTCCTCTGCATGATACTCATCAGGGAAAGTTACTGTAACTTCTGATTCTTCTCCAGCCTTTTTACCAACTAGTTGTTCTTCAAATCCAGGAATGAATGAACCAGAACCAATTTCTAATGAATGATTCTCAGCAGCTCCACCTTCAAAGGCTTCTCCGTCTACAAAACCGTCAAAGTCCATTACAACAGTGTCTCCGTTTTCTATTACTGAACCTTCATCTTTAACAACAAGCTCAGCTTGGTGTCCTCTTTGGTGTTCTAATTCACCTGTAACATCTTCATCTGTTACGTCAACAGTTTCTTCTTCAACTACTAAACCTTTATAATCACCTAATGTTACTTCAGGCTTAACTGTAACAGTCGCTGTGAAAATAAGATTACTTCCCTTTTCAATCTGAGCAATATCAACTTCAGGTTGATCAACTGGCTCAATACCTGTCTCTTCAATAGCCTGTGTGTAAGATTCTGGTAGAATAATATCCACCGCGTCTTGGTAAAGTGACTCTGCACCAAAACGTTGTTCAAATAATCCACGAGGTACTTTACCTTTACGGAATCCAGGTAGTTGTACATCTTTCACTACTTTTTTGAAAGCTTGATCTAATGCTTCGTTGAATTTTTCAGCTTCCACTTCAACTGTTAAAAGGCCTTTATTACCCTCTTGTTTTTCCCATTTTGCTGTCATACTATTCCCTCCAAAAAAATCTATAAATAATTATATTTGCCGTTCATTCATTGTACGATACTTCTTATACGAGACCGAACGCAAATTGCAACCACCTTATTATAACATAAACGTCCGGCCTTTCAAGATTTAGAATCAAGATCAAATGTTATTTCTAATTCTACTTATTCTTCCATTATTGAGAAGTAGATTTTCTCGCAATATAATATTTCATCTATGTAATGCTTAACATCTTCATTTTGTAGTGTTTCAACTACTTTTGTTTCGTCAATAAACGATGAATTAACAAGGTATAATAAAGCTTTTTTCATCGTATTTGTTTCCGACTTATCCACAATAAAGGGATATCTTACATATAAGTATCTGTATAACAATTGATCTGCAAGCTCAAATAATGATGGATTATCTTGTTCGAGTTTCTCTAAACTTTTTCTTATGTCATTACGAAAAGGGTGATCCATAATAAAAGGGTATGTACTTGAATTAATAACCATTACTTTTGAAAATTTCTCAATACTTATGTCTTCGTCAATTGACTCTGCTTGTAATAAACCCAATATGGAGGTTTTAATTACTGGATGCACAGTCTTATTTAATAAGACTTCTTGAAATAGATTTAGATACGCTGATAAATCACTTTGATGTAAATGATTAACTAAGTGCCATTGTAATACTGTATCTTCTTGCTCAACAGCAGCCTCTAGCTCTTTTACTGTCGACATAGCCTGTTTTTCTTGTTGCTCTTCTCGTAACCTTTCATTTAAATGATAAAGCGTTTCTAATTGCGTTTTGAAAGGGTCAGGAAGTCGTTCGTGAATTACATCCTCTAACAATTCAGATACTTCTTGATATTTACTCGCTTGAAACAATAAGGTAGCATATATATGTATGTATGAGAAGTAATTATCATCTTTCTTTGCAAGTAATGTTTCACATAAATCTTCTGCTTCTTCCTGCATCCCAAGTTCCATTAAACACGTTAGCTTTCCAACGGATATTTCTTGATTATTAATTTCATACGAAAGTAATGTGTCAAATCCATCTAAAGCTTCATGAAACCTTTTTTCACGCAAAGCTTGATACGCTTCACTTTCTAAATCCTTCTTCCATTTTGGGAAAAGGACGACTTTTTGTTCATTATGTTGCATGAGACATCCCACTCTCAGATAATAGTTTGTATTGCTATGTTATTGGAAACAATAAACCTAGGCAATATTATTCTATTTTTACTATTTTATCTTATAAATCATTCCCTTTTTTAAATCGATTCAAACAAGACAGTTTTTCAGTTAAAATACAAATCCTTACTACGTAATCTGTTTTCCAATCAATTTATATTTATATTTGTAACAATTTAGAAGGTGTTACTTTAACCGATATTTTAAATTATTATCCGTTTATCTACATATTAATTAAATGCTCCTCCTTATTACTTATTATAATACTACTTTTACATCAAAATTAAAAACTTTCATTTTATTTATTTGAAAATTCTGTTATCATAACACTACTTATTTGTATATCATACTACTTTTATAGGTTAATATGAGGTATAGGAGGTGTAATTCATGTCTAACGAACAGAGTGCGATTAAATTAGAAGTTGTTGCTAGAAGGGCGTTAAATATAAAGCATAAAGGCGGAATGTCTGGTACTATCTCAAAGGATTTTATATTGCATCAAAATGGCGCCTTTACAATTATTTGCGCTTCTCTTGCTCCTTATTATCTAAATGCAACCAGCGAAGAAAGAATTACCTTAGACTCTATGATTGATAACTATAGAATACTAAATGACTGTGATACAAAAACTTACTTTAAAATGATGGGCCTAGCGGCTGAAGAATTACGTAATTTGTTAAACCATCTTGGCGTACAAGATGCAAATTATTAGTTTGGTAACACAAGATAATACTAACAAAGGGTTGTGATAATGATGGCTTCTATACCAATGATGATTGATGTAAAAGGACAAAAGGTTGTAGTAGTTGGTGGTGGAAAGATAGCCCAAAGAAGGATTACGACCCTACTTGATACTGATGCGATTATTAGTGTAATAAGTCCAACAGTAACGAAAACAATCGAATCATTACATATTCAAAAAAGTGTCTATTGGCAGGAAAAGGTGTTTGAAGAAAGTGATTTAGATCATGCTTTTCTTATCATTGTTGCAACTAATAACTCCGCTATTAACCATTGGGTGATTGAATCAGCTCCTAAAAACGCATTAATTAATGCAGTTGAAGATGCTACACAAGGAAATGTACAGTTTCCGATCCATTTGAAACGTGGGAAACTATCCATTGCGATCTCAACAACTGGCGCAAGTCCAGCGTTTGCAAAAAAAATAAAACATGAATTAGAAAATGAATATGATGAACGGTATCAAGCCTATATGGATTTTTTATTTGATGCACGTCAATTAGTAAAAACTGCAAACATAGATAGTAACGAAAAGAAAAAAATATTACATTCACTTATTAATGAAGAATTACTTGATTCACACTTACAAAAAAAAACACTTCATTCTTTAAGAATAGAATTACATAAAAAAGCTAGCGAATGATCTATTGATAAATCATTCGCTAGCTTTTTTATTATCAAATCAATGTTGGAATAGGTTCTTCATTCTTAATTGCTTCTTCTACTCTATTTTTTAATTGTTCACAAACATAGTCATGGTCTCCAAGATAATCACAAATAATTACTTCTTGCTCTGGTTTCAAACTTAGTTCATCTACGAATTCTCTTATTTCCTTCATTAATATCCCTGTGAAAAGCAAATAAGGCAGGATTACGATATGTTCTGCACCAGTTGAGACTGTTGCTTGCAGTTTTTCTTTGAATTTAGGTGTAGCTGCAGCGAGGAAACATTTTTCAATAGAGGATACATGCACTCTTTCTTGCAAAGAATCTGCAATTGATTGAATATCATTTACGGCATCTTGATCACTACTACCTCTGCCAACGAGTAAGATTTTCGTATTAGACGTTAAGACAGTCTGCTCTTCTAATCTCTCTACTAATACATCATTCATTCTCTCCTGAACACCAATAGGTTTCCCATAGCTAAACTGCACGTCTTTATACTTATTCTGGCCGTGTTCTAACTCTTCCGGTATATCTTTCTTAGCATGACCAGCTGTTAGTAACAAAACAGGTACAACAGCAATTTTTGTTGCTCCTTGCTTAACACATTGATCGATACCTTCCATAATAGATGGTTTTGCCAGCTCTAAAAAACAATATTCTTGTATTTCGGTATCAACTAACTTCATTGTCTTCTCAATGAAATTAATTGCTTCTTGTGCTGCTTTTTTTACGCGACTACCATGACAAACATATAATACAGCTTGAATCTTAACCACTCCTTTTTGCTATTACACATAAACGTTCCATTCTAATAGGCTTCTTTTAATTCAAAATCAACCTTACTAGAATTAATTTGCTTCAATTTGTTAATTCTTTCTCTGAAACGAACAATTTCTCCAATAACAATCATAGCTGGATTTTGAATCGCTTCCGCTTCAACAATAGAAACGATTGATTCTATTGTCCCTACTACTGTCTTCTGCTCATCCATTGTTCCTTGCTGGATGATTGCTACAGGTGTATCCTCACTCTTTCCATGCTTTAAAAGTTGATCACAAATATAAGGTAAATTTCCTATCCCCATATATATAGCTAACGTATCCACTGCATGGGCAAGACTCTCCCATTTAATATCATTAGGCTTACCCTTTTGACAATGTCCAGTAACTACCGCAAAAGAATTACCTAACTCTCGATGTGTTAACGGAATATCCGCATATGCTGGGGCAGCAATTCCTGCAGTAACTCCAGGAACAACTTGATAATCTATTCCATTTTCAGCTAACACTTCCACTTCTTCAGCGCCACGCCCAAATATAAAAGGATCGCCACCTTTAAGTCTTACAACTGTTTTACCTTGCAATGCATATTTAACTAATAAATTATTAATCGTTTCTTGTATCATCATATGATACTTTGGTAGTTTTCCGCAATAAATTAAATTGGCATTTGTCTTAGCTTCTTTAAGTAACGCTTTATTAACAAGGCGATCATATAAAATAACATCCGCTTGTCTAATCAATTTTAATGCTTTTACCGTTATTAATTCGGGATCACCTGGACCTGCTCCAACAATATACACTTTCCCCATAATGAACCCTCCTCTCTAGATTTAAGACCGTCACTGTTGATGCCACTAACATGAAGAGACTACTATACTTTCATATAGAAAGTCTACTTACTTCTGATCCATTAATACATATACTTGATCTTCCGTAACCTCAGTAGTATAAGTTTGGACACAACCTTCATCTGGTGCTTGCGCCTTTCCATCAACCATACTTATCTTCCAATCATGCATTGGGCAAAAAACATGGTCACCACTTACCATTCCTTCAGCTAATACGCCGCCTTTGTGTGGACAACGATTTTCAATGGCACGGATATCTCCACTAGCTAATTTAAAGACCGCAACCTCTTGATCACCAATTATAACAGTTTTTCCAAGCTTTTTCGGCAATTCAGAATAATTGCCCACGAAAATGCGTCGTTGCGTTTTTTCCATATCGATATCCCCCGATTGATTTATTTAGAAATAGACGGAACATTTACTTTTTCATACAGTTCTCTTAGTGTTTCTTCATTATTAATTACTTCACTCCAAGGTTCCTGAATGGCATCCAAAGCAATATCCATCCGTTCATTTAGCTCATCACGAGTCTCTTTGACTGCTAATATTTCTTTAACATGGTCAATACCTAAGCGATCTACCCAGCCAGAAGTTCTTTCTAAATAATTTCCTGTTTCTCTATAATATTGCAAGTATGCTCCGACCCATTCCATTACTTCATCCTCTGTTTTCACCTTACACAATAGATCACCTTGTCTAAGTTCTGTACCTCCGTTACCACCAACATGTAACTCCCAGACACCATCTAGACCAACGATACCGACATCTTTAATTCCGCCTTCTGCACAATTCCTAGGACAAGCAGATACAGCCATTTTTAATTTATGTGGTCCAGATATACCTTCAAATTTTTTCTCTAATTTAATTCCCATACCTGTTGAATCTTGTGTACCGAATCTACAGAATTCAGAACCTACACACGTTTTAACTGTACGAAGACCTTTCTGATACGCATGACCAGATTTCATCCCTAGATCTGCCCACATATCTGGTAAGTCTTGTTTCTTAACACCAAGTAAATTTATTCGTTGTCCTCCTGTTAACTTAATCATACCGACATCATATTTATCTGCTGCATCTGCAATTTTCCTAAGATCAACAGCATTTGTTACACCACCATACATTCTAGGAATAACACTAAACGTGCCATCCTTTTGAATATTGGCGTGTAGACGTTCATTAACGTATCGAGATTCCTTTTCATCCTCATAATCAGTTGGATTAAGCATACCTAAATAATAATTTAAAGCCGGTTTACACTTCGAACAACCTTCTTCATTTTTCCAACCTAAAACATTCATAACTTCACGCGTATGTGTTAGTCCTTTTTCTTTAATTTCCTCGATTACTTCATCTCTAGATAACGTTGTACAACCACAAACAGATACCTTTTGATTTTCATTATAATCATCACCAAGTGTGTATTCTAGCAAATCAGATACAAGTGATTTACAGGTTCCACAAGAGCGAGATGCATTTGTACAGCCTTTTACTTCTTCAAGTGACGTTAAACCTTTTGTATTAATTGCATCGACAATTGTGCCTTTACTTACCCCGTTACATCCACATATTAATTCATCATCTGGCATTTCAGCTACTAAACTTGCCCCTGACTGTTCACTATCGTTAGCATTTAAATATTCTTCTACGTTTGCTGCCTTTTTAATAAGACTTAACAGTCGTGTACCATCTTTTGTATCACCAAATAAAACAGCACCTGCTAATTTACCATCTTCTACTATTAACTTTTTATAAGTGCCATTCCATTCATCAAATACTTTTATTGATTTCGTATTTTTATCTTCAACTATTTTACCCGTTGAGAAGACATCAACACCCGAAACTTTTAATTGTGTAGAAACAACCGTTCCTTGATAACCAACACCTGTAACACCACATAACTGCTTTGCTAATGCTTGCCCTTGTTCATATAAAGGAGCTACTAGTCCATATACCATCTCTTGGTGTTCGACACACTCACCAACAGCAAATATATTTGGCGTCTCAGTCTCCATATAATCATTAACAATGATACCTTGATTAACCTTAATTCCATTCTCTATCGCCAATGCTACATTAGGCTTGATACCAACTGCCATAACAATTAAGTCAGCCTCAATTTCCTCACCATCATTAAATTTAAGACCACTCACTTTTTCGTCGCCAGTAATTTCTACCGTTTGTTTATTTAATAGAAAATTCATTCCTTGTTCTTTTAATTCTTTTTCAAGAAGTCGTCCTGCTGATTCATCTAACTGACGATCCATTAAATAATCATTTATATGGATCACGTCCACTTCCATACCTAAGTTTAGTAAACCACGAGCTGCTTCAAGACCAAGTAAACCAGCACCAATAACTGCTGCCTTTTTATATTTTTTGGAATATTCAATCATTTTTTCACAATCTTTAATATCGCGAAATCCTGTAACACCCTCTTTATCAGCACCTGGTAAAGGTAAAATAAACGCCTTAGATCCAGTTGCTATAATTAATTTATCGTATAGCTCTTCTCGACCTTTATCCGTAAATACTACTTGGTTTGTTTTATCTATATTTATGACTGTTTCGCCTGGGTATAGTCGTATATTATTATCTTCGTACCATTGCCATTCATTTAATGTGATATCACTTACATCTGTATCACCTTGTAGAACTTTTGATAATTGAATTCTATTATAGTTCGGATATGGTTCGCTACCGAAAACGGTAATCTCAAATTCATTTGGTTTAAGTTTTAATACTTCTTCAATCGCTCTAATTCCTGCCATCCCGTTTCCAATTAAAAGCAACTTTTGTTTTGGCATGTGAGTAACTCCTCCAAATAGTTTAATTTTCTGATAATTTATCTTATAACTAATATAAACACACTTAAAACATGTATTCAATTTACTTGTTAGATAAGCTAACAGTGTAATTATTGCGTGCGCTTACATTAAAACGCAGATAAATAACACAAAAAAGACAACCTACTAGTATGTAGATTGCCTTTTGCCCAACTATAATTCCATAAAATTACTATTCAACTAAATGCGTAAACTGCTTCGAATGTTCCATTGCAAACTGAATAATTTGTTTGTAGGTATGTTGATCAAATTGATTTCTAGAAGGACTATAGATCTTTGCTGTCCCTTCATCAATTATTTTAATTCTTTCACCACCACGAACATAAAGCGTTACGTATAGGAAAGGCTCTGTCATATTGTTTTCAACAAGAAATTCTTTAGGAAACACTGCATTAATGAGCAGACGGTCTTCCACATATTTTAAGGAAAGATGGCTAAAAAACTCAAGATTCTTAATATCATTTATAAACAATGAAAAGTCCCCCTTCTCAATCACCTAAGCTTACATAATCTTAATTTTAACATATAAATCCAATTCATAATGTACTATTTCCATTAAATTCTGATTACATTTAATGAATACCTTTACATTATTTCACACATCTACTCAGAGAATCAAATGCACTGTCTAGATATAGCTGCTAATTGCGAATAGCCCGTCTCAATTGATCAATTTTTCAATAGCATCTCTTTTGTAATGATTGATCACACCTGGCTTAGAAGATATATAATCGACAATTACATCTTTTTCAAGTTCTAAGGTGAGTCTCAATCCTTTGATAATCATGGTGAGATATTCCTCAGAAGGTTTACGAAAAGGAACATCTAAATCCCAGTCTGCCGTAAATGTTACAATTGGATAGCCATCTACATCACCTAAATAAAGTAGCGTACCATACCACGAATCTCTATATGTCATGACACCATTTTTAATCAATTCAGCTAAATCTATATCTAACTCCGCTTGATTATTTTCTTGTTTAACAACATCCAAAAACTGATCGACTGTAATTAAATATTTTCTACTATATGTAAGATATTTTCCATCCTTTTTCAATCCAATAAATGCTACCCCTTGTTTTTGCCAACGTACAGAACTTTTCGCGAAATATAAAGGTAAATTCATTTTATATGTTGCTTCTTTTAATGGTAGTGACTTATCTTTACACCCGACTTCTACTTTAGAAGAACCCTCTGGCTTGCCACCTTTTATATAACATAAAAATCTATCTCTATTTAAATTTGAGCCATAGCTGGCATACCAAACATATTCGAGCTTTTTCAACTTCTGATCCATTACGTCACATCCTAAGGAGATTTAGAGAAATTAATATTTTCAACTTTGCTACAGGCATGAACAAATACTTGAAAAAGATCTTGCATTCGAGAATCTACATGTGCCATCTCCTCTGGATGCCACTGTACGCCTAACATAAACGGAGCATCACTCGGTCCTTCGACTGCTTCTATTACACCATCAAGAGCAGTTGCTACCGTTATAAGATTAGGTGCAAGCTTGTTAATCGATTGGTGATGCATACTGTTTACCCGTATTTTCGTATCATTAAGGATTTTATATAATAAACTTCCTTCTTTAATTTGTACGTCATGTGTTGGATCTTCCCTATCGCTTTGCTGGTAGTGCTTAATTGCTTTAGAGTTAGCCGTTTCAATATCTTGAATAACCGTTCCACCCAGCGCGGCATTTAACATCGTTATACCTCTACATATTCCAAGGAGTGGTTTATTTTGTTGTTGCGCACTTTTAACAAGATCAATCTCCATTAGATCTCGCTTTAAATTGGTTTGCTGCAATTTCGGTTCAGGATTGGCATGATATGAATAAGGATCAACGTCTTCACCACTACTTAAAATGATTCCATTACAGATGGACACCCATACTTCAGCCATATCTTTCGGACCTGTCGGAATAACAACTGGCACACCTCCTGCTGTTACTATTGCCTGAATATATTTTTCATGCAAATTAATACTCGGGAGTTTATTATGTGTAACGTTTGAACTTGTAATGCCAATAACTGGTTTTAATGATTGTTTCATTTATTGCTCCACTCCTTATTCACGCTTGAACTCTGCCTGTATATTTTGTTTGAAAACAGTTAAAATATACACCTTAGTGCCAGAATGCTTGCGTTTTGATAAGGACGTGAAGATTAAAAATCTTTTTAGCATTTAATAGGAAATACTATGATTTAATCTAAAAACCTAGATTTTCTGTAATATTTTTCATTTAATTACAAAAAAACAGTATGTAAGTGTTAAAATAAAAAGAAACTGGAGGTGAAGGAATGGATAAAGAGAAAGAAAAACCTGAAGCTAGAAGGGAAAGAATGCTTCAAAAAGAACTAAAACATTCCTCTAGCAGTTTTCAAGGAAGCAACCTCTCTCGCTCACTCGGTGGCACAAGTTGGAAATTCACTGGAACTATGATTATCCTACTCATTGTAGGGTTTGTAATCGTATCATTATTTATAAATTAAGAGAAGAATGATTCAGGCGTGGGTCGGGAGTTCGAATCTCTCCTGGGACACTATCAGAAACCTTGTAAACTAAATGTTTATGACCACTGTAAGCACAGATTTAGACACAGTTGAGGGTAATCAATCTTCTCTTACAAGACCAACTTCTTCGCGCAAGCCATTGTATTGCTTTATGACTGCTCTCGTTTCACGCATCGATTTCATTATGTTTATTACATAAACTATTTAGATAAACTTGTTAACATACTAGATGAAAATGTAATTACCCAGTGTCTCAAAATGGCCATTCCTTCGAGTGTTAGTTCAATTTTATTATCCTTTATAAACATTAGGTCTTCATACTTAAATTCCTGTCCAGTATGCGAAGTTAATGTTGTGCAAGTATTCTTAATTTTTTTAAGATGTCTTTCGTTTAATGTGCCATTACTGTGTATGATAGCGTGTCTATATTGCCTGTAAATTTCATATATATAAAAGTAATCAACTACTCCAAATCCTTTACTATTAGTAAAAGTTTTGAACTTTGGTATCTCTGCCAATAAAACATGAGGAAGTTTTTTGGGGCTAAAGCCAACCTCTTCGGAAATCTTTCTTTCCTCCTTCCCTTGGTCTCTAAGAATAGCGGAGTATATCTCCTCCAGTAATATATCTAGAATACTTATCGTTCGTATAAAATAATCTTCTACAACAACATTCTTCAGTTCACCCTCGAACATGTTCACTATTCTGTCCCTACGCAAGTCAGAAGAAACAATCTCTACAGGTAGTCTAAATTGTTCAGGTATATTACCAGCAGGATCTATAATAAAGTCATCGGTCTTAGTCTTATAATGTTCCTTACTAATATCATTCGCCTTTACCAACAGTGAATACTTATTAAAGTTTTTAAGGTTTTTGAATTCTGCATCAATTATTAGTCCTTCAATGTCTTCTATTAAACTCAAATTAACACCCTCCCTATCAATATATTTCGACAAGAAATGAGGGAAATCCTGCAACTAATCACAAAAAGAAAAGACACCTCATTGAGATGACTTTAGGTTTGTTTTTCTTCTGTTATCATTTTCAATAATGTTAAAGTCCTACTTCATCAGCGGCATAATTTGCGTGTTCTTCACTAAATCCGTTGAAATCTAGCTGGTTAATCAATGAACTTCTTGTGTAATTTTCATTATATTTTAAAATAACTTCAGCATCTAGTACTGCTTGTTCTTGCCAATCAACACTTAGTTCGTTTACTCCATAAGTTGCTTCTTCATTACTAAATCCTTCGTACTCTAGCTGCCCTATTAATTCAATTTTAGAGAACGATGAATCTACTAAATATCCTTCAGCCATTAGTATCGCTTGTTCTTTCCAATCAACACTTATTTGGTTTACTGCGTCAGTTGCTTCTTCAGTGCTAAATTCTTCAGACTCTAGCTGCTCTTTTAATCCAATTTTAGAGAACGCTTGATTGTCTAAGCGATACTCAGCCCTTCCGATTGCGTCTGTTGGCAGTGCTTCATTCGACTTTTCTATTTTCTCTTCAATTTTCTCTTCAATTTCTAGAGTATCTTCTTCTGTTAACACTTCATCACTGTTAGCCTCTTCTTCTTGCAGTTCATTTTCACTAGTAGCTTCACTATCATTGCATGCTCCTAGTAAAAATAAAAAACTAATTAAAACAACCAATAACTTTTTCAAACCCTAACCCCCTATGTATTATTACATAGAATTATATCATTTATTGGATTCTTTTACCATAATTCAAAAGCACTGTATTGTGTGCTTAGTAGAATTTTTCATAGGTTAATATTTTCTTTCGGTTCCTGCAATAAATTACAAAAAAGACACCTCATTCAGATGTCTTATCTTGCTTTTCGATTCGATATATCATTTTCAAATACTCATTGCCTTCTGCTTGTTGTTCAACAATTTTACCTAAAGCCATCAATATGGCACCAAGCACTACGCTGCCTAATAATGCAGTAATTGCTGAAGTCCACATGCTAGTTAGTTGTGGTTTTAAAAACAATATTTCATCAGCATGCGTAGAAGGATAGTCCTTAATATCATTCCATGTTTCCCAATCAAATGCTGATATAATTCCGATAGCTCCTATTGCACCTACTATAATAATAAAAATTCCTAGTTTGTTATAAAACGTATTACTCATATTTATCCATTCCTCTATATTGGATTCTTCTATCTTATACAATAATAATCCTGCTTAGAATAGCTTTATTCGACATGATATAAGTGCAACCTCCGCCTATTGCTACAATCCCTTCACGTATCCCAAAAGAAAAAGCACCCATGTTGGATGCTTGTTTCTCTCATATTGATTTGTATATTTCTTTTAGGTTTTCTGAAAAAATTTCTCTCCATTGCTTAACATTATCTTCTTTATTGTTGAAGTTAAATACTTGCCCGTTTTCAAAATGGATCTTAAGGGTTGCATTATAACTATCGCCTTGATTGTAATCAGCTTTTACAATTTTACTTTTTATTGTTTCAAAATCGACTGATCTTTGGTCTATGATTACATGAATTACTTTATCGGTGTAGAAGAGGTAAATATCTTTT
This sequence comes from Paraliobacillus sediminis, assembly GCF_003426055.1. Lineage (NCBI taxonomy): Bacteria > Bacillati > Bacillota > Bacilli > Caryophanales > Bacillaceae > Paraliobacillus > Paraliobacillus sediminis. The sequence continues at coordinate 1,064,579 of NZ_QJSI01000003.1, forward strand.
TTCCTTCGGCAAAGATATTTTTTCCATAAAAATGCTTAACATCTTTCTTTTCAATAACTTCTTCTAATTCTCTAGGCAGCTTTTTAGTTAAATCAAAATATATTGGAATTTGTCTTTTAACTAAATCAGCATGGAAATCATCATAACTATAATTCTCATTACCCATACAAATCATCTCCTTTTCTATAACTGTTACATTCGTCAAAAAGAAAGCAATTCCCACATTAAATTAACAATGGACAACCTTATTTGGATTTCTTGTCGAAATTAAATGTTATTCCATCATTGACGATAGATTCTCCTATACTAAAATTGGAAATTATTATCTTGTAACTACCAACTTTATATTCAATGGTTTCAGAATCTTCTACTAAAGGTTCATTTGTATTGTTATAAAATTTTATCAGTTATTGGATTGTTTTATCATGATAAAAAGACAGTTTAAGATACCTAATTAAGTAAATTTATTATCAACATATATTATTAATTCCTTAATTACAATAGTGAATTTCATAGTTATTATTGCAGTTATAAATTATTTCTTTAAATTAGATCCTGCAGTAATAGCTGGCAATCAAATGAGCTGGATGCCATAAAAAATCAAGTAACAATAATTCAGTTTTCCCAGGATATAGTCGGGTACCACGCCCAATCATCTGGATATAAAGACTTCTTATTTTGGTAGGTCTTAAAACAACCACACAATCTACGGATGGACAATCCCAACCTTCTGTTAATAACATAGAATTACAAAGGACATTGTATTTACCACTATCAAAATCTCTTAATATTTCTGCTCGATCTTTTGACTCTCCATTAACTTCTGTTGCTTTAAATCCCTTTTGATTAAGTAATTCCGTAAACTTTTGACTTGTTTTGACAAGTGGAAGAAAAACTACTATTTTTCTGTCGCTAGCCACTCTAACCATTTCATCTACAATTGATTCAAGATATGGATCAAGCGCACTTCCTAATTTACTTGTTTTAAAGTCACCTGCTTGTTGGCCAACTGCTGACAAGTCTAATTTCAAAGGGATTGTTAATGCCTTTATTGGGCTTAGATATCCTTCTTTTATGGCTTTTGGCAAGGTATATTCGAAAGCTAATGATTCAAAACTCTTTGATAGCTATCAGATATACAGTGATGTGCTTCATCAATGATAATCGTGTCAAAAAAGTCTGCATCAAATTTTCTCAATCGTTTATCTCTCATTAATGTTTGAACACTACCTACTACCACTCGATAAAAGCTACCTAATGATGTTTGCTCTGCTTTTTTTCAGTCGCACATTTTAGTCCTGTTGCTTGTTCTAACTTATCTTCAGCTTGATCTAGTAATTCACCCCTGTGGGCAAGGACGAGAATACGCTCGCCCTTCTTTTTAGTCCGTGACGTTTCAATTTCTGTAAGCAATATGTCGCGACGTGGCAGGCGGTCATCGGCGGTCATGTCCCTGGAGGTTTATTTTACGAACTAATGTTATTATCCCGCGCCGATCGTAGCGTTAATATACTTACGAACGAATAAACGATGTAACTCGTAATCGCTAATAGTTCTATCATTTAATCCAGCCGCCTTCATTTGTCTCGACACCGTAGCTAAGGCCCGTTATTTCGTTTGGGTTTTGAGTTCGAGTTGAATAAACCGGATAAGTCCGTTCGAACTGTGAGCGAGGGTTTGCGTTTGGTCATAAAAAAATAAGCCTCCTAATCGCAGGTTGACCGGTTCAGTGACCGATACAACTAACGGATTAGAAGGCTTATATAACGTGGCTTAGCGCCGTTTTTTAATAGTGTCCCAGGAGAGATTCGAACTCCCGACCCACGCCTTAGAAGGGCGTTGCTCTATCCAGCTGAGCTACTGGGACATAATGGAGCGGGTGAAGGGAATTGAACCCTCGACATCAGCTTGGAAGGCTGAGGTTTTACCACTAAACTACACCCGCGTGGTATTGATTTATGTACGAAAAACACACTAACTTTCGCAACAGACAAGACTTATTATATTAAGTTTTTAGGCTTTTGTCAATATATTTAAGAAAAAAGTTATACAAGAAATATAAATAATCTATATTTCTTGTATAGAATATCATTTTATTGTTGTCTCGAGGCCTAAATCCTTTACTCGATTACCATCAACATCATAAAAATCAACTGCTAATTGTCCACTTGTTTCCCAAGATAAAATCGCATAGGTTTTTTCTTCACGAACGCGCGGTAATCGGATACTACCGGGATTAATGATTACTTTGTTGTTTATTTTCTGTGCTACAGCAATATGGGAATGACCGTGACAAATGATTGTTGCTCCTAATTCTTCTGCTCGTTTAACAATCGGCTTCAGAGAAGTTTTCACTTGATGCATATGACCATGAGCTACATAAAATTTTAAATCATCGACAGCAAAATCTAATTCATCCGGATATTGTGAATCAAAGTCACAATTTCCAGTGACTTTCATGAAGTTATCCATTGAACTAGCATCAAAGTCTAATTCAGAATCGCCACAGTGAATCATTTGGTCAACCTCATCCTTGTGACGTTCTTTAATTTTTTCAAGTTCTTCTGTTAACCCGTGACTATCACTGGTTATTAATACTTTTGGCATAGTACCCCTCGCTTTCTAAAGATTCTTTACCCATTCTTCTATTTGTTTTAACGCATTTCCTCGGTGACTAATATCATTTTTTTGATCAGAGGTGAGCTGCGCCATTGTTAGACTACTCCCATGTGGTTGGAAAATTGGATCGTAACCAAATCCAGACGTGCCAATTGGTTCATGTGTTATCTTCCCCTCACACGTTCCACGTTTAACGATTGGTTCTTGGTTTGGTCTTACTACCGCAAGTACACAAACAAAACGAGCAGAGCGGTTTACATCAGCTACATCATGCATTTCTTCTAATACTTTATGTAGATTCTTTTGATCATCTTTTTCTTCTCCTGCATAACGAGCAGAGTATACACCTGGTCGTCCGTCTAATGCATCTATTTCTAGACCAGAATCATCAGCTAAAACAGGAATTTTAAACTTTTCTGCAATTGTCGCCGCTTTTATAATGGCATTTTCCTCAAAAGTACTACCTGTTTCTTCAATATCGTCAATCGGTTCTTTTAAATCCAATAAAGAAGTCACTTTAATATTATATTTTTTAAATAATAATTGAAAATCTTTTACTTTACCCTTATTTTGGGTCGCAATCATGATTTCTTTCATCATTTATCCCTCTACTTTTCTAAATAAGTTGCCCATTGTTGTAATGCATCTTTTTGGACATCAAATATTTCTTTTAAACCTTTATCTGCCAAACCTAACATCGTTTGTAATTGCGCTGGACTAAATGTAGCTTCTTCACCAGTTCCTTGAATCTCTACAAACTCTCCGTTACCTGTCATCACGATATTCATATCGACATGTGCTTGCGAGTCTTCGATGTATTCTAAATCTAAAACTTCCGTCCCATCTGGCATTACCCCAACAGAGATTGCTGCTAAATAATCAGTTATTGGCATTTCTTTAATTGTTCCTTTTTCGATCAATGTACCAAATGCATGAACCATTGCAACAAATGCACCTGTAATCGATGCAGTACGTGTACCACCATCGGCTTGAATAACATCACAATCAATCCAAATTGTACGTTCGCCAATCTTATCTAAATCGACAACTGCACGTAAAGCACGTCCAATTAAACGTTGAATCTCCATCGTTCTTCCAGATACTTTTCCTTTTGAAGATTCACGAATATTCCTTGTGTCAGTAGCACGTGGCAACATAGAATATTCTGCTGTTATCCAGCCTTTTCCTTTATTACGCATAAATGGTGGAACACGGTCTTCTATACTTGCATTACATATTACCTTTGTATCTCCAACAGTAATTAACACGGAACCTTCTGGATGTTTTGTATAACCGGTCTCTATTTTTATATCTCTTAGTTGATCTACTTCACGCTCACTTGGTCTCATCTAATCTTCCTCCTTCTAATTCTTTCTAATCGTAACATATTTTTACCCATTTCGATAACTTCATGCAAAGAAAAAAGGAGCTGATTGTTCCAGCTCCTTTTCCTATTACAAACTTCCGACTGGTACAAAGGTTTCCCTTGAAACAGGTTCACTATAAGGAACACCATGTTCATTAAATACTTGTTCAACATCATCGACATTTACAGAGACTGCTTCTACATTAACTTGATCTGTCAATGTCAATACGAGTGTTTCCATCACTTCATCAGATATCGCTCCACTTGCCTCATCACTTAGAATTTCCTTGCTAAATGTTACCTGCAAGACACCGTCCTCTATCGTCGGTTCTTCCATTATTGTTGCACGAGGATTGAAAACATTTAGTAAACCGAGATCATAAGACGGCCCATCTAACAATGCTTGTACAACTGATTGATAAACATTATCTTCAATCATCTCAACATGCTGTGTTACAGGCACATAATATAATTGTTCACCTTGCTGTGTGGGATAGTAAAGCGTTACAGCTTTACTATCCAATAGATCAACACCATCTGCATGATAAACATTAATACCATTTGCACGTGAATACCCATCTGTTAATGGTGTCCCATTTACAGGCATTTCCTTTTGTTCAATTCCATTAATCCAAAGATTAATTTTATTAACATTATCAAATTGTGTGAGTGTATATGTCATTGCTTGAATGATTTGCTGCTCTTCTTCTGGTAGATATTCTGTGAACTCTTTCGATAAATCAACAACTAATGTACCATCTTCCTCTAAATTTAAACCTAGAATTTGTGTACCTGCTGGTAATACTGCTTCAAATCCACTTGGTAAACTATTTGTGACAGGACCATCTTTAATTAAGTATTCTAATACTTGTGTAGCTACTTCATTTGTTTCCGTTTTAGGTAATTCCATTGTTTGTGGAACCACCATTCCTTCTTCATTTATTAAATATAATTCTCTCGGAACTGTTTCTGCCTCTGTTGTTGTAACATCTGCGTCTGTTTCTTCATCTGTCGTTTCAATCGTCTCTTCCTCAACTGTGTCATCCGTTTGGTCCGTATCAGTTGTTTGGCCAACTGGTACATCTATTTCTTCCAATGTTTGTTCGCCTTGAAAAAGTCCACATCCAGTTGTCAAAAATAATACAAACAAAATCGGTAATCCAATTCGTATTGTCAGTCTGCCTAATCGCATACTCATGTTTTTCCCTCCTACGATGGTTTGTATTATTATGTATACGAGCTATTCAGCAAAATAGACCTATCTTCGCTCATAGATTATAAAGAAATAACTTTGCGCATTAACAGATAAGAAAAACACGTTTATAAACGCTATTATTTTTCAAATAAAAAAGAACCAAGTCTACGTCTATTGTAGATTCGGTTCTTTGATACTTTTAAAACAACACAGAATATGAAATTGTTCTTATTGATTTTAATATATAACGTGTTTTAAATAGCACTAAATCTTAACTTTCTTACGGTTAGACCACACGATCGGAACGATAAGAAGGGACAACACTCCACCAATAAGTGATAGAGCTGTATAACTCGCACCTGCAACAATCATACCAGACATAGCACCGCCTGATGCGCCTGCTAACGCAATAAACACGTCTACTGACCCTTGTGTCTTAGCACGTTTTGAGCTGATAGTTGAATCAACTATTAGTGCAGTTCCACTTATTATACCTAAATTCCATCCGATTCCAAGAAGAGAAAGAGCAATAATTAATGAAATTACTGAATCAGTTGGTGCAATTGCCGCTAACATACCAGCAAGCAATAAAACTACCCCAGAAACGCCAGCCATTATTTTTCGTCCGAATTTATCCACAAGAACACCAGTGATAAGTGAAGGAAGATACATTGATCCTATGTGAACGCCAATAACAAGGCCAATTGCCCCTAATCCGTGTCCATGATGTGCCATATGGACGGGAGTCATTGTCATGATAGCCACCATAATCATTTGAGTAAGGATCATAATACTAGCACCAACTGTTATACCTCTTTTATTACCTTCTTCGTAGGTTTCTACAGAATTCTCATTGTTATGTATTTTATGGGTATTCATTGATTTAACTATTAAAAAAGGATCTGGGCGAAGAAATAGATAGATAATAACACCTGCTAATATAAAAGCTAATCCTGATAATATAAAGGGACCTGCAAGTTCGGGCACATTGATGGAAAGAGCAAATTTACCCATAAAGTCTACAAGATTAGGTCCTGCGAATGCCCCTAGAGTTGTTGAAACCATTGCAATACTAATAGCCTTAGCTCGTTGTTCCTTATTTGCTAGATCAGTCCCTGCATAGCGAACTTGTAAATTTGTAGCTGTTCCTGCCCCATAAATTAAAAGAGAAATAAATAAAAGGAACACACTATTTATAATAGCAGCTATTACAACTCCAATTGCGCCTATTCCTCCAGCTATAAAACCAGTTGTAATCCCAGTACGACGTCCATATCGTTGTGAAAGTCTTCCAACTACTAATGCAGCTCCTGCTGAACCTAAAGTAAATAAAGCTGTCGGTAAACCAGCATATGCATCTGTTCCAAGCATTTGCTGCGCAAGAAGAGCACCAACTGTAATACCAGCAGCTAATCCAGCTCCTCCAAAAATTTGTGAGATACTAACGATTATTAATGTTCGTTTATACAATTTTTTTTGCTTACTTGGAGAATTCATATAACTTTGCGTCAAATCATCTACTTGATTAGACATATTCAACCTCCTTTTTATAAAATTTATATTTCAGTTATAGCTAACCCTTTCAAATAAGTACGACGTGTTAACAAATCTAAATACTTCTATAACCTTCTAGTCAAAATCCAACGCTCTTCTTATCTTATGTTACCTTCGAATTGCAACCAATCTTGTACGCTTTCTTCCAACCGAAAAGCATTCACTCCGACTGATTTCAAAAGTTCCACTGCTTCTGCCGACATTAAGCAGTATGGACCTCTACAATAAGCAACCACATCACAATTAGCAGGGAGTGTTGCAATTTTATCCTCCAGTTCCTCAACTGGAATAGAAATAGCACCAGGGATATGTAATTCTATATATTCTTCAGTCGGTCTAACGTCTAACAATAAGATTTCTCCCTTATCCATCTTATTTTTCAATTCCGTAAGCGTTACTCCTTCTAATCCTAAGTGACTATTCAAAAATTCTTGTTTAATTTGTTGTACCTGCACTAATTGTCTCTCTGATAATTTGTGCAAGGAAGCTAAAAATTCTGCTATTATTTCATCCGCTAATTGGTAGATAACAAAATTTCCTTTTTTCGTGTATTTAACCATATTTGAGTTTAAGAGCGTTTGTAAATGCTGCGAAACGTTCGCAATAGACATAGTAGTAGCCTTTGATAAAGCATCAACAGACTTTGGACCTTGTGATAATAGATCAATAATCTCTATCCGCTTTGGGCTAGAAATACTTTTACCAACTCTCGCAAATTCTCCATATAAAAGATCTTTTAAGTTACGTTCATTCGTCATGAAAATTATCCTCTCAATCTATTCAATCGTTTAATTGAATACTTGAATTTTAATTAACCTAAACTGTTTTGTCAACAGTTTAGACACTAAAAAAACAAGTGCTTCTTCACACTTGTTTAATTCGTTTCTATATTTGCATTCTCAATTATATTAATTGGTATGTCTAACCATTGAATCGCAATGCGTTCAAATATTTCCCAAGGACCAGTAGTATAAAACCGATGCTTTGGTGAACGATCACCTTCGTACAATGTTTGATGGTAACCTAAGATTACACTGACTTCTCTCGCGGTCTCTTCACCTGATGAGATGATATGGACGTCTTCTCCCATCACAGCTTGAATCGTGTCCTTTAATAAAGGATAGTGTGTGCAGCCTAAAATTAATGTATCAATTATTTGCTTTTCTTTTATAGATTGTAAGGCGGTCTCTACTACTTGATATGCCTCAGGACCTGTAATTACACCTTGTTCAACCATTGGTACAAAGTCTGGACATGATAGTCCTTGAACTTCTATTTCAGAATTAATGCCATGTAGCGCGTCGGGATACGCCCGACTTCTAATTGTTCCTTCTGTTCCAATAACACCAATTTGCATATTTTTCGTCATCTTGATCGCCGCTCGCGCTCCCGGTTGAATGACTCCAATGACAGGAATATCTAATTGTTCTTGCAGCAATTCCAAAGTGAAAGCTGTTGCAGTATTACATGCGATAACAAGTAACTTTATATCTTGCTTCAGTAAAAAGTTAACCATTTCTAACGTGTATTGAATTACTTCTTCTTTTGGCCGTGGACCATAAGGACAACGTAATGTGTCCCCTAAATAAATTAATCGCTCTTTTGGTAATTGACGCATAAGCTCACTCGCTACTGTCAGACCACCAACACCTGAGTCAATGACTCCAATCGGTTGATCCACTATTAATCCCCTCTTATCTTAAATGTTTACACATTACTATTTTTTTCTTTGTCGATTTTCATTTGATTGTGAAGCAACTGTAAAATATCATACAATACATCAACACGATCTGTTGAAACATCTTCTAAGACATCTTCTAAATAATCTTGTCTTTTCTCAATTACTTCTTGAATAATATCTTTACCTTTGTCTAATAAATGTATTCGAACAACACGCCGATCTTTTGTATCCCTTTTCCGTTCAACTAAAAGATTTTTTTCCATTCTATCTATTAAATCAGTTGTTGTACTAAATGCTAAATTTATTTTATTCGAAACTTCACCAATTGTTAAATCCCCATCTTCTAATAACCACTGTAGCGCTATAAATTGAGGTGTCGTTATCGGATAGTTTTTTAAAATTTCACGACCCTTTTGTTTAATTATTCCAGAAATATATCGGAGTTCTCTCTCAACTTCCGCAATTGTCGCCGCGCTTTTCACTTCATCCACGAAAACTTAACCTCCTTTGACTAAGCTAATTCTACTTGTATCATATCATTTTTTCATCAAATTAGGGCGAAATTTGATTTATCTATTTCATTAAAGAAGCAAATAACTAGAGCGGCAGATAAAAATACTGCAACACAAAATAACGCATGGACATGATTAGCACCCATGCGTTATCCTTATATTATTTCACAACTTCTTCTGGCATTTCTTCATCTGTTACTGGCTCTATTGGTTGTTCAAATTCTCCTTCGTCATCTTCCATAGGATTAGACGTTGATGCAGCTGAAGCATTATTACTAATCCGTACTTCAACGGTATAGTCCATCGAAACAAATGCATTAAATTTACTCATACTAACTACTGTTCCTTTTACTTCAGCAGAATCAACATATTTAACGATATAATCAATTTCTGCCCCTTTAGATTGATAATCTTCATAAAATAACTTCGGTAAATCCCCTTCCAACACACCACGGTAATCAGCAAGAAAAGGTCTGCCTTCTGAATAAGTTACTGTGATAGCAGGAGCTTCATCACCGGTCAATTTAGTGCCCGCTTCAATCGATTGAGAAACTAATCTTCCATAAGATAGTTTTGATTGAAATTTCTGTTTGATCGTTACGGTTAGTCCAGGGTAACTTGCTGCTTCATCCATTGCAAGTTCACCGAAATTTGGTACGACTATCGCTTTACCTACAGATACCTCGACGGTCATTTTATCTTTCTTAGCAATTTTTTCTTCAGCTTTTACACTTTGACTGATAACTTTGCCAACTTCTATCGTATTAGAATCTTTATCTTCCAACGTTAATGCGATTTCATTCGTATCTGCCCATTGTTGTACTTCTTCTTTTGTACTTGCAGAAAAATCTGGTACACTAATATTCTTCTCAAATACTTCTTCCCCTTTAGAGTAATAAACAGCAGCGCTATCCTTGCGACGATATGTTGCTTCATCAATTTCGCTATCTTTAATAACAAGTTTAATAAATGAACCAGACTCGACCTTATCACTATATTCTGAAACAACCTTTAGGTTTTCTGCCTGTTGCTCCTCTATCCAGACTTCTGTATCACTTTGATTCATTTCTGAAAAGTCAGGTAAGGGAATAACAGCTTCTGGATCCGGCCCTAAGCTACTAACTAACGTAATCGTTTTCCCTTTTCGAACATTTTTCCCTTCATCTAAACTTTGCGAGATAATTCGATTAGCTTCAAAATCTGAACTGTATTCCTCTGTTAACTCTATTTCTACATCGTTTGTATTTGCCCATGCCCGGGCGTCAGATACTGGTTTATCTGTAAAATCTTCCACTTCCGCATGAACAACATTATAGTACGTAATGAACATTAATATAAAAGCTAGAGTTGATCCAATAATAATAACGAACAGCTTACGTCGCTTTTTCTTCTGGTAAGTTGGATCGATCTCTACTTCTTCACCTACAACACTTCGACGTCTACCAGTTGAAGTACTAGGCTTTTCCTCAGGTATAACTTCCTCTTCCTTATCATCTACAAGGCTTTCTTTTGGTTCTTCAATCGAATCTTGCGTTCCTTTTGATTTATCTTCATCCTGTTCACCCAAAGTACTATCATACTTTTCTTTATTGAATTTTGACAAAAAATCACTCATAAGCTGCTAATCTACCTTTCTGAAGGGTGAAAGTTTGATCAGATTGTTGCGCAATTTCATTCGAGTGTGTTACAACCACAACACATTTATCGTGTTCATGCGCCAACTTTTTGAAAATATCAATAATTTCTTGTTCCATCTCCTCATCAAGATTTCCAGTAGGTTCATCAGCAAGAATTAATTCAACATTTGTAGCTAATGCACGCGCGATGGCTACGCGTTGTTGTTCACCACCAGAGAGTTTATTTACAGAACGATCTGCTTTACTTTTCACAATTCCAATATAGTCTAATAGGTTATAAGCAACTGTTTTTTTGTCCTCTGGAATTTCATTTTCTGTAATAGACATCGGAACCAGTACATTTTCTACAGCCGTAAAGGCAGGAATTAGATTATAACTTTGAAAAATGATCCCGACATTATTGCGACGATATTTCTCATAACCAATCTCTTTAATGTCTTTTTCATTAAATAATACCGTACCGCTCTGTGGTGAATCTAGGGCACTAAGTAATGCTAAAAGTGTTGTTTTTCCGGATCCAGACTGACCTAAAATCGTATAAAACTTCCCTTTTTCAAATCCGACATTTGTATCCTTTAAAATATAACGACGACTTTCTCCATCTTGATAGAAATAATTTAAATCTTTTGCTTCTAATATCATCTATTTCACCTCTCTCCTACATCATTATTTTTTTAGGATTTAATCGAACAATATATATTAATGGGATAATCGTTGATACTAAAATCGTTAATAGTCCTACTAAATAAAACATCAGTATATAGCTAGAATCTAGTTTTACCTCATACGACTCCATTACATCATCCGTTGTTACACTAGATTGGTACGCTTCTAATTCACTGTAATACATCATGTCCTCTTCACTTTGAGTATCTTCAGCATTGAGCAAAGTTTCAGATATACCCTGAGCTAAAAAATTCCCGCTGAATAGCGATAAGGTAATACCGATTAGTGCGACAACCATTACTTCAATTAAAATTTGGCCTACCACACGAGCCCGTCGTTCACCTAAAGATAGGTAAATTCCTAATTCATGTTTACGGTCTCGAAGGAACAATAGTACAACCAAACCAATAATTAATACAGTTGCAATTACGGCTACAAGTAAGACATAACCAGCTAATTTCGACATTGATTCAACTGGCGCTGCAATTGTCTCATATTGATCACTTGCATTGGTAACTTTATAAAGTTCTGGTAACAACGGTTGAACTTCTTCCGCAAATGCAACATTATCCTCTGGATTATTCAATACATAGATAGGTGCATAGTATTCCGTAAGAGCTTCTTCATTTTCTTCAACCATTGCAGCATATTCTTCATCAACCTTCATATACTCATCATTCCAATAAGCTGACTCACTACTGACTACTGCATTAGGTACATAGACAGTATTTTGATATTCAATATTCATGAAATCAACCATTTCACCGTTTTCTTCACTTTCTTCTACACTTGCAGATTCTGGTGTAAATAAACCAATCACTTCTAAAACAACGTCACGAGAAGTTGCTAATTTTTCTTCTCCAGTTGAATCATCAAAAGTATAAATAGCGTTATTTAGCGTGATATTATCACCAATTTGCAAATCATTCATCTCTGCCAATTTTGCAGATATAATCGCCACACTTGAACCATTTTCTACTTCTCCTGGTTCAAAAACACGACCCTCGATTAAATTTCCTACTCCTTCTTCAAAATCAATAACTGGTGCATAGTTAACACCTTTCAACTGGAAGTCTGCACTAGAGCCCTCATACATCATATCTTCTTCCATCTCTTCCATAGCTTCACCTTGATAACTTTGGACGTTCTCTGATCCTAAATATGTAGACAGGTTATAGTCATAATATTTCACATAAGACAATTCACCAATTTGATTTATTAATTCAAGATCTACATTATCTATCTCTAGTGTCATTTGATCTTCTTCGCCCATATTCTCTAGCGCTTCATAATCAAGCTCCACAGTTGCTGCGGCACCTAATTTATCTTTAATACTTGTTTCTACATTGTCTGTAGCCTGTTGAATCGAGATAGCACCTGATATGACATTCCCTAAGATGAAAATAACAGCCAATAAAATGATTGACTTACCTTTTTTTCTTGAAATACTTAATAACCCTCGTTTAATAAAATTCATTACTAACCCCCTCAAATTAAAAACATTACATAAATCAAGATTCACAAAAATTATGCCATTATAATCATTCGGTACTACTCGCAAAATTTTCTACTAATCTATCAATATAATACTAATTATACATTTATAAACAAGGAATTTACAACCAAAATATTGAAATATTTAGTAGAATTTTATCTTTTACTTTTTATCTTATTAACTATAATAAATTCATGTCTATGAAACCTGAAGATAACTACCACAACAATTCCTACTAAAAAAACGCTATTCAAGAAAGAATAGCGTTTAGATTAGTCTGAAACTATATAATTGTACGATTTATTTCATTCTCTACTTTTTAACAACACATCAATTGAGAAGGTTGTCACAGTTTCCTTATTTTGATTATTTATAATGAATGAAAAAGTTACTGTCCCTTTTCCACCTCTTGATGATAACCGCTTATTTATTGCCTCTACATGACCAATTAATATATCATTTGGATAAACAGGCTTTGTCCATCTAATCTGATCAACTCCAGTACCAGCAATCACCTCATCTCCCAATATATCAGCTTCAATCCACTTGGACCACACCAGTCCAATTGTTTGATAACCAGAAGCAATAATCCCTTTAAACATTCCTTGTTTTGCAAATTCATGGTCCGTATGTATACGTTGTGGATCATATTTCTTCGCGAATTCTAAAACATCTTCTTCCTTTACTTTTATCGGTTCCAAGTTAAATTGTTGACCGACCTTAATATCTTCTATATACATTATTCTCCACCTTTACAGCTAAAAGCTAAATTCAAACTAATAACCAAATTTCTCACTATAAAACAAGCACTTAAGTCTTGGTATAACAAGACTTCACACTTAACTGGTAATCATCAGTGCTTTGATCTGACGCACTTGAGAGAAACTCTGTCGTAAGAGAAGACTCTTACCCGCTAGGTCAGTAAATCGATTCGCTTTCCATGGGCACAGTCTCAGCTAACTTGGTAAAGAAAAACGTTTCACCAAGTGGATCTTCGACTTGTGCTGTTCCCACAGGAGTCTCACCCATTTACTTCCTCCGCTGGATAGACTTTAAAAGTAGTACGTTATCTGCTGGTCATATAGTTTTATTGTGCTTATAACAACAGCTTCTCACATTATGCTGATTGATTGTAGCGTAAGGCGGTCGACTCCTGCGGGAAAAGCAAGATCTGAAGATCCACTTCGAAAAGTGCTTTTTGCTTTTCGAAGTTAGCTGAAGACTTGCCCTCGGAAAGCGACTGCCTGAAGCGGAAATCAACATGCAGTTACGACAAATTCTATGTTTATTCAGTAATAAACAACTTTTTTTAAATAGTTTCAAGCTTTATAATGAACACATTCCAAACTCATATCAGCAAACGATTAGCGTTTATTTTTCAAGTGAGAAAGTTGACTAATAAATATAATACAATAACTTTCTTTTTTTTCATAAAATAATTCACTCTATATTCAAGACATTGTTTTAAAAAAAACGGTTCAGTCGCAATAAAAAATTAGAAAAATGAAGTGATATTGCTAGTCATTATTCGATAAAGTGTTATACTAATTATATTGTACACAATCTAATTTTTTAAAAAATAGGAGTGGATTTGTTATGAGTATTTATGATATTACAGTTAAAAAGTCTAATGGCACAACATATCAACTTGATGCATACAAGAATCAGGTTATGTTAATAGTAAATACCGCATCCAATTGTGGTCTTAACGGTCAATTTGATGGCCTTGAAGAAATTCACCAGAAGTATAAGGATAAAGGCGTTGCTGTACTTGGGTTTCCAAGTAATCAGTTTGCTAACCAAGAACCAGGTACATCAGAAGAAGCAGAAGAATCTTGTCGAATCAATTTTGGCGTAACATTCCCAATCCATGAAATCATTGATGTAAATGGAGACAATACACATGAGTTGTTTCAACATTTGAAAAGTAATTCCAAAGGTTTTTTAGGTAAAAATATTAAATGGAACTTCACTAAGTTTTTAGTTGATCAGAATGGTGCTGTTATCGAACGTTTTGGACCTAAAGTTGAGCCAGCTAAAATCGAGAAGAAAATTGCGGAAATCGTTTCTTAATACAAAAAGGAATCCTTAGCTAAATGAAAGGATTCCTTTTTTTGTATGTACATACTGTATTATTAGACTTTTTTAATGAAGAGTACCTTTAAATAGTTCCCCTCTTTATACTGTTTAATTGTCTTGAAATCGTCTGGCAACGAAAATGTTTCCATGATCTTATAAGACTCATTCATTTCTTTAAAAGCCTGATCAATAAAGTTCTTAAACTTATCCATGCCAAAACTACTAGCATTCGTTGACGCAACAATAACTCCTTCGTCCGCTGTAATAGCAATTGTTTCTTTAAGCAAGTTCACATAATCCTTTGATGCACTAAACGTATGTTTCTTTGATCTAGCAAAGCTTGGGGGATCAAGAATAACCATGTCAAAACTTAGATCTTTCTTAACTGCATATTTAAAATAATTAAAAACATCCATAACTCGAATGGTATGATCGTTCTCATCTACCCCATTTACCTGAAATTGTTCAATCGTTTTAGGTAAACTACGATTCGCAAGGTCAACACTCGTCGTCTCTTTAGCACCTCCCAGTGAGGCAAAAACAGAGAAAGCACCTGTGTATGAAAATGTATTTAATACTGTTTTACCATTCGCATACTTATCTCTAATTGTTTTTCTTACCTGCCTTTGATCAAGGAATATTCCAGTCATTGGACCATCATTTAAATAGACCGCAAAGTTCACACCATTTTCCTTTATTATAACCGGGAACTCACCACGTTCTCCCGTAACAAAATCATCGTCTTCTACGTATTTACCACCAGTATCAAATCTTTTTTTCTCGTAAATACCTTTAAATTCAACCAAGTTCATGAGTGATTGAAGGATTAAATCTTTAAATTGGTAAATCCCCTGACTATACCAGTTTATAACATAAAAACCCGCATAGTATTCAACAGTCAAACCACCAATTCCATCGCCTTCCCCATTAAAGACACGAAAAGCAGTTGTATCTTTATCTTTATAATAGGTACTTCTTTTATCTAATGCAGCATCTATCTTCTTATCAAAAAATTGCTGATCGATTGGTTCATGTTCGTTTTGGGTTAAAACCCAACCAAATCCTTTGTTTTGTCTTCCATAATAACCTCTCCCTAGAAAATGATCTTTCTCATCAACTAATTGAACGATTACTCCTTCTTGATGTAATACTTCCATATTTAAGATAGCTTCTTTAAAAATATGTGGAAAACCTGCTTTAAATTTATTGGAAAATTTATCTTTGATTTTCAATTGCACTTCATTCTGCATTTCCTTCATCCTAACTGTTTATATATGTACTTACTTTATCATTTGACTTTCTATAAAGCTAGCTTCAATAAGTCTTTCGTCGTTTATATCCAATCTATTTTCGATAATTATGTTTGTAACATTTCCTTACAAACAAACGGATTATTTACCATATGTATGCTAACATTAAATCCAAATTCAAATTTTCTGGAGGATAACTATGATGGGAAAGCAAAAACTTGTGTTAATCGGAAACGGTATGGCAGGTTTGCGCTGTATCGAGAATATATTAAAAGAGGATAATACCCTATACGATATCACCATTTTTGGCAGTGAGCCCCACGTTAATTATAGTCGGATTATGTTATCTTCCGTTCTGCAAGGGGATACCACATTTAATGATATAACAATAAATGACCGTAACTGGTATGATGACAATCATATTCATCTCCATACCGGTATAACAGTTACAAATATCAATCAAGATAAAAAGATAATAGAGACTGATAATGGAACAATTACTCCTTTTGACAAACTCATTATCGCAACTGGCTCTAACCCGTTTATGTTACCGTTACCTGGTAATGATAAAGAAGGTGTTGTATCTTTTCGTACAATAGAAGATTGTAACAAAATGATAGACACAGCAAAAAACTACAAGAAAGCAATAGTAATTGGTGGCGGTCTCCTTGGTCTTGAAGCAGCAAGAGGCTTATTAAATTTAGGAATGGCAGTTGAAGTTGTTCATAATTCTGAATATTTGATGAATAAACAATTAGATGAAACAGCAGCACGTATGCTTCAAAGTGAATTAGAGTTACAAGGCATGAATTTTCTATTAGAAAAACAATCCGAAGAAATCATTGGAGACACCAGGGTTGAAGGAATCCGATTTAATGATGGTACAGTAGCTGCAGCAGATCTTATTGTGATGGCAGTTGGTGTACAACCAAACATTCAATTAGCCCAGAAAGCCGGAATTGAAACAAACAGAGGTATTCTCGTCGATGATTTTTTAGCTACACGTTCAGAGGATATTTATGCTGTTGGTGAATGTGCCGAACACAACGAAATGGTCTATGGTCTTGTCAAACCGCTTTATGAACAAGGAGCAGTACTTGCCCGTCATTTGTGCGCCAAGCATAATCAGCCCTATACTGGATCTGTTTTATCTACGCAATTAAAAATATCCGGTGTCGATGTATTTTCTGTTGGACAATTCTATACCGACGACCAAACAAAAGCAATTCATTTTCATGACGAAGTTGCTTCAACCTATAAGAAAGTTTTCTTTAGAGGTAACAAAGCGGTTGGCA
This sequence comes from Paraliobacillus sediminis, assembly GCF_003426055.1. Taxonomy (NCBI): domain Bacteria; kingdom Bacillati; phylum Bacillota; class Bacilli; order Caryophanales; family Bacillaceae; genus Paraliobacillus; species Paraliobacillus sediminis. Next base: position 1,081,928 of record NZ_QJSI01000003.1, read on the forward strand.
GTGTTATGTTTGGCGACACCAAAGAAGGTCCTAGACTATTAGATATCATTGTAAAACAAAAATTTGTCGCTGATCAAGAAAAAATTGCTTTACTTACGCCTTTAGATCCAAGTGAATCTTATGTAGCAACAATGCCCAAAAGTGAATTTGTCTGTACATGTAATGCCGTGTCTAAAGGTACTATTATTGAAAATGTCCAACAGCACACGCTTACTACTGTAGATGAAGTCCGCCAATGCACGAAAGCTTCGAGTTCCTGTGGTGGTTGTAAACCAATTGTTAGTGAACTCCTTGCATATATAAATAGTGAATATTTTAATGAAGCAGTTGAAGATAAAAGTTTCTGTTCTTGTACTAAATTAACGGAAGATGAAATAGTTACAGAAATACAAACAAATAATTTAGCTAGTGTTACGGAAGTTATCGAGACACTAGATTGGGAAACGAATGATGGTTGTGCCATTTGTATTCCTGCAATAGAGTATTATTTAGAAATGATTTATCCAGAATATGAACAAAATCAAGAAACAATCTATATAAATGAAAAAATGAATGCAAAACTTCGTAAAGATGGCACTTATACGGTTGTACCACAACTGTATGGTGGAACAGCTCAGACCAGTCAATTGAAAACTATTGCTAAAGTTGCAGAGAAGTACAACATTACTACGCTACCATTAACAAGTGCACAGAGAATTCATTTAGAAGGTATTAAAAAGGAAGATTTATCATCTGTTTGGGTAGATCTCAATATGCGCCTTCACTCTGCAGCCGCAAATACGGTTCAAAGTATTAAAACTAGTAGTGGCGACCATTTATGCGAGTGTGATAAATTACCAGGCTATCAGATAGCACACGAACTTGAGCGGAGAATGGAATTTCTAAAAACACCATATCATCTCAGGATTGGAGCATCTGCTTGCAAACATAATGGCGCTGGTTCCACAACAAAAGATGTAGGTATTATCAAAATGGATAGAGGCTGGGAAATTTATATTGGCGGAAGTAGCGGTCGCAATAGTCGATTAGGTGAATTGTTAGCTGTCGCAGAATCACAAAATGAAGCAGTTAATATTATTCTTGGATTTGTCCAATATTATCGTGAATCCGCCAATTATTTAGAACGAACATGGCAATGGATTGAGCGTGTAAGTTTAGTTCACCTTCGCGAAGTACTTTTTGATGAAGAATTACAGTATTATTTAATTGATAGATTAGAAAAAAGTGTGAAGCAACGTAAAAGGCTGTTACTAAATAACTGATAGATTTCATACTTTTCTTAACGCTACAAACTAGAACTCAATTAAAAATCAGCGAGTAAAGGATGAGATATCTTGACAGAGTTACTTTTGAAATACTTCAGAGATAAGCAACAAAAAGCTGAAACAGAGAAAGTTTACGATTCGCAATGTCCTTATTGTAGTATGCAATGTAAGATGCAATTAGTAGAACAAAAAGTTGTTTCCAGAAAAACATATAAAACAATTGGAAAAGATAACCCAACCTCTGAAGGACGGCTTTGTATAAAAGGATTAAATGCCCATCAGCATGCACTTCATAAAGACCGCATTAAACAACCATTAATGAAGGTTAACGGCGAATTCGTCACCGTTTCTTGGGAAGTCGCATTAGAAGAAATCAAAAAGAATTTCAAAGAGATCCAACAACAAGATGGTCTAGATGCCTTGTCGGTTTACGGAAGTGCTTCAATTACAAACGAAGAAGCGTATCTATTAGGTAAATTCGCGCGGGTTGGCTTACAAACAAAACACATCGATTACAATGGCCGTTTATGTATGGGAGCTGCTGCAACAGGTGCAAATCAAACGTTTGGTGTCGATCGCGGATTTACTAATACAATAAAAGAAATTCCTAATACGCGCTGTATTATCCTAGCTGGAACTAATATTGCTGAGTGTCAGCCGACCATCATGCCTTATTTTGAAAGAGCAAAAGAAAATGGTGCATATATCATTGCTATTGATCCTCGCGAAACAGCAACTACCAAACTAGCTGATTTGCACTTAAAAAACAAACCAGGTTCAGATGTAGCCTTAGCTAATGGATTATTAAAGGTAATTATTGAAAATAACTTAGTTGATGAAGCTTTTATTCAGGATAGAACAAATGGATTTGAAGAAGTAAAAGAACTAGTAACATCTATTGAGCTTGAGGAAACAGCGCAATTAACAGGCTTAACTGTTGAGCAGATCAAACAAGCTGCTACTGCTTTTGGACAAGAATCGTCAGGAATGATCTTTACCGCAAGAGGCATTGAACAACAAATTGATGGAACAGCTGCAGTACGTTGTTTTATAAATATACTTTTAGCTACTGGAAAAATTGGAAAACCTAACTCTGGTTTTGGAGCAGTTACTGGCCAAGGCAATGGTCAAGGCGCTAGAGAACACGGTCAAAAGTCGGATCAATTACCAGGTTATCGCTCGATTGAAAATGACGAACATAGAGCATTCATTGCAAATGTTTGGGGAGTTAATGAACAAGACATTCCTAGGAAAGGCGTATCAGCATATGAAATGTTTGAGGAAATAGATCAGCAAAACATTTCTGGTATGTTTGTCATGTGTTCCAACCCAGTTGTATCAAATCCAAATGCTAACTTCGTCAAAAAAGCATTGGAACAATTAAAATATTTAGTAGTTGTAGATATGTTCATTTCAGAAACAGCAAAACTAGCAGACATCATCTTACCAGCCTCTTCATATCTAGAAGATGAAGGAACAATGACGAATGTCGAAGGTCGTGTCATGTTAAGAGAAGCTAGCTTTCCCCTACCTGGTGAAGTAAGACATGATTGGCAAATTATCTGTGATATAGCTAAAGTATTAGGAAAAGAACAGTACTTCCAATACCAAAGTGCTGAAGATATTTTTGAAGAACTTAGAGTCGCAAGCCGAGGTGGTAGAGCAGATTATTATGGCATCACCTATAATCGGATTCAAAAAGAAGATGGTGTCTTATGGCCATGTCCAGATCCAAATGAATCTGGCACAGATCGTCTATTTGAAAATTCATTTGCTCATACAGATGGAAAAGCAAAAATGGCAGCCATTTCGCACAAATTAAAAATACCCAAGCCGACACCGAGCGAGACATATCCACTCTATTTAACAACCGGTCGTGTCATGTCACACTACCTAACTGGTGAGCAAACAAGAAAAAGTCCTTCGCTTGCTGCAAGAAATATTGAAGCATTCATGGAGGTCCATCCAGATACAGGATTGAAATATAATCTTAAAGAAACAACGCTTGTGAAAGTTGAATCAAAACAAGGTTCTATTGTTGTTAGAACCAAATGGTCTACTACGATACGGAAAGACACTGTTTTTGTGCCATTCCACTGGACAGAATCCCAAAATGTAAATCGATTAGTTTCTGATGAATTAGATCCTCAGTGCAAAATGCCAGGTTTTAAAGTGAGCACAGTCAGAATTAGTCCAGTCAATAGCTAACAACTATAGTAATCTATTAAATAAGGCCTCTGTTTCTAGATGAAACAGAGGCCTTATTTATTTAACGAAACTTCCTTCTATTTAAATCTTACGGTCTATTGGAACCCATTGTGTGGTGTTTACAATTCGATTACTAACAGCTTTATTACAAACGACAATCAATAAAACCGAAGTATTCATATATGTTCTTTCATTAATTATCTTTAATTATTTTTTCAATATAAGTTGATAATATAACAGCTAAAGGTATATTAAAAATTGTAAGTACGAACAAAGCAATTACATTAGAAAAATTATTGAAAGGTGCCCAAACATTAAATATAAAACTAGTAATTTTAAATAAGAAATAATATATAGCACAACTCAATAAAAAAAGCACTATTCTTTTAGACATATACTTACCTTCCTTTGCTTTGACGATTTTTTTAAAAAATGGAGTTCATTTCTTTATCATGCATATTTTTTAAAGTGAGCTATATTGCTGTTCTAACAGCATTGTTTCTTTTACGCTGCAACATGTAGAAAAAAAGCGGCTTGCCATTAGAAGAGCATTAATTCACCTGTTCACAGTAGCTTTACAACTGCTTGCAAATTCCGTTTCACATCAAGATTTTGTATTCATTCAAAATGAATGGATTTCCTTCAAAGATGAACAAAATTCTTTTATACAATTCATATAATATAACACCGATTAAATTAATCTATGATTATCTTCTGTTTTTCACGCTAAAAGCGTTTGTTGAATAAGACTTTATTCTTTGCTATGCATAAACATAATACCTTATACACTAATTGTTATATTTAATTATATACTATTTTGATACCTACAAAAATTCTTTCAGATAACCTATGTATGGATTGAAATACCAGCATTTTTATAAACAATATTGCTGTCCATCAACATTGTTTCTTTTACTGTGCAACAGTAAGCAAAAAACCGACTTCCCATTAGAAAGTCGGTTTTTATTAGAGCTTTAATTCACCCATTCTTAAAAGCTCTACTACTGCTTGCGAACGCCCCTTTACACCAAGCTTTTGCATTGCATTTGAAATATGGTTCCTTACTGTTTTTTGGGATATAAACAGTTCTTGGGCTATATCTTTTGTTGTTTTGTCCTGTACTAATAGCTCAAATACTTCTTTTTCACGTTTCGTTAATAGTTGCTTCGGCTTGTAGTCACTATCTGTCAAGTCTTAACCCCTCCTTGCTGTCTTTAGAGTCACACTGTGAAGGGTATTTATTTAGTCAAAGTATTCTATGTTAAAAAAATCCTTTCCGTGCTTGCTTCTATCCCGATTAAATAGAAATACACCTTTGTCCTATGGTAACGCAGTCATTTACCTTGTTTTTAAACAAAGAAGTAAAGCCACACTACTAACCATTAAGTTGTAGTGTGGCTTTACTATATAACTTTACAAATTGCTCTTAATGGATCAATCCACTTTTCTTCGCTTCATTCGAAACGTGTTCGATTTTTTTCGCTAATGGTTTCTTCAAAAACACTGCAAACATAATCGCAACAATCATAAAGGCTAGTAATACTAAAATATCTCGAATCACAATACCTAGGACCATTCCTCCTACCGCTTCACGTAATAAACTAATCGCATAGGTAAATGGTAAATAAGGATGAATCGCTTGAAAGAATGGTGGTGCGACTTGAATTGGGAAAGTTCCACCAGACCCAGATAGTTGCAGCACTAGGAATATAATTGCAACACCTTTACCGACATTGCCAAATACAGATACAAGCGTGTATACAATCGACATGAACACGATACTAATGAAGATACCGAATATAACAAACCAAATTGGTTCTGCGACATATGCATCCAAAATGAACATATCACCTAATGTTACGATGAGTGCTTGCATGATACCTATCGAAGCAAAAGTTAGTCCCCTACCAAAGTAGATATGTGTATGTTTGTACAACTCATCCTTATTCGCAACATCCACGCGAAGTAATGAAATTAAAAGTAATGCACCCACCCACAAACTTAATGTTGTATAAAATGGGGAGTTTGCTGACCCATAGTTTGGAATTGGGAACACCTTGTTTTCTTTTAATTCAATTGGTTCTGCTAAGAAATCACTTTCTTGTTCGATATCATTCTTTAATAGCTTAATAATATCTGCTAAGTCTTGTTCTGATTCAAATTCTCGAATCTTATCCGCTGTATTTCGAACAGAGTCTTCTAAACCTGGTAAATCATCTCGAACAAGATCAGCAATTTTTCCAACAGCTTCTTCTACCTGTGGCAGTTTGTTTTCAATGAAATCTGCTACTTTTGCAATTTCGGCTGCAGCTTCTGGTAAATCATTGTTTACAAAGTCTGCTGCCTGGTGAATTTTTTTCTCTATCTCTGGAAAACTGTTTTGATAAAAGTCTGCTGCTTGATCAATTCCAGCCATTACGTCATCTATTTTTTCATTTATCGTTGTTGCTGTTTGATGAATTTCCTCACCAATCTCAGGTAGTTGTTCTTGTAATAGGTTTATTTCTTCTTCACCATATTGTAATGATTTTTCTGTGTTTTCTAATATCGTTTTAACTTCAGGTAAGTTTTCTTGCGCTTGTTGTATATCTTCTGACGCATTAGTTGCATCTTCTTGTAATTGTCCAAGCCCACTATTAAGTAACGGATTAATTGTTTCATCAAATCGGTCAACCATATCAGTGGAAGTAACTACCGCCTGTTCCGATAAATGAACTAGTTGATCAATTTGCCCTTGAGGAATATTATCCGCACTTTGTTGCATCTCCGTTAGTAAAGCATATTCTTCTTCAAAATTAACTTGGAGTGCTTGGATTTGTTCTATATCGGATGTAAGTCCGTCATCACCTTGTTGTTGATTAATTGCTTCCATTACCTGTACAGATTGATCAATACTTGTAATGCTCGCTTGTACATCGGCTTTTAAAGCTGGAACTTTTTCTTCTATTTCACTTGATGATAGTTCATCGTTATCAAGTGCCAACGCAAATTGGTGAACCTCTTCTGCTGTTTGTTGATAAAGAAGTAAATTTTGTTTTAATACAGGTGCAACTGTGTCAAATGCATCTTTATTTTCCTCTAAAAAGGTAGCCATTGCGTCAGCATACGCGGTGCCGGTTTCTGCAATCCGTTCTACTTCAGGTAAAGCATCTTGTGCACGTGATACGACTTCTTGTGCCTTTTGTATGTCTACTAATGCATCACTTACCAATTGCTCAACTTGATTGAAATTTTCGTCTACTTCGATAATTGCATCTGCAATACGCTGAATTTCTGGCATCTTTTCTTGGATAATTAAAATTTCATCCCCGACTTTTTTTATTTCAGGTAATTTATCCTCTAGTTTAACTACTGTTTGTGCAGCATCCATGATTGCTGGCATCTCGGCTTCTAACTCTAAAATCTTTTCTGCCTGTTTATTAATTTCAGGAATTTTATCTTCCAATTGAATGGCTTTATTGCCCATCTCTTCAATATCTGGTAAACGATCTTCTAACGCAAAAATTTTACCTTCAATATTTCTTATTGTAGGTAACTCTTCTTCTAACTCGATTCCAATATCATTGAATATAGTTAATACGGCTTCGCTTACTGTTTCTATAAAAGTATCACTTGTTTGACCTATAATCGATGTTGCTCCAGAAGATGCCATCTTTGGTGCAATCGCATTAATTTTTTCATTAACGTTATATATTATCTCTGGTTTAGTTTGTTCATCACCTAATAATGTTCCGATCTTTTCAGAAAAGTCCTCTGGAATATATATACTTGCATAGAAGTCTCCATGCCTTACGCCTTCCTCTGCTTCTTGTTTTGAAACGAATTGCCAACCAAGTCCATCATTTTCCTTTAAATTCGTTACAATTTGGTTTCCAACATTAACATCTTCATCTCGGATTGTTGCGCCGATATCTTCATTTGTTACTGCTATGGCAATATCACTTGTATTGGAATATGGATCCCAAGAAGCTTTTAAGTTAAACCAAGCATAAAGGGATGGTAATATCATCAAAGCTACAATCAAAAATAGAGCAACTGGAGTTTTAATTATATTTAACCAGTCCGTTTTAAAGATTTTACCTATATTTCGCAAACGCACACACCTCTTAGTTGATTTTCTAATTTAAATCCATTTTTTTAGTCATAGAAGCTATTTTAAAACTATTTAGCTTAGCTGTCACGACTTTTTTTTATTTTTTTACAATTACATGGGCTAAATGGTGGTTGCAATCACTCCAATTTCAAGCGATAATAATGAATAGACTAATTTATTGTTATAGTTACGGAAGGGGACAGACTTGTGCATCACAATTTAAATATGACAGATCAAGTAGCAGAGCAACTTCAAACAACTGGTTCTGGTTATGATTTACTCCGTTATGTATGCCTACCAGACCTACTTGGAAAAGATGCTACTACAATTTTATATGTACTTGGTAAAAATATTGCAAGACAAATAGAGTGGCAAACATTTGATCAAGTCGTTGCTTTTTTTAACAAAACTGGTTGGGGAACACTAGCAGATATTAAACAAAAAAGAAGCGAACATATTTTCGAATTAACAGGCGAAGCAATTACCCAACGTATGAAGTCCGATATTGTCGTTGATTATCGATTAGAGGCTGGTTTTTTAGCAGAAGCTTTCCAACAAATAAAAGGCCAAGCTTGTGAATGTAGTGAAGAAATTTATCCTAAGAAAAATATTGTTGCCTTTCACATCTTATATACAAAGTAGATCTAACTATAAGTATTTCTCAACTAACGTACTAAAAAACTAGAGCAATTAATTGCTCTAGTTTTTTTATTTTGATAATGGCTTGAATTCATTTCCAAAGACATCAGACGGTATCTTCATTACTAGGTCTATCAATCCAAAAAAAGTACTCGGATAAATACTCACTAGAATTAGATTTATTATATCGCCTCCATCCGAAATAATCGGTAAAGAGCCCTGTAAAAAAAACAATACTGATAAAAAAATGATTCCTGATACCGCGTGCAATAAAAATCGACTTACAACTTTAGTCAGTGTATTTCTTATTTTATTTGTTACTTTATCTATCCCAATTGAAATTGGGATTCCAAGAATAAAAACTATTGGTGCAACATAGACGATCGAAATCAAAATTGTAAATACAAATAAGTCTGATATAAAACTAATAATACTATTTTCCAGAGTAATACCATTATTAAATAACATATATATTATCCCAGCGTTTATTGTTGTTAAAAGTGCAACTACTAATTTTCTTTTAAACACAAACATTCTCCTTATTACTTTCAGCATAAAGATAATAAATAGACAATAAGTGAATGGAGGCCACTGAAAATTTTATGATTCTTTAGTGGTCTCCGTTTCGTTCTGGCCTTTATCCTTCTTTAGATGTTCTAATATTATCTGGGCAGTTGGTTCTGGGATCCCTAACCGTTTTAATTCTTCTAAAGAAGCTTCTTTAATTTCGGTAATCGATTTAAAATGTGTTAGTAACAATTTACGGCGCTTTTCTCCAACACCAGGTATGGAATCCAACTCTGATTTAAAAGCACTTTTCCCACGTAACTGTCGGTGAAATGTAATCGCAAATCGATGCACTTCATCTTGTATCCGTTGAATTAAATAGAATTCCTGTGACTGTCGCTCTAATTCAATAACTTCTGGTGGATTTCCATATAACAATTCACTCGTTTTGTGCTTATCATCTTTCGCTAAACCACACAATGGAATATCCAATCCTAACTCATTTTCTAATACATCAAATGCGGCATTCATCTGCCCTTTACCACCATCAATTACAATAAGGTCTGGAAGAGGATACCCTTCCTTTAAAACACGCGTGTAACGACGACGGATAACTTCACGCATTGTTTCATAATCATCAGGCCCTATTACATCACGAACTTTGTATTTACGGTATTCTTTCTTTAATGGTCGACCATCACTAAACACAACCATTGCTGATACAGGATCTGTTCCTTGAATATTTGAGTTATCAAATGCTTCAATTCGATGTGGTATTTCAATATTTAATCGTTCACCTAAATCTTCCACAGCTTTAATCGTACGTGCTTCATCTCGTTCAATTAAGGAGAACTTCTCTTCTAAAGCAATTTCAGCATTCTTACCTGCTAAATCAACCAATTCTTTTTTTCTTCCTCGATACGGAATTGTCACATCTACTTCCAATAATTCTTTTAGGAGCTGATATTCTACCGGTGCAGGAACAAGAATTTGTTTCGGTTTTGGATGGTTTTGATGTAAATAAAACCGACCAATAAAACTCATAAAAGTCTCTTCTGCCTCATCAAAAAACGGGAAAATAGACACATCTCTTTCAATTAATTTTCCTTGACGGATGAAGAAAACTTGGACACACATCCAGCCTTTATCATACGCATAATGAAAAACATCACGATTCACTTCATCTTTTAATGTCATTTTCTGTTGTTCCATAACCGCTTCAATATGCTGGATTTGATCCCGTAACTCCATTGCACGTTCAAAATTCAATATCTCACTAGCTTTTTCCATCTTTTCTTTTAAATTTCGTTTAATTGCTTGATGCCCACCATTTAAAAAGGAAACAATATCTTGCACGATTGTTTTGTACCTTTCCTCTGAAGGTTGCTCTTCTGAACAAGCAAGACATTGATCCATATGATAATACAAACAATGTCTTCCAGGTGGATTATTGCACTTACGTAACGGATAAATACGATCTAATAATTTTTTTGTTTCCCTTGCTGCAATAACGTTTGGATAAGGACCAAAATACTTTCCTTTGTCCTTATATACGCGTCGAGTAATTAGCAATCTAGGATGCCGTTCATTTGTGATTTTTAAATAAGGATAACTTTTGTCATCCTTTAACAATACATTGTATTTAGGATCATACTTTTTTATTAAATTCATTTCTAAAATTAATGCTTCAATTTCTGAAGACGTGACTATATATTCAAAATCAACAATCTCTTGAACTAATCGCTGTGTTTTTTGATCATTTGCACCTGTAAAGTAAGAACGCACACGGTTTTTTAATAATTTTGATTTGCCTACATAAATTATCGTACCATGTTTGTCTTTCATTAAATAACAACCAGGCTGTGCCGGTAACACTGCCAATTTTTCTTTTATTTTATCAGACATATCCAGACACTCCACATTCAGTTTATACTCTATTATAACAAAGAATAATCCCCTGCTACCATAAAAGTAACAAGGGATTAAAATTGCTAGATACTATTTTTTGTTTATGCGTGTTGGTTAATTAATTCAACTAATGCTTCTTTTGGTTGGAAGCCAACAACTTGCTCTACGATTTCTCCATCTTTGAAAAGAAGAAGCGTTGGAATACTCATGACACCGTATTTTCCAGCTGTTTCTTGATTCTCATCAACATCTAATTTAACGATTTTAACTTTATCGCTCATTTCACTATCGATTTCTTCTAATACTGGCGCGATCATTTTACAAGGTCCACACCAAGTTGCCCAAAAATCTGCTAATACTACACCTGAACCCGTTTCTTCTGAAAATGTTTTGTCGTCTGCTTTTACAATTGCCATTTATATAGCCTCCTCTTAATTTTCTAAACAATATTTAATTCTTCATTGAGTATATCATTCTCATTTACGCTCTGGCTACTAGTTTGCTCATAGCTTACTTTACCCGTTAAAAATGACCTCATACAAACTTCTTTTAACCAATGCTTGCTCCAATAATAAACGACAATCCAATTGAAATCACCATCGAGATAAATCCAACAGCACGATTGTCATTTTCAATTTCCGTATCAATTTTATACGTTGGTGTTATAAATTCAAAAATGAAATAGCCAATTAGTAATAAGAAAAAGCCAAACGCACCCCATCCAACACTTTCTAGTATCGAATCATTATGTTCAATGGAAAAACGAAAGACATTAGCAATACCAAAAATTTTCCCGCCAGTAGCCATTGCCACCGCAAGGTTACCTTTTTTTATCTCATCCCAGTTTTTATAAGAAGTGACTAACTCAAACACGACAAGAGATAGAATAATACATAATATTACAACACTATAGCGTGCAGCAGTTTCAATATAAATATTTTCCCAAAAAGAAGTCATTGTATACACCCCAACCTATTATTACTAAGCATTTTATCATAGAAATAGGCATTTAGATAGTGATATAACCCGAATCAAAATTCTAATATGGTTACGCCACTACCGCCTTCATTCATACTTCCTGCTCGTTGGTTGCTAATATGTCTATGTTTTTTTGCGAATTCCTGTACACCTTTTCGAAGTGCACCTGTTCCTTTACCATGTATGATCGAAACATTTGGATAACCCGCTAACAGTGCATCATCCACATATTTCTCTAATTCACGAAGTGCATCTTCATAACGTTCGCCTCGCAAATCAAGTTCTGTTTTCACATGGCCATTCGAGCCTTTAACAGTAGTCACCTTTTTTTCTACAACTGGCTCATCTCTTTTAATGAATTGTAAGTCTTTACGTTTGGCTTTGATCTTCATCATTCCAACTTGAATTTGGTATTCATTTTTACCTGGTTGATCTATAATTATCCCGTTCTGATTTAGAGTTGCTACTATCACTTCATCGCCAACTTTTAATTCAGTTGTGCTATCTGATTGTTTCGATGGTTTTGTTGCTTTTTTCGTTGACAGGTTCGGTTGTGCCTCATCAAATAATTTCCGCGCCTCAATCCATTCATGTTCTTTTAATGTTGCCCCGTGCTTCATTTCACGAATGGTAGCTACAATTTGTTCTGCTTCATCACGGGCGTTTTGTAATGCTTTTTCAGCCTTTTTCTCCGCTTTTTGATAAAGAGATTCCCTTTTTTGATCAAACAACTGCCATTGTTTTTCTAAATCTTCTTTCAATTGTTCTGACTCAGCTAAAACTTTTTCGGCCTCTTCATAGTCATTCTCTGCGTTAAGCCTAGCAGTTTCAAGCGAAGCAATCATATTTTCTACACTGGTTGAATCCGTACCAATATGACTTTTAGCAGAAACAATGACGTCCTCTCTCAAACCTAATCGACGCGATATTTCAAACGCATTACTTCGACCTGGTACACCAATTAATAACCGGTATGTTGGACGTAATGATTCGATATCAAATTCAACAGAGGCATTGACTACACCAACTCTATTATAGCCATAGGCTTTTAATTCAGGATAGTGTGTTGTCGCAATAATTCGTGCATTACGACCTACAACGTCATCTAAAATCGCCATTGCTAAAGCCGCGCCTTCTTGTGGATCTGTTCCAGCACCTAACTCATCAAATAAAACTAAAGTCTTCTCATTGACACGCTCTAAGATATCTACAATATTTGTCATATGCGAAGAAAATGTACTTAAGCTTTGTTCAATTGACTGCTCATCACCAATATCAGCAAATACATCAGCAAATACAGCCAATTCACACCCATCAAGTGCTGGTACTTGCAATCCTGATTGTGCCATTAGTGTACAGAGACCGACCATTTTTAGCGTAACTGTTTTACCACCTGTGTTTGGTCCTGTTATAACAATCGCATGGTAACTATCACCTAACTCAACATCATTTGCCACGACTTCATCATCACCTAATAATGGGTGACGTGCTTGTTTCATTTTAATAATTCCTTGATCATTCATTTTCGGCATAGCTGCTCGCATTGATTGTCCCAATTTAGCTCTAGCAAAGATAAAGTCTAAAGTAGCTAATGTTGTAACGTTTTGTCTTAAAAACCCTTCATCTTCTGCAATTCGCATCGTTAACTCACGTAAAATCCGCTCAACTTCCATTTTCTCTTGTACTCTTGCTTCTTGTAGTTGATTATTTAACTCTACAACTGCTTGAGGCTCCATAAATAACGTTTGTCCCGAAGATGATTGATCATGCACAATTCCACCAATTGCTCCACGATACTCCTGTTTGACTGGTAACACATAGCGATCATTACGAATCGTCACAATTGCATCAGATAACATTTTAGCCTTGGATTTCGTATAACTGTCTAAGCGATCTCTTACCCGACTTTCATTTGTTCTAATTTTTGTTCGGAGCGTACGTAATTTATCAGATGCACCGTCCATTACATGTCCATTTTCATCGATACAATTTCTGATCTCACGTTCTAATTCACTTAACGGGTCAATTTGTTCCACAAGTTCATTGATAATTGGTATTTCCAACTCTTCAATCGATTCTATAAAACGACGCAGTGTTTTACCGCCATAAATTGTACCAGCGATATCCAAACATTCTTTTGGATTTAATACGCCACCAATTTCTGCACGCTTAATACTTGGTTTAATATCAACGATACCTCCAAGTGGAACATTTCCATACAAGCGTACAATACTAACCGCTTCGTCCGTTTCGTCTTGTAAACGAATTACTTCAGCTAAATCAGTAGATGGCTTTAAGCGATTTGCACTTTCCTTCCCTAAAGAAGAAGCGGCTTGATCTTTTAGCATCTGAATAATTCTATTAAATTCTAAAACCTTAAATATTCGCGGGTTCATTATTTGTGACTCCTTTTAACGTTTACTTTTAAAAAGTTCAATCAGGTCATCCTTTGTCCATGTATTAACTACTGTTTCTGGACGCAACCAACCCTTTTTAGCGACACGAACTCCCTCTTCCATGAAAGACATCGTTTTATAACTATGTGCATCCGTGTTAATAGCAATTTTCACACCTTGTTCCTGTGCTTTTTCAATCCATTTTGCTGATAAATCGAAGCGATTAGGATTTGCATTTAGTTCCAATATCGTATTCGTTTCTTTCGCTTTCGCAATTAACGCTTCTACATTCGCACGATATCCCTCTCTACGACCAATTATACGTCCTGTTGGATGCGCGATAATATTAACGTATGGGTTTTCAAGCGCTGTTGTTAATCGTTTCATAATTTCTTCTTCAGTTTGGTTGAAGCTGGAATGGATTGCACCAATAACGTAGTCCATTTCTTGGAGAAAATCATCCGTAAAATCTAAAGAACCATCTGGACGAATATCCATTTCTACCCCAGCAAAAATATGAATTTCAGGATATTCTCCCTTTAATCTTTCAATTTCTTCTCGTTGTTTACGTAAGCGTGTTTCATCAAGTCCATTTGCTACTTTCAAAAATTTCGAGTGATCTGTAATTGCTATATATTCATACTTACGTTCTATCGCCATCTTAACCATTTCTTCTGCAGATTGAGCTCCATCGCTCCACGTTGTGTGCATGTGTAAATCGCCGCGGATATCTTCTATTGAAATAAGCGATACATCTTTTTCAAACGCCTCAAGTTCCCCGTTATTTTGACGAAGTTCCGGTGTTATATAATGCAAACCAAAATGTTTGAAAAAGGCTGCTTCTGTTTCAAATGTCTCAACTTCACCCGTTTCGGTATTTTCGACTCCATACTCACTTATTTTTTCCCCTTGTTGTTTTGCACGTTGACGTAATGCAACATTGTGATCCTTTGATCCAGTAAAATGATGAAGCGTTGTCGCAAAAGCTTCTGGTGCTACGATTCGGAAATCAACAGAAACATCAAGACGTTTCTCTAACACAACAGATACTTTTGTTTCTCCAGATGCAATGACTTCTTTTATCAAATCAATCTGTAATAATGCATCACGAACTGCTAAAGGATCCTTACTTGCAATAATAAAATCAAGGTCTTTTACCGTTTCTCTCATACGTCGAATACTTCCTGCTCTAGAAAAACGCTCGACTACTTCTACACTGCTTAAGTATGTTTCAATTTCATCTACAATTGGTAACATAAAAGCAATTGGTAAACGTTCTGGTCTCGTAGAAGCCTCAGAAATTGATTTTAATATTTTATCTGCCGTTTTTTGTCCAAAACCTTTTAAATTGGCAACAGCACCACTTTCACAAGCTGCTTTTAATGTATCAGCATCAATTACTTCTAATTCTTTATAGAGCTTGGCGATTTTCTTCCCACCTAATCCAGGTAAATCTAATAATGGTACAAGTCCTTCTGGTACTTCTTTTTGCAACGATTCAAGTGTCTCTGATTGTTCGGCTTGAATATATTCATCAATTACAGCAGCAGTACCTTTACCAATACCATTTATAGCTGTAAAGTCCGTTATTTCATTTAATGATCGATCATCTGTTTCAAGTGCTTGTGCAGCTTTACGATAAGCTCCTATTTTAAATGGATTTTCACCTTTTAACTCTAAATATACTGCAATTGTATCCAACAAACGTATCACATCTTTTTTATCAATTGTCATTGTTTCTCCTCCACACTAATAGTTGTTATAACCTGAGAAAACCCTTGCTATTATGATTCACAAGGGTTTTCAATATTCCATGAAATAAAATATATCAATCACCGATTAGACTGATGACATGATCAAACCACAATGTTTTAATTTGTTCTGATAAAACAGGTGTATGTTCAATGATGAAAGCAGCTATTGATGACCCTTCCATTGCTTGTTGTACAGATCCATTTGGCACCAGTGCTACTATGTATAAAATAACAAACAAAATGAAGTATGTTTCAAGAAAACCAAATATTCCACCCAACAAACCATTTATTGAGTTCAAAATTGGTAATTCCGCAACAAAATCAAGCATAGAGCTAATAATATTCAAAATAATTTTAGTGACAAAAAATATTAACGCAAACGCAATTGCATTATAAAAAGCACTCTCTAATGGTAATGCTTCCAGAAACACAGCCCATGTTTCCCCTTCTGCTAAATCCGGGTATGGTATCCACATTTCTAATTTATTGGAAAGATTGTCATAGTACATCGCTGCAACGATAAATGCTACAATAAAACCAATTAAATGAAACGCTTGTAATATAAAGCCTCGCTTTAAGCCTCTTAGCACGCCTAATATAAGTAATCCAATTAGTATAATATCTATCATGATCTTTTTATTCCTCTTTCATTTGTATTGAACGTTTGAGTTCTTCGTACTGTTTTTCTAAGTTCATATAATCATTCATTGTATTTACTGCTGTCAATACAGCTAACTTTGTTGTATCTAAGCTTTTGTTAGCTGCGTGTATCTCACGCATTTTATCATCTACTAGAGTTGCCACCATTCGAACATGGTGGGCATTCGCTTTTCCCATTATCGTATATTGTTTACCATATATGTCAACTGTTGTTCGTGTTTTATTTGTTTGGGACACGATTATACCCCCCTCACTTGATTCAATTATTCCTAAATTTAATAGTAACATGAACACAATCATTTAGGAAACTATTCTCTTTCCATTATCTTTGTTATAATAGATATATATCATGAATATAAAGGAGATCATATGGGACAAATTGAATTAACACTTTCCACAAAGAAAACCGAAGAAATGAAACAAGCATATGAATCTATGCTGAAAGATGCCCCAGAAGGTGCACTTTTTGCAGCAACAACGCCAAACAGTTCCATTACTGCTTACGAATCTGGTAAAGTATTATTTGAAGGTGAAAATCCTGAAATAGATGCTGAACAATGGGAAACTCCAGATGCTTATGAAGAAAAAACAAAAAAGGCGAAGAAAAAGCCAAAGCATGGTTACGAACCTGATCCTGGTCTTTTCAACCAATCACATATTGGATCAGATGAGGCCGGAACTGGTGATTACTTTGGACCAGTAACTGTTGGAGCTGTATATGTGAAAGCTGAACAGATGAACATGTTAAAAGAATTAGGCGTAAAAGAGTCAAAAAACTTGACGGATTCAACGATTCAAACAATTGCTAAGAAATTGTTACAATTAGAAATTCCATACGCTCTTGTGATTTTACATAATGAAAAATACAATGAGCTTCAACAAAAAGGTTGGACACAAGGTAAGATTAAGACAATGCTACATCACCAAGCGATTACCAACGTCCTTAAAAAAATTGCACCTAAAGAGCCAATGGGCATTTTAATTGATCAATTTTCTCAACCAAGTGTTTACGAAAAGCATTTGCGTGCCGAAGATGCCACGTTACAAAACAATGTTTACTTTTTAACAAAAGCCGAAAGTCATTCTATCGCCGTTGCAGCAGGTTCGATTCTTGCTCGAGCTAGTTACTTACAGGAAATGAATAAACTTTCAGCAGAAGCTGGCTTTACCTTACCTAAAGGTGCATCTGCAAAAGTGGATAGCGTTGCAGGAACTATTTTAGAACGTGGTGGTCGCGAAGAACTTGAAAAATATAGTAAAATACATTTTGGCAATACAAAAAAAGCAGAAGCCTATCTTTAGGACCCTGCTTTTTTTATTTCTAGGTAAAGGAGGGTTTTTATGGGACCGCTATTAACAAATGGAGATACTGTAGGAATCATCTCATGTTCAGATGGGAAACAGCCAGAAAGTGAAACAACTATTAAACGTTTAGCTGAAGTTTTAACAAGGTTAGAACTCCAAACCAAATTCGCTAAGACGATATATCAAATTGGCGACACACCATTTAGTGGTACGCCTCAAAAAAGGGCTAAAGAATTAATGCACTTATATCTTGATCCATCTATTAAAGCGATCTTTGATATTTCTGGCGGTGATACAGCCAATCAAATTTTACCTTATTTAGATTTTCAACTAATCAGTAAGCATCCAAAGCCATTTTTCGGTATAAGTGATTTATCTGTTTTACTTAATGGAATCCATACACGTTCTGGTGTTTGTAATTACCATTTTAAAATTGCTACTCTGGTTGGCGACCGTGCATATGACCAAATCGATCTTTTTAACACTTTGTTTTTTAAAGAAAATCAATCTGCTAATCCGTTTATAACCTTCTCTTATACTTTCTTACGCGGAAACATGCTAGATGGAACAGTAATTGGTGGTAATATTAGATGTTTCTTAAAATTAGCAGGTACACCTTATTTACCGAATCCAACCAACAAGATATTATTTCTTGAAAGTCTCGGTGGGGCTGCAAATAGAACTGCTTCATTATTAGCACAACTTGACCAAATTGGCTATTTCAATCAATGTAATGGCGTACTATTAGGTACATTCACAGAAATGGAATCAAATATGGTCCAACCAACAGTGGAGGAACTTGCTTTAGAGATTACAGATAAGTATCAACTGCCTATTGCAAAAACAAATCAGCTCGGGCACGGATCTAATGGACATTGCTTACCCATAGGGGCTGACATTCACTTGTCATCGAAGGACGAGATGGTATTTTAGCTTTGAAACATTATTTTGTGATCATTCCAGTCAGTTTGTGATCAAAATTGCTGGATTATGATCATTTTTAGGATTTTGTGATCAACTTATTGCGTATCTGATCATTTCAGTCGGTTTTGTGATCATTACTAATCGGTTTTATTATCAAAATATTTTTTATATCTTGTTTCGCTAAAAAACCAACTTATGATGCCATATATTAAACCAAATATCACAGCATTTAGAATATAAACAGGTAGCGCTTCAAATGTATTAGTAAAGAAATAATCCAGTCCCCAGCTGATTAAAAAGAACAGTATACCACCTAAAAGAACACCATATAAAAGTACATACTTCCACTTACCCATCTTTCTAATCTTTTCCCATCTTTGCCATTGTGCCTCTTTATTAGCCATAAACATTCACTTCCTTTCTTATTACATACGTTCACATGATTATATTAACATATTTAGAAATTAATTTATAACTATGTATTTTTAGGTTTCATACGTTAAATATAGTTTACAAAATGTAAACTATAACATACAATAAAAACAAGGAGTTGTAGTAGAGATGAAGAAAAATGGTCAATTATATAATCGATTACATGTTTTAAGAGCTGAAAAAAAATGGTCTCAACAAGAATTAGCAACTCGTGTTGGTGTTACCCGACAAACTATTGCTTCTATAGAATCCAATCGCTTTAATCCATCTTTAATTTTAGCTTTTGAAATTTCAGCTAGCTTTGATAAAGAAATTTTTGAAGTTTTTCAATACAAAATAAACGCGAAGGAATAGTTTCGATTGCAATACTATTCCAAAAATATTTATAGAAAGGATCTGGTAAAATGTTCGCATTAGTTTATATATTATTAGTTCCAATATTCATTATTTTCCTATATATTTCATTGAAATTTATTTGGGGTAACGAAAGTAAGGATGAGCGTGGAGAACACATCATTAATATGTCCTATAAGGTATCATCACCTATATTTCCAATTGGATGGTTACTAACAGAGGTGTATCACGCTCATCTAAAGGAGCTAACATTTAATACTTATCGCGACTGCATATGGGTGCTTGTACTATTGACATTTATCGTACAAGGAATTGTAATAACTCGATTGAAAAGTAAAATATAAATTGAATTCCAAGGATTCAATCACGTCTGCCTATGTAACAAAAACGCTATAGAAAAGGTCCAACATCATGCTCTATAGCTTATCTTTTTCCTTCAGCAAAGTATCTAATTTCTCTTCAATTCTAGTTAAGTCACTTTTTCTTTTTTTACCATGAGTAATTAATTTTACAATAAGAATTATAAATAAAATAAATATAATAAGTACAATAAAAGAAATAACAGTGAAAAGTATATCACCGATGTTAAATCCACTTAATCCTGCAGCTAAAAACATGGTATTCCCCTCCTTATCGATTTAATTTTAATATACTTATTAAAATTATCATAGCATAATATAACATTATTTAACATTAAGCTGAAATTTAAATAGATTAATTCATAAAATCAAACCTTATAAATTGAAACAATCTGAACATATTAACAATTGAGGTGATGATTAGATGGAACAAAATAAGAAAGATCTAACTATACAAGAAGAAAAAAATCGTGAACGCATAAGTGTTGACTCTGGATTAAGTAATAACTTATTAGACATCGATAGAGAGCAACATGGCGATTCGATAAATGAGCACAAAAATAGAGAAGCTGGCAATACTTTTATTGCAGATAAAGTGATTAAACAAACGTTTAACAACTCATAAATACAATCAAATCAAATAAATCCGACAGCGTCTAAAGTATTAGACGCTGTCGGATTTTATAGTGTTTATAAAAAACAACTAATTATTTAACTTTCTAAATGTTAGAATTATCCTCTTAATTCCGCTTGATGTCCTGCTTTTACAGCGGTTAAAATTGCTTGATAAGAGTTTTCTACTTCTTCATCTGTTAGAGTTCTCTCTGGATCAAGATAAAGTAAATTAAATGCGAGTGATTTCTTACCAGCTTCTAAGTTCTCTCCTTGATAAAGATCGAATACGCGTACTTCTTTCACTAAATTCCCTGCTGAAGCCTCTATTGTAGCTTGAATAGATCCTGCTGGAACTTCTTGATCTACGACTAAAGCGATATCCCGTGAAACGGTTGGGAAACGTGGAATCTTCGCAAAGTTTGGCTCATCTATATGGGCATCCATTACATGATCCAAATCAATATCACATACATACGTATCTTTTAAATCAAATGTCTGTTGCAAGCGTGGATGTACTTGGCCAATAAAGCCTACTACAACATTATTTATTTTCACTTGCGCTGTTCTACCTGGATGCATTCCTTCGATTACTGTTTCTTCAAAAGTTGCAACAAGATTTAAACGATCCAGTAACCCTTCTAACATGCCTTTTACAAGATAAAAATCAACTGCCTTTTTCTCCTGTTGCCATGGATGTGTTAACCATTCACCTGTGATTGCTATAGTTGCTCTAATTTTTTCTTCTGGCTGTTTCGTTACATTTTCCTCTTTTGATAGGAAAACAGAGCCAACTTCATAATAGCCTAGGTTAACTTGTTTTCTCGCAATATTATACGAAAGAGAATCAAGCATTTCCGGTAATATACTTAAACGTAGTGTACTATGTTCTTCACTCATTGGCATAGAAAGCTGTACAGGCGTGTACGCCGCTTCCTTGATTTCAGGACTCACCAACATTGTTGCCCGTTCCTTCGTTGTTAACGAGTACGTAATAGCTTCCATCAAGCCAGCACTTTCGAAGTATTTCTTCACTTCGCGTTTAACAGTTTGACGCTTTGTTAAACCTCCAGCTTGTGCTCCTTGAGGTAATGTGTAAGGCAACAAATCATACCCATAAATGCGTGCAATTTCTTCCAACATATCTTCAAAAATTGTGATATCTTGTCTACGTGTTGGTACGTAAATCTTGAATGTTGCTTCGTTTTTGTCAAAATTAAATCCAAGCTTTCGGAGAATATCAGCGATATCTTCTGCAGAGATATCTGTACCAAGACGATTATTCACACGATCCGCTTCAATTATTACCTCTTTTTCTGACCTATCTAACTGATCAAACTCAGCTACACCAGATAAAACCTTACCATTAGCATATTGACTTAGTAACTGACAAGCACGCAGTCCAGCACGTTTGACACGATTTGGATCAACACCTTTTTCAAAACGTGTACTCGATTCACTTCTTAGACCATGGTCCTTAGAAGCTATTCGCACTACTTTTGGATCAAAATACGCTGCTTCTAAGAGGACAGTTGTCGTTTCATCTGTAACCTCTGCGTTTGCACCACCCATTACACCCGCTAGTGCTGTTGGTATCGTGCCATTTGTAATAACAAGATGGTCGGTTTTTAATGTACGCTCTTGATCATCTAATGTTTGTATTAATTCACTTTCTTTTGCTCGTCGAACAATAATTTCATTTGAACCAAACTGATCAAAGTCAAACGCATGTAATGGCTGACCATATTCAAGCAATACATAGTTTGTAATATCAACCACATTGTTAATCGGTCGTATACCAGCTGCCATTAAATAATTTGACATCCATAATGGTGAAGGTCCAACTTTAATATTTCGCACAACGAATGCACCGTAATACGGATTTAACTCCGGTGCTTCTACTGTAACCTTAACTTGGTCTGTTGCTTTTTCTGCGGTTGTCTCAACCGTTTCATCAGGTAGTTGCACAGGTACATCTAAAATTGCCGCTACTTCATATGCCACACCAAGCATACTTAGTGCATCTGAACGATTTGGTGTTAAGCCTAATTCTAAGATTGCGTCGTCTAAATTCAATAACGTAGCTGCTTCTGTCCCTACTTCTACATCGCTAGGAAAAACAAAAATGCCATCTGCAATATCTTTCGGTACAAACTTCTCTTCTATCCCTAACTCTTGTAAGGAACAAATCATACCGTTAGATTCAACGCCACGAAGTTTAGCTTTCTTGATTTTGAAATTGCCAGGTAACACAGCCCCTGGTTTTGCTACTGCTACCTTTTGTCCTTTTGCAATATTTGGCGCACCACAAATAATTTGTAGTGTCTCATCACCCACGTTAACCTGACAAAGATTTAATTTATCAGCGTTAGGATGTTTCTCACATTCTTCTACATAGCCAACAACAACATTTGTACTTTTGGCTGCTATATATTCAATGCCTTCTACTTCAATTCCGGTCTTTGTAATTTTATCTGCTAATGATTCCGGTGAAATGTCACCTAAATCAACATATTGTTTTAACCAATTCATCGATACGAGCATGTATATCCCTCCTAGTTACGCTTTATGATATTGTTTTAAGAATCGAGCATCATTCGTATAAAAATGGCGAATATCATCGACACCGTATTTCAACATTGCAATACGCTCTGGTCCCATTCCAAACGCAAAGCCACTATAGACCTTAGGATCATATCCGGCCATTTCCAATACATCTGGGTGAACCATACCGCCACCAAGAATTTCAATCCAGCCTGTGTTTTTACAAACAGAACAGCCTTCTCCACCACAAACCTTACAAGAAATATCCATTTCAACTGATGGTTCTGTAAACGGGAAAAAGCTTGGACGTAAACGAATTTCTCTTTCTTCTCCAAAAAATTGTTTAGCGAATTGATTTAAGACACCTTTTAAATCACTCATTTTAACATCTTTATCAACATATAGACCCTCGACTTGTGTAAACTGATGCGAGTGTGTCGCATCATCCGTATCACGGCGATAAACTTTTCCAGGGCAAATCATTTTCACTGCTTTGCTACCTTTATATTCACCCATTGTTCGTGCTTGAACAGGAGAAGTATGTGTGCGCAATAACAATTCTTCTGTAATATAGAATGAATCTTGCATATCACGAGCTGGGTGGTCTTTTGGTAAATTTAATGCTTCAAAATTATAATAATCTGTTTCTACTTCTGGACCTTCACGCACTTCAAAGCCCATCCCAATAAATAAATCTTCAATTTCTTCAACAATACTTGTTAATAGATGTGGTCCTCCAACCTGAACCGGCCTACCTGGTAACGTAACATCAATTTTTTCAGTTAATAGTTTTTCATCTAAAGCTTTTGTTTCTAGTGTTGCTTTCTTTTCATCTAATTGTGTCGCAATAGCTTCACGAACTTTATTAGCTAAATCACCGATAACTGGGCGTTCTTCAGCAGATAGTTTACCCATTCCTCTTAATACTTCTGTGATCGGCCCTTTTTTTCCTAAGTAGGAAACACGAACTTGCTGTAGTGCTTCTACTGTTGAAGCCTCTTCAACTTTCGCTAAAGCTTCTTCTTGTAACACTTGTAAACGTTCTTTCATGAAATAACCTCCTTAAATTTTTTCTTTTTCCGTTAAATTTACGCATATAAAAAGCCTTCATCCCATAAAAGGGACGAGGCTTCGAATCGCGGTACCACCCTTGTTGACAAAAAAATATTTGCCCACTCTAACTTGATAACGGAATTAATTCCGGAACGTTTTTACTTCATAATAAAGGTCTAAACGCCAGCTCCAGAGTGAAATTTCAACTTTACCCAATGCAAGAAGCTTACAGTCTAAGGCTTCTTTTCCCTGAATCATCGAATCGTTATAAAGTTTACTGACTCTTTCGTTGCTTGTAAGTATATATGTATCTTGTCTTATTATAGAAAATTCCAAAGAAAGATGCAACTAATATTCTTAAAAATTAGCTTTATTGTTTTGCTGCCACAATTTGATAGAGCATGATACCCGTTGCCACACTAACATTTAAAGACTCTGCTCGGCCATAGATTGGGATATGGACCCGTTGATCTGCTTCTTCTAACAAATTATGAGCAACTCCAGCACCTTCGTTTCCAACAATTAATGCTATTTTTTCTGGAATGGCTATCTCTTGAATTGGACTTGCTTGTTCTAATGTTGAACCCCAAATGCTCACATTCTGTCCTTTTAATTCCTTTGTGTATGCTAGTAGATTCTTTCTTGCAATCGGTAAGTGAAAAAGTGATCCTTGTGATGCTCGAATTACTTTATCATTATAAAGATCAACTGTTCCATCACCTAACACCACAGCATCAAAACCTGCTGCATCGGCAGTTCGAATCATTGTTCCAACATTTCCAGGATCTTGAATCGCATCAAGTAATAACAGTTTTTCGTTTTTTATGATATCCAATTCTTTCATTTGAACAACCGCAGCAATTCCTTGTGGTGCTTTCGTATCTGTAAGATGTTGCATTACGTTATCCGTAACATACGTAATTTCATCTATTGAAACGCCTGCTGGTACTTGAACACCCTCTTGCAGAACAATAGCCTCTACCATCCAATCACTGCTTAGTACCTCTTGGACAAGATGCAATCCCTCTATTAAAAATAGTTGCTGAAGCTCACGATGTTTCTTGATTTTTAATTTATTCCATTGTTTAATCGTTTCATTTTTTACTGATGTAATCATTATATTCATCCTTTATTTATTCTCTTCCCTATCATACATATTTTTACTAGGTCTGGTCAAACTAATAGTAGTAAAAATATATTATAACGGGGTGAATGTATGGATTTAAATCTACGTAAAGCAATTTTGGCTAATGTATCAGATAATGATCAATCACAATTAGAAGCAACAATAGTTGATGCTATTGAAAGTGGCGAAGAAAAAATGTTACCTGGATTAGGTGTATTATTTGAATTAATTTGGCAACAATCTGATCAAAGTGAGCAAAAAGAAATGCTTGATTTATTAGAACAAGGTGTAAAACAAATACAGTAGTGATCGATTACATGGAGTTGTTCATTTGAGCAACTCTTTTTGTTTTTTTCAAAAGATAAATACTAATTGCTATAATAGAGCCCATCCGTTAAAATAGAAGTAATAATAGAACGAAATGAGGTACATTAATGGATATCAGATTGTTGCAAAATATGATGCAGGCACAAGCCATGTCTAATTTCTCATCAAACAGCTCAACTAATTCTTCTAGCTCCTCGATGTTTGAAGAAATGTTCCAAATGATGATGAGTGAATTGACCTCAACAACAAACGATACTTCTTCCAGTCGTGAAAGTATACAATCTAATACACTGACGAACAAAAGTTTATATAATACAATCTCTCCAGTTCAGCAAAATATCTCAGGTGATGTAACTGATATTATTGAACAAGCTGCTTCAAGGTATGGTGTTGATAAGAGTTTAATTCAATCCGTAATCAAAGCTGAATCAAATTATGACCAAAATGCAGTTAGTAGTGCAGGTGCACAAGGATATATGCAACTTATGCCTGCTACAGCAAAAGGCCTGGGTGTCACTGATTCTTTCAACGCGCAACAAAATATCTTTGGTGGTACGAAATACTTGAGTCAGATGCTTGATCGCTATGATGGTGATACTACATTAGCATTAGCGGCTTATAATGCAGGACAAGGTAACGTTGATAAATATGATGGTATACCACCATTTAAAGAAACACAGAATTATGTTAAAAAAGTAATGAATAGCTATTTAGCATAAACACTAAAAAGTGACGAAGATTTTCTAATCTTCGTCACTTTTTTTATGCAATTAACCAAATGTTATTTCTTTCACTTTATCAGCATCTAGACCTTTAATTACTTCAACAATTAATTTTACCGCATTATCAAAATCATCCTGATGGATAATCGCAGCATGGGTGTGAATATAACGGGAAGCAATACCAATTGATAGAGCAGGAACACCATTTGCTGTTAGATGAATCGATCCTGAATCAGTACCACCTGCAGCAAGTGTTGCATATTGATATGGAATGTTGTTCTTATCCGCAGTTCCAACAACAAAGTCCCGAACACCTTTATGTGAAATCATTGAAGCGTCAAATAATACGATCTGAGGTCCTTCACCTATCTTGCTGTCCGCTTCTTTTGGTGAAATTCCTGGTGTATCACCCGCAATACCTACATCAACTGCAAAACCAATATCAGGTTTTATCACACTTGTCGCTGTTTTCGCACCACGTAACCCAACTTCTTCTTGCACGGTTCCAACACCATAGACAACGTTTGGATGTTCTTCGCCTTTTAAATGTTTTAAGACTTCAATAGCAATAGCACAGCCAATGCGGTTATCCCATGCTTTCGCTAGAAGTAACTTCTCATTTTTCATTTGCGTGAACTCAAAGTATGGGACAGCTGAATCACCAGGGCGTACGCCAAAGGACTCTGCCTCTTCTTTACTTGTTGCACCGATGTCAATAAACATATCTTTTATTTCTACTGGCTTTTTACGTGCCTCAGCAGGCATGATATGAGGTGGTTTTGATCCTATAATACCAGTGATGTCACCATTAGCTGTCACAATTGTGACACGTTGTGCTAACATTACTTGCCCCCACCAGCCACCAATCGTTTGAAAATAAATAAAACCATTATCATCTATTCGTGTCACCATAAAACCAACTTCATCTAGGTGACCTGCAATCATAATTTTTGGTCCATCTTCTTGGCCTACTTTTTTGGCGATCAAACTACCAAGATTATCGGTATAAACCTCTGTAGCGTATGGAGAGATATACCTTTCCATAACCTCACGCGCTTCTCTTTCATTACCTGATATTCCTTTTGCATCTGTTAATTCTTTAAGCATTGTTAACTTTTCATTTAATTTTGCCATTATGTATTTCCTCCTTCTAACACCATCAATTATAGACTTCCGCCTCTTTATATTCAAAGATTATTACTTAATAATTGGTATCTTGTCTTGTGAAATTAACTTTATTTTTCTCGAAATAGGCTTGTTGAATATCTTCTTCTTGAAAACCAAGCACTTCCCCTAAACGTAAAAAAGCAGTAAATAGTTCTTTGTAATTTAGGACTGTTGGTTCTTTTTTCAGCTGATTTATCTTCTCATAAACAAGGTTAAACAGAGCCGTTGCATCACCCTCTATTGGCTCGCCTTCAAATGTTTCTTTTGTATAACCCAAGTCAATTCCAATAGATAATATAAAATGAACACCATCAACGTATTCTTCCAAAATAACTGCCTTCTCACTCGGCGCTTTATTACTCCAAAATTTAAAACAGCGCGTTTCATTAGCTAGTTCTCCAACTTCAACTAATAACGCTAATATTTTTTTATCAAACAAATCATTTGCATGTATCTGATGATTTGTTTGAATATAAGTATCAAGTTGTTCTTGCATGGTAAATAATTTTAACCAATCCATAAAAATCTCCCTTATGTATAACCTTTTTTTAAACAACATTTATTATAACATGAAAAAAGTGAAACCTAATAGTAGTATCATTCGTAGATAGTTAAAGAACTGTTTACTTGACAAGGAGTCGGTGAAAATGATTATAGTTTTTATATTCCGTTTATTACTATTTGTCGCTATTGCCTTTTTATTCTACACCGTATATCAATATATTATTAATCCGAAACGAAAGTTAGAGGTAGCAAAGAATAAAAGAGCATTCTATTTTCTTGATGAATCTGATAATATCAAAAAGAACTTTCTAATGACATATAAAGGAATTTTATTTGAAGGAGAAAAGTATCTTGGTACAACAGAGAATTCCTTTGATGTAATCAACATTAGTGTTTCAACACATAATCCTGATGCGTTGAAAGGTTTGGAACGTAATGATTTATATTTTCTTGAAGAGGAAATCTTAATTCACTATCCATACGCAACTGTAGAGTGGAAACAACCAATAAATAGTTTATTACTCATAAAAAATTGAAACGAGTTTAGTTTATACTCGTTTCAATTTTTTATTTGCTATATACCTGCATTGGACGGCTTTACGTTAAAAAAGTCCTGCCAGCCTATGCGTATCTCTTTTCTTCTTAAAATGTACAAAAGTGGCAGAATACCAAGTATTACACTGCCTGCAACTAACGGGGAAAAGTTCGTAATTGATCTGCCGATAGAAGTATAAACAACTGCAAGTGGTACGTTTGATACAAAGGATGTACGCATATAATCTTTTAGTTGTGCGGAGATTTCTATAATACATAGTGATAACAGGTGAAAGTGAATAAACGGAATAAGGCGCAAAATAGCAATTTGCCCTGTTGTAAAATTTGCATGTTCTCCTATTATTTTTTGTTTCATTCTAACAAACCTATCCATTGTTGCTGGCATACGCTTTGTCATTTTGTAAAAAATAAAGCTAGATATCGTGATCCCTATTACAGAATAAATAATTCCTGGAATCACACCAAATAATATCCCGCCCGTTATACATAGAAAAACGACTGGCAGAAATAAAAGCGGACGTAATAAATGTAAGACAATAAACAATAGTGGAGCAAAAACTCCTCCTGTTTGAACGACTGTCATAACGTAAACACTGATGTATTCCATAGTAAGCCCCCTCTAGATGTGTCTACACTATTAACTATATGACAAGAGACGAGCTATTATGACAGTTTTTAGATATACCAGTAAATCAAAATTATAATTGTTATATGTAACATAATAACCAACGGCATGCCAATCGTAAATGCTTTATGCTTTGTCTTATGTCGAAACAGCTGCATGCCTAGTAAACTGCCAAATGCACCACCCATTACTGCACTAAACCATAACGTCTTTTCAGGTATACGCCATTTTCCTTTCTTTGCCTTCCGCTTATCTAAGCCCATCAATATAAAAGCAATCAAATTAACCAAAAAGACATAAATGATAATGTACTTCATTATTTTCCTTCTTTCCTTTTTTATTTAAATGAAGACGGTATTTTCATAAACTACGACGTAACTCAACAGATTACTTCGCTCTGAAAATCCACTACGCTTTCCGCAGGCACGTCTTCAGCTAACTTGGAAGAAAGACACTTCCAAGTGGATCTTCAGATCGCGCTGTTCCTGCAGGAGTCGTAGTGGATTTTCATCGCTGGTCAGTAATATGTTTATTGATGAATTTGCTTTATCAACGATAACAGACCTTTTCGAACATTAAGTTCTTTCTAGCGAAGGAAGCAAATGGTCGACTCTCCAGCAGGAACAGCACGGGCTGAAGATCCACTCGGAAAGCGATCTTTGCTTATCCGAGTTAGCTGAAGCCGTGCCTGCGGAAAGGGAGACCATTTGCTTCCGTAGCGGATAAGGGGCTTCTGGTACGTCGCAGTTTTCATCTATTACGTCGTTTTAAAACAAATTGTATTACTGTAAGCACCTAATAAAAAGAAGAACTACTTTCTCACGATGAGAAAACAGTTCTTCTTTTAGTAAAACTATTTTAAAGCAGTTTTTGCTTGGTCTGCAATTTGTGTGAAAGCTTTTTCATCACTAACTGCTAATTCAGCAAGCATTTTACGATTAACTTCGATACCAGCTAATTTTAAACCGTGCATTAAACGACTATATGAAAGGTCATTTAAACGTGCAGCAGCATTGATACGTGTAATCCATAATCTACGGAAGTCACGTTTCTTGTTTCTGCGGTCACGATAAGCGTACTGACCTGATTTCCATACTTGTTGCTTTGCTACTTTAAATAGCGCATGTTTTGAACCATAATATCCTTTTGCAAGTTTTAATATGCGTTTGCGACGCTTGCGTGTAACTGTTCCACCTTTAACACGTGCCATTGTAATTCCCTCCTAGATATATCAACGAATTCCATTTTTTATTTGTATGGTACCATTTGTTTGATGCGTTTGTAATCACCGGCAGAAACAACTGCGCTTTTACGTAATTTACGTTTTTGTTTTTGTGACTTGTTAGCAAACAAGTGACTAGTATATGCGTGTGAACGTTTCAGTTTTCCTGAACCTGTTCTTTTGAATCGTTTTTGTGAGCCTTTATGTGTTTTCATTTTTGGCATGATTAGTTCCTCCTTCAAAACATTTAAGCTAATTCTTATTTTTCGTTTACTGGTGCAAGCGTTAAGAACATGCTGCGACCTTCCATTTTTGGTCTTTGCTCAATTGTGGAAAGATCTTTACATTCTTCAGCCATGCGTACTAATACTTTCTGTCCTAATTCTTTATGGGTGATCGCACGTCCGCGGAAACGAATCGAAACTTTAACCTTGTCACCTTTATCAAGAAACTTTCTAGCATTGCGAAGCTTCGTATTAAAATCATGTTCTTCTATCCCAGGACTTAAGCGTACTTCCTTAAGATTAATGATTTTCTGTTTCTTACGGGCTTCTTTTTCTTTTTTCTGTTGTTCAAAACGGAATTTACCAAAGTCCATTATTCTACACACCGGCGGTTTTGCTGTCGGTGCAACAAGAACAAGGTCTAATTCTCTTGTTTGAGCAATTTCCAATGCTTCTTGACGAGTTTTAACTCCAAGTTGATCCCCATTAGAATCAATGAGTCGCACTTCACGTGCTCTAATTTTCTCATTGACGTTCATATCTTTGCTAATAATCAGCCACCTCCGTGAATTTTTAAAAGCGTCATGATTTATGATCGATTACTATTATTTTAAAAAAGTAATCTTGACCTTTACCAACAGCCATCTGACAAGCTAGTTAATTATATGCATAAAAAAAGTGTCGGTACACACTGCACCCACACACATCTTCTGTTTAATAATCAGAATGTTAACCTGGAAACTACACTTTACATGCGTCAATCAGGCGAGAAGCGGGTGCCTCTACTTGTCTTTCGATCATATTCAATTTCACTTATAAAATCATAACATGCTATTATAGTGCTGTCAATTATTTTATTTTCACTGCGTGTTCTTTACAAGATAAAAGACAGATGTCAAAACAACATCTGTCTTAAATTAAATATAACCTTATTTTACTTATGATGCAATACTTTTTCTTCTATCTCTTTTTTTATCACTTTAATAAATTCGTCTAAACCTATTGTCTCAGAATCTTGCTCACCATATCGCCTAACATTAACTGCCCCATCTGTCATTTCCTTATCGCCTACAATAAGTGAGAAAGGAATCTTTTGTGTTTGCGCTTCACGTATCTTATACCCAATTTTTTCATCACGCTCATCTACATCCACACGAATACCAGCAAATCGCAATGCATCTTCCACTTTTTTCGCATAATCTGCGTGAACGGATGCAGATACAGGTATAATTCTTGCTTGTATTGGTGAAAGCCATGCTGGAAAAGCACCTTTGTATTCTTCAATTAAGAACGCTACGAAACGTTCCATCGTTGAGACGACACCACGGTGAATAACGACAGGACGATGTTCCTTACCATCTTCACCAATGTAAGTTAAGTCAAAACGCTCTGGAAGATGGAAGTCCAATTGAACAGTTGACAATGTTTCATCTTTACCTAAAGCTGTTTTTACTTGCACATCTAATTTTGGACCATAAAACGCCGCTTCGCCTTCTGCCTCAACAAATTCTAAATTCATTTCTTCCATTGTTTCTTTTAAAAGTGATTGAGCCTTATTCCACATTTCATCATTATCAATATATTTTTCTTTATCTTCTGGGTCACGATAAGATAAGCGGAAATAGTAGTCATCGATACCGAAGTCTTTATAAACATTTTGTACTAGCTCAACTACACGAATAAATTCATCTTTTAGTTGATCCGGTCTAGCAAAGATATGTGCATCATTTAATGTCATTGCTCGAACACGTTGTAAACCAGCTAATGCTCCAGACATCTCGTGACGGTGCATCATTCCTAATTCTGCAATACGAACTGGCAGATTACGATAGCTATATAGTTGATTTTTATAAACCATCATATGGTGCGGACAGTTCATCGGACGTAACATTAAATCTTCGTTATCCATTTCAAGTATTGGGAAGTTGTCATCTTTATAATGATCCCAGTGCCCACTGGTTTTATATAATTCAACATTTCCAAGGATTGGTGTATATACATGATCATAGCCAAGACGTTCTTCTAAATCAACAATATAACGTTCTATTGTACGACGGATGGTTGCACCTTTAGGTAACCATAAAGGTAAACCTTGTCCTACTTTTTGAGAAACTGTAAATAAATTTAATTCCTTACCTAACTTACGATGATCTCGTTCTTTTGCTTCTTCACGAAAACGAAGATAGTCATCTAAGTCTGTCTTTTTAGCAAACGCTGTTCCATAAATGCGTTGCAACATTTTATTATTGCTATCACCACGCCAATAAGCACCCGAGATACTCAATAATTGAAAGACTTTAATTTTACTAGTTGAAGGAATGTGAACACCTCGACATAAATCAAAGAATTCACCCTGTTCATAGATTGTTACAGTTTCATCTTCCGGAATAGCATCTAATAATTCTAGTTTTAAGTTATCACCAATTGCTTCAAAACGCTTTTTGGCTTCATCACGTGAGACTTCAACACGAATGAATTCTACATTTTCATCAATAATTCGTTGCATTTCTTTTTCGATTTTCGGTAAGTCTTCTGGTGTAAGTGAATGGTCCATATCGATGTCATAATAAAAGCCATCCTCAATAGTAGGACCAACACCTAATTTAACGTCATCACCGTATAACCGCTTAATAGCTTGAGCCATTACATGTGCGCTTGAATGACGCATAATCTCTATACCTTCATCTTGTTTATTCGTAATAATTGCAATTTTACCATCTTTAGGTAGGGCTGTGCGTAAATCAAAGAATGTGCCATCTAAAGTAACAGCTAATGCTTGTTTTCTTAAACCTGGTGAAATTGATTGTGCAATATCTTCTCCTGTCGTACCTTGAGGAAATTCCTTATTTGCTCCATCTGGAAAAGTAATAACTAATTGATCTGACATGTGATTCACTCCTTATATAAAATAAATAAAATGATAGCAGAGCGCGTATTGAAAAAGTCCATATAAAAACGCTTATCCCTCTGCCTCATAGCAAAGGGACAAGCGTTAGCTCGTGGTTCCACCCTAATTTCCGAATCAAAAACGTTCGATTCAGCTTCATTTGCCCTGTAACGTAGAGAATACGCTGTGTTCTAATCACTAATTTAGCTTTCAAACCCAGAGTTCAAAGGTGGTAATTATTGTAGACTGAACAGGAAGCTCCCAGCAAATACTTCCTTCTCTATAGATCGTCTTACAAAATCAAGTCCTTATCAATACTTTTATGCTTCTTAATATGACTTGTATTATAAAGCTATCCACTGAAAAAATCAAGCATGTATCTAAAATTTAAACAAGTGCGAATGGAAAATCACTTAACGGTTTAAATGTAACCTGTTCTTCAAATATATTCAGCAATGAAACTGTTTTACTCTCTAATGGATCATCACCATAAATATAAATGAACTTCGGCATTAAAGCTAATAAAGGTGTTAAGTTTAATTCATTTTCATCTAATCCAACGATATACATTGGTTCTTGCTTAATTAACATCTTTAATTCTTTGGTTGTGTATAAGTGTCCATCTTCTCTATAAAACAAGAACTTTTTTTTCCTTTGCACCATATAGACATTTTCACATTTACTTGAACTGTTAGCTACATATTCACGTATAGCATGTACGAAGTATTGATATTCCTCTTCTTGCTTCCATTCATCAATTGCTCTGCCTACAAGCTCTAATAAAATAGTGTCAGCTGCTAGTTGATTAGCCTGTACACATGCCTCAT
The DNA here is from genome assembly GCF_003426055.1 of Paraliobacillus sediminis. NCBI lineage: Bacteria > Bacillati > Bacillota > Bacilli > Caryophanales > Bacillaceae > Paraliobacillus > Paraliobacillus sediminis. The sequence goes on from NZ_QJSI01000003.1 coordinate 1,116,105, forward strand.
AGTCTAATACGCCATCTATTGTGTACTGGCTAAACCATTCAAAAATTGTTTCTTTTATTTCATTTGAGGTTGTAAAAAAAGAAAGCTCATCCCCTAAAATCATTTCCATTGCTATTTCTAGAATATGATCTATTTCTTCATCATTCTGATAGTAATAATTATAACGTATTATTTCTGAAATATGCTCTTTTTTTGTATGTGTCATCCATAGTTCCATTAATAAGAGCGCAATCGTATTATCAAGCTTTTGAAAAGAAAACTGCTCCTTTATTTCAAAATAAAACCCCCCTTTATGTTCCAAATGCCAATCAAATTCATAATAACTTAGCTTTTTGCTAAACAACTTTGCGTCTTGCTCTTTTTCCAAATACACATTTAACATGTCCCTCATCCTCATCACAATCAAACTGTTACATTATATGGGACTAGTGATGAAAACATGCTTTTTTACACTATAAAAATCTGTTACATAAAAAGCTTCACTATTATAGAAACAGCGACATGCCTGGTGAATCCATATCTCTTTCCTCAAATCCGAATTTTTGATAAAAATGTTGTTTTCCTTTAGCACTAAATAATTGAACCGATTTTATCCCTGAACTATCACACTTATCAAGAAGAGCCGTGATAACTTTTCTTCCAATTCCCATTCCTTGATAATTCGGATCGACCATAACATCACATATGAAAGTTTGATATATTCCATCTGAAAGAATTCTACCAAACCCTATTAAATTATTATTACAATAAATAGAGACAGTATGCCAACTATTGCAAATCGCACTAAAAAGCTGATCATATGTATATATACCAGCTTTATTCCATCCCGTCGTTTGATGCAATTTTATGAAATCATCTTTTTTGGGTGATCGTTGACTAATTGTTATATTCATATTTTAACACCTCCGAATTCAGTTAATATTTATACATAATAACTTATAATTATACGTTGTCAATATATTCATTAAAATTAGTGCATAAAAAAACCGAGGAGGATATCAATCCAACTCGGTCTTTTTGTGTCGTACATGTTTAAAAGCAGGTTATTCTCCTCTACGATTTTCAGAAAATATCGCGACTTCTTTACTTACTTGCTTAATCCGCTCTATGATTCTACCTGCCTTAAGTTCCTCAATATCACCTTTAGTTGATGTTGCTAAGTGCTTTTCTAATTGAGCTAAACTAAAATTAGAACTAAAAAACACTGGTAAGCGTTCCATCATACGATACTGCAATATCGATCCTAAAATCTCATCACGAAACCAAGAAGAAATTGATTCAGCACCAATATCGTCTATCATAAGTACAGGCACCTTTTTAAACTTTTCTACTTTTTCATTTAATGAATCATCTTTGAATGAAGACTTGATTTCACGAACAAATTCAGGCATATAAATTAACATAGAAGCAATGTTTTTTTCCGCTAACTCATTTGCAATAGCACCTAAAAAGTATGTTTTACCTACTCCAAAAGGACCGTAAAAGTACAAACCTTTTTCAGGTAGCTCACCACTTATTTTACTAATATACGTGACAACTTCTCTAATCGCTTTATGTCGTTTTTCATCTTTATCATCCAATTTTGCAATTGACGCTTGAAGGATATCTTTTGGCATATACAAGCTTTTAATTAAAGATGATTTTCTTTTTTGTTCTTCTTGCTGTAATGTGTACTTACATTTCTCATAAGCTAAACGAATTTCTTTACCGTCTATTTCTATCCTTGGTTTATATCCTGGCAATACATTATTAGCACAGCCATTTGTTGGACAATTAGAACAGTCCTTATTTTGTGAATGATATTCGTATAATTTCATTAATTGTCTTTCGATATCTTTATTAGATAAAAGCGGATGGTCTCCTAAAAGCTTTTTAATTTCAGGATCTTGTAAAACCTCTTGCTTCATTTCTTTATAAAAGGTTTGAAAAGACTGATTTTCCCTCATCCATTTTTTTAATGAAGTTTGAATTGGTTCCATGTGCACCATCCTTAAGAATGATTTGATTTTTGCTCTTTATATTTACGTAACAATTCACTAACATCTTCTTTTTGCTCTATATCACGAACAGTTTTTTCTTTTTCTTTAGCAGCTTGTGTTTGCTTCTGTTCCTTAAACCAATCTGGCACAACCTCTTTTTTTCCGGCTGGCTTATAATAAGACTTTTTATTGTTTCCCCATTCTTGATACTTGTTATGTTCGGATTTTGCTAGTGTAATAGCTTGTCTAACTGTTTTCACATTTTTTCTAGCCCAATGGCTAGCTATTTTCTCTACATATGATTTTGTTAACTTCATATCTGTTTTCAGAAGTACATAATGGATAAGTACGTTCATAACACCAGGTGATATGCCATGTAATGACATTACATCAGCAACTATTTTTAAATCTTGTTGAGAAGCGTGATTTCCACTAGATAAATCTTCTAATAATTGTTTTGGTGTTCTTTCTTCTAACATTTGCATAAATTGATCTTGCTTATTTTTTGGCTTGTCTTCCTTTTTTGTATAATTCGTTTTTTGATTCACTAAATTCTGAGCATGTTTTGGTTGAGCTTGCATACTTTCTGATAAATCCATACAAGCAGTTTTAAATTCCTTGTGATTGAGACTATTCTCATCTGTAATGGCCCACAACAATGCTTTTTCAATTTCTAAATTAGTCAAATGATATAATACGCTCATTTGCTCTATCAATTTTATATTAGATGCTGTCAGAATTTTATTAATCGGTAACATTCGCTGCTTCAATAACTGTGCCAACCAATCCATGTCAATTGTTTGATTGCCAATCATAGGCCCATCACTTTCATCATCTACAGATAAACCATCTGATACTTCGACTATTGCATTTGCTTTATTCCTACTAAAAACGTCTGTAAAGTGTGCCGTAACATTAACACCTTTATCCTGCGTTGTCACTTTTTCATCTTTAAATATATGATATAACTGATCATATTTATCAGCTCCCAGTTGATGGTACAACAACTGGGACAACATACCATTTTCAAAGAATGAAACTGGCGAACAAGGTGGCAATAATTTATAAGTGAATTTAGTCTGGTTTTCATCATCATATTGAAATGTTTGTAATATGCCGATCGCCTCTAATTTTTGTCGTGCTTCATAAATTTGAGGAAGAGGTATATTTAAATACTGCATCAACATATGGTGTGTCTGGACATCATTTGGATTTGATGTACTAAAGAATTGACTTGATAATGTTAAGTAGAGTGAAACTGCATGAAGACCAACTAATGGCTGATATAATTGCATTAAAGCTTGAAGGTGTGCTTGTGTAAGTTGTTGTTCGGACATTATTACGTACCCATGACCTGGTAGTAATTTTCCAATATGTTGTTGCATTATTTCCCCCCTCTCCTTCTATTTTGAAAGAAAAAAAGAGCCGCGTGGCTCATCTATAATCTACGACTTATCATCTGAATTATTGATTAAATCCTTTAATTCATCTAGGAACACACTAATATCCTTAAATTGGCGATAAACAGATGCAAATCGTACATATGCAACTTCATCAATTGATGAGAGTCGGTCCATAATTAATTCGCCAACTTCTTGACTTTGTACTTCTGCGGTACCACGACTCCTTAATTCGTCCTCTACTTCCATTGTAAGTTGTTCCAATTGTTGCAGTGCAACTGGACGCTTCTCACATGCTTTAATCAACCCACGAAGTAATTTTTCTCTACTGAATTCTTCTCTAATTCCCTCTTTTTTAACAACAATTAAAGGAACTTCTTCAATACGCTCAAAAGTTGTATAACGAAAATCACATTCTTCACATTCACGTCTTCTTCTGATCGCCCGACCTTCTTCTATTGGCCTCGAATCCAGTACTCTTGTGTTTTTATATTGACAATTTGGGCACCGCATCTGTTATCATCCCTATCATTTATTCCATCTATCTTTGTGTGTAATTCTAATCAACAAGTGTCATTTCTTTTTTTAGATCAGCATAAAGCTTAGGAATTAGTTTATGACTATATCCTAGGTCAAAAGGTAGAACGGACTCCGTTGTAACTGAGAAATCAACCGCTGTTCGAAATGGTTTTACCATGATAATGGTTGCAGTAATAAAAACCTTTTTCCGAAGTTTAAGGTTGCAGCTAATTTCACCATGCTCATCTGATATCGCAATTATTTCGCATCCTGGCTTACTCTTAAAATAAGCTTCTACTATCTTAAATGCTCTATCTTTTGTCGTTTTAAAATAGCGTGTTTGTAATTGTTTGTCCCAATGTTTGTCTTTTGTTTCCGAATGATTGTTAAAAAACTTATCAATTGATTCTCTAATCGCCATATACTGCACCTCAATATCTATAGTTACACATTATATTCTTCTACCATTATTCTAACATGTTTCCTATAAGAAAACGATATCAAAGCGTTTATTTTTTTGTTTTACTAGATAAAAAAACCCTTTTACTGTTTATTCCAGCAAAGGGGCTGCAAATCAAATTATTTAAAGAACATTATATTTAGGTACTTGAATTGGACCCATACCACGTGGCAATTCAACTTTTTCACAATTTCCAGACTCTAGTGCTTCTGAAATGTAATCACAAGCAACATTTGGATCAATAATATCTCCGCATGTAAATACGTCAATACTTGCATAACCATGTTCAGGAAAACTGTGAATCGTTAAATGCGACTCTGAAATAATTACTACACCACTAACACCATGTGGAGCAAACTTATGAAAAGCAACTTCTCTTATCTCCGCACCTGCTTTTAAAGCCGCGTCAACAAATATCTTCTCTATTTGTCCCATATCATTTAAAGTATTTATATTACAATCCCACATTTCAGCAATAACATGTCTACCCATTGTATCCATTCGATAATTCCCCCTTATTTATTAATTCATTTCTCTTTTAAATAAACCTGGATGAGTTGCCACGGGGGAAAGTTAGTCCAAAGAGGTCCTAACCCTTTAAGCATTCATTAATGCACCTATTTAAAATATTTGCTATTAGTATAACATATTTATAATGTATTATTTATCATAAGCACATGCAAACGAATTATATATGTTTTTTAAAAGTTTGGCAAGATTTTTTTTGCAAAAATAGTCTTTTGACTTCCTTTATTTTTCCCTAAATCCACAAAATAAAACCTATCTTAGCAAATTGCGTAGATAGGTTTATATTTGATTTATATACTTTTCAAATTGCCTTTTTGTATCTTCTACTGAACCATTATTATTAATAATAACATCTGCATTCTCCGCTTTTTGATCTAACGGAATTTGAGCGCGTATACGACTGATAGCATCATATTCTGATAAATCATTGCGTTTCATTAATCTAGTTAATTGTGTTGACTCCTTAACAAAAACCACCCAAACTTGATCAACCAAAGATGTTAACTTACTTTCAAATAGTAATGGAATATCTAAAACGATTATTTTTTCTTGCGCATTTACATAAGTATTTTTTTGCTTAGACATTTCCCTTTTTACAAAGGGATGAACAATTTCATTTAATTTTTTTATTGCAACTTTATCTTGGAAAACAATATGACCTAGTTTTTTACGATCAATCATGCGATTGGATTGTAAAATACCCTCACCAAATGCTTCAACTATTTTAAAATAAGCTTCTTTATCAGGTTCAACAACTTCTTTTGCGATGACATCTGCATCAATTATTGGTATTTGTTTTTCTCGAAAAAAATTAGCTACTGTACTTTTACCTGAAGCTATTCCTCCAGTTAATCCGATTATTTTCGTCATCGATCATTATCACCCTTGTCTATCGTTTTCATGGTTTTCATTTTGATTCAAGTAATTGATATCTTCATCCAATCATTTTCACAACACCTATGATAATTAAAATTAAACCTGGTAAAAAGTTAAAACGATGTAATCCTTGCCATCCTGATAGAATTACACCACTTTTCAACCCAAGTGATAAGAATAAACTTGTAGCTACACCGATTCCAATCGCAGAGAGAATAACAGGTAAACCAATTAGAGCTGCTCCAATTCCTGCGCCTAATGAATCAAGCGATAAAGCTAAGCCAAGAATAAACACTTCAATTCCAGCTATATTCCCGGATTCATCCATATCAGCCATCATTGGTTTCTTAAGAATTTGAATAACGATGCCAAGTGATTTAATTTCAAATTTAATCTCATAAGGTTCCGTTTTTTCGTGAGAACTATCCGAACGAAAAAATGATACAAGCACCCATATGCCAATTAATACGAGTAATCCTCCACCAATCATCTCGGCACTTTTTTCAGATAGATAAGATCCAAGCCAATCCCCAAGTGCCATAGCACAGAGGAAGACTGTTCCTGAAATTAAACCAATCATGATTACAGATTGAAATGCTAATTTCATCTGACGTAATCCATACGTAAAAGCTACCATAAAACTATCTAAGCTAACTGCACAAGCCAACAATAATAGGGTTGATAATTCTTTCATACAACACAAGCCCCTTCATCATACAAATTCATGTTAAAACACATGAGTAGTATATGGAAGGTCCAAAACAGTTGTGCAAAAAGATTGGGTCAATCGCCTATTCCTTTATAGGTTGGCATATTGTACATAGATGTGTACCTCTGCCTGCAACTTTTATTTTAACAATTGGTTCACCACAACGTTTACACGGTGTATTCTCTTGTCCATAAGCAAATAACTGTTGCTGAAACATTCCAATTTGGCCTTGACTATTCACATAAGAACGAATGGTTGTTCCACCTTGTGCAACAGCTTCTGTTAGTGTTTCTTTTGCATGTTTCAACAGACGTTTTATCTCAGCTTTATTAAGTTCAGCTCCCTTAGTTAAAGGGTGAATTTGAGCCTTATATAACGTTTCATCTACATAAATATTACCTAGGCCCGCTATAACTTGCTGATCTAACAAAATATTTTTTATCGCCCTTTGGCTTTTATGAATCTTTTCATATAACTTATCAAACGTGTATCCTTCTTCAAACGGGTCTGGACCAATTTGGTTTAATGGTTTTACTAAGAACTCTTCTCCTTTTGGATACAAGTGCATTGTTCCAAATTTACGAACATCTTGGTAACGTAATTCTTTTCCGCTTTCAAAATGAAAAATTACATGTGTGTGCTTCGTTACGGGAGTATCTTGTTCAAAAACACCATATTTACCTTCCATACGTAAATGGGAAACAAGCGTATAGTTTGTTAACTCAAACAATAAAAATTTACCTTTTCGATGAATATCTAAAATTGTTTCACCCTTAACTAACTGACTGAAGATTAGATGGTCATCTGGTTCTTTAATGATTTTTGCCCAATTAACAGTTACAGCTTCAATTTTTTGATTGACAACCATCTCTATTAACGTTTTTCTAATCGTTTCCACTTCTGGTAATTCTGGCATGCATTTCTACCTCACTTATTTTGCATCAAACCACGTCTTGCCATACGCATAATCAACCTTTAATGGCACAGATAATGACACAGTATTTTCCATAACCCTTGGGACTAGTTCTTTTAATATCTCAATTTCTGTTTCAGGTGCCTCTATTATCAATTCATCATGTACTTGTAATAACATACGTGCTTTCAAATTATTTTCTTTTAGTGCAAGTTCTAAGTCGATCATTGCTTTTTTTATAATATCTGCTGCACTACCTTGAATCGGTGTGTTCATTGCTGTTCTTTCTGCAAAACTACGGAGATTAAAATTACGATTTGTGATATCTGGCAAATAACGTCTGCGCTGCATAAGAGTTGTGACATACCCTTTTTGTTTCGCTTCTGTAACGATCTCTTCCATATACGTTTTCACACCTGGATAACTGTTAAAATAGCGTTCGATAAATGCTTTTGCTTCTTTACGTGTAATTCCAAGATTCTGTGATAAACCATAGTCACTAATTCCATATACAATACCAAAATTAACAGCCTTTGCTTGACGGCGCATATTGCTGTCTACGTCCTGTGCGTCTACATGGAATACATCCATTGCTGTTCGCGTATGAATATCCATGTCTTCTTGGAATGCTTGTACTAATAATGGATCCTTTGAGATATCAGCCAACACACGTAGTTCAATCTGCGAATAATCTGCCGCGAAAATCACCCAATCTTTTTCAGAAGGAATAAAAGCTTTTCTAATTTTCTTTCCTTCCTCTAGCCGAATCGGAATGTTCTGCATATTAGGTTCTGTCGAGCTTAATCGTCCTGTTTGAGTAAGCGCTTGGTTAAAACGCGTGTGAATCTTTCCTGTATCGGGATTCACCACTTTCAAGAGTCCTTCGATATAAGTTGATTGTAATTTTCGTAACTGTCGATATAGCAATAGCTTAGGTATAATCGGATGCTTTTGTTTTAATTGTTCCAATATATCCGCTGAAGTCGAATACCCTGTTTTCGTTTTTTTAATAATAGGTAATTCTAACTTTTCAAATAAAATGGGCCCTAATTGTTTAGGGGAGTTTAAATTAAAGTCTTCACCTGCAAGTTCATGTACTTCAATTTCAATTTTATCTAAACGAATTTTCAATTCTTTTTGCATCACATTTAGTTGATCTTGATCTATTTTAACACCTGTGGCTTCCATTTTACCTAAGATAACCGCCAACGGTAATTCTAATTTATACAATAGCTCAATCTGTTGATTTGCTTCCAGCTCTTCTTCTACCTGTGTTTTCAAAGCAAATAACATCATTGTTTTACGTCCGATATGATTCGCTAATTGGTCTTGACTTGGGACTTGTAGTTTAGCACCTTTACCGTAGACTTCTTCATCAAAAAGCACTTGTTTTTGCCCCATGCGATGACTGATCGCAGGAATGGTATGATGATTCTCTGAAGGATCTATTAAATAAGACGCTAATAATAAATCAAACGTAATTCCACTAACGACAATTCCATGATTTAGTAAAGAAACTGTTACTTTCTTTGCATCAAATACCCATTTTTCTTTATCTGGATCTTCCGCCCATTGTTTAAATGCATCTGATTTAACAGCAATCTCCGTTGGAATGAAATATTTGTGATCCTTATTAACAATCCCAAAACCTTCAATAGGTGCAATGTGATAATTATCCGTTAATATCTCCACCTCTAGCGCCTCTACTCCAGTAAATAGGGATGCTGAAACGTTATCTAGTATTTCTATGCTAACATCTTCAAGTGCTTCTTTCTCTTCTACAATGACTTCACCAGTTAATTTGGTTAATAGTGAATTAAATCCCAAGTCTTTAAACATGGCACTCAACTTATTCGTATCGTATCCAGAGTAAAGCGTATCTTTTAATTCCACTTTTATTGGAGACTCACAATTGATTGTTACTAATTGTTTACTCATAAATGCATCATCTTGATGATTTTCTAACTTTTCTTTTAACTTTTTAGCAGTAACTGATTCTACATTCTCAAAAACTTTCTCTAACGTATTAAATTGATTCAATAATTTCACTGCAGTTTTTTGACCAATACCTGGAATGCCTGGTATATTATCTGAACTATCACCCATTAGAGCTTTCATATCAATAATTTGGTCAGGATTGATTTCCATTTTCTCTTTCATAAATTCTGGTGTGTATGTATCAATATCACTTAACCCTTTTTTGGTTAATTGTACTTGTACACGATCCGTTACAAGTTGCAACATGTCCTTGTCACCAGAAATAACACGAACATCAAAAGATTCCTGTTCAGCAACTCTAGCTAGTGTGCCAATGATATCATCCGCTTCATAATTAGGTAACTCATAATGCTTAATTGAAGATGCATCAAGTAATTCTTTTATTAAAGGAAATTGTTCTGATAATTCTGGTGGGGTCTTCTGTCTTCCACCTTTATATTCTTGATACGTTTCATGACGAAATGTTGTTTTTCCTGCATCAAATGCTACAAGCAAATGTGTTGGTTTTTCTGTTTCTAAAATTTTCATCAGCATTGTTGTAAAACCATACACTGCATTTGTATAAACACCTTTATCATTATTCAGTAATGGCAGAGCGAAAAAAGCGCGATACAGAATACTATTACCATCTATTAATACTAATTTATTGGTCATTGTTGATTAGGGCCCCTTCCAAATGTTCACGAAATTCTTTTTAATAATGTCAATTATATTCTACCATGTTTAATTGAAAATAGAAAAAAATCACTGTCTAACAGATAATCTTCAATATGTATGATCGTCATTCATATATTTATTCAAAAAAAAAAAGCTCTTCAGCCTTTTTTTAATCTTTTAATATAAATTTTTTGTTGACTGGAACTTTCACAGAAAACGTTGAACCTTCTCCTACTTTACTATCTAATTTAATTGTTCCATTATGTGCTTCGACAATATGCTTCACAATTGCAAGACCTAAACCTGTACCACCAGTATTTCTACTTCTTGCTTTATCTACTCGATAGAACCTCTCAAATACGCGATTCATTTTATCTTCTGGTATGCCAATTCCTGTATCAATTACAGTAATATGCAAGTTATCAACGACTTTCTTTACTTCCAAAGTAACTTTTCCACCAACGGGCGTATAACTGATCGCGTTATTCAATAAATTAATACATACTTGTTTTAACCGATCGAAATCTCCGTCTATTATTAAATTAGGTTCAAGATTCGTTACTAACGTAATTTCTTTTCTTGTTGCTGGTTGTTGTACGATCGGTGTTATTTCTTCAAGCAATTCCGATATATTGACCTTTTCATAGAGAATATGCATCTCATCTTTCTCTAATTTCGATAATTCTAATAAATCATTAACTAATGCTTGAATCCTTTCACTTTCTTTGTAGATAATTTCTAAAAATTTATTTCGAATCGCATCATCATCCATACTCTCATCTAATAAAGTTTCTGCAAAACCCTTGATTGACGTAATAGGCGTTTTTAATTCATGAGATACATTCGCAACAAAGTCTTTACGCATTTGTTCTAGACGCTTCAATTCTGTTATATCATGGAAAACTAATACTGCACCTTTTAGTTCATTTATTTCATTAAAAATTGGAGCACCTCCAATTTCGATGTAAAGTTTTTCAACTTCCAGTGAAATCGTGAAGGCATTTTTAACTTTCTGTTCATATAAAAAGGCTTCCTGTACCGCTTTATAAATTCTTTCTTCTTCTAACACATCATAATATAGATAACCTATATAATCTTTCGTCTTTTTACCAAAAATTTTCAAAAATTTACGATTTACCAGGTGGACATAACCACGTTCATCAATCAATATTACGCCACTTTCCATATTATCGATCACCGTGCGTAATTGACTTCCTTGAATCTTTTCTTGTATCGTCATTTCTTGCAAGTTTCTCGCAAGTAAGTTAATTGCATTACTCAATCTACCTGCATCCCCATAATGATTTTCATATGTTCTTGTTTTATAATTTCCCTTCACTAATTCCTCTGCTACAGATGCAGCAGAACGTACAGGTTTAATATAGCGATCAAATAATTGATAAATAATAACTAAAAAAATTATAAAACTACCTAGTAATGTTAAAAAAACAATGATCTGATCATTTCCTGAGACAAGTGGTAACATAATAAAACCAATACTACACAACATCACTGTAACAACAGCTACGTACGTGAAAAATAAACGAAAATTGGTTTGAATCATGAAAAAGGTTCCTCCATTTTATAACCAAGTCCTCGTATTGTTTTTATATATACAGGATGTTTGGTATCAGGTTCAATTTTATCGCGTAAATGACTAACATGCACATCTACAATACGAGTATCACCGACAAAATCATAATTCCATACGGAACTTAAAAGTTGGTCACGAGATAAAACCTTCCCTTTGTTCTTTGCCAAATATAATAGAAGTTCAAATTCTTTTCGAGTGAATGAAAGTGTCTTATCTCGAATAATAGCTTCGTATTGTTCAGGATAAATCGAAAGTTCTGAAACTCTTATTACTGGTGGATCAAGTTCGGTTTGCTGTTTATTTGATCTTCTTAAAATTGCTTTTATTCTAGCTACAACCTCTTTTGGACTAAATGGTTTTGTTAAATAATCATCTGCCCCTAATTCCAATCCTAATACTTTATCAAACTCATCATCTTTTGCCGTTAACATTAAAATTGGTGTCTCGACTTTTCTTTGTCGTAATAATTTACAAACCTCTGTACCTTCTAATTCAGGCAACATTAAATCTAATATGATTAGATCAAACATTCCTGTTGTTGCCTTCTCTAAACCCTCGGTTCCTGTATAGGCAACCTCCGTTTTAAAACCTGATTTTTCAATATTGTATTGTAACAATGTTACAATCGATTCCTCATCATCAACAATTAGTATCCTTTCGTTCATTGTAAAAACCCCCAGTTTTTCTGTCTAAAAAAAATAGATTAATAAATGAAAATCATTCCCTATATGTAAAACTTATCTTTCTTCATCATACATGGAAGCTAACTGTATGTGAATAGAATTAGCACATAAAGTAGTCTTTCCTAATGTAAAATTTTATTTACAATTTATAGTTTAATTAATATAATTACTTTTTTGAAGAAGGAAAAATTAAAAGCACCGAATTAACGTACTGACTATCTGTTTCTCATTCCATCAAAAAAATTATCCACAGAATAAAAAATCATTTGTTTATACAAGGGAAGTAAGAACACACTTTTCGATCTAGTAGTACTATTGTACCAAAACGATATCTTTTATCGCAATTCCCATCAACTACGACATAATGAGCTTGTTACCTGCTACGTCAGCAAAGGCTTTCGCTTTCCGTGGGCACAACCTAAAGCTTCATATAGAAGCAAAGAGCGCCTCTATAGAGGATCTTCGGTTTGTGCTGTTCCCACAGGAGTCTCAAGCCTTTGCTTCCTTCGCGCATATAGTGCCAATTCATTGCTTTACTGGAAATTACAGGTATAATAAACAGCTTGATAAATGAGCTGTTAGCTAAATCAGAAAGTGAGGTGGTCAAAATTTCCAGATAATAAAAAGCTATTTTACTGAATGATTACAATCTCTGTATTATTTCTTCTTACAAGTTAGGTGAGAGTAAAAAAATAAGTCATTTCTGCGTTTGTTATTATTACAAACCAGCGGAGTAAGCAAATGGTCGACTCTCCAGTGGGAACAGCACGGGCTGAAGATCCACTTAGTAAAGCGTTTTTTGCTTTACTAAGTTAGCTGAAGTCGTGCCCACGGAAAGGGAGACCATTGGCTTACGTAGCGTGTCTAGAGTAATTGATTTTTGTTTGTGATAAGAGGGGTACGTCGCAGTTTCTATCAAATACGACGTATATAAATTTAACCAAAAACAGAAAAAACAACCTCTTTTAACGTGTAAGAGAGGTTGTTTTTTATTGCATTTAATAATCAATCCATGTTATTAATTAATGCTGCACCAAATTCTGATGTTTTAACTTCTGTAGCGTTTTCCATCATACGAGCAAAGTCGTATGTCACTACTTTTTCACTAATCGTTTTATCCATTGCTTTCGTAATTAACTGAGCTGCTTCTTTCCAACCTATGTGTTCTAGCATTAATACAGCAGATAAAATGACTGATGAAGGATTCACTTTGTCTAAACCAGCATATTTCGGTGCTGTTCCATGAGTTGCTTCAAAGATTGCATGCCCTGTTTCGTAATTAATATTTGCTCCAGGAGCAATACCAATTCCACCAACTTGAGCTGCTAATGCATCTGAAATATAATCACCATTCAAGTTCATTGTTGCAACAACTTCAAATTCTTTAGGTCGCGTTAAGATTTGTTGTAAGAAGATATCTGCAATTGAATCTTTGATAATAATTTTGCCAGCTTTTTCAGCTTCAGCCTGAACCTTATCAGCCGCTTCACGACCTTTTTCTTCAACAATTTTATCATACGCAGCCCAAGTGAAAACCTTGTCACCATATTCTTCTTCTGCTAATTCATAGCCCCAGGTTTTGAAAGCACCTTCTGTAAACTTCATTATATTACCTTTATGAACCAAAGTAACACTCTTTCTACCTTCATTAATTGCATAATCAATTGCGGCACGGACTAGGCGCTTTGTACCTTCTGAAGATACAGGCTTTACACCGATTCCAGATGTTTCAGGGAAACGAATATTCTTAACTCCCATTTCATTCTGCAAGAAGTCAATTACCTTTTTCGCTTCAACCGAACCCTGTTGCCATTCAATACCTGCATAGATATCCTCTGTATTCTCTCGGAAGATTACCATATCTGTATCTTGAGGACGTTTAACAGGTGATGGGACACCATCAAAGTATCGAACTGGTCTTAGACATGTAAATAGATCTAATTGTTGTCTCAGTGCAACATTTAAAGAACGAATCCCTCCACCAATCGGTGTTGTCAGGGGTCCTTTTATAGCAATTTTATATTCACGTATCGCATCCAAAGTCTCCTCTGGTAACCATTCTCCTGTTCGATCGAAAGCCTTTTGACCTGCATATACTTCTTTCCATATAACAGATTTTTTACCTTGATATGCTTTCTCCACTGCGGCTTCAATCACTTTACTTGAAGCTGCCCAAATATCAGCGCCAATACCGTCGCCTTCAATAAATGGAATGATTGCGTGATCTGGAGTATGTACTACACCATTTTCTACTGTTATTTTTTCACCTTTAGACATTCTATTACCTCCTATAATTACTATCATATAAAATAAGTATATTTAAAGCTACAATAGCTAGCTTATCTATCCTGTAGTGCTATAAATGGTTGGCTGATTGGCCCGATATATTCAGCGCGTGGACGAATCAAGCGATTGTTATCGTACTGTTCTAAAATATGTGCTAACCAACCAGAAGTTCTACTCATTGCAAAAATTGGAGTAAACAAGTCATGTGCTATACCAAGACTATGATATACAGATGCAGAATAAAAATCCACATTAGCTGGTAAACCTTTTTCTTCTTTAATATACGCCTCAATTTTAACAGACATCTCATACCACTTAGATTGGCCTGTTACTTCTGTTAATTGTTGAGACATTTTTTTGAGATGTTTGGCTCTTGGATCACCCGTTCGATAAACACGGTGTCCCATTCCCATAATTTTTTCTTTCTTTTCTAATTTTTCTTGTATATAAGGTATAGCATTATCTACTTCTCCTATTTCAGTTAACATTTGCATAACCTGTTCATTAGCCCCACCGTGTAATGGACCCTTTAAAGCACCGATAGCCGCAATAACACCTGAGTAAAGATCAGACAATGTAGCAACACACACACGTGCTGTAAACGTAGAGGCATTTAATTCATGGTCAGCATGGAGAACAAGTGCCTTATTGAATGCTTCTACTTCAATAGCCTGAGCTTCTTTTCCTTTTAACATATAAAGAAAATTTTCAGCATAGCTAAGTCCTTGTTTTGGACTAATCGGCTCTTCACCCTCTCTTATACGAGAAAATGCAGTAATTACAGTGGATATTTTGGCTTGTAACCTGATTGCTTTTCGTAAATTAGCTTTCGGCTCCATGATGTCTACCTCTGGATCAGATAAACCCAATAATGAGATAGCAGTACGTAAAGCAGCCATTGGTTGAATAGTAGAAAGGTCATACATATTAAAAAATTTAATGACTTCATCTGGAATAACCATATTAGAAGTCAATTCATTTTGAATCTTAATTAATTCTGATTGTGTTGGAAGTCGTTTATGCCATAGTAGATAGACAACTTCCTCAAAACTAGAATGTTCTGCAAGATCATCAATTTTGTAACCCACATAGGTCAATTGGTCATCAATAATTGAACTAATCGATGATTCTGTAGCAATGACTCCCTCTAGGCCTTTTGTAGTTGACATTGCATTCCACTCCTTTACTTTTACATTTTTATTCAGTTAACTAGAATCATTATTTTCTAAATCTGATCGACTTATATTCCAGTTCATTTATGGTATAAAAAAGTCTACAATACGCATAACCATGTAAGCAATGCCAGCTCCAATTAATGGCCCAACTGCTACACCCTGAAATAAAACTACAGCTAATATAGTACCCATAACAAGTGCAGTCGTTAAATGTGGGTCATTAGCTAATAAGTCCAGTCCACCCTTAGCTACAATAGCCACAAATGCGCCAGCTCCAAGAGCGATCCAACCATAGTAAGATTTCACACTTTCGAGTAAGTCTTTAAATCCAATATCTCCATTTGCAATTGGTATTAGTACAGCTATTGTAATAATGGTAACTCCCCACAACATTCCTTTATCTTGTATATAAGGAAATAATTTATCATCCATCTTAAAAAGCTTCATACCCAACAATACATAGACCGCTATCATAATTGATTGGTTTTTTCCTATGTAACCTAATGCAAATAATACTAATAAAAACAATGTTGATTGATTTATCATAGCCGTGACGCCTCCACTTGCGTTACCAATAACGGCAAACGTCGATTAATTTTTATATTATCACATAATATACACAAATGGAAAATATCTTTATGTATAAGGGAGGTTACACATGATTCCTCAACATGTAATGGCTCGTATTATTCGTTTATTCTATGTCGCTTTACTAGTCTTTCTTTCTATTATCTTTCTTTCTATTTTAATTAGATATACCTATCCATTTGTTATCGCTTTTATTATTGCTTTATTATTAAACCCATTGGTTACGTTTATTGAACAAAAGTGGCATTTACACCGTACTTTAGCAAGTTTATTGACACTTTCAATTATAGCGACACTTTTAATTACATTTGTCATGATCTGTATGCTCGAATCGCTTCAAGCACTGCTGTTTTTAGCCAAATATATCCCTGCACATTTCCAAGAATTTTTACATTATCTTCAGGTATGGATTGATTCAACAGTTTTGCCAATATACGAAAGATTATTGCTTCGATATGAACATTTACAATCTGCACAGCAAACTACTATTTTGAAACAATTACAACAAACAATAAGTAACATTGCTGCAAATGGTTCTGCTATTTTAGAAGATTTCTTTATTACAGCAACAAAATTTATTAGAGGTCTTCCAAACTTATTATCTGTTTCTTTTTTTATTTTATTAGGCACCTTTTTTATTAGTAAAGATTGGTACAAGCTTCAACGCAGATACCATAAAATAATACCAGATAAATTTCAAAATAAGATGACGTCCGTAACCAAGACATTTAAGCTTACATTGATTCGTTATTTTAAAGCACAGCTCATACTAACTTTAATTTCTACAACACTTATTTTTATAGGATTACTTGTAATAAATGTTGAGTATTCTTTTACACTTGCGCTTTTAATTGGCATTGTTGATTTTATTCCATATCTGGGTACTGGATTATTCTTTATCCCTTGGATTGTCTACCAATTTTTTAATGGAAATTTTGATTTAACTATCCAATTATGTGCGTTATACATGATAGTTATAATCCAGCGGCAACTGATGGAACCAAAATTATTAGCCTCCCACATTGGGGTTAACCCACTATGGATGCTGATCGCAGCTTTTGCATCCTATCAATTAATTGGATTGTTTGGTGTTTTTGTTGCACCGGTAATCGTTATGTTTATGCAAACATTATCTCAAACTGGTATTCTTCATTACTTGTGGCATTTTATTTATGAAGGGAAAGATTAACTTTAATTAAGGTTTTGTCAGCGATTTTAACGTCTAAATATTGTGATTGTTCCTTTATCCAACATTGTTTGTAACACATTACGTAGCCACCGTTTAATCGGTGTTCTTGTTACAGGAAACAACAAAAGAAAACCTATTGCATCGGTAATAAAACCAGGCGTTAATAGAACAATTGCACCTATTAATATACAAATACCATCAAAAATTTGTTCAGCAGGTGCTTGACCATAACTCATTTGTGTTCTAGCTTGATTTAATGTTTCCAAACCTTGTTTCTTAGCTAAAGCAGCTCCCATAATTCCAGTTATGACAATTAAACCTATTACCCACCATGTACCGATGTATCCTCCAGCCCAGATAAAAATACCAATTTCTAACGCTGGTACAACTAAAATAAATAGTAACAACCATCGAAACAAATGATTACACTCCTTTTTAATGTATATTCTTCATTAGGTGAAAAAAAGAAGGGATCACCCCTTCTTTTTATCTAAAACTATTATAATATACTTGCGTGGCCACTGTAAATATCACCTTTTTTAGCATCAATGGTGATCTCTTGTCCATCTTCAATTACATTAATTGCCTTTTCGACACCAACAATAACAGGGATTCCTAAGTCTAATCCAACTAATGCAGCGTGAGAAGTTAATCCACCCTCTTCAGTAACAATACCACTTGCTTTTTCTACTGCTTCCATCATGTCCTTATCTGTACCATAAGTAACAAGAATGTCACCTTTTTTCATTTTTGCTTTTGCTTCTTCAGCATTTTTAGCTAAAACTGCTTTACCATATGAACTGCCTTTTCCAATTCCTTGGCCTTTTGTTAAGACATCACCAATGATGTGGATCTTCATTAGATTCGTTGTACCACTTTCTCCAACAGGTACACCTGCTGTAATAATAACACGGTCTCCGTAATTAAAATGACCGGTTGATAAACCTTTTTGAATAGCTAAATCTAACACATCATCTGTTGAGTATGCTAATTCACCAAGAATAGATTGTACACCCCATACAAGTGCAAGACGACGACTGATTCTCTCATCAAACGTTACCGCAATAATTGGAGCCTCAGGACGATATTTAGAAATCATACGTGCTGTATGTCCACTAGCAGTAGGTGTAAGAATTGCATCTACGTCTAAGTTCATAGCAGAATGATTTACAGATTGACTAATTGCATCAGTAATAGTTAATTCACTTGATTTAGAACGTATATCTAAAACAGCCTTATGGTCAATTGCTGTTTCTGCTTTTGTAGCAATATTGCTCATTGTTTGAACTGCTTCAACAGGATAATCACCTGCTGCTGTTTCACCAGAAAGCATGATTGCATCAGAACCATCAAAAATAGCGTTCGCAACATCTGATGCCTCAGCACGAGTAGGACGTGGGTTGCGTTGCATAGAATCTAACATTTGTGTTGCTGTAATAACAGGCTTTCCTGCAGTATTACATTTACGAATCATATCTTTTTGCACAAGTGGTACATCTTCAGGTGGAATTTCAACACCTAAGTCGCCACGTGCAACCATTAGTCCATCACTTACCTGTAGGATAGCATCAAGATTATCGACACCTTCTTGATTCTCGATCTTAGGAATGATGTGAATATGAGATGCATTGTTGTTTTCCAATAACTCTTTAATTTCTAATACATCTGCTGCACGGCGCACAAATGATGCTGCAATAAAGTCAACATCTTGCTCAATACCAAATTTGATGTCTGCTGCATCCTTATCTGTGATTCCAGGCAAGTTAACACTTACGTTTGGAACGTTCACACCTTTTTTATTCTTTAAAACGCCAGAATTTAATGCTTTTGTTTTTAATTCTTTTTGATCATTTAGAATCTCTATTACTTCTAATTCGATTAATCCATCATCTAATAGAATTTTAGATCCAACATGTACATCATCAATTAATTGTGGATAGCTGACAGAAAATTTCTCTTCTGTTCCTACCACTTCTTTCATTGAGATATTAATTTCTTTTCCTTTCTTAATATGTACTTCACCATTTTCCATAGTATTTGTTCTGATTTCAGGTCCCTTTGTGTCAAGTAAGATAGCTACAGTTTTACCGGTTTTTTTAGCAGCTTCTCTAATGTTAACGATACGTTGACCGTGCTCCTCAAAATCACCATGTGAAAAATTCAGACGCGCTACGTTCATTCCTGCTTCAATTAATTGGACTAATTGTTCTACTGTTTCTGATGCTGGTCCAATTGTACAAACTATTTTAGTTCTTCTCATTAAAAATTTCCTCCTTCAATTTTATAACACTTTCCCTTTGTATCTTATCTATATAGATAGTTCATTAGAGAGTCTATACATATCTAAATCAATTTCATGCTTTTGTTTTAACACTTCAATAATATCATGACTAACTAGTTGATTATTTTGAATACCAACCATTTTTCCAGCCTCACCATTTAACAATAATTCAACAGCTTTAGCACCAAGACGACTTGCAAGTACACGATCAAATCCAGATGGTTTTCCGCCTCTTTGAATATGGCCAAGAACGGTTACTCGTGTTTCCATACCGGTAGCATCTTGAATTTGTTTACCATAGTCCATGCCGTTACCAACACCTTCTGCAAGTACAATGATACTATGTTTCTTCCCTCTTGCTTGTCCTCTTTTTAACCGATTTACCACGATTTCAAAATCATTTTCGTTTTCTGGAATCAAAATACTCTCTGCTCCATCCGCAAGTCCTGCCCATAAAGCTAAATCACCTGCATTACGTCCCATGACTTCAATCACATACGTCCGCTCGTGTGACGTTGCCGTATCACGAATTTTATCAATAGCATCTATAATTGTATTTAAGGCCGTATCAAAACCAATTGTGTAATCTGTTCCTGGAATATCATTATCGATTGTACCAGGTACACCGATACAAGGATAACCTTTTGCTGTTAATTTAGCAGCACCTTGGAAAGATCCATCTCCTCCAATTACAATTAAACCTTCGATTCCAAATTTATTCAGTTGTTCAATTGCGACATTTTGGCCTTCTTCTGTTTTAAACTCTTCTGATCGAGCTGAAAACAGAATTGTACCTCCACGTTGAATAATATCGCCAGCAGATCCAAGTTCTAATCTTTTTATGTTACCGGCCATTAAACCTTGGTAACCATTGTAGATACCGTAAACTTCCATGTCGTGAAAGATTCCTTTTCGTATAACTGCACGAATTGCTGCATTCATACCTGGAGAGTCACCCCCACTAGTTAAGACACCTATCTTTTTCATAAAATACAACTCCTACTTAAATATTTCCTTTAAAGCGCTTTTTCAAACTAATTTGACTTAATTATGAGTACGCTTTATTGCACTTAAAATTATACATGAAAAATCAGGGAAACTCACCCCTAAATATGACGATTTTAAGCTAATTTACACTGATTTCATTTTATTTTCAAAAATACGCTTCCGTAAATGTTAGATTTTGTCAAAAAAATCAACTTGAACCAATATTTTTGTATTTTTCCCATCTTCGTTCAACTAATACATCTGAGTCAATATCGACTAGTTTTTTCAAAGACCTTTTAATAAATGGATCGATATAAGATGCCTGTAATTCAACATCTCGATGAGCTCCACCCCTCGGTTCTGGAATAACATCGTCAATTATCTTTAATTCTTTCAGATCTTTTGCTGTAATTTTCAATGATTCGGCAGCTTCTTGTGCATGTTTTGCATCTTTCCATAAGATACTTGCTGCTCCTTCAGGTGAAATAACCGAGTATGTTGAGTTCTCTAACATGTATAAGTCATCAGCGACACCTAATGCTAGGGCCCCTCCACTACCACCTTCTCCAATAACAACAGAGATAATCGGTACTTCTAAACCACCCATTTCCATTAGGTTACGAGCAATTGCTTCACTTTGTCCCCGCTCTTCTGCAGCTTTGCCAGGGTGTGCACCTTTTGTATCAATAAAAGTAATAATAGGGCGATTAAATTTAGCTGCTAGCTTCATATGACGCAACGCTTTACGAAAGCCTTCTGGATGTGGACTACCAAAATTACGATAAATATTATCTTTTGTATTCTTACCACGTTGATGGCCTATTACTGTTACCGGCATACCTTGATATTTTGCTATACCTGTTACTATCGCTGTATCGTCACCAAATAAGCGATCTCCATGCAATTCCAAAAAGTCAGTGAATAGACGTTCAATATAATCTAAAGTAGTAGGACGATCCGTGTGTCGAGCGATCATAACTCGATCCCAAGGTTTTATATTTCCATAGATATCTTCTTCTAATTTCTCCAAACGCTTCTCAAGTGTAGTAATCTCATTTGATAAATCAATATTACTACCTTCTGTTAACTTCTTTAGTTCGTTTATTTTTTCGCGCAGCTCTATTACTGGCTTTTCATATTCCAATACTTGTTTCAATCTTCTTGCCCCCTTGCCTGGTGAAGATCTAATACGGTTGTTAAAACTTTTTTCATTTCTTTCCTAGTTACAACTTTATCAATTTGTCCATGTTCAAGTTGAAATTCCGCAGTTTGGAAATCACTCGGAAGTTTTTCGCGAATTGTTTGTTCAATAATTCTTCTCCCTGCAAATCCAATTAGTGCTCCAGGTTCTGCAAAATGATAATCACCAATCGATGCAAAACTTGCCGATACACCGCCTGTTGTAGGATTAGTCATAACACAAATCATACAACCACCGGATTTGTTAAAGCGTTGAATGGCAATAGATGTTTTAGCCATTTGCATCAGACTAATCATACCTTCTTGCATTCGTGCACCACCAGATGCTGTGAAAATAATAATAGGGATAGAAAGTTTATTAGCATGCTCAATTGCACGCGCTACTTTTTCACCTACAACTGCACCCATACTACCCATACGAAACCTTGCATCCATTACAACTATTGCAGTTTCATATCCATTAATTTTACCTTTTCCTGTTACAACCGCTTCATTTAAACCAGTTTTTTCTTTATCTTTTGTAACTTTTTGCTTATATCCTGGAAATTCCAAAGGATCGTTTGATTGTAAATCTTTATCCCACTCTTGGAAGGTAGCTTCATCACACAATATTTCAATTCGCTCAAAAGCTGGCAATTGGTGATGTAAACCACATTCTGGACAAACATTCAAATTTTTAGCCCATTCCTTTTCATAAAAAATCTTTTGACATCCATTACACTTTTTCATTAATCCATGTGGTATATCTTGTTTTGCTTTCTCACTTGGAATCGATGCGTATTTTTTCTTTTTTGTAAATATATCTTTTATCGGCAAAGATGATCCCTCCTTATCTTATTTGGGACTATATATCCATTCTAAATTCAGTTACACTCGCGCTACTCCTGATTCAATCGCTGCATGTGCAACAGCCTTTGCAACTGCAGATGCAACTCTAGCGTCAAATGGATTTGGAATAACATAGTCCTGATTAAGCTCCTCAGTTGAGATTAAAGAGGCAATTGCTTTTACAGCTGCTATTTTCATTTCTTCGTTTATATCAGAAGCTCGTACATCTAATGCACCACGAAAAATACCTGGAAAAGCCAACACGTTATTTACTTGGTTCGGATAGTCTGATCTACCAGTCCCAATTACCGCCGCGCCTGCTTGTTTTGCTATTTCTGGTCTAATTTCTGGTTCTGGATTAGCCATAGCAAAAACAATTGCATTTTCATTCATGCTCGCAATCATTTCTCCAGTGACTAATCCTCCTAGTGAAACCCCAATAAATACATCTGCATGTTTGATTACGGATACCAAATCACCAGTTTCCTTTTGTTGATTTGTATATGTCGCTATTTCTTCCTTCATGACATTCATTCCTTGTGATCGTCCTTGATAGATTGCACCTTTTGAATCACAAAGAATCATATTACGAACACCGAAGTGGTAGAGTAACTTTAAAATAGCTATACCAGCAGCCCCAGCACCATTTATAACAACCTTTATCGTTTCAAATTTTTTATTTACTAGCTTTAATGCATTAAATAAACCAGCTAAGGTAACAATTGCAGTACCATGTTGATCATCATGAAACACTGGAATATTCAATTCTTTTTTTAACGTTGATTCAATAAAAAAACAATTTGGAGCTGCAATATCTTCTAAGTTAATACCACCAAAGGTTGGGGCTATTCGTTTAACAGTTTGTATAATTTCATCCGCATCTTGCGTGTCTAAACAAATTGGAAATGCGTCAACATTAGCAAAATTTTTAAATAGTACAGCTTTACCTTCCATAACAGGAAGCGCTGCCTGAGATCCTATATTACCCAAACCTAAAACCGCTGAACCATCTGTTACAACACCCACCATGTTTGACTTCATTGTATATGTATATGCCTCATCTGGATTTTTCGCAATTTCTTTACATGGCTCTGCAACTCCAGGAGAATACGCTAAACTTAAATCCTTTTGATTATTAATCTCAACTTTTGCTTGAATTGTTAATTTCCCTTTTTTTTCACGATGCATTGAAAGAGCGTCTTCATACACATTAGACATTACAACATCTCCCTTACAAGTAAGAAATCAAAAGATATCTTAAGGCTTCTATCATTCTGATCAAACAACTCTTCTATTATAGCAGATGCATTATCACTGTAAAGTTTTTCTACATAACAGAATTACTTTTTGACTACAACATTTTCTTTGCCAAGTGCACCTTTAAGCTTATCTAAACACTCTCTTTCAAGTTCTAAATTATACGTGGCCGCTAATTGGTAGGTTACATCTTTAAGGGAATGATAAACAATAACAGGTGTTTTTCCTGGATATTTTTCTGCTAATTCCTTTAAAAGCTTCAATGTTACTCGTTCAGTTTCCTGATCAACTTTTACAAACAAACGTTGCTTATTAGTAACTTCTGTTAGTAAAGTCGGATCAAATCGATTTATTTGCGTAACGAGTAATTGAATCTTATTTTGTCGTTCTTCTGGCTTTCCTTTTATTGTAACTAACATTTCTTCTTTAATCCATCGATTTATTTCACGATAAACATCCGGAAACACAACTGCATCCATCTCCATATCCTCATCAGCTAACGTAAGAAATGCCATTTGATCGCCACGCTTTGTTCGAATAACTTTAATTTGTTGCACAACAACAACAGTATGTCGATTGTTTTTACCTACCATATTCTGTAGATGTGTTAGCGACAAATAACCGTTTGCACGAAGCTCTTCGCGGTATGTTGTAAGCGGATGACTTGATACATACATTCCAAGTAATTCCTTTTCTAAAGCCAGTTGTTGGATGCTTGTAAATGGTTCTACTTCAACATAACTAACATCTAATTGTAAATCATCTCGAAAGAAAGAAGTCTGATCTTCAAATTCACTAAATAATTCGCCTTGCTCTAACGCTTGATCAATTGTTGCTAACAATTTAGCGCGATCGTTGTCCGTTTCATCAAATGCACCTGCCATTATCAAAGCTTCTAATGTTGATCGATTAACAATTTGGACCGGTACACGTAAACAAAAATCAAATAAATGCTTGAATTTCCCGGCTTTTCTTGCTTGTAAGATTTCTTTTATAACTTGATTCCCAATGCCCTTTATCGACCATAAACCTATTCTAATATTTCCTTTTTCCACAATAAAGCCACCGTAGCTTTTGTTTATCGATGGTTGAAGAATTTTAATTCCAAGCTCTTTCGCTTCTTTGGCATATAAGTTTATTTTATCATGCTGACCAGCTACCGAACTAAGTATATCAGTTAGAAAATATGCTGGATAATGCGCTTTTAAGTATGCCAATTGATAGGAAATTAAACTGTATGCTACTGCATGACTACGATTAAATCCATAATTAGAAAATCGTATAATCCATGTAAACAATTCCTCTGCCACTTTTTGCTGATACCCGTTGTTGATACATCCTTGTATAAACAATTGTTGTATTTCTTCCATTTGTTCTTTTTGTTTTTTACTAACTGCACGACGTAAAATATCAGCTTGTCCATATGAAAAACCAGCCATTTTATTCGCAATTTGCATGATTTGTTCTTGATAAATCAGTACGCCATAGGTTGGTTCTAAAATGGCTCTTAAATCAGGATGTGCATAACTTATTGGTTCTTTACCATGTTTTCTACTAACATATGTAGGTATAAACTCCATTGGACCTGGTCGATATAATGCGTTCACCGCTACAATATCCTCAAATTCTGTAGGAAATAAATCTTTTAACACACGTTGCATTCCTGATGATTCCAACTGGAAGACACCATTTGTACCACCTTTTTGCAAGAGCTCAAAAGTTGCTTGATCATTTAATGGAAGATCTTTTATAATAATTGAACGTTTTTCATTTTTTTCAACCGTACGAACAATTCTTTCTATTAATGTCAGATTACGCAACCCTAAAAAATCCATTTTTAATAATCCTACAGCTTCAATGTCCTTCATCGCAAACTGTGTTAGATACATTTCTCCATTCCCACTAGTTGTTAATGCGGTACTTTCAACCAAAGGTCGCTCACTAATAACGATTCCAGCAGCATGTGTTGACAAATGCCTTGGTAACCCTTCTAGTTTTGTTGCGATTTTAAATAATTGTTGCAATTGGGGCGACTGTTTCACATACTCCATTAATGATGCGGAATATTTCAAGCTTTCGGCAACAGATTTAGCACCTTGACTTGGAATTTCCTTTAAAATGAAGGATAGCTCTTCAGCCGTTATTTCCATCGTTTTACACAGCTCTCTGATAATAGAACGCGTGGCAAATGTTCCAAAAGTTCCAATTTGAGCCACATGGTCTTTTCCATACTTTTCTTTAACATAGCCAATAACTTCATCACGACGATTATCTGAAAAGTCTATATCAATATCTGGCATAGAAATACGCTCTGGATTTAAGAATCGTTCAAATAATAAGTGATATCTGATTGGATCCACTTCCGTAACATCTAACAAATAGGCCACAATTGAACCAGATGCAGACCCTCTACCAGGTCCTACCATTATGGATTGCTGTTTCGCATACTGAACAAAATCCCATACAATTAAGAAATAATCACTGAATTGCATGCGTTCTATTACGTCCAATTCTCTTTCCAACCGTTCTCTTATGTCATTTGTTGCATTTGGATATTTTGCTTTAAATGCTTTTTCACATAACTCTTTTAAATATGTAGATGCCGCTGTTGCTTCAGGTAATGGAAATTTAGGCAGAGCAGGTTGATCTAATACGAGTTTTACATGACATTGTTCCACAACTTCACTCGCTTTTTCAATTAGTTCAGGCCATTTCTGATAATTTATTGCTATCTCTTCAGGTGTCTGAAAGTACTGATTTTCCTGTACACTTGTTTCAGCTTGATAGGACCATTTTTCCCCTTGTTCCATAGCACGCAAACAATTGTATGCCTTATGATCTTCACGAAGGAGATAGCGTACATCACTAATTGCAATAGCTTCGTTTGGAAGCGTTTCGCATACTTGTTTTAAAATAGCGAATTGTAATTCATCTATACTCTGGACACCTATATATATTGGGAATTCAGGCATCACCTTGTTCCAGTCTTTTATATATGCAGTCATTTCTTTCGCCTTATTCGCTTCAGCTAAATCGTGTAGCGCTGAATTAGCTACTGGCAAAATAAATATAATATCCTGTCCATACGCGAGTAAATCATTTTGATCAATAAAACCTATTCCAGCAGTTTGAATCGTTGAACTAATTTGTAAAAGATTTTTATAACCTTGATTATTTTTAGCAAGAGCGATAAGTTGAGTCGTTTCACCCGTGTTCTCTTGCACACTAATTACCATTCCTATAATTGGCTTAATCCCCGCGTCCATACAAAGGCGATAAAAAGACACGGCTCCGTGTAACACATTTTCATCTGTTAATGCGATGGCACCCATTTTATATTCTTTTGCTTGCTCTACTAATTTTTTTAATTTAACTGTACTTTTCATCATGCTATAACCACTACGAACTTGTAAATGAGTAAATGCCAATTTCTCGCACCTCCTTGTATGAAATCGTCTATTTCATTATATATGATTCTTGTTTAACTTGAAAATCAATAACATACCTTGTCCCTTTTTTTCATATAGTTAGAAAGACTAGATAGTAAGAATGATTCCCTTACCGATACCTGAATGTATGAAGGAGAACCTAAAATGGAAGAACGTTTTTTAGCATCGATGATTCAATGCTATTTTATCGCACTTGGAGTCATTATTGGTGGTGCCTTCATAGGCAGCATTGGAGCCTTTGCAACAGGTGAACCACCAATGACCATGATGGGGAGAATTGCAAAAAGTCTGCGTATTTGGGCTATTGTCGCAGCAATTGGTGGGACATTTGATGCGATATCCAATTTTGAAAGAGGGATATTTGAAGGCTCAACCTTAGATATGATAAAACAAATCCTACTAATTATAACTGCCATGGGTGGCGTCCAAACTGCTTTATTAGTGATCGAATGGCTTATTCAAGAGGAGATAGAATAGTGCATATTCCACCACTCTATAAACGTGAAAGTTGGCAACGGTTTATGGCAGGTACTTTTGTTGGTGCGATTTTAGCCTTTTGTGTATTTGTTTATATGTATGGACAATTATATGAAAATTGGGTAGAAGAAAATTTAGAATTACATGCTGCTTTACAAGAATTAAATTCAAACTATAAAGCCCTAGAAGAAAATAATAAAGAGTTAGATCAAAAGTATCAACAAAAAGTAACCATTACTTCAATTAAAATAACCATAACGAATCAAGAGAAATTAGACTTGGATCGTTTAATTGCAAGAGAATTCGAAGAAAAAATAAAAACTGAAATGACGGACATAATTGGAAGAGATGTTGAAAGTCTATCTGAGAATTATAGTTTACTTATCAAAACGATTGAAAATAAAACCTATCGGATTGATGACTTCTCTTATCAAGCTGAAGTAAAACATCTATTTATTACTGAAGTACTCAGCTTACAGATTGAATTAACACCTGGTACTTAGGTATCCACATTACAGCCAACTAGTCTTAACGGAACTAGAAAGAAATACTACTAATTTGTATTTCTTTCTACAACCTTTCACACTACCTGTTCTATTCAGTATATTGTTGACATGCATGTTCAAGTTCAGCTATTACAGCTTCCGTTTCTTTCCAGTCATAAATAGTTGCCCCAGACGCTAACGGGTGTCCTCCACCATTAAATTTCGCCGCAATTTTATGAATAACAGGTCCTTTAGATCGTAATCTAACACGAATAAGCCCATCATCTTCTACAAAGATCACCCAAGCACGAATACCTTCAATTTCACCTAATACACCTACAAGTTTACTCGTTTCTTCCGGAGTTAGAAAGTATTCTGCTAAGATTTCTTTTGTTATTTTAATTGCGCTAACACCGTTTGGTGAAACAGTAAAGTTTTGTAAAATATATCCTTTAAGATGTGCAATATTTTCATTCATTCTATATAGATTATCGTATAATTCTGTTCGATTAAAATCATATTTAACTAATTCAGAAGCATATTGAAAGGTTATATCTGTGGCACTTGGAAAAAGAAATCTACCTGTATCTCCAACAATACCAGCATATAAAAGCATTGCGGCATGATTTGAAACTTTAATCCCTATTTCTTTTCCATTAACAAAAAGCTCATAAACCATCTCACTTGTTGAACTTGATTTCGTATTTATCCATGAAATATCGCCGTAAATATCTACCTCAGGATGATGATCAATTTTAATAACCTCTGCTGCTTGAAGGTAGCGTTTATCTGAAATCCGCTCTTGATTTGCTGCATCACAAATGATTGCTAATGCACCATTAAATTTTTCGTCGTCTATTTGATCCATTTTAGCTAAAAAGAGTAATGATTCTTCTTCATCGCCTACAACAAAAACCTCTTTGTCTGGAAAACTCGTCTTAATAATTTCTGCTAATCCTACTTGTGAACCAAGCGCATCTGGATCTGGACGAACATGTCGATGAATAATAATTCTTTCATATGATTTAATCTTCATTATTATATCTTTTACTATCACATTAACACCTCATTGTTATTTATAACTTCATATCAATTACTAGATCTAATAACGATCAATTAATTGTGCGATCAATATTGCTTTTCCTATTATTTCTTTATCATGAAAAATTTCTACATCTACTTTAGCAGACTTTCGTCCCATCTCTAGTAACCTCGGTTTAATGTCTAGTGTATTTTCTAATTGAACGGGCTTTAAGAAGTAAACAGATAAATTCTCGACAACTATATCAGCTCTTTTAAGTTGACGTATAAGTCTGCTTCCCGCTTCGGTTACAAAAGAAACAAGTACACCATATGACAAGGTTCCAAGTGCATTTGTCATTTGGGGGGTCACGTTTGAACGAAATACCATTTGTTGTGGATCATTTGATATGACCAAAAGACCACTTGTGATAATATCATCAATCGTTTCTCCAACTTGTGGTTGTCTTTGTACCTGTTGTAATGCCTTTAACACATCTTGTCTTGAAATTAATCCAAGTAGACGATTGTAGTTATCAACTACTGGCATAATTTCTATACCTTCCCAGATCATCATATGTGCTGCGTAGGCTAAAGAGGTTTCTTTCAATACCGTCATCGGATTTTTTGTCATGACCTTATCGATAGTGAGATGATGTTGTTTTCCTATAATATCTTTGGATGTTACTATACCTGTTACACGATTTTGATCATCAACAACTGGATACCGACTATGCGTTGTTTTTTCATTGAATGCATACCATTTCGAGAGTGGATCCTTATTCATTACATAATATGTCTCTGTGAAAGGAGTAAATATATCTCCTACAATAACAATTTCTTTTTTAATAAGTTGATCGTAAATCGCTCGATTAATCATTGCTGCAACAGTAAATGTATCATAGCTTGTTGATATTATTGGGAGTTCTTTTTCATCTGCTAATCGCTTAACATGATCATCTGTATCAAAGCCACCAGTAATTAATACAGCTGCGCCTTCCTTTAGTGCTAGTTCGTGTGCTTCAACACGGTTACCGACTATTAATAACGAATCCCTTTCAGTATAGCGCATCATTGCTTCTAATTTCATCGCACCTATGACAAATTTATGTAATGTCTTATATAACCCATCTCGACCACCTAACACTTGTCCATCTACAATTCCAACAATTTCAGCGAATGTAAGCTGCTCAAAGTTCTCTTTCTTTTTCTGTTCAATTCGAATAGTACCCACTCGCTCAATCGTGCTAACTATACCTTGGTTCTCTGCTTCTTTAATAGCTCGATAAGCCGTACCTTCACTTACATTTAATTCTTTTGCAATTTGCCTTACAGAAATTTTATTTCCGACTTTTAATGACTCTATGTGTAGTAAAATCTGTTCATGTTTAGTGGTCACGGTAATTCACCATTCTTTCTAACTGTACTAATATTTTAGACTATAGTGTTATTATACAGTTGTCTGGCGATTGTATCAATTTTTCATTGTTTTTACTTGTTTTGTATGCTCGACCGCTCTACTGGTTACCTCTTTTCCTATTAGTACAGTTGCTAAGTTTGCACCAAAAACTAGTGAAAACAAGACTAACCAACTAAACCAATACAGCTGCGCTAAACCTTGTGGATGGGTTTGTATACTTGGTAAAGCTAAATATAATAAAAAACCAGCTAATAATAATCGTAAAACCGCATATTGTTTCATGTTTAAACACTCCTTTTAAGATGGTATTAATAGTTTATGCTTATCCTTAAAAGATCATGTTTTATCTCTATGCAGAAAATAAAAAATCAGAGGGACAACCCTTCTGATTTTTGCTAAAGCTTTTTAGATTTCAATATGCTCCCCTGGTTTTAAGGCAATTCCCTTACCTGGTTGAACCTTTTCAGCAAACGCATCACCATCTTGTTCAATTAAAGGAAACGCATTGTAGTGGATTGGTACGATATAAGTTGCTTTCGTCCACTGCGCGGCAATTAATGCATCCTCTGGTCCCATCGTGAAATTATCGCCAATAGGTAAGGACGCAAGATCAATGTCATTCATTTCACCAATTAACTTTATATCTGAGAATAAGCCTGTATCACCTGCATGATAAATTGTTTTACCATCTACTGTTAACAAAATACCAGCCGGCATTCCAGCATAAATTGCTTCTCCCTGTTCGTCATAAAACACGGATCCATGAAATGCTTGGTTTTACTACTTGTTTACCCGAAAATAAAAGTAAATTTGCCGTATAGCTGTTATATTGCATGACATACTTTTAGTGAAACTGCTTTCTATAAGATTTACGTCGGATTAATAATCAACTGCGACATAATTTACCCGCTATGGAAGCAAATGGGTTCCCTTTCTGTGGGCACAGCACAAACCGAAGATCCTCTATAGAAGCGATCTTTGCTTCTATAGATAGCTGAGGTTGTGCCCACGGAAAGCGAGCTCATTTCTCTTGTGAGGCGGGTAAGGGTCTTCGGTTAAATCGCCGTTTCTATCAAGTTCGTCAGATGAAACGCCATGATGGTAGTGAAAGTTGATTTAATAATATTCCCAAGATCGTTCATATATTTGAATTAAATGCGGATCGATTAACGTGTTAGGTTTTAACTCAATATTATTACCATTTTCCGCTGTAATCGTTTGATCAATATCTTTACCAAAGACAGTTAAACCTTCTAATATATCTGTAGTTAAGTAGCGTGTATCAACTGATACACTTAATTCTGATACATCGATTACTTGTCTGCTGGCAAGAACAAATCCCCAATTGCCAAAACTCGGGACATCAACATGAAAATTCTCCGTATTTAAATCATTGGATGCAATTGTTTCATTTATGGTCCAATATACTTCTGTTGCAAAAATAGGGCTAGTAGCCTGTACCATCATTGCACCATTTAGTGCCATATGATTTCTTGCTAAAGCATAGAATTCCTTTGTATACAATTTATTCAAGCTTTCATCGTTCGGATCGGGGAGATCGACAATAATTGCATCAAAAACTTGTTCTGTTTCTTCTAAAAATTTATAAGCATCTTGATTAATAACTTCTACTTTCTCATCTTGTAGGGCATGTTCATTTATACTTAATAATTTTTCATTTTTATTTGCCAGTGCCACAACTGCCGGATCTAAATCTACTAGTGTAATTGACTCTACTTCTTCATATTTTAATACCTCTTTCGCTGCAACACCGTCGCCACCACCCAATATCAAGATATCTTTAGGTTGGTCTGCTTGTTCCATGACCGGATGAACAAGCGTTTCATGATAACGATACTCATCAATCGAACTTAATTGCAAACCACCATTAAGATATAACCTTAAATCATCTCCTTTTTGAGTAAGAATGATTTTCTGGTAATTACTTTCTTCCATATGAATAATTGGATCTTTGTACAGTTTTTGTTCAAATGTAAAAGCCATCTCTTCTCCAAATAGGAAGCCTAGCAGTAATAAAATACCAATCACAGTAGCAACTATTCCATGAACCATAAAACGTTTTATCTCTTTTCGAAACAGCCAAAGTACAATTGAAGCTACAATTAAATTAATAAAACCGACAAGAAAAGCTGTTTTTACCATACCTAACTGTGGACGAAGTAGAAAAGCAAATAATAAGCCCCCAATTAACCCACCTGCATAATCAGAGAATAATACACGCGCTGTACTTCGGTTTAGTGACACACCAATAGCATTTGCCTTCCGAATAAGAATTGGAAGTTCAACACCTGTTAAAGCACCGACAGTTATGGTAATTAAGTACAGGAATAATGCATCTGTCCCTGCTGGTGAAAAGGCCGTTATGCCGAACATAATAAAACTTGAAAAACCTCCAATTAAAGCGACCATAAATTCGATATAAATAAACGCAATAATAAGGTTCTTCATTACTCTCTCGCTCAAACTAGCGCCTATTCCCATACCTGTTAAAAATAACGAGATGACAAGTGTATATTGTTTAACGCCATCACCTAATATGTAAGAACCTAGAGCGCCAAATAAAACCTCAAAAATAATTCCACAAATGGAGACTATTCCAGATGCCCAATAAATAAAATAACTCTGTTTTATAGCTAATTGATCCAAACTTCTTCACTCCGACTATATATATATTAACTAAAAAATACTGGCCTGACCCTAGAATAGAGGTCAGGCCAAATCATTTACTACCAGATAGTTTTTTTTACAATCATGTTTATTATGTAATTGACGCACCAATTACGAATGCTAAACCGATTGAAACAGCTAATGATATAATACCAACTGAAACGTTGTTTCCCTTGATTTTTTCTTCTACTGAGAACTTTCTAGTAGCGAATTCAAAGACAAAATATGCAATCATTTGTAATACAACGCCGTATCCACCCCAAATTAATGTTTCCCAAACTGTAACACTATGGTAAATTGCAAAAGCTAAAATAATACATATTCCGATTATCTTACCTGCTATTGATAAAGCCACGGCTTGATTGTTATTCGCAATCTCATCCCAATCCTTATATTTCGTTGTGATCCATTCGAAAATCACCAACCCTATCAATACAACAATAATTGCGATTACAAAATAAATAAATGTACTAATAAACGCGTCCATTATAACGCCTCCTTCATATTATTTTCCTGAACTTGTTCCACCACCACGAATTGTTGACATACCTCTATTTGCTCGATTTGTAGAAACGCTACCACCAAATGTACTTGTTCCTGTGCTATAACCACCATAACAAGAGCCACTAGTACCACATTGACTCTGTCTATTCTGCGCCCAATTATTAGAAGATAACATTCTGTTTATCATGACGTATGTAAAAAAACTATTCAAATAGTTAGGTGAGTAATTATTGCGAACAAAAGTATCTGTTGCTACTTCCATTAAAACAACTTCTGCATCTTCCTCGCTTTGCTTAAATGTAACAAAATGATTTGGATAAATTAGCATCTGTTCGCTACCCTTTTTTTCACTGATTTCATCGGGTGTAATAACTCCTGATACAGTATCAACAATTTCATCAATTGTGAATAACCTTGTTGCATAGATGTTTGCTTCCTCATGATCCCCAACAATAGTATCCAATTTATAAAATGCATCTGATAACAATATTTCAATGTCAGAGGTGCTCGAGCTTTCTAATTGGCTGGTTATTTCAGATTGTGATGATTCTGAAGGTATTTCATCTACTGACGCAGGTTCTGCTTCAGAACATGCTGAGAGCATGAGTAGAATGAATAACGAAAAAAAACCGATAGTCTTTTTCATGAAATTTATATGCCTCCCTTCCACTCCATATTTAGCAGGAAACGAACCTCTGCAAACTTTCATTACAGAGGTTCATCTTCCTATTAATTTCATATATATCATTTAGAGAAAGAGAAATTTTATTCTTACTCTTTACCCATCTTTTTCTTCAATGCTGCTAACTCATCATCAACTTCGCTATCACCAAGTTGATCGAATTCATCATCTAATGTTTTGCTTGATTCTGACATATCATCACTTGTATCTGCTTCTGCTTCGTACTGCATAACTTTCTCTTCCATTCTAGAAAAGCCTTGTTTTGAGTCGTCACTTCCAACAGTAGACATCGTACGATTCATTTTAGTTCTTGTTTGAGCAGATTCTGCACGTGCTTTAAGCGAATCTTTCTTCAGTTTCATTTCTTGATATTCTTTTTTCATTTCATCTAATTTTTTGCGCAATTGATCTGCATCTTGCTTCGCACGTTCCCATGATTGATATAAGGAGTCTGCTTGTTCTACTTGATCTTTTTTATCTTCTAATGCGCGACGAGCTAAATCTTCATTGCCAGCTTCTATTGCTCTCTCTGCTTGTGTCTGTCTTTTCTCAACCAATGCATTGGCATCGTCATACTTTCTTTTCAACATCTTCTCATTGGCAATTTGTTTTGCCACAGCAGCTTCCGCATCGCGTATATCTGATCCCATATCTCTCATAAATTGATCAAGCATTTTCACCGGATCTTCTGCTTTGTCTAACATTGCATTCATTTCTGCTCCAACTACCGTTTTTACTCGACTAAAAAATTTAAACATTTATATTCCTCCTTGATTAATTAGAACCAGCTATAATTTTAACTTCATAATCTTTAATTTCAAAACCGATACTTACTTCTATTTCACTACCCCAGTCTTCTAAACTGATAAATTCACTTTCACTATCATCGTAATATTCTGCGTACTCCATTTCGCGTCCATTAATATTAACACTTCTGCCCTCTCCAACAACCCTGGCTTCACCATACTCATCTAAATAATATGTTTTATCCTTGTAAGTTAATTGTTTCGGGAAAGGTTTTTGAACAGATAAAGGTATTGTTTTATAAATACCTAGTTCTAGCTTATCATCCATCTCAGCTGATAACCAAATGGTGTTCCTTCCTTCTAAAAGTTGGTAGCTAATCCATTCATATGAATCTTGTCGATACGTGATTTTTCCAACTACTTCATAGTCACCTAAATCATACTCAATAATATCACCAATTCTTATCGATAATGGATCCCTTTCTTTCACTTTTGGTTTTGTATTCTTTTTTTGGAAAAGTTTAGAGAACATTCCCATATTAAACACCTCTTCTCTAAAAACCTTATACTAATTGTACGAATGAATCTAAAAAAAGGTTTCATTTTTTTAAAAGTATTTACACCTTACTCTAACATAATCTTTCAGCATCTAAAACAAATAGCTTTAAATACTTCTTTTATAATATATTTAATAAGAATAACTTAACTTTCGCAGAATGAAACAGGCAAAGAATACTTGATATAAAATAAAATATAACTTTATGCAACATTTATAAGCAGCATGGATTTCATTTGACGAACTTGATAGAAACTGCGACGTAATTTAACTTTCTTAACCGCTATGTCAGCAAATGGTTTCGCTTTCCGTGGGCACAACCTCAGCTATCTATTGGCTCCTAAAGTTTTATTACGTTTATGACAGTGTTTAGTTATATGAACATTATTCGAAAAGGCCTGATATTGTTGCTGTTGCAACTTCATCAATAAACATATTACCGACCAGCGATGAAAATCCACTACGACTCCTGCAGGAACAGCGCGATCTGAAGATCCACTTCTTGAAGCGCTTTTTGCTTCAAGAAGTTAGCTGAAGACGTGCCTGCGGAAAGCGTAGTGGATTTTTAAAGCGAGATAAGCCGTTAAATTATGTCGTAGTTGATGGTAAGTGCGACGCAAGGAACGTTACATCAAACTAAAATAGCCAACGGATATCATTTATTTTTTTGGTGTGAAATTTTAGTTATTAACTTGAATAAGCCTCAAAGTCTAGAAAAGCAACTGGCGTTATACCAATTGCTTCTAACATGATTAACAATAATCAAAGGTGTCGATGAATAACATCTAATCCGCCTGTAATCTCAAATACTGAACCAGTTATCATATCTGAATCTTTTTGACAAAGAAATAATACGGAACGTGCTATATCCTCACCTGTACCTGATCTACCAATAGGTGTGTGTTGTTCAGGGAAAACTCTGCTTTGCTCAATAGTTGCTTCTTTCATTTCTCCTGTAATATTCCCTGGGCAAATCATATTAGAAGTAATACCATTTTCTGCTTCTTCAAATGCTATTGTCTTTGTTAATGAAACGAGACCAACTTTCGCAACTGCAAATGCTGATCGATTTATCCAACCGGCTGCAGTGTTAGCTCCTTGAAAACCATAATTGATTATACGACCGAATTTTTGCTGACGCATTGCAGGAATTGTTAATTTTAATAAATGAAAGACTGCATCTAGATTACCTTTTTGCATCAGCTCCCATTCAGCTTCTGAATAATCCATTAACTTTTTCCGTTCAAATACAAAAGGGCCCGCATTATTAATTAAATAATCAATGGTTCCAAATTTATTTACCGCTTTATTTACTGCATTTTCTAATTCAACTTTTGACGTTACATCAGCTTTTACAATTTGTAGCCCCTTGTAATCACGTAATAGTTCCTCTGCTTTTATTTGATCAGAGCGATATGTAATCGTTACGTTATGTCCTTCTTTAAGAAAATGTTCGGTGACTTGTCTACCTAAACCTTTGCTGCCAGCAGTAATGAAAGCATGCCCCATTTAAAATTTCCCCTCACCCAATCTTGTTATTACCTACTATCGTACATGATCACACTATTTTTATCTAATTATACGTTTTTTTCAGATTAATTCCATTTTATATTTATGTTCTGGTTGGGCAAAACATGTTATAATATAGGTAGATCAATGAAAGGAAGTGTTTGATAATGCCAACAGAATACAAACATATTTTAGTAGCTGTCGACGGTTCTAAAGCTTCCGAAAAAGCATTT
This sequence comes from Paraliobacillus sediminis, assembly GCF_003426055.1. Lineage (NCBI taxonomy): Bacteria > Bacillati > Bacillota > Bacilli > Caryophanales > Bacillaceae > Paraliobacillus > Paraliobacillus sediminis. Next base: position 1,153,981 of record NZ_QJSI01000003.1, read on the forward strand.
AAAAAAGCTATTGCAATTGCAAAACGAAACGATGCGCAACTTATAATTTCGCATATTGTTGATACCAAAACAATTTCCTCTGCTGAAGCTTATGATCAGTCGTTAATCAATCGATCAGAATCATACGCAAATACTTTATTAGAGGAATATAAAAATCAAGCAATCGCTGATGGCGTAAGAAATGTTGAAATTCATCTTGATTATGGGTCACCCAAAGTACGTATTCCTAAACAAGTGGCCAAAAAGTTTCAAGCTGACTTAATAATTTGTGGCGCGACTGGCTTAAATGCAGTTGAACGGTTTTTAATTGGAAGCGTTTCAGAAAATATTACCCGTCATGCAAAATGTGATGTGTTAGTAGTACGTGTAGCTGAAATAGACGAAGAAGACGAATTAGCATAAAAAAAAGCTAGTACCAGTTGAATACTCAACTGGTACTAGCTTTAACTATAGTTATCCTAAACGCATAACATCTCTTGCAATCATTACTTCTTCATTTGTTGGAATAACAATAACTTTAACTGGTGAATGCGGGTAATTTACAAATGCTTCTTTTCCACGTATGTTGTTTAATGCCGGATCCCAATAAACACCCATAAACTCTAAACCATCTAATACACGCTGACGGACTTCCGCACTATTCTCACCTACACCTGCCGTGAAGATGATAGCATCTACACCCTTCATCCTAGCTGCATAAGAACCGATGAATTTATGAATACGGTCTGCAAATATTTTAAGTGCAAGTTCTGCGCGTTCATCGCCACTTTCTGCTTTTTCTTGGATATCGCGTAGATCACTAGAAAAACCAGACAATGCTAACATACCACTTTCTTTATTAAGTACTTGTAATACTTCATTAACTGACTTTCCTGTTTTGTCCATAATGTATGGAACTAATGCAGGGTCAATGTTACCAGAACGCGTCCCCATTGTTACACCAGCAAGCGGTGTAAAGCCCATTGATGTATCAATTGATTCACCATTTTCAATTGCCGCAATACTTGCACCATTACCTAGATGACAAGAAATAAGACGTAACTGATCAGCAGGTACACCCATTAAATCTGCTGCTCGTTCCGAGACATACTTATGTGACGTACCATGAAATCCGTATTTTCTAATACCATACTTTTCATAATATTCATATGGAAGGCTATATAAATAAGACTGCATTGGCATTGTTTGATGAAAAGCCGTATCAAAAACAGCAACAGATGGTACGTTTGGTAAAATATCTATAAATGCTCGGATACCTGTTAGATTAGCAGGGTTGTGAAGTGGTGCTAATTCTGATACTTCTTCAATTTCTTTAATAACTTCAGCAGTTATTGGTACTGAATCAGTAAAACGTTCTCCGCCGTGAACAACTCTGTGACCAATTCCATCAATCTCATCAAGTGACTTAATCACACCGGATGCCTTTAATTTTTCTAACAGTAGTTTAACTGCTTCTTCATGATCAGGAATATCCGTTATTGTACTATCCTTTTCATCACCAAATTCAATAGTTATTTCAGAATCATTAATTCCGATTCGTTCTACTAAACCTTTTGCTAAAACATTCTCTTCTGGCATATCGATCAATTGAAATTTTAATGAAGAGCTACCAGCATTAATTGCTAATACGTTACTCAAAATAATCCATTCCTTTCAACTCACATTATTATCTTTTAATACATCCAATACTATTCTAACTAAGTCTGCAGTCAAATTGCAACATGAACCTACATTGTTAGCGTTTCCAGGTCGAATTTCTTATTTTCTAACAATTAATATCCTTCATTTTTAAACCATTGATTCATCTTTTCAACAATTTGTTCAGTAGCACGTACATCTTTAAAAGATGGTAACTGTGCAAGTAACGTTTCTTTTGGTGCCTTCGTAGCTTCTCCTTTTTTCTGTAAAATCAAGATACTTTTTGCTTGATTTTCATCACGGAATATACTTAATGGTAACTGTAACAAACCAATAATGTGTACTTCTTGTTGTAAATAAACATGTAGTTTGTCTGCTTGATCACTATCAAATAAGAAATTAGGTATTACAAAAAGTAAATAGCCGCCTTCTTTTGTATAATGAATACTTTGTTCCATTAAAAGATGATGCGAATAAGCATGTCCTTTTGTTGCATTCAACTTAAATTGACTTGACCTAACATCATCGGGATAATACCCTACCGGTAAATCAGATACAATTAAGTCAACTGGTTCTAGTAAAAATGGTTGCAAACTGTCTTGATGGAAAAACTCTACTTCAGTCCGTTGTAAATTTGCACTCATTAAGCTTAACTGAATGAGTGTCGTATCAATTTCACTTCCGTAAGCTTGTTTGTTCATCGTTAATTGGTTTAATACTGCCATTAATAAATTAGCTGAACCTGAAGCTGGATCAAAAACGCGTAGTTTTTCTTTTGATCCTATTAATTTTTGGGCGACATAACCAATAAACATCGCGACAGTATCTGGCGTGATTAAATGTTGCTGTTGTGTTGCGCCTTTCATACCTTTTAAAATCGTTAACTGTATAACCTTGCGAATTTCTTCTTTATTTAATGCTTCAAAAGTGAAGAATTTAATTTTTTTATCTATTTTCTCCTGAACTTCCTTTGTTATACTAGATGGAGCTACTTCCGTAACAATATACTCTAAACCGATTGTCAATCCTTCAATATACGTTACATTCATTTTTTCTTGTATATATTCAACCATTTCATCTAATAGTTTAAAATGCTTTTCGACATTTTCCTGAGCCATATAAATCTCTTCCTTCCTATCTAAAATCCAATTAAGTCCAATCTTTATCTCTAATAATATGTAAAAAAAGAATGCCATCAATATTATGAAGGCATTCTCGTGATATGTCTAGCAATATAATTATTTATCTGATTCCTTCGACTTTCCATTATTCGAAAGCATATCTTTTATTTTTTCTAGTGCTTGTGGTGCAACATCTACTAATTTTTCATATAGGTGTGTCTGTTGATCTAAATGGATCATTTCTACACCTTGTTTATTTGCTACTAAGAAGGCAACAGGAGTTATAGTAACACCTCCACCGCTACCTCCTCCAAACGGCCTTTTATTAGAATCTTCTTCATCATTTTTAGATTCACTTTTTCCAAATTCACTACCACCAGCGGCAAAACCAAAGCCTACTTTTGATATTGGGATAATAATACTTCCATCTGGTGACTCAATAGGCTCACCTACTATCGTATTTACATCTACCATTGCTTTTAAGCTTTCCATTGCTGTTGACATTAGTCCTTCAATAGGATGTGGATTAGTCATATAATTGCCTCCTCATACAGTTTCAATCTTGTTGACTGGTAACTTTTCTATTCCATTTTCCGATTTGCATCATGGTATAAATAGCTTGACCTAGTCGCATAGAAAAAATACATGTACAATCTGACTCAACTAATCTTTGTTGAAACAACGGTGTTACTTTAAATTCTGGACTATTCTTCATCAATACAAATTGCGTTAAAAGTCCTCCAATACATTCTTTTACTGTCCAACAAAGTCCAGATAATATTCCTGTACTAGTTGCTTCAGCAGTACCAATCGTAGTTTCCCAATTAAAGGTATGAATCGTGACTTTTTTCAATCTTTTTCTGATCACTTTTTGAAATCGTTGTTTTTTTTGATAAAACTTTATTCGAGGTGCTATTTTTTCTTGTGATTGATTAACAAATGATCGTATTGACTCTGATAAATCTATATTTACGTCCTCTAATACTTCTTTTAAGGCTATTTCGATATCTCTATCATATATTTTTATTCCCGCTATATGTATAATGATAGTACCTGCAATTGTTTCTTGGCTACATGTCATATTAAGTTTTACATTAATAAAAAGGCTCATTACAATTATTAGTATAAGTGAAATTACTAAGATAATTATTATTATGGCAATCATATTCTAAAACACCTCCATAGTAACAGTATGGCGATCAAACAATATCCTAAACCATATAACGTGTTTAAAATTGGTTGAAAATGGCTATAAGTAAAATAGATAGTAGTTACATGTAGGAGGAATTTTATGCCAAGCAATAGAAGTATTTATTTTTATTATCCAAAAGAGAGCGTTTCAAAAGACAATTTAATAAAATTATTTCAAGCTAGTGATGAGAATGGATTTTCAATTGTAAAAAATTATCAAGATGCAGATATTATCGTTTGTATCGGGGATGATGGCACATATTTACAAGGTGTTCGTCATACTGGTTTTCTTGATAATTGCTTATATGTTGGTTTATCTATCGGAAATGAGATTGGTCTATATGAGGACTTTTCACTAGAGTCTGTCCAAGAGATGTTCAACGCACTAACTTCTATGGACACCAAAGTACAAAAGTTTCCGCTTATCGAAGTCTCCATAAATGGTGAGGCTCCATTCTATTGTTTAAACGAAGCTAGTGTAAGGTCTTCTATTATTAAAACAATTGTGATTGATGTCTACATTAACGATAGTTACTTTGAACGTTTTAGGGGAGATGGCTTAATTGTAGCTACACCAACTGGTAGTACCGGGTACAATAAGTCTGTTTTAGGGGCTATTGTAGACCCTAATATCTCTTGTTTTCAAGTAACAGAACTTGCTTCAATAAACAATAATAAATATCGAACATTAGGGTCTCCATTAGTATTAGGAGAAAATAAGAAACTACGATTAGAAATACTGCAGGATGGTAATGATTATCCTGTTATTGGATTAGACAATGAAGCCTATTCCATACGTAATATTAGAGATATTTCATTTTCAATGAGCAGTAAAACAATTCAAACGCTACAATTATCGCAAAACAGTTATTTCGATCGATTAAAACAACTATATTTATAATATAGCTTATATGTATAAGTGAAACCAAAAAAAACAGCTACATAGCTGTTTTTTTGTTATTTACGCTGATACACAATTGTTCCATCCACTACTGTCTTTTCAACTTTAATATTTCGAATTGATTCCTTGTCCACCTTAAATAGATCCTGATCAAATATTGTAAAGTCAGCTACATAACCTGACGCAATAATACCACGATCGTGTTCGTGATTAATAACATATGCACTACCTTTCGTATATAAGGAAACTGCCTCATAAATAGATAGTTGTTCTTTTTCATTATAAATAGCACCATCTAAACTTGATTTACGTAAGACAAATGCCTCAATACCTAATAAAGGATCAACCTCTTCAATTGGTGCATCTGATCCTGCTGCGCAAGGAATTCCTTCTTGTAAAAATGTCTTCCATGGATAGGAATTATTTGCTCGTACTTTTCCTAATCTTTCAATCACCCACGGGAAATCGGAAGCTACAAATGTAGGTTGTATATCTAAAACTACATTTATTTGTTTTAGTGCATTTATGACACCAGGATTTATTACTAAAGAATGAATAATACGGTCTCTTCTAGCATTTTTCAACGGAAATTTTGCAAGTAGTTTTGCAATTGTTAAAATAGCTTGATCCCCTATCGCATGGACTGCAATGGGCATTTCTAGTTGCCGTGCTCGTTTGATTAGGATTTCAATATTTTCTGATCTATGGATAGCGATACCATAATTTGTTTTATCATCTGAATAGGCTTCTTGCAGCCAAGCGGTTCGACCACCTAACGCTCCATCAGAGAAAATCTTCATTGCACCAAGCGAGACATACTTATTACCAGAACCATACCCTAAACCTTGTTCATCCATATCCTCAATTACTTCATGATGAACAAGTAAATGTGCGCGAAACTTTCGAGCCATTCCATCTATCCCTGCGTGAAATGCTTGCCATGTTTTCTGAAAGCTATCGACACCATAGTAGGCCAGATCTTCACTGTGCCCACCCACTAATCCTAGTCGCAATAAATCATCAACTGAAGTAGTAACTAAATTCCTTAATTCTTTTTCTGAAATATCTGGGATAGCTTGTTTAACCATATCCTGTGCGTTATCCAAAAAGTAACCGGTTAACTCTCCAGATTTATCACGGATGACTTTACCACCTTGTGGATCCATGACTTCTTTATCCACATTTGCTAATTCCATTGCTTTCGAATTAGCAATTATAGCGTGTCGACAAACTCTCGTTAACATAATTGGATGATTTGTAGTAATTTCATCTAGTTCTGTTTTATTTATAACACGTGGGTCTTCCCATTGGTTTTCATTCCAACCTTCCCCTATCAGCCAGACACCCTCATCTAATACATGAATACGCTCTTTAACAGCAACTAATACTTGTTCTGGACTAGTCATCTTTGATAGATCCAAATGAATTATTTTTTCACCATGTCCAATAATATGTAAGTGACTATCAACAAAACCTGGAAACATCACATTCCCCTTTAAATCTTGATAGTCTGTAATAAACATCGCATACTTCTCTTTTAAAATATGTATTTGATCTCCTGCAATAATTTCACCATTTTCAGTGTAAATAGCTTCTACAATTTCTCCTTCTTCTTTCATTGTATAAATAGTACCACCATACCATAATGTACCCATTAACTGATTCTCCCTCTGATTGCCTTGCTCCATTTTTAAATAGCTCATAGGATGATTTCTAGAGAAGTTCCTTATATAAAAGATATCAAATTTTTGTGATATTGAAAAGAGTAGTGCTCAGATTGAGCACTACTCATGTTTATGCCATTTATTATTATGATTGTTGTGATTGTCCGCTCATTTGTTGTTCGGCCATTTGAACTAGACGCTTAGTGATTTCTCCACCAACTGAACCGTTAGCACGAGAAGTAGTATCAGCTCCAAGACTTACACCAAACTCTTGCGCAATTTCATATTTCATTTGGTCTAACGCTTGACTAACGCCTGGTACTACTAAATTGTTTGAACTGTTGTTGTTACTTGCCATGACTTCTTCACCTCCTCTGTGGTACATCTATAGAATGTGCACAAAGGAGAAATCAATACTAAAAAAAAACTGGTAGTTGTTTCATCTATCACCTAAATTTGCGTGTAGTTTATTTAAAACAGATCTGTCATGGGATCCGTCTCTTTTGAATTAGTAGATATCGTGATTACTTCAATATTATCTAGAATGTCTTGGATATCTTTTTCTACATCCATTTGCTCCTCAAAATAAACCACTTTATCAAGCTTTGGTTTTGTTTTAGGTGCTTTAGGTACAAATACTGTACAACAGTCTTCAAATGGACGAATTGAAATACCATACGTGCCGATTCTCTCAGCAATTGTGATAATTTTATCTTTATCCATTGCAATTAAAGGACGTAATATCGGATAGCGCGTGACATCATTGATAGCGTGCATACTTTCCATCGTCTGACTCGCAACCTGTCCTAAACTATCTCCTGTTGTTATCGATAAGATTCCTTCTCTTTTAGCAATTTTTTCACTTATAAGCATCATCATTCTTCGCATGACTGTCATCGAATAACCGTGAGGTATTTCTCGATGGATCTTCTGTTGTAATGTCGTAAAAGGGACAATATGAACAGTTATTTTCTTACCGTAATTTGCTAACTCAGCTGCTAAATCCAACACTTTTTGTTTTGCTGCTTCACTTGTAAATGGAGGTGAATGAAAGTGTATAGCCTCTACATGTACACCTCTTTGCATCGTTAAGTAACCAGCAACTGGACTGTCAATACCACCAGATAATAGTAACAATGACTTACCAGCAGTTCCTACTGGTAATCCACCAGCACCTTTTGTTCTTTGCGATGTGATATATGTGGCGTCATTGCGAATGTCAAGATGCACTTCTACATCAGGATGATGCACATCGACTGTGTAATCTTCCGTATTCGTTAATAAATGTGAACCTACAACATGATTAAACTCTTGAGAACCAATCGGAAAATCTTTATTTGCCCTCTTCGTGGTTATTTTAAACGTTTTAACACTTTCCGCTTCATTTAAAGCAAATAATGCTGCTTCTTTAATTTGATCGGGTTCGTTTTCTACTTTTATCGCTATACTCAAACTTTGAATTCCAAAAATATATTTGCATTTGTCCATTATTTTCTGCGGATCTTCCCCATTCAGCATAATCGACATACGATCCCGCGCATTTTTAATTGTTATTTTGGGAAATCCTTGTAGTTTATTTCTTATATTTTCATGTAGTTGATATATAAAAATCTTTCTGTTTTTACCTTTTAAAGCCAACTCGCCATAGCGTATTAATATATGGTCATATAACATTTTATCTACCCCATTACTTTACTCAATTGTTGTAACACTTTTCTTAGAGATCTACTAAATAGTTCGACCTCTTCTTTCGTGTTTTGATAAGACAAGCTAATCCTCAGTGCTGATGTCGTTCTATTATGAGAAAAACCTGCAGCCTTTAAAATTGCACTTTCATCTGGTTTTTTCGATGAACATGCTGATTTAGTTGAGATAAATATATCTCGCTCACCTAATGCGTGAATCACTACCTCAGGTTTATAACCCGGTATTGAAATATTTAAAATATGTGGTGCTTGATTTTCTACTGTGTTAATTTTAATAGAAGGAATCATCTCTAACTCATCTCGTAATTGTTTGTTTAGTTTATATATGTGCGTATGATCCGTTTCTTCCTTCTCTTTAATTAGACGCATTGCTTTGACTAAAGAGACTATCCCAGCCAAATTCTCGGTGCCAGACCGATAATTCATTTGTTGGTGGCCGCCATGAAGCAACGGGAAAAGGTGCGTACCTTTTTTTACATATAATAATCCGGTTCCTTTTAAACCATGGAACTTGTGACCGGAAATAGTCCATAAATCAATCCCACTATTCGCTAAGTGCAAAGGGATTTTTCCGAATCCTTGAACATCATCAACATGAAAATAGGTAGTAGGTATATCTTTTACAAGTTGTCCAATAGCCTTAATTGGCTGAACTGTTCCTAACTCATTGTTAACATGCATCACACTTATTAAGATTGTTTCCTTTGTTAGAGCTGCTTTCACATCATCAATTTCTAAAATCCCCTCGGAATTAACAGGTAAATAGGTAACTTTAAAGCCTAATGTTTCTAATGATTCACAAGCTTCCATAACAGAAGGATGCTCAATTTGTGTTGTAATTATATGCTTTCCATGATTTTGATGTGCTAAAGCAATCCCTTTTATTGCAGTATTATTTCCTTCGGTTCCACCAGAAGTGAAAATAATCTCACTTTGATCAACAGAAAGAATAGAAGCAGCTTGTATTTGTGCTTTACGTAGCAATGTTCCTGCCTCAATACCGAAACGATGAATGGACGATGGATTACCATAAAATTGTTTTGAAACCTGGTTAAAACTATCCAATACTTCTTTATATGGCTTTGTTGTAGCGCTATTATCAAAATAAATCATTGTGAGTCTCCTTATTTACCTTTTTGCATTGAAATATCTTAACATAGTTCGTCCACATTGGAAAGACAACGATTCGTTTAAAAAGAGCAATTAAAAGCCCCTTACTAGCCATAGCAAGGGGCATCATAAAACAAGAACTTACTAATTTATTCTTCTCCGATATTTAAAGCAGCCAACAATGCATCAATAGATACACCATTACCTGTTTCGAAATCATATAATATTTCTTGATCTATAGCTGTACTTTTTGCAAGTTGATCTTCTCTATTCTCTTCAAAATCCATACTTTCATCTAACATGTCTGTTTGCTCGCTTTTAGGTTGATCTACTTGATTAAATCTATTGGTTTGACTACTTAGAGCAACTTCTTCTCGAACAGCAGTTGTGTGTTGTTTAGCAGTTAATTCTGGAGCATCTCTTCCAATTAAAATCATGAAAAACAACACCCAAATAATTATTGCTGTACTACTAAGTCCTATAACCAGCCATTTCTTGATGTTCATTTTAATTTCCCTCTCTAACTTGGCACTTGTATGAATGTTTCTAAACGCTTTAATGCACCTGGTTCAATTTCTTCCAAAGCATTTGCAGCTGTCTCAAGTGCACCTTCATAAGCATACTCTCGAAACTGTTTTTCTGATTCTGCCAACTTTACAGCCAGTAATGGATATTTACTACGGTAACGATTTGCGTATTGAATAACTGTTTCAACTAAGTATGCTTGTTCAAGTAACAAATTAGTATCTTCAATCATTGTTTGTACAGAAGTTTCTGCTTCAATTAACACATGTTGTACTTGGCCCATATCAAGTGGTTGTTTTGAAAGGTTTTCCATTACAAGATTACTTTTTGTTGTCGCTTCGTCTAATCTATTCCACAAAAATGTCGGGACTCCTGGTATATTACTCTTTTGCAGCTTTTTGTTTGTATCAAACAAATTCCTTTTTAGTTCCGCAACTTTCTTTTTGGCTTCCAACTCATCTTTACGGATTGTACGGACTTGTTCTTTGAAATCTTGATGAGACGCCTGCAACTGTTGCAAGTCCTTATAGCTTGTTTCTAATTGATCACGAAGTGCAACATATGTCAGTTTTTCACTTTTCAAATCTGTTTCCATCTGTTCAAGCTGTCGTTGTAATTGATGGATCCATTTTTCTAGATTCGAATATAGTTCTAGATCACTTTCTTCTAAGTAATAGGTCTGTTGTAAAATTTCTACTTCTTCATTTGTTGCATCAAAGTCAACTGTTACTTCCTCTATTAATTTTTTGAAATTAATAAGATGTTTTTCGATATAAGACTTTGCTTGTGCTTCTTTCTCTAATAAAGCGTAAATTTCATTAACTCTTTCATCAAATGATAGCAATAACTCAGGAATTTCTTCAACATCACCATTTTCCAGTTGTTTTACGCATTTTTCTAATTCATTTTGGTAACTAATTAATTCTTTTTCAAAACCCAAATGTTCAATTCGATAACCTTGTTCCTTCATTTCTTTTACACCTATTAACAGTTCACGAATTTGTTCAGGTAATTCTCGATTGCATTTTTTATAAATGATCGGAAACTCTTCTATTTTTATTGTTAACTGATTTAAATCTGTTTTTAAATCTTCAACAAATTGTTTTGCCTCAAAATAATTACCTAAATCAATGGCAGAAAAATACCGATCTAACAGTTGTTGCAATGCATTAATTTCTACTTCAAACCGAACTTCAGCTTTTCCGTATAGATGACGATTTTGCAATAGTTCTCTTCGTAAATGTTTAATCTGTGGTTGTACTTCCTCAACTTCTTTACGACTTTGCTTTTCAGAATCAAGTAATTGATCTAGCTCAACAAACATTTCTTCAATAGTTAATTCAATTTTTTGTAGAACTTGTTCTACAGTTTTCAAGTTTTTCTTAGCTTCTGAAACACGAAATCTGTCGGCTGCTTCTTCAGCATCTAACAGGAACTCTTCAATATCCGGCAGTTCTCTCGTTAAGATTTGATCCCAACTAACTTTCCAACCTTCAAATTTTTCCTGTGTCTCTCCAGATAAGTTTAGACTTTTCACTCTTTGTAATTCCGTTGTCACATTACGGTTCATGATATCCATTTTCCAGCTTTCATGCTTATCTACTTCATCATATATGCGTTTTCGTAATATTAAACCCACAATTACCAATGCAATTACAACGAGAATAACCCCTATGATGTAGGCCACCATGTTAATCCCCCTTAAACAAATAACAATCTATATTAATAAAAGTCTTCTCATATTTCACAATAGCTCATGCAATAAATTACCAAATTATTAAAATAATATGTATTAATCTTATGATACCATGTTACACGTCTGTTTTGCTAAAAAAAATCAAATTATTTATCAAATTGACATTTTTCTTTATTTTCTTCTCTCCTATACGTAACATAATGACATTATCTTCTTTTTTCTTTCATATCAATTGCCTTACATCATCCCAGTAAGCTATACTATTTTTTATAGGAAAAAGCCATATTGGGGGATGAATTATATGTATACTGTTGAAAAGGACAGACTATCACGCGAAAAAGACTACCAACTTTTACTTAAGCAAGTAGAAGCATTAATAGAAGATGAAAAAGATTTAATAGCTAATTTATCAAACGCAACAGCACTATTAAATCAGTTTTTAAAAGAAATAAATTGGGTTGGTTTTTATCTACTAAGAGAAAACGAGCTTGTTTTAGGACCATTTCAAGGACTTCCAGCTTGTGTGAGAATTAAAGTTGGGAAAGGTGTTTGTGGCACGGCGGTTAGCGAGCGTAAAACGCAAAGAATTGCAGATGTAAATGCGTTCCCAGGACATATTGCATGTGATGCAGCAAGCCAATCCGAAATTGTTGTTCCACTCATAGTAAATGAAGAAGTGATAGGTGTATTAGATATTGACAGCCCACACCTAGATCGATTTGATCAACTTGATCAAGAATACCTCGAAAAATTTGTTGCAGTTATGCAGCGTTATATCTAAAAGAAAGGCCTTATATCATCTGATATAAGGCCTTTCTTTTAGATTTTAGCTACTCCATTTTTACCAAGACGTTTCGCCTCGTATAAAGATCGATCCGCTCTATCAAAAATATTATTCATATTTTCAGGATTGTTTTGATCCCAACAAGCTATACCTATCGATACCGTTATCTTAGGATGGCTACTAATTTCAATTACTTTAACAAGTGTAGAAGCAACTTCCATGCCTTTTTTTAAGTTGCATTCAGGTAAGTAAACTGCCAATTCCTCACCACCCCACCTAGCTGAAAAACCTACGTTTTTTATTTCATCCATAATTATATTAGCAACTTGGATAATCAATTCATCGCCAACATCATGACCATACGTATCATTGACTTGCTTGAAATCATCTATATCAAGCAATAAGAATATTCCTTTTGTATCAGTTTCCAAATGTTGCTTACATTTTTCATCTAAATACTTACGTGAATACAGTTTTGTTAAATAATCCGTGATAACTAGATTCTCCAACTGTTCACGCAGCATGGAGTTAACAAAAGCTAGTGTTGAGTGATGGACAATCGATTTTATTAACTTGAAATTTTCAAATGAAAAGAAGTATGGTTTTGGGTGTAAAATGATAATTGCACCTTTCAACTGGTCTGACTGGATCATTGGCATAACCATTACTGCCTTTAAACCGAACGATCGATTGGGATATTTAGCCGTAAAATCCCCAATAAAAATAGCATCCTGTTCTTCTTTCAATATTTCCACCATTTCATCTATAAATATCTTTGCATCTGCTGAATCAAAAAAAGCTGTTGATTCTTGCAAAATTTGATATTTCCTCACTTCTTCATTTAATAAAACAAAACCAATCTCTTCTGCATGAAATGATTCCTTTAATTGTTGCTTCATAAATAATGTTGTTTCATTTAAACGTAAATTAGAATTTAACTTATGTGATATCTCATTTATTAATTGTAGATCAGCTATTAACTGATTCGATTGTTGGTAAAGTTGTGCATTCTCTAATGCATTACCTGCTGTATTTGCCAAGAGCCTTATGAATTCAACATCACTTTCTGGGAACTTGGAAATATCATAGGCGGTAATTTGCAACACACCATAAGTACCTTGTTTACCATGCAATGGTGCAAACAAACGCGATTTATTTTTATCCACTTCTATTTTAATTTCTCCAGTCGAAAATGCTTTCACACTTAATTTATCAGCAAATTCTTCGTTATATATTAATTCTTTAACAGGTAATTTTTTATCACTTTGATAATCACGAGATAAAAATAAATTACAACTGAAATCCGGGTATATATATTTTATAGCATCAACAATTTCTGTTAACACATCATTTGTATTCATAGTCGAATGAAACTTTTGCGTCACCCTGTACATTAATTCATATTTACTCGCCTGTTCCATCGTCTGTGAATAATCATCTAATCCATTTAATAGGGCGTTTATCTCTGAAGCGATTTTTTCTAAAAAACAATAAAAATTGTCGTTATCATCGAATGCTGCTTCAAATGAAATCAACATATATCCCACTTTACTATCATTATCATTTAACGCTACTAAAAAGGCAGGATAATCATATTGGTGCCTAAAAGTCTCTTGTCCATTGTAAATATTAAACTCCGAATGATATCTTTTATTTTCTTCTTTCTTTAATATACCATCAGAAATTAAATATCGTCTGAATAATTTTTCATCATTTGAGGCTATTTTTACAAGTTCAAAGTCATCTTTCCAATCATCATACAAATATAATTCGACATGACTAGCAAGTGTGAGTTGTTTGATTTCTGTTACCATCTTATTTAATAATTCTTCTTGATTGTGCATGCTAGAAATCAATTCTTTTGAAAATAGTTTCTCAACTCTCTCTTCGGAAACTGAATGATTACGTTTCATTTTCTCACCTATCCTATTATAATAAGTTAATATGGATCTAGACAAAGTGTTATAGGAGCGACAACTACAAAACATGACAATTAAATATTCTGATATCTTATATTATAAAGGAAAGTTTACTATATTCCTACCAATAAAATAGGACAAATTTCTCATACGCAGAATAATGGTTATCTTTTTATTGACTTCATGTATAAAAAATCATATAATGAACTTTGTGTAAAAAAGGTAGCCTCTGTGAACCACCGACTTGTACATTTTGTTCCTTATCTTCTGAAAAAGTAAGGTGTATCGTGTAACTCTCTGCTGCTGGAGCGATGGTACATGAAAACAAAATGGCAAGCGATTATGGAACACTCTGTCTTGTTTTATGCAAATCTAATATAAAAAAGGGAGAAGATTCAATGTCTCGCTATACAGGTCCTGTATGGAAAAAGTCTCGTCGTTTAGGTATATCATTAACTGGTACAGGTAAAGAGTTAGATAAACGCCCATACCCACCAGGTCAACACGGTGCAAACCAACGCAGAAAGCTTTCTGAATATGGTTTACAATTACAAGAGAAGCAAAAACTTCGCTTTATGTATGGAGTTAACGAACGTCAATTCCGTAACCTATTTGACAAAGCTGGAAAAATGAAAGGTATTCATGGTGAAACATTCATGATTCTATTAGAATCTCGTTTAGATAACCTTGTATATCGTTTAGGTCTTGCGCGTACGCGTAGACAGTCTCGTCAATTAGTAAACCACGGTCACATAACTGTAGACGGAAGTCGTGTTGATATTCCTTCTTATAGTGTTGCTCCTGGTCAAGTAATTGGTTTAAGAGAAAAATCTCAAAAACTAAACATCGTTGAAGAAGCTCTTGAAGCTAACGCATTCGTTCCAGAATACGTTTCATTCGATGCAGACAAAATGGAAGGTACATTCACTCGCTTACCAGAGCGTTCTGAACTACCTGCTGAAATTAACGAACCACTTATCGTCGAGTTCTACTCACGTTAATCGTGATAGACTGAATAAAGAATGCAAAAAAGCCTTGAAAATGTTGTTATATCAACGTTTCAAGGCTTTTTCTATTTTATGGTATATTGCAAAACAATGCAGGAAATTGTATGTATTTTCGGCCAGTTTTCGGCCACTTTTTCGGCTAATAATTTATAGCATGGCAGGCTTAGATAAATGAAAAAGGTACCGCAATTTAATCACGGTACCCAGTTTATTTAAAAACACTCTCAATTTTAGCTATTACGCTTTCCCAGAATGAAAACAAGTAAATAAATCCTCCTACTAATGTAATAATCATTGAAATTAATACAGGGTGTCTAGCGGCAAAGGACTTCTCCTTGTCAACATTGCTTCTTTGATTAAACTTATGGCCAATATGGGACTTTTTAATTTTGTTCTTATCACCTATTTTAATATTCATTCTTTACCATTTACGATATGACCTATATCAGATTTCTCAATTCTGTTACCATCTCCAATAGAAATTGGATCGCCAAATATTATCTTTTCAATATTATAAGTTACCTCTTTAGTATCTACCTTATGACTATCTAATTGTGGACTTATATCGAGATCATCTATATTATCAAATTGTTTTTCTAATTCCATGATTATCTCTACTAATTTTGATTTCACACTAGAAATAATTCCGCTAAAAACTGTATGTGAAGCTTTAACCTTCATACTGCCTATTTGCAAACTATAACTTGAGATGTGGTGACAAAATGCTGTAGGAATTATTTTTTCGAAAGTTGAATTATCATCACGGTTTACATGCTCTTGAATCGAATTTATACTATCATGAAAATGAAGCGTCTTTATACCCTTAATTTTTTGACTATCTATTAGTATCTCTAGTGGCACATTGGAATTAGTGTACTTTACGCTGTTATTAACAAAGAAAGTACCCATTACTACACCTTCAGTCTTTCGATATTCTGGAAGCTCGTCAACTTCTTTATAGCCTTCTAATTCTCCTCGAATCCAACGATCTATGTAACTATTGTTTAAGTCACTTAATATAACTTTTAACCTAAATAAGATATTCTCTATATTCACACTTGGATCTAGAACATCTCCTAATAACTTGCTTCTAGCCATTTGTTAAAACCTCTCTCTCTAAATCTTTATAGGACAGGGGGGCAATCAATTTCATACCTCTTAGAAATTCATTTCACTTATGGCCTTTGAAGTCTCCCTTTGGCTTTTCTCTTGCTTTGCATTATATTCAGCCTCCGATTCAACTCTAACTCTAACTATAGATCCTTCTTTAATATAATGTGTTTCTCCATCTTCGTTTAGCTCAATCCAACCATCTGGACTATTGTTAATTAGAGCGTATATTTTATCTGAATCACTATCGATTTTATAAAGATGACTTTTACCATTAACCAATTCAAAAGTTACTCTCATTTTACCCATGTTTTGCACCTCCCTCTATTAATTACCTTTTCGACAAAAAGTTAGAAAATCCTGCATAGCGAATCGTCAAATTGACGAATTTTCTTCTATTTTACCCTTGAACTGTAAAAGAAAAGGTACCGCTAATTAAGTACGGTACCCTGGTGATTCTTTCTATCAATTTTTTAGACATAGATCAAGTAAGCTTGATTTTGATTTAATTGTTATTGCTTCTTTTTGAATTGATAGTAAATGTTTGTTGAATCACTTTTTAAATACTTTAGTCTATTCTTCCAGATTCATTTTGATACTTAGTGAAGTTATTTACATTTTCATTATTTTTAATTAAATTCCAGTCTTGATCATTTGAAATATTAGTAAATAGGGTTTTTAAAAAAATAAATTCTAGATTAATTTGACTATTTAACTTTCTCGATAGTATGTATCTAGTAATAAGATTATAATTTGTGTCGTAGATCTTACATACACCATAACAACCGCTATCATTTAACAAGCTATCATATAGAGATTCTTCAAAATTATTAGTTACTACATAAAAGTATTTCCCACCTATCTCTTCCTCTTCAATATCATTTTTTGTTTTCCCAAAAAAAGTAACAATGTTTTCACTCTCAGTATTATAAATATTTATAACATACCTTAAGTTTGCAATGTATATAGGAAGATGAAAAATCACTTCGTATGTAGATCTTCTTGTTTTGTTTACATTCTTAAATAACTCTAGTCTAATAGGATTTTTCATAAAAAATTCATTCATGTCAGCTTTATTTTCAACTAAAAACTTTACATTAAATATTGACTTAGACATAGGTAAGTAACCTTTGCCCAATGGATCTTTATTTAAAATAATCAGCTTGATTGCTATCGATAAGAACAACAAAATAAATATAAGTATAATATAAAATATATAAATACCGAACACTAGTACTGATTCAGCAGTCAAATCAATGTATAATGAAAATTGATATTTTGTATATACTCCAAGAGCCGCTCCCCAAATTAACATTGAAAAAAAAGATATTACTATAAAACCTCCAAAGATAATCCTTATTAAACCTTCTCTACTAGAACTAGTACTATTTTGATAATCAATTATAGCACTTCTTAATTCAGCTGTTGTTAAAACATAGGGTGTTAAAATTGATTTGAAATTTTTTGAAGCTGCTATTAACTTATTTTCATATATATACGCTAAAAATAATGTTGAGAAGGAAACTAATGACATAATTGAAGCGAATGTCCAACTAATAAATTCTATTTTTTCTTTATAATTATCAAAATTTTGTTTTGTGATACTTGTCAAATCTATGAACGGTAATATTACGAATGGAATAAGTAGAATACCTATCGGCCACCAATTATTTAAGAAACGTAAAATGCCTTTGCAATATTTCATATGCAACGTCCTCTTTCATAAGATCAGGAAAAGATACAACTGAACCTCTGTCTACGTAAAAGTAAGAAACTCCCCTTACATCATCAGTAACTTTAAATGTTAATAATGTTATTTTATGTTGATAAAATATTTGTTTTAGATTAGCTTCTGTTGCATTCTTCACACTTAATTTTTGAGTATAATCCTCGCTTTCTAAATTAATGGAATTATCATTAAAAAAATGTAAGTTAATCAGTTCGGCTTTAATTTTTATTTTGTAATTATTAAAGACATCAATTTTCTCTAATTTTATTCCTAATATTCTCTCAAATTTATTAATTACAAATCCTATTTGACTCTCCGAACTACCAAAACAAGAAATTATTTTTTTATTGTAGAAATATATCAACGTCAGTCTATTCCTATCTTTTGCTATAATCTTTTCACGAGCTCTAATTGGATCAATCCAAGAAAAAACAAATTTAATATACTTGGAGTTTTTTGTTTCTATCTCCAATTTTTCAGAGGGTAAGATGTATTCACATTTATCTAGTGAAATTTCTTTATTTACCTTATATATAATACAGTCACTTTCAAGTAAATACATACATAGCCCTCCCGCCATACTTTAAAGTCTAATTTTGTGATCTTTCTTCTTCTAGATCCTCATTTATATCTTCATCTATAATTTCGTCTAAGTTATCATCATAATCATAAATTTGAAATTCAGTTTCTTCTTCAATTCCTGAAAGTTCTTTTAATTTATATAAATTTTCATGTATTTCATCGTAACCGACATTATCTAAAATAGATTTATACTCAAAATATAAGCTTCCAATCATATCTATAACATTTTCATCTTTAAAATCAAACTTGTCAAGATTTCCTGCTAATAAGTCAATAATATTTAAGGTCGATAATTGTATAGCTTCAATAGTTGATTTATCGCCACTCGTAAACTTCTCATAAATTTGATCTAAAATACTTTTTGTTGAATTTATGTCAATCATTCCATTGTTACACATATCAATATATTCTTGTTGAATAATATCAACAACCCTTTGTTTAAAATTATCATCATGTTGCCCAACAACAACAATTTTTAAGATATCGAGATTATTTCCTTTCAAAAAAAATAATGCAGAAAAATCAAGGTCTTCAAATGTCATATCAACCTTAAACGATAGAATGTCGCTACCTAAAGTAATGTATTCACAGGCTAACTGTGATGATAGTAGGTTTTTTCCATTTATAGTTACATTTCTAATTCCTTCATTTTTATGCCTAGTATTTCTAGTATTGAACTTAATTTCTTTAAATTTTGATAAAATACCCTTAGATTGCAACCTATTAGATATCAAGTCAAGAAATAATGCTGCCTTAAAACTAGCATTACCAATTTGATATGACTGATTAGTAATTTCAGTTATTCTATAATTTTGAATTGGCCATTTCAGAACGAATGCAAGAAACTCACTGATTACGTCTTGTACAGTATGATTTCCTGTGAAAATTGTAACTATACATTTTTGCTTACTCAAAATAACATTTATTTTATAAACTGCGGTAAGCGTGTCTATATTTCTTACCCCGCCACTTCTCCAAACTTCAGCATATTCTTTTAGTCTGATAGTCATATTCAGCTCTGTTGAAGTATCTGATACTTCTTCAATAGTGAATAAATATTTACCTTTAAAAGGGTAATTAAGTACATTATTAAAATCAATAACTTCCGTCTCTGATAAATCGTTTTCTTGGTTTTCATCTTCTAACAAGAAGTCTAAACCTTTTAATTTATATGTATACGCAGGCAGTCCAATTGTTTTTGACATAACTGCCATTTCCACGAAATCTTCAATTTCATCAGGCTTAATGAACTGAACGAGAGATAGAAAATCCTCCTTTAGCTCTAATTTTTTAGGATTCTTCTTATCTGGTTTCCAATTTGGTATTCTTTGATTCATAATCTCTATTGCATTTTCTTTAATCGTTCTATCAAATACTCTTTCTAAAAGACCTTTTACGTTCATAATATTACCTCCATCAAATAGTTACTTATTATTAACTATTCGACAAAAAGTAGCAGATTCCTGCATAACGAATCGACAAATTGACGATGGTTCAAGAAATGCACAAGTATTCCTTTGGACTGAGAAAGAAAAGAGACCGTTAATAAACGATTTCTAATTCACTATTACATCTTATTAAAAAGCATTAAGATCAATCTCTGGGCGTTCTTTAAATCTTAAATATTACAATCTGAAGAAACAGATTTATTATGTTTTAGTGATAAACTCTCCCTAAGTTAATTTTAATTGTTTTTCTCTTTCATCAGTTGCGAATTCAAATAACCCTTGGCTTGTTAGTGATACTAATATGCTCTCTCATAAGCGCAAGCAGTTGCTTTTCAATGACTTTCATACATTTACCCTCCTTATAGAATAGACTGCCTTTAAAGGCAGTCTATTAAACAATTAAATCTCCAATTTATAAACAGTAGGTTCCAGGTCTGAATAAATTAATTTACCGTCAAGAAGGTTGTACAATTTGAATCCAATTTCATTCAAGTTAGCGTATTTTTCATACAAAGTTTCAACTTCTAAACCTTCTGCATTTTCTTGAATAGTGAAAGAAGATAGGTCTCCAAAATAAAACACTGCTGTTGTATCAGTTGAACCTTTCACCGTTTCAACTAAATCAGCTGAATAGCCTAGTAATAAGTATTTTGCTCCACCGTCTACCGTATCAACTGTTTTGAGTGCCGCCTCACCGTTAGGGAGTGTCAAGTCCTCTACATGCTTAAGAGCGGCTTTATTGAGTATCCACCTTGATTTATTCATAACTCTTCCTGTAGGAGTGTTTTTCAATTCTTTAATGATTAACACTGGTTCGGTTGCTGTTGGTGTAAAAACCTTTGCTTTATTGAGCAATGAACCTGTATTTGTAGCTTTTGCACTTGTACCATTAATCATGTAATCAATTTCTTTTTCCAGATACTCTTGCTTTATTACTTCAATAACCAGATCACTTACACTTACAGGTGAAGTTTTTAATAATTTTTTCTTGATTCTTGAAATGGAATCGAACTCAACTGGAGATAACAATTCAGCAGTTAACCCTATACTATTTACCTCAATTTCGTTCGTTTCGCGTTCGCTTGAATTGATATTAACAGTCGTTTTTCCTGTTAGCACTGGGTAACCCTTATTACCATCAACTTTTACAACTTTTCCATATTTACGTAAGATATTTTCTTGCTTCACATAACCTATAATTTCATCAGCAATGGTTTTAGGTACCAAGGCTTTTCCACCTTTAATATTTACTCCCAATGACCTTGCTTCACCTTCGTTAATATTTCCTACTAAATAATTTGCAAATGCAGATCGTACTTGTATATTTGATGTTTTCATTTCATAATTCTCCTTGTAAGTTTATTTTTATGTGAGCATAGGCTGTTGGCTAGAACAACCTATGCTTTTTACTAATTCGCTTTTTTTAATACTGAATTAATTTTCTTAATAAGTTTGTTTCTTTGCTCTTTAGTAGCTTCCATCTTGCCTGGATTAGCTTTTCTCCAAGCGTTTGCTCTTTTTTGAACTAGCTTTCCAAACTCTTGCATTTCTCTAGATTCCATTCTTCTACTATCAGCAGTTTCAAAACGTCTCATTTATTACTCACCACCCTTCATTATTTTTTTAACTCTATCAATCCAAGATCCCTTTTGATTTGCTGGTACCATAAACCTTCCATATCGAACTTGATGAACCGCTTCAGCTAGTTCTTTGGTAGATTCATGTTTTTTATTTTGGTTATTTCCCTTCATTGCAATATCATAGTTTTTAAAAAGCAAATCTATCTTTTCTCGTTTATTTTTACTTAATTGGTTGATTTTTAACTCGAGATTACGTTCCATTTGACCCCCCTCTTATTTTTTTGAATTTTGTCTAGCGAGATGCGTAACTCCCCCCTACCTATCTCCCCGAGCTGAAAAAAATAGTTTTTTGATAGGGGGGCTTATATTAATTTCGCACTTTTCACAATCAAAGTATTTTTTGTGAAACTAGTTCCATTTGGTACGATTTTTGATTTTCCTTTTAACTCAACTTTCAAGTGATACCTTGCGTTACGTTTAAAGCCACGGTACAACATACATTCATTTGGAATGGTGCAAACTATCTTTCCATGATTATCATCTGCGAATAGTAAAACCATAATGTATTTATCTTTGTGCAATGTACCAACTGAATGACCATACAAATCTATTAGTCTAGTGCTTTCCTCCACTGCTCACCCTCCTTGATCATTAATTCAGCAAACTTAATCATTCTTATCAGTGCAACATGTTTTTGATAGATCCAATTGACATTGTAATGCAATTCCTTAGCTATTCTTACCAACGTCTTTCCTTCAACGTATTTGCCGTACAATATTTTATTTTCAAGACCCTTGAACTTATTTAGTAGATTTATAGCTTCATCACGCTGCTCTTTCTTAGAAATAAGATCGTCTGTTATTTGTTTTGACTTCTCTTGAATTGATCTGCAATTACTATCCTGATTCAAGTCCCTTTTAATTCGATTAAGTTCAAATTCGAGATAGGCTATTTCTTCTTCCAACAATTGAAATTTTTCAAGTGATTCGTACATTTCATATCCCCTTAATTTTTCGCAATAATTCAGCGTGTACCTGACCAATATATTGAGTGCTATAATTTAATTCTTCTCCTATTAATTCTAAGGTTAGACCATCAATATATTTCAATCTAAGAACCTGGTTATCTAGTCCTTTGAATGTTTTAACTAAACGAATAAGTTCGTCCATTTCTTTTTCTTTATGGAAAAGATCGGCCATTTGTTTCTTCAGATACTCTTCAACCTGTGCACCTTTGCTTTCCCACTTTAGTTTTACATTTTGTAGATCACCTACTACCCAGCGCTTTAATTCTGTTTCTGTTTGGTATATTTCCCCTACAAGAACATCTATCTCTTCTTGTATTTCTTTAAAAGTCTTTAACCACTCATACATTTAAACATCACCTGCTTATTAGTAGCTTTCTGTAACATCATCAAAGTTCTCTTTAATTCTGTATCTATTTCTTCCTGGAGATCCCAGTATTTATTAATCAATTTCGCAATCCTCATAAGCGGACTCCCACCTCATTGCTATTTCTGAAGCTTCTTCATGTGTTAGCCTTTTGGCCGAAACATCTTCAAACAATTGTTTAATGTTATACATTTTATTTTTGTGATCCAATTTGCTAGTTGTATCTGGATTTATAGTTACTTTAGCCAGGTATCCTTCATATTTTTCTAGATCATTGAATAATGTATTAAATGTCTTTTCTAAAGTCATATACTCCTCATTTTTAAAAGGTGCTTTTATCAAGATTAAATCACCTTTATCTAATTCCATTTCAGTAAAACGGCCATGTACTTTATGAAGCAAAAAAACTGTGTCTATACCAAAATCAACACTGATATAACCTTTTAAATTATTAGACAAGAACGTCCCTCCTTTCTAAGGTGTTTTATTAATCCCAGATAGTTTCTTTCTCCTTCTTTATCTCTCCTAAATGCCTAAGAAAAACACTAATAAAGTATAAGAAATTTCCATTGTTATTTTTAGGAAGGCTATTAAAGTGTAGATCTACAATAGATTGAAATTCTTCTATATCAACTTTTGATTTCATTTTTTCTAAATGATCATAAATCGTAGATTCTTGTTCTGGTGTAACTCTCATATGCTGCTTATTGAACTTCTCTTCAAATCGATCATTATAAATTTTTAAAAAGGAATCGCCATGGATTTGAAAATCCATGTATATTTTTTCTTTATAGTTTTCTTTACTCTTTCTTTCTTGGGGTACCAATTGCACCCCTCTAGAGGTAACCAATTCACCCCCTCTAGAGGGTACCATTTCGACACCTGGGGTAGAATTGGTACCCTCAATATTTCTGCGTTCAATTAACCATTCATCATAATTTTTATTAAATGCTAATTTTCTGGTTTGATGAAAGGAATGATTTTGAGTTTTGATTAATACGTGTGCTTCAAGTAGATCATTCAATGTTTTTTTTACATTTTTCTTGGATAGTCCTGTACTATTAACAAAGAAACTAACTGACAATTCATGATCTTTTCTATGAAAACCGTAAGTGTATCTCCAAACGACCATAATAATATCTAATTGACTTGCATTTAATTTTCTAGTAACTATTTCTTCAAAAATTTGATTAGCTACTTGTGTGAAACCCTTCTCCTTCTGTACATCTGCCAAATCACCTCACCTCTCAATATTCTTGAATTTTTAATAGACCATTTATATTTTTCTATGAATATGTGAAACTTTAAAAACAAACATACGTATATATCTTTATGATGCTTAGAACGTAGAAAGGGTGTTTTATATCAATAAATTATTTTTTATTGTTTCTATGGTTTTTACATTAATCGCCATAAACTTACAGATTGGTTATGTTAATCTCACAGAAATAGCTTCAGAACTTTTTGATCCGCTATTTTCATTAGTTAATGTTAGCCCTTTAGATGAAAGTATTTCTCCACCTGATGTCGAACACGCTTCTTCAGAATTCATGGGGAATTTAAATGAACTCACTATAGAAACAATTAACTATGGCTCTGACTTAAGAGGAGCACTTTTATGCTATCTTGCAGGGTTAACATGCCTAATAATCTCAACTAGAGAAAAAATTAACCTTTTTTACAAAAGTTCTTTTGACTTTTTCTTCGGACCATGATAATCATTAATTAGTAACCTACTTGCACTCCCAAAAGTATTTCTGTATAATTCATACAAATAGTTATTGATAAACAACGGGATCAGGAACGCTAATTCCTTCACCCTGTAAATTGCGCTACCAACGCTAAAACACTTATCAATAACATGAACATAATCGAAATATAGAAATACAACATTTCTGGGTGGAACTGATCTGTCTCGAAAAGTAATCGTTTATTTTTCTGAGTGATTTCATTTGTTTCACCTCTTTTATTTGACTAACTTTAGTTTTTTGGATTGAACACTGCTTATTACCTCTGGCTTACCATTTCGTACATATAACGTGTCACCTGAACCGCTTTTAAATGTGTTTGGTGTTTTCATAC
Source organism: Paraliobacillus sediminis (assembly GCF_003426055.1). Taxonomy (NCBI): domain Bacteria; kingdom Bacillati; phylum Bacillota; class Bacilli; order Caryophanales; family Bacillaceae; genus Paraliobacillus; species Paraliobacillus sediminis. Next base: position 1,179,165 of record NZ_QJSI01000003.1, read on the forward strand.
CTTGTTTTGCCATAAACTCTTCCATAAGGTCTAATTGACCTTTTGATTGCCTTAGATTACTTAAACAACCTAATACTTTTACATTGAAGTGGTGTATATCCCAATTGTGATATTCAAACATAAATTCTAAAGGGTCTATCTGATCTGCAATAGGTGTATTAAGATCTAGTTTGTTAACTTCCTGCATAGTGCTCCAGTAGTCCTTACAATCGTATTTGTGACCGTCATATTCTTTTTGTGGTGGGAAGATAGTCATAAATTCAGTAGGTGTAAGAAAACCAACTGCATCTTTTATTCCAACTGCCACATTGAATTTATGCATTTCATCTTTGTTAGAATATAAATCAGGCATCAAATTAAACATTCTAACCCCATTAAATACAGACTTGTGAGCAAGGTTTCTATTATCGCTATTTAGCATTTCTCTTACAGCTTTTTTAAATAATCTGCGGTAGATTGGATATAAATCTTTAATTGCTTTCATCTTCTGCTCTCCTGTCGTTATCAACTAATTGTTGTACAATTTTATGAGCTGAGTTAATTTCCTTTTGACTATCATAAAGGCACGTTTTCAACGCTAAATTAATAGCTGATAATTTCTTAGTAATAATTCCTTCCGCTACGTAAGAAGCAGCTGCTTCTGGATGATCTTTCATATCTGCAACAAGATCATCCAGTAACATCAATGCACCTTCCATTTCTGTTAAGGAATTCAACGTGCACCCAGTATTACAATCTAACTCTATTAATTGACTCATGTTCGTATTTTTCATTTTGTTTCCCCTCTCAATAGATTGCTAGATTCATTCCTTCAACCATCCTCAATTTGCGTACGGTTGTTAACAACTCGTATCAATTTGGTACGAGTTAATAAATTCTTTTACCTAAGCCTGCCATGCTTATTTTTAATTACCAATCACTATCCATAATCGATTTTATTGCTTCTAAGACTTGAGGATAGAGCCATATACGCTTTCCTCTTTCGTTTTTACGTCTTTCTAGCAATTTGACACTAGGTTTGTGTAAAAACTCATCTTCAAGATACCGTTTCGATAAGCTAGTCATATACACTAGTCTATTTATATCTACAAAATGAAGTTGATCTGTAAGTTGCTGATTAATTTTTTGTTGGATATATTCTTTAATTTCTTCTTCATTCACCTCTACATTAATTTGTGCTGGAATCACCTTTTACTTCACCCCTTTCTACTCTTCTGGATCCACAAGGCAATAAAGTTGATCAATAGACCAATTAATATAGTGGTCCAAGAACTCTTCTCTACTGGCTTCATATGGCCTTGTTCCTTTTTCATCAGTGACCTGCATAATATAAGGTCCTTCTTTTGTTGCAGCCGCTTCAAGTGTCTTTGTGATTTCTAAAACACCTTCTGGATCATGGCATACAAAATCTTTGTCTTGGTCATCTAATGAAAGTATTTTTTTATCTTCTGAATTGCTGGGTTGCGCACTAATAATAATTGCTGATACTTCTTCATTGGTCATTACTTCATAACCTTTGCCCTCAACGTATTTAATTGGTTCATTATCTCTGTAGTAAATAGTTCTATAAGGCATTCCTTCTTTTCGTAATTCACGTTCAATTTTAGACACCTGGTTCATATCGAAAACAAACCTTGTATCGTCAGCTGTGAATACCACCCAATTTTCTTGAATCATTGTTTATTCCTCCTTCTTTTCATGTAATTTTTTATTCTCTCACTAGCTAGATTTCTTTGTTTCTCTGACATTTCTGTTTGAGAGAAGAAGCGTGTTTGTTTATTTGTCTAACTAGTGTTATCACACCTAAATTTTTTTGAATTTTAAATCGTAGAGAGTGATTTCAAAATTTTAAAATAAAGGACATTCACTAAATTTCTTTAACTAGGTTATCATTTGCAACACTTTCAATTAAAAAAATATCTCCAAGTTTTAAACCTAGCCCTTCAGCAATCTTTGCAGCTGCTACAGGTGAAGGGTTTCTTTTGAAATTTAAGATTTGTGATACATAAGGGTGAGAAATACCAATTTCTTCAGCAAATGTTCTTAAACTGTTTCCACCTTCTGCAATTAATATCCTAATTTCTGTTGGGTTTTTAGGCTTTACTATAATCAAAACTTTTCACCTCCCCTTGAAGTTAATAATAGTATATAACAAAAGGTTATCATTTGCAACAGTTTTTTAAATGATTTTGTTGCAATTGTTAAATTCGTTTATTATACTAAATATATACAAATAAATGGAGGTGTGAATGTGTCTGATTTTGGTGGAAAGATTAGAAAGATTAGAACAGATAAAAAATTATCTTTAAAAGATGTTGCAAAATTAGGGAATCTCTCTCACCCTTATATATCTCAGATAGAAAACAATAAGAGAAATACACCTAAACCAGAAATAATAAAGAAATTAGCAAAGGGACTAGGTGTTCCATATAACAAACTACTTAAAGAAGCTGGATATATAGACACATCAGATGTTGATTTAGAGATGCAAGAGTGGTTTTATTCAAATCTTGATGAAGTACTTAATGAATTGACAATTAATGATGATTTTTCAGATGTCATAAATGATGATATAAAGCAATTGGAAAAAGATTACGATAATTTACTAGAAGTCGATGAAAAAATTACTCCTAAATGGATCAGAGACCAAATTTCAAATTCTACTTATCGCTCAGAGTGGGTTTTAAATCTTATTGGAGATCTAAGAAAGATTTCAAAGAAACACAACTTACATTTGGACCTTAATATTTTTTTATCAAAAGATAATATTACTTATAAAGGCAAATCAATTTCTATTAAACAAAATAAACTTATCAATTCATATATTGAAGCATTATTTTCAGACTAATTTAAATGACTGATACGGAATTTCCGTATGAATTCACAACCGCTTATCCTTTCAAACAAACCTTCCTTTATCTAAGCCTGCCATGCTGTGAGAGGAAAGGTAAAATGACTAAATTACAAAAGTCAAAAAAAGATCCTGAACTGTATTATTATCTCAATGCTAAAGATGAAAAGCGTTGGATGTACCGCCATAGTTATAAAGATTACACAGGGAAATGGAAAGAGAAGAAGAAAAGAGGATTCATTAGTGAGAAAGAAGCTTACCGCTCTTTATTAGAAGTGAAATCCAAAACAGTTAATGGATTTATAAAGGAAATAGACCATAGTAATTTAACAATTAGCAAGTGGTTTAATATATGGTTTGAAACTCATCAGAGTGATTGGAAGGTAACTTCTAAACAACAAAGAGAAATGGCCATAAGAATTGTTATTAAACCGTTACTGGGTCATTATAAATTACACGATCTAGATAAAACCACATACAAACGTGTATTTATTAATAAACTGCTTAAATCCTACAAGCCTAGCAGCGTTCAGTTATTTCATAGGTTATTTAAAATAGGGATTAACGCTGCTGTAGATGATGAAATCTTACCTCGTAATCGTTTCACAAAAATAACGATAAATCAGAACTTACAAGATGACGATAAATTACAAGGGAATTTCTTATACGCTAAGGAATTGCACATTCTTTTAAGGGATGCTAAGGAAAATGAGAACATAACTGTCTATACTATTTTATTGCTTTTAGCATACACAGGTTTAAGGCGTGGAGAATCTTTTGGTTTGAAGTGGAGTAATATTGATATAAAAGAAAAAACGCTCACAGTGGAGCGTACAAGGGATAATAAAGGTGCTAGAACACCTAAAACAAATAACAGTTATAGAACTATTTCAATTGATGACAAACTAATTAACCAACTCCAATTATACAAAACATGGTGCAAAGAAACAAAGTTATCGTTTGGTAAAAAATTAAAGAATGATGATTATATTTTCATTTCTTTTCAGACTGGAGAAGCATACACCGATTCATCAATTCTGTACGCTCTAAGACGTTGCATTAAACGTACTGACATAAACGCTATCACACCACATGGATTAAGGCATACACACGCCACTTTATTAATCAATCAAGGCGTAGGTGTCAAATATGTAGCTGAACGACTTGGAAACACTCCTATGATGATCCTGGATATATACGGCCATACATTCAAAGAAACCGAGAGAGAGATTGTTGATATGTTTAGTGCTTCTATGAATGAGGTTTCGGCCACTTTTTCGGCCAGTTCTAAAAAATAACCGCTCAACCATTGATATAACAAGGCTTTTGCATTACGTTCATTTCTACTCACGTTAATACGTTATATTTAGTATGAAAGCCCTAAAACAATGTTTTAGGGCTTTTTTTTATGAAAATTTATTTTAACTTATTACTGACACATTGACTTGATAGAATATGCTTGAATAATTCAGTCTAATGAAAGGAAGTGCAAGAATGTCAATTAACATAAGTAACTTATCAACGGCCTATTCCAATTTGTATACAGCTCTAGCCGCAAACACGACTATGTCAGAATCAAGCACTTCATCAAGTAATACTGATCTTACTTCCATAAGTAACTTTGCTTCTTACCTGCAAGGAGCTACTGAAGCAAGTTCAACTTCTTCTCTTGATACTTTATTACAAACGCGTACTGACTTATTAACGCAGAAAACAAGTACAATAGATGAAACTACGCTTGAGACTATACAAGAAGAGCTTGCAAGTATTAATGCTGAACTGGCTAACGTACTATTAAATGAAGAAAGCACCGAGACGAATTATTATAATTACAGTAATAGCTCAGCTATAACAGCTTCAGATGAACTCTCAACTTTTTTACAAACAAGCTTTCAAGTTCAACAGCTTCAACTTTTAACAGAAGCTAAGGAAAGACTTCAATCACAAGTTAGCAGTTATGAATCAGAAGTAGATGAAACGAGCTCAGAGTCAGAACAACAACGTCTTGAAGATTTAACGAACAACCTAAGTTTAGTTGACTCATACGTAACAACAAAAACAGATGAGCTCTCTATAGAAAGTAGTTTATTATCATCATTATCCGCTTCATCTGCACTAACAAAATATTTGATTACTAATGAAGCATAGTAAATTGTGACAAAGAAACACGTATTAGATTAACTTTTGTTTAGACGAAAGCTAACTGATACGTGTTTCCTATTTCATTTCCCATGGACAACCTTTCTCTAGCAATCGCTTAGGAATTGTTTTCATTGTGAATGCTTTCGGATCTAACTGCTCATTTACTTCGTTCCAGTTTAAAGGTGTGGCTATTGTTGCTTCATTTGTTGCTCTTGGTGAGTATGGCGCAATAATCGTTTTACCAGGTGCATGTTGTACATAATCGATATATAAACGGTTACCACGATTCTTTTTTAGACGTTCAATCGTAAATAGTTTCGGGTAATTATCGACAAGAACGTTTGCAACTGCTTCCATAAAAATACGTGTCTCGGTAAAAGACATACTCTTTGGTTTCATTGGAATATGAACTTGGAGTCCTGTTCTCCCCGACGTTTTAACAAACGGGATAAAACCTTGATGCTCTACCATTTCTTTAATTAATTGGGCTGCAGTTACTGCCAACGGGAATTCCGTTAAAGAAGGCGGATCTAAATCAAATACTATCTCATCTGGGTAGTCTGAATCTATTGTGTGAAATGGAATATGAAATTCCAAGGATGCATGATTTCCAAACCAAAGTAAACTTCTTAAATCATTACATAAAATGTCCTCTTTATTATCTTCCCCATTAACTGTTTGAATATAATCTGGTGCATAGTCAGGTAGATGTTTCTGATAAAAAGAATGCTTTTTTATACCATCAGGATAACGAATCATCGATAATCTTTTATTTTTTAGTTTTGGTAAGATAAAAGGTGCGATAAACCGCAAATACAAAAGGTAAACCTGTTTATTCACATCTGGAAAAAGCAACTTATCAGGCTTTGCTATTTCAATCTCTTCAGGTAATTGTGCTAATCCAATTTGAACGCTATTAATCGTGCAATCTTCTGGTGATAATTCAAAACGAAACTGTCGAAATGACGGTTCACGTATCTCTCCATCATCCGCTTCTAAACAGTTAATATCGATACATACGCTAGGAGTAACTTCCCAAAAGAATCCATTAGTCTTTTTACCGTTTTCTTGAATAAATGCCTTCACTGTCTTCTTATCATCGTCTAAAAATCCATTTTTAACTTTTCCTAGCTGTACTAATTGATCTTGTTTAAACACTTTCAATTCAAAATAGTCATTATCTATGTTCCATCCAGATATAATCCCTTGAATGATGCGATAATTTTTGATTTTAAGCCAATGTTTAGTACGTTTACCTGTTATGTATGTACTTGATTTCTGCTTTGCTATAATCCCTTCACTCTGATGCAGCATTACAGTTGCCGTTATTTCTTCTATTTCTTTAAAAGATTGTACAAGGTTAACCCTACTGTTAAAAACAAAGTTAGATATCTCTAACTTATTCGCTATTATTTCTAACTGTTTACGACGTTCCGCTAACTTTTTTGATTCTAGCGGAACTCCTCTTAATTGAATTATATCAAAGACCATCAAAGAGGCAGGACGTCTTTGACTAGCAACTTTGATTTTATCTTTTGATTTTAATCTGCCACGTTGTTGAACAAGGGAAAACACGGATTGAAATTCAGTCCGTAATACTACAATTTCGCCATCAAAAAATAATGGCAACTGATCTTCAACAAGATATTGATTTTTCTTACACCAGTTAATTATCTCTGGAAAAGAAGCAGTTAAGTCATTGCCATTGCGACTCCAAAGCTTTACAGTTTTCTTCTCCCATGCCAAACCACAACGAAAACCGTCATATTTCACTTCATATAACCACTTTTTATCTATAGGCGGTTCTTCAACTAGTGTCGGAAGCATCGGTTTCCACATTAGTATCTCCTCCCTTCCATATTATTCTTTCTAATAATTGAATTATTATGAGTTGGATGCAAAAACTATATCCGAGAGGTGATAAAATGCACACAATGTGGAAAGGAACAATAAGTTTCGGCTTAGTAAATATTCCAGTTAAATTACACTCTGCAACTGAGGACAAAGATGTGAAACTACGCAATCTACACAAGGAATGTAAGTCTCCGGTTAAATATGAAAAAATTTGCCCCGTCTGTGAAAAAGAAATTGGGAATGATGATATTGTTAAGGGATATGAGTACACCAAAAATAAATTTGTTATTTTAGAAGATGAGGATCTTGAATCGATTAAAGATGACAAAGATGATAAATCGGTTGAGATAGTAGACTTTGTGAAGTTAGAGGAAATTGATCCAATATATTTTGACCGAAGTTATTATTTATCACCTGATGATGGTGGGGGTAAAGCTTATGCTCTCTTAAGGGAAGCATTAAAAGATACTGAAAAAATAGGATTAGCAAAAATTACAATTCGATCAAAAGAGCAGCTTTCAGTTGTAAGAATTTACAATAATACTTTAGTAATGGAGACTATTCACTATCCAGACGAAGTTCGGAGCTTTCAAGAGGTTCCTAATATACCTGAAGAAGCAACAGTTGTTAAAAAGGAATTAGAAACAGCAAAAATGTTAATTGATCAACTAACAGCAAATTTTGAACCAGAGAAATATACCGATGACTATCGAACCGCTTTATTAGACCTTATTCAAAAGAAAAAAGATGGTGATGAAATTTCTACTGCCAAAGAACCTAAAAAGCCAAGCAATGTTACTGATCTGCAAGAGGCATTAGAAAAATCTCTAAATAGAACGAAAAAAGGCAAGAAAAAAGCCACACCAGCTAAAAGAAAAACGGAGACAACTAAGAAAACATCCACCGGTTAATCAAGCATTCGAATAAGGACATTTGCTCATAATGAGTGAATGTCCTTATTTATGAGTTAAGATTCTTGACTCCTAACATAATGCCCGATAGTATTAACAATTGTAATTACTACTAATTTTATCGGGAAAGGGTGTTTTTATGGATACAGTAGCTACAAATGTTCAACCTATTAATGATGTGAAGGATCCAGTAGAAAGACAAGGTGCTGGTTTAAATAAGCCACAGATTAAGTTAATAGTTGCCGGATTAATTGTTTCAGCATTATTAATGATTTATCTGATGGCTACGCAAAATATTGTTCAACCTTTATTACTTGTAATAGGACTTTTAATTGGTTATACATTATTTCATGCTCGTTTTGGTTTCACTTCAGCATTCCGTAGATTAGCTTCTGTAGGTAACGGGCAATCCTTACGTGCACATATGTTAATGCTAGCCGTTGCCGTTACATTATTTGCTCCAATTCTAGCTTTTGGTTATTCATTTTTTGGAGAGGCTGTCTCCGGTTATGTCTCACCTGTTGGCGTAAGTCTTTTGGTAGGCGCATTTCTGTTTGGTATAGGTATGCAACTAGGCGGTGGCTGTGCTTCTGGTACACTTTACGCACTAGGTGGCGGTCGATCTGTTATGTTTATCACACTACTCTTTTTCATTGTTGGTGCCACAATTGGTGCTTATCATCTACCATTTTGGACCGAAGACTTACCGGCATTTGAACCTATCTCACTTGCAACCTCTACAGGTTTAGGCTATGGTGGCGCCTGGATAGTATCGATTGCTTTATTCGGACTAATTGCTTGGATTACCTTAGTAGTCGAGAAAAAGAGAAAGCCACCTAAAATGGCTCCCGTGCCTTCAGAAAAAGGTTGGAAACGTGTTTTACGTGGTTCTTGGCCATTATTTACTGCCGCAATTGTTTTGGCAGTATTAAATGCTATAACATTAATGACTCGAGGTACGCCTTGGGGAATTACTTCAGCTTTTGCTCTATGGGGATCAAAAGTTGCGCAATTTGTTGGCTTTGATGTTGCAAACTGGGGTTATTGGCAAGGTGCAAATGCTGCATCACTCGACGCTTCAATTTTTGCCGATTCAACAACTGTATTGAATTTCGGTGTTATATTAGGCGCATTTCTAGCTTCAGCAGCAGGTGGTCTTTTCAAGTTCACTAAAATTACTGGTAAGAACGCCGCTGCGTCTGTTATAGGCGGCATTTTCATGGGGTATGGTGCCCGCCTTGCCTTTGGCTGCAATATTGGTGCTTACTTTGGTGGTATTGCATCATTTAGTTTACACGGCTATATATGGGGAGCACTTGCACTGGCAGGAACGTTTGTAGCATTATTCCTCCGCCCAATGTTCGGCTTGTCTGTACCCAAAATAAAAGATACTTTTTGTTAACAAAAGGCTCACCAAAGATTTGGTGAGCCTTTTACTATTCATTTATCTGCGATCATTAAAATCCTTCCATCAAACTAAATCTTGAAAAATTTGATATAACTGTTCATCCACTACATTTTCAGCATTAAAAATTTCATCAAACGTGTGATACGTGATTTCATTTTTCTCCATTCCCAAAGCAACACCAGTAATATCCTCTTCAATCAATTGAATTACTTTATGCCCCATTCTGCTTGTAAATAAGCGATCAAATGCTGTTGGAGTGCCACCTCGTTGGATATGACCAAGAACAGTGGGTCTTGTATCTAATTTTGAATGTTCTTTTATTAAACGAGCGACTTCCTCAGCTTTTCCAGCGCCTTCTGCAACCATAACAATACTATGTGTCTTCCCTCTTTGAAAACCACTAGTAAGTTGATTAGAAATTTCCTCGATATTCCAGTCATGCTCAGGAATTAACACAGCATCAACCCCACTTGATATTCCAGCTTGAAGAGCAATATCACCACAACTTCTACCCATTACTTCAATTACACTGACACGTTCATGACTACTCATTGTGTCTCTTAGGTTACTAATTGCATCTGTAACCACGTTTAACGTAGTATCAAATCCAATCGTGTAATCTGTTAAAGGAATGTCATTATCAATTGTTCCAGGTAAACCATATGTGTTAATTCCACGTTTGGTAAGTGCCTGCGCGCCGCGATAACTACCATCTCCTCCAATAACAACAAGCGAATCAATTCCTTGTTCCTTTAAGTTATTAATTGCTTTATTTTGTCCAGCTTCTGTTTTAAATTCCTCTGAACGTGCAGATTGCAAAAATGTCCCTCCACGATAAAGAATATCACTTACATCCTGTGTGCCTAATGTTATAAAATCATTTTCCATTAAACCTTTAAATCCTCTTTTCACACCAATCATCTCAAAACCTTTTGCAATACCTGTGCGTACAACAGCACGTATGGCACTATTCATTCCTTGTGAGTCACCACCAGAAGTCAATACAGCTACTTTTTTCATCATTTAACACCCTTTCGTTATCTATCTATACCCTATAATTTAATATATTATCTTACCTATAAGGCTTATTTATCAGTACTTTTATTATAACATTCTACACAATAAACAATGTATTAACTTATTTATTTCTTCATATATAAAAAAAATCACTATTCTAAAATGAATAGTGATTCCTATTATTACTTGAATCGTATTAAAAAATATTTCTTTTTACCCTTTCGAATAATTGTGAATGTATCATCAATACGATCTTTTTCATCTAGACTATAAGTTAACTCTTGTTGCCGCTCGCCATTAATGTAAACTGCACCATTCTGTATATCTTCGCGTGCTTGGCGTTTTGATGGTGTTATTTTTGCTTCAACTAAAAGATCTATTAATGCTTTTTCTTCTTTCACTAACTCCACTGTCGGTACATCTTTAAACCCTTGTTCTATTTCTTTACCATTTAATGCTTTAATATCGCCACTAAACAATCCCTTAGAAATTTTTTGCGCTTGGGCTAATGCTTCTTTTCCATGGACTAATGTGGTCATTTCTTCACCTAATCGAATATGTGGCACACGTTTTTCTGGAGCTGTTTCTAATTCTTGCTTTAATTTTTCAACTTCCGGAATCTCTAAGAAAGTAAAATATTTTAAAAATTTAATTACATCACGATCATCTGTATTAATCCAGAATTGGTAGAACTCGTAAGGAGAAGTCTTGTCCGGATCTAACCAGACAGCACCACCAGCTGTTTTACCGAACTTTGTACCGTCTGCTTTTGTAATCAAAGGTACAGTCAAACCAAATACTTTTGTTTCATCTTGTTCCGTTCTAGATCTTCGAATCAATTCCATTCCAGCGGTAATATTTCCCCATTGATCACTTCCACCAATTTGCAAGGTACAATTCTCTTTCTCGTATAAGTTTAAAAAATCAAATGATTGAAGAATCATATAGGTGAATTCAGTAAACGAAATACCATTTTCTAAACGAGATTGAACGGAATCTTTCGCTAGCATGTAATTAATACTAAAATGCTTACCTGTATCCCTTAAAAATTCAATTAACGACATATTGCCAAGCCATTCTGCATTATTACGAGCCACGGCTCCATTTTCTTCTTTTTCAAAATCTAAAATATTAGCTAACTGTAATTTGATTTGGTTACTAAAGTGTTGAACCGTTTTTTCATCATTTAACTGGCGTTCTGTTGATCGACCACTTGGATCCCCAATCATGCCTGTGCCTCCACCAATTAGTGCAATCGGTTTATGCCCAGCTAATTGAAACCTTTTTAACATAAGTGCTGGAACTAAATGTCCAATATGCAAACTATCTGCAGTTGGATCAAATCCACAGTATAAGGTAACTACATTTTCCTTTAATTGCTTTTCTAACCCTTGCTCATCTGTCATTTGTTGAACCAATCCACGTTCCTTTAAATCTGTTAAAATATCCATAACTCTCACTCCTCATTAGTAAATAATTGCAAACAAAAAACGAGCATATCTTATCCCTAAGAAAGGGACGAGATATACTCGCGGTACCACCCTCGTTGCAACAAAACGTTGCCACTTCATTACATAACGATGCATGGTATAGCACCGTCTTCTATTATAGAAGAAACTCCAGAACGTAATTCATAAGGTAATTGTGTACTGACTTACACCAAACGTCAGCTCTCTTTGACAGGGAATTATCCTATTACTTCACTCTTTCACTGTTTTAATTATTTTTGATTGTGTTACATTAATATCACAGATTTATTACATTTGCAAGAGAAAGCATAAAACTTTTGGACATATTAATTCAATATAAAACATTTATGCTATAATATAGATTGGAATTTTAGGAGGTCTTATTATGGATTTTAAACATTTTTTTCATAAATTATACATTTCCATTACAAGTTTGTGGAAGAAAGGAGATGTCCAGCGTGTATCGCGTATTAGTTATGATGTTGTCTGGAACATCACTCTTTTCTTCATTGTTATAGGTGTGATTGGGTTCTTTTTTGCCGGTGGTCTCGGAGCAGGATATTTTGCTTCTTTAGTTAAAGACGAACCAGTAAGAGCGGAAGCTGATATGAGAGAAGACATTTACAATTACTCTGAAACTTCAGAAGTTTATTTTGCAAATGAGGTTTATATGGGTGAGGTTAGTTCTGATTTGTATCGGGAAGAAGTTACCCTTGATCAAGTATCAGAGAATGTTAAAAATGCCATTATTGCAACAGAAGATGGCTACTTTGAAACACATAATGGTGTCGTTCCAAAAGCAATATTCCGTGCACTATTTCAAGAAGTAACTAATTCTGCAACAAAGTCTGGTGGAAGTACGTTAACACAACAGATTATCAAAAATCAAATATTAACAAATGAAGTTTCTTTTGAACGCAAAGCAAAGGAAATCTTGTTAGCAATGCGCATAGAGGGATTTTTAGAGAAAGACGAGATCTTAGAAGCATATTTAAACATTGTACCTTACGGCAGAAATGCTAACGGTCGAAATATTGCCGGTATTCAAACAGCAGCGGAAGGTATTTTTAATATAGATGCAATAGATTTAAATATTGCACAAGCAGCGTTTATAGCCGGACTTCCTCAAAGTCCAATTACTTATACGCCATTTACTAATAATGGACAGGTAAAAGATGAAGATGGTCTCCAAGCAGGTATGGATCGAATGAAAACCGTTCTTTCAAGAATGCTCGAGGCAGAATATATAAGTGAAGCAGATTATGAAGAAGCACTAGCATATGATATTGTCGCTAACTTAGCGGAACCGACACCAACAAGTTTTTCGGAATATCCTTATTTAACAAATCTAATTAAGGATAGATCGACAGAAATATTAACAACACAATTAGCAGAAGAAGATGGTTATACAGCAGAAGATTTACTAGATGAAGTATTGTACGAAGAGTATCAAATTAGAGCAGAAAGAGAATTGAGTCAAGGTGGTTATAAAATCCATACGACGATTAACAAGGAAATCTTTGATGCACATCAAGATCTTGCAGCTAATTTCAATAACTATGGTCCAGAAAAAACTGCAAGAAATGAAAATACGCAAAAAGTAATCATGACTACTAATGAAGAAACTGGTGAAGAAGAACCACTTGTTCAACCTGTACAAGTTGGTGGTGTATTAATTGATAATGCTACTGGTAAAATTATTAGCTTTGTTGGCGGACGAGATTTTGATATATCAAATAAAAACTATGCCACTGATGTAAAAAGATCTATTGGTAGTACTGCAAAGCCATTAATAGATTACGCACCAGGAATGGAAGAAGGAACGGTTCAACCTGGATCAATCATTGCAGATGTTGACTTACCAACTGATGAAAAATTTCCAAGAAACTATTCTCAAAGATATGCTGGACTTGTTACCGCAAGACAAGCATTAACACAGTCATACAATGTTCCAGCAACAAGAGTATTTCTAGATATATTAGATATAGGTGTGAATCCTATCGAGAAGTATTACAAAAAAATGGGCTTTAGTAATATTCCAGACTCAACCTACAACTCACTAGCAATTGGTACAACAGAAGCTAGTGTTGAGGAAAATGTAAATGCTTATGCGACATTTGGGAACAACGGAAACTTTACTGATGGATTTATTATTGAAAAAATCGAGTCAGGCGAGGGTGAAGTAGCCTATCAACATGAAAGTGAGTCAGTAAACGTATTTAGTGAACAGACAAACTACCTTATGATCGATATGATGCGAGACGTGGTAACACAGGGTACCGCTACCACAGCAAGAGCAAATTTAAGCAACCCAGGGGTAGATTGGGCAGGTAAAACAGGAACAGGTAATAACTATAAAGATACCTGGTTTGTCGCAACCAATCCAAATGTAACCGTAGGAACGTGGATGGGATATGATTATAATCAACCTTTAACAGATGGCTATAGTGGACGTAATCAAGTTTTTTGGGCACAGCTCGTTAATCTCGCCACCGAAATCGATCCAGATCTTATGGCTCCTAGTAATAATTTTGCGCGTCCAGACGGTATCGTATCAAGCTCTTATTGTAAAACATCTGGACTTTTGCCAACTAGTATATGTAGTGACTTAGGCTTAGTGGGATCAGATATATACAATTCGAAATTTGTTCCAACCGAAAAAGATAACAGCCTAATTGGCGGCAGTTATGTGATGTTGAATGGAAAAGCGGTTATTGCTGGAGAAAATACACCAGAAGAATTCACAAATGAAAATGGTGTCTCCTTTAATCCAGATTGGCTGAAAGAGAACGACTTTGATAAATTAAGTAATATTACTGAAACTCTATTACCAAATAGCAGTGCACTTGGTTCCAGTGTTAAAATCCCTAGTACTGAGGATATAAAGAATGATGATAAAGCACCAAACGCACCAAGTTCTGTCTCTAAATCAGGAAGTGCATTGACTTGGAACAAATCATCAAGTAATGATGTTGTTGGCTATCGTATTTATCGTGCTAATGATCCAGACAGCAATTTCAAGCTCGTTGGTAGTACAACTGAAACGAAACTAAATGTTGGGAATACAAAAGCTGTTTACCATATTAAAGCTGTTGATTACTACGGTCAAGAGTCCGCTTCTTCAAAAGATTTAGTGGTTGGCGACTTCAGTGAGCCAAAACCGGAACCGAAGCCTGAGCCTGAGCCGGAGCCAGAACCGGAACCTGAAAACGAGAAACAACCTGAAGATGATACTTCTGCAGATAATGAGGAGAACAATGAAAATAATGAAGAAGAGCAAGAAAACAATAATGAAGAAGAAACAGATCAAAGTGAATCCAATGAAGATGATAATGATTGATTGTAAGAAAAAAAAGAATTCGCAGTGTCACACTGCGAATTCTTTTTTTGCATAGATAAAATGGCTCCATCTCTATAGAGACGAAGCCATTACTAAATTTTATTCAAAATCCTGATTTAATTCTAAGATAACCATTTCAACACGCCTGTTTCTACTCCAGTTTTCCTCAGAATTATTTTCAACAATTGGTCTTGTATCTCCATAGCCAACTGCCATAAATCTGCTCTCATCTGAACCACTCGATGCAATGATATTGCGAATGACACTACTTGCTCGCGCACCAGAAAGTTCCCAATTTGAAGGATACTGTAAAGTCGATATTGGACGATTATCTGTATGACCTTCGACTCTTACATTATTAGGTATATTTTCAAGTAATATACCTACTTTATCTAGAAACGGTTCACCTGTGGATTTAATTTCCGCTTCAGCTGAGTCAAATAAAAATCTTTCTTGTAAAATCAAAACAACACCTTGATCCGTTCTATTTGCTGTGATCGTATTCTGTAAATCATTCTCGTTTAAAAAGGATTGAATTTCAGCTAATAATTCATCCAGTGTATCTTGATTTTCGATAATTTCACTGTTGGTTTGCTCATTCGTATCAATTACTTCCGTTTCTGATTCAGATAAATTATTTTTAGTATCCTCAGCACCTTCATCTTCAATTCGAGGTTCAGAATTTTCCGTCGGATTATCCATTTCTAGAGTAGATGGAAATGTATCAAAAATCATACGGTTACGAAAAGATTCTGCAACAGCTTCAAATTTAACTAGATCAATTTGTGACATGGAGAATAGTAAAATAAAAAATACAAGGATGAGCGTTACCAAATCGGCATAGGTTACCATCCACTTCGGTGAGCCTTTATCTATCCGTTTTTTACGACGCTTCATTAGCTACATCCTCCGCACCCTCATCTGTTCCTTCTTCTTGTTTTTTCTTCATATTTTCAGATAGAAATGCACTTAGTTTCTCTTTTAGAATCCGTGGATTCTGACCAGATTGAACACCGATTACACCTTCTATAACAATTTGTTTCATGAATATTTCTTCATCCGTTTTTATTTCTAGTTTACCTGCCATTGGTATGAAAACTAGATTCGCTAAAACAGATCCATAAAAAGTTGTTAATAAAGCTACAGCCATATTAGGGCCCAGTGTTGTCGGATCGGTTAAGTTATTTAACATTAGCACTAAACCAATTAATGTACCTATCATTCCCCAAGCTGGTGCATATTCTCCGGCCTTTTCAAGAATAATTCGTCCCTTTAAATGCCGATCTTCCATTGCAGTAATCTCTGCATTCATAATATCATTAATTACTTCTGGCTCAATACCATCTATCGCTAATAGAACACCTTTTTTAATGAAAGGATCATCTACACTTTCTAGCTCATTCTCAAGTGCTAGCAATCCTTCACGTCTTGCTCTTTCCGATAATCGTTCAAATAGCTGAATTAGATCACCGAGATTCTGTTCATTCCTGTTGAAAGTTTCTTTTAATACACTACCAGTGAGTTTTATTTGATCCAAATTGAAATTAATCAATAAAGCAGCAACTAAACCACCTAACACAATGATAATAGAGGCAACCTGGATAAACGAAACAAATCCACTAGTTCCACCACTCGAAATTATACCAAAAATTATCATCATAAAACCTAAAGTTATGCCAATTGGGGTTAAAATATCTCTTTTTTTCATATGCTCTCTCCCTAACTTACGTACAAACTTGGATGAATTAACCTCATGCCAAGGATTTGCATTTTGATATTTTATATATCGGCATTATTTTGATTTTGTTGAGTTTCTTTCGATAATTTGGTGTGGTAAAATTACATTCGTTTCTTGAACTTCTTCTTTATTCATAAATTTCGTTAACAAACGCATTGCAACAGCTCCAATATCATACATTGGTTGGACGATTGTAGACAAAGTAGGTCGGACCATTGTCGCAAGACGTGTATTATCAAAACCAACTACTTCAATATCTTCTGGCACACTTAAGCCCTTATCTTGAATACCATGAATAACACCTAATGCCATTTCATCAGAAGCGACAAAGATTGCAGTTGGCTTAACTTTCATAGCAACAAATTGTTCTGCTGCTTCTATTCCAGAATCATAGGTATAATCACCTTTAATTACAAATGATAGATCTACTTCTTGTTTTGATTCTATTAATGCTCGTTCATACCCTTTATACTTCAATTCATTTATTGGTGTTTCCTCAAGAGCAGAGACAAAAGCGGGTTTAGCATGTCCATTATCAATTAAAAATTTAGTTGCCTCATAAGCAGCTTGTTCATAATCAATGTTTACCGAAGAGATTGTTTCTGTTGGATCTATTGTAGCTGCCAACGTTACCGGTACTGGAGATGTTTTAAATTGCTCTACATGTTCTTCTGTGATTTTTCCACCCATAAATACAATACCGTCTACTTGCTTTTCTAACATTGTGTTAATTAGTTTTATTTCTTTATCTACGTTTTGATCAGAGTTACTTAAAATTATATTGTATTTATACATATTTGCTATATCGTCAATACCTCTTGCTAACTCAGAAAAGAAAATACTTGAGATATCAGGAATAATAACGCCTACAGTTGTTGTCTTCTTACTTGCGAGACCTCTAGCTACTGCATTAGGTCGGTATCCTAATTCTTTAATTGTGTTCAATACCTTTTTTCGTGTCGCTGGCTTTACATTCGGATTACCATTAACCACCCGTGAAACAGTTGCCATAGATACATTCGCTTCTCTTGCTACATCATATATTGTTATATTCATCTAAAATCTACCTCCGTATATTCCTTTTGATTAGCTTGACTCTTTTCATTTAATCATACGTTACTATATGTTATTGCGCAATGATACACTATGTATTAAATATTTATCACATGTATATGTTACATTATATCAAATTTTTAGTTATTTTGTTATGAAAAAAATAGCTCTTCTTAACAAAGTTTGGCCCTCTTGATTAAAATATAACAAGAGGGCCATTTTATTATTTATAATTCGCTACTTCTTTCATAAAGCGATCAAACATTTCAAAGTCCATTTGTTGTGCTGCGTCGGATAACGCAACAGCTGGATCAGGGTGTACTTCTGCCATCACACCATCAGCTCCAATTGCTAGAGCAGCTTTTGCAGCAGGAATTAATAGATCCCGTCTCCCTGTCGAATGTGTTACATCAACCATAACCGGTAAATGTGTTTCTTGTTTTAAAATGGGAACAGCCGTTATATCCAACGTATTACGAGTTGCTGTCTCATAAGTTCTGATACCTCTCTCACATAGAATAATATTCCCATTACCTCTAGAGTTAATGTATTCTGCTGCATTAATGAAGTCCGCAATCGTAGCAGACATTCCTCGTTTTAATAAGACAGGTTTATTAACTTCACCTGCTGCCTTTAATAATTCAAAGTTCTGCATGTTACGTGCACCGATTTGGATAACATCAATATAGTCTAACGCCTTTTCAATATCTGCTGGATTTACAATTTCACTTACAACTGCTAAACCATACTCATCTGCTACACGCTTTAGGATCTCTAACCCTTCAAAACCTAGACCTTGGAAATCGTATGGAGATGTTCTCGGTTTAAATGCACCCCCGCGTATTAGCTTTAAACCCTTCTGTTTAATCTGTTCTGCAACTTGGGCAACTTGCTCATAACTTTCTACCGCACAAGGACCAAAGATGAAATGTTGCTTACCATCCCCAAATTTTTCACCGTTAATATCAATTATAGTATCTTCAGGTTTCTTCTTTCTAGAAACTAGTAGCGCTTTACTATGATTATCTTCTTGCAAATCTAAACCGGCTTTAAAAATTTCTTTAAAAAGATGAATTATGGTTGCATTTTCAAAAGGTCCCTTATTATTTTCTTTAATTAATTCAAGCATATCACGTTCACGAACTGGATCATAACTATGATTTGCACCCTGTATTTCCTTCACCTGTCCAGACTTTTGAACAAGTTTTGCACGTTTATTGATCAAATTAAGTATTTCTAAATTTACTTGATCAAGCTCCTGTCTTAATTGGTCGAGTTCTTGATTACTCAATTGGACTACCCCCTGTTTTAATTTCGCGTTATAATAGATATAAGTAATTTTGTAATTAGAGACAATTATAGCTAATATTTTAATACTTGTCATTATTATGATTAAATATTTAGTATATTCTTTATCTTTTAACACATGTAACCATGATAGAAAGGATTAAATTTATGAATGAGTATATTTTTGCATTAGATATTGGAACGCGTTCTGTAGTTGGATTAATTTTAGAACAAACAGACGAGCAATACAAACTAATTGATTATGTCATGCAAGAACATGAGGAACGTTCGATGTTAGATGGACAAATACACGATGTTGTAGCTGTTGCAAAAGTAATCCATGAAGTCAAAGAAACACTAGAAACAAAGCATAATATTAAGCTTACTAAAGCATGCGTTGCGGCTGCTGGGAGAGCGCTTAAAACAAAACGTACTACAATTACTAAAAATATCGATCAGCACCCTCTAATAGAAAAAGAAGATATTCTATTTTTGGAGCTCAGTGCTGTTCAACAAGCTCAATATGATTTAGCTTTGGAAGAAGCCGATAATTTAAGCACACATTATTATTGTGTTGGATACTCCGTAATACAGTATAAATTAGATAATGATATTATAGGCTCGCTTATCGACCAACAAGGGAATAAGGCTGAAGTTGACATTATCGCTACATTCTTACCTAAAGTAGTAGTTGAATCATTAATATCGGCCTTACAGCGTGCAGATTTAGAGATGGAAGCACTAACCCTTGAACCAATTGCTGCGATTAATGTGCTAATTCCCAATTCTATGCGAAGACTTAACGTAGCTTTAGTTGACATTGGAGCTGGTACAAGTGACATCGCTCTGACTGATAGTGGTACTATAGCAGCTTTTGGAATGGTTCCACGTGCAGGTGATGAGATAACAGAAGCAATTAGTGATCACTATTTATTAGACTTTAAAGAAGCAGAACGTGTTAAAAAGGAAATTACTGAGAAAAGGGAATCCACTATTACTAATATTTTAGGTTTTGAAGAAACAATTCTTTTTGATGAACTTGCATTAGCAATAGATGGTGCAATTGAAAAACTCGCGGATGCAATCGCACAAGAAATTTTAGAATTAAATACACGAGCACCTAAAGCAGTGATGTTAGTTGGAGGTGGTAGTTTAACACCAAATTTGACATATAAATTAGCAGAAAAATTACAATTACCAGAAAACCGGATTGCTATTCGGGGAACTGACGCTATTCCTACTTTAAAATTCGCGGATAAAGTTCCTGCTGGCCCTGCTTTCATTACGCCAATTGGAATTGCAATTGCGGCAAAACAAAATCCGGTTCATTATATTAGTGTAACCGTTAATGATCGAGCCGTTCGTTTATTTGACATGAAACAGCTGACTGTCGGTGATTGTTTGCTAGCTGCTGGAATTCACATTGATAAATTATACGGTCGGCCTGGTATGGCATATATCATCAGCTTTAATGGTCAGAGCATTACCTTGCCAGGTACCTATGGCAAAGCACCATCTATTTTATTAAATGGACAAGTTATCACGATAGAAGAACCAATTAAACATGGCGATACACTGTATGTTGAAAAAGGTGAAGATGGAAAGGAACCTATTGTTACAATTGAAGAATTAGTTGGTGAAATAAATACTTTTACTGTCTACTTAAATGAACAAAAACATCAGATAAAACCGTCAATTGAAGTTAATAAGGATAGAAAAAATCTAGATTATATATTAAAAGATCACGATAAAGTAAATGTGATTGAATCAAAAACCGTAGAAGAATTTTTAATTAAGCACAATAAACAAGATATTTTAAGTGAACTATATACTTTTAAAATCTACATTGATGGGAAAGCAAAAGAGTTGCCGGATTTCTCAACCAAGATACTTCTTAATGGTAAAGTAGCAAAGAGCAAGACAGTGTTACAATCTGAAAGTAAACTCGAAGTTGTGAAGAGACAAGTTCCCACTATAGAAAATGTATTGCATGCATTATCGATTGAATTATATAACTCAATGTCGGTAACATATAATGGTGAATCTGTCCTATTAAAAAAACAAGCACTTCGCATTTTCCAACAACACAAAGAACGAGATATAGATGACCTTCTGCATCACGGGGACAAATTAGAACTTAAACCAACAGAAGAAAGCGCCTTTATATTCCAAGATATATTTCGGCATATTTCTATAGATTTATCAAAAGTAAAAGGTAGTGTGGATATTAAGAAGAATGGTCAAGCAACAACCTTCTTTGAACCACTAGAACCAAATGACGAGATTACAATTAATTATTAAAGCACTTTTACAGTTTTCACTTTTAAAACGTCGCAGTAGTTGAAAACTGCGACGTACCATTCTTATCACAAACAAAAATCAATTACTTTAGACACGCTACGTAAGCCAATGGTCTCCCTTTCCGTGGGCACGACTTCAGCTAACTTAGTAAAAACGCTTTACTAAGTGGATCTTCAGCCCGTGCTGTTCCCACTGGAGAGTCGACCATTTGCTTTCTTCGCTGGACAGAACATAAAAGTAATACACAATACGCTTTCCTATTGGCTCCTAAAGTTTTATTACGCTTATGACAGCATTTAGTTATATGAATATTATTCGAAAAGGCCTGATACTGTTTTGTTGATGTTGCAACTTCATCAATAAACAAATTACTGACTAGCGATGAAAATCCACTACGACTCCTGCAGGAACAGCGCGATCTGAAGATCCACTTGGAAGTGTATTTCTTCCAAGTTAGCTGAAGACGTGCCTGCGGAAAGCGTAGTGGATTTTTAGAGCGTGATAAGCAAGTTAGATTAAGTCGTACTCGTTTTATTCTTTATAATTGCAGTGTTGATCTGTCGCTGTTGAAAGTGATTGCCCGAGAGAAAATCAGCTTGGAATTATGTAAGAATATATCTATTCCATCAAAAAAAGGGTTGTAACTATTTTTTAGTTACAACCCTTTTTTAAATATATTAACCTTGGTTTTTAACGTCTTTTGCTGCTGCATCAATTGCTTCTGCAACTTCTTCAGCCGCTTCTTCTGCAGTTTCTTTTACAACATCAGCATCTTCTTGTGCTGTATTTATCTTTTCTTGAATTGTTTTAGTTGTTTCTTTAAATTTATCGCCTAATTCATGTGACTTTTCGGTAACGTTCTTTTGTACCTGTGCAGATGTCTCTTTTGCATAGTCTTTCCATTCAGTACCCTTTTCATATGCAACATCTTTCCAATCGCTCGCACGTTCTTTTAAAGTACTAGCACCTTGGTTTAATTCACCTCTCAGTTCTTTACCAGCCTTAGGTGCAAATAATAATGCGACAGAAGCACCTACAATACCCCCGATTAATGAACCGATTAAAAAATCTTTACTGTTAATATTTTCATTTTGTTGTCCTTTATTCTGTTCTTCTTGATTACTCATTCCAATTCCTCCCTAATAAATATTATCTAATCTATATAAATTACATTATTCCCTTTTTCGCTTTTTGAACATTTCCATTACAATTGTTCCCCACTTAACTGCTTGAGCAGTTTCTTCTTTATTTTCTTCAGCAACTCTTGTAATACTAGTGGAAACATTGCGAATGGACTGATTAAAACCTTGTACTGTCTCACCAATACCTTTAATTCCATCAACTAATGTATTTAGTCGTTGTGACTTATCATTCACATCTTCTGCAAGCTTATTAGTTTTATTTAACAATTGAGTCGTTTCTGTTGTTATACCCTCCATTTGTTTTTCTAAACCTTCTAAGGTATCTGCTACATTTGACATTGTACGTTGCGTTTCTTTTAATACTTTAACTAAATAAACAACAAGTACTGCAAATGCAACTGCAAATATTAGTGCTGCGATATAAAGTAAAATAATCATATGCTACTGTCATCTCCTTTGTATGTATTTCTTTGTGTACTATTACCATGTCTATATATTTATTTACCCGAAATATATTCTTATAAACATATTATATAAATTTCACAATAAACATCAAAATTATTCCTATCAAATTAATAAATAAAGAGAAGGCAAAAAAATCCTTCTCTTTACTTATTCGATATAAATCAAAATATACCTGTAATTTTAAAGTTTGTTTTCATAAACATCTTGGAATTTCTGAATATCTCCAGCACCCATAAAGACTAAGACACCATCTTGATATTGTTTTAAGACTTCTGTATTTTCAATATCTAATAATTCACTATTGGTAATGAGTGCTTGTAAATCTTCAATAGTTAACTTCCCTGTTCCTTCTCGGGCTGAACCAAAAATATCACACAGGTAAACATGATCTGCAGCCTGAAGTGTCTCCGCAAACTCATGTAAGAACATTTTCGTTCGGGTGAATGTGTGTGGTTGAAAAATAGCAGTGACAGTTTTGTTTGGATACTTTTTACGAACGGAATTCAAGGTGGCTTCAACTTCCTTAGGATGATGTGCATAATCATCAATTAAAATTTGATTGCCTACTTTCTTCTCAGTAAACCGACGTTTGACACCAGAAAATGTATTCATTTTTTTAATATCTTCAGCTTGCATTCCTTCATAATGACAAATAGTAATCACTGCTAACGCATTTAATATGTTGTGATCACCATACATCGGAATTGAAAACGTATCATAGTAATTATTTCGAACAAATACGTCAAAACGTGTACCATCTGATGTATCTGTAACATTTTTAGCTTGGAAATCATTATTTTCAGAAAATCCATAATAAAGAATTGGAACTTTAGCATGTATTGCTTGAAGATATTCATCATCACCACAAGCTATAATTCCTTTTTTTACGTTTTTAGCCATTTCTTCAAAAGCGTTAACGACATCATTTACATCGGAAAAATAATCTGGATGATCAAAATCAATATTTGTCATGATTGCATAATCCGGTTCGTACGCTAAAAAGTGTCGGCGATATTCACATGCTTCAAAAACAAAATAACTGCTATCAACATGTCCTAAACCAGTTCCGTCACCAATTAAATATGAAATAGGATATGTTTGCTTTAATACATGTGCCAACAGGCCTGTCGTTGAGGTTTTACCGTGTGCACCTGTAACTGCAATACTAGTATATTGTTTTAACCATTCGCTAAGAAATTCGTGATAGCGATAAAACGTTAAACCCATTTCATGTGCAGTTTTAACTTCTTCATGGTCATCCGAAAAGGCATTACCAGCTATAATAGTTAAGCCTTCTTTTATATTGTCCTTTGAAAAAGAATAGATTGGAATATTTTTATTTTCTAACGCTGTCTGTGTAAAAAAGACGCTATCTACATCAGAACCTTGAACCGTCTCACCTGAGTCATGTAGAATTTGTGCCAATGCACTCATTCCTGTTCCTTTAATACCAATAAAATGGTAGATAGTCATAAATTGAACCTCCAAAAAGCTTAATCTGTATATATTTATTATTTCCTCAACTTTGTACTTTACCATAGAAAACTAAAAAGTAGTAACTTTATTTAATATAAGCTACTTTTTCTAATCTTGGATTCGGATGGTATTTTCTACCGTCCTTTGACTCGTGCTTACCGTTTAATAAAACGTTATCTCCAGTGAATCCAATATGGACATTTAATAAACTTCTACCAATTCCATACATGTCGACTGGTACATTTTGTTTTTCAAATGTACGAATCCGTTCCTCTGTAAAACCACCACTAGCGATAATTTTAACATGTTGATAACCTTCTTCGTCCAAAGCATGTCGTAATGCAAAAATCAATTCAGGATTAACACCTCTTGGATCAAATGTTCCCATAAGATGTTGATTTCTAAGAAAATATTTATCGACCATATGATTCGAAGTATCTAAACGAACACCTTTTAACTCCTTGCCAAATTCGCGCGCCACCTTCAAAGCATCTGTAATGACATCGTTATTGTAATCCACTAGCACCATTAATTCATCTTCAGGATACGTCTCCTTGTATGCGATAGCTGCCGTTACAATATCCCCTTCAAACATTTGAATCATTGCATGTGGCATCGTACCCATTCCTGTCTTACCCCACCATTCATTCATCGCGTGTGTTGCTTGTGCAGTGGATCCGCCAATAAAGGCCGCATAGCCGTCACCCGCTTGTTGTGTATAATGATCATCACGGTCACCCATAAAAATAACTGGTTTCTGTTTACCAGAGGTTCTTGCGGCTTTTACCACATTATATACATTTGTTGCTACGGATGTTCGTCTAGCAAAAACGCCATCTATAATTCCTTCTAAAAAACCAAAAGATTGATAGGGGCCTTTAACAGTTAATACCGTCTCATAAGGTGTTATCTTATCACCATCTTTTAACGAAAAGATCTCTAGCTCTTCTGGGTTATCAGCAAAAGTATGTATTAATGCAATTGCTTCGTCAGAACCACAGAGTACTGCATTACTTTTCTGGAAAAACTGCATTGTTACTTGATTATTTGGAATAAGTTTTTCTGCAATTTCTTTTGTTTTCAAAAAATAAACCGCTGAAAACCAACCATCTTTAATACGATCATCGAATTTAAATGTCTGATTTGTTAATCTTTCTATCTCACCATTAAGTTTTCTTGTAATTTCTTTTTTCATGATACTAACCCCTCGTTGCATTCTAATAAGTTTATATACCAATTTCTATCATATAAGATTAAGATAACTTCCACAAGTTATTTAGATTGATTAACTGGATTTATTATATACGCTCCGTGTCCATATCATTTGCTGATACTAGCACATCGCGTGGTTTGCTTCCCTTTGGCGCTGAAATAATTCCATTATGCTCTAGAGAATCAATTAATCGTGCAGCACGATTATAGCCAACCTTAAACCGTCTTTGTACCAAAGATGCACTTGCTCCGTTTTGTTCCAGTACAAAAGATAATACTTCTGGATAAAGATCATCCTCTGTTTCTTCCGTATCAATTTGTTTCAATAGCTGTTCTTGTTCAAATAAATAATTTGGTGGTGCTACTTGTTTAACATAACTTGTCACACGTTCAATCTCATCATCAGAAACAAAGGCACCTTGAATTCTGACAGGATTACGTGCACCATTTTCAACAAATAACATATCCCCTTTACCAAGTAAACGGTCTGCCCCATTTGTATCAATGATTGTCCGAGAATCTACTTGAGATGAGACACTAAAAGCAATTCTTGTTGGTACATTTGCCTTGATCAAGCCTGTAATAACATCCACCGATGGTCGTTGCGTTGCTAATAAAAGATGAATTCCACATGCCCTCGCTTTTTGAGCGATTCTACAAATGGCATCCTCTACATCTTGCGGTGAAGCCATCATTAGATCAGCTAACTCATCAATAACAATGACGAGATATGGCATTTTTTCGTCTCTTTCTTGTGCCTTCATTTTCTGATTATAACGATCAATATCACGTGCACCTTCTTGTGCGAATTTTTGATATCTCTCTTCCATTTCAGCTACTGCCCACTTAAGTGCATGTGTAGCTGCTTTTACATCTGTAATCACAGGTGAAACTAAATGTGGAATTCCGTTATACGGTGCTAATTCAACCATTTTAGGATCAATTAAAAGAAAACGAACGTCTTTATGACTTGCTTTATACAAAAGACTAATCAATATGGAGTTTATACAAACACTTTTTCCTGATCCAGTTGCACCAGCAATCAAACCATGCGGCATTTTCTTTATATCAGTAATAACCGGACTACCTGCAATATCTAATCCTAACGCAACACTTAATGCAGACGAACTATTGTTAAAAGCTTGATTTTCAAATATTTCCTGTAAGCCAACAGCTTGTGGATCAGCGTTTGGTATCTCGATTCCAATTGCATGTTTACCTGGAATTGGCGCTTCCATACGTATATCTTTAGCAGCCATGTTTAGTTTAATATCATCGCTTAAATTCTTTATTTTACTTACTTTGACCCCAGCTTCAGGTTGAATTTCAAACCTTGTGACAGACGGTCCCTGCATTGTATTAATAACTTTTGCATTAACATGAAATTGTTTTAATGTTGTTTCCAATAATGCTGCTTGATCTTCAATCCACTGTTGATTATCTGCAGATCTTTTAATAGGATCGTTTAAAAGATAAAGTGGTGGGACCGAATTTTTTTGAGTATGTTGCTGCATCTGGTTGTTTTTTTCGTGATAACGTTTTTTATCACTCGGACGCATTCTTACATTGAATGGTATTGAATTACGTTCTTTCACCTTTTTAATTTCACTGATTTCAACTGGTTCTTGTTTCTTTTCAATTGTTGTAGCTGCAATATTGTTCACTTCTATCTCATTTACTTGTTCAAATTGATCAGGATTTCCCGTAAGTTCTTCTTTAGGGATAGGCTTAATATAGGGTTTCTCTTCTTTCACCATACTTTCCTTTTCCTTATGCAACAATTTATCATCAGCTACGGTGTCTTCTATCAAATCTTCAGTAGTTGAAAATATTAAATTAGATTGTTCATGAATTGTTTCTTTACGTAAAAATGCTGGTGTATCTGTTTCAGCTGCTTTCCCTGGTCTTTTACCAAAACCATAGATTGGAGAAGGTACCTCTGTAGCTGAGAATTTTTTCTTGAAATTTTGTTCTTTTGGCAAATGTTTCTCTATTGGTAATTGTTTCTCTTTCCCTTTATACTTTTCTATACTTACTTCAGGCTCTGAAACATACGAACGTTTTGAAAATTCACGTTTAGGTTTATCAGGAATAATAGGAAAATCAAATTTCCTGTTGTTAGGATATTCATACGATACCTTTGTTTCCACCTGATTATTAATAGTATGATTCCGTCTTGTTTGAGGCTGCTCAATTGTTTCTTCCGTATCTAAAAGTTGTTTTATTTTGTTTTTCATTTGTTCCCACATATTATTTTCACACTTCCATATCATTAGTTATTTCTCATTTTAACAGGTTTTCATCAAAATTGAATACTTTACGTAAAAGAAAAACGCAAAAGAGTAAATCCTCTTTTGCGTTTTTCTTATTTAAAATATGAAAGCTTGTCCAGCTTTTACATCTTCTGTTAATACGTAGATACCTTTTTCTTTCGGTGCATCCGGAAGGCCAAGTTCTTTTTGAGAACAAATCATTCCAAAAGAATCAACGCCTCTTAGGTTAGCTTCTTTTATTTCCATACCACTCGGCATAATCGCTCCAACCTTCGCCACGACAACATATTGATCTGCTTCAACGTTTGGTGCACCACAGACAATTTGAGTTGTTACACCACCGATATCTACTTGACATACATTTAATTTATCTGCATTTTCATGTGGTGATTTTTCTTTCACATAGCCTACGACAAATTTAGGAGAAAGGTCAATATCTAAGGAATCCGTCAGATTATTTTTCGCAAAAACATCTTTGATAGTCTTTAGAAGTTCTTCTGTTAAAGGAATTTTACCATTTCCCAACGTAAAGTATGTTGATGCTTGAAATATATTATAACCTAAAACTTCTTCTGTTTTAGTATCTATTATACGTACGACATCACCAAACTTTTCAAATGATGTTTGATAACGATCACCCTGTTTAAAAGGAATTAATAAGCAATCACCTATCCCTTTTTCATTATAAAAAACGTTCATATTTATTCATCCTTTTTTGTTTCATTTTTATTAGTAGGTTTATTTTTTGCTAAAATAAAGATAGGTTCTAGGTGTTTATTCTCGTATATAAATGATAGCGACGTAATCGGGACACGCCCCTCAGCAAAATATTGCATCGTCATTTGTGCTAATATATCATAACCCATTTCATTTTGTACATCAACCAAAATTAAAACATCTTGATGTGGAACTGCAACTGCTAGGTCTCCTACCGCATTTAAACGCATTTCTTCCAAAAATGCTTCATTTAAAATCCGACTTGCATCATAGCCATCTTTTGTTGCTATAAAGTAAAAATTATTACCAGCAACTTGATCCACTTTTGTCTCCGTTGATAAAGAACGCACATTAAACATAGAAATTTCTTTTAATCGTTCCAAAGTCCAGCCTTCTGTATCTAACATATTCTGATCAATTAATTGATACGTATGTCCCAAATCAAGTGCATAGTAGATACGCGTTTCTGCTGTGTGATCTGAATATACCATTTTCACACCAGCTTTCGTTTTCTTCGGAAAAGAGGTCGATCGAATAACTGGATATATTTGTTTTTCTTTTCCTTCTAATTCTTGTTTAACATGCATCATTTTCAGTGATTCTTCAACATGATATACCAATTCATCAATTGCATTGTCACCACTTTGTTCATACTTAGCGATAACATTTGGAATTGTAATGGAAATACCTTGATGCGTGTCTTGCCATTCCACTCGATACACATCTTTATCTCGATTAAATGACGTGCGCCATTCAGGATTATTAAATCTGTCATCTAATAGCTTTTTCATTTTAATACTATTCATTGCCATTTGTTATTCCTCCTTCAAGGAGTTCTTAATCATAGTTGTCTTTATGTCATTTTTTTAAATTTTATCTAAGAATGATTCAATCTCTTCCTTGGTTTTTCGATCCTTGCTAACAAAACGACTAACTTCCGCTCCATCTTCGAATGCTAAGAAGCTTGGTATTCCAAAAATATCATACTGCACGCATATATCGATAAACTTATCACGATCTATATAAATAAATGTGATATTCTGATATTCCTCTTCTATTTCTGGTAAAATAGGTTCAATAAAACGACAATCTGGACACCAGTCTGCTGAAAAAAACAGGACTGTTTTACCTTTCTCTTCTGCTATTATATTTGATAGTTCTTTTTCTGATTCAAGTGCTCTCATTTCATATTCCTCCTAGACACTTTATGGTTATTCAATCATAGTCAATCCGCATATCACCTGGTTTAATTAAGCCTCTATTTCGAAGGTACTCTGAGATAAGTAAGCTTATAACTGCAGGACCGATAATATGTATGCCTAATACCATCCAAAATACTTCCATTGAAAAGCCCATCGTATTAAAAGCCATAATCTGACCAACAAATCCAGCCGTACCCATTCCAGCTCCTGAAGCGTTATTTGTCATTTCAAACCAAACCGAAGCAAAAGGTGCCATAATTGCGCCTGCTAAGGTTGGTGGTAATAAAATAATCGGTTTTTTAATAATATTGGCTACTTGTAACATAGATGTTCCGATTCCCTGTGCAATTAATCCGCCAACTCCATTGTCACGATAGCTTGAAACTGCAAAACCAACCATTTGGGCAGCACAGCCTACGACAGCTGCACCTGCTGCCAATCCATCTAAAGAAAGCATAAGCGAAATAGCAACGCTAGAAATAGGAGCAGTTAATGCTAAGCCCATAATTACTGCGACAATAATCCCCATTATAAACGGTTGTTGTGCCGTAGACCAATTAATCACATTCCCAATTCCTGTCATAAAGGAATC
Source organism: Paraliobacillus sediminis (assembly GCF_003426055.1). Classification (NCBI taxonomy): domain Bacteria; kingdom Bacillati; phylum Bacillota; class Bacilli; order Caryophanales; family Bacillaceae; genus Paraliobacillus; species Paraliobacillus sediminis. Next base: position 1,209,615 of record NZ_QJSI01000003.1, read on the forward strand.
TATCGGTGGTCCAATAAACTTACCCATTAAATACCCTATCATAATTGTTAAAAGAGGTGTTAACAAAATGTCTATCTTTGTTTCTTTATAAATTAGTTTCCCAAATTCAACAGCAAATATTGCACTGATATAACTTCCAACTGGTCCACCCAGTTCATATCCAAATGCCCCGCTAAAAACTGCAGAAAATAAGACTAATGGTGGTGCTTTTAGTCCGTAGGCTATGGCTACACCTATCGCTCCACCAACAACTTTATTTTCCATTGCAAACGCTCCAATTTCTTGTAACGATGCTGTTAATGCCATGCTACCTAATGCACTTTCTAACTGTTGTCCTAATGTGTTAATGATCAAACCAATAATAAGAGAAGAAAATAGTCCTAATGCCATATAACTAAGTGTAGTAATAAAATAGGTACGAGCTGATAATGTCACACCTTTTTTAGCCAAAAAATCTTTCATACTCTCCACATCCTTTATTTGTTATCTTACACAAACCTTGCATTAAACTCAAGATTAAGCAGATTCAATACTAGGTCATTATAACTAGTTGTAATATCAATTATCTATAGCTATAATATAATTTATGTGAAAATTATAGAAATTTCTAGGGGGAGTCATATTGAAAACAATACGAGGTCGCATGCAAGCTATTATTGTTATATCTATAATAGGTATCATTGTATTAAGCGGTTTAACACTTTATTTTTTTAATCAACAAAATCAAGCTTCAAATGAGAGTGAAGAGCTTCAAAGCGTCTTACTTGATAGTGAGAGAATAAACTATCAAGTTGCTTTAACCAGGTACGCTGAAGAGCAATTTTATGCTGATCCATCCGAAGAACACGCTGAATTGATCAAGCAATCTATTACTACGATTCAATCAGAGGCTGTTCAACTTTCCAGTTCGTATGCAGCTTTTCCGGAAATAGCTAGTGATTATGCTGCAATTTCTGAAAATGCTACTACATATGTTGATCAATTAGATTCAATGGTTGGTATGTATCGTACAATTGGTTTTTCTGATGAAGAAGGTTTAATGAAAACCATTAACGATTACTATGACCAATTCTATCAATTGGTTACTGAAAAAGACAACCCAGAACTTATGCGTGCATTATTAGAAGTGAAAATTCTGGAACAGGCCTATTTTAACCAAACGGAAAATGCTGAAGATGAAATAGACAATAAAATCAATAACTTAAAAGACGTAATCAGTGCTGCTGATTTTTCAGATGAAGATAACGACACCTTCACTACTGGTTTACTACGCTATCAGCAATCTTTATCAACAGTTTCACGAACAAAAACACAAGCCGAAGCAATTAAAGCTTCATTTGAAGATGTTACAAACGAAGTAACCAATCAAACGGAAGCTGTTGGAAGTGAAGTTAAAAAAATAAGCGAACAGATAAAAATCGAACAACAAAATTCATATCGGAATATGTTTATCATATTTGGAATTACTGTCTTACTAACTTTAATTGCTATCATCTTTAGTGGCAGATATTTAGTACAGATGATTACTAATTCTATAAAAACGATTAAAAATGGTGCAGAACAAATTGGTATTGGAGATTTATCACACCGCATTCCCATTTCAACTAAAGATGAATTAGCAGATCTAGCTATAACTTTTAACAATATGACTGACAAAATGGAACAATCCATGGTAAAAGTACAACATGCCTCACTCGTTTTAAGTGATTCTTCTGCTAATTTAGCAGCTAGCTCAGAAGAATCTGCAGCACAAACCGAACAGGTTAATACCGCAATTAATCATGTTGCATCAGGAGCACAACAGCAAGCGGATCAAATAGAAGAGAGCATGATATTGATTAAAAACGTTTCAAACGCATTAACACATACAAATACAGCATCTGAAGGGATTGCAAAAGCATTAGAGCATGCAAAGTCAGAATCTAACCTAGGTTTACAAACAGTGGAAACATTAGAACAAACTTCTAATTCCTTTTTACAATTAGCTGGGCATTTAACAGTACAAGTACAGTACACAGCCGAACAAACAAAACAAATTACGTCTATTGTTTCTGCTATTGAGGATATTGCAGATAGTACAAATTTATTAGCTTTAAATGCTGCCATAGAATCAGCACGTGCAGGTGAAAGCGGTAAAGGGTTTTCTGTTGTTGCTCAAGAAGTCCGAAAACTTGCAGAACGCTCGAAAAAAGAAGCTCAAGAAATTAACCAAATGATACATCAAATTAATTCACAAATGGTAAGTCTTTCTGAGGATGCTGCCAAATTTGACACCTATCAAGAAACACAAGGTAATGCAGTGAATCAAACAAAACAGGCATTCAATAAAATTACAAATCAAATATATGACATCACTAATACTTTAGATGATGTTCAAGTATCATTAAGTGACGTTGATACATTAAATACGAATTTGGATAGGAAGTTACAAGAAATAAATGTTATATCCGATGAATCGGTTTCAAGTGCAGAAGAAGTTGCCGCCTCAAGTGATTCCCAAGCTCAAGCAATTGAAGATGTAAATCATTCAGCCTTAGAATTACAAGAGTTATCTCAATTACTTTCTACAGAAGTTGAGCAATTTTCGCTTCGAGAAAAATCAAATGATTCGAGTGAGGATATACGAATATCAGACGACGAAACAGAAATAGAAGTAGAACCTGTTGAGGAAGATTACGATGAAGATCGTTCAATTGAAGATCCAATTAACGATGAATTTAAAGTCATTACTACTGATAATGATGCAGAGGAAAAAGAAGAAGAGAATCAATACCAACCTGAAGATGAAATAGTTGAACAATCTTCAGAGTATCTTGAAAATCAAAATTATGATCAGGATGAAAAAAGTTAACTATTTATATCGCTCTTTTCACGAAATTTGTTGTTGTTTAAAATTCATAGTTGATTGAAAATGCGACGTAGTTATAAGTTATGCTTGTCCTCGCTGCGTCAGTAAATGGTCTCGCTTTCCGTGTGCACAACTGGAGTCTCAACCATTTTCTTCCTTCGCTTAATGGCGTACCCTTTCGACTTGTAATTAATTTATGCTCTGCTAATATTGCAGTATACTAAACTAGCGTATCAAGTGAAATAGGCGACACTCCTGCAGGAACAGCACGGGCTGAAGATCCACTTGGAAGCGTTGTTTGCTTCCAAGTTAGCTGAAGCCGTGCCTGCGGAAAGGGAGTCGATTTCACTTGAGAAGCGGGTCAAGAAATTCTGTTACGTCGTAGTTGATGAAAATTCCGACGTAAGGAACGTTATGTCGGAGTTAGATGTGTTATAAAACAACAATCTTTTAGCAAATAGTATTTATTAAAAAACCACGAATGTCTTCATAGTGAAGAACATTGCGTGGTTTTTTAATCTTGGTCCGTATAAGCAAGTGATGTGGCTATTTGCATCATTTCAATTGTATAATCTTCTAGTTGACGAATTGATGTCTGAGTAGTTATTTTAACCCCGCCTACACCTACTTGTAACTCATACTCGTCTCCACTCTCTGATACCTTTACAAAGGCAAAACGACCTTCATCCTCAAAGGATTGTAACAATAAATTATTGCCATTTGCTTCAGCGGCTTGATAATTCAACTCACTTGTCGTATCTTCTAACGCATTATAAAAAAGAATAAAGGTTTGGTCCCCCGATTCTAAAAGGAGATTACTTTGAGATTCTTCAATAATTTCATAACCACTAGGAAGATATAAAGAAAAACTATCTAACGTATTATTTGGTTCTGTTGTATTATCTTCAAAAACTGTTTTAGCTGCTGTTTCTGTTAATTCAAGCGCTTCATCCTCTGAAGGAGCGCATGCACTAAGAAAAAACAGACTAATTATTAGCAACGACATTGATAGTCCCATGATCTTTCTCATTTCGTATCTTCCTCCTGCTTATATAGTTCTAAAGGCCTCTTCTAATAATATACTATGAATTCGAGATTTTACAAGAATAGTTTTAAATTTCACAAAATCGTCAATTTTTTACGTTAATACATACATCATTTATTTATTATTATTTTCTAGGTAGTAATCGTATTGTCCCTTTAAAAGTTGCAAGACGTGAATGAACATAGCTTTCCTACCTATTAAGTCATTAGTAAAAATTCCAATTGCACCTTGCTTCTTACTTACATTTTTCTTTTGCACATAAAGATCCATCAGATCTCCAAGCTCTTTACCTTCTCTTAATGCACGTGTTATTTCTAGTGGTAATGGTATTCTAGCACCACTTGCAATGAATTCAGTACCATTATGATCGACTAATGCTCCCCAATTACACAGATACATGTGATTTTCAATCTCCATTACGCCACCTTCTAAACCAATACCACATACCGCATTATCTACTTCAGCAGCTTGTTTTGCTCTATTTAATGCACCAGTAAGAGTTTCCATATCAGATAGTGGCTGATTAGAAACAAGTGATGGTATATCTTTAGCGGATACTGTTTGATTTACAAAAACTTCTTTTACTGCGTTAACTTTCGTCGGATTTTTAGAAGCAATTACAATTGTCATTTTAACATTTCTCCTTTTACTCCAGTATAAAAAAGGTGAGGGCTAGAAACTCCCCACACCTTGTGTTAACTATTACTACGAATTTGCTCAACCGTATTTTGATCTGTGTTTTTTACTAATTCAACGATCAATGCTTTTGCAGCAGCATAATCATCAACATGTATAATGGATGCATGCGTATGAATGTAACGAGAAGCTATTCCAACTACAGCAGACGGAACCCCTTCATTGGATAGATGCACACGACCGGCGTCCGTTCCACCTTGAGAAATAAAATACTGATAAGGTATTTTATTTGACTCTGCTGTATCTAGCACAAATTCTCGCATACCACGATGCGTAATCATCGAACGGTCAAATATACGTAGTAACGCACCTTTGCCAAGTTGCCCAAACTCTTTGTCATCGCCAGACATATCATTTGCCGGTGATGCATCTAATGCATAAAAGATATCAGGTTTAATCATGTTTGCTGCTACTTGCGCACCACGTAAACCAACCTCTTCTTGAACAGTTGCACCAGAATATAACTGATTCGGTATTTCAATCCCTTGTAATTCTTTTAATAACTCAATAGCTAAACCACACCCATATCGATTATCCCAAGCTTTTGCTAAAATTTTCTTTTCATTTGCCATTGGTGTAAAAGGCGTAATAGGAACTACTTGTTGACCTGGTTTAATACCAATTTTAAACGCATCTGCCTCATCATCTGCCCCAATGTCAATTAACATATTTTTCTGATCCATTGGTTTCTTTCGTTGTTCTGGTGTTAAATTATGAGGTGGTATAGAACCTATCACACCCGTAATTGGACCTGCATCTGTCATAACCTGTACACGTTGTGCTAATAATACCTGTGACCACCAACCACCTAATGGTTGAAAGCGTAGCATACCGTTCTTTGTAATTTGCGTTATCATAAAACCGACTTCATCCATGTGACCTGCGACCATTACTTTTGGTCCTTGACCTTTTTTTATAGCAAATATGCCCCCAAGATTATCTTGTATAAGTTCATCAGCATATTTTCCTAACTCATTACGCATAAACTTACGAACAAGTTGCTCATTTCCAGCTGCACCTTGTAATTCTGTCAATGTTCGAAATAATTGTTGCGTCTCTTTATTCATATGTATGACCTCCCAGATATTCATTAAACTACCTACATTGTATCTAAATTATTTACCCATTACCACTTTTTCATAATTTGATGGTTTTCTAAATAAGGTATAATCAGTTATACTAGTATTAAATTTAACACATGAGGTGAAATAAGATGAATTGGAAACCAGTAGCATATGCAGCAGGAATCGGAGCAGTAGCAGGTTTTATCGTTAAAGATCAACTAACCAAGCAGCCAATAAAACCTGAGTACGCATTAAAGCGAGCTAAAGAGGCGTTTAAGCAACAAGGACCTGTTAGTGGATCATGGATCTATATGAAGCCTGAATCCTTTAATAAGAATGATTTAAACTATACTGTGTACCGTGGTGGCATTACACGCACAATAGATAGTACAAACAAACAATTTGAATTTTATGTAGATGCAAAAACAGGTTCAATCATTGAGGTTGTAGAAACAACATAATACTTACTATAGAAAAACAAAAAAATAGAGATGATAGCTAAAATGCTATCATCTCTATTTTTTAAAATTGTGCACGACATCGATATATAGGTTGTCCTTTTGAAGAGAACTTTTCTTCATATTCTGTCATAACATTGGTTGGATCCTCAATCTCATGTAGATCTAACAAAACTTCTTCTATTTTCATTCCAAATTGAGAAAAGCTTTCAACTGAATAATCAAACAACTGTCGATTATCCGTTTTTAACACAACTTCTCCATTTTTTTTCAATACTTGCTTATATTGTTCTAAAAATGTTTCATGTGTCAAACGACGCTTAGCGTGACGGGCTTTTGGCCATGGATCTGAAAAATTTAAATAAATTTTGTCTATTTCATTGTCTTCAAACATTGTCCGTAAATCTTTCGCATCTTCATTAATAAAGCAAACATTTTCTGGCGTAGTTTCTACCGCTTTTTGTACGGCACTCACTAAAATACTTTCCACAACTTCTATGCCAATAAAATTTGTATTTGGAAATTGTTTTGCCATACCCATTAAAAATTGACCTTTTCCAGTACCAATTTCTAAATGAATCGGATGATCATTTTCAAATGCAGTTTGCCATTTATTTTTCCAATCACTCGGATTTAACTTAACAAATTTTTCATTTTCTTTTAAAAAGTCTAGTGCCCATGGTTTATATCTTGCACGCATGTTGTTGCTCCTTCTATTTAAATAATTATTATTTCGTATATAAGCGTATATTTGACATATCTATGTGAAAAATACACGTAAAGGTGGTGGATAATCAATGGCATTAAATACCTATGATCAATTGAATATATTAGTCGATTTGCTTAGCGAACAAGCAGAAGATACAACTGGTAGTATAGCTGAATGCCAACAAATAAAAAGACTTGTCCAATCTTTAATGGCGAATCAATCAGTAGATGATCAACGGTTGACTCAGCTTTTACCTGAAATATATAATTACGGACACCAAGGAGAAATTGCTCAAAATCTTGAACAACATATTACTACAAATCAAACAAATTTACAAAATTGGATACAAAATATACCTACTTCTTATAGCTAAACGCTCTATCTAATAGTCGTCTCAACTCTTCTAATTGTTGAGCGGCTTCTCTTTGATGCTGATTGTAACTAGAAATAACTTCAATCATCATATACCAGTGCATACGTGTAATAAGATTATTATTATTGTCTACACCATAGTTTTCTAACCAACTATCCCAATCTGATTCAGGAATATACCAATGCAGTAACATACCTAAATCAATAGCAGCATCTCCAATTTCAGCATTATCCCAATCAATTAAATATAACTGTCCAACATCAGATAACAGCCAATTATTATGATTTAAATCACAGTGACAAACCATTTGCTTCACGCCATACATTAGATCAAGTTTATCTTCTAAATATTTAAAAGCTTGATGTATAACAACAGGTATAATCGTGTTTTGACGATCCATAAACTGTCTTTTTATATCTTGTAAAATTTGTTTGGGATCTATCGGTTTTTTCCCCATTCGGGTTAACATATCTAATAATTCAGTAGAATAATGAATTTTACTCAATAAATTTGCTACTGTTGGATGTTGCATTTCCTCTGGATTTAACTCTTTACCTGCTAACCAATCCTGAGCTGTAATGACATCACCATTTTCTAAACGTTTTGTCCACACTAACTTAGGGACGATTCCTTGAGCTGATAAAACAGCTAGAAAAGGGGATGAATTACGCTTTAGAAAAAGACGTTTATTCTTATTTTGCGCATAATAGGCTTCACCAGATGATCCACCGGCCGATGCGATTATCCATTCTTCACCAAGAATATCTTGCACGTCTTTCACCTTCCATTCCATCAAACTTTCACTTTTTTCCTTACACGTTCAAAAAAAGACGGTAAACTTAGATTAACGCATATAGGGGTAAAATATCAAGAAAAAAATTTGTAAAATGATCACGATGTGAAATCTTCGGATTCATTTATATCCCATTCAGGCCTTCTAACTGCAACAGTATCACAATATTGTAAGATTATTTCCGCTACTTTTAATTGATTGTGTTTTAAAGGAGAAACAAAATTTCTTCTTTCACTTAACCAGTTCTCATGTTGTTCTTTCCCAATATAACTTGTTAGGTATGGTTCAGTATAAAAGTCAATATTATTTGTTCTCGATAAAACTATTTTTTTAATCGGTAAACTAACATCACTTGCAGATAGAATGCTTTTCACAACCTTCTCCGTTCGCTTTAAAGATAACATCGGGCTTAGAAAACGGGTTTGAACATCTTTTTCTTCAGTATACCACGTGCGATCATCACCAGCCACTATGCGTTCTGTTGCTTCTTTTTCCACTAAACGTATAATATCAATTCCTACTGGCGTTATTAATATGATATCTCCATCTAAAGTTGCATTTTTTAATTGAAAAACAGGATGATATAATAAAAGAAAGGTATCGGGAAACCGTTGTAAAAAATATTTTAAAATTAAATCATCGTGATATGTACGATCTAAAAAAGACATCTGATTAATCGTTGTGGATGCCCATTTTAATTGAAAAGGTAATAAAGTGTCTAAATAATATTGTTTCAACTCTGTCTTTAATTTAGGTAAAACTTCATCTTCCTCACCACTTGGCAGATCATCATCTAAATGTTCTCTACGCTGAAAAAAATGTTTCCAATTTGAAAAACTTGTGCCTTCATCTTGTTCTTCCGTTTCAACAGGTATTGGATTTGCTAATTGATATTCCCATGTTTGAACAAGCTTCCTCCAATTTTCTTGTTTTAATCGAATAAACTGGCCTGGATAATGAAAGGTATCTCTTTGATACCTTGATATATAATTTTCTAATTTGATTAATTGAGCCATTATTTCACCCCATCACAATTTAAATTTGCTTACGATTTGATATCTTGGTGTAAGATTTGGATTAATTTTATATAAAACAAAGTGATCAACTTTGACCATCCATTGTTCTGAAATCATTGTTTGAAATTGTTCAAGTTGTTTTTCTTCTATTTTACCAGTATGCCATTTTTTAGCCAGGGTAATATGTGGAAGATAAGCTCGACGATCCTGCTTGAAACCATTTTGTTCTGCAATGTTTGCAATTTGTTTCTGTAGCATTCGTAACGATGGTGACTTTTCAACACCAATCCATAATACACGGGGTCTGCTATTCAAACCAAACCAACCTAATTTTCCGATTGATAATTCAAAGGGAGCTAGACGTAGCTCTTCTATCGATTTGATTAATTTTTCTTTAACCTCTTCATTCATATGTCCAAGGAATGTTAACGTAATATGAAAGTCTTCAAAATTTGTCCAATTATGATATGCAATACTTTTTTGCTCTTTAAGTTTTTGCTGCTTTTCATATAGCCTTTTTTTGATTTCCGACGGCAAAGGAATAGCAAAAAAATAATGTGAATTTGTTGTCATAATATAAGTCAAACTCCTTTTAAAATTGATTAAAGAATTTTGTTTATTGTTATTTGATCACAAATGACATATAACTCTGCATCAACAGGAATATCTTTATCTAACATTCGATTAACTCCTAAATTATCACGGTCTGCAATCAATGTAGCTCCCTGTTTTAATAAGGCCTCAAATGCATCTCGATATGTTATCCATGCTGGCGACATTGGCACAAAATATAAATCATCTCCATATTTTCTTCGTAGTAATTGTCCATATACATTAGAAATACCATTACGAAATGCTGAACGAACAAATAAAGAAGAAATCGTTTCGTTCGATACAATAAACTCATCAATTTTCATGAATTCAAAACTCTTAATATGTGCTTCTTCCATTACTTCAACAATCGTGTGTACATCTGGTGCAAATGCTTCGATAGCAGATGCAATTAATAACGTTTTACCATCGGCTAATTGATCATTATTTATCGTATCATCAGCAAATATTAACACGGCTTTTGCCTTTGAAATATTTGCCTTCTCTAACGTTTCAATTTCAGATGCCTGACCTCTAATGTAATGAATATTTTCTGCCAAGATCGGAGCATTTTCTAAATCATCTATAATAACAATTTCTATTTTATCCGATGTATCTAACATTTCCTTTATAGCAAACTTCGCCTTTTGTGACCACCCTATAATAATATAGTGATTGCTCTCATTGTACACAATATCACCCTTTTCTTTTTTTCTACGAAAAATTGCAAAACCATCAACAACTTTACCAATCGCAACTCCAATAATTCCTATCCCAAATATGTATAAGAATAACGCAATCAAGCGTCCTCCAATCGATATGGGAAAGTAGTCACCATATCCGACTGTTGTTACTGTTGTCATCACCCACCAAAACCCGTCAAAAATGGTTGGAAAAGTTTCTTGCTCAACTATAACAATTAGTAATGAAGCAGTTAGAACTAGACTTAAACTAGCTATTAATAAAGTAATATTACTAATTTGAATCATTTTACGCATGATTTTTTTTATTATGAACATCCGTTGATTCCCCTTTTTGAACAATGTTCGTACTATTTTCTAAATTGTTTGTAAATTCATCGTGAAATACTGGCGTTTTTTAATCAAAAGGTGTAAAATACAACTATAATATATTCAAGGTTCAGCTTCACCACAAGTCTAATGATATCATTAAGGAGTGGTTTTTTGAATCATTCAACAACCCGAATGCTTACAAGAGTTAAGGCTGTCTATCTATTTATTAGAGAAAACGAGCCTGTCACGACAACAGAGATTGCCGAAGAATTTGGTATCACTGATCGAACAGTTCAAAGAGACCTGAATGTATTGGAGTATAATGGTCTTGTGACTAGTCCCAACCGTGGGAGATGGAAAGTAACGAAAAAGAAAGTTAAGATTTCGTAAAACTATATCATTATATTATCAATGCTGACTATATATATGTCAGCTTATTTTTTTGATTAAAATAATTCTACTTTTTCACCGTTAAAGCCTGTAAGTATTCTAACTCCTGTATCGATAACTCTCGATATTCTCCCTTTTCTAAATCATTATCTAATTGCCATTCTCCCATTGAAATCCGTTTTAAGTACGTAACATATTTATCAACTGCTTCGAACATTCTTTTTACTTGATGAAACTTTCCTTCTGTAATCGTAACATGTATTTCAGATTCTGTATCACTTTTTAAGATTGTCAAAATTGCAGGTTTTGTTAGATATCCATCATCTAACGTTACGCCTTGAGAAAAAGCTTCTACATCATCTTCCGTTACTTTCCCCTCAATAATTGCATAATAGGTCTTTCCAACATTTTTTTTAGGTGATAACAACTGATGCGCTAGTTTTCCATCATTTGTTATCAACAATAATCCCTCTGTATCTTTATCTAGCCTACCTACAGGGAAAGGCTCAAGAACTAGGTCATCGGCTTCTAATAAATCGATAACCGTTGATTCTCGACTATCCTCTGTCGCTGTTATGACACCTGCTGGTTTGTGAAGCATAAAATAGACAAAGGGTTTATAGACAACTTGCTCTCCAAATATAGTAATGTTATCTTTTTCAGGATCTACTTGTTGCTTGCCATCTTTGATTACAATATCGTTTTGGTTTACACTACCTTTTTTTAATAACTGTTTTACTTCTTTTCTACTACCGAACCCCATATTTGCTAATAACTTATCAATTCGCATGCATGATAACTCCTTTAAGAATTTTTTCTTCTAGTAATTTTATCGATAAATCCAATTCTTCCACCTAAAACACGTTCTAATAATGTGGATTTATAGCTAAGCCATAAATATACACATCCACCAACTGTTACCGTAACAAATAATATGAAAACATTCTCTAGTCTTCCATCTTGATAGGTAATCCAAAAACTAAGCAGCCATTTACTAGTTAAGACAACAATAGCCATAATTATCGTGAAAATAGATACAAGCATGCTACGCTTAATAAGTTGACGAAGCGGAAATTGAATTGATGCTTTAATACGCCAAATGTTCAGACTAACTGTTCCAAGTGATGCAATCAACGTTGCTATTACTGCGCCTTTTGGTCCCATAAGATGCAGTAATGGAATTGTTAGCAATACTTTTAAAATAATACCTGCAATCAAACTAATAACTGCGTAATTCTGTTGATTAATACCTTGTAAAATGGAAGCTGTGACCGCAAAAAGACCAAAAAATAAGGCCACTGGAGCATACCAGCTCAATAATGATCCATTAAATTCAATAAAATCACTTACGCCATAGAAAGCTCCCCATATTTCATTACCTAATAAAGACATACCTACTACAGCTGGTAAGATCAATAACATAATAATTTGTAATGATTGATTAATTTGTTTAAATACTTCACCCTTTTTATTATCTACAAATGATTTTGTTAATACGGGTAATGTTGCTAAAGATAAGCCAGTAGCCAATGTTATTGGTATCATCACAATTTTATGACCGTATAATGTAATCGTAGCAATAGCGTTACTTCTTACTAACTCATCAAAATCAAGCGATGCCAGTGTTCGATCTAACATTATTAAATCAATTTGTTGATAGAGAGGAATCGCAAGCCCTACTAATACGAATGGACCTGCATAGCGAAATAATTCTTTAAATAACGTTTTTGTAGGTATATCATATGTTTTTACTTGCTGACTCATTTCCTTATCTAAATAAGGTTTTCTTTTCTTCCAATACCAGAACAAAACCAGCGCAGATGCGATTGCACCAATAAAGGCAGAAAATGTTGCAAAACCAACCGCATTAGCAGTAGTTCCACCTATTACTTCTATAATAAAAAATACAGAAACTAATAAAAAGACAATTCGTACAATTTGCTCTATAACCTGCGAAATAGCAGTTGGTCCCATTGATTGATGTCCTTGAAAAAATCCCCTTGTGATACTCATTGCGGGTATGATTATTAAAGCAAAACTAATCATCTTTATTACCGATGTAGCGTCAGCAACTGTTATTTCCGAATCTTTAGAAATTGATATTTTTGCTAATACTTCTGCACCAAAAAACATAACTAAGAATGCGATTATACCCATAACTGCCATAAAGCGTAAACCAAGCTTGTACATCCTTCTACTTGTTTGATAATCGCCTAGTGAATTATATTTAGAAACAAACTTCGAAACTGCCAATGGTATTCCTACTGTAGATAAGCTAATAAATATACTATATGGTACATATGCAACACTATATAATTGACCACCACCAGAACCTACCATGCTTTCAAACGGAATCGTGTAGATCATTCCAATAAGTTTCGAAAAGAACGTAGCGCCTGTTAATAACATTGTTCCTCGTAATATAGTTGACTTTGACATGAGTTCACCTTAATTTCTTTTATAATCGAATGTTACTATTTTATCATAGATACAAAAATCTGATAGTATTTGACACTAAATTTTATTATTGAATAATAATGAAGGTTCACAAATGCAACAATATCAGCTAATATGAAGTATGTTCTTACATAGATTTGTTAAAAGTAATCAAAACATAAACTTGGAAAGATTTATTCGCGAAAGGATGAGTGGTATGACTTACGATGTTACCGTAATTGGAGGAGGTCCTTCTGGCTTAATGGCAGCTATTGCTGCAGCAGAAAATGGAGCAAAAACCTTATTAATTGATAAAGGAAACAAATTAGGAAAAAAACTCGCAATATCCGGTGGTGGGCGCTGCAATGTAACTAACCGATTACCTCAAGATGAATTAATAAAACACATTCCAGGAAATGGTCGTTTTTTATATAGTGCTTTTTCAGTTTTTAATAACTATGACATTATTGATTATTTTGAAAGCCTTGATGTTCCATTAAAGGAAGAAGATCATGGGCGTATGTTTCCTGTTAGTAATTCTGCCAAGGATGTCGTGAACTCTTTGTTAAAACAATTAGATGACTTTAAAGTTACTATTAAAAAAAATGCTCCTGTTTTTGCTGTTGACTATGGTGATAAGGAACACATAATCACATTAGAAACAGGAGAAAAAATACAATCAAAAGCCGTAGTAATTGCAGTAGGGGGAAAAGCAGTTCCATATACAGGTTCAACAGGTGACGGTTATAAATGGGCAGAAAACGCTGGACATACAATTACAGATTTATACCCAACTGAAGTTCCACTACTTTCAAGTGAAAATTTTATACAAAATAAACTTCTTCAAGGATTAGCATTACGAGATGTTAATTTATCTGTCTTAAATCCAAAAGGTAAAAAAATCATTACACATCGAATGGACATGCTTTTTACCCATTTTGGTGTATCAGGTCCTGCGGTTTTACGCTGTTCACAATATGTTGTTAAAGAATTACGAAAAGGCGCTAAAAACGTAATAATGGAAATTGATGCTTTACCTGATCAAAAGGAAGAAAAATTATTGGAGGAGATAACCTCTAACTTAAATGATAATTCAAAAAAAACTGTTCGGAACATTTTGAAAGGTATTGTACCTGAGAGATACTTAGATTATTTGCTTTCTAAAAACGACATTCAATCTGATATAAAAGGAGCCAATATTTCCCGGGAAAAGATTATTTCATTTGTACACGACTTAAAGTATTTTCAATTTCAAATATATGATAGTCAGCCAATTGAAAAAGCGTTTGTAACTGGTGGGGGTGTTTCTATTAAAGAAATTGTACCAAATACAATGCAGTCAAAAATGATGCATGGTTTATATTTTTGCGGTGAAATATTAGATATACATGGGTACACAGGTGGCTATAACATAACCTCTGCACTCGTAACAGGAAGAGTTGCTGGAATGCACGCATCTTGGGAAGTTATCTAAAAAATATAGGATACATACTATATTTTTTTAGAAATAAGATGAACAAGAAATGACGTTGGTGAGTGAAAACTCACTAGCGTTATTTTTCTATATAAATAGAAAACAAGTGAGTTTCCCTGTAGAATAGTAGTCGACGAAAACCAAATTCCAAAAAGCTCACTTGTCTATGTCACATGATATAAGAAAACTACTAGATATTCAAGATAAAAACATTATTTTCGAGAAAAATTGCGTGTGTTTTGAAAAATATAAAGTACAGACATGTAATATAGTACAAGCAGACTTAACCTATGACCCATCACATTGTCCAAAATGTTCCAGGAAGAAAGAAGACGTCTTTATCTATAAAAATGGAAAACAAACATCGCGGATCACTATCCCAATGTCAGGAACGCATCCAACCTACTTACGGTTAAAGAAACAACGCTTTATGTGTAAGGGATGTGGATCAAGTTTTACTGCCAAAACGCCTATCGTTGAAGCACATTGTTTTGTCGCTTATACCAGTAAAGCACAGGTGCTTATTAAGGCTGCAGAGGCACAATCGATATGAATGCAGGCTATGTCAGCTTAATAAAAGAACTATTTCCTAAGGCAAAGATTATTATTGATCGCTTCATCGATAATTATTCTTTACCAACATTATTGGACAAGGTACCACAAAAAAACATCTAATACCAAGAGGTAATAGATGTTTTTACATTTGCTTAGCGACGTCCTACTCTCGCAGGGGCAAAGCCCCAACTACCATGAGCGCTGAAGAGCTTAACTACTGTGTTCGGCATGGGAACAGGTGTGACCTCTTCGCTATTGTCACTAAACCATTTTGAAGTTCATGTACCTTCAAAACTAGATAAGAATTACAACAAGACAACATAAAATATTATAGTTAAGTCCTCGATCTATTAGTATTCGTCAGCTACACGTGTCACCACGCTTCCACCTCGAACCTATCAACCTCATCGTCTCTGAGGGATCTTACTCTAAAAAGATGAGAAGTCTCATCT
>NZ_QJSI01000004.1:0-298318 GCF_003426055.1 Paraliobacillus sediminis
AGATGAGACTTCTCATCTTTTTAGAGTAAGATCCCTCAGAGACGATGAGGTTGATAGGTTCGAGGTGGAAGCGTGGTGACACGTGTAGCTGACGAATACTAATAGATCGAGGACTTAACTATAATATATATGTTTATGTTGTCTTGTTGTAATTCTTATCTAGTTTTGAAGGTACATTAATTTTATTCTTTGAAACTCTTGATTTTTTATGAAAAGCAGGTATAATACTTGTTGTCATTAAAATTAAAGAAATCACTTGGATGTATACTCAGAATGATCTGGTGACAATAGCGAAGAGGTCACACCTGTTCCCATGCCGAACACAGTAGTTAAGCTCTTCAGCGCTCATGGTAGTTGGGGCTTTGCCCCTGCAAGAGTAGGACGTCGCCAGGCATATATTCCATTATTCCACAGTAGCTCAGTGGTAGAGCAATCGGCTGTTAACCGATCGGTCGTAGGTTCGAGTCCTACCTGTGGAGCCATATGGAGAGCTGTCCGAGTGGCCGAAGGAGCACGATTGGAAATCGTGTAAACCGCTAACGCGGTTTCGAGGGTTCGAATCCCTCGCTCTCCGCCACTTACATACAACTCATTGTATAATAAAGGCCCGTTGGTCAAGCGGTTAAGACACCGCCCTTTCACGGCGGTATCACGGGTTCGATTCCCGTACGGGTCACCAATGGAGGATTAGCTCAGCTGGGAGAGCACCTGCCTTACAAGCAGGGGGTCGCAGGTTCGAGCCCTGCATCCTCCACCATTTTAAATTAGTAAATTTTATAGTAGAATTATTAAATTCTACATTATCGCGGGGTGGAGCAGTCTGGTAGCTCGTCGGGCTCATAACCCGAAGGTCGCAAGTTCAAATCTTGCCCCCGCAACCAAAATTTTGGTCCGGTAGTTCAGTTGGTTAGAATGCCTGCCTGTCACGCAGGAGGTCGCGGGTTCGAGTCCCGTCCGGACCGCCATTTTTTCATTATAAAGTTACACCTATTTTTATTGGCTCGGTAGCTCAGTCGGTAGAGCAACGGACTGAAAATCCGTGTGTCGGCGGTTCGATTCCGTCCCGAGCCACCTTTTTTTCATTTGGAGGGATAGCGAAGTTGGCCAAACGCGGCGGACTGTAAATCCGCTCCCATCGGGTTCGTAGGTTCGAGTCCTACTCCCTCCACCATTTTCAAAACAAATTTATATAGTAATATAGGGGTATAGTTTAAAGGTAGAACAGAGGTCTCCAAAACCTCCGGTGTGGGTTCAATTCCTACTACCCCTGCTTTTTTTTACTGTGGCGGTCGTGGCGAAGGGGTAAACGCACCGGATTGTGATTCCGGCATACGTGGGTTCAATTCCCACCGGTCGCCCTATTTTTTTCCATTGGGCTATAGCCAAGCGGTAAGGCAACGGTTTTTGGTATCGTCATGCGCTGGTTCGAATCCAGCTAGCCCAGCCATCATCTTGCGGAAGTAGTTCAGTGGTAGAACATCACCTTGCCAAGGTGGGGGTCGCGGGTTCGAATCCCGTCTTCCGCTCTCTTTTCATATAGTTTTATTATAATGGCGGTATAGCCAAGTGGTAAGGCAGAGGTCTGCAAAACCTTTATCACCGGTTCAAATCCGGTTACCGCCTCCAAATAATCATGCCGGTGTGGCGGAATTGGCAGACGCGCATGACTCAAAATCATGTTCCTTCGGGAGTGCCGGTTCGACCCCGGCCACCGGTATCGAATAAACGTTACTAAAGCGACGTTCTAGCGAGTTAATCCTCGTTAGAACGTCGCTTTTTTGCGTTATAAACATACTAATCTCAGTATGTTTATTGTACAATCATTTTTCATCGACTTTTTAAAAAATAGATGCATACAACCGATATAAAATATAATTTTCAAAAAAAGTTGGATTAATAGGTCCGAGTCTAAATTACTTAAATAATTCATTGTACTCCAAAACTGATTTACTTATTAATTTTTCTTATGCTTTTTTTGTAAGTTTTTAGGTGAGATATTATATTCCTTTTTGAATAGTCGATAAAAACTAGAATAGTCCTGAAAACCACATTCTTGGGCGACTTCTTCCATAGCAATTTCATTTTGCTTAATCATCGTGACTGCTATTGCCAAACGCTTTAATAATACATAACGATAGAACGATACATTCATATTGTTTTTGAAATAATGGGAAAAATAATATTTGTTTAAATGAAATTGCTTCGATATATTACCTAAATTCAAATCTGTAGCAGTTAAATTCCTTTCAATGTAATCGATTATTTCTAATAGTCGTTGATCAGGATCATTTACTATATGGTGCGACGGCTCACTGCTTTCAGGGTTTAAGATTGTTTGAATAGATTGGAATAATAGATATTGCAATGCAAAATCATGATTTTCTTTGTCGCTTTTTAACCGATGGCTTACTTCCTTAAATAGAGCAATAATTTCAAGTAATTTATCGGACTGCAAATGAATTACATGTGAACCACTTTTTTTATGATAGATCACGCTTTCGTTCATGACTGGTGATATAGATAAAAAGTCAGCTAGTAACGGTTTACTTATGTTGAATACGATGCGTTCATAGGTTTCAAAATCTTTTACTTTTGCTTTATGAACCGCATAAGGAGGTACGACAACAATATCTCCAGGGTTCAGTTGATAAGTATTACCTTCACAAATATATTCACACTCTCCACCTAAAAATACGAGAAATTCCATCGCATCATGACTGTGTAATCGGAACAACGGTTCAATTTCAGAATAATTTTTAGCTAATTTGTCAGGCTTTACCCCAAAACCGTCTGATTGATATTCCTTCGTCCAATAATGAAGCTCAAAGTTCTGATCCATCACTGGCATAAATATTGATTCTTTCATTTTAGTATCCTTTCATACAGCAATATATACAATATTTATAGCAAAAAACGCAATTTATTTTATGCTCTTATTTGGTATTATACTACTATAGTTTTGAAAAACATACTCAAACATTTAAAATTGTAAGCCTTATCTTATTTGATATTACAGTTTTAAGTAGACAATCAGATAAGATCTTAGCTAGTCAATAAGTTCATTTAGATTTAAAAATGCAACTCGGGAGTAGGATATTATATGCAACAGAGATATTAATTTATATCGGCAACGACACGATTAAATTGAAAGGGGAGTTTATCACTTCTCATGTAACACAATGGGATAGAGTGAATAAAGGAGATCTACTGATTGAAATAGATCTTGAGAACATCAAAGCTGCAGGGTATGATGTTAAAACTCCTGTCGTCATAACAAATACCGAACAATATAAAGAGGTACAACAAATCAAAGTTGGAGACGTAATAGTAAGTGAGAACATACTCCAGCTAAAAGTTTAGAAAAAACTAAGGTACCAAAATAAAAATGAGGAGTGAGTTCATTGACAAAACAACCAGAATTAGAAGTAAGAAAGAAAAAACTCATAGAAAAAGATTGTTTGAAATTTAAAGATTTAAATAACAACGGAAAGCTCGATCCTTATGAAGACTGGCGTTTAAGCCCAAAAGAACGTGCTGATAATCTAGTTTCCTTAATGACTATTGATGAAAAAATCGGCTTAATGTTGATAAATTCTCGAAAGATGGGAATTGCGCAGGAAGATGAAAATAAAACTAGCCATGATGGAGTGTTAGATGAAGGAATTATTGAAAAAGGGGAAAATATTTTTGCTACAAGCAAGGTATTTGGAACAACCTATACGATTGAAACGAGGAAATTAAGACATTTCATCTTAAGAGACAACTATAGTCCAGCCGAAATGGCTGAGTGGATTAACACGATGAATGAAGTGGCTGAAGGGACTCGTTTAGGTATTCCAGTCCTAATTACATCAAATTCACGAAATGAAAATGCTGAAGCTGTGTTCGGTATGAATGATGCAGCTGGTATTTTCTCGACATGGCCAGGAACACTTGGTCTTGCTGCAGCAGCAAAAGGTGACATTGAAAAAGGCGGAGATGCAGGTATAATTAGCGAATTTGCGAGAATTGCACGAAAGGAATGGGATGCGACTGGTATAAGAAAAGGCTATATGTACATGGCCGATGTTGTAACAGATCCAAGATGGCAGCGTACTTACGGTACGTTTGGTGAAGATCCAGAATTTATTTCAGAAGCAATTGGTCGGATTATTGATGAATTCCAAGGTAAAGAGCTTGGGAACCATAGTATTGCGATGACCACAAAGCACTTCCCTGGTGGCGGAGCTAGAGAAAATGGATTTGATCCTCATTATGAGGAAGGAAAATGGAATCTGTATCCAACTCCAGGCAGCTTAGAAAAATATCATTTACCACCATTTAGAGCTGCAGTAGAGCATGGCACGTCTTCTATTATGCCATATTACTCGATTCCAAGTATTAAGAAAAGTATGGTCCAAGAATTCGAAGGAGAAGATATTCCGTTCGAAGAGGTTGGGTTTACCTTTAACCATTACTTCTTAAATCATATCCTTCGTGGCGAGCTTGGATTTAAAGGCTATGTGAATAGCGACAGTGGAATTGTTAATAAAATGAGTTGGGGCATGGAAAATAGTAGTGAAGCAGAACGTTTTGCAAAAGCAATTAATGCTGGTACAGACATGATTGCCGATACCAATGATATTGAAAATCTGAAGTTGGCTATTAGCAAAGGGTGGGTTAGCGAAAAACGAATCAACGAAGCCAACGTTCGACTTCTATCGGAAATGTTCGCATTAGGTTTATTTGATGAGCGTACGTACAATACCGCGGAACATGCTACAGAAGTAGTTAGTAGAAAAGAGCATTGGGACGCTGCTTATGAAGCACATAAAAAATCAGTTACCATTTTAAAAAATTCAAATAAAACATTGCCGTTAACAAAAGACAAGGTCGATGGCAAAAAGGTTTATGTGGAAGTATTCCATAAGGATTCTAAAAAAGCTACTTCTTACACGGAACAAGCAAGAAACGAAGCAAAAGAACTGGGTCTATATACATTAACAGAAAACTATCAAGAAGCAGATACTGCAATTTTATTCTTACATCCAAAATCAGGCTCATACTTCAACGCGACACTTGGTCTGTTAGAATTGGAAATGTGTGAAGACAAAGTAGTCTCTGGTTTGGACGGAACGTTGTATCAAGAGAAAACGATAACTGGTATGAATCGTCTGAAGGAAATAGCAGATAACATCCACAAGCGTGATGGAAAAGTAGTGATGAGCGTTAATGTCATCCTACCTTGGATTCTCGGAAATGTGGAACCTCTGGCTGATGCGCTAATCGCTGGGTACGATACATTCTTTAACGCACAGTTAGATGTTATAGCAGGTAATCACAAACCAACTGGTGTACTACCAATAACATTACCAGCAAGTGATTATGTTATAGCGGTTCGCCAAAATGGTGAATGTGTATCAAGAAATGACGTACCAGGTTTTGATAAAGATAAGTACATGCCAACAGGAATGAGCTATGCTTATCAAGATAGCGACAAAAATGTGTACGCACTTGGTCATGGATTGAAATATTAAGAGGATGCAGGGGGCGGCCCCCTGCTTCTTTTTTTTGATGAAAGCAAAAGAACCGTAGCCTAACTTCTGGTTAATTGCAATAATATTTATCATTGACATTAATAATGAAAGCGGTATAATTTATATTATAGAACACAGTTCCGTAATGTGGAACATCATATTAGATCTTGCACAACCAGTACTTTTTATTCAATGTATTAGAATTTTTATTTACCAAATGTAATCCTTGGAACATGGATAGTTAGTTTTATCGTTTTTGCATATGTTTGCAAAAAGGGCTTCTAAAGAGGCTACTACTATTAGTGAGGAAGATGTTTTATGAGTAAGAAGATAATTACAATTGGGGAGGCTATGGGTTTGTTTGTAGCTGATGAGGTAGGTCGGCTTGAAGATGTACAGAAGTTTACTAGATCAATAGCAGGTGCCGAACTAAATGTTAGTGTTGGCCTAGCTAGATTGGATCACGAGGTATATTATGCTACCAAAATTGGAAGTGATCCACTTGGAGAATCAATCATAAAATTTATTGAAAAAGAAAGAATTCATAATGATTTTGTTTATCGAAGTAAGAAACGTTTAACGGGATTACAATTAAAGGAAAAATCGATAGAAGGGGATCCGAGTGTATCAAGTTTTCGTAAGAATAGTGCAGCTAGTAAATTTAGTTTAGCTACTATACAAGAAGTAGACTTTTCTATTTTTGATTTTGTTCATCTAAGTGGAATATTCTTAGCTCTGTCTCCTGAAACGAAAGCTGTTTCTCATTATTTTGCTGAGGAAGGAAGAAGAAATGGCGCATGTATAACGTTTGATCCCAACCTTCGTCCTAACTTGTGGGGTAGTAAGGAAGAGATGATTAAAAATATAAATGAATTAGCAACAAAATGTGATATCGTTCTTCCAGGCATTTCTGAAGGGAAAATTCTTACCGGATACAATGAACCAGAGGATATTGCTAACTTTTATTTAGAAGGCAATGCAAAATACGTTGTTATCAAGCTTGGTGAGGAAGGTGCATATGTAAAAGGTAATGACAAAGAAGGTAAATACATTAATGGTTTTAAAGTAGCTGAAATTGTGGATACTGTAGGAGCTGGAGATGGTTTTGCAGTCGGTGTAGTAAGTGGCTTAGCTGAAGGATTATCAATTGAGGAGTCTGTTACTAGAGGAAATGCAATTGGTGCTATTCAACTACTTTCAACAAGTGATAATGAAGGCTTACCAAATCGAGGTATGTTAGATAACTTTTTAAATACATCAAAGCACCAAAAAATTTAAATTTAGAAACAACAATTTTTATAATCTATAGGAGGCTTTTAAAATGGAAAAAAGATATGCAACACATCCAGATCACGCAAAAACATTCGGTACGGAAGAGTTACGTCAGCACTATTTGATTGAGGAACTTTTTGTGCTTGGGCAAACCAAATTGGTTTATTCAATGGAAGATAGAACTGTTATAGGCGGTGCAACACCTACTGAGAAAGCAATCACTTTAGAAGCTGATGAGGAAATAAAGGCTGATTACTTTTTGGAACGAAGGGAATTAGGGATTATTAATGTAGGCAATTCAGGCAAAGTTGTGATTGATGGTCAAGAATTTCTGATGGATAACAAAGACTGTTTATATGTTGGAAAAGGAAATAAAGAAGTTTTATTCTCTAGTGATGTAGCGAGTGAACCTGCAAAGTTTTACTTATTTTCTGCACCCGCTCATAAGGAATATCCGATTCAAAAGGTTTCTTTTAATAGTATTGACGGGGATCAATTAGGAACAAATGAGAGTGCAAATGAACGTGTCCTTCGCCGTATGATCCATGATGATGGCATACAAAGCTGCCAAATTGTTATGGGAATGACGCAATTAAAATCTGGAAGTGTATGGAACTCAATGCCAACGCACACGCATGACCGCAGAATGGAAGCCTACTTATATATTGATTTAGATGAAAATGCTAGAATGGTTCATTTAATGGGACAACCGAGCGATACGAGACATCTTATAATGAAAAATGAGCAAGCGGTAATTTCACCACCTTGGTCTATCCATTGTGGGGCTGCTACAAGTAATTATACGTTTGTATGGGCTATGGCTGGGGAGAATAAACAGTTCACTGATATGGATCATGTACAGATGGATAAATTAAGATAATCTAGTAGATAAATAGTATTGCGTGAAAAATAAATCAAAAAGAATGGGGTTTAAACCATGACTTTAGAAAATTTTTCGTTAGACTTTTTTTCATTAACTGATAAAGTTGCGATTGTTACAGGAGGAAATACAGGATTAGGACAGGGTTATGCTGTCGCTCTTGCTAAGGCGGGCGCAGATTTATTTGTAGTAACATATGGTACAGATTGGGATGAAACGAGAGAGCTTATTGAAGAAACTGGACAAAAGGTTACTTTTTTTCAAGCAGATCTTTCAAACAGAGATAGCATTAAGGAAGTTGTCGATACATGTGTAAATACTTATGGTAAGGTTGATATCTTAGTCAATAATGCAGGGACAATTCGTCGTGCACCATTACTCGAATATAAGCCTGAAGATTGGGATGCCGTGATGGAAATTAATTTGAATTCTGTTTATTTCCTAAGCCAAGAGGTAGCAAAGGTAATGGCTAAGCAAGGTAATGGTAAGATTATAAATATAGCTTCCATGCTTTCATTTCAAGGTGGTAAATTTGTTCCATCATATACAGCAAGTAAGCATGCAGTAGCAGGTATTACGAAGGCATTTGCAAATGAGTTAGGTGAAAAAAATATTCAGATAAACGCAATAGCACCTGGATATGTAGCGACAAAAAATACAGCTCCTATTCGGGCAGATGAAAAACGTAACGCAGAAATTCTATCGCGTATTCCAGCAGGACGTTGGGCCGAACCAGCTGATTTAATGGGTGTTGTTGTCTTCTTATCTAGTAGGGCTTCAGATTATATGAATGGACATATCCTTGCAATTGATGGTGGATGGTTAGCGCGTTAAAAGTACTAGTGAATAATCAGAGGTGTGGACACACTGTTGGTGTATAAAAAAGTAGTATAAATGAACGATTAGTGAGCGTTGAAATGACCTTATTAATCGTTTGTTTTTTATTTTCAAAGTTTTATATTATGCTGCTATTTTCTCCTGATAATCGTAATTGTGTCATCTTTGCAAAGCTTTCCATACATCTATAGACCGAACATATAGGAGGTGGTAGACTATAAATAACAACGTTGTTATTTATAGTCTGAATATGTTTGGAGGGGAAATAATGAAAAAACTATCAAAAGAAATTGTTGCGAAAAAACTTTATCCGGAGCGTGTTTTACAGTTTGGAGAAGGGAACTTTATGCGTGCTTTTGTTGATTGGCAAATTGATCTGATGAATGAAGCAGGTGTGTTTAATGGAAGTGTTGTAGCCGTCCAGCCTATTGAGCATGGAATGGTTGATACATTAAATCAGCAAGACGGCTTGTATACGGTAATCTTGGAAGGTGTTAAGGATGGTTCAATTGTTAGAGAAAAGCGGGTAATTCAATCAATTAGTCGTGGAATTAATCCATATCAGGACCTTGAAGGTTATCTTGCATTGGCGGAGCTTGAAGATTTACAATTCATTTTCTCTAACACAACGGAAGCGGGAATCGTTTTTAATGAGGATGACCAGTTAGATGATGCCTTACAAAAGACGTTTCCTGCAAAGCTAACAGCATTTCTTTACCGCCGTTTTTTACATTTTGATGGTGATATAAATAAAGGACTGACGATCATACCGTGTGAACTTATCGATCGTAATGCAGACTACTTAAAGAAATATGTTTTACAGTATGCATCATTATGGAACCTTTCGGAAGCGTTTACAAAATGGTTGGATAATGCAAACACGTTTTGTTGTAGCTTAGTAGATAGGATTGTACCTGGTTTTCCTAAAGATAGTTCAAATTCAATCGAAAAGGAGTTGGGATATCGAGATGAATTAATGGTTGTAGGAGAGCACTATCATCAATGGATAATAGAAGGATCGGACATTTTAAGAGATACTTTTCCAGCAGATAAGATTGGGTTAAATACTGTTTTTGCTACAGATTTAGATCCTTATCGCACGCGCAAAGTGAAAATACTGAACGGTGCCCATACAGCAATGACTCCTGTTGCATATCTTTCTGGTGTTGATACGGTACAAAATGCAGTAGAAGATAAACTAATCGGTAAATATATCGAAGCACTTCTTTATCAGGAAATTTTACCAACAATTGATTTTCCAGAAAGTGAGCTACACACGTTTACTGAGAATGTTCTTGATCGTTTTCGAAATCCTTTTATTGAACACTATCTGATAAGTATCTCTTTGAATTCAGTTGCAAAGTTTAAGGCGCGAGATCTACCTACTTTATTAGAGTACGTCACCTTGAAAAATGAAATTCCGAAAAAGTTAGCTTTTGCATTTGCAGCGCTAGTTTATTTTTATCGGGGTAAAAGAGGAGCGGAATCTATTGATCTAAAAGATGATCCTGAAATAGTAGCATATTTTACTACGCAATGGAATAGTTATGATGGATCAAGTGAGAAGATGGTGGACATTGTCCGTAATATACTAGCAAAAAAAGACTGGTGGAGAATCGATCTAAACGATTGTGTTGGTCTATGCGATGTAATAGCTACTAATCTTTATACAATGGACAGACATGGCGTAAGGAAGGCATTGTTAGAACTAATGGAGGCTGAGGCACATGCATGAGTTCATTCAATTACAGAAAGACGATAATGTAGTAGTTGCCCTAAATGATTTGAAATCGGGTACTACACTAACGATTGATAATATATTAGTAACACTTAGAGATGATGTGCCACAAGGACATAAGGTTGCAATTCTACCTATTGATAGTAATGCAGATATTATCAAATATGGCTATCCGATAGGGCATGCAAAAGAAGCAATTGAAGAAGGCACACATGTACACACAAAAAATATGAAAACTAACCTTACTGGAATTGAAAATTATACGTATCAACCTAAAGTGACAAAGAATCTTTATTCAAATGAGAGTCATACTTTTCAAGGTTATCGCAGGCAAGGTGGTAACGTAGGGATTCGTAATGAGTTATGGATTGTTCCTACTGTTGGATGCGTAAATGGTGTTGCAGATAGAATATTAGATAAATTTAAAGCAGATGTAGGGGATATTGCTCCTTTTGATCAAGTATTGGTATTGTCACATCAATATGGCTGCTCACAACTAGGAGACGATCATCAGAATACAAGACAAATTTTGTCTAATATTGTCCTACATCCAAATGCAGGTGGTGTCCTTGTGCTAGGCCTTGGTTGTGAGAATAATATTGTCGAAGAGTTTGAACAAGGACTAGGCAACTATAATAAGAGTCGTATACGTTTTCTTGTTTCGCAGCTTGTATCGGATGAAATAGAAGAAGGTGTTCGAATTTTAAAAGAGATTTATCAAGAGGCAAAACAAGATAGACGTGAATCGATTCCATTATCGGAATTACGAGTAGGTCTAAAATGTGGAGGTTCAGATGGATTATCTGGTATTACAGCCAATCCATTAGTTGGTGATTTTTCGGACTATTTGGTTGCACAAGGTGGGACGACAGTATTAACAGAAGTTCCTGAAATGTTTGGAGCTGAAACAATTTTAATGGAACGCTGTGAAAATGAACAAATTTTCCAAGATACAGTTTCTATGATAAATGATTTTAAGCAATATTTTATCAAAAATGAACAACCGGTTTATGAAAATCCCTCTCCAGGAAATAAAGCAGGTGGAATAACGACATTAGAGGATAAGTCACTCGGTTGTACGCAAAAGGCAGGGACGACTGTTGTGAAAGGTGTATTGAAATATGGAGAACGACTAAAAGAGCATGGCTTAAACCTACTAAGTGCGCCTGGTAATGATTTGGTTGCAGCTTCAGCACTTGCTTCAGCTGGATGCCATCTTGTACTATTTACAACAGGAAGAGGTACACCATTTGGAACATTTGTACCAACATTAAAAGTATCGTCTAATACAACCTTATACGAGAGAAAACCACACTGGATTGATTTTAATGCAGGCATATTACTAGATGCACAAAAGGAAATAGTACTGAAGGATTTTGTGAATCATGTAATTGAAGTTGCAAGTGGAAAGGAAGCTAATAATGAAGTAAATGGTTACCGAGAACTAGCAATTTTTAAAACAGGAGTAACACTTTAACAATTGGATGCATTAAAATGGTGAGGAGGGTCATAATGGGATCTGTCGAAGTATTCTTAGATACCTTATACAAGGAAGTCTCACAAAGCAACCCTATTAGAGACGAACAAGCTTTTAGAGTTCAGTTACGTGCAGACATTTCACGAACTTTAGGCCATTTTGATTATGTTTCTAAGGATGGTCATGCCATTATACTAGAAAAAAAGGAAATGGAAGGTTATACAAGATTAAGGCTACAGATTAATACCATTGGTGCATTGCGTATGTCTTTTTATTTATTGATACCACGAATAAATAAACGTGAAAAAGTTCCAGCAGTTATAGCTGTTCATGGTCACGGCTATGGTAGCAGAGAAATAATCGGTCTAAATCCAGATGGAAATGAAACAGAAGAGCCAGGCATATATAAAGATTTTGCAGTGGAATTAGTAAAAAAAGGTGTGGTGGTGCTTGTTCCAGAATTAGTAGGATTTGGTGATCGTAAGCTTGAGGAAGACAATAATGAGGAGAATTCATGTTATCGGATTGCTAGTCAGTTATTACTTTGTGGTAAAACGTTAGCTGGACTGCGTGTAGCTGAATGCAGAAGGTTACTAGATTATATCGAAAGTTATGACCTAATAGATGCAAATAAAATAGGTATTATGGGCTTGTCAGGTGGAGGGCTTGTTGCAGGATTCACATCAATCCTTGATCAAAGAATACAGGCTACTGTAATTAGTGGTTATACAAATACATTCAAAAATGGAATTATGGCTCGGAGGCATTGTCTCGATAATTATATTCCGAATATCTTATCATGTGGTGAATTGCCAGATTTAATAGGTTTAATTGCTCCAAGACCGCTGTTTATTGAAGCCGGTAAATCAGATCATCTATTTCCAATCGAAACGGTTAAGACTGCAATGGACAAACTAAAAAAAATCTACAACCTGCAACTAGCTGATAATAATTTAGCGAGTCATCTATTTGAAGGCGGTCATGAAATTAGTGGAGAGCTATCAAATCAATGGCTAATAGAACAGTTAGCTGCTGGGTAAGTAAAGGCTTTCTCAATATATTAAAAAGAAAAAAGCTGTTGTTTTTGCTAATTGATTAGCATAGAAAACAGCTTTTATTTGTGTTTATGATCCGTTCTGTACTTACCTGGTGTAATGCCTTCTATTTTTCTAAAGGAACGAATGAAGTTTTGAGAATTGTTATATTGTAAGTTAGCTGCAATTTCTTTTACAGATAAGTCGGTCTCGACAAGCCATTCCTTCGCTTTGTTCAGACGATACATTAAAAGGTATTCGCTAAAAGAACGCTTTGTTTCTTTTAGAAAAATATTACTCAAATAATTAGGATTATAGTGCAGTTGTGCTGCAATTGAATCCAGTGAAATATCTTTGTCATAACTGTCTTGAATGATGTGAATTATTTTATCTGATAATGACTTATTATCATTTTTAGTGCGTTTGTCTACTTTCTCAATTAAGGGATGCACAAGTTGTTCTTTAAACCAGTCTTGAATAGTTTGTAATGTTTTTAAATCGTAAATTTCCATTAAGAAGGGACGATTATCCAATTCAACTATTTCAATACCTAATAATTGCTTTAACTCCATTAAGTCATACAAAAACCGCGTGAGAATAACATTATAATAATTATGATGCAAGTCCCCATTAGAGATATATTCAAAAAAATTGTCTAGTTCAGTATTCGCCTTCGTTTTATCAGCTAGCTTAATAGCATCAAATAGTTTGTACTTAATGTTAGAAGGATAGTCAATAAAGAATTGATAGTTTCTGTTTAGGTTATCATAAAAAATTATTGACTCTTTGCCATGTTTCAAACGATATTTAAGCGCTTCTTGACTTTCATTAAAGGCTAATTTTGCTTGTAGTAAATCTGTAAAAGGACGACTGATTCCGATACTGATAGATAAATGAAAAATATTTTTGATCTCATTTTGTACTAAAGCAGCTTGCTGATTGATAAAAAAAGTATGTTCATTTTCATTTTCAAAATCAGTAACTAGAACTGTCGCTTGTGTCTGATTAATAACAACAGGTGTTAAGCGTCTTTCTGAATCAATCAAATCTTCAAGAACGTTATTAATTGCAAATAACAAAAGATCCGTGTCACTTTTATTAAAACTACTATTCTCAAAAGTATCAATTTGTAAAGCGAAAACGCTCAGTTGTTGCCATGATTGTTTATAATTAAATGATGTAAGCTTAATTGGAACCTCATGCTTACCTACTTTACCTTGCAACAATCGAATAATAAATAGCTGTTTTAATTGATTAACTTGTCTTTGCATTTTAACTTCCAAGTCATTATTTTTACTTAGCAGCTGGTTAATATGTGACTCAATTAATTCAAATTCATCATGCTTCGTTTTCTGCATGTCACTTTTATCAGGAGTAGAATTTCGAATTAGTTCCTGGATGTGTCGAATTGGTTTATAGATATTTCTGCTTCCAATAATAGAAAAGATTAAGGTTAGGCAAAGTAGTATGGAACAGATGGCTATTGTTAACCATCGAATCGAGCTTAATTTACTATTTAAGTCACTAATTTTTACAAAGGATAAGTAAGTCCAATCGTTATAATCCGACGTTCGGTAAGTGACTTTATAATCGGTACCATCAATTTCATTATTAAATTGACCGTCCACAGGTGACGTATTTATTTTAGAAATAATAGTTTCAGGGATTTCAAAATTCTCTCCAATATATCCAGGATTGCTATGAGCAATTACTTTGTTTGAATCATCAACTATTAAAAAGGATTCGGAATCAATTTTTTCTGCCATAATATTAGTTAAAGAACAACTTGGAATATAAACAACCACCATTCCCGTTTTCTTAGAATGAAGTAAAGGTAATCTTTTTACTAGACTAATATAATGGGAACAACTATTCTGAACGTTATTTTTTACAACAATTGAATCAAACTCTTCAAGTAGCCAAGAAGAATTATCGGTAATTGACATGTATTTTATGTACATAGCATCGTTCTCTTCTTTACTAATAAAGGAAAGGCCATTGTTGTTGATTAACCAGTCGTTCTCAAAACTAACTAAGACGATATCTTCAATACCAGTATCCAATGTTTGTAAATGATTCAGGTCACTTTTGATTGTTTGATAATTGTAGAATACTTCAGCAGACATTTCTTCTCTGATAAACTGTTGTGTTTGTGACGTTCTAACGAAATAAGTGACTGATTGATCAATATTTTTTAGAACTTGCTCTACATTGGTTTGGATTTGATACACATTTTGTACTTTCTCCTGTGTGGAATACTCTTGAATGGCTTGAGCTGATTTCCAATAAGAAAGAGAACCTGTAATAATGACAGGAACCGTACTTAATAAAATAAATAAGATTATCAATTTATAATAATGCTGTATGGTTCCATTTTTCATCAAAGCCACCCCCAATAGGATTGTTATGAATTTTTAGTGGTATGTTTCCAAAGAAGTATGTTAGTAAGTCTATGTTTATTTATCTAGATAGATGTATTTGAATCGATTTGAGCTTGCTGCTTCTTTAATAAATTGTTAAAAGATAGATTGGCGAAATACATCGTGATATAAGCGCTTACACTAAAACTAAAAAATAAAGTGATTCCTGGTACTTTCATAGATGTGTAATAGATGCTAGACAACGCTATTAAGATCGCGATAGTATATAGAAGATTAGTTGCGCCAATCATAATCGAGTAAGTAAGATATCTGCGAATAGATAATTGGTAATGTACATAAACTGGCGCTATAAAAACTACTAATATGAAATATAGAAAACTAGCTATGAATAAAATCCCTAAGAAAACATTGTAAAACCCACTTTCTCTCATATAACCAGTGAAGCGTAAGTCGATAAACAAAAGTACCCCTATTATACCGAGTATAATCATGATCAAGTTCGTTTTTAAAAATTCCTTTTTATATGTAGAAAAAAAAGTTTTGAATATTGGAATATCATTTTCTTTCATAACCCATTTTCTAACTACAGTAAACATACTAATGGTAGCAGGCATGATGCCAACTACTACAAGACCAAGAATTGTTGCAAAAATCCAAAGCAAATTAAGATAAGCCAGACGACTTATTACCACACTGACTTTATAAAATGCTCCCCATAAACCTTTCATTTCCATATTAATCCCTCATTAAATAATATATTTAATTTCCATTTTATTATAACATGGATGTATAATAATGTAAGATAAATTAGAAAGGAAAAGTAATCATTAGATTAGATCTATTTATATCACTGTCGCAAACTATTAGTATGTCCCAAGACAGTAAGAAATATTAAAACAGTTGTTTGCTATACCGAAAGTAAGAGGACTTTTCTTTAGAAATGTTTAATGATATCAGGAAATAGAATAATCATTATGTAAGATACTTTGTAATGAATAATACATAATATTTTTTAAAATGAAAGGTTAATCCGCAAAAAAACTAGGTAATACATGGAATTTACAACGTTGTTATTTACATGTAATATTGATTATATACAATTTTTAACTTATGAAATAAGATTGGAGATGCAACAAATAATTGTATTTTATGGAGGTTAGTACAATGAGTATTTGGAGAAAGTTTGGTTTAGTTACATTGTTTTTAGTAGCAGGATTAGTATTATTCGCATGTAATAATGAAAGCGCTTCCGAAGGGGGAGATGAAGAGGATTCAGAGAGTACAGGGGACACAGAAGAAGAAGGGCCATATGAGTTTTCAATTATGGCGAATTTGCACACTCCAGAGGTACCAGCAGAAAAGGTACTAGAAGAAATTGAAGGGTTAACAAATACAGATGTTGAAATGCAATGGATTCCTGATAACAACTATGAAGATCGTTTAAACACTGCATTTGCAACGAATACTTTGCCAGAAGCAGTATTTTTGAAGAATCAAAGCACATTTGTGCAATTTAGGGATGCAATTCAGGATGATCAGTTCTGGGATCTAACAGAATTGATTGGTGAATACGAAAATTTAAGTAAACTAAAAGAAAACGTTGTAGATAATACAAGAGTTAATGGAAATGTTTATACATTATATCAAGGACGGCCTTTATCAAGACAAGGTATAATTTACAGAAAAGACTGGGCGGATAACTTAGGACTAGAAGCGCCAACTACAACAGAAGAATTCTATGAAATGGCAAGAGCTTTTACTGAAGATGATCCTGATGGTAACGGAAAAGATGACACATTTGGGATAACTGACAGAAGCGATTTAATTTATGGTGCATTTAAAACTGTTTCTTCTTGGTTCGGTACACCTAACTATTGGGGAGAAAAAGATGGAGAATTAGCTCCCGAATTTGTATTTGATGAATACGTTGAAACAATGGATTTCTTTAAAGATATACATGAAAACGGTTATATTAATCAAGACTTTCCTGTAACAAGTAAAATTGATCAGCAAGAATTCATCAAAAATGGGACTGCTGGTATTTACGTAGGTTCTATGGGTGATGTAGGCAGTCTTTACGATGACGCAGTTGCGATTAATCCGGATCTTGAATATGACGTGCATAATAATATAGCGGGTCCAGATGGCGAATTTGGTACTTGGTCAATTCCTGGCTATGGTAACTTGGTTATGTTTCCTAAAAGCGCAGTAGAAACCGAAGAAGAGTTGAAAAAAATCTTAGGCTTCTTTGATCAATTGATGACACCTGAAGTTATGAACCTAGCTTATTGGGGAATCGAAGGTGAGCACTATGAAGTGACTGATGGAAGTGCGCTTCCAGTTGATGATGCTTCTTTATTTGAACGAGAAGTTAGACCATATCAGTCAATTGAAATTGGTGAACCTGCAACAAATGGTCGTTATGAAGGTGCATTTGATTATGATGTCAAAGCTAAATCAGAGGAATTGTATTTAGACAATGAAAATAATCTAATTGATGATCCTACTGTTCCGCTATACTCTGAGACATTTGCTCAAGATGGTGCTAGATTACAGCAAATTATCACGGATGCAACTTATCAGTATATTTTAGGACAGTTAGATATGGATGGCTTTAACGATGCAGTGGAAAATTGGAAGTCGCAAGGTGGAGATAACATTATCACCGAATATAATGCGGAGTATACTGCGAATTAAATTAGTAATTTAGTGTTTTGAAAATAAGTTTATGGAGTGCCTGGTTCCTTCGGTGATATAAGGAGGCAGGCATTTTATTTGAACGCGTTGATTATCATAAAAGATTTATAGTCTTTCTCTCACTTCAAAACTATATACGCTGTCATAAGAAAGACGTTACAACTACATCGTGTTTTGCATCTTTCCAACTAGAATTAGAGCATACAACATTTATGATTTTTCGAGCTAGTAAAGCTATAAATTGATGCTAATAATTATAAAAAGTTAGAAGGAAAGGTGAAAATTCTATGAATGTAGTAGGTAAACGAATTGGCTATCTTGTAATGGTAGCAATGCTTTTGTTTATTTCTGTTTCTTCAGCAATACAACCGGTGAGGGTAAGTGCCGAAGAAGTTGTTTCTTTTCAAACTGATTTTAATGATGAAATAACAGGAGACATTCCTAAAGATTTAGATGTGTCCGAAAATGGTGGAACGGTTAGATTAGTTGACCTTCCTGACATAAGTAATAAAAGCGTTTTTTTGAATGATACTAGCGATACCACAAATGTTAGTCTCAGCAAATCTTTTGATGACTTAGTTGGTATTGTGACAGTTGAAATGTCATTTATGCAACCAACTTACACGAGCTCAACAAAGGTAATGAGAATAAAAGGTGACGCTACACCAGTTATTATTGAAACGAAAAACGGAAGTATAACTTATCGGACTGGGAATAACTATGAACCATTAATTGAAGTAGAAGAAAACCAATGGTATAGGATTAAAGTGGCTATTGACTTAGATACGCAAAAAGCAGATGTCATGATTAATGATGAACTTTTGCTAGAAGCGGCGCCATTAAATGAGGTGGCGACTAAGATTGATTTTATCGAGACATTCACACCAAACAGTGGTACAGATGGGCACTATATCGATGATATCAGTATTCAAGGATCATCACCTGAAGAGGTAGTGGAACCGACAGACCCAGAACCAGAGGGTGATGGAATTAATGGAGTCTATGAAGCGGAATATGCAGTGCTTGATGGAGCAATTATAGACAACAAACACATTGGTTTTACTGGAACAGGTTTTGTTGATTACAATCCTAATGCACCTGGGGGAAGTATTGAGTGGATAGTTGATGCTCCCGTAGACGGGGAGTATAATCTCGATTTTCGCTATGCGCATGGTGGAACAGATTTACGTCCTGCAGAGATAATGGTCAATGGGGAGGTAGTGAATGACGGACTAGTTTTTGATTCGACTGGAGGTTTTGCAGTATGGGACAATACATCAATGAAAGCGGACTTAAAGGCTGGGGAGAATATCATAATTGCTACAGCTACAGGTGCTAGTGGAGGAGCAAATATTGATCATTTAAAAGTGTATATGGAAGTTGATGATATTTATGAAGCGGAAGACGCAGCATTAGAACCAGATACAGTTATTATTGACAACAAACATATTGGATTTACTGGAACAGGCTTTATTGATTATAATCCAAATACACCTGGGAGTTGGGTGGAATGGACAGTTGATTTACCGATTGAGGGGGATTATTACCTAGATTTTCGCTATGCACATGGTGGTACAGATTCCCGCCCAGCTGAAATAGTGGTTAATGATGAAATTATTGAACCAGAATTGACATTTGACCCATCTGGTGGCTGGGCAACGTGGGTCTATACGTCTACACAAGCAAATTTAAAGTCGGGTGAAAATGTTATTCGTGCAACGGGTGTTGGTGCAAGTGGAGGAGCAAATATTGATCATCTGCGGATTCACAATAAAGATGAGATAGATAATGAAGGACCAGTAGATGTTGAAGATGCTGAAATAGCGGATATTATTAGCGGTTTAGAATTGAAGAAACTGAAAGAGTTAGGGATGGTTGTCGATCAAAAAGCTAGTGATGATCAACCAATTACTAGATTAGCCTTTATGTCGCTGATTAATGAAGCATTTGGATATGTAGAAGAGGAGAAATTTAAAAATATCAGTAACGATACACATGTTTGGGAAATTTCTCTTGAAGAATGGTATTCCTATGTCCTAAAAGTTGCGAAAAAAGAAGGATATATGATTGATCTGGTTGTTGATGGAAAAATTAATCCTAATGAAGAGTTAACAAAGCAGGAAGCTCAAAATATAATTGCGACTATTCAAGGTGAGTCATCTACTTCTAAAGTTGAAGATGTATTGACATGGGGAGAAGCAAAAGAATTAGTGGCACCTTTTCGTGAAAATAATAGTAGTGAACAAGTAAATATTGTTGGGGTTCATGCAGTAACAACTAATCTTATGGTGGTAACGTTAGATAGTTACTTTGAAACATTTGATTTTTCAGATATTGATGTTGTTATTCCAACAAATGAGTGGGAGCAACTTTCGCTAGGATTTAAAAATTTACGTATTGATAAAGCTGCTCAAGGAATCAATGAATTTGGACAGACGGTAGTTGTCTTGCGCAGTTTGGATGAATGGGATGAATATGCCGAATATCAGGAACAAATAGAGGAAGTAAGATTTTCAGGTGACCTAGATAAAGCAATTCAAGAAGCGGATAATCTATTGACTTGGCAAATGGACCACGGTGGTTGGACTAAAAATTGGCCGCAGATATACACACGTGCATGGGATGGTGTAGAGTCCCGTTCGGAATGGGTAGAAGATGGTAATGAATTAGGAACGATTGATAACGATGCAACAATTGCAGAAATGATATATCTTGCACAGATATATCAGGAAACAAAAGATGCAAAGTATCAAGACAGTTTAGAGAAAGCTTTGGATTTCTTATTTGAGTTGCAATATCCAACAGGCGGTTTTGCACAAGTATATCCAGCTAGAGGGAATTACTCTGACTATGTGACCTTTAATGATGAGGCAATGGTTAATGTTTTAGAATTAATGGATTTAGTATCAGAACGAAAATATCCATTTGATTCCGATTTAATTAGTGATGAATACCTTGTGAAAGTTACTAGTTCAATTGATTTAGCAGTTGATTATATTCTTCAAGCACAAATTGAAGTAGATGGCGAATCAACAGCGTGGTCTGCGCAACATGATCCAATCACATATGAAGCAAAAGGAGCGCGCGCATATGAACATCCATCTATTTCTGGGCAGGAGTCGGTCGGTATTATTCGTTATCTAATGTCTAGACCGCAAACAGAGAGGATTAATCAATCTGTTAAAGCTGCATTAGAATGGTTAGATGAAGTGAAATTAGAGGATACACGCTATGTTAGTGGGGATCCAAACAATGAATACTTTGTTGAAGATACAAATGCAACAGCTTGGTATCGTTTTTATGAAATTGGTACGAACAAACCAATCTTTTCTGGCCGTGATGGTGTTATTAAATATGACATTATGGAGATTGAAGAAGAGAGACGTAATGGCTATTCTTGGGGTGGTCATTGGGGAACGTCGTTACTAGATATTGCACAGCAAACGGGTAATTACACGAATAAAGTATTTGTTCAAGTAGCTGAAACAAAATCAGTTGACACATATGGCAGAACATTAGCTACTGGAGATGTAAAGGAGTTGGAAGGACAGATGAAGCGTTTAGCTGAAATTGATAACACAATAACGGTTGCACAAGATGGAAGTGGGGATTATGATACGGTCCAATCTGCAATTGATGCTGTGCCTATTAACAACAGTCAAACTGTAATGATCTATGTGAAAAATGGGACGTATAAAGAAGTTATTAATATTCCCGCTAACAAACCGTTCATTACATTGATTGGTGAAAATGAAAAAGAGACAGTCATCACATATGATAATTATGCTGGTAGAGATAATGGAGTAGGTGGGACTCTTGGAACAAGTGGCAGTGCAAGTGCATACCTTCGAGCTGATGATCTTAAAGTAGAAAATCTAACATTTGAAAATTCTTTTGATGAAACAATTGATACTGATGGGAGACAAGCGGTTGCAGTCTACGCAAGTGGTGATCGACTCTATTTTAAAAATGTAAGTTTTATTGGAAATCAAGATACATTGTATGTAAATGCTGGTACGCATTATTATGACCATGTTTACGTAGAAGGTGATGTAGACTTTATTTTTGGGGCTGCTAGAGTAGTATTTGCGAATTCAGTGATCCATTCGTTTGATAGAGGTTCCGAGTCTACAAATGGTTATGTTACCGCTGCTAGTACGTTGATTTCAGATGAGTATGGCATGATGATTATGAATAGTAAGTTAACGAGTGATGCAGCAGCAGGTACGGTTTATCTAGGAAGACCGTGGCCATCTGGTGGTAATCCCAGTGCAATAGGAAGTGTTTTGATCAAGAATAGCGAACTGGGCGAACATATCAACCCAGATGGATGGACATCAATGAGTGGATTACAACCTGAAGATGCTAGATTATTTGAATATAAAAATACTGGCCCAGGTGCAGTAGTAAATGATTCCAGAAGACAATTAACAGATGAAGAAGAAGCTGAGTGGACAGTTGAAAATGTATTAAAAGGTTGGAATCCTGTTCCAGATCAAGAGGAACCAGAGGATAATCCTGATGTGGAAGAACCAGAAGAAGTACCTGTCGATGAAGATCAGCAAGAAGAAGGTCAACAAGATGTAGAAGATAATGAATCTAGTCAAGATGAAGATCAAGAAAACGAAAACGAAAACGAAAACGACGAAAATGAAGTCACAGATATTAAAGCAGAAGATACTAATTCAGGTGATAAGAATCAAGAGAAAACGAAAAGTCCAGAAAATTTACCAGCAACCGCAACATCA
The DNA here is from genome assembly GCF_003426055.1 of Paraliobacillus sediminis. Lineage (NCBI taxonomy): Bacteria > Bacillati > Bacillota > Bacilli > Caryophanales > Bacillaceae > Paraliobacillus > Paraliobacillus sediminis. The sequence continues at coordinate 22,581 of NZ_QJSI01000004.1, forward strand.
ATGTTTAATTTGTTACTAATTGGACTCGCTACATTATTTGCTGGAGCAATGTTGCATATGTTAAATCAAAATAAAAGGAATAAGATGGAGTAATTATAAATGAGCATTCACATGTGTGAATGCTCATTTTAAAGTAACTGACCCATAACCATAGTGTTTATCCAATAATCATTATCTTATATTGTAATAAAATACAGGTTATCAGTAATGTAAACGCATACTTATTCAGGGTTAATAACATAATGATTATTTACGAGGTCATTATCTTACTCTACATTAAATGTAAGCAAGAAATGGTTTGGAAAAGATAAAATTATAGAAAGGGTTTTGCTAATGGCTAATACAGTGGTTACAGAAGCTAATACAAAAATACCTGTTGATTACAAGAAAAAACGAAGACAAGAATTGTGGAGGCGTACGAAAAAAAATAAAATGCTTTATCTAATGATTCTTCCAGGGATTATTTATTTTCTAATCTATAAATATCTTCCTATGTATGGATTAATCATCTCCTTTATGGATTACAAACCGTATTTAGGTATATCAGGTAGTGAGTGGGTTGGATTTGAACATTTTCGTCGATTATTCGCAAGCCCTGAGTTTTGGAGTATTTTTAGAAACACGCTCGTATTATTTGCTTTACAAATATTTGTGTTTTTTCCGATTCCAATTGTTATATCTCTCATGTTAAATGAGGTAAGACATTCGTTTTATAAACGAGGCATCCAGACACTAATTTATATTCCGCATTTTATGTCTTGGGTTGTTATTGTATCTATCAGCTTTGTAATGTTTACTTTGGACGATGGTATTATCAATTCAATGTTAGAAGTTTTTGGATTTGAGAAAATTAATTTTCTGATGAGTTCTGATTGGTTTCGACCAATGTATATTCTCCAAGTTATATGGAGAGAAGCTGGGTGGGGAACAATTATTTTCTTGGCAGCAATAACCGCAGTCGATCCGCAGTTATATGAAGCTGCAAAAATAGATGGTGCTACGCGTCTTAGACAAATGTGGCATATTACACTTCCAGCAATTCGAAGTGTCATCATCGTATTACTTATTCTTAAAATTGGTGATGTACTTGAACTCGGATTTGAGCATGTATATCTATTATTAAATTCCTCAAATCGAGAAGTAGCTGAAATCTTTGATACGTATGTATATGTCGCCGGTATCCAGCAAGGACAATTTAGTTATAGTACAGCAGTTGGATTTTTTAAAGGCGCCGTTGGTTTGGTGATGGTAATTTTCGCGAATAAGTTAGCTAAGGTATTTGATGAAGAAGGAATCTATTAATCGGTATAAGGAGTGAAAAAAAATGACAAAAAAACAAAGAAAAAATAGAGTGTCAGTCGGCAGTAGGGTATTTGATACATTTAATTATATACTGTTGGGACTTATCGGACTGATAACTATCCTACCATTTATTCATGTATTGGGAAGTTCATTCGCCACAAGTGCCGAAATTGCTGATACTACGTTTTTGTTATTTCCCACTGAATTTAGTTTGAATGCTTATCGTTATATCTTCTCTACTGATACTATTTTTAAAGCATTAGGTGTTTCCATCACTGTAACAATTGGTGGAACTTTATGGAGTATGTTCTTATCAACGTTAACTGCCTATGGTCTTTCGCGTAGGGATCTTATAGGTAGAAGGCATATAAACTTTCTTATTGTTTTTACGATGTTATTTAATGGTGGGATGATTCCAACATTTTTAGTTGTACAACAGACAGGGTTATTAGACTCCCTTTTGGCACTAATTGTACCTGTTTCGATTAATGCTTTTAATATGATTATCTTAAGGAGCTTTTTCTTAAATCTTCCACAGGGATTAGAAGAGTCAGCAAAAATAGATGGAGCGAATGACTTTGGTATATTATTTCGAATCGTAATTCCAATTTCATTGCCAGCCATTGCAACGATTTCACTTTTTTATGCAGTTACGTATTGGAACACTTATATGCACGCGATTCTTTATTTGAGTGATGCAGGAAAGTGGCCAGTTCAAGTTCTTTTAAGACAAATTGTGGTACTTGCAAGTGGTATTAGTTATGATGGATCGTCATTTACTGATGTCCCACCACCAGAAGTTACTGTAAAAATGGCAACAATCGTTGTCGCAACAGTCCCAGTTTTATTAGTATATCCTTTCTTACAAAAGTATTTCACAAAAGGTGCATTACTAGGGTCTGTAAAAGGTTAACAGAATATAGAAGTGAAAAAAACTTTAAATTTCGTTTCAATATTATAGTACGACGTAGTGAAAACTTCTTACTCGCTATGTCAGCAAATGGTCTCGCTTTCCGTGGACACAACCTAAAGCTTATACAGAAGCAAAGAACGCTTCTATAGAGGAACTTCGGTTTGTGCTGTTCCCACTGGAGTCTCAACCATTTGCTTCCTTCGCTGATTATAGCAACTATTTCTAAATGTTAAACAATATTAACTACAGAAAACAGTCAATTTTAAAAAGCAGGTGGAGAGGTGTCTATTTACTCAAATGGTTATGTGGGGTTATTAGATAAGATGGATGATTTATTTCCTAACTTGTTTTCATGGTTAGCCAAACAATATGATCCGAGTACAGGTGGATTTTATTATGCAAGAAGTTCGATGGAAATAGAAGGATTGATCCCAGATATAGAATCAACTGCTCAAGGGTTAAACATCTTAATCAGAAATAACTTACTTGATAGTCTACCAGAGGATATGAAAGAAAAAATGATAGTTTTTTTTCAAAAGAAACAAGATAGTAAAACAGGTTACTTTTTTGATGCCAATCCATCGATGAGAAATGATGAAGTTATGGTTCATCGTGCGATTAGTTATGCAACAGGTGCTTTAAAAAGACTTGGAAGTGCACCTTTGTATCCATTACCACTGGAGCAACATACAGCTCCAGCATATGTGGAAACAACCGCTTCTTACTTAGAAAAATGGAAAAGTATTGATTTACGTAATAGTTGGCGAGGATGCGATTTATTTGCAAATTCTTGTGTGTATATACGTGAATTTAACAAAGAACAACAGCAAGTATACCTGAACCAAGCAGTTTCATATTTAAAAAGTATACAAGATAAACAAACAGGACTATGGGGTGAAGGTAGTTTATATGTCAGGATTTCAGGGACGTTTAAACTACTGACATTTTATAATAGTTTCCAGTTGAAGATGCCTAATCCGAATCTTGTTTACCAAAGTATTTTACACTGTCTTCGTACAGAAGAAGCGAAGGATATGTGTTATATCCGTAATCCGATTAACCTTATTGCTTATTTGGAAATAGCAATACCTAAGTCTGAGTTAGAAGAGATTATCGAGATTACGATCAACAATATGAAAAAGTTTAAAAAGAATGATGGTGGATTTTCTAGAGAAATTGTTTATTCACCATCTGCACCAAATGTTGCTCAAGTGAAAAGCGGTGAATATTATCCCAATATGCCAAATCCTGTACATTTAGGATTAGGTTTAGAAGAAGGGGATATGAATGCAAGTACACAGGCTACATTGATACGCCTGCAACTTTATCAATTGTGTAAAAAAACAATTCAACCGTTACCAGAGGCGGAAAAATTTCACTACTATCTTGGTAAACATTAATTGAAAGAAGTGCATGAAATAGATGAAAAAATGGGAAATGAATCGAAAGAAGAAATTGTCTTCACAAGCGGTGCAAATTCTATTTAATCACGGGATTTATCAATTTGGAAATTCCTTATCGATCATATTTGTCAATTTGTATTTATGGCGTCTTACAAATAGCTTATGGATTAGCGGGATGTACAACTTAATTGCGATATTGGCACAAGCTGTAACAACATTCTTAATAGGAAAACGCTCTAAAAAATTCGGACGCACGCTGATGTATCGGTATGGAATTTTGCTAACCGCACTCTTTTATTTATTTATTGTTGTATTACAGGAAAATATCGTTCAGCACTTTTATTGGTTCGCATTGATCAAAGGAATTGCTCAGGGAATGTATTGGGTAGCTTATTTCACTATTGTCCATGAGTTTTCTTCTGATCAAAACAGGCTTCGATATTTAGGGTGGAACCAAATTGTAATGGGTGGATCTAATCTACTCGGTCCTGCAATTGCTGGTTTTATTATTAGTTTGTCAAATGAGCTTAGCGGCTATATTATCGTATTTTCATTGGCGTTTTTAATGTTTGTTATTGCAACAATGGGGAGTTTTCGAATTCAAAAGGAAGATATGTCACATAAGTCATATTATATGAAATATTTAAAATTAATCATTAATCGAGAACCAAACTTTTTAAAAGCACTTATTGGCTGGTTTGTCCTTGGATTTCCGCAAGGTATTCTCATGTACATTCCGCCAATTTTGATTTATAGCATTTTCAATAATGAAAGTGTTGTTGGTTATTTAAACATAGTGTTTTTAAGTTTATCAATCTTCTCTAGTTATCTCATTTCTAGATTTGCAGAGATTGAAGCAACAAGAGCATATTTGTTATTTGCTGCATTTGGTTTTATCTTAGCCAGTCTGTTTTTAATTTGGGAAATTAATATGATTACAGTTATTTTGTTTATGTCCGTTCATCATTTGTTTAAACCATTACAAGGAAACGCCTATGCGGCTTTTTATTTTCAATGGATAGATTTGTTGCCACTAAAAGGTGCGTTTCGCGTAGAATCTGTTGTGCTTCGTGAAACGATTATCAACCTGGGTAGAGCAATGGGAATCATTACTTTTATGTTTTTTTCAGCAGATATTGATGGCTCGATTGTAGCCTACGTAATTCTAGCAGTGATGTTGATTCAATTGGTACTTCCTTTTCTTGCAAAGGATAACGCACTTAAATGAGGAGGAATTCTTATGTCAGGTATTGGCGAATGGGAAATAGTAGATTCAGGCGTCACTAGAAAGATTCACCCAACTGGTAAAAAATTAATGATGATGGAAGTAGAATTTGAAGTAGGGGCAGTTGGAAAGGTACACAGTCATCCGCATGAACAATTGACTTACTGCTTAAAGGGAAAGCTTGAATTTAAATTAAATGAAAAGATTCATACTTTATCAAAGGGAGAATCACTTTATATTCCAAGTAATACGGAGCATGGTGTGATTGCATTAGAACCAAGTAGTCTATTAGACACATTTACACCATTACGTGAGGATTTACTTTCTTAGCAATAAGTGAACGTTATAAATAAAGGAGGTATAAACCATGTATGCTTATAATGTTGAAGAATACGGTGCGATAAATGATGGTCAAATAGATAATAGTCTGGCGATTGCGAACACAATAAATGATTGTAGTAAGCATGGTGGCGGGATTGTTTATTTTCCAGCGGGCACATATAAAACAGGAGCAATCCAGTTGCAAAGTAATATTACTTTATACATTGATGCAGGTGCAAAGATTTTATTTACCGATGACTTTTCCGCTTATAATCCTGTTTACACGAGGTGGTCTGGCTATCAATGTTATGGATTTTCTCCTCTTATTTATGGAAAAGGATTGAAAAATGTCGCAATTAAAGGCGACGGTGTCATTGATGGGCAAGGGATGGCTTGGTGGGAAATTAATAAAGAGTTGAAAAAGGGTATCGATTATCAATCTGAAATGACGGATAAGATTAGCGAATTAAATAAGGATTTCACGGAACCAAATGATACGAATTTAGTTGAGTGGCCGTCACAATTTTTACGGCCGCCCTTAGTACAATTGATTGATTGCGAACATGTCAAACTAGAAGGTATTACGTTACAGAATTCTCCTTTTTGGAACACCCATCTTGTATATTGTAACAATGTAACTGTTCGAGATCTAACTATTAAAAATCCATCAGATACACCGAATGGTGATGGATTAGATATTGATTCGTGCTCGAACGTAAGAGTTTCTGATTGTCATTTTGATGTTGGGGACGATTGTATCGCAGTTAAATCTGGTATTAATGCAAATGGTAGAGAAATTGGAATACCATCTGAAAACATAACAGTGACTAACTGTACCATGTTACATGGACATGGCGGAATTGTTATGGGGAGTGAAAACTCTGGAGGAATAGAAAATGTTACTGTATCGAATTGTGTATTTATTGGTACAGATAGAGGAATTCGGTTAAAAACAAATCGCGCGCGTGGTGGCTACATTCGTAATATTCTAGTAAGTAATATCGTAATGGACAATTGTTTATGCCCGATAGCTATCAACGCATTTTATCGGTATGGTGTCGACTTAGATGATCCCTTGATGGTAAAGCCTGAGCGAATACCTGTAAGTGAGAAAACGCCGGTAATTGAACACATTCAATTAAGTAACATAACCGCTAAAAATTGTCGCGCAGCAGCTGGTTTCATTTATGGATTGCCAGAGATGCCTATAAAAGACATTTCATTAAATCAGATAACCATAGAAATGGTTACGGATGCAGATGCAGTAGGCGGTGAACCTGATATGGTAAAAGAAGAATTATATATGGTTGGTGATGGCATTTACGGAAGATACATTGAAGGTATTACAATAGACAGGGTTCGGGTGGATACAAGACAAGGATCATCTTTACACTTAGAGAATACAAAAGATGCTGACATAAATAATTTCACAACTAAGAACATTCATGTTGATACGCCAATAATTCTATTAAATCAAGTTGAAGGTGTAGGTATTACTGGAAGACAAGTTACTAATTTACCAGATAGTTATTTAAAATTAGTGAAAACTGTTCGTGATAACGTGATCTTCTATTAATGAAATAATAAGGAGGAAAAAATGAAAACGTTTAAAAATCCAATTATTGCAGGCTTTTACCCAGATCCATCAATTTGTCGCGTTGACGATGACTATTACTTGGTGACGTCAACTTTCGAGTACTTCCCAGGAGTTCCGATCTTTCATAGTAAAGATTTAGTACATTGGAAACAGATCGGCCATGTTTTAGACAGACCTTCCCAACTAAATCTAGATGAAACACCATATTCAAAGGGAATCTATGCACCAACCATTCGTTATAACGATGGTATCTTTTATATGATTACAACCTTTGTAGTTAGTCAAACTGGCGCAAGGAAAAACTTCTATGTTACTGCAACAGATCCAGCGGGCCCTTGGTCTGATCCAAACTGGTTAGTCGATGCTCCAGGAATAGATCCGTCTTTACTTTTTGATGATGGAAAAGTGTATTATACCGGTAATCGTCGACCACCTAATGGCAGTGAATATCCGAAACATAATCAAATATGGTTACAAGAGCTTGATCTAAAACAGAAAAAGCTTGTTGGCCCAACTTTTGCTTTATGGGAAGGTGCATTGAAGTATGCACATGCGCAAGAAGCACCACATTTATATAAAATTGATAATTACTATTATTTGATGATAGCGGAAGGTGGAACAGGCTTTACTCACGCAGTAACGATCGCAAGGAGTAAAAATGTAACTGGACCTTATGAGTCAACCGAAACAAATCCAATTTTGACTCACCGTCACCTAGGAAGAAACCATGAAATTTCAAATGTTGGCCATGCAGATATCATTCAAACCCAAACCGGTGATTGGTGGATGGTTTGTCTTGCATCACGTCCATATGGTGGTTACCGAAACCTTGGTAGAGAAACCTTTCTTGTTCCATTTAAGTGGGAAAACGGTTGGCCAGTAGTTAATCCTGGAAAAGGAATGATTGAAACTGAGATGGCATTTCCAGCATTAAAAGAATACAAGTGGCCAACACTACCTGCTTGTGATCAATTTGAGAAAGAAGTGCTTTCTTTACAATGGAACTTTTTGCGAACACCGAGAGGAGATTTCTGGTCATTGATGGAACGCCCTGGCTTTCTAAGGTTAAAGACAAAGAAGGAAACGATTATGGAATCTAGTAATCCATCCTTTGTTGGTCGACGTCAACAAGATATCAATTTTTATGCTAGTACAGTAATGGAATTTAAGCCGGAAGATCCTTGTGAATCAGCAGGGTTAGTATTGCTACAAAACGAGGGCTTTCAGTTTCGTATGGAGCGAATTTTAAAAGATAACAAAAATTACATTCAACTCGTTCGTCGAGAAGAGGGTAAGGATGAATTAAGTGCTTGTCTTGAACTAGATGATGTGAAAAAACTCTATTTAAAGGTAGAAGCGTATGCGCAAGCCTATAGTTTTTATTATGGAACAATAGTGGATGAGTGGAAAACCCTAGCAACTGATATAGATGGAACAATTCTTAGTACTGACAAAGCTGGTGGATTTGTTGGAGCATATATTGGCATGTATGTCAGTAGTAATGGATCTACTAGTAGTAACTATGCTGATTTTGATTGGTTCGAATATAAAGTATAGAGTAAAAAACTTGTGAGGAGGTTGGATAACATGTCTACTTATCAGAACAAAACAGGCCTAGAATGGGCAGAAACAGCATGTCAAAGTTTAATGAATCAATATCAACCAATCTTACTTCCACCTGAAAATCGTTGGCACTATCATCAAGGTGTTTTTCTGTGTGGTATGTACGATGTTTGGTTACAAACAAAAAATAAAGTTTATTTTGATTATGTCAAAGAATACGTGGATAAATTAGTTGATGAGCAAGGGAATTTTCTTTTTGCGCGGGGTGAATTAGATGCAATTCAACCGGGATTATTATTACTACCTTTGTACAAAGAAACTGGTGATAAACGCTACCAGTTAGCTGCTTTAAAGCTAAGAAACTTGTTGAAAACATTAAATCGGACGAAACAGGGTGGATTTTGGCACAAAGATAAATACCCATACCAAATGTGGCTTGATGGATTATATATGGCAGGTCCATTCGCTATCCAATATGGTCAGATGTTTCGGGAATCTGAATTAATTGATTTAATCATGCATCAGGAAAAATTGATGCGAGAGCATACATTTGATGAAAAAACAGGATTGTATTTTCACGGATATGATGAAAGTAAAGAAACACCGTGGGCAACAGCAAAGGGCCATGCTCCTGAGATATGGGGACGTGCACTCGGTTGGTACAGTATGGTGTTAGTTAATTTTATTGAACTTTTAGAAGATGGACATCCGAAAAAAGAAGAATTACGTGTGGTAGTGCAGCAATTAATAGACCGTTTACTACAGTATCAGGATAAAGAAACCGGTTTATGGTATCAAGTGATAGATAAAGGAGATCGAGAGGATAACTGGCTCGAGAGTTCATGCTCCAGCTTATTTGTTTATGCGATAGCCAAAGCTGTTAACAAAGGATATATTAAAGAAAAATATTTTAAAAGTGCAAAATTCGGTTATGAAGGTATTTTGAAACATAAGGTAAGTTTGGATGAGAACGATACTTTCCAGTTGCATGGTATTAGCATAGGGACATCTATTGGTGTCTATGATTACTATATTAATAGAGAATCAAGCGTTAATGATCTTCATGGTGTAGGTGCATTTATTCTTGCTAGTGCTCAAATAGATCAACATGATTATATCTAATGCGTAATTAAAAATTCCTGATGAAGGGCAGGTTGAAAATGATGCAGATTATAAAACGATGGGCAATACTACTAACTTTTAGCTTCCTATTAGCAGGCTGTGGTGATAACGAGGAACAAGTCAATTTGTTGTTTTTTACTGATATTGAAGAGACGGCGGAAGAAGAACTAATCACAACTGTTCAGGCACAACTTGATGATAGTTTAAGTCAATCAATTGATCTAGAAGTCTATTCACCTGTCTATGAACGGCTAATTTCAGAGATTGCAGGTCATAATGGTGACGTTATTCTAGTTGATGCGGATATGGTTACACCTGCTGTATTAGAGCCTGAAGGATTAGTAGAGCTTGATCATATTGTTACCGATAGTCAAACATATATGGCTACGAATCCAAAAACAGGAGAAGAACATGTATATGGGATAACTATAAATACAAATCTTACTTCTGAAGAAGGCGGTAGTAGCCACGAGCTTGTAGCGCTTATTCCAATATATAGTGATTATGCAAAGCAAGCTATTACAGTTTTAGAGAAACTGAGTGAATAGAGTAAATGCGGAGGCGTAAAAAAATGAACGTATTTTTAGCTGGTGACTCGACAATGTCATATTATCCAAAAGAAAGATTTCCAAGAACAGGGTGGGGACAAGTTTTTCAGGACTATTTTAATGATGATGTAATGGTTATTAATGAGGGCGCTTCAGGACGTTCTACAAGGACATTTATTGAGGAGGAACGTCTTAATAAGATTGATGGGCAGATTAGAGTGGGAGATTATCTATTTATTCAATTTGGTCATAATGATGCAAAAGTGAATAGTGAGAGATATACAGAACCACATACAACGTATAAACAGAATTTAACTAAATTTGTTGAGGTAGCTTGGAAACGCCAAGCGTACCCAGTGTTAGTAACCCCAGTACAAAGAAGAAACTTTAATGCTGATGGTACGGTGCTGGATTCGCATGATCAATATGCTGTCGCTATAAGAGAACTGGCAGAAGAATTAGACGTTCCTTTACTTGATATAACGAAATCAAGTACGGTGCTACTGGAGGAAATTGGTGACGAAAATTCAAAAAAATTATTCATGTGGATAGAACCAAATCAATACGAGTATTATCCAGAGGGTGAAAAGGATAATACCCATTTTTCATTAGAAGGTGCAAAAGAGATTGCTCGTTTAGTTATAGAGGCTATTAAACAGAAACAACTTCCTTTGTGTCATTACTTAAAAAAGGTGTGGGATAAGCAACAATTACCGACCTTTACAGTTTCTAATCCAGATATACCTAGTAAACAATTTGATATAACGGAATTTGGTGCGATAGGAAACGGAATTCATAATAATACGGAAGCATTTAAGAAAACCATTGAGGCATGTACTAAAGCTGGTGGTGGTAAGGTGGTTGTTCCAGCGGGAATTTGGCTTACTGGCCCAATTAGGTTACAGAGTAAAATAAATTTACATGTAAAGAGTGGTGCGCTTGTACGATTCACAGGTAACTTTAATGACTACCCATTGATAATTTCCAGCTTTGAAGGTAAGGAGACTGTCCGTTGTCAATCACCTATAGATGGAGAAGGGCTTGAGGATATTGCTATCACGGGAAAAGGCATATTTGATGGCGCTGGAGATTATTGGAGGCCAATAAAAAAATGGAAAATGACAGCATTACAATGGACAGAATTGATCACAACAGGCGGAGTGGTTGATGAGCATGAACAGATTTGGTGGCCTACAGAGAATGCTATGAAAGGTGCAAGTGTAGTTGATGCGCTAGCGGAAAAAACGAACATAGAGATCGACGATTACTTGCCAGCACGTGACTATTTAAGACCTAACCTTGTAAGCCTTCGAAAATGCACAAGAGTAGTACTAGATGGCCCTACTTTTCAAAATTCACCAGCATGGAATGTTCATCCATGGTTATGTGAGCATGTGAAGATTAAGAATATAAAAGTTCGGAATCCTTGGTATGCACAAAACGGGGATGGATTGGATTTGGAATCATGTCGATATGCAATCGTGTCTAGATGTGAATTTGACGTAGGTGATGATGCCATTTGTATCAAATCTGGAAAAGACGAAGCGGGACGCAAATTGGCTGTGCCTAGTCAAGATATATTAATAGAAAAATGTACGGTTTTTAATGGTCATGGTGGATTTGTTATCGGTAGTGAGATGTCAGGAGATGTACGGAATATTCAAATAGCAGATTGTGTTTTTTCAGGGACAGACAAGGGTATTCGTTTGAAAACAGCAAGAGGACGAGGCGGTAGTATTGAAAACATCGTAATTGAAAATATAAAAATGCTCGATATCTCTAAAGAAGCGGTCATAATACAAATGTATTATGAGAGTGAACAAGTTGGAGCGGCACAACCAGTTACTGAAAAAACGCCTGTCATTCGAAATATATGGTTAGAAAAAATTGATTGCTATGATGCACAAGCAGCAATTGTCTTAAAAGGACTACCAGAAAGTCCATTAACAGGCATCACTTGTAAAGAAATGACGCTCACTTCTAAAGAAGGAATAACATGTTTACACACAAGTTCTCTACTATTAGATTCTTTTGAAGGAAATATTGCACAAGCCCCTCTTATTCAGTTAGATAATTGTGATCATTTTCATATTAGAAAATTCAGAAACAACAATAAGGTGAAAACATTTATAAAAGTAACTGGTAAAGACACGAAAGCAATTGATTGTTCAGGACTTCTTAATATGGAACGATTAATTGAGATAGGAAGAGAAGTTGATGTTGGTCAAATAGTAATATCCAATAGCTAACGCTAATTACAAAAATGGTAGGTGATCAAATGGAATTAAACCTAGGAATACGGGCACATGATATTAATTTTCATACAGAAGAGGAAATAGCCGATGAAGTGGCGAATAAAGGATTAAAGGCAATTCAATTAGCACTTCCAAAATCATTCAAACAACTTTCGTTTGAAAAGGGCGCGTTAACTCCTGGGTTTGCTAAACGTATAAATAAACCGTTTCATAATATACAAATCGATATTGCCGTCTTAGGTTGTTATATTAACATGATCCATCCGAATCAAGAAGATAGAAGAAAAGCATTAGATCGATTTAAAGAGCATATCCGCTTTGCACGTGATTTTAATTGCAGTATTGTCGGTACGGAAACTGGAAATGTGCATGCGAAAATGGGTTATACAACTGATAACTTTACAGAAAAACCGTTTCTTGCTGTTGTTGATAGTGTAAGGGAACTTGTTAGGGAAGCAGAAAAATTCGGTGTTATTGTTGGGATTGAAGGTGGTGTCAATCATCCAGTTCACACACCAGAATTAATGAAAGAATTAGTAGATCGTGTTGACTCAAACAATCTTCAAGTAATCTATGATCCTGCGAATTATATTACGGTTGATAATTATAAGCAACAGGAAAAGTTATTTCAAACAGCAGTAAACTTGTTTGGTGATCGAATCGTAATTATTCATGCTAAAGACTTTATAGTTGAATCGAATCAAATAAAGATGGTACCTGTTGGAAAAGGGATACTAGATTATCAGCAGATTTTCTCTTGGATAAAAACAAATAAGCCGCATATCCATGTTTTATTAGAAAACACGAAAGAACCATATATTGATGGGAGTATTAGCTATTTAAAACAAATATTTGAGATGAGCCAGTAAATATAAAAAGGGGTGTAGATGCGATGGGGATCTTACAAGATTTACTGAAGGACATTCCAATTCCACAAGTGGCATCAGTAAAGCAAACATTTGCAAATGAACAAATTGATGATTTGTCTGAAGAACTCAGAAATCGTCTCGATCAAGAAGAAATAATAGAGCAGATAAAACCAGGAATGGAAATAGCGGTGGCTGTCGGTAGTCGTGGGCTTGATCGACTTGTTGCATTAACGAAAGAGACGATTGCTTTTCTACAAAGCTTAGGAGCAAAGCCATTTATTGTTCCGAGTATGGGAAGTCACGGAGGTGCAACTGCAGAAGGACAAAAAGCAGTGCTTGAGCACTTAGGGATAACAAAGGAAAGTGTCAACGCCGAAATACGCTCATCGATGGAAGTAATTGAAGTCGGAAAGTTACCTAATGGATTACCCGTTTATGTCGACAAACTAGCAGCAGAAGCGGACGGTATTGTTGTGATTAATCGAGTTAAACCCCATACTGCCTTTCGAGGACCAGTAGAAAGTGGCATTATGAAGATGATAAGTATTGGACTGGGCAAACAAAAGGGTGCAGAAGCTTGTCATCAACTAGGGTTTAAATATATGGCTGAACATGTACCAGCGATGGCAAAGTTAACCTTAGCTAGTATGCCGATTTTATTTGCTGTTGCAACCGTGGAAAATGCGTTTGATAAAATTACTAGAGTTGAAGTATGGAAACCGGAAGAAATTGAAGAAAAGGAAGCAGATATGCAGAAATTATCGAAACAGCTGTTACCAAAGCTATTTTTCGAAAAAATCGATGTGCTCGTAATAGATCAGATAGGTAAGAATATTAGTGGTGACGGTATGGATCCTAATATTACGGGACGTTATCCTACACCCTATGCATATGGTGGACCAGAAGTAACGAAAATGGTTGTATTAGATTTGACGAAACAAACTGAAGGAAATGCCAATGGTGTCGGGACGGCAGACTTTACTACGCAAAAACTGGTAGATAAAATGGACCGGGATACAACCTATGCCAATGGTTTAACGTCGACAGTTGTTGGACCGACGAATATATCAACAACACTTCCAAATGATAAACAGGCAATTCAAGCAGCTATCAAAACGTGTAATATCTTAGATTTCACAAAAGTAAGGCTTGTGCGAATCAAAAATACGTTGGATATAGGAACAATAGAAGTATCTGCTGCGTTATTAAATGAAGTGGACCAACATGATAATTTAGAGCAACTAACTGATTTGCAAGATATGAAGTTTACTACATTAGATGATTTATTGTGAGATAACCATAGGTTTCGCGAAATTATTTATGGCGAAATTTTAAAAAGATAATTAATGAGAGTGAGGAGAATGAGAATGCTAGAAAAAGACCGAAAATTAGGAGAAACACTTTGTGAGATGAGACGCGTACTGGTAGCTTTTTCTGGAGGAGTGGACAGTACATTCGTATTAAAAAGAGCACATCAAGAATTAGGTTCTGATAATGTTTTAGCGGTTGTTGTCGCATCTGAATTATTTCGTAAAGAAGAATTTGAAGGGGCAGTTAACCTAGCGAAACAAATGAATATTCCTGTTTTAGAAACAGAAATACAAGAACTAGAAGAAGATGCTATCGTGGCAAATACACCAGATAGTTGGTATTACAGCAAAAAAATGCTATATAATCACCTAAATAAATTAGCTAAGCAAAGAGGTTTTTATTATGTATTGGATGGAATGATTATGGATGATTTAGATGATTTCCGTCCTGGCTTAAAAGCGCGAACCGAAGCAGGTGTTAGAAGTATACTACAAGAAGCAGACCTTTATAAGCGAGAAATTCGTATCTTAGCTAAAGAGCTAGAAGTACCTGTTTGGGATAAACCAGCATCTTGTAGCTTAGCTTCTAGGGTTCCATATGGAACAAGAATAACAAAACATAATATTGATCAAGTGAATCAAGCAGAACAATATATTCAAACGCTAGGGTTTAGTGTTGTACGTGTACGTCATCATGGGGATGTTGCAAGAATTGAAGCTTTACCAGAAGATATAGTAGCTTTACTTGCTAGTAAAGAAAAAATAGGACGGAAATTACAATCATTAGGATTTGCTTATGTTTCTGTTGATCTTTTTGGCTATCGTGTAGGAAGCATGAATGAAGTAATAGATGAGAAACAACAACATTCTGAAGTTGGGTAGACCGGGTTTCATAATAAAGAATAGCAACTCCAATAAATCCTACCTCATTTAATGTTGTAAAAGAGGTAGGATTTGTCAGGATTTTCTAATTTTTTGATTCGAATCATTTTTTTACATATGCACAGGAAGATCTCTCTACAAGGGTTGGGTTCATTTTTTTTGTAATTGGATTTACCTGTTCTGTGTCTACTAAAGCGATCATTGCTTCAACAATCTCTTTAGCCAGTTCTTCTAAAGATACACCAATAGCTGTTAAAGGTATTTCCATCGTTTCCATTTGTGGAATATTGTCATAGCTAATTACAGACATATCTTTAGGAATACTAATATTGTTCTCTCTTAAACAACGGATCACACCGCCACTAATATCGTAACTCCCACTCACAATTGCGGTAGGTAATGGTTGTGTGTTAACTAGTTTTTTTACTGCTGTATAGCCATCATACCAATTTAACCCATTTGTATTTATTACATGACTATTATCAAAAGGTAGTTGATGTTGCTTCATGGCAGCTTCAAAACCTCGATACTTTTCCATTTGTAGTGGATCAGTAGGAGAAATATTCCCGATATAAGTTATTTTTCGATGTCCTAATCGATATAAATAAGCAATGGCTATATCCATTGCTTGTTCATGATTCGCATCAATTATTGGATAGGAAGTATTTTTTTCACTAGATACGCCATAAGAAATGAGTGGAATATTCTGTTCACTAATCGAAACGTTGTTATTTTCTTCAAATAATATAATGCCATCGACCTGAAACTTTCTAAATGTCTCAAGAGCTTTAGGGACAGGGTCTACTGATAGAATCATTGAATAATCCGTTTTATCGATTTCATTACTAATGTTCGTCACAAGCGTTGATAAAACAGTTCTTTCTATTGTAGGCCAAATTAAACCAATTATTTTCGTTTTTTTACTTACAAGCCGTTGTGCTGCAAAATTGGGTTCATAGCCCATTTTATTTGCAAGCGCAACAATCTTTTGTTTTGTTCCATTTTTAACAAGCGGGCTGTCATTAAGGGCTTTGGAAACGGTTGAATAGCTAACACCTGCAATATTTGCTATATCTTTAATTGTTACTGTCATAAACATCACCTATCGACTTTTATTCTGTCTATTCCTAGTAGTTATACATATAATGTACCACAACTTTAATGCGTTTTCACTTAAAAAAATTTAATCTTAAATTTGCTAGTCAAAACAGTTGTTGAATTATTTAAAATAGGTTATGATTAAAATAACAACGTTGTTATTTTAATCATAAGAAAGTTATATAAACATATTTGAAAGCGGTATCAATTAGGGGGAAGTGAAAATCATAAATAAAGGGAGTAGTGAAAAGATGGAACATTTTGTTACAGTACTTCAATCATTAGCTGAAAGTAAAGTAGCTGTCTCGAATGAACAGGTTAAAGTTTATCCAAATTCTTTTGTAGAATATGAAAAGGATAAGTTAATCATGGTTAAGGATTTAGAAACGAAGTGGATCTTAGCTGTAGGAGATGGTGTACTCTATGAATCACTCACTGGTGAGACAGTAAAAGGATATGGAAAACGATGTGCATTATCTCATAAAAACCGTCTAGTCTTAAATCAGTATTTTCCATACACGGTGCCACAGGCTTTTGGAACTGATATAGCAACAATGGGATTAGGTGATCGTCTTGGGTTAGCATCGCCTGGACATATTGAAACGATTAAATCATACCGCGTTAAACCAATTCTAGCACAACAAAGTATCCGTGAATTAGCACTTACAAACCGTTCGATGTTAGATATCCTGGATGCAGCTGCTTTTGCTGTCTTTCAAGAAGGCTATAAAGATGGCTACGGTGCAGATGGAGATCACATTAAGCTTGAGAAGGATATTGAATATGCACTTTCTTTAGGTATCTCCTTTCTTACATTAGATTGTTCCGATCAGATTAGAAATGACTTAGAAACCACATCTGTTAGTGATATAGAAGCAGAATATGAAAAGTTACCTGAAGCAACAAAGACTTATTACGATGACCAGTATTTTAATAAACAATTTGATGTGAATGGGTTAGAAATTCACTATGATAAAGTAGATGTGATTAAGAATGCACTATTATATGGAGAAGCTTTGGACTATACGGAGCACGTTTATAAAACATATATTCAAAAAGCAGAAAAAAAAGTAGATTTCGAGATATCAATTGATGAAACCGAAACGATTACCTCACCTGCGGCACATTTTTTTGTTGCAAATGAGTTAATAAGAAGAGGCGTTAATGTGACTAGCTTGGCACCAAGATTTTGTGGAGAGTTTCAAAAGGGAATTGATTATATTGGCGATATTAATCAATTTGAAAAGGAATTAAAAGAACATGCGATTATCTCTCAATATTTTGGTTATAAATTAAGCATCCACTCAGGAAGCGATAAATTTAGTGTTTTCCCTATAATTGGCGAACATACAAAGGGTTTACTTCATATTAAAACTGCTGGAACAAATTGGCTTGAAGCAGTCAGAGTAGTTGCTACTACAAATCCTGATTTATATCGAAGGATGCATGTTCATGCCCTAGAACATTTTGAAGAAACGCTACAGTATTATCATATCACGCCTAACCTAGATACAATTACGCCGTTAGAGGGGCAAACGGATGAATCATTACCTGCATATATGAATCATGATGCTGCTCGCCAGTTATTCCATGTCACATATGGTATTTTATTAACGGCAAAGGATGATCAAGGTAAATTTTTATTTAAAGACGCCTTCTTTCAAACGTTAAACGAAAATGAGGACGTATATCGTCAAGCACTTGTTAAACATATCGGAAAACACCTTGAATTATTGGGATTATAATATTAAAAATAGAAAGGAAATGTGGAATGAAGCAGTTTATGGATGAAGATTTCCTATTGGAAAGTGATTTAGCTAAAACGCTATTTAAAGATTATGCGAAGGATCTGCCAATCATTGATTATCACTGTCACTTGAGCCCAAAAGAAATATATGAAAATAAGATGTTTAAAAACATTACGGAAATATGGTTGTACGGGGACCACTATAAATGGCGGGCAATGCGAGCGAACGGTATTGACGAAGCATATATAACAGGTGATGCGAAAGACTATGATAAGTTTATCGCCTGGGCAAAAACAATCCCAATGCTCATAGGTAATCCATTATATAATTGGACACACTTAGAGCTCCAACGATTTTTTGATATTAATACTGTACTTAATGAAGAAACAGCACCCGAGATTTGGGAAAAGGTTAATGAAAAATTAACTAGTGGAAAGCTCGGTGCTCGTAATTTAATTGAAAAGTCGAATGTAGAAGTGGTTTGTACAACAGATGACCCAATCGACGATTTGCAATATCATCAGAAAATACAAAAGGATGATAGCTTTTTGGTTAAAGTTCTACCGAGTTTTCGTCCCGATAAAGGATTGGAAATAAATCGAGAGGGTTTTCAAGATTGGACGAAATCATTAGCAGAAGTATCTGGCGTTGCAATATCTTCTTACGATGATTTTTTAAAAGCATTAGAATCAAGAGTGGAATTTTTTCATGCTATTGGTGGGCGAGTGTCGGATCATGCGCTTGACGCAGTGATGTATACTGAGGCTACGAAACAAGAAGTAGAGGAAGTTTTTCAACGTGTTATAAATGGGGAAAAAGTTTCTGAAATAGATGAAGGTAAATTTAAAGCGCAAACACTTTTATTCTTAGGTAAACTTTATTCCAAGCTTAACTGGGCGATGCAATTTCATATCAATGCGTTTCGAAATAACAATACAAGAATGTTTAATAAGTTAGGTCCTGATACAGGATACGACGCAATGAATGATGGATTAATTGCTAGACCATTAGTTAAATTACTTGATTCAATGGAAAAGGAAAACGCACTACCAAGAACGATTCTATATTCATTAAATCCAAAAGATAATAATACGATAGCGACAATCAGTGGTAGTTTTCAAAGTGGTGGAATTCCAGGCAAAATTCAATTAGGAACTGCGTGGTGGTACAACGATACAAAAGCAGGAATGCTAAGTCAGATGGAAACCTTAGCAAGTATTGGTGTATTTAGTCGTTTTATTGGTATGTTAACGGACTCAAGAAGTTTTTTATCCTATCCAAGACACGAGTATTTTAGAAGGCTAGTATGCTCGTTGATAGCAAAATGGGTGGAAAATGGAGAAGTGCCAGAAGACGTGGAAGCCTTAGGTGACATTGTCCAAGGGATATCTTACTATAATGCAAAGAATTATTTTCAATTTGAATAACCTCACTATTAATATGGTTTCAAGACTCTTGTTAAATAATAGCAAGGGTCTTTTTGTGCAAAAGGCAGCAGCACCGTTCCACGCAAGAAGTTGGATCGAATATTACGTAAGTATATAGTACCGTCTTAAATATAATATGGAATTGGTTGAAAGCAGGAAAAGAGAATGAGATTCTCATATGCTTTCAAGATTTTCAAATTTTCTCCTAAAAAATAACCTCTTTTAGCCTACTCGTGGAGTTACTACGATAATAACGAACAAGAGATTAGCCAAGTTCAGGCTAATCTCTTGTGTACAATATTACCACAAAGGTACGAAATTGAACTGCCGTATAAGGATCTATATGGTGTGTGTGAGGTCGGATAATTAGTCAATGATTATCTTCCTACTCGCGAGCGCTCTATTTTAATAAATTAAATTCTAATAGGATGAGCAAACCTTGCAGTGATTTTTTATTATTCCTTTTGTTTTATAATATAACTACTTTGTAAATAGTCTTCATATATTCTATTGTGCAGTTAATCCTCCGTCAACAACAAACTCAGAACCAGTGCTATAACTTGATTCGTCTGAAGCAAGGAATAAAACAAGGTTTGAAACTTCCTCAGGTTTTGCAACTCTTCCCGTTGGTATATGTTTTGCGAATTCTTTGATTACATCTTTGGAATCTTCATTAAGAATCATTGGAGTTTCTATTACACCTGGGTGAACCGAATTTACACGAATACCATAATGAGCTAATCCCAGAGCAGCAGCTTTCGTCATTCCTCGTACTGCAAACTTTGTATCTGTATAGCCAATTGCACCACCAACAAGACCATTCATAGATGAAATATTTACAATCGAACCGCCACTAGCTTTTTTCATTGATGGGATAATTGCCTTCATACCAAGAAACACGGACACTTGGTTAATGTTTATGATTCTTCTGTACTCTTCTTCCGTTATGTCTTCAATGGATTTATTCATGCTAATGCCTGCATTGTTGATTAATACATTTATAGGACCAAATGCTTTTTCTGATTCTGAGACAACTTCGTCCCAATTTGTTGCTTTTGTTACATCAAGTTTTATAAATTGCGCATTTTCTCCAAGTTCCTTGGCTAATGCTTGCCCTTCTTCTTCAAGGATATCTGCAATGATTACTTTAGCACCCTCCTTTACAAGCAAACGTGCATGAGAAGCACCCATTCCACTTGCACCTCCAGTAATAATTGCAAATTTATCATTTAATCTGTTCATGAGAATTCCTCCTATTAAGCTCTATTATCTTTTTTTCTATCTTGTATACCTTTTATTAATTTCTCTTGAATTAATAAATATTGATTAATTTCTTCTTCACTTAAAATTTCAAAGTGCTTCATAAATACTTCTTGCCCAATTTTTTGTGCTTCTGATAATGCATTTATGCCAGCAGTTGTTATTTTTAACTGGATCGTCCGGCGATCACTTTCATTATATAATCTTTCAGCTAGCCCTAAATCAACTAGCTTTGTTGCAATACTTGTCATCGCGCCCTTAGTATAGCCAAGTGGTTCAGCTAATTCTACCTGTTTCCTTGGGCCTTCCACCCTTAATTCACTTAATACGAGAATCTGTGAAATTCCAAGTGGATAAGGAAAGGCTCTAGTAAATCTTACAATATTATCATTATTCAATTGTTCAATCGCACGAATTAATTTAAAGATATTTGTTTTATTCAAAAGATTCACCTTCCAACGAAAAATAATAATATTAACGGAGCATTATGGAACCGCCATCGGCCATTATCGTCTGCCCAGTAATATATTTTGAATCCTCTGAAGCAAGGAATACTGCAACACGCCCTATTTCTTTTTCTACATCACCAAAATGTCCCATTGGAATTTTGCTCCTAACGGCTTCATAATAATCAGGCTGTGCTTTTGCCCATGCCTCAACACCGGGTGTATTAGCAATTGGGCTAATTAAGTTAACATTAATTCCGAATTTACCCCATTCATTTGCAGCAACACGTGAAATTCCGCGAATAGCTTCTTTTGCTGCCGCATATGCCACTTGTGTTTCATGACCATCTAAACCAGCACCAGATGCAAAATTAATCACATTTCCTTTTGATTCTTTCAAATATGGAAGTGCAGCTTTCATTAAATAAAATGTTGGATAAAATCCAGTACCAAATGATAAATCTAGATCAGCTTGTGTAGTATCCTCAAATGCTTTTTGTTTTGAGTCATGTGCATTATTTACTAATACGTCAAGTTTTCCGTACTTTTTAACTACTGTAGCGATAATTTGTTCATGATTTTCTCTATCCAATAGATTAGCTTGAAGAAACATTGACTTTGACGAAATAGTTTGTAATTCTTTCTCCATTGCTTTACCGGTTTCTTCGTTAACATCAACTATAGTAACTATTGCACCTTCTTTAACCATCGCTTTCGCAATACCACTACCAATTCCACCAGCACCGCCAGTAATAATGATTACTTTGTCTTGTAATTTATCCAATTTAATCACCCTTTCAAATAATAGTTTAGTGTTAAACTATTAAATATAGTATAGCACTAAACTATATTTCAGGTAATAGATTTGAATAGTTTTTTTAACTTTTTTTTTTAAAGCCTTTGTTGTTGCTATATGGAGGCAATGAACTCATGCGATTATTTTGTTAATTGTGACCTAGGGGTATACTCATGAAAATAAGTTGAGAACTTTCGCCATTTTTTATTCGCTAGGCTGGAGTGTAGATCATGCATTCTTCATTCAAATTCTGTTGATAGTCTCCTGTAATTTGCTTAACAAATCTTGCTCTCAAAATTTGTAGGTCATAAGCCCTGTCTTTATCGTAAGGTTTCTGTGTTGATCTAAAGTAGGTATGCTAAGTCAGGAGGAATCCATAAGGAATTGTCCAAGAGAAATCTTACTATAATGCAAAGAATTATTTTCAATTTGAATAACCTCACTATTAATATGGTTTCAAGACTCTTGTTAAATAATAGCAAGGGTCTTTTTTTTGTGATAATTACAAATCAACTGGTAATGATAAAATTATGTAGAAAAGAGAAAGGAATTAACCGATAAATGAAAAAGGTCGTTATTATAGGTGGTTCTGGAACTGTAGGTAAAATTTTGTACAAAGGTTTAAGTAAAATACATGATTGCTATGTATTAGATAATCGTATTGATATGGATAATCCTCATTTTATTTATGTTGATGCTACTAACTATCAGCAACTTTTAGAAAAGATTCCTTCGCAGACAGATGTGATTATAAATCTACTCCGGATGGAGACAGATAATGCAATTGAGGATATCGAAGCATTTGATAAAATGACAGCTGTATTCTTTCAAGCTAGCTATTATATTTTACAGGCTGCAAATCAATTAAACATCTCAAAGGTTATTTTTGCTAGTAGTAATCATGTAACGGATTATTATGAAGAAGACGGGGATTCGTTATTGAATCGTGAAATTAATGTCAAGGATTATCCGTATCCCAAAGGGTTATATGGTGTTCTAAAACTAGCTTCTGAACAACTTGGATTTATCTATTATTTAAATAGTGATATGTCTATTATTAATATTCGGATTGGTTCTGTACCTGCCAAAAGCGAACAAAAGGCTATTGAAGAAAATAGTCGATTAGAAAAAACAATCCTACATAAACGGGATTTGATTGAATTATTTTCGGTAGCTATTACAGCAAAAGAAAGGTTTGGCACCTATTATGGCGTATCCAATAATCCAGGTAAGCCATGGGATATTTCTAATGCAACAGTAGAACTGGGCTATCAACCAGAATGAAATAGCATAATTTATTACTGCTATTAGTTCATACTATAAATGGGTGATGTATATGTTTTGTCAAACAGACAAGGAGTTAGAAGTATTGGTGGAAGAAGCGAGAAATTACACACAATATGGGAAAGTTGCAGATTATATTCCGGCATTAGGAAAGGCAAATCCAACTGATTTATCGATTGCTATTAATTATCCTGATGGTCGTTGTGTATCAGCTGGAGATGTTCAAAAAAAGTTTACACTACAAAGTATTTCAAAAGTGATTAGTTTGGCTTTTGTATTAATGGAAAGGGGACCCAGTGAAGTATTTGAAAATGTTGGGATGGAGCCAACTGGAGATCCATTTAACTCTATTGCTAAACTAGAGAAAATGATTCCGGCTAAACCGCTTAATCCGATGATAAATGCAGGGGCGCTAGTTGTGACACACATGCTAAAAGGTAATACAGTTGAAGATAGATTTCAACGGCTTTTATCCTTTATTCAGGAGTTAGCAGACGATTCGACGATTAGTTATAGTGAAGAGATAGCACATTCTGAGTTTGAAACAGCTGATTTAAATCGAGCATTATGCTATTTTTTAAAACAGCATAAACGATTGGACGGGGACGTGGATGACCTCATTAGATTGTATACGAAACAGTGCGCGGTTGAAATGAATTGCTTGGATTTGGCTCGAATTGGTCTAGTGTTTGCAATGAACGGATTTGATCCACAAACCAATAAACAGATTATACCTCAGAATGTAGCACGTATTTGCAAAACCTTTATGGTGACCTGTGGCATGTATAATGCTTCAGGCGAGTTCGCAATGAAAATAGGTATCCCAGCAAAAAGCGGTGTAGCTGGTGGTATTATGGGTGCTACGCCTGGAAGATTTGGTATTGGTATCTTTGGACCTGCCTTAGATGAAAAAGGTAATAGCATTGCAGGCATACATTTATTAGAAATGTTATCAAAGAAATATAGCTTGAGTATGTTTTGAATGGATTCATACCTTTTCATGCGTACGATCAATAAAAATAAGGTTGCAACTAGTAGCAACCTTATTTTTATTTAAATTAACGAATTAAAGTGTTCTATAACCTTTCTTTGCGTAACCTGTGATGCTTTAATAGAAGGTGCCCAATCTTTCTCTTTTACAAATGCACTAATGTAATTCATATAGGTGGCCTGTTGAACGGCCATTTCGTAATGAACATGTTTAACATTTTCGTTCTTCATCATTAATGCTGAAGTAAAATTCGTATGTGCCATTGCTTTTGCTGCTGACTGAAGTTCTAATGTAATTCGTTTTGTTAGGGTATCAAAATCTGAGTAAACTGGCCATGAAATTGATAACTTTTCCTCTAGATTTATACTTGGAAGTTCAATCCAATTCTCATTAGACGGGTTTAATAGTTCCAACATGACTTGTATGTGTGATTTAAGTACCGTTTGTTGTATCGTTATTATTTTTTGTAGGTACGTGGCTGAAGAATCGATTAGATAGAGATCTAATTTTCCGAGGAGACCTTCGTGTGTTGAAAGATGTTCGTTCATTAATCCGACGTCGATGATTGGTAATAACATGTGTAACACCCCTTCATGTAAATCAATTAATACATAATATGAAGGATGGGCATAATGGTTCTTTTTACTAGAGAAACAATGCGAATTATTTAACTCTTATATAGGCTTTCTTCGTCCGTTGCTTATCTGGTATCACGTCAAGTGTAGAGGAACAATTTGGACAGATAATTGCTTGATTAGGAATCATTGTACAGCAATAGGTGCATTCTTTTTTTGTCATTGCATCTAACGGACTTTGATGTGGTTTTTTCCAGCGATTAATTTGCCGGATCACAAGGAAAACAACAAATAGTACAATTACAAAGCGAACGGCTGCAGTGACAAATAAACCATAATTAATTGTTGCAATACCCGCTTCCTTTGCGTCTGCTAAAGAAGAATAGCGTACACCACTTAGACTGATATACATGTTCTCGAAATTCATTCTTTTATATAAAAGACCGATTGGTGGGAGTAAGATATCTCTAACTAAAGAATCAATGAAACCACTAAATGCAGCACCTAAAACTACACCAACTCCCATATCGACTGCATTTCCTTTCAGCGTAAATTGACGGAATTCATGCAACAGTCCCATGTTAATCCCTCCTCCAAATAATTCTATGAATGAAGAGGACAAACTATGAGAAAGTTATGTTTCTAATTTAGGTTTTGCCTTTTGTGTAAGGTATGTTTTGTACCCCATTCGTGCATGGCATCTAAAATTGGCTCCAAACTCTTTCCATAATCAGTAATAGAGTATTCAACTTTAGGTGGAACTTGTGCATAAACAACACGCTTGATAATATCCTCATTTTCCAATTCGCGTAATTGTTTTGTTAACATCTTTTGAGTGATTCCTGGCATACTACGCTTTAATTCATTGAAACGCTTCGTGCCATTCTGTAATAAATGTAACAAGATAACAGGTTTCCATTTACCGACTAAAATTCCTAATGCATCTTCTACGCGACAATACTCTGGTGCTTTCTCCACATTAATTCCTCCAATAGTATCTTTTTGTATACTATACCACTATAAAGTGCTTACTTACTAAAATGTATTATATATTCTATAATAGTAACATAAAATAAAAAGGGATTGAGATATAGATGGAAAAATATCGGATTGATCAAAGTAAAGGACTAGAGTTTGGTATATATACATTAGGTGATCATTTACCGAACCCATTAACAGGAGAACGAATTTCTGCGGAACAACGGATTCATGAAATAATTGATTACGCGAAGCTAGCAGATCAAGCTGGGATCGATTTCTTTAGTGTTGGTGAAAGTCATCAAGAGTATTTCGCAACACAAGCACACGCTGTTGTGTTATCTGCTATTGCCCAAGCAACAGAGGAAATTAAGATTGCAAGTTCATCAACGATTATTAGCACGTCAGATCCAGTACGTGTATATGAAAATTTTGCAACGTTAGATTTAATTTCAAAAGGTCGAGCAGAGATAATTGCAGGCCGTGCATCTAGAATAGGATTATTTGATTTGTTGGGTTATAACGTTAGAGATTATGAAGAGTTATTTGAGGAAAAGTTTGACTTATTAAGACAGATTAATGAAGAGAATGTTGTTAATTGGAGTGGAGAATTCCGTGCTCCTCTAAAAGATGCACAAGTTCTTCCACGACCGCAAAGTGGGTCAATGCCAATTTGGCGCGCAGTTGGTGGATCTCCTGCAAGTGCAATGAAAGCAGGTTATGCTGGTGTTCCAATGTTTATGGCTCATTTAGGTGGACCGGTTAGTGTTTTCAAACAAACAATTGATGCCTATCGTGGTGCTGCGGAACGTGGTGGTTTTGATCCAACAGAACTACCTGTTTCAACTGCAGGTTTTTTCTATGCGGCAGAAACATCTCAGCAAGCTCTAAAAGATATGTACCCTCATATTAACGAAGGTATGAAACGAACAAATGGACAGGGATTTCCGAAGCAACACTTTGCACAGGGGGTAGATCCACAAAATGTTATGAATATCGGTAGTCCACAGGAGATTATCGAAAAAATGCTCTATCAACATGAACAATTTGGACATCAGCGTTATATCGCTCAAATAGATTTTGGTGGCATGCCATATGGTAAATTAATGAAAAACATTGAAATTATTGGTACGGAAATTTTACCAGCAATAAAGAAACACACAGCAAAAAAGTAGGAGATTGAGATAATGAAGATTGTAGGATTGTCAGGATCAAATGTAGGATCTAAAACGAGAACTGCCATGGACTATACAGTCAAATCAGTTAAAGAGAATAATCCAGAAGTTGAAGTGACACTAATTGATTTAGCGGAATATGATTTACAATTTAGCGATGGTCGTAATTACTTAGAATATAAAGGAGATACAGGATATGTCGTACAAACAATAATGGAGGCAGATGCCATTATTATTGGCACACCTATTTTTCAAGCCTCTATTCCCGCTGCGCTGAAAAATATTTTTGATTTATTACCTGTTAATGCTTTTCGTGATAAAGTTGTTAGTATGTTTGCAACGGCTGGTTCACAAAAACATTATTTGATCGTGGAACAGCAATTAAAGCCAATAGTAAGCTATATGAAAGCTCAAATTGTTCAGTCCTATGTTTTTATTGAAGAAAAGGACTTTCAACGAAAAGAAATTATTAATGAGGATGTCTTTTTTCGAATTGACCGTCTAGTAGAAGATACAGTAGTACTTACGGAAACATATAAAAAAATCCGTGAAGCCAAAGAAGAAGCATATGATTTTTAATAAGTTAGATAAACACTCTTAACATTAGTTAAGGGTGTTTTAAGGTTTTTAACGTACCTTATGAATATAGGAATAATAATCATAGGAGTTGAAAACGATGAATATTTCGTCAGTTGGTATAAATAATAGTACATCACAAAGTACGCCTCAACTCAAGACGCAGAAACAAAACAAGATAACCTGAAGCAATTGGAACAAAAAATGCAACAAATAGAAATTAAAATTCAACGCTTGAAAGCAAATTCAGAGGAACAGGTTGAAGAATCTAAGAACCAGGAAACCCAAGATATTCTTGAAATTAGTGATCAGACAAGTTCACTATTTCTCGAGTTACAAGGAGCAGATTAATTTATAAAAATCTGTATTATAAAAGATCGTTGCTTTGGTGGGATAACTTGCCTTGCGTCGAAATAATCATCAACTACGACGTAACAGAATTTTCCGCCCCGCTTCACAAGTGAAATTGACTCCCTTTCCGCAGGCACGGCTTCAGCTAACTCGGATAAGCAAAGTACGCTTTCCGAGTGGATCTTCAGCCCGTGCTGTTCCTGCTGGAGTGTCGTCAATTTCACTTGATACGCTAGTTTCTTATAACGTGATAATAATAGAGATAAATTGCATTGTTATATAATAATAATGATATTTGTCGCATAGGTACGCTATCCAGCGAAGGAAGCAAATGGATGACACTCCTGTGGGAACAGCACAAGTTGAAGATCCACTTGGTAAAGTGTTTTTCTTTACCAAGTTAGCTGAGACTGTGCCCACGGAAAGGGTATCCATTTGCTGACGTAGCGGGTAAGAAAGTTCCACTACGGCGCAGTTTCTATCTACTGTGTCTTTTAATATTTGAACTGTTGCTTATAAAACACACCGCTTGAATCAAGCGGTGTGTTTACTATTTGTACTGTTATTTATGGTACTAAATATACTGGATTGTACTACTTAACTATTTAAAATAAACCTCTTACCATTTTAATTACTGGACCTGCTTGACTTGCTACGCCCATAACATTTCTAAAACCTTTATCTATCTTACCCATATCTATCTTGCCGTTTTCATCTCTGATCAGTGAACCTAACCCTTGTGAAGGACGCTGTTGCCCATAAAATTGAGGCCTTTGTGGGGTCATGAAATTTCTTTGAAACGGACTGTTTGCTTGCCCAAATGGACTATTGCCTTGGAAAGGAAAAGCATTTGGTGGTAAAACTCTTCTGCCTTGTCGTTGATTACGATATGGACGACGTTGTGGTGGGGGTCCTAGTTGTAACATACAATTACCTCCTTCCAATATTAATCTACTTATTTGTCTAGTTGAAACATGGTATGTCTTATCAAATGATAGTGGCACGGTGAAAGAACTAGTCTAATTTTTATAGGAAATTCAATTATTTAAAACTATTCAATTAAAATTTTTGATACTATAAAAATATATGGTATTAAAAGGGAGAGCATACTATGCAAACGCTATTTATTTTTCTTGGTATTTTTCTGGTAATGCAAATTTTTCTTAATAAATGGTTGCGCAAAAAATTAGAAGTTAGAAAAAAAGAATGGTTCTCTTATAATCATGTAAATAAGCTACATAAATGGCTTGATTGGTCATTGCGTTTCGTGGCGATGTTTGCTTTGCTAATTAGTTTTGTAATAACTATTTCTGTTGAAACGAATGAATACGCTTGGTTACAGTTCATTATTCTCATGGTGTATCATATTTTAGAAGGCTTGCTAAGAACGTTTATGGAGTGGAAATACTATCCTGAACGAAAAGATTATATTGTGACATTGATTAATACGATAGTTTTATTTTTCTTTATTTGTATGTTTTATATTTGGATTATCAATCAGTTCTAATACTATTTCTTTTATTAAATTCTATACATAAGTTCTTTAAAAATCCTCATAGTATAGTTATTCCTATACAAAAGAGGAGGACTACTAGAAATGGATAATGAAATGTCATACGGAGAAGATTATAAAGCTATTCCTGCTACATCAATAGGTAGTGGTGTTGGGATTTCTGTTTTACCTGATTTATTTTGTTATACAGTACAAATTGTTAATGTCTGTTTATTTGGTGACGAAGAATCGAATGATTTTGTTTTAATTGATGCAGGTATGCCAAATTCAGCTGAAGAAATTATTAAAATGACTGAGTCTCATTATGGTGCTAATAGTCGACCAAGGGCTATAATTTTGACACATGGTCATTTTGATCATGTGGGAGCCATTTTGGAATTGATTAATTATTGGGATGTATCGGTTTATGCGCATGAACTAGAAATACCATATTTAACGGGTGTGAAAAGCTATCCTGAGCCAGATCCAAGTGTTGAAGGTGGTCTGATAGCAAAATTTTCTGGGCTATTTCCAAATGAACCGATAAATATAGCAGGTCATGTAAAAGCACTACCAGAGGATAATAGTGTTCCTCACATGCCGGACTTTCGTTGGATCCACACACCAGGACATACAGCGGGTCATGTTTCTTTTTTTAGGGAAAAGGATAGGGTACTTATTGCTGGAGATGCTTTTGTGACTGTTAAACAAGATGCATTATATAAGGTATTAACACAAGAAGTAGAAATAAGCGGTCCACCAAGGTATTTAACGCCAGACTGGAAAGTATCAAAAAAGTCGGTTGAACAATTAGAGATACTAAAACCATCAATAGCGGTAACAGGTCATGGACATCCAGTTTCTGGGGAAGAACTAACAAAAGGGTTGAAAAGGTTAGTAGCTAATTTTGAATCGTTGGCAGTTCCTGATTATGGTAAATACTTGAATTAAACAAAGCAGGTGTCTGATAGAAGACACCTGCTTTTTATGTTTAACGATCTGCGAACTGTATACGATGTAAGTTGGCAAAAATGCCATCTTTGTCTAATAGTTCTTGATACGTACCTTGCTCTGCAATTCCGTCATTGGTTACTACAACAACTCGATCAGCATCTCGAATGGTAGCTAGACGATGCGCGATCACTAGTGTTGTACGATTTAAAGCTAGCTGATCTAATGATTTTTGAATTATTTTTTCCGTCTGTGTATCAAGTGCGGATGTTGCTTCATCCAATATTAAAATCGGTGGATTTTTCAAGAAAGTACGAGCGATAGCTAGGCGTTGTTTTTGTCCACCAGATAGTTTAAGACCACGCTCACCAATTTGTGTATCATACCCATTTGGTAAGTCCGCGATTACATCATCTAGATGTGCTTGATGAGCGGCTAGTTGTATTTCATCTATCGTTGCATCTCTCTTTCCGTATGCGATGTTTTCACTTACTGTCCCAGCAAATAAAAATACGTCTTGCTGCACGATACCTATTTGTGAACGAAGCGATTTTTTCGTCATGTCGCGTATATCGGTCCCGTCGATTGTGATTTCTCCTTGATCAATATCATAAAATCGCGGTATTAATGAACAAATAGTTGTTTTCCCAGCACCGGATGGTCCAACGAACGCAACCGTTTCTCCTGGGTGTATCTTTATATTAATATTTTTCAAAACATTTTTATGTTGGTCATAAGAAAATCCAACATTATTAAATTTAATATTGCCTTCAAAAGTTTCAACGTCCTTTGCATTTGGACGATCTTGAATATCCGGTTCTTGTGCGATTAGTTCTTGGAATCGTCTGAAACCAGCCATTCCTTTTGGATAAAGTTCTAACAGTGCACTTACTTTATCAATTGGTTTAATTAATACATTTGTATAAAGGATGAAACTAACTAATTCACCATACGTTAGTTTATCATTAAAGCTAAGCCAAGCACCAACGACTAATACTAATAATGTTAATAGTCGTGTCATCATATAAATACTTGAATGGGTACCAGCCATGACGCGGTATGCTTTTATTTTTGCGGTCCGAAATAGTCCGTTATCTTTTTTAAAACGCTCAATTTCAAAGTCTTCGTTCGTAAAAGATTGGACAACGCGTACACCAGAAACGGCATCTTCTACACGACTATTGACATCGGCAATTTTCCCGTACATATTATGCCACGCTTTGTTCATTGCTACATTGCAATAAGTAACTAGTACAATAAGAAATGGCACCATTACAAGTGCAATTAAAGCGAGCGATGGATTAATCGTGAACATGATCCAAAACGCACCAGTAAAGGTCATAATCGAAATAAATAAATCTTCTGGTCCATGATGGGCAAGTTCGCCAATATCAAATAAATCATTTGTAATTCTACTCATGATATTTCCTGTTTTGGTATTATCAAAAAAGCGAAAGGACTGTCGTTGGACATGACCAAATAATTCCTCGCGCATGTCGGTTTCAATATTAATACCTAACTTATGACCAAGGTAGCTAACAATATATTGTAACAACGTACTAAATAAGTAGATGACAAGTAATAGAATACTGACGGTAACAATAACATTCCATTTACCTTTTTCTAATAAATCATCAATAAGCCACTGGACTGCTAGTGGAAATGCAAGTTCTAATAGTGCGACGATTACTGCACTACTGAAATCGATGATAAATAAGCGTTTGTGCGGTTTATAATATGAGAAAAATTGTTTTATCATGTATGTAACTCCTATCTGATTCAGATCTTACATATTATATCAAAAATTGACTTTGGTTGCTTGGAAAATATTTTTTATTTATAGATTATGTTTGAATGTTAAACTAGTAATAGTTGATTATGTATGGGGGAGATTGGGATGGGAAAAGAGAAATTATTATTAGTTGATGGATTTAATCTATTAAGTAGAGGGTATTTTGCGACAGCATATAATAAATTAGAAGAAGAACTGACAAAAACAAGTGATGGTATCTATACAAATGCATTGCGTGTTTTTTTTCAGAAGTTATTTAACTTGATTGATCAGCATGATATTAGCCATCTAGCGATTGCATGGGATGTAAAGCGCGAAGAAACAAATAGGAGAATTAAATATGACTTTTATAAGGCTAGCAGAAATGCATTGCCAGAACCACTTATCGAGCAATACGAAACATTAACACGTGTACTTGATACTATTGGTATAACACAACTAGTAGTTCCACCGTATGAAGCGGATGATGTTATTGGTACATTATCAACAAAATGGTCCAATGATACGGACAATCATTGTCTTATTTATAGTAATGATAAGGACCTGTTACAGCTATTAGATAAACAAACGACGCAGATAATTGCACAAAAGCGACAAGAAACACTCTATACTATCGGTCATTTTCAAACGGAATATGGAATTGATTCGAGTCAGTGGATAGATGTAAAAGCGTTATTAGGTGATGCAAGTGATAATATTCCGGGATGTCCTGGTGTTGGGGCAAAATCAGCACTTCCATTAATCCAGCAATATTTAAATGTCGAGCAATTATTTGAGCAACTAGACGGTTTAGATCCAAAATTTAATCGTTATAAGAAGAAGTTAACAGAGGGGAAAGAATCTGTTTTTATTAGTAAGGAGCTTGCAACAATAGAAAGGAATATTACCTTGTTTGATACGTATGATTTCAATGAATTGAAGCTTGAAGTGGAACATCATATGGTAGAGGAAGCAATGAAAGGATTGGAATTGCGGATTAAATACAAAGGAAAGCAAGTGGGGTAAATCTATGCCTCTTTAATAAAAAAAATCAAAAAGTAGCATGTTACATGTGCTACTTTTTGATTTTTTTTATTCGATTTCTTTTAATAATTTCTCAACTGAAATTAAGCGATGATTCATTTCAATAATCGTCGCCATCTGTAGCTTTTGGGAAGCGGTATTTTCACGGTCTAGTTGCAACCTTTGTTCTGCGCGTTGTTCGGAACGACGAATGACTTTTATAACATGAACAATAATCAAAATAACGAGTATTATTACTATAAGTGGTAGGATAGTTGAAGAAAAAATTAAGAATGACGTGAATGACAATTTTGAGCTCCCTTCTATTACAAATAACTGTTTTTTTAATAAAGTCATAAAAGCAGATGTTAATTTTAAATATATAATTAATTAATCCTATGCCTACCTATTCTACCTCTATCAATAATTTCTCAATAACTATTAAACGTTGATTCAATTCGTTGATCGATTCCGTCTGTAGTTGTTGAAAAGTGGTATTTTCACGGTCTAGTTGTAGTCGTTCTTTGCTTTTCCACTGTCTGGTATTTCATGATGGACTTTAATTAGACCTGCAATTCATCACCAGATAATTTAGGAATTATATGTAATAATTATATTACAGGTATACATGTATCACAATATTTATTTGTTAAAATTATGAAATCATTTTAAATGGTCAAGAAGGAAACACACATGAAATATGTAAGCTTTGAAGTTAAAAATTAACTTGACAAGTATTTCTATTAATCGTATGATTAATTTAATATTAAAGGGGAGTAGCTGCTACAATTATGTCGTCATTACGAGAAGAATCTCCGGCATAATTGGCAACCGACGTTGTTAGCAAGACCTTTATCGTTTGTGTTTACAAACGGTAAAGGTCTTTTTTTATTGGTTTTAATCTGAAGTTTTGGTTTAAACTATATCTAATAGGGCTAATGATGAAAAATGGCAGTATTTTGATGAAAGATGTTAGAATTAACAGATTAGTAATAATAATTGTTTAAATAAGCAAGTAGATTTAGAAGGAGATGAAAAAACAGATGGAATTTTATCGTGCAGATAAAGAAGCTGTTCTAAAAGAAATTGAAGCAACGGAAGAAGGACTCTCATCTGCTGAAGTAACTAAGCGGGTTGAAAGAGATGGTTATAACGAATTTGAAGATAAAGAAAAAGTACCGACTTGGAAGTTATTCTTAGAAACATTTAAAGATGCAATGGTAATTGTCTTATTGGTTGCAGCAGGTGTACAGCTATTACTAGGTGAAGTTGTTGAAACAGTCGTAATTGTATTTGTTTTAATAATGAATGCAGTAATTAGTGTTGTTCAAACTAAAAAAGCGGAGAGTTCACTCGATGCATTAAGGGATATGTCTGCACCGGAGGCAAAAGTTATCCGAAATGGAACGAAACAGACTGTTCCTGCTAGGGAATTAGTTCAAGGTGACATTGTATACTTAGAAGCTGGGGATTTTATTCCAGCAGACGGTCGCATTTTAGAGAATGGTTCTTTAAAAGTAAATGAAGGAATGCTTACTGGTGAATCAGAAGCTGTTAATAAAACGATAGATGTAATTGAAGAAGAATCGGCATTAGGTGACCGTACAAATATGGTTTTTAGTAGTTCTCTAGTGGTATACGGACGTGCAACTTTTGTTGTAACGGGAACTGGCGAGAATACTGAAATTGGTAAAATAGCAACGTTGATATCTACAGCTGAACAAAAACAAACACCACTTCAGCGTAAATTAGACGTATTTAGTAAAAAATTAGGAATTGGAATCTTACTATTATCTGTCGCTATTTTTGCTATACAAGCAGCACGTATTTGGCTAGGTGACGAAAATGTTGATGTAACAACAGAAATATTAAATGCTCTAATGTTTGCAGTAGCAGTAGCTGTTGCCGCAATTCCAGAAGCGCTTCAATCGATAGTAACAATTGTTTTATCTGTAGGTACGAATAAAATGGCGAAGCAACATGCGATTATCAGAAAGTTACCTGCCGTTGAAACGCTCGGTTCTACAAGTGTTATTTGTACAGATAAAACAGGAACATTAACACAAAACAAGATGACAATTACAGATTACTTTATTCCTGGAGATGGCGAGAAAGAACATCTTCCTGAAAGTCCAGCTAAATGGAATGAATCAGAACGTCTATTAGTTGACATCGCAGTTCTGTGTAATGATTCATACATTAACAATGATGGAAAAGAAGTTGGCGATCCTACCGAGGTTGCGTTAATAAACTTTGCTAATGATAATAATCAAGATTATCAAGAATTACGTGATACACATAAGAGAGAAGCTGAATTACCGTTTGACTCTGATCGTAAATTAATGTCTACCCTTCATACGATAAAAGGTGAGAAGTTGATGTTAACAAAGGGTGGACCTGACGTTGTCTTTAATCGCGCAAGCTATATTTTAATAAATGGTGAAGAACAACCGCTAACAGATGAATGGAAAGAAAAACTGCATGTAGCGAATGAAGATTATTCCAAACAAGCATTGCGTGTGTTAGCGTACGGTTATAAAAGATTTAATCAAGATAAATCGGCTGTAGAACTTGATGATGAATATGATTTAGTTTTAGTTGGTCTTACCGCAATGATGGACCCGCCACGAGAAGCTGTTTTTGGATCAATTGAACAAACGAAAAAGGCTGGCATTAAGACGGTTATGATTACAGGGGACCATAAGACAACAGCAGAAGCAATCGGAAGACAAATTGGTCTGATGGAAGCAGATGATATTGCCTTAACTGGACAGGAACTAGACGCTTTATCAGAAGAAGAACTGAATGAAAAGTTAGAAAAAATTTCTGTTTATGCTCGTGTGTCACCTGAAAACAAGATTCGTATCGTTCGTGCTTGGCAAAATAAAGATCAAATTAGTGCGATGACTGGTGATGGGGTAAATGATGCTCCAGCTCTAAAGCAGGCAGATATAGGTATTGCAATGGGAAGTGGAACAGATGTAGCAAAAGACTCAGCTGCAATGATACTAACCGATGATAATTTTGTATCAATCGTTAGTGCAGTTGGTGTAGGTCGTACTGTTTTTGATAATATCAAAAAAGCAATTGGTTATTTATTTGCTGGAAACTTAGGTGCGATTATTGCTATATTATTTGCTGTTATATTCGGATGGGCAAATCCATTTACAGCGTTACAACTTTTATTCATTAATCTTGTAAATGATTCATTACCAGCAATTGCGCTTGGTATGGAAAAATCAGAACCAGATGTGATGAGTCGAAAACCACGTCGTGTTGATGAAGGGATTTTCGCAGGTGGTACAATGCGCTCTGTTATAACACGAGGAACCTTGATTGGTATTGCCGTAATAATTTCCCACTATATTGGTTTGCAACATTCTGATGAAATGGGTGTGGCAATGGCATTTACGACGTTGATTCTATCTCGTACACTACAAACGTTTGCGGCTAGATCTAATACACAATCAATCTTTGGTGTGGGTCTATTAACTAATAAATATGTACTTGGAGCTGTAGCTCTATGTTTCGCTTTATATAGTGTAACAATTTTACCATTCACACGTGATGTTTTTGCTATTCCGACAGCATTTGGTTGGAATGATTGGAGTATTGCAACTGGATTAGCTATTGGTGCAGTAATTATGATGGAAGTAGTAAAAGTTACATTCCATAAATTTCAAAAATAAGAATGACTGAAAACTCTTGGTTTTATAGCCAAGGGTTTTTTATTAAATAAAATAAATACTATAATGTAGTTATCAGAATATTAATGCTATAATTAATAAAGGTAAAAGTTACTATTTGAATATCTTTTTTATAAAGGAGTTAGCTACTTGAACTACGATCAAATATGTTATCAGGACGTCTTAGATGGAATACAGGATATGGTGTTTGTAATGCGTGTCAGTGAAGATATGAAATATTTTTACTATGAGTTTGTTAATGAGCAAGCGATGCTAATAACGGGTTATAAACCAGATGTAATTGGACAGGAAATAGCAAGTGTTACCTCACCAGATCTGACAAAATTCTTACATGAAAAATATAGAGAAGTAGTTAAAGGAAGAGAACCACTTACATATGAAGATAATTTTCATTCGAATAATAGAGAAGAAAAAATCAGTAAAAATACATTAACACCATTATTTATTGACAATAAGGTTATAAGAGTGGTTACTATAACACGAGATATTACCCAACTAAAGCGAGCAGAGTTGGATAGAAATAGATCAGATGCGAAATTAAAGGTTAGTCGGCAACGCTATAAATCGTTATTTGAACATAATTCGGATGCCATACTTCATTTGGATTTATATGGTAAACTCATACGAGAGAATCATGCATTTGAAAGATTAACTGGAAAAAAGCCTAAAAGTTTAAAAGGTGTTTCTATGCTTGAACTTATTAGAGATAACGATAAAGAAAGAATTAAACAAGCATTTGATGACTCAAGTAAAGGGAGACCAACCTATTTTGAAATGACGGTAACAACAGCTTATGAGAATGAGGCTTATTTGCAGGTGAAATTAGCGCCAATTATTTTAAAAGATAATATTACCGGTGTATATGCGATAATAAAAGATGCGACAACAGAGCACAATGCGAAAGAGAATTTAATTGAAAGTGAAGAGAAGTTTCGGCTTATTACAGAGAATTCTTATGATTTAATTACACTAGTGAATAAGTATGGAAATATTATTTATGCGTCACCATCCCATACTTATGTCCTTGGTTTCCCAACAAAAGATTTTATTGGTAAACCATTATTGTTTTTAGTTCATAATGCTGATCATCCTTTAGTTGAAAAGATAATCGCAGAATCGATTAAGAATAAAAATTCATTTTCAACTGAGTTTAGAGTAATGAATAGTGAAAAGGAATGGCTTTGGTTTGAATTAAATGGACAACCCGTATTCTCACAAAATGGTGAACTAAAGCATATGGTTACTGTTGGTCGAGATATCACAGTAAGAAAGCGCTATGAAGATAGTTTGAAAACACTAGCGTATCGTGATTTTTTAACGAATCTACCAAATCGTCGTTTGTTTCAAGATCATTTAAGTAAGCTACTTGCGTCTTTTGAGAGAAATGAAAAAGAATTTGCTGTAATGATATTAGATTTAGATGATTTTAAAATGATAAATGATGAAATGGGTCATGATGCTGGCGATGAGGTGCTAATGGAATTTGGACGTCGTTTGCAACAATCAACTCGGGAGATGGATACAGTAGCTCGGATGGGTGGCGATGAATTTATTATTTTATTAACAGAAGTAGAGACAGATGAGAATGTAGCACATGTAGTTGAGCGAATTGAATCAGAAATTTCAAAACCTTGGGAAGTAGCAGGCAAAAAGTTTCATATGTGTTCAAGTATTGGTGTGGTCATTCCAAAGTGTAAAGGATTTACAGTAGAAGGTTTAATTAAAGAAGCTGACGTGGCATTATATCAAGCGAAAAAAACGGGAAAGAATAAGTCTATTATTACTGTTTGTAATAGAAAGTAAAACGAGAGAGAACATATTATATGGTATCCTTTATACTATACAATATGTCATCAATTAATGATTGCGCTTACTACTAATAATTGGAGGAAGAAAATGATGAGTAAAAAAATTGTGTTTATTGGTGATAGTATTACAGAATGGGGAAGGGAACCGGGTGTGAATGACCTAGGAACTGGATATGTAAAATATATTCATGACTATCTATTAGTAAGTGACCCGTTAAATTTTCCAGAGATAATTAATCGAGGTATCGGTGGTGACAGGATTACAAATTTAGCTGAGCGCTGGGAACAAGATGTAGTTGATCTTCAACCAGACATATTGTCTATCTCTGTTGGGATAAATGATGTTTGGAGACAACTTGATGATCCAGAAATAGAACAAGTTACTCCGGAGAGATTTGAAGTGATTTATCGTGAACTTTTACTGAAAACACAAAAAGAAACAGATGCTGTCATTATTATGATGGAGCCAACAGTTATCGAAGAAAAAATAAATTCTGAAGGTAATGAAAAATTGAAAGCATATGTGCAAATTGTAGCTGAACTTGCAAGTGAATTTAATCTCGTGGTTGTACCAACGCATCAATCCTTTTTAACCTATTTAGAAGCGAAAACCAATTATGAGCTTACAATAGATGGGGTACATATGAATGATGCAGGTAATCTATTAATGGCTAAAACATGGTTAGAGACATATAAGAAATTAAATGTATAACTAAAGAAAGCAAGCGATCATGGCTTAAGTAATTAAGTCATGATCGTTTGCTTCTTTTATTAAGATTACTACTTACGTAACATCTTGGCAATAAACACAACCAAAGCAATTACGAGTAGAATATGGACAAGACCACCTGCAATTTCAAAAGCAAACCCAAGTATCCATACTAGTAATAGAATTCCAATAATAGTCCAAATCATTTATATTCACACTCCTTTATACTTCATAAGTTACCCGTATATCCAAAAAGTAAACTATTTGGATATACTAGAGAGAAAATTATTTGTTTGTTTTGGAGAAGTGAATTCTAACAATTGGGCATGATGTACGCTATTTAGCCGTTCTCGAATTGA
The DNA here is from genome assembly GCF_003426055.1 of Paraliobacillus sediminis. Classification (NCBI taxonomy): domain Bacteria; kingdom Bacillati; phylum Bacillota; class Bacilli; order Caryophanales; family Bacillaceae; genus Paraliobacillus; species Paraliobacillus sediminis. Next base: position 62,416 of record NZ_QJSI01000004.1, read on the forward strand.
GGGAAGTTTATCTTTTTTGAATCTAGCAACCCAGAGGATGAATTCTAAATCCAATTTCTCAGGGCAATCTTTACCCATGTCAGGTCTGGTTTTGCCTTGATATTGGATTCTTCGTTTTGTAATACCATAAAGACAACGCAATGTAGCGTAGTTGAGAAAGATAACCGTGTCGCAAGCATGTAGACGAATATCCATTGTAGCGCTATAGTTTCCGTCTATGATCCAACTATCCTTTTTAACAAACGTTTCTTGTAAACTAGCTAGCGCTGACTTTTCAATCGGGTTCCAACCAGGTTTCCAAAAATAAGCATCTAAATGGTAAACTGGTATATCTAAAATTTGTCCGATATTTTTAGCGAGCGTTGATTTACCAGAACCACCACTACCGATTATCATTATCTTTCGCATCGTTTGCTCCTTTCTTTCTACTTAAGTGGAGAAGAAATAAGACCAGCCTCTAGTTGGTATGCTTCTTGTAATGCTTGTGTTAGCAATCCTGGTTGCCCATTCCCAATTTCTATTTGATCTACCTCAACAATTGGCATCACTTCTGCTGTACTACTAGTTATAAATACTTCATCTGCATAGGGTATATTATCTGTTGCGAATGCAGTTTCATTTAATTCCATGTCCAAAGCGTCAATGAGTGTTTTTATTCTGTCTCTAACACACCCATGCAATATATGATGTGTTTCTGGATGTGTATAAATTACATTGTTTTTTACTAAGTATACGTTCGAGGAGCTACATTCTGTGACGATGCGATCGCGATGTAATATAGCTTCAAAACAGCCATTTTCAAATGCTTCTTGTTTAGCCATGACATTTGGTAATAAGTTTAAACTTTTTATGTAACAGTTTTGCCAACGCATATCAGGTAGCGTTATTGCCTTCACACCAAGTTTAAGCTTTTCAATGGGGCGTTCTAATTCCTCCACATAGGCATAGAAATTCGCCTCAACTGCTGGGAATATGTGATTACGTTTTGCTGATCCCCGTGTTACTTGTAAATAAATTTTTCCGTTAGTATTTAAATGATTAACCTCTACTAATTGTTTTAATTCAATTCGCATTTGCTCTTTAGTGAAAGGTAATGTTAGCTTAATTGCTTCGGCTGATCGAAATAAACGATCGATGTGCTTTGAAAGCAAATAACATTCTCCATAATAAACGCGAATTACTTCATAAACGCCATCACCAAATTGTAGGCCACGTTCCTCGTATGGATAATACAATTGTGTACTATCTATTAATCCTGTCTGAGTCAAAATCATTGGATTATCAATCACGATAATTACCTCCTTTGATAGTTTTATAAAGATCATTATAACAAATATTCATAATAATAGCGTGAGAAATAATATCTCTCACGCTAAATAGAATTGATTCAATATGGTTGTACTTTTGTTGTTTTACGTTTCGAACGCTTATTCCAAGTTTTAAATATAACACCGTGCTTTGGACTAAACAAAAAGGCAAGTGAGAAAAGAATTCCAGCTGCTGTTGCCATTGAACCTGCAATAGAAACATTCCAATAAACAGCACCTATATATCCTAATAATGCAGAAATAACACCAACAACACCGCTTAGGATTAAAACGTTTAAAAAGCGATCAGTTAAAAGATAAGCAGTTGCACCAGGTACAATTAACATGGCCACGACGAGTATTGCACCCACACTATCAAAAGAAGCAACAGTAGACAACGATACCATAGTCATTAGTAAATAGTGAATAAAGACAACAGGCACCCCGATTAACGAAGCGAACTGTGGATCAAATGTAGATGTTTTAATCTGTTTATAGAACAAACCGATTAATATCAAATTTATCACTAGTACACTACCAAGCATCCAAACTGCTTTGGGGCCATAATCATTTCCATTAATCTGAACAGTATCCCAAGGTACAAAAGCGATTTCTCCCATTAATGCGTGATTTGTATCTAGGTGTACTTGATCACCAATAAAGGAAATAAACACAACAGCTAAGGCAAATAATGTTGTGAAGACAACCCCGATTGCTGCATCTGATTGCACCCCTGAATTATCTAAGGCTTCTACTAGAAATGCAGTCAATAAACCAACAATGGTTGCGCCAATAAGCATTGGAATACCATTTAAAGATTGTGTGATAAAGAATGCTCCAACAATTCCTAAAAGCACCGTATGACTAATTGCATCTGCAATCATTGACATTTTACGTAAGACTAATAAGGAACCAGTAACCCCACAAGTTAGTCCTACAAGACAACCAGTAAGAATAATCCAAAATGTATAGGTCATGCTACTTTCACCCCCTTTAGCAAAATGCCTTTACGCTTACCAAATAATAAACTAATGAAAAAAATGAGGGAGGCACTTAAGACGATCATAGGTCCAGTTGGTAAGTCACTTATAAATGTACTCATACTTGCACCAACCATACCGGATACACCTCCAAATATACCTGCTAACCATGCCATCACACTCAAATTTTCAGTCCAATATCGAGCAGCTAATGGTGGAGTAATTAATAAAGCAGCAATTAATACAACTCCGACCATTTGAATGCCAATTACAACAATTCCGACAATGAGAAAAAGTAAAACCCCATTAAAGAATCCTACAGGAATACCTACGCCACGTGCGAATGAGGGGTCGAAAATACTTATTTTAAATTCTTTAAAACAAAATGTTGTAACAATCATTAATAGTAGGGAACTAATAGCGATTAATTGTACATCGCCCTTAACTAAAGAAGCGGCTTGACCAAAGATAAATGAATTTAATCCCGCTTGGTTCCCACCAGAATTTTGTTGAATATATGTTAATAACACAATTCCGAAGCCAAAGAATACGGAAATGATTATTCCTATTGCTGCGTCTGTTTTTATTCTAGAGTGTTTTATAATAACTTGAATAGCTTGTGTTGCTAGCAGACTTGTAATAGCAGCACCTATTAATAATAGCGGCATTGATTTTTCTTGAAATATAATGAAAGCAATACAGACTCCGGGAAGTGCAGCATGTGCCATTGCATCACTGATGAGACTTTGTTTTTTTAATAAAACAAAACTTCCGATCATGCCACTTGCGAATCCTAACAATAAGCTGCCCATTAATACCCATTGTACATTTGCATTTGAAAACAACGAGATAGCTTCATCCCACATCCTACAATCCTCCTTGAAGTACGATTGGAGTCTTTTGTAAGAATGATATGTTACCACCATATGTGCGCTCTAAATTATCTAAGGTAAAAACCGACTTTGTTTCACCATATGCAATAGGAGTTTTATTAAGTAATAAAACATGATCAAAGTAATCTTCAACTGTTTGTAAATCATGATGAACAACAAGAACAGTTTTTCCTTGATTTTTCCATTCCTTCATTAATTGAATAATTGCTTTTTCTGTTGCAGCGTCAACTCCAGCAAAAGGTTCATCCATAAAGTAAATTGTTGCATCTTGAGCAAGTGCACGAGCCAAGAATACACGTTGTTGCTGTCCGCCTGAAAGTTGACTGATTTGTCTCTGTGCATAATCTAGCATGCCAACTTTATCTAGACAATTCCGTGCCCAGTCGATATCTTTCTTTTTCGCTCGTTTAAAGAAACCAATTTCTCGATAACTACCCATTAAGACAACATCAAGTGCATTAGTAGGGAAGTCCCAATCAACTTCACTTCGTTGTGGAACGTAGCCAATTAATTTCTTTTGCTGTGCATAAGGTTTCCCAAAAACCTGTATGTCACCTGTTTGCATCGGAACGAGACGTAATATCGCTTTAATTAATGTTGATTTCCCAGCTCCATTGGGACCGATAATACCTGTTAGTGATCCAACTGGTACATTAAAATCAACTTGATCAAGGGCGGGCTTTTTATCATACAAAACTTTTAAATTCTTTATTGTTAAAGCATTCATTTTCACATACCTCCTTTATTTTAGTGCATCGACAATCGTATCAACATTATGTTTAAACATTCCTATATACGTACCTTCTATCGTTCCAGCTTCACCCATTGCATCAGAATATAACTCTCCGCCAATGGAGACTTCATGCCCAGCTTCTTGCGCTCCTTCAACAACTGCATTAATCGAACGATCAGAGACGCTACTTTCAATGAACACACCTTTTACGTTTCTTTCAATTAGTAGATTAATAATTTGCTGGACATCATTGACACTATAATCAGATTCCGTACTTAAACCTTGTAAGCCAACAACTTCAAATCCATAAGCTTTGCCAAAATAATTAAAAGCATCATGAGCGGTAACTAAAACTCTACTTTCCTCAGGTATTTCCTCAAAACGTTCTTTTGCATAAGCATCTAATTCTGCTAGCTCTGCTAAATAATCAGCTGCGTTTTGACTGTATGTTTCCTCGTTTTCTGGATCTATAGCGATTAAATCATCACGTACCGCCTCTACACTATACGACCACGTCGATATGTCGAACCATACGTGAGGGTCAGTGATAGTGGGGCTTTCTGGATCACTTAATAATTTGTCTTCTGGAATATTTTCAGATACGGGTGTTGTTGTTTTGTCTTGTTCCATTTGTTCGAAGATTTCGCCCATCTGCCCTTCTAAATGAAGCCCGTTATAAAATATGATTTCAGCTTGATCTAATGTTTGGATGTCTCCTTGAACGGCACTGTATAAATGAGGATCAACACCAGGTCCCATAAGGCTTGTTACCTCTACATGTTCTCCACCAATATTTTCAACCGCATCTGCTATCTGTGCGATTGTTGTAACTACTTTTAATGGTTCCTCTGCTGTATTAACAGTTTCCTCATCTTGTGTAGCACATCCCAATAGACCGACTAACATGAACCCCATACTAATAATTAATTGTTTTTTCACTATAAATTCCTCCTTTTAAAATTAGCTTTGTATAAACGTTATGCGTTAAACTAAAAATGTTTCCCTAATGCAAATTATATTCTTTAAGGAAAGAATGTCAAGAGATAATGTGTGATTTTACATAAATTTAATCGTTTAAAGTTATTAGCCTATATACAGATACCTAACAATAATAGTTGTTTTACAAAGAAAATCGGCAAAATCTGCAAGAAGGGGTTGCATTCACAAAATTGGCTAGGTATAATAGAGAACATCAATTCAAATAGCGCCAGATTATCTGACAAAGAATTTGAAAATTGCCCAATTAAAAATGCGGGTGTAGTTTAGTGGTAAAACCTCAGCCTTCCAAGCTGATGTCGAGGGTTCAATTCCCTTCACCCGCTCCATACATATGTGTACAACGCAGTGTTTCGTTGATTTACAACGAAGTATTGCGTTTTTTTGATTGGTGCTACATTAGTGCCTCAACTTTTTCACCAAAAAAATAAGTGCTAATTGGTGACTGTTTTAAATTTGAAGTATATCTATTCTATTGCTTGACAGTCTTAAAAAAAGCCTACTTTCTAAAAGATTGTCGTTTATTACAAAACATGTATAAACTTCGATATAAACATTAATCTGACGAACTTGATATTAATTGCTAGTGAAACTTTCTTAGCCGCTACGTCAGCAAATGGATTCCCTTTCCGTGGGCAACAGCCTCAGCTAACTTGGTAAAGAAGAACGCTTTACCAAGTGGATCTTCGGCTTGTGCTGTTCCCACATTAGTGTCATCCATTTGCTTCCTTCGCTAGACAGACTTTAAATGTAGTAGGTTATTACTATCTGTTGACTCATAAAGTTATATTGTGGTTTTGACAATCAGTGAACGAGTTGAAAAATATCCAAAAAGGTCTGTTATCGTTGATATAGCGCCTCCCTCGATTAACACTACCAACTAGCGACGGAAAGCGTAGTGTATTTCCATAGCGAGTTAAGCCTGTACGTCATGATGATTATGATAGGGGTACTAAGTCAACTTCAACTTTGGATTTCGAGGCGGAAGTCGTGTTAGTAATATATAGTTAATTTGATGTATTGCTTGATACATGCTCAAGAAAGGTTGTATCCTAAGAAGGCACAATGTATGAGAAGGTGGTTTGAAAATGAAACAATTAGAAGAAAAGTTACAACAAATAGATGGTAAAGGTTATAAAGCATACAAATCGATTCATGGGAGATATTCATTTCATCGATTTGAATTGTGTGTGGACTATGTCCAAGGTGATCCATACGCCACTCCTTCAAAAGTCCGCATAATTATACCAACCGCTTACCGAAAAATAAGATCGGATTGGAAGGAAGATCGTAATCGAAAAATATATGTAGAAGATATGATAGCCCGCAGTGTAGCTAAGTCCATTGCTCAAAATACGTTAGATAATAGAAATTCAATCGTCATAGATGAACCAGGACAAGAAATTTTAGAGCGAACTGCTGTGGCACTTGACGGGGAACATGTAACGATCTGCTTAACTGTTAGCCTGCCAGCAAACGGACGTCGCATTAATGGAAAAGAAGCAAAATATCTTTTCTTTGAAATGATGCCTCGTGTTTTAGCTGGTTCGATTTTTACTATTAAAGATGAAGAGTTGGAAGAGGCAGTTAAACTCTCTGATCAACATCAAGCTATTCGAGCGGAAATGATGAAGAATAATTGGATATCGTTTGTTGCAGATGATGCAATCCTACCCCGAGAAAATGGAATAAGTAACCGCCCATTAATGAACGCTGTACCGTTTAAAAGTCCAGTTGCTAATCGTGTTAAAATCGAACTTCCACACCGGAAGGAAGCTATTTCTGGATTGGCGATATCCAAGGGGATTACACTTATTGTAGGTGGTGGTTATCATGGTAAAAGCACGCTACTACAAGCGATGGAGCGTGGTGTTTACCACCATATTAAAGGTGATGGACGTGAATATGTCCTAACTGATCCCGCGGCAGTAAAAGTTCGAGCTGAAGATGGTCGGAAAGTTAGTGGTGTGAATATCTCTGCTTTTATCAATCAGTTACCACATCAACAATATACAACGAAGTTCACGACAGATAATGCAAGTGGAAGTACCTCACAAGCAACGAACATTATGGAAGCTCTAGAAGCGGGAGCAAATACGCTGTTAATTGATGAAGATACGAGTGCAACAAATTTTATGATAAGAGATAGACGGATGCAAGAACTGGTTGCGAAAGAAAAAGAACCGATCACACCGTTTATAGATAAAGTTAAGCAGTTAAAAGATCAACTGGGCATATCCACTATATTCGTTATGGGAGGATCTGGTGATTATTTTGATGTAGCTGATCAGATAATAATGATGGACGAATATGTCCCAGAAAACGTAACAAAGGCAGCAAAAGAAATAGCCAGTAAGTATCCTGCAAATCGTATCGAAACAAACGAAACAGATTTTGGTGATGTATCAAGTCGCATTCTTTTACAAAGTAGCATAAAACCGTTTAAAGGGAAGAAATCGAAAGTACAAGCAAAAGGACTGTCAACAATAATTATCGGAGAAACTACGATTCAATTGGACTATCTTGAACAGCTTGTCGACAGTTCCCAAACGAGCATGATTGCTATGATTATCCGTTATTTGGATAAAAATCAAATTTTGAAAAATGAACTGACAATCGCCCACTTATTAGAAAAAATAGAAATGCAATTTGAAACAGAGGGTCTTGCGTCATTTGCCCCATATCCTAATAAACATCCAGGCGAACTAGCTAGACCACGTCGTTTTGAAATAGCAGCTGCGTTAAATAGAATGCGAACTGCAAAAGTTAAGTAGCTTTTATCAAGAATAAGGAAAGGAGGTAAACATATGGCTTATGAACAATTAAAAGCAGAAATCATTGCTTATAGTAAGGAAATAGGTATTGATAAGATAGGATTTGCTGCTGCGAATGAATTTTCGGAAATGAAATCCCGTTTGAAACTACAGCAAGAAGATGGCTATCAGTCTGGTTTTGAAAAGGGAACGATAGAAGAACGTACAGAGCCAGAACTTTTATTAGCTAATGCGCAATCAATAGTAGCGATTGCAGTGGCCTATCCGTCCCGATTAAAGAACCCGCCTAAAAGTAAAAAAGGGGATCGTCGTGGTAACTTTTGTCGTGCTTCATGGGGTGCAGATTATCATACAGTTCTAAATGAAAAATTAGATAAATTGAGTGCATTTATGGCGACAAAAATAACGGGATTTCAATTTCGATCAATGGTAGATACAGGTGAGTTATCAGATAGAGCTGTGGCAGAGCGAGCAGGTATTGGTTTTAGTGGAAAAAATTCAATGATTATTACCCCTGAATTCGGTTCTTATGTCTATCTAGGCGAGATGATAACTAATATTCCATTTCCTCCTGATCAACCAGTAGATGATAGCTGTGGTGCATGCACAAAATGTTTGGATGCCTGTCCAACTGGCGCACTAGTTGCACCGGGAAGGTTAAATGCACAAAATTGTATTGCTTTTGTTACACAAACGAAGGGATTCTTGCCTGATAAATATCGGGACTTGATGGGCAATCAACTATATGGTTTTGATACATGTCAGTTAGTTTGTCCAAAAAACAAGCAAGTGGATACCCATTTACATCCTGAACTAGAGCCTGATCCGGAGCTTGTTAAGCCTAAATTACTACCGTTGCTATCGATGTCAAATCGTGAATTCAAAGAGAAATTTGGTTCAATGGCAGGGAGTTGGAGAGGGAAAAAGCCAATTCAGCGTAATGCTATTATTGCATTAGCACATTATAAAGATGAATCGGCAGTAGATGAGCTAATACGTTTAATGAAAGAAGATCCACGACCAGTAATTCGTGGAACTGCCGCATGGGCAATTGGGAAAATTGGTGTACCATCGGGTTATGATGCCATTCGTTCCGCGCGATCAACCGAAGCGGATGAAGAAGTTTTAGAAGAAATGGAAAAAGGTTTAAGATTTGAGCAAACAAAAATGAATGTGTAAGCCTGAAGTTCATGCTCTTCTCACTAAGTTCATATAAATAGTGTAGAGGAGTTGATATAAATGCCATGGACAAAAAAACTGCAACACTATTGGCAAGAACAATTGGCTGTAGATCGTACTTCAGTAGCTGATAATTGGATCGCATCAAAGAAAAAGTTACATGAACAAAGAGGTAACAAAGTTCCACATGTGTTTGGGCAAGGGAAAATTATTAGAAGTAGAGCAATAAATCAAAAAGAAGTACAAATTGACTATTTGCTAAGTGTCACGTTATTAATAAAACAAGAAGCAAATTTTTATCAAGAAGAGGAACAATGTGAACATCACTGTTCCTTCTATAAAGGCACGTTAGTAGAAGATAAACCAATAAGTGTAGAATTGGATCCATCATTGGAAGTAGTTCAGTCAGTTGCAGAAGAACCGTTGTTAAAAGTAGGAGAAAAACGGTTTTCTTATGATCGTCGTGCAGCTGTTCAATATGCTGAACGGTGGTGGAACGATTATAATCCAGCATATAAAAAATTCGATGTAGATTGTACCAATTATGTTTCCCAATGCTTGCATGCTGGTGGTGCACCGATGAGAGGGTACGCTAATCGTTCCAACGGTTGGTGGTATCAAAATGAAAATTGGAGCTACAGCTGGGCGGTTGCCCACTCACTTCGGTGGTATTTAAGTGGCTCGTCGCATGGCTTAAAAGGAAAAACCATGGAAGAGGCAAATCAACTACTTCCAGGCGATGTCATTTGCTATGACTTTGAAGGTGATGGGAAATGGGATCATAACACGATTGTTGTTAGTAAAGATGAAAATGGTATGCCTTTAGTAAATGCCCATACAAACAACAGTAGGCATCGTTATTGGGATTATCAAGATTCATATGCATGGACACCAGAATGCAACTATAAGTTTTTTCGTATAGGTGAAGATTAAAGGCTTTTTATGCTATAATAAGCTAGTTATTATTGTTCTAGAGGTGAAAAAAATGGGCTTACATGTCGTATTATATCAACCAGAGATCCCTGCGAATACCGGAAATATTGCACGGACTTGTTTAGCAACAAATGCAACATTACATCTTATCCATCCATTAGGATTTTCAACGGATGATAAAATGCTTCGTCGTGCTGGGCTTGATTACTGGCAAGATGTTAAGATTATGTATCATGATTCAATAGAAGAATTGTATCAGAAGTTTCCAGTAAGTGAATTTTATTATATCGAGAATTTCGGTGAAAAGTATTATAGTGATTTTGATTTTAGTGACACAGAAAAAGAGCTTTTCTTTGTATTTGGTAGAGAAACAGATGGTATACCAAAGGCTTTGTTAGTAGGAAAAGAAGATCGTTGTCTACGAATTCATATGGCGCAAAATGACAAGGTTCGTTCACTGAACCTCTCTAATACCGCTGCGATAATTGTCTATGACGTTTTAAAACAGCAAGGTTTTCCAAATATGCATTAAAATAATAAGCACGATTCATTGGTGAAAGACTAATGAATCGTGCTTATTTTATGCTAGTAAACATTCATTTTCTTTAGGTACATGACATAGAATAGGAGTATCTAGTGAAAGGGATACTTAGGGAGGCATATGGATGGACATATTGCGTAGGGTAAAGGAATATCGCGAAGAACAGGAAAAATTAAGATGGGAAGGCACGTTGAAAGATTATTTAGAACTGCTAAAGGAACGACCATATTTGGCTCAATCTGCACATTCGCGGGTATATCAAATGATTAAGGATCAGGGAATAGAAGAAATAGATGGACACAAACAATATAATTTTTTTAAAGATCAAATTTTTGGTTTAGAAGAATCATTAGAACGGTTAATTGAAGAATACTTTCATCCAGCAGCAAAACGACTTGATGTGAAAAAGCGGATACTATTATTGATGGGTCCTGTTAGTGGTGGTAAATCAACGTTAGTTACCTTGTTAAAAAGAGGGCTAGAAGCATACACCTTTACAGATAAAGGCGCGGTTTATGCTATCAAAGGTTGTCCAATGCATGAAGATCCGCTGCATTTGCTTCCACATCACCTTCGCACTGAATTTGAACAAGATTATGGGATTAAAATAGAAGGTAATTTATCACCACTTAATGTGATGCGTTTAGAAGAAGAGTATGAAGGTCGGATTGAGGATGTTTTAGTAGAACGAATCTTCTTTTCAGAAGATAAACGTACAGGTATCGGTACGTTTAGTCCATCAGATCCTAAATCACAAGATATTGCAGATTTAACTGGTTCAATCGACTTCTCTACAATAGCAGAGTATGGTTCAGAGTCTGATCCGCGTGCTTACCGGTTTGATGGGGAATTAAATAAAGCAAACAGAGGCATGATGGAGTTTCAAGAGATGTTGAAGTCAGATGAAAAATTTCTGTGGCACTTATTATCTTTAACACAAGAAGGAAACTTTAAAGCGGGAAGGTTCGCATTAATTTCCGCTGATGAACTGATTGTTGCGCATACGAATGAATCAGAGTATCGCTCTTTTATTTCTAATAAAAAAAATGAAGCATTACACTCTCGGATGATCGTAATGCCAATCCCATATAATTTAAAAATGAGTAAGGAAGAACAAATTTATCAGAAAATGATTGAAGAAAGTGATATTAAAGAAGTGCATATAGCACCACATACTTTGAAGATTGCAGCGATGTTTACTATCCTAACGCGTTTAAAGGAGTCAGTAAAAGGTAGCGTTAGTTTACTTAAAAAGATGTATCTATATGATGGTCAAACTGTTGAAGGGTTTAGTGATTCAGATGTACCAGAGTTAAAGAAGGAATTTAATGATGAAGGAATGAGTGGAATTGATCCACGGTATGTAATTAATCGTATTTCATCTACTATTATAAAAAAAGAGATACATGCAATCAACGCCCTAGATGTGTTGCGTTCTTTAAAAGACGGTTTAGACGCACATGCATCTATTTCGAAAGAACAAAGGGAAAGTTATTTAAACTTTATTTCCGTTGCACGTAAAGAATATGATGAGTTAGCGAAAAAAGAGGTACAAAAAGCATTTGTATATTCATACGAAGAATCAGCTAAGACGCTTATGGATAACTATTTAGATAACGTGGAAGCCTTTTGTAATAAATCAAAACTTGAAGATCCATTGACTGGTGAAGAAATGCAACCAGATGAAAAGCTAATGCGATCAATAGAAGAACAGATTGGTATCTCTGAAAATGCAAAAAAAGCATTTCGTGAGGAGATCCTAATTCGTATTTCAGCTTATGCGAGAAAAGGGAAAAAATTTGATTATCAATCACATGAGCGCTTACGTGAAGCGATTCAGAAAAAACTATTTGCAGATCTAAAAGACGTCGTGAAAATTACAACATCATCGAAAACACCAGATGAGCAACAATTGAAAAAAATGAACGAAGTTGTTGCCACATTGATTGATGAATATGGATATAATTCAACATCTGCTAATGATTTGTTGCGTTATGTTGGAAGTCTGTTAAATCGTTAATCCTCCATTTGGGGGATTTTTTTTATTCTTAACTCAAATTTTGAAGTGTAAAACAGACACTTAAGTCTAGGTATAACAAGGAAGTCTCGCAATCCAAAATAGAAGTTAACCTCACACATCCTTCGAAATCAACTGCATTTCAACTGACGCACTTGAGAGAAACTCTGTTGTGTGTCTTACAACTTTAGACACGCTACGGTAGCAAATGGTCTCGCTTTCCGTGGGCACAACCTCAGCTATCTATAGAAGCAAAGAACGCTTCTATAGAGGATCTTCGGTTTGTGCTGTTCCCACAGGAGTCTCAACCATTTGCTACCTTCGCTGGATAGACTTTAAAAGTAATACGTTATCTGCTTGTCATAAAGTTTTATTGTGCTTATCACAATAGTTGTTCACATTATATTGATTGTAGCGTAGGGCAGTCGATCCTCGAAAATATAGTTCAATTTTCTTCGTGCGGTGTTGGTTCAGGAAGTAAATTCAAAGTCCTGCGGGAAAAGCAAGATCTGAAGATCCACTTCGGAAAGTGCTTTTTGGGCCTGCGATTACTCGGCCCACCGTAAACATTTGCTTTACGAAGTTAGCTGAAGACTTGCCCGCGGAAAGCGACTGCCTGAAGCGGAAATCAACATGGCAGTTACGAAAGAGTCCATGTTAATTATGTCATTGACAACAATTTTTTAGAAAGCAGACCTTTTTAAAGAATGTCACGTAATAGAACAGATATAATCCAACGCAACATAACCAACGATTAATGCTTATTTTTAAATTGAGAAAGTTGAGTTCTTTAAAAAAAACAGCATTAATTTGGGTGAATAGCACATTGTTTCCTTGAAAAGAATAGGTTATATTAAGAAATAAGAGTTACTCTGAAGACATGGAGGGATTTTATGACGCAAAGAGAATCAAAGGAACGATTCTGGCGCAACATTCATGCTGCTAACAGAAGCTACATGGAAGAACAATATCGCATGTTTATCCAAAACGCTGCTAGTGTTCCTGTATCCTTTCGTGACATGTTTGAACAATATGGTGCCCCTAACTGGGCTGAACAATCTATAAATCAAAAAAACAGTAACGATATATCGTTTGATATGCTAAAAAAGGTAACTGCGACCATAAAACTCGTTGAAGCAATACGACGATATGGACATCTTGCAGCTAAGATTTATCCTGTAGGCAGAAAGAAAAATCGTCATTCGACATTAATTTTACCTGAGAGTTATGGATTATCGGAACAAGACTTAATGGCAATCCCAGCAACAATGATTTGGGAAAAACCTACCGCTGAGCTCGAGACAGCGCATGACATTATTGACATGTTAAAAGGTTGTTATTCTGATACAATATCTTTTGAATATGACCACGTGAATCAACATGAGGAACGAAAATGGTTACAAGAACAAATTGAGTTTGGGGATTATCTGGTTCGTTTTACAGAAAGTAAGAAAAGAAACTTATTAACGCATTTGATCGAAGTTGAAGGATTCGAAAATTTCCTTGGAAAAACATTTGTTGCGCAAAAGAGATTCTCAATTGAAGGTTTAGATGTTATGGTTCCGATGCTAAATTTACTTGTCCAACAATCTTTATATGACGAGACAGAAAATGTCATGATTGGGATGGCGCATCGTGGACGATTAAGTGTATTAACACATATTTTAGGGAAACCATTCGATTTATTATTCTCTGAGTTTCATCACGCACAGAATAAAGCATTGCTTCCAATTTCTAATACGCATTCTATAACATATGGTTGGACTGGAGATGTGAAATATCATTTTGGCGCAAAGCGTGATATTGGTAAGGAGAAACCGTCTCCGACTCGAATCACTCTAGCACATAATCCGTCACATTTGGAATTTGTAAATCCTGTAGTGGAAGGTTTTACACGTGCTTGTCAAGATTACCGTTTTCAATCGGGATATCCAGAACAAGACCAAGATAAAGCATTTAGTATTTTAGTACATGGTGATGCTGCATTTATTGGGCAAGGTGTAGTTGCTGAAACACTTAATTTAAGTGCCTTACCTGGTTATCAAACAGGTGGAACGATTCACTTAATTGCTAATAACCAGATTGGTTTTACAACAAATCATCATCAGAGTAGATCAACGCGTTATGCGAGTGACTTAGCAAAGGGTTTTGAGATTCCAATTGTTCATGTTAATGCGGATGACCCAGAAGCGTGTCTTTCAGCAATGAAATTAGCATATGCTTACCGTAAGAAATTTCATAAAGATTTCTTGATTGATCTTGTCGGTTATCGGCGCTACGGTCACAATGAAATGGATGAGCCTAGAGCGACACAACCGGCACTTTATCAAGAGATTGATCAGCATCCAACAGTTACAGCACTTTATGCTGAGAAGTTGATTAAAGAAGCAGTTATAGATACAGATACTTTCCATTCTATGAAAAAGAAAGTTTGGAATGAATTGCAAGCGATTTATGAAAATATGAAAGAAAATAATAATGATGAACACGAACCAAAGGCTGCTCCAACAGCACTAGCTAATGGCTTGGATCAAATTAATACTGCTGTGCCATTTCAGTTACTGAACAAATTAAATAAAAAGTTACTAGATCGTCCAGAAGGTTTCACTACGTTTAAAAAGTTGGAAACAATATTGAAAAAGAGAGCACGAGCCTTTGATTCGAATCAAACAGTTGATTGGGCTAGCGCAGAAGTTTTGGCATATGCGACGATTTTGGCAGATGGTATTCCAATCCGTTTGACAGGTCAAGATACAGAACGTGGTACATTTGCGCACCGTCATCTCATGTTACATGATATAAATTCCGGTGAACAGTATTGCCCGTTGCACGGTTTAGATAATGCAACTGCATCATTTTCTATCCATAATAGTCCTTTATCAGAAGTAGCTGTATTGGGGTTTGAATACGGCTATAGTGTGGAAGCGCCGAAAACACTTGTTATATGGGAAGCGCAGTTTGGCGATTTTGCAAATGTTGGTCAAGTTATGTTCGACCAATTTATTTCAGCGGGTCGAGCGAAATGGGGAGAAAAATCAAATATGGTATTTTTATTACCTCATGGTTATGAAGGACAGGGACCCGAACATTCAAGTGCTCGACTGGAACGGTTTTTAACCTCAGCTGCAGAGAACAATTGGATTATTGCAAATGTCACAACAAGTGCACAATACTTTCATTTATTACGTAGGCAAGCTGCACTCGTAGATAGTGACGCAGCTCGTCCACTTATTGTGATGACACCGAAAAGTTTGTTGCGACACGCTGCAGTTGTTTCAAACATAGATTTATTATCAGAAGGAAGATTTGAAACGTGTATGTCAACCAGTAAAGAAGCAGAAGATTATTGTAAGGTTAAACGTATTATAATCGGTAGTGGAAAAGTTATGGTTGATTTAAATGAGGCGTTAGCCAAATTAGACAACACAGAATGGCTACATGTCATTCGACTAGAGCAAATCTATCCATTTCCAAAGCATGAAATAGATGTTATTTTTGCTGCTTGTGAAGGGTTAGAGGAAGTGATTTGGATTCAGGAAGAACCAGAAAATATGGGAGCATGGAATTTTGTGAAGGATAGATTATATCAGTTATTACCAAAGGCGGTTAGACTGCGTTTTGTTGGTCGATGCAAAAGATCTGCCCCTGCTGTAGGTGATTTGTCTATTCATAAAAACGAACAAAAGCATCTTATTGAAACTGCTCTTGAAGACAGAACAAGTGCTTTTAAGAAGCCTGCATATTTCGTAAAATAATCTATCGTTTGGAAAATGGGGAGGATGTCCTGATGATCGAATTAAAAATTCCGGAGTTAGCTGAATCTATTACAGGTGGAACGGTTGTAGAGTGGTTTGTAGAAACAGGTGCTATCGTAAAAAAAGGCGACCCTGTTTTAGAAATAGAAACAGATAAAATTAATGTGGAAATACCTGCAAATACGAGTGGTGTCATAAAATCAATTCGGAAGCAAGTAGAAGAAGAAGTAAATGTCGGTGATATAGTAGCAATTATTGATGATAAGCACGAATTATCCTCGGGTAAAGCAGAAAAAGTTGATACACAACCAACAGTTCAAGGGCGTACGATTCATACAGGTGAATTAAAAAAGGCTGTGGATTACATTGTTGCAACACCTTCAGCTAGGAAAAAAGCGCGACAGTTAGCTATTGATCTGAAAGAATTAAATGGACAAGTTCCCCTCACTAGAATTCAGTCTAGTGATGTAGAAGCATTTGCCAAACAGAAAGAATTAATTAACGAAAAAGTAGAAAACAAAGCACCAACAATTGATTTTGTACAAGAGGAAAAACAAGTAACAAATAATACGAAAAATGAGCGTGCAAAACAGATTGAAAGAATTAAAATGAGTCCGCGTCGTCGAACGATTGCTAAACGATTAGTGGAAGCACAACAAGAAGCAGCAATGCTGACTACGTTTAATGAAATTGACCTATCAGTAGTGATGGAGATACGCACGAAACGAAAGGATACATTCTTTAAAAAACATGGTGTTAAGCTGGGTTTTATGTCGTTTTTTACGAAGGCCGTTGTTATGGCGCTCAAGGAGTTCCCCGTGTTAAATGCAGAGTTACAAGATGATGAAATTCTACTGAAGAAGTTTTATGATATTGGGATCGCAGTTTCTACGAATGATGGTTTAGTTGTACCAGTACTTCGCGCGGCGGATGAACTTGGATTTGCTCAAATCGAAGCGGAAATAGGTCGATTAGGTGAGAAAGCGAAGGCAAGGAAGTTAGAGTTGAGTGATTTACAGGGCGGAACGTTTACGATTACAAATGGTGGTGTATTTGGGTCATTATTTTCAACACCTATTTTAAATACACCTCAGGTTGGAATTCTAGGGATGCATACTATCCAGAAAAGACCAGTTGTACTAGAAGACGATACTATTGTAGTTCAACCAATGATGTACGTTGCTCTATCATATGACCATCGAATAGTTGATGGGAAAGACGCTGTCCAATTTTTGAAATATCTAAAACAATTACTTGAAACACCATATGATCTTTTATTAGAAAGCTAAACAACGAGTCACAGTAAATGTGACTCGTTGTTTTTAAGTTAAATTAATTGATTTTTCTAAATATTAATCAAAACATTAAATACTGCATATAATAAGTAAATACACAAAAAGGAGGGGATTTACACATGTCTAAAAGTTTCTTGATTTCAGAAGATGACTGGTCACTTCATCGCAAAGGATATGATGATCAAAAGCGTCATCAAGATAAGATTAAAGATGTTCTAAAGCAGAAGCTCCCCGACCTCGTAAGTGAAGAAAGTATTATTATGTCTAGAGGCAAAAATATTATTCGAATTCCAATTCGTTCGTTAGATGAATATAAAATCCGCTACAGTCAGGAAAAAAATAAGCAAGCAGGGCAAGGAGATGGTAAAAGTAAGGTTGGTGACACTGTCGCAAAGGGTGGTAAACCTAAACAGGGTGATGGAAAAGGCGAAGGAGCCGGCGATAAACCTGGAACGGATTACTATGAAGCTGAAATATCTATGGAAGAATTACAAGAGGCTTTCTTTAGTCAACTAGAGTTACCTAATTTACAGGAAAAAGAGAAAGATAATATCGTAGTATCTGATATTACCTTTAATGATATACGAAAAAAGGGACTAGAAGGTAATATTGATAAGAAACGTACTTTATTAGAGGCCTACAAACGAAATGCAAGGCAAGGTAGTGCTGTGTTTCATCCGATTTACCCTGATGATTTACGTTTTAAAACGTGGAATGAAATTGAAAAACCACAATCGAAAGCTGTTGTTTTAGCAATGATGGATACGAGTGGAAGCATGGGACAATTTGAGAAGTATGTGGCGCGTAGCTTCTTTTTTTGGATGACTCGCTTTCTTCGAACTAACTATGAAACAGTCGATATTGAATTTATAGCCCATCATACGGAGGCAAAAGTAGTAGATGAAGAAGCTTTCTTTTCTAGAGGCGAAAGTGGAGGGACTATTTGCTCTTCAGCTTATAAAAAAGCATTAGAATTGATTGAATCAAACTATGATCCTGCTCGTTATAATATTTATCCTTTTCATTTATCTGATGGTGATAACCTTACCTCAGACAATAGACGATGTGTAGCTTTGGTAAAAGAACTGTTATCATATGCAAGTTTATTCGGTTATGCCGAAGTGAATCAATATCAGCGTCATTCTACATTAATGCAAGTCTTTAAAGAATTTGATCAGCCAAATCTAGATCATTTTATCATACGAAAAAAAGAAGATGTTTATTACGCCATGCAGCACTTCTTTAAGAATGATAAAAAGGAAGTATATGCATAATGAAAAATGGTTGAGGATAAGTGTGAGTAGTTTAATTTTCGTGGATGAACTATTTATGACCAAATTGTACTTTGATTTGGTCTTTTATATTTATGGATGGGAAAAAATTATGTTTATGCAAACTGACTCTTTGAAAGGTATTGGAATATTTATGATAAAATAAATGTAAAGAAGATTATATATACCAAGGGAGAGCCGAGAATGTTAATACATAAGATTGATGAAGAAGTTTCATTGAGAATGCTCAATGAAGATGACGCTGAAGAATTCTATAAATTAACCATTAATTCAAAAGAATATTTACGAGAATGGCTTGGTTGGCTGGATAACATTAAAAGTTTAGAAGATAGTACTCAAAATATAAAAGCGAGATTAAAAGCGTTTGCTGAAAATGGTGGATACCCAAAATCTTTCGCCATTATCTATAAAGGAGTCATTGCAGGAACAATAGGATTTAATGACATTGATAAGAGAAATAAAATTGGTTAGGTGTGAAGTTTCAAGGTGTGGGTGTTATGTCGAGAGCTTTTAAGACTATAATTGATTATGGGTTTAACGACCTTGGACTTAATAAAATTGAGGTGAATGTCGCTACTGAAAACAACAAAAGTAGAGTACTTCCTGAACGTTTTTGCTTTAAAGAAGAAGGTAAATTAAGACAAGCAGAGTGGCTATATGACCATTATGTGGACCACGTTATTTATGGGCTTTTGGCTGAAGAATATAAATAAATATTTAGGTTTAATAATAAATAAACACTATGAAAAATGCTTGGAATTTCCAAGCATTTTTATGTGTTAAATTTTAAGCGATTTATACTGCCTATCGGAATGAAGTATTGATTCACCTTTTTTTAATATCTATTTCTTAAGGTGTCCAAGCTGTGTAATCACTACTTTCCCATAAAGTGAGGAATAAATCATTCCATTCTGTTGCTAATTCAGTATGCTCAATAGCGAAAAGGAGCTCCTGGTTTTCTTCACTTGAATTGTCTGTGTAATTAAATGAACCAGCCACTACTGTTGTTTGATCTGAAATTGTTAATTTTAAATGCATTTTTGTTTTTGTATTTATTTTTATCGGTATACCAGCTTCAGAGAGTGAGGTGAAAATTTCTTCACTATCATCATTCGCTAATTTTTCTTGATCTGTTATTATCTGAATAGCTACACCTCGCTGATTCGCATCAAGTATAGCTTCTGCAATAGCTGTATCATCAAGGTTATATATAGCTATATCAAGACTTTCTGTTGAATTGTTAATAATATCTAGCAATTGTTGCTCTGGATCTCCTTCCAAATTACTAAGAGAATAAGAGATCTTGCTTCCTGTTGCGTCAATTTCATTTGTATTGTTATCAAAGATGAAATAGACATTTAACAGGATGGAAAGTGCCAAAAAGACACTAATAATTTTATTCATAATATGTTCCTTTCTTAGGTGAAATGTTATCCTATGTTACCAATTATATAATTCATTTCTTAAAAATCCCTTAAATAAAGATAATCTATTTTTGAGAAGAGAATTTTTTCTGAATATTATATTTTCTTTTGTCGAAAAGTGTTACTATATGTATACTTTACGATTTTAACAGGGGGAAATGAACATGGCGACATTTTTAATCGCATTATTTGCACTTATACTTGGTTACGTTTTTTATTCTAAATTCGTAGAGAAGATTTTTGTAGTAAACGATGAAACAGTAACACCTGCATATAGTAAGCGTGATAATTTAGACTTCATTCCTATGAGTTGGTGGAAAGGGAATTTGATTCAATTATTAAATATTGCAGGATTAGGTCCTATATACGGGGCAGTTGCCGGTGCTTTATACGGACCAGTAGCATTCTTCTGGATTGTATTAGGCAGTATCTTTGCAGGGGGAGTACACGATTATTTTTCCGGAATGATGTCCTTACGTCATGGTGGGGCACAATTTCCAACACTTGTTGGTCGATATTTAGGGAAGTATATAAAGTCATTTATTAATGTTATTTCACTTGTATTAATGATTTTGGTTGCAGCTGCATTCACGGCTGGACCAGCACAATTAATTTCGCAAATTACACCATTAAGTTTTTTTGTTGCGTTAGTAATTATTTTTGCCTATTTTGTTATAGCAACTGTATTGCCAATTAATCGTGTTATTGGACGAGCCTATCCTATTCTAGGCGCAATTTTGTTAATAATGGCGGCTTCTGTTGGAATTGCCCTGCTGTTTTCAGGAAAACCGATCCCTAATATTACATTGCAAAATTTACATCCTGGAGAATTACCGATTTGGCCTTTATTAATGGTTACAATATCGTGTGGGGCAATTTCTGGTTTTCATTCGACACAAAGTCCGATTATTGCTAGGACAATGAAAAATGAAACGGATGGACGTAGAATATTTTACGGAGCAATGATCACTGAGGGAGTTATTGCATTGATTTGGGCTGCTGCTGGGATGACTTTCTTTAATGGAACTGCCGGGTTACAAGAAGCTTTAGCGGCTGGAGGGCCGTCAGGTGTTGTTAACGAAATTTCAACGTCATTACTAGGGGTTACTGGTGGGATTTTAGCAATATTTGGTGTGATTATTCTTCCGATAACTACTGGGGATACTGCATTACGATCATCACGAATGATTTTGACGGATATGCTTACGAATATATTTGATATGAATAATAAAATTAAAGTACTACTTGTTGCAATACCGGTTTCTATTCCTGCTTTCTTTTTAGCAACCATTGATTATACATTCTTATGGCGTTATGTGGGCTGGACAAATCAAGTTGTTGCAACAGTAATGCTTTGGACAGCTGCAATGTATCTAGTTGAAAGTCATAAATTTCATTGGATAGCAGCGATACCAGCAACTTTTATGACAGGTGTATCGGCAACGTATATTTTTTATGCACCTGAAGGATTAGGATTAGATTATAATTTATCTTTGGCAATCGGATTTGTATTAACCTTAATTGTATTAGCTTGGTATGTGACGCAATTAGTTAAATACCAAAAAATAAAAAAAGAAATGCGCAATTAAACATAGTATAACTAAAGTTAATTTATTAAATAAGTAGCTTCTAATATTATGCATACTATGATATTATATGTAAGCAATTAGAACTACATACTTTGGCAAACTTATTGAAAGATAAGGACGCAAAGCCACGAATCTAAAGCTTTAGAGCAAAGATGGTCGGGTTGCATTTAGTCATTTAGCACGTATTAAAATGATTATGAGCCTACAAATATTTTTGTAGGCTTTTTGCGTACATGGTATAAAAATAGGAGGAAAATTAAAATGGAAAAGTACAGTATTAAGGTTGATAAAACAAATAAGAAAGTAGACATGATGGTTAGTGGTTCATTTGAACCTGAGGATGTGGAACTTTTTGTGAAAGATTATCAAACAAAAGTAGGTTCTATTACGGCTAATCAATATACATTAGATGTAGATTGTACAACTATGAATATACTGACAAAAGATATGGTTCCGAGTTTAGAAAATTCATTTAAAATGTATAACCAATCAGGATTTGAAAAAGTTCTTTTTACAATTAAGAAAAGCCCTGTTATAAAAATGCAGTTGAAACGGATTGCTAAGAATGCAGGTTTAACAAATGGTGAAGTAGTCGAGATTGCGTAAAACTGCTTGAATGGAGTTAGTATAAAGGTGGGGATTGTTAGTGGAAAACATCCGAATTAAAGGGGTAGATGTTTATCATCCGGATAAAATTCTGGATAATGAATACTTCATTAATCATTTTGCTGAGAGAGATAAAGATATAGAGCGGTTTTTAGCACATATGGGTAGAAATAAGAGATATGTAATTGATAACTCAGAAGAAAATGGTTTGACAATGGGAGTAGCTGTTGCTCAAAAATTATTAAATAAACTAAAGCTCACTGGTAAAGATATCGATATGATTGTATTTTCAACGCAAGTACCAGAAACAACTTTTCCTACCAATACGATGTTTTTACATGATGCAATTGAGGCAAATAGTGAGACGATAATATTTGACTCTAATGCTAATTGTGCAGGCATGACAGTTGCTGTAGAACAAGCGTCTTATTATATGAAAGCAAATTTTCGAATAAATAGAACGTTAATTGTAGGCTCTGATTATAATTCGCTTATTAGTAATCCAGAAGATGAGATTACATATGCTAATTATGGTGACGCTGCTGCGGCTGTAGTACTGGAGAAAACAGAGAAAGATAGTGGTTTCATTGATGCTATATACCATACTGATTCTGTTAATCGTGATAAAATCATGTACCCTGGTAGCGGCTTATCGAATATGAATAGTGTAGAGGATAAATATATTAAATGGCTTCCGTTTAACGCCGATTTAGCAATGCCACCAACTTACAGGATGTTAGAAAGATTATTAGAGAGAAATAATCTAACAACAAAGGACATAAAGGCCTACTGCTTATCCCAATTCTCTTTAGCTAACATCTTAAAAATTAAAAATGAATTTACTTTAGAGCAGAAACAATTAATTTATGTTGGAGATCGTTTTGGTTACACAGGTACTAGTAGTCCATTTATTGCTTTACATGAAGCAGTAGAAACTGGCGTTGTAACCCGTGGAGATTATGTTGTTTTTTGGACGATAGGTGCAGGTTTTCAACTTGTTGCAATGTTGTTTAAATATTAGTTCGAATGTTAGAATGGTGCTAGAGGTGAATTTTGTATGAGAGCAGTTCTTTATATTTGCCATGGTAGTAAAAATAATCAAACGAATAAACAATTTCAATTAGAATTGAAAGAGATGGAGCGATACATTGCTGCTCCAATACAGGTTACAACTTTTCTTGAAGTAGAGCCTTCAATTATTGAAGGTGTTACACAATGTGTGAAGCATGGTGCGACAGAAATTATTCTTGTACCGGTATTTTTATTACCTGGAGTACATGTAATAGAGGATATTCCTAATGAAGTAAAAAAGGCACAGCATAAATTTCCCGAGTTAGCTATCCATGTAAGTGAGCCGTTAGGAGCCAGCGAACAACTTATTGTAAATACACAAAAAAGAATAGTAAATAGGCGTGTGATGCATGAACAAAAAAGAGAGGCAGTTCTCCTTGTTTCTCATGGTAGTAGGTATTTAGAAGCAAGTGATATGTTTGCATCTTTTGGTCGTGAATTAGAAAATAAGTTAACAGGAATGCCTGTTTATGAATCTTATTTAAATTCGAATGATCCAAATTTTGAAGTCGAGTTGGAGCGATTGCTAGCAGCAGATTATGACGTTATTTATCTTGTACCACACTTTTTTTCGATAGGTTTTTTCCCTGAAAAGATACAGCAAATAGCATCATCTGTTCAGGCGAAACAGAAGCGGACAGTAGTTATTTATGTGGATCCAATTACATTTGATCAGGATATTTTTACAAACATCGCTACTAATTATAATCGAACACTTATCCAATAAATGGACCAGTGTTTGATTTTTTTTAAATAACCCGAAACGTAATGGAAGTGTCGCACGTCTAATAAATAGCATATTTCATGTGCATAGAAAAATGAAGGAGGGACGAAGTGTAATGAAAAGATATCTAATCTTGTGCATGATAAGTTTTTTTGCATTGATCGGTTGCAAACAACAGGTATCCATTCCTGAGGGTTATTATACGTATGAAAGTTCGGAAGTGAAAGAAGCTTTAGATGGATTGTCATTCAATCCTGAAACACCGGAATTCGTCCCTATTCAAGTGGACTTTATCATTTCAGATCAATATGTTGTTAAGGGTACAAGTCAAGAGGCATTAGATGTTAGTTTTTATTCACAAGAGAACGACCTATTAACTTTTCAAGCAGTTGAGGGAGATTTTAAGAATCTTGCTACAGGTGATTCGGTTATGATCGATGAAGAAATAAGTGGATCATACATTGATAATACCTTTGCAAAAACGCTTTATTGGAGTAAATCAGGTATATCTTATAAACTAGTTTATCGTTCTGGGATCATTAAAACAGAAGATGTTTCTAATAAAATAACAAAAAATGAACTAGTAAAAGTTGCGGAATCGTTTCAATTATAAAAATGATCCGTTCTTTTTTCCAATAGTAATTGTTTCATACATATTTGCCTTTCTTTTATGGTAAAATTCTTAGAGAGTACTGTGAATAAAGAGAGGGTTTTATTAATGAGTGAAAAGTGTATCGTATTTACTGGTGGAGGAACTGCTGGTCATGTTATGGTAAACATTGCAATTATTCCTACTTTTTTAGAACAAGGTTGGAAAGTTGATTATATTGGATCAAAAACTGGAATTGAACGCGAATTGATAGGGAAATTAGAAGGTGTTACATATCATCCGATTTCAACTGGAAAGTTACGGAGATACATGTCTAAGGAAAACTTTAAAGATCCGTTTAAGGTAATGATAGGTATTGAGCAAGCATATCGAATTTTAAGAAGAGTGAAGCCGAAAGTTATATTTTCTAAAGGTGGATTTGTCTCTGTTCCTGTTTTAATAGCAGCTCGACTGAGACGTGTTCCAGCTGTGATACATGAATCAGATATCACACCCGGATTGGCCAATAAACTTGCAATGCCCTTTGCAAAAAAAATACTAGCAACATTTCCTGAAACAATGCAACATTTACCTGATAAGAAAGCAGAATGGATTGGTGCGGTTGTGAGACCAGAACTTTTCCAGGGGAGCAAGCAAAAGGGATTAGCGTATGCTGGGCTTCAAGGTATTAAGCCTTCTCTTCTTATTATGGGAGGGAGTGCGGGTGCACAGCGAATTAACCAGACTGTAAGAGATGAATTGACCGCACTAACCTCACAGTTTGAGATTATTCATATTTGTGGAAAAGACAATGTGGATCAGACTATAACTGTATCTGGATACAAACAGTTTGAGTATGTACATGAGGAATTAAGTGATTTATTTGCTGCTACTGATTTTGTTTTGTCGAGGGCTGGAGCAAATGCTATTTTTGAGTTTCTAGCGTTACGAAAACCGATGCTTTTAATACCACTATCTCGACAAGTAAGTCGTGGCGATCAAATCTTAAATGCGGACTCCTTTAAAAAACAAGGTTATGCGCATGTATTAGAAGAAGAAGAATTAACAGGAGAAACGCTAGTAAATGCTTTACACAAATTAAAAGAAGAAGGTCCGATTTTCGAAAAGAATATGCGTAAGTATGAAAGTCGTCAAGCTAGAGATGAAGTAATTTCAATCATTAAAAATACAGCAAAATAGTAAAAAGATGAAAAAACTCGCAAACGATTGGTTTGCGAGTTTTCTATCGTGTTACAATCAGAACTTTCTTTTATGAAACGAGTTTAAGACCTACTGCGGCTCCTAAAACCATGCCAATAAAAACAAGTCTTTTCCAGTCTTTTGATTCACCATATAAAACCATACCTAAGATTGCTCCACCAGATGCACCAATTCCTGTCCAAATAGCATAAGCTGTACCCATAGGGAGTGTTTTCATTGAATAAGCAAGAAGAATAAAACTTGCTCCAAAGCCGAGAATCAAAAGTGCGAATGCTTGCCAATTACGGTCTTGATGCAACTTATTTATCATGACAACACCAAACATTTCACACAAACCTGCTAAGATTAAAGAAATCCATGCCATTAGGATTCATCCCCTTCCTGAACTTTTTCTGTTGTAACTAATTTCAAACCAATTACACCTGCTAATAATAGTAAAATCAAGAATACTTTTTCTGCTTTAAATGGTTCTCCAAAGAATAGAAATTCAGAAAGAACAGTTCCTGCTGTACCTATACCAACAAAAACTGCATATACAGTTCCTACGGGAAGTTTTCGTCCAGCCATAATCATTAAATAGAAGCTGATAAAGATAGCGACACCTGTTCCACCCCAAGTCCAAAAGGTATTTGCATGTTTTAAACCAATAACCCAAAAAATTTCAAAGAAAGCAGCAATAGATACTTTAATCCATTCATTATTCATCTAAAAGGCACCTCCAATAGCATTATTAATAAAAAAAGCCTAAGAGTTAACTGTTAAACAGTTTCTCCCAGGCTTTTGTCCTTCCGTGACACAGCTTAGCTGTGAGTTTTCTCTCGGACCAGACCAACATAAACGTTGTTGCGGAACCCTAGAAAACATTTTAAGTGTGCAATTACTGTACATTATACAAGTTTTTATATCTTAGTCAATATTAGATTTGGTCCTTATGGTTTAATGAAAAGTATGTGCTCCAAAGTCATAATACAGTCAGGTACCATAAAAGATTGTGGATATTCAAAACCAATAAGATTAACATATTTAAAGAAAAAGGCACTTATTTTTTAATATGTATAGAAAAATTGTTATAATTAAAAGGTTGAAGGGAGAAAAGTGATGAAATTAATTATATGTCCATATTGCAAGAAACCAATTGAAGAACGTGATCAACTTGTAACCGTAAGTAACATGTTTCGTATTCGTCCTTATCACTATGTTTGTTATCAAAAAGTAGAATTGGAAACAAAAACAATTTGGAGTCTTTGGACACCATTAAATGGTATTTCGGGAACTGTACGGTTTATTATTTTACTAGGGATTGCCATTTGGTTACTAACAACTAACGAATTCGGCTTAGGTGGAGAGTTACTGGGGTTGTTTGCAATGTATAACGTTATTGTACATATTACTGCTTATTTATTATATGATCGACGTTTACCAAAGTTATAGCGAGAAAATCCCCATTTTGCTTATTAGCCTTCGATATTATGAGGAATAGGGCAGAGCAAACAGTTTGAAACTATCCACTCAAGATAAAAGGAATAGAACACATCTAGTTGTATTTTAAACTCTATAAATGATGGCATACATATTGCAATATGTATGCCATCATTTATGGATAATTTTCTTAGTAACCTTTGCTAACTAAATCTAACTTTCCAGTATGCGGATCTATTACTAATCCGTGAACAGGAGTATCCTTGGGTAACAATAAATGATTCTCGATAATAGAAATAGAAGCTTTGACTGAGTCTTCAACATTTGTAAATCCTTTAAGCCAATCTGTTGGGTTTACAGGTAGTTTTTCTATATCCTCATCTGTTATGCCTTGTGATTTCATTATTTCTATTAGTGTTCCTGTATCAAGGTTAAGCATACCACAGTCATGATGCGCAACAACAAATACTTCTTTCGCTTTTAAAGCGTGAATAGCTATTAGAATACTCCGCATTACACTGCCGTATGGATGTGTAAGGAATGCTCCTGCAGTTTTAATGATTTTAACATCACCATTTTTGAAGTTTAGTGCTTTTGGTAATAATTCGACTAGACGTGTATCCATACAAGTCAGAATTACCGCCTTTTTATTTGGAATACCATCAGTTTCGTATTGTTGATACGATTTATCGTCTACAAATTTCTCGTTAAAAGTAAGTATCTCCTCTAATAACATGTTTAGCCCCCTTTTATTTAACGCTCCTTATATAATAGTTGATATATGCTATGTATTTCAAGTATTATGTCGAAAATTTTCATTATGGTGAATTTTTGCAATTTTCATTGACTGAAGAAATAGTTAAGCTTATAATATGTATATTGAATTCACGAGAGGAGGTCACGAAAATGAAAATGCAGAAAATCTATTCAGTTACAGTTTTCACTAATTTTATAAATAACGTGACCTCCAAAGCGAAATTAGGGTTTGAGTGAATTGTATGGTCAACTCTAAGTGTTTTAATACGTAAGTGTATTGATGTGGTCACGTAAGTTGTCCGTGATTATATATGTATTTGTGTAAAGCACATACGTCTTCGGACGTATGTGCTTTTTATATTTTGTGAAATTTTTGAGTTGTTGGATGTAAAACTGGTTGTTCAGTTTTAAAAAAATATGAAAAGGAGTGAGGTCAAATGTTTAAATTTATTGGAATAAAACAACATGTAATGGTGAGGAAAGACGGCGGTTGACTAAATTGAATAGTAGATGAAATGGGTGATTTTGTGATAGCTGAAAAAGAAAACAAAGATTTTGTATTAAATCGATTACTAAAGCGATATGTTTTAATATGCGTGATTTTCAGAAAAGAAAACAGAATAGGAATAGATAGAATTATTTTTATAGTTTGTCGAAAATAATGTTAGCTAAGGAGATAATAATATGAAAATACATCAATTTATAATAAGAGATATAACAAAAATAAAATGTTGGAAAGATAGCGGCTAGTAATACTAAATCATTCTATTTCCCAGGAAATAAAAATGTCGAAATTATTATTAATAACTCGAACACAACAGTTATGTTATATTCAATCTGTTAGAATTAGTATGAAGCAAGATGACTTATAGGTAGAGTGTATTAATAATGGGGTGACACGGCGTGGATGATAATAACGAAAAGTCAGATGTGATTGACAAGGACTTATATGAAGATATAGATGAAGAAGAATTACTAGAGATTTTTGATAAAGATCGCCAAGAAGAAAAAAATGATGTTGATAAAGAAAAAAAGACGAAGCGTCCTTTTCCTAAATGGGCATTTTGGTTAATTGCAGGCTCATTGTTTTTAAATGTTGTAGCAATATTGCCACAAACATTTTCTATACCAGCGATTGAATTTTTAATAACTTCAACAAAATTGTCTGCGGATCCAACTATTAGCTCTTATAAAGAAGCAGTCGTTGTAGTGGAGGCAGGAAACAGTAAGGGTACGGGTTTTTCGATTGCTTCGGATGGCATGATTCTTACCAATTATCATGTCATTGAAGAAGAAGATCAAATTTCTATTTCCTTTCCTGAAGAGGGTTTATTTGCAGCAGAAGTGATCGAATCCTATCCAGAGATAGATTTAGCTGTTTTACAGGTAGAAGCAAGTGGACTTCCTCACTTAGAATTAGCTGAGAATGGAGATTTTGAAGTTGGGGAAAAAATTAATTTCATTGGTAATCCACTGCGTTTTAACGGTATAGCTAACCAAGGAAGTATGATTGGTTACACGAATTTGAAAAGTTGGGATCAAGAAGTAATGATGTTAGAAGCACCGGTTTATCGCGGAAATAGTGGTAGTCCAGTATTAAACCAGCAAGGAAAAGTTATTGGTGTTATTTTTGCAACTATGAACCATGAGCAACATGGGAAGGTCGGTTTAGCTGTGCCAATTACTTATTATAAAAACACTCAGAAAGAGTAGAAAAACCCGTAGACATTAAAATACAATGTTTACGGGTTTTTTGCAGGATAATTTTAGGGTTGTTCTCTAATTATGACTAATTGTTTTCATTTAGATGATAAAATAGGCGGTTTGCACTATTTTTTGATATGTATTCTTAAGAATTTGTAAAGTTCCTGTGATGGTTTCCTTCCTATTTCTCTTGTATCATTTGATTAGATAGAAAATTACTGCGAACAATAACAATTAGATGCAAGTAAACTGGAGTTGAATCAAGATGAAAAACCTAGCAGATATGGAAACAGCTACATTAGAGAGACAAGTTCATCTTGTACAATTAGGTGATCGTAAATTACAAAACAAGCTATTAAAGGCATATAAGCCATATATCGCAAAATGTGTATCGGAAGTTTGTAAAAGATATATTAATCCAAGCAGAGATGATGAGTTCAGTGTTGGTCTATTTGCTTTTAATGAAGCAATGAACGGCTATTCAAGTGAAAAAGGGAGTTCATTTCTAAGTTTCGCTCAATTAATTATTAAACGAAAAACAATAGATTACATTAGAAAAGAAAGTGCTAGACTGAAGGTGATATCATTAGACGAGAACTTTGATAACGTCATGATGGATAATCCAATTGAAATAAATGTAGCGAATAAAGTGGACAAGTTTAATATAGATCAATGGAATCGACGCAATGAAATCCTTATGTTTGCAACAGAATTAAGTTATTTTCACTTATCTATCTCGGAGTTAATGCGTGTATCACCAAAACACAAAGATGCCCGTGAATCAGCAATTCAAGTTGCACGGACGTTATATCAAAATGAAAAGATGCGTGAATTTGTCCAAACAAAAAAGAAGATACCAATTACACAATTAATGGAATACGTTACGGTAAGTAAGAAGACCTTGGAACGTAATCGTAAGTATATTTTAGCGATATTTATAGTATTAGATGGAGACTTTCTGTATATAAAGGAATATATAAAGGGTGTTGGCAGATTGGATTAAAAGATAAATTAAAATGGTAAATGTTTGATAAATTCATGCTATAATGTCCTTAACTATTCAGTAGACAGGAAGGTGTATGACATGAAAAGGAAGGTTCGTGTTGGTGTAGTTGGACTTGGTGGAATAGCACAAAAAGCGTATTTACCAATCTTAACTACCCAAGAGAATTGGGAGTTAGTTGGTGCTTTTACGCCGAATCAAACAAAATCAAAAAAAATTTGTGCGAGCTACCGTATGCAATCCTTTGCAAGTATGGAAGCTTTAAGTAAGGAATGTGATGCTGTTTTTGTTCACAGTTCAACAGATACACATTATCAAGTGGTCGACTATTTATTAGATCAAGGCAAGGATGTATATGTTGATAAACCATTAGCATCGAACATAGAAGAAGCGGAACTATTAGTAGAAAAAAGTGAGAAACTTGGATTGAAGTTGATGGTTGGTTTTAATCGAAGGTTTGCGCCTATTTATCAAGAAGCAAAAGAATTAGCAGGAAATTTTGACGCTGTACACATTGAAAAGCACCGTCCATTTGGCATAGGGCCTATGCTATTTAATGAGACGATGTTAGACGATTATTTACATGTAGTGGATACGGTACGTTGGTTAGCAAATGATGACCTTAAAATTAAGAATTTTTTCGCCAAGCAAACGACTGAGCAGGAAATGATATTTGCTAATCATACGTATGAAAGTCAAGATAGATTATATACAACTTCCATGCATCGTCAAGCTGGTTTAGATTTGGAAAAATTAGAATTTATAACAGATCAATCAATTATTCGGGTATGGAATATGCGTGATTTAGAAAGAAATGAAGAAAAAATCACAAAGAAAAGAACTTCTGGATCATGGCAAACAGTGGGTAATATTAGAGGGTTTGAAGGAGCAATTAAACATTTTATTACGTGTATTGAAAATAATACAAGACCAATTATTGATGGAATGGAAGGCCTTAAATCACAACGTCTATTACAACTTATGATAGACCAAGCCAAATAAAAACGCATTATAAAGAAGGGAAGAATACTTATCCAAGGTACTCTTCCCTTTGTACATGTTACAGCATTTCTATTTCAGCAATTGGTGTGTATCCCATCGCGTGATCAATATAATGCAATAAGGAATCATGGTCGGTCATAATTTGCTGTTCATTGTGACTATAATGAAAGGCGTGAAGAAATGCCTCGATTTTTTTTGACAAAATATCATCATGGGTGCGTACCATTAGCACTAGTAGATCATCCCATTGGCCCCAAAGCGTAAAATATAATGCTTTATCATAATCAGGTATTCCCATCATTGTCACCCCTCTTTCAAATTTATTCCATGGTATTTGGAACAGTATCTAAAGGGCTACTGTTAGTATGGCTAACTTCATTAAAATAACGATGCCACATTCTTGGGTCTCTTACCATTTATTAAATCATATGCAATGAATAAGTATTCAGTGCATTTATTTAGGGTAAGATGAAAGGTTTTACTTCTTGTCTTACACATGTATAAAGAAAAACTTCATTCACATACTATTTATGACTCTAAAAAAGGAGGAGTTAAGTATGGAATGGAAAAAGGCAAGTATCGCATTATTGACAGTAACAACATTAGTTGCCTGTGGGGCACAAGATAATAATGAATTGGGGCAACGTGGTACAAACAATCTTGAACCAGTTCGTAATGAAAGTACTTTAGATGCACCATTTGGTAATCGCAATGTACAGAATGGGCAAATGAACAATGGTACAAATGGAAATAATGGTACGACGTATGATGGCACATATCAGCGTGGTACAGATTTAACGGCAGATAATGTAAAACAGGATAAGACGAATAAGAATCAAAATAACACTAGCAGTAGACACAACACAAATGGGAATCAGCAGGGGAATAATGAATACGAAGTAGCTGACAAGGCCGCAGATCGTATTGCGGATGAAGTAGATAGTATTGACCGTGCTTATGTTTTAACAACTGATAACAATGCCTATGTTGCAGCTGAATTAAATGAAGGTACGAAAGAAAATGGTAAAAATGGTGAAGTAAGTGAAAAAGTGAAAAAACAGGTTACAAAAGTCGTAAAAGCTGAAAATGATAATATTGATAATGTGTATGTATCAACAAATCCTGATTTTGTTAATTTGACAACGGGTTATAGGGACGACGTTGAAAATGGTGAACCAATTGAAGGCTTTTTTGATCAATTTGGAGAAATGATACAACGTGTATTTCCAAATCAAGCAGATTAATTAATAGAAGAAAAGCGTCTGTTACTAATTGCGGGCGCTTTCTCTTTACATATAACGTCTATTTCACGATCGCCTATTTTGTGTTATCTTATTCCTATAGGAAGATAAATACTTAAAGGAGCTGAGGAGAAATGGTCGAAAAAATGAATGTAGAAAGTTTCAATTTAGATCACACAAAAGTGAAAGCCCCTTATGTACGTTTAGTTGGTGTTACTACTGGACAAAGTGGGGATAAAGTATATAAATATGATGTTCGTTTTTGTCAGCCTAATAAAGAACATATGGATATGCCTGGCTTGCATTCAATTGAGCATTTGATGGCAGAAAACATTCGTAATAATATTGATGATGTCTTGGATATTGGTCCAATGGGGTGTCAAACAGGTTTTTATTTAGCAATATTAAATAACGACAGCTACGATGCTATTTTAGTTGCTTTGGAAAAAACGCTTAATGATGTATTAGATGCAACTGAAGTACCAGCATGTAATGAGGTACAGTGTGGTTGGGCGGCTAATCACAGTTTGGAAGGTGCGAAGGAAATTGCTTCACGTATGCTAGAACAAAAAAATGAATGGCACATTGTGTTTGCTGAATAAATAATCATTAAACGTAAGAAGAGCTGGTATATAAACGTACTGCTCTTTTTATCTTTAATCTGAAAGGGAAGTGTATGGTTTATGACAGAGGAAGTATTACAATATTTAAAAGAAAATAGGGATGCACAACTCAACGTATTACATAATTTTTTATCGATTCCTAGTATTAGCACGGACAGTTCACATAAACAAGACGTGAACAAAGCTGCGGAGTTTGTAGCAGATTACTTAAATAGTATTTCGTTTGATAAAGTAGAAATACAAGAAACAAAAGGACATCCACTTGTATATGGAGAGTGGCTTGGTGCTGGTGAAGATGCTCCGACTGTTTTGTTATATGGTCATTATGATGTACAACCAGCCGAGCCGTTAGAGCTATGGGAGAGCGAACCATTTGAACCTGAAATTCGGGATGGTCGTTTATATGCCCGTGGATCTAGTGACGATAAAGGGCAGGTATTTATGCATTTAGCGGTTTTTGAAGCATTTATCAAAACAAAAGGTGCATTACCGATTAATGTAAAGGTTTGTATAGAAGGGGAAGAAGAAATTGGTAGTGAGAATTTATATGCTATCTTAAAGGAAAAGAAGGACTTATTCCAAGCAGACTTTGCTGTTATATCTGATTCTGGAATGGTGGCAAGCGGTCAACCTACAATTTTATATGGGTTAAAAGGTTTTACTGGACTTGAATTCACATTGCAAGGTCCATCAAGTGATCTTCATTCGGGATTATATGGTGGTGCGGTAAGAAACCCTGCTATGGCAATGGCACATCTTTTAGCATCCTTAAAAGACGAGGATGAAGTAGTACAAGTAGAGGGATTCTATGATGATGTAGAGCCGTTGACAGAAGAAGAGAGAAGTCTAATTGCAGCGGTTCCAGGCGAAGATTATCAACAATCCACCGGTGTAACAAAAACAGTATCTGAAAAGGGATATACAGCTAAAGAACATACAATGGCACGCCCAACTTTAGAAATAAATGGCCTATTTGGTGGTTATCAAGGTGAAGGAACAAAAACAATCATTCCGGCTTCTGCAACGGCAAAAATGACTTGTCGTTTAGTTCCAGGACAAGAGCCTGACAAAATTCAAGATTTACTGATTAAACATTTGGAGAAATATGTGCCCACTGGAGTTACACTAAATGTAAAGCGTGAAGCATTATCAGCAAAAGCATATAAAGTAGATCCAAATCATGAACTTATTAAAAAGGCAGCAGAAAGTTATGCAAAAGCATTTGG
Organism: Paraliobacillus sediminis; assembly: GCF_003426055.1. Lineage (NCBI taxonomy): Bacteria > Bacillati > Bacillota > Bacilli > Caryophanales > Bacillaceae > Paraliobacillus > Paraliobacillus sediminis. Next base: position 97,309 of record NZ_QJSI01000004.1, read on the forward strand.
AAAAGAAACAGTATTTGTGCGTATGGGAGGATCTATTCCAGTTGTAGAATGGATTGATGCCATTTATAATATACCGATTGTTTTATTAGGGTTTGGTACACCGGAAGATCGATTACATTCACCAAATGAGAGTTTTCCATTAGAAAGCTTTGATAAAGGTTTAGAAACGCTCGTGCATTATTGGAATGCAGTGAAGATGAAATAATTGTATTGAAACGGGGCCTATAGAAAAAATTAGGTCTCTTTTAAAATCGCAAATTATCAAATAAAACATAATATGTGGGAGCAAAACATTTTAATTGACCTTTATACCTTAGCGGGTATATAATGGGTTTTCAAATGAATGTATTAATAATTGGAGTGATGTAATTGATGATACTGTTGGTAATTCTGTTAGTGATTGTGGCTTACGTGTTATATTCACGATATTACCCTGTTAAAGGTGTTCCTTGTATGGATGAAAAGCAATCAAAAGAGAAAAATGATAGTGTTACTCTAGATATTCGAGATTATAATACGTCATCAAAGGAGTCGACAAATGATTCGATTTTTATGCCTATCGCATATTTGAAACGATATCATCATGAAATACCATCCAAGTATATATATATAATTGCTTCTGATAAAATAGAAAAGAATTTAGGTATCCGATTTTTAAGTCAAAGGGGATATCAAGTCATTGGATATAAGTTGGCTAATTGCAACTGTAAAAATAAACTAGAGAATTTATTTTAAATACTGAAAGAAATGGAGGAAATACAATGGAATATACTGACCAAATGAAAAACAGAGTAAAACGGATAGAAGGCCAATTACGCGGGATTTTGAAAATGATGGAAGAGGGAAATGATTGTAAAGATGTTATTACACAAATGTCCGCTGCTCGCACTGCAATGGATCGTACGATGGGAGTCGTTGTAAGTTCTAATTTAGTGGCATGTGTTAAAAGGGCTGAAGAAGAAGGAGAAGACACAGCTGAATATGTCAATCAAGCTGTAAATTTATTAGTAAAAAGTAGATAAATAAGATATTTATAACAATGTATTTATAAAAACAAGTCCAACACCTTTCATCATTCATACGCACAGATCATATACTGATGATAATCCAGTCAAAGGAGCGATCATGAATGAAACAATCGGATCAGAAACAATTGGAATACGCGATTGATGAGATCACAGAAATTGCAAAGGGTTTTGGACTTGATTTTTTTCCTATGCGTTACGAAATTTGCCCCCCCGAAATAATCTATACATTTGGTGCCTATGGCATGCCTTCCCGCTTTTCCCATTGGAGTTTTGGTAAACAATTTCACATGATGAAATTACAATATGATTTAGGGCTCAGTAAAATTTACGAATTGGTGATTAACTCAAATCCATGTTATGCCTTTTTACTAAACTCAAATAGCCTAGTACAAAACAAACTAATTGTTGCACATGTTTTAGCACATTGTGATTTTTTTAAAAACAATGCACGTTTTCAAAATACACAACGTGATATGGTGGAAAGTATGTCAGCAACAGCAGAACGAATAGCCGCTTATGAAAAGCAATATGGCGATCATGAAGTTGAAGTTTTTCTTGATGCAGTATTAGCAATTCAAGAACATATTGACCCTTCTTTAATGAAATCAAAATTCGATTGGACATTAGATGAGTTAGAGGAAGATGAAGCAGTACAAAGGCAAACTGTTTATGACGATTTATGGAAACTAGATGAGAAACCCCAAATTGGACCTGACCCGATTAAAAAGAAAAAAAGAATGTTACCGCCAAGACCAGAAAAAGATATCGTTTTGTTTATTGAGGAATATAGCGCTCACTTAGAAGATTGGCAACGTGATATTTTAACGATGATGCGAGAAGAAATGCTTTATTTTTGGCCGCAGCTGGAGACAAAAATCATGAATGAAGGGTGGGCTTCTTATTGGCATCAACGTATTTTAAGAAGCTTGGATTTGAAAAGTGACGAAGCTGTCGAGTTTGCTAGTCTGAACGCTGGGGTCGTGCAACCTTCTAAAACCCAAATTAATCCGTATTACTTAGGCGTTAAAATGTTTGAAGATATCGAAGAGCGATTTGATAATCCTACGGAGGAAATGAGAAAGTGGGGAGCGGTTCCTGGAAAAGGGCGTGAGAAGATGTTTGAAGTTAGAGAAATTGAATCAGACATTTCATTCTTACGTAATTATTTGACAAAAGACTTTGTTGAGAGAGAAGACTTATACTTATTTCAAAAACAAGGGAATGACTATAAAGTTAGTGATAAAAATTGGGAAAATGTCCGAGATCAATTAATTACAATGCGTGTTAATGGTGGTTTCCCTTTTATTACAGTAATAAATGGCGATTATGCCGGTAATGGAGAGCTTTATTTGAAACATCATTATGAAGGTGTTGAACTGGATATGCGCTATCTTGAGAGAACGATACCTTACATTTATCAACTTTGGGGAAAAACAGTTCATATGGAAACAGAAGTGGAAGATAAACATGTTGTCTTTAGTTTTGATGGGAAAAAAGTTAGTAAAAGACAGTTGTAAAGTCAGCACATCTTCTAAGTTTCAACAAAAGGGAAACAGTAGAAATTAACTGTTTCCCTTTTGTGTTTATTCATGTAAAGCATGGTGTATGGTTTGTTCTAACGTCCTCATAACATGTTCATCATCATGTGAATAATAAATTGTTTTACCATCTCGTCGATATTTAACTAAGCGTAAATTTTTCAAAAAACGAAGTTGATGTGATACGTTCGATTGTTTTAAATCAAGGTATTCTGATATTTCCGTAACAGAACATTCTTTCTCAGATAGTAAATGCAAGAGTCGAATTCGAGTTGGATCAGCCAATGCTTTAAACGTTTGAGAAACGATAAATAACGTTTCTTCATCAAGTCCGATATAATCATTTTTCTTTAATTCATCCACTATAAGCAACTCCTAGTTAAATCTAATTACAACAATCTTCATGATCCTGTAATGTTGTACCTTCTCCTTCAATTTGAATGGTTGTATGTTTTAATTTAAAATTCTCTAATAATAATTTTGAAGAAACTTGTAAAATATCATCTCTATTATGATTCTGCTCAACCTTTAAATGACAACTAAGAGCAGGAAAATCAGAGGTTATTGTCCATACATGTAGATCATGTACATTTTTTACCCCATCGATTGACATAAGGCATTCTTCTACTTCAGCAACATCAATTTGGTTTGGTATGCCCTCCATTAATACATGGAAAGAATCCTTTGTCACACGCCAACCACTAAACAAGATTAAGCAAGCAACAATGACACTTGCAATTGGATCAGCAATATTCCAATTAAATAATAAAATTAGTACCCCAGCAATAATTGCGCCAACAGAGCCAAGTAAATCTCCAAATACGTGTAACAAAGCACTGCGCATATTTAAATTGTCTTCTGTATCACCACGCATTAGAATCCAAGCAACTAAAATGTTAATCAAAAGGCCGATAATTGCTATTATCATCATACTTCCATCCACATTTGGTGGCTCTAAGAAACGACTGTATGCCTCCCAAAAAATATAAATGGAAATAGCCAGTAATGTGATGCCATTAATAAAGGCTGCTAATATTTCAAAACGTTTATAACCATAAGTCTTAGTTGAAGTTGCGGCTCTTTCGCCAAATTTAAATGCAAATAAACTTAATCCTAAGGCAGTAGCATCGCTTAACATATGCCCTGCATCAGATAACAGCGCTAAGCTATTAGTCAGTATGCCGCCAATAACTTCTACAACCATGAAGGTTGCAATTAAGATAAAACTTAATAACAATGCTTTTTTATTAGCATTATGCCCATGTTGGTGGTCATGTCCGTGCGTATGCTCATGTCCCATTCGAATCACTCCTGTATTTTCATATGATCATGTATTCATATTATAATACAATCAATGAAAATACAACCAACTTTCGCCCGAAATTCTTTAAAACTTATTATATTTTAAATATGTATTATAATGGATCTGTCTTATTTTATTTTTGATAATTGGTAGCATTAAACGGAATCCAATTTATGGGCCCCCATTTTTTCCTCGGTTATAATCAATTAAACCTGACAATATTTAATCGACATATGAAAAAGGATATACTTTGCCACCAACTTTAAATAATAACGGAATAAGTGCTAATAAAATAATCCCTACAACTAACGTAGCTATTAGTAACTCCTTCCATAGAATCAAATTCTCTACAAACATTTGATAAATAACCAATGAGTTTATAGGAATGTTAAGCAATAAGCCAGTAAGAAGTCCAGGTGCATACTTTTTCATCAAAACAGTTGCAGTTAGATGTGGAAAAATAGCATTGAAAATCATTGAACCTAAAAAGCCAATGAAAATCCATTTTGTGATATTTGATTCTGGTATATATAAATAACTAAGTGCAGATAAATGAGCCAAAATAGTTATTACAATGATGGCAATATGAAATTCACTTGAAGTAACTGGCTTTTGAAACTTTGAAGAGTATTGAGACCACTTAGATAACCAAATTGCTTCCTCAATATTATGCAGTGTAATAGCAAAACAAAAAAATACTACGAGATAATCCATGTACCTTTTCATCCTCCATCTTAAAGTAACTTAAATACAAGATTGTTCTTTAACAGAGCCATTATATTAAAAGGATAATATCTAAGTTAGTTTTAAAAGAAACCCACCAAATGCTCCAAATAGTACGATCAACCATGCCGGTAATTTCCAATAGACCAACATACTAAATAATACTGCAGCAAATGCAAAGTCAAGAGGATTAATAATAGTAGTTCTCCAAATGGGTTGATAAAATGCAGCAATTAAAATACCAACAACAGCAGCATTAACGCTTATAAAAGCACCTTTCATTTTAGCGTGATTTCGTAGACGATCCCAAAAAGGCAGCACACCAACTAGCAATAAGAATGATGGCAAGAAAATAGCGATTGTTGCCGTCAAACCACCTAACCAACCAGATTTTACAGCACCAATATATGCAGCAAAAGTAAATAATGGCCCCGGTACAGCTTGTGCAGCGCCGTATCCAGTTAAAAATTGTTGTTCTGTTAAAAAGCCACTAGGAACAAACTCTCTTTCTAGTAATGGCAATACAACATGTCCACCACCAAAAACTAGCGCACCAGACCTGTAAAAACTATCAAACATCGCAATCCAAGTGGTCCCAAACACTTCACGAAGTATCGGCAAGATACCGAATAATGCAAAAAACAGCAAAATAGAAAATCCAGCGACTTTTTTTGAGATGGTTACAGTGATCAAAGATTTATCTTTTTCTAGTTGATCGCTAAATAAGAAAAGTCCAGCAATGGCTGCTAGTAGTATAACAACTACTTGTGATAAGGTTGTTTGCCATAATAATGTAATAATTAAAGCAAGTAATGCAATTAACTTATGAGTTAGTGCGGGTGTTAGTTTTTTACCCATATTTAAAATTGCATGGGCGACAACAGCAACTGCTACAATTTTTAAACCTTGAATTGCACCTGATTCTGCAATTGAAAAAGTATTCAAAAAGTATACAAATAGAATGAGTGCTATAACAGATGGTAATGTGAATCCTATGAATGAGACAATACCACCCAACAAACCACCTCTAATAATCCCAATCCCCATGCCAACCTGGCTACTTGCTGGACCAGGTAGAAATTGACATAATGCAACCAAGTCTGCATAGCTTTTATCGTTCAACCATTTTTCTCTTTTCACGTAAGTTTCATGAAAGTAGCCTAGGTGAGCAATTGGTCCACCAAATGATGTTAGTCCTAATCGAGTTGATATTTTTAATATTTCCCATAAAGTGTTGCGTTTTGTTTTATTGTTAATCGTAATTCACCCCTAATGGTTATTTATTATTTCTTCTATAGATATCACTTTTTAGTTAAATTGTAAGGCAGTACGCGTTGTTTATCAATAATAATAATGTAAACTATATGTAGTTTTTAAAATAAAACGTAACGATTACTGTTTACAATACGTAATGATTACGATATAATCCATATAAAGTTAATATACGGGGGAGAGTTAAGAAATGAGATTGTTATTACGATACATGTTAGTTATGTTGGTTGGTGGAGTATTGGTTGCTTGTGGAAGTGAGGAACAGTCAAAGTCTGAGTCAGAAGCAGTATCTGGAACAGAATCAGAACAAGTACAAATATATACGACCTTATATCCATTAGAATATTTTGCGAATGAGATTGGTGGATCCTATGTTGATGTAACTTCTATTTTACCCGCTGGTGCGGACCCGCATACGTATGAACCAACATCAAAAACGATGGTTGATATTGCAACAGCAGATGTCTTTATTTATAATGGTGCAAATTTAGAAGCCTATGCCGAGAAGATTCAAGAAGCTTTAATAGATGAAGAGGTAAAAATGCTTGCAGCTACTGATGGTTTAGATTTATTAAACTATGAGCATGAAGATGAAGAACATGCGCATGAAGAAGAAACAGAAAGTACAGAGGACGATGGTCATGATCACGGAGATATTGATCCACACGTATGGTTAGATCCAATGCTTTCTATTTCTTTAGCAGAAAATATTAAAACAGAATTAGTAGCACAAATGCCTGAACAAGAAGAGACCTTTGAAGCGAATTATCAGGACTTGGTTTCAAGACTGGAAAACTTAGATAGCACTTTCCATGAAACAATTGAAGGTTACGAACAAAATCAAATTTTAGTTTCACATGCAGCTTACGGATATTTGGAGAAAGCTTACGGAATTGAACAATTAGCGATTTCAGGAATAACTTCTTCAGATGAACCGTCACAAAAGGAATTAGAAGACATCATTGAACAAGTTAAAGAAAATGATATTAATTATTTGTTTTTCGAGCAAAACATCCAACCTAAAGTAGCAACTGTTATCCAGCAGGAGACTGGTGTCGACTCGCTAGAATTGCATAACCTTTCTGTGTTAACAGAGGAAGATATCGAAAATAATGACGATTACTTTACATTAATGGAGCAAAATTTAGAAGCAATAGAAACAGCCTTAGCTGAATAATAAAAGCGTGTGTCTTCTTAAAAACAGAAGATGCACGCTTTTTGTCGAACGAATAGTTATTTATACCTATTCAAACGAGCTTGAGGTGTGTTTTTCTTACATAATCTACGTATTTTAAGCAATTTATGCAAGAAAACTGATGAATATGCTTTAAAATGTGTGTGATTTTACCTATATTTGATAATGTTATTCAAAATAATGAGTTGAAATATCTTATATTTAGCATTAATGTATAAATATATATATTTATAGTAGATTGTAGATAAATTGATTCTCACAAATGTACAGTATTGGAGAAAAAAACATGGTATATGATGGTATTCTATTCGCTGTAATTGTTGGTTTTATACGGAAAGGAAATTTAAAGTTCTTAACAGAACCTTTATTTCGTTGGGGATGGATATTCCCAGTCATCTTAATAATTCAAATTTTTGTTTTCAATTTTCAAAACCAATTACCTATTCTAGGTGAATGGAGTAACAAAATATTTATCTTTGTATATATAGTTGGTTTATTCTTCCTTTGGCTAAATCGTAAACATGCTGGTTTTAATATAATAATGATAGGTGTGTTGTTAAATTTCATTGTTATGGCTATAAATGGAGGTCGCATGCCAGTTTCTGAAGAGGCTTCAACTATATTAGATCCGATGTATATGGAAGCAATTAAAAATGGATTTTATGGAAAGCATGCACTCTTGACTGAATCTACGAAACTAGCTTTTTTGGGTGATATTATTCCGATTACTTCCCCATATCCAAGAGATCAAGTTATTAGTATTGGTGATGTCATTATGAATGTTGGTATTTTCCTTTTTATTCAAAATAAGATGTTGCAGGACAAGCCAGCAAACGAGGAAATGATCTCAACGCATGAACTTAAAGGAGGTGAAATCAAATGAAAAAAGCAATGCAAAGCAATACAGGAATTAAACTTACTGGAGTTGTAATCAATGCTATAATTATAGGTACGTTATTAGTGGGATTAACATCAGGATTTAAGTTAGGTTAATAGTATAATAGTGGAGAGTTTAGACTCTCCATAGTTTCTTTTAAAGAGAGTTGATAAAATGATAATAGAAAAAAGGAAATTAAATATATTAATATTTCTCTCATTTGTGTATGTATTTGGTGTATTCTCTTTTTTAATATATATTGATTTCTCTTATCAATCTAATTTAGAATGGATCCTTTTGTACTCTCTTGTAGGTGCCTCTCTTATATTAAATCATTATAAAATACAACTTTTACCTGTTGGTAACTTTTTGTCACTGGATTCTTCTATTTATTTAGCAATATTATTTACATTCGGTATTAGTTTAACGCTAACTGTTTTATTGATAAACAGCATTATTTATTTCTTTTATGATAGAATATTAATTTGGTGGAAACATATTTTTAATTTTTCAATTTACTCAATCATGTTGTTTTTTTCATTTCATGTTTTTCAATTGTTAGGTGGTAGTGTTGGATTTGTGGATCCTCAAAATACAATTGCCTATATTAGTTCATTGTTCTGTTATTTTATTGTGAACACCCTTTTAGTTAGCATATACTTTTGGTTATTAGAAAGAAAAAACTTACTAGAAGCACTTAGAGGTTTAATGAAAGGTACAATTGAAAGTTATGCTACTACAATGTTGCTATCTATTGTTTTAAGTATTTTGTTGCAAAGCACACCAATTTTTGGATTATTTCTTTTTGTAATTATAACAGTACTACTATCTTTTACATTCAGGCAACAATTTACTCTTTACGAGTCTGTAAAAAGCAAAGCAAATATGGATCATTTAACGGGTCTTTATAATCATGGTTATTTTAAAGAAATACTAAATGAAAAGTTTGACGAAATGAAACAGGTTACTATTAATAAACCATTATCCTTGGCTATGTTGGATATTGATGATTTTAAAATATTTAATGATAGTAATGGTCATATGAAAGGTGATCACGTATTAACGTTATTTGGTGAAATATTATTAGAAAAATGCCGAGAGAAAAATTATGTGGTGGCACGGTATGGTGGCGAAGAATTTGTGGTTTTAATGCCTGAAACAAAAGAAAACCAGGCAAATGATTTCATTGAATGCATTAGAAAAGAACTAAACAATACATATATAGATGGAGTAGAAAGATTACCATATGGATGTCTATCATTCTCAGCTGGTATTATTGAATGGAATATAGAAATGTACAATCCGACCGAATTTTTAACACATGCAGATCAGGCGATGTATTATGCAAAAGAACAAGGCAAAAATAATACACATATACACGGTCACGAATTTGAACCGCTGGAAATTACAGCTTCTATAGAAGAATTGGAACAGCAGTTAAAATTACTTTTGGCCAAAGATATTTATACATATAGACATAGTAAACGTGTGTTTAAGTTTGCAGTAGAGTTTGGTAAATACCTACTACTTAGTGAACAAGACAAGAAAATACTTACCCTAGGAGCACTTGTCCATGATATAGGCAAACTAGAAGTGCCTAGAGATATTATTAATAAAACTGGAAAATTAACAGCTGAAGAATGGAATGCTGTGAAGCAACATGTAACATGGGGAAAAGAAATTATAGAAGTTGATAAGAAAAATGCTTCTTTAGTACCTTTGGTCGAATTACATCATGAGCGCTTTGATGGAAAAGGTTACCCGTATGGTAAAAAGGCAGAAGAAATACCTAAGTTAGCGCGGATCTTATGCGTTATTGACTCATTTGATGCAATGACAACGGAAAGACCATATCAAGAGACCAAATCTTACAAAGATGCATTAGATGAATTACGTGTTTGCGCAGGAACTCAATTTGATCCATATTATGCGGAAGCATTCATAGATTTTTTTAATAAAGAGTATATAGAGCCTGAAGAGGATATAACTATATAGAAGAAAAATTGCTTGGGATAAATTATCCAAGCTTTTGTTATGTTTACTAAAATAAAAAATAAAGCCACGGATTTGTTCAGAATCGTTCTTATTTGTAAACAATTATACAAAATCTAAGCCCAGAAATAATGGTTTGATTTATGATAAACTTTTCCTTAATTATGAACGTTTTGTGACACTTTGATATAATGTGTTACTTATCTACTTATAATTGTTAAAATAAGATTTAGCAATACTATTATTTACACTTTGTAGTCAATTAAGTATAATAACTCTTGTTATGCACAAAAATCAATAATAGATTACTAATGGATTTTAAGAAAGGAGAAGATGTAATGAAGCGTATTCGTACTATTTTCAGTATCACAGCAATATTGTTAGCTACGCTAACTTTAACTGGTTGTGAATCAAAGCTTGTAGTTTTTGATCCACAGGGTCCTGTGGCACGTAATTTAACTGATTTAATTATATTTTCTATTATTTTTATGCTGTTAATTGTTATAGTAGTTTTCATTTTATTTGGTTTCATCGTTTGGAAGTATCGTGCAAAACCTGATAATGAAGATTATGAGCCTCCACATGAGGAGGGAAGTACTGCGTTAGAAATCACGTGGTTTATTATTCCTGTAATTATTGTAGTTGCATTAACTATACCAACGATAATCACAATTTCAGATGTTGAAGATGTTCCGGAGGGTTATGAACAACATGAACCTCTAATTATTCATGTAACTTCTGCGGACTGGAAGTGGATTTTTAGTTATCCAGAGCAGGATATTGAAACGGTGAACTACGTTAATATTCCTGCAGAACGCCCGATTCAATTTAAAATGACATCTGCTGGCACAATGCAGTCATTTTGGGTTCCTGCGCTTGCTGGACAGAAGTATACGATGGCAAACATGCAGACACAACTTTATTTAGTAGCTGATCGACCAGGTGAGTATATTGGTAGAAATACTAACTTTAATGGTGAAGGATATGCACATATGTCTTTTGAAGTTGTTGCAGAATCACCAGCAGACTTTAACGAATGGGTATCTGATGTTAAAAATACTGCAAATGTATTAACAGAAGAAGAGTATAGAGAAATTCTTACACCTTCTATAATTGGACGTAAGACCTATAATGAGACGCATTTACAATGGATTGACCATGCACATGGTGGTTCAGAAGATTATATTAATCCTGAAGATTATGAAACACATCTTTATGAACAAGAAGGCGAGATAGATGAAGAAGATTCAGACGTATCTATCACAGATACAGAAACTGAAGAAGAGCAAGATGAGTCTGAATCAGATCAAACCCATGAAGAAATGGATATGGATGAATCAGAACACGAAGGACATTAAGTTGGGGGTGAGAAGCATATGAAATTAGATGAATTTTTTGTAACTGGAGATCCGATTATTTTCTTATCCCAAATTGCGATTGGATTAACAATTGTCGGATTGGTTGCACTTATAAGCTACTTGAAAAAATGGAAGTATCTTTGGCAAGAGTGGTTTACAACAGTAGATCATAAAAAAATCGGAATAATGTACGTTATTTCAGGTGTATTAATGTTTTTCCGTGGTGGAGTAGATGGTCTGATGATGCGTGCACAAACATCTCGACCGGGGTTAGAACTTCTAGACGCGCAGCATTATGATGAAATATTTACAACACATGGTGTTGTAATGATTTTATTCATGGCTATGCCACTGTTGATCGGTATTATGAACGTAGTTCTACCATTGCAACTAGGAGCACGTGACGTTGCATTCCCTAAATTAAATGCATTAAGTTTCTGGTTATTTTTCGGGGCAGCAATGTTATTTAACATTTCTTTCGTAATTGGTGGTTCTCCTGATGCTGGTTGGACAAATTACTTTCCTTTAGCGGGAGTAGAATTCTCGCCTGACATAGGAAATAACTTCTATGCAATTGCACTTCAAATTGCAGGTATTGGAACACTGGCCACTGGAATTAACTTTATTGTAACGATTCTTAAAATGAGAGCTCCTGGAATGACATTGATGAAAATGCCAATGTTTACTTGGACATCATTGGTTACATCTGTGTTAATTGTGGCAGCATTTCCAATTTTAACAATTGCATTATTGATGATGACACTCGATAGAATGTTTGGAGCACATTTCTTTACTGTTGCAGCTGGTGGAGACCCAATGCTTTGGTTAAACCTATTCTGGCTTTGGGGACACCCTGAAGTATATATTGTGGTTTTACCTGCATTTGGTATGTACTCGGAAATTATTGCAACTTTTTCAAGAAAGAACTTATTCGGCTATAAAACAATGGTAATCTCTATTGTAGCTATTGCATTTTTAAGTATGCTAGTTTGGGTGCACCATTTCTATACAATGGGTAATAGTGCAGCAGTTAACTCAGTCTTCTCGGTAACAACGATGATGATTGCGATACCTACGGGTGTCAAAATATTTAACTGGCTATTCACGATGCGAAAAGGTCGAATCAAATTTACCAATGCGATGATGTGGTCGCTAGCATTTATTCCATGTTTCACCATCGGTGGTGTAACAGGTGTTATGTTAGCAATGGCAGCAGCTGATTATCAGTACCACAACACAATGTTCTTAGTGGCACACTTTCACTATGTACTAATTCCTGGTGTTGTATTCGCAGTATTTGGAGCTCTTTATTACTGGTGGCCAAAAATGTTTGGTTTCACATTAAATGAAAGAATTGGTAAATGGCATTTCTGGTTATTTGTAATCGGCTTTAACATGACATTCATGCCAATGTTCTTTGTTGGATTAGATGGAATGTCACGTCGTATGTACACTTATTCAGAGAGTACAGGTTGGGCACCGTATTTAGGGTTCTCAGCTGTCGGTTCTTTAGTGCTAGCAGCAGGTTTCGCAGCTTTAGTTTATAATATTTATTGGAGTTTCCGTTACGCATCACGTGATATCGGAGGGGATCCTTGGGATGCTCGTACACTAGAATGGGATACAGCATCACCTGTTCAAGAATATAACTTTGCTATAATTCCTGAAGTAACTGAGTTAGATCAGTTTTGGAAAAATAAAAAAGAAGGTAGTAACAAGCTGAAAAAGGAGAATATAAAAGATATCCATATGCCAAGCAACTCAGGTATTCCATTTATAATGAGTATAGCATTCGGTATCGTTGGTTTCTTCTTAATATTTGAGTGGTTTACTTTAGCAGCTATTTTCTCTATTGGAATAATTGCTGGTTTAATTGCTAGTTCGTTTGATTATGACGATGGCTATCATATTCCAGCTAAAGAGGTATTAGAAACAGAACGTAAGTGGAGAGGTGATCTATAATGGCATCACAATCATCAACACCGTTAGAGTATAGTACGCATCAAAATGAAATGAATATTTTAGGTTTCTGGTTATTCCTAGGTGCAGAGATTGTTCTGTTTGCTACTTTATTTGCTGGTTACTTTGTATTGCAAGATGGAACAGCTGATGGACCAACGTTAGCTGAAATATTTGTCTTAAATGATGTATTAATTGAGACATTTTTACTTTTAACAAGTAGTTTCACGATGGGATTGGCGCTACATCAAATGCGTCACAATAATCTTAAGGGTATGCTCATTTTCACTGTGATTACTTTGTTCCTTGGACTTGGTTTCATGTATATGGAAATTAATGAATTTATTCATTACGTACATGAAGGTGCGACATTACAAACAAGTGCATTTACATCTGCTTTCTTTACCTTATTAGGTACACACGGAGCACACGTATCTTTTGGTATTGTTTGGGTCACAATGTTAATCATTCAATTAGTACGTAGAGGTATTACACCAGTGACATCTCGTAAATTCTTTATTGCTAGTCTATATTGGCACTTTTTAGATGTTGTGTGGATCTTTATCTTTACCTTCGTCTATTTGAGAGGAGTGTTGATGTAAGATGAAAAAACAAACATTATTTCCGATGAATCACGTAGTTGGTTTTGTTTTGTCAATTGTATTAACAGTCGCAGCAGTATTAGTTGTTTATGAAACTACTTTTGCAGCATCGATTAAGATGGGCATTATCGGTATTTTAGCAATTTTTCAAGCTTTAGTTCAGTTAATTATGTTTATGCATGTTACTGAAGGTAAATCAGGCGGTGTTAATATTATTAATATTGCATTTTCTGTTTTCGTGGCTGGTGTTATTGTTGCAGGTTCAATATGGGTCTTAACTACAGGACATGCAGCACATTAATTTAATCAATAACGCGTTATTATCTAATTGAGATAGTAACGCGTTATTTTTTTTGGTCTGAGAAAGAAATCAGTCCACAGACTTAATAGAATTCAAGCTTACTGCGGTTTTGAAAGCCATTTGTAAACATTATACTTACATTATCAAGAAAAAAGGAGGTTAAATCGTATGTGTAATGTTTATGAAATAGAGAATCAGATTAACGCTAGACGACCGAAGTAAGTAAGATAATTTAGGAGTGGAGGTACGATCACATGACGGCCGTCATAAATAGGAATAAATAAAAGCTATTTTCCGTGCATTAGTTGTGGAGAATGGCTTTTATTTATTTCTCTTTTTGATCATGATATACTAATAAGATAAAATGATTAAGAAAAAGGGACCGATCAGCTAATGGAAGATTTCACGCAAGTTGTTATTCATGTTATTCGTAGTATACCTGAAGGGAAAGTCATGTCTTATGGTCAAATAGCGCGTGTGGCAGGAAATCCAAGAGCAGCAAGACAAGTTTCACGTATTTTACATAGTATGAGTAAGAAGTACAAGTTACCCTGGCACCGTGTGATAAATAGCAAGGGTGAGATTAGTTTGCAAGGGGAAGGTCATGCATCACAAAAGTGGTTACTTGAACAAGAAGGTATTCTATTTGATACAGCATCTAAGATTGATTTATCCGTCTATCAGCATCGGATGGAAGAAGTGATGTAAGAATGGTTTTTTTCTTCATAGTAAGATAAAGTAGTAACTAACACTTCATAAGGGGAGAGAGAATAGTGGGTCATAAATTCGATACAAAATCCGTACATTTAGCTTTAAAAAATAAGAATGTTATAGATAGCAAAGTAACACCGATCTATCAAACAACAGCTTTTAAGTTTTCCGATTTAGATGATTTAGAGGGTTTTTATCAAGGTGAAAAAGATTATCTCTATTCAAGAGTAGGAAACCCAAATACCGATGAACTTGGATCTGCGGTTGCACAATTAGAAAGTGCACCTAAAGGGCTTGCGACTTCTTCCGGTCTATCAGCTATTCTAGTTGGAATTTTAGCGATGGCTAAATCAGGGGATCATATTTTAGCTTCTACTGATATTTATGGTGGGACTTATCAGTTATTAGCACATGAGTTAGCTGATTTTGGGATAGAAGTTACCTTTGTGAATTTTGAAAAGATTGACGATTTGGAACAACATATCCGTGAGAATACGAAGCTACTGTATTCTGAATCTGTCACAAATCCATTACTTCGTGTTGAAGATATAGTGTCGCTTGTCAAACTCGCTAAAAAGAATGATATTTATACGATGATTGATAATACATTTGCTACACCGTATTTATGTCAACCATATACAGATGGGGTTAACCTAGTTGTCCATAGTGCGACTAAATATTTAGGTGGACATAGTGATGTAACAGCAGGAGTACTTGTTGGTGATGAATATTTAATTGATAAAGCGAAAGCAAAAGTCGTGAATATTGGAACGAACTTGAGTCCATTTGAGGCTTGGTTAGCATGTCGAGGAATAAAAACACTTAGTGTCCGAATGGAACGTCATGTGAAAAATGCACAGGCGCTAGCTGACGCGTTACATGAAAATTCTTTCGTTACAAAAGTCTATTATCCGAAGAAAGTTTCAAGTAAGGGAAATGGTGCAATTGTTTCTATTGATGTTACAGGTAAGTGTGATATTAAAAAGTTCTTTCAATCTTTAGATTGGGTGAAAATTGTTCCTACATTAGCGGGTGTCGAAACTTCTGTCTCTTATCCGCTCACAACTTCGCATCGCGCTCTACCTAAAGAATCACAGGATGAATTAGGTATTACCGAAGGATTGGTTCGTATTTCTGTAGGTATTGAGGATGCAGAAGATATTATCACTGTATTTGAACAAGCAATTAAAGCTTCGAAATTATAGAGAAAATGCACCTTACAAACAAAATGTGAGGTGCATTTTTTAAATAAATATTCAGAAAATGTATAGAATAAACGAGGAGGTTTGATGATGAAATATGCTGTTATAACAGGTACTTCAAGAGGTCTAGGAGCATCACTTGCAAAATTATGTATGGAACAAGGAATGCATGTATTTGGTGTTTCTAGACAAACGGACATTACACTAGAGAAAGTAGCTAATAATACATCAGGTACATATGAACACCATGCATGTAATCTAGCAAACGTAGAAGAAGTAGAAAAAGTGTTCACAACAATCGCGGATCAGGTGTTTACAAAAGAGACAACCTACGTGTATCTGATTCACAATGCAGGAATAGTTAATCCTATCGATACTTCTGATAAACATACGATAGAAGCGATAAACACACATACCCATGTTAATTTAATTGCACCAATGATAACGACTAGTTTATTTTTGGGTAAAGCCATCCAAACAGATGTCCCATTAATCATCGCTAACGTAACATCTGGTGCAGCTGATCGTTCCGTCTATGGTTGGAGTGCATACAGTGCAAGTAAGGCAGGATTGAATCGTTATACAGAATCTGTTGCACTTGAGCAAGAACAATTACAAACGAAAAATAAAGTCATTTTATTTGATCCAAGTATTATGGATACTGATATGCAAGGTGAAATCCGCTCTTCAAGCAAAGAAGCATTTAAAGATGTTGAACAGTTTAAGCAATATAAAAACGATAATAAATTAAGAGATACGGATACAGTAGCAAAAGTACTAACTTCTGTATTATTTAATCCTGAAGATGTGATAAACGGTAAGTATTATAGTGTGAAAGACTTCTTATGAGATAAGGGTTAGCATTAAAGAATGCTCATTTAACGCTTTAAAACTAAGCAAAGCACCCATTTTTTGAAATTATACTTCCATTCTGAGGCTTATTACATATTCTATAAGTGTAATAAGTAAAGGAGGGGTTACAAAGATGAGTGCAGGATATAGTTATGGTTCTGGATTTGCGTTGATTGTTGTTTTATTCATCTTATTAATTATAATTGGTGCTTCATGGGGTATCGGTGGATACTAAATTTGCATAAAAGCATCTAATAAAAATAGAGGACTCTAATAAAAGGGTCCTCTATTTTTTATGTGTTATTTGGTAATTTTGATTGAGATACACAGACGGTGCCATACCAGTAACTTTCTTAAAGACACGACTAAAATAAAAGGCGTTTGAAAAGCCTAGCTTATCACTAACTTCTGAAACATTAATCAATTCTGTTTTGAACAAATTCATCGCTTTTTCAATTAATATTTCATTTTGAAACTGTGTAATACTTTTCCCTGTTTCTTTCCGAAATATAGTCGATACATAAGCATAATTCATATCCATTGCCTGACTAATTTCTTCAGCAGAAAGTTTTTTGGTTGTCTGTCTGCATATTTTTGTTAATTGTGCAATAATTCGCTCGGTTCTTGGATGGACTTTTGACTCCTTTGAATCTTTGTATAAGTTAATAAATAATGTATAGGTCATTTGTGATAACATAAGTGGCCTAATTTCATCTTGGCTTTTATCTTGTTCAACTAACTTATCTAACTGTAATGTGTAAAAATCAGGTTGTGTAACTTGCCCTTTTTTAGGTAAATTTAGTTGTTGGTGATAAGTATCTTTTGCAATCAAGGACGTTTGTTGGAAATTATGATAGTCATCTAAAGGCGCTATTTCTATTGGTGGATCATAAAAGTGAATGTAATACCAGCTTGTCCCTGGAATATAGGGACTGGCACCCCAATGGATAACATTTTTTCTTAAAAAAAGATAGGAACCACCTAATAATATATGGGCATTGCCATCTTCAATTACTTCTATTCTCCCTTTAATAACAAAGATAAAGACATTAATATCCTTTAACTTGCGATGGGGATGATATAAAACACCATGTTCATCTAACATAAATCCTACTTCTCTAACTAATGGTAATTGATAGGTAGGAAGTTTTATATCGTTCATATAAAGCCTCCGTTTTTCTTTATAGTATAGCATGAAAAACCAAAAATAAGATATGTTTTCTATAAGTAGGTGTATTCCAAATGGTCAGTTTAAGACGCATAATAGAAGTAAATTATGGAGCGAGGAGAATATATATGAATAAAGTCGTTTTAAATAGTGGCCTTTTTAAAGACTCAGAAGAAAAAGGAAAAAGTTATTTATTATATTTAGATGTTGATCGGTTAGTGGCACCTTGTTATGAGGCAATTGGAAAAGAACCGAAGAATAAAAGATATGGTGGCTGGGAATCGATGGAGATTGCTGGACATTCAATAGGGCATTGGCTTTCTGCTACAGCAATGATGTATCATGTAACCGGTGATTCAAAGGTAAAAGAAAAATTAGATTATGCAGTTGCTGAATTAGCTTATTTGCAATCACTTGATTCAGAAGAATATGTAAGCGGATTCCCTAAAGATTGTTTTAATGAAGTATTTACCGGTGATTTTCGAGTTGAAAACTTTGGATTAGGTGGTTCTTGGGTTCCTTGGTACAGTATTCATAAGATTTATGCCGGTTTAATTGATGCGTATCGACTAGCAGGTAACAATCAGGCACTAACAGTAGTAACGGGTTTATCTGATTGGTCGTATAAAGGTTTATCAAAGTTAACGGATGAACAGTTTCAAAGAATGTTAATTTGTGAGTATGGTGGCATGAATGAAGTAATGGCTGATATGTATGAGATTACCAATGATCCTAAATATCTAGATTTGGCTATTCGATTTTGTGATCAAAGTGTTTTAGATCCATTAAAAGATGGAGTAGATCATTTAGAAGGCCAACACGCAAATACACAATTCCCAAAAGTGATAGGTGCTGCGAAATTGTATGATGTAACGGGAGATGAAGTATATAAAAAACTCGTAACCTTTTTTTGGGAGCAAGTCATTAATCATCGTACCTATGTAATAGGTGGAAATAGTAATGCAGAACATTTTGGCCCACTTGATACGGAACCATTAGGTGTTCTGACAACAGAAACATGTAATACGTATAATATGTTGAAGTTAACCGAGCATTTATTTGATTGGAACCCAGATAGTAGGTATATGGATTATTATGAAAATGGTTTGTATAATCACATTTTAGCTTCACAAGATCCTGATTCGGGAATGAAGACCTATTTTGTTTCAACAGAACCGGGTCATTTTAAGGTGTATTGTTCACCAGACGATTCGTTTTGGTGTTGTACTGGATCAGGAATGGAGAATCCAGCTCGTTATACAAAAAATATCTATACGAGAAAAGACAATGCGCTTTATGTAAATTTATTTATTAATTCTACTATTACATTGGAAGATAAAGAGATCCAATTAGTACAGGAGACTGCTTTCCCAACTGGAAATCAGAGTGAGATTCTAGTTAAAGAGGCAAACGGGGCTGCATTATCGATAAACATTCGAGTTCCTTATTGGTTGGCGGATAATATGAACACGCGTATAAACGGTGAGTTAATTAACCCTGAAGTTGAAAATGGTTATCTTATTCTAAATAGTGAATGGACTGCAGGCGATCGAATTGTATTTGACTTACCAATGAAGTTGCACAGATATGTAGCGAAAGATGATCCACATAAACAAGCATTTATGTATGGACCAATTGTTTTAGCGGGTGCGTTAGGAAAGGAAAACTTTCCTGAAACTGACATTGTAGCTGATCATCAGCAATTTAATAATTATAAATTGATAGATGTTCCTACACTTGTAACAGCAGAAGATGATGTGAATAAATGGCTAAAGTTAATTGACTCTAAGCCCCTAACCTTTGAGACAATGGCTATTGGTCAACCTGGTTCTGTCAGTGTGAAAATGGTTCCATTTTATGCACTGCATCATGAACGTTATACGTTATATTGGAAAGTGATGAATGAGCATGAGTTTGCTTCCTTTGTAGATCATGAAAAAGAGGCAATTGAAAAAATACGGGCGATCACTGTTGACCATGTTCAACCTGGAGAACAACAACCTGAAAAGGATCATCAGATAAAAGCAGAAAACTCAGATACGGGTTATTTAAATATTGTACATCAAAGCTGGCGTGACGTTAAAGATGAGGGTTATTTCAGTTATCAAATGGCTGTTGAGGATACTGTTCCAATGTTTTTACTTGTAACGTATTATGGTGGCGATGGCGAGCATTATATCGATGGTTTTTCTTATCAAAGAGATTTCATTATCGAAGTAGACGGAAGTCACGTTGCAAAACAAACATTAATAGCGAGTAAATCTGGGGAATTAATAGATGTTTGTTATCCAATTCCACCTGTTCTAACAAATAATAAAGAAAAAGTAGAGGTCAAATTCATTTCTACCGAGGGAAATATTGCTGGTGGTATATATGGTGTTCGGATGATTAATACACCTATAGAAGTATAATAAATAAATTTAAACTGCTAATTGATGCATTTTTATCAATTAGCAGTTTTTAATGCAAAATAGTCATGGGAATATCTAATTTATGATAAACTTATTATAATATTGCATACATAATAATAAAAGGAAAATATGATATAGTAAAAAGAATGAAAGGGAGTATGAACGATGATCACACGAAAAAGTGCAAGAGAGATTACTATGATGGAAGAAGCGGGTAAGTTGTTAGCTTCTTGTCATAAAGAAATTTCTAAAATGATGAAACCAGGCGTTACAACAAAAGAAATTGATGATTTTGTTGAAAAATTTCTAGCAGATAATGGTGCAACTCCTGAACAAAAGGGATATAACGGTTATGAATATGCAACTTGTGCATCTGTAAACGATGAGATTTGTCACGGATTTCCACGAAGCGAACCATTGAGCAATGGTGATATAGTAACAATTGATATGGTAGTGAATTTGAATGGTGGTTTGGCTGACTCTGCCTGGACATATGTGGTTGGAGAAGCGGATGAAAAGACACAACGTTTTTTAGATGTAACAAAAGAGTCACTTTATAGAGGTATAAAAGAAGCGAAGGCTGGAAATCGTATTGGTGATATTGGTTACGCAATTCAGCAGTATGCAGAGGCAGAAGGTTATGCAGTTGTACGTGACTTTACTGGGCATGGAATTGGGCCAACTATCCATGAAGAACCACATATTCCTCATTTTGGTCTAGCTGGAAAAGGTCCGCGTTTAAAAGAAGGTATGGTTATTACGATTGAACCTATGTTAAATGAAGGGTCTTGGCATAGTAAGATGGATAATAATAATTGGACGGCAAGAACAGTAGATGGAGAAAGATCAGCACAATTTGAACATACAATCGTGATAACGAAAAACGAACCATTAATTATTACAGATCAAGATTAAGTTGAATGGAGAAAGCAAGGTAATCATTACCTTGCTTTCTTTTTAATTGATTTTCAACTGAGTAGATAGAAACTGCGACGTAGTGGAACTTTCTTACCCGCTACGTCAGCAAATGGATTCCCTTTCCGTGGGCACAGTCTCAGCTAACTTGGTAAAGAAAAACACTTTACCAAGTGGATCTTCAACTTGTGCTGTTCCCACAGGAGTGTCATCCATTTGCTTCCTTCGCTAGAAAGAACTAAAGTCCGAAAAGGTCTGTTATTGTTGATATTGCAACTTCATCAATAAACATATTACCGACCAGCGATGAAAATCCACTACGACTCCTGCAGGAACAGCGCGATCTGAAGATCCACTTGGAAGTGTTTTTCTTCCAAGTTAGCTGAAGACGTGCCTGCGGAAAGCGTAGTGGATTTTTAGAGCGAGATAAGCCGTTAAATTATGTCGTAGTTGATGATATATTATGATGTAAGACTATTGCGTTTGCTTTTAGTTTTTTTGAAAATAGCTTTTTCACATGGTTTAATAATATGTTAAAGTATTATAAATATATAAAGGAACACAGGGGGGATGGCAGTGGCTGAAAGAGTTCTAATAGAACGCCATACATCACAGAGAATGAAAATGATTCAAAAAGGTTTTTTGACTGGTTTACCTATTATGTTTGGTTATTTACCGATCGCAATTACATTTGGTGTTCTTGCCTCACAGTCAGGTATGACTTTAATGGAGTTAACAGCAATGAGTGTATTTGTATACGCTGGAGCAGCGCAGTTTATGGGGGCTAATATGATTGCACTTGGTGCCGGTTCTATTGAAATTATTATAGCTACTTTTGTGTTGAATTTTCGTCACTTTGTGTTGAGCTTATCATTTATGAACAGATCTAAAGCGCTTGATATAAAGTGGAAGGCTCCGCTTTCTCTAGGACTAACAGATGAATCATTTTCTGTAGCATCGCTTCATACCAAAGAAGCAAATGAAAAAGATGGGGCTTATTTCTATGTTGGTTTAATGCTAACTGCCTATTTATCATGGGTGTTAGGTTCTGTTTTGGGCGGTATATTGGGCGATGTTATACCTGAATCCCTAAGTATGAGTATGGGAATCGCATTGTATGCTATGTTTATTGCACTGTTAATACCATCTGTTAAGGTAGAAGTACGTTTTGGTATTATTGCTGTCTTGGCAATGATTTTTAATTATATATTTAATATTCAAATGGCTCAAGGTTGGGCTATTATATGTAGTACATTGTTGGCCAGTTTTATTGGTACACTGTTTGTAAAGGTGGAAGAAAAATGATTCCATTTATAATCATTGGTATGGCACTTGTGACGATTATACCAAGGCTGATTCCTGCCTTTATAGTCGACAAAGTAAACTTTCCTAATTGGGTAAATAATTGGCTCAATGTAATACCATATGCTGCATTAGGTGCTTTAATTTTTCCAGGTATTCTAACGGTCATACCTGAAGAACCTTGGATTGGCTTTGTTGGCGGACTTACAGCGATAGCATTAGCATTATTTAGATTAAATATTATTGTTGTTTTACTAGGTGCTTCTGCTACAGTATTCCTATTAACAATTTAAAAAGTAACGAGGAAACTATTTCCTCGTTACTTTTTTTGGGATGGAAAGGGTTCAATATGAATGTGTGCATGTGGTACATCATGTTTTTTAGATAATAGATCTTCAATCCGATCCGTGATATGATGACTTTGTTTTACTGTTAACTCAGGGTCTACATAAATAGTAATCTCAATTAATGCTTGGTTCCCATGTAAACGTCCTTTCATATCTTTCACTTCTAGGACTTCTTCATCACTTATTATACTCGCTCGTATGACATCTAACTTCTCTTCGTCAAATCCGTCAGTTAATGTATGGCTTGCATTTTTGAATATATCCCAAGCTGTTTTACAAATGATGAAACCAACAAGCAGTCCAGTTACGGGATCTAACCAGTACAAGCCGAGTTGTGCACCGACAATACCGATAAATGCACCAATACTAACAAGTGCATCGGCCCTGTTGTCTTGTGCAGCAGCATATAATGATGTGCTATTTACCGTTTTTGATAGTTGCAGGTTATAGTGATAAACACCAAACATGACAAATGCTGCGGTTAGAGCAGTCCAAGCAGTTAACCAACTTGGCTGGGTATAGTTTGTTTCAATTATAGATTGAAAAGCACCAATAATAACTTGTAATCCAACGCTGATCATAATAAACGCTGCTACAAGCGATGCAATTGTTTCGGCACGAAAATGACCATAATGGTGATCTTCATCTGGAGGCTTTCTCGATATACGAAGACCAATTAAAACGGCAATTGATGCAATGACGTCTGTTGTATTATTTAGTCCGTCTGCACGTAATGCGGCAGAACCACCAATTGTTGCGACGATTAATTTAGCAGAGGCTAGAGTGAGGTATGCAATGATACTTACCCAAGCTCCTTTCTCTCCTTTTTTATAATTTTCATACTGACTCATGACGTCTCCTCCAATAGTTTCTAACTAGCATACATATCTTATCAAATATTCTATGACTGAGTCTAGAGAAAAAAAGCTTCGTCAGGCAATATCAATTGGGATATAGCAAGGATGTTTGCTTTACGAAACAATTCCAAACACTTCAGAATTTTTGTTATGTTGAGAGTTTGTATCTTTTTTTATAAAAAATACATGAAATAGAGAGGAAGAAAGCATAATAGCTTAAAGTAAACCACATGTTAATATATATTACTTTATATTTAGGAAGGGATGACTTTATGGCTCGAAATAATTCGGGGACTGGTCCAGATGAAGATGAAGTACACGAAAAAAGGTGGGCAATTGTTTCATTGGCCTCTATTCCGCTTATCATGACATTAGGAAATTCAATGCTTATTCCTATATTACCATTAATGGAGAAAGAGCTTGATATTTCTAAGATGCAATCGAGCTATATTATAACGGTGTATTCTCTTGTTGCAATTTTGCTTATACCAATAGCTGGTTTTTTATCTGATCGATTTGGAAGAAAAACAGTTATTATTCCTTCGCTATTAATAGCAGGTGCTGGCGGATTAATAGCAGGTTATGCTGCTTGGAAAATGGAATCACCTTACGTTGTCATTTTAATTGGACGAATATTACAAGGCGTTGGTGTATCTGGAACGGCACCGATTGTTTTACCATTAGTAGGGGACATGTTTAAACGTGAAAAAGATATAAGTGCTACATTAGGACTTGTAGAAACCTCGAATACATTTGGGAAAGTATTGAGTCCGATTTTAGGTGCAGCTTTAGCAAGTCTATTTTGGTTTCTTCCCTTTTTATCTATACCAATTTTCTGTTTGATATCTACAATTTTGGTCTTATTTTTAGTAAAAAAACCAAAAAATGAAAAAAAACCGATAGAAGTTAAAACTTTTTGGAAAGAAACAAAAAAAGCTTTTAAAAAACATGGAAGATGGCTAGTAGCCGTGTACCTTATCGGTGCAATCTTAATGTTTATTCTATTCGGAATCTTGTTTTACTTATCCAGTATGCTAGAAGATAATTACGCTATTACTGGGATGAAAAAAGGCTTCTACTTAGCTGGCCCATTGGCTGCTTTGTGTTTGGCTTCCTATCTGACTGGTAAACGAATTAAATCTCATATAAAAGTAATGAAATGGACAATATTTTTTGGACTTCTTGTACTAGCAGCTGCAGTAATCGCGATTTATTTTTCAGATCACTTTATCTATATTTTAGTTGTTTTTTTAGTTGGAGGAGTTGGAATTGGTGTTGGATTACCATGTTTAGATGCAATTATTACGGAGAGCCTTGATAAAGAAGTTAGAGGGACAATCACTTGCTTCTATAGCTCAGCACGTTATTTAGGTGTAGCAGCCGGTCCACCAGCAACAGCTTTTTTAATGCGACATGATATAATTTGGATGGTAATGACATTCACTGTTTTTATTGCAATTGCAATTTATTTTTCTTTAATGAAAATCAAACCAGAAAGCAATAGCTCATAAACTCAATGTTTAATTTTGAATGTATAAGGGAAACTGTTAAATAAATATTCTGAAAATTGTGCGATAAACTATTGCATTTAGAGCTGAAATCTAGGATAATGGAAAAAAGGAACTAGGAGGCGTGTTCCATGAAGAAGCAAAAAGTGAATTACACGTTGAGAGCATTTAATGGTAAGAAAGACACACCAATTGAAGCGAAACGAGAAATTTCATTTGAGATCAAACTTGCATCAACATTAATCTTGGATTCATTGGTTTCACAATGGAATAAATCTAATTTAGAAAACAAAATTAATGATTCAATTGACAAGCAGGATAAAGAGACGTTTCTTCATTTAAGTAAAGAATATCAATCATACTCATGGGAATATTAAAATAGTTAGTCCTTGTCCATCAGAGACAGGGACTTTTTTTGCGTGAAAAGTGGTTTGAATTTCCTTTCTCAACGAAGATTAGAATATGTTATAGTAAATAAGAATTTAAAATAGTAATCGAAGGGATTTTTAGAATGCGTTTATGGTTATTTCCACTTATTTTAGTAAGCTGTTTATTTATTACTGCGTGTCAGCAGATTAATAACGAGCAAGAGCCCATAACTCAAGATGATACAAATCAAAATGAAACTGTCGAAGAGACGCAAGAAGAGGATACAGTAGAGGAAGAAAACGATAGCACGGAAGAAATAGAAGAAGAAGTCAATAAACATATTGCAGAAGTGGAAGATGAAACTGGCTTACATGTAGTAGACAATCCAGAAAGTAGCCAAGTTTATCTTAACAAACAACGAAAGCTTCCAGATGGCTATGAACCAGCTGATTTAGTTGATCCAAATGTGTACCATTATGCTGCAGAAGGTGATCCAAAACGTCAGATGCGTGAAGAAGCTGCTAATGCATTGGAATCTTTATTTGCTCGTGCAAAAGAACAAGGAATTGATCTAATTGCGGTATCAGGATATCGATCTTATGATCGACAGAAACAAATATATGATAATAGTGTCGCATCTAATGGACAAGAATACGCTGATAAATACTCCGCTAGTCCTGGTACAAGTGAACACCAAACAGGTTTAGCTATGGATATAGGTTCTGCTACTGAAACAGTGGCAACGTTATTAGAAGAATCGTTTAAACAAACGAGTGAAGGAGAATGGTTAGCAGAAAATGCCCACCAAGAGGGATTCATTATTAGATATCCAGAAGGAAAAAGTGATATAACTGGCTATAATTATGAACCATGGCATATTCGCTACGTAGGTAAGGAAATTGCTACAAAAATTTATGATGAAGATCTTACATTAGAAGAATACTTTGGCTATGATTATTAATAATAAACAGGATCCTTTCTCGAATAGTTGAGAAAGGATTTTTGTATGTAGTTATATAGGAATAAAAACTGTAGAATAGATAGTAATTAATAAATATCGAGGAGTGTCGTTTAACGTGGATTATCGTGTAGAGATAGATACATTAGGAGAAGTGAAAGTTCCAATAGATAAATACTGGGGAGCGCAAACGCAACGGAGTATAGAGAATTTTCCAATTGGAACGGAGAAAATGCCACTAGAAATCATCACAGCATTTGCTTTATTAAAAAGGAGTGCTGCAATCGCGAATCATAAATTAGGTATATTAGAAAAAGACAAAATGGATGCGATTGTCTTTGCAACAGATAAAATAATAGCAGGAGAGTTATCTAATCACTTTCCATTAGTAGTATGGCAAACGGGAAGTGGAACACAAACAAATATGAATATAAATGAAGTAGTTGCTTATGTTGGAAATGAATGGTTAAAGGATAAAAACAGCAAATACACCATACATCCTAATGATGATGTTAATAAATCACAGAGTTCAAATGATACGTTCCCAACAGTTATGCATCTAGCTGCTATGCAACAAATTAAAAGTCAATTATTGCCCAGTTTAGATAAATTAACACGTACATTATTGGAAAAAATGGAGAAATACCCACATGTAATTAAAATTGGTCGAACACATTTACAGGATGCTACACCGTTAACGTTTGGACAAGAAATAAGTGGATGGCACCATATGCTTGTTAAAACAAAAGAAATGATTGAAGAAAGTAGTCGTCATTTATTAGAATTAGCAATTGGTGGAACAGCAGTAGGAACAGGGTTAAATGCACCTAAGGAATTTTCCAAAGAAGTTTGTGAAATAATCAGTGATTACACAAAAATACCATTTAAATCAGCACCAAATAAGTTTCATGCATTGACAAGTCATGATCAAATTGTACATACACATGGTGCATTAAAAGCATTAGCTGGTGATTTAATGAAAATTGCCAATGATATTCGTTGGTTAGCGAGTGGTCCTCGAGCAGGTATAGGAGAAATTGAAATCCCTGTTAATGAACCAGGAAGTTCGATTATGCCAGGTAAAGTTAATCCGACACAAGCAGAAGCCATGACGATGATTGTCTCTCAAGTAATGGGGAATGATGCAACAATTGGTTTTGCAGCAAGCCAAGGTAATTTTCAACTGAACGTATTTAAACCAGTAATCAGTTATAATTTTTGGCAATCTGTACAGTTATTAGCTGATGGTATGGAATCTTTTGATAAACGATGTATCCAAGGAATGGAGCCAATTGAATCACAAATGGAAGCACATCTAAATAATTCTTTAATGCTTGTTACTGCATTAAATCCTCATATTGGTTATGAAAATGCAGCTAAAATAGCAAAAAAAGCTTTTCAAGAGGAAATTACCTTAAAGCAAGCTGCTATCATGTTGGAGATAGTAACTGAGGAAGAGTTTGATAAATTTGTTGATCCCAAACGGATGATTTAATACAAGAAATATGCTAAATAAGAAATAAGGTTAAGTTACCAAATATTGAATTTAATAAGATCAGCTATTCTGTTTACACTATTTATTGTAGGAGGTGAATAGTTGATATGGCACAAAGTAACCAATCAAACCAATTACTAGTACCTGGAATCGAACAAGCTCTTGACCAAATGAAATTTGAAATTGCACAAGAATTTGGTGTATCTTTAGGAGCAAACGAAACATCTAGAGCAAACGGTTCTGTAGGTGGCGAAATCACCAAGCGTTTAGTTCAACAAGCAGAACAACAATTTAATTCTCAACAATAATTGAATAAGAATATGGCATGAAAAGGGGCACATTATGTGTCCCTTTTATTTGAAGAATGATCTTCGATATCTCTAACGATATTTAAAAAGAAAAAGATTTACGGTGAAAGACTACTTGAAAGAAGCTGATAACTTTGTATATGTGTCCCATCTGTAATGGATTTGCAAAAGTCAACACGATTTGTCCATCGTGTAATACAGAAATGGATGAAAAAGGGCGTTTAATTGAACAGTTAGGTGACTATGCCCCATACTTAGATAATGAAGGTATGAAGCTCTTTGATGGAGATAGTACATCAAAAACTAATCATACCTGTGTACATGTATTTACTTGTCCAACATGTGAGATAGAACAAGTGAAATCGATTGAAGAAGTAATTATATGAAAAATAAAACACTTAAAATACTATATAGTTTGTTGATGTAATCGTGTATATGAACTGCCATATATAAATTTATCAGTTATTCATTGTTAAAGGCTGTGTTCTAATGGATTGTTGTTTATGAATAAATTTTTCTGAACTCCCTTACATCGGAATTTGAATCAACTGCGACGTAACAGAATTTATTGCCCCGCTTCACAAGTGAAATTGACTCCCTTTCCGCAGGCACGGCTTCAGCTAACTTTGGAAAGCAAAAAGCGCTTTCCAAAGTGGATCTTCAGCCCGTGCTGTTCCTGCAGGAGTGTCGTCAATTTCACTTGATACGCTAGTTTGGTACACTGTAATAGTAGAAGAGCATAATTTAATTACAAGTCGAAAAGGTACGCTATCAAGCGAGACCATTTACTGACGCAGCGGGTAATAAAGTATAACTACGTCGCAGTTTCTATCGAGTACGAATATTGAAGGCAACAATGTTTGCGAATAGAGCCATTTTAAAAATCAAAAAAGCACCGTATTTATACGGTGCTTTTTGTTATGCATTTTTCATCAATATAATTAGTTTTTTTGATGGGTAATGAAACCATCAACAATTTTTGACCTTATATTATTTGATTCGTAATTCTGTCTCTTGATCAAAGAAATGTGCTTTGTGCATATCAAGTGCTAGTTCGATTGTTTCTCCACCATTTATATCAGTACGAGAATCAACGCGTGCGACAAAGTCTTGATCAGCTAATTTGGAATAAAGGAATGACTCTGCACCCATTAATTCAGCTACATCAATGATTGCGGATATCTTAGATTCTGGGTTAGCATCAATAAAGATAGGCTCATCATGCATGTCTTCTGGACGAACACCTAAAGCTAACTCTTTTCCTACATATCCTTGCTCACGAAGAATTTTCATTTTACCTTCAGGAACTTTAATTTTATTATCTTCATTTATTGAAAATTGTCCGTCTTCTAAAGTACCAGTAAAGAAGTTCATTGATGGTGAACCAATGAATCCGCCAACAAAAATGTTATCAGGCTTGTCATATACTTCTTTAGGAGCACCAACTTGTTGTATGATACCATCTTTTAGAACAACAAGGCGTGTTGCCATCGTCATTGCTTCTGTTTGGTCATGTGTTACATAAACAGTTGTTGTTTGTAAACGTTTGTGTAGTTTTTGAATCTCTGCACGCATCTGTACACGTAATTTTGCATCCAAGTTAGATAAAGGTTCATCCATCAAGAAGACTTTAGCATCACGTACAATTGCACGCCCTAGTGCTACACGTTGACGTTGTCCACCAGATAAAGCCTTAGGTTTACGATCTAAGTATGCTTCTAATCCAAGTATCTTAGCTGCATTATTAACACGTTTTTCAATTTCGTCTTTTTTAAATTTACGAAGCTTAAGTCCAAAAGCCATATTGTCTCGTACAGTCATATGTGGATACAATGCATAGTTTTGGAATACCATTGCAATATCACGATCTTTTGGTGCTACGTCGTTCATTAAAGTGTCATCAATATAAAACTCACCTGATGAAATTTCTTCTAGTCCTGCAATCATTCGAAGTGTTGTTGATTTACCACAACCAGATGGACCAACGAATACTACAAATTCTTTATCCTTTATTTCAAGATTAAAGTTATCAACTGCTTTTGCTGCATCTTTCTCGTATACTTTATCAATATTTTTCAATGTTAGTTCAGCCATGTGAAACCCTCCTGTTTTTGTAAGCGTTTTATCTTATGTGTATAGTCTACTTAAATATGATGTTTACGTAAATGGCAAACATGCACAAAAAAATGACGGCTTGTTTGTGCACGCTTACATACTTTGTTTTAATTTCTTTTTTAGTAACAGCGTTAAGTACACAGATAGAGCACCTTCGAATTGTTTCACATCGATATTTGTTTTTTCAATGAATTTATCAATTCGATATTGTAAACTGTTCCGATGCATATACATTTTTTTGGCAGCTAAAGAGGTATTCGAGTTACATTCAAGGAATATTTGAATTGTTTTAAGTAATTCTTCATCTTGATCTGTTTCTTGTAAAATAGAATCAATCATCATTATATAGTCTGTTTCTAATAGAGAGGCGCTTACTAAATAAGGAACAGCTGTAACATAATTCATAACCGACTTTTTTTCATATTGATGTACGATATGAAATGATCTTTTAATCCATTGATAGTAAACTGGACTCTTTTGTAAATCGGTGAAAAAAGGTCCGACGTAAAAAAGAATATTAATATAGAAGTCACTCATAAATACATCGATAATTTGATCATATGAAATATCGTCTTCTAAATTAGGTTTAATTTCTTCAATAATAATGCCTTCCTGTTGATTCTCCCAAATTATAGGCACCTGATGTGGGAAGAGGCCGTGTATTGCTTCTTGAAAAGCTATGGGATCAATTGATTCAGATAATGCAAAATAAACAAAACGATAGGTATCTGGCGCGAATTCCCATTCTTCTTTGTTATTTTCAAATAGTAACTGCATCCATTGTTTCTCCCTATTTGTGTTAGCGGAATGAGACTTATTACCATAGTAAGGTGTTAAAAAAGTATCTAGTAATTGTTTTTCTTTGATGTTTATTTCCTTTTTATCTATACCAATTATTTCATTATTATTTGCAGTAAACCAAAGGTATCCTTTTTTTAAAATTAAGTCATTCTTATTACCCCGTAGCAAAGATGGGAATATTTCTTCAAGTTTTTCTAGCATATAGATACCTCTTTCTATATTCGTTTCTTCTATTATAACAAATTCAAACATATAGAGGACGATAACTTTTCATGTAAATGAATTATCACTATAATGGTATAATATAAAAGTATAATCTTGTAGAAGGGAAGTTGGTGTGCAATGTCACCGGTAGTAATAGTTATAATAATGATTGGAATTGGCGCACTTATTGGTGGTATTACGAATTCCTTAGCAATTAAAATGCTCTTTCGCCCGCATGAGGCGAAGTATATTGGTACGTTTAAAATTCCATTCACGCCAGGCTTAATTCCGAAGAGAAAAGAAGAATTAGCGAAACAATTAGGAAAGATGGTAGTAGAACATCTAATTACTGTTGAGGGTATACAAAATAAATTATTTCATGCCGATTTTAAAATTCAAATAGAAAAGTGGTTCGCCAAAGAATTAGATCGTTTCATTCATTCAGATCAGACTATTCGTATGTTAGTAAAAAAAATAAATCTAAATATAGACGATACGCGAATAAAAGAAAGCGCACAAAAATGGTTGAAAAGCTATCAAAAGGACTGGATGGATAAAAATGGTACCAAACACATTAGTGAAATTATTGATCCACATATCCTGGAAGAGATAGAACCTTATCTACCTGATATTGCAGCAATGATTCAACAAAAGGTAAATCAATATATTGCGGGAGAAGCTGCTGCAAATAAAATGCAAGAGTTAATTGATACATACTTTACGGATAAGGGTTTTTTGGGAAATATGTTAGCATCGGTGTTTGGTGGGAAAACAGTTGTGGATAAGATACAACCGATATTCGTAAACTATACACAATCAGATGATATGCAGGCAGTAATTGAAAAGCTATTACGTAAAGAATGGGATAATGTATTACTGCAATCTGCAAATCAGGTTGAAGAAAAAATCGGACAAGATCGAATTGCAACTTTCATTGATTATGCAGTTGAAACCTATCTTCCAGTTAATGAAATGGTTGATAAACCGATTCGTATTTGGTTAGGATCGCTTTCTCCTTTAGTCGATCAGGTCGTTACAGGCGCTACAACTCAATTCTTGCATGTGCTAAATAAAAGAATAGGCCCTTTACTTCATACCCTTGGTTTAGAAGAGATTGTTGAAAAGGAGGTACAGGCATTTCCTTTGAAGAGAGTAGAGGAGCTTGTATTAAACATTTCACGCAAAGAATTAAAATTAATCACTTATTTGGGCGCCTTATTGGGTGGTTTAATTGGATTAATTCAAGGAATTATTATCGTATTGGTTGGATAATTAATATAGGTTTGTTATAGTAAATGAGTGAGTTATAAAGAAGGATTAAACGTAGGAGGATTTTTTAAAATGGCTAATATTCAAGATAGTGCACATGATTTAGAAAACGCAATACGAAACAGTGAAGAATTTCAAGATTTGAAACAAGCATATGAAACTGTTATGGCAGATGAAGTTGCGAAAAAAATGTTCGAAGACTTCCGTAATACACAAATAGAGTTACAAGAAAAACAAATGCAAGGACAAGAAATTACAGAAGAAGAAGTAGAAAAAGCACGTAAAGTTGTTGAGACAGTTCAACAACACGAGCAGATTTCTAAATTAATGGATCAAGAACAACGCTTAAATGTTTTAATTAATGATATTAGTAAAACAATTACGAAGCCTTTAGAAGAATTGTACGGCGCACAAGAATAAATATACTTTTTAAAAAAACTTGCTAATGATAGCAAGTTTTTTTATTTGAAATTGTATTGACATTAGACTTATTTATATTCACTATATTGATATACAATACATCAAGTAGCGATATAACATCAGATGAAAACAGATGTGAAAGACTGGTTTTAACTAAATATGATTTTTAAAGTGCTATCTACTTCTTTTATAAGCGATTATTAAAATTAGGTTAAAGATAAAAGAAGTAGAAGATAATGTGAAACTTTTATGAATTTGCGACGTATTAATAATTAGACAGGTTTTTAATGAGAGAGGAGAAATGACATTATGACGTTAAAGTTAGAACAAGTTACTAAAAAATTTGGCGACTTTACTGCTGTTAATCAATTATCACTTGAAATACCAGAAAAACAGATATTTGGTTTTCTAGGTGCGAATGGCGCAGGAAAGACAACTACTTTTCGAATGATCTTAGGATTGATGGATGCTTCAGAGGGAAAAGTTAGCTGGAATGGTGAAGCGATAGATTATAGTAAAAGTGATCAAATTGGCTATTTGCCAGAAGAAAGAGGGTTGTATCCTAAGCTCACGGTCAAGGATCAAATTATTTATTTAGGAAGACTGCGTGGGATGCAAAAAAAGGATATTATCTTGGAATTAGAACAATGGTTAGAACGATTTAAAGTTCCTGAAAATATCGATAAAAAGATCGAAGAATTGTCAAAGGGAAATCAACAGAAAATCCAATTTATTTCAGCTGTCATACATAAGCCTAAACTACTCATATTGGATGAACCTTTTTCTGGATTAGACCCTGTTAATGTCGAAATGATGGTACGCGCAGTCAAAGATTTAAAAGAGCAAGGCACATCAATTGTTTTTTCGTCGCATCAGATGGAAGTTGTTGAAGAGTTATGTGAACATCTTTGTATCATGCAACATGGTAAGCCAATTGTTCATGGCGCATTAAAAGAGATTAAACGGTCATTTGGTAAGAAAAATTTATTTATTCATGCTGATTTTGATTTAGACTTTTTGACAGATATTGTTGGTGTTCTTACACTTAAAAAGTCGCCGGAAGGTTGTAAATTACAAATTGAAAATGAAGCAGTGTCACAAACAGTGTTTGCAGCAATTCAAGATAAAGGGTTTGTCCGCAGGTTTGAATTAGAAGAACCGTCGTTGAATGATATCTTTATTGAGAAAGCAGGTGAAGCGTATGAATAAGTTTTGGATTGTCTTAGCACATACGTACTGGACACGATTTAAATCAAAATCGTTTATCATTACAACAGCTATTTTTCTTGTGTTTATTCTTGGCTTGGCAAATATTCAGTCGATTATCGATCTATTTGATAGTGATAACGAGCAGGATGTAGTTGCAGTAATTGATGAAACAGAAGAAGTGTACGATCTTCTCGCTGAAAATATAGCAATTGATGATAGTTTTGAATTAGAATTATTTGATGGAACAGTAGAAGAAGCGGAAGAAAGCGTTAAAGAAGAAGTTTACGTAGGTGTATTAAAAATTGAATCAGATCAAGATGATTTTCCAGTTGCAACGTACCATACGGAACAACTATCAAATACGTCAATTGAGTCACAATTAGAAACGCAGTTACAGCAAATTAAAGTTGCGTTAGCTACTAATCAATCTGGTATTGATCAAACTGTACTGGAGTCTATTTATTCACCTGTCGATTTTGACACTGTAGCAATTGAAACAGCGGACGGAACAACTGCTAAAACAGAAGAAGAATTAAGTGGTGCTCGTGGACTCGTGTATGTGATTCTTTTCTTATTATACTTCGCAGTGATAACGTACGGCAATATGATAGCACAGGATATAGCAAATGAAAAATCTTCACGTGTGATGGAAATATTAATTTCAAGTTCTTCACCCGTAAGTCAAATGTTTGCTAAAATTGTAGGGATTGCACTACTAGGATTAACACAAATAGGTTTGTTTATGGTAGTTGGCTTTGTCATGCTTCAACAAAAACAAGATGAACTAGTTGGCGGATTTTTTGATGCTTTTGGCTTATCAGACATTTCTGTTTCAACATTTGTCTATGCAATAGTTTTCTTTTTGTTAGGTTATTTACTGTATGCAACTTTGTCGGCAATGCTAGGTTCGCTTGTTAGTCGAATAGAAGATGTGCAACAATTAATGACACCCGTTATTTTACTGATTGTGGTTGCTTTTATGTTAGCAATATTTGGGCTCAGTGTACCTGAATCTACTGTAATTACGGTTACGTCCTTTATTCCATTCTTTACACCGATGGTTATGTTTTTACGTGTAGGAATGTTGGATATACCGTTTTGGGAAGTTGCTTTAAGTATTGGCATTATGATTGCAACGATAGCAATTTTAGCGATTATCGGAGCTAGAGTTTATCGTGGCGGTGTTCTGATGTACGGTCGTAGTGCATCATTAAAAGATTTCAAAAAAGCTATCCAATTATCAAAAAAAGAATAGGTTAAAAAAGCTTGTAACTTTGTTGCAAGCTTTTTTTATTAACTCAATTATCTCACAAAAAATAAGTATTCACGTTGACTGATTTAAGATTGGAGTATAACTGTTATATTGTTCGGTAGTCTTAAAATAAGCTGTTTCTAAAAGATTGTGTTTTATTACGAAACATCGATAAATCACATAATGTTCCATGTGTCAGATTTACCATCAACTGCGACGTAACAGGATTTCTTGACCCGCTTCACTTGATACGCTAGTTTCTTATACCGTGATAATAATAGTGATAAATTGCTTTGTTATATATTAATAATGACATTTGTCGCAAAGATACGCTATCCAGCGAAGGAAGCAAATGGGTGACACTCTAGTGCCCACAGAAAGGGAATCCATTTGCTGACGTAGCGGGTAAGGAAGTTACGTCGCAGTTTCTCTCCAATTCTCTAGATGAATTGCCATGGTTAAGAAAGTTGCGTATTAATAATAAACGAACGTGCATTCGTTCAGTCTGTCTGCTACAATAAAAGTGAAATTACATGTAAAAATTAGAGAGGAATGTATCTATGCAAGAGAATATATCTTTTATCCATTGTGCAGATTTACATATAGATAGCCCGTTTGTGGGCCTAAGTCATTTACCAGACAAACTTTTACAAGAAGTGAAAAGGAGTACATTTGATGCGTTAAATCGTCTAGTTGAAACAGCTATAGCAAAACGAGTTGACTTTGTTTTAATGGTTGGTGATATTTTTGATCAAACAGTGCAAAGTGTATATGCACAAATGCAATTTCTAAAAGCTTGTGAGATGTTAGCAAAAGAGAATATTATGGTCTATGTGTCATTTGGAAACCATGATTTTCTTAATCGTAATTTACTAACTTTCCAATTTCCAGATAATGTTCGATTATTTACAGAAGAGGATGTTCAATCGTTTATTTTTGAAAAAGATCAAAAGCAAGTAGCGACTATATATGGATTCAGCTATTTACAACGTGCTGTTATGGAGAATAAAACAGGTCAATATAACATTTCAAGTGATACACCTTATCACATCGCTATGCTTCATGGTAGTGTGAAGCAACAGACAGAGCATGACGTATATGCACCATTTCAATTAAGTGAATTGACGGAAAAGAATTTTGATTATTGGGCATTGGGACATATTCATAAGCGGCAACAACTGAAAAATGAACCGCCAGTAGTTTATGTTGGGAATACACAAGGACGTTCTAAGAAAGAAACGGGAGAAAAAGGCTGCTATTATGTTGAGTTAGGAGAAAACGGTAGCTCGTTGACCTTTTGTCCGCTACAAGTGATACGTTTTGAAGATATAGAAGTTGATTTGAAAATGTGTACGACTATTCAGGCTTTAGAGGTTATTGTAGATGAAAAAATCCAGCAAATAGCAACGTCGTTTGGCAAGTCAGTTATTAGGTTGCGTTTTTATAATTACATAGAGGAAGTTGAAACATGGTATTACGAAGAAATGATAACAGATGTAATTGATTTTATTAATGAAAAAATGCTTAATTTTCAAGATTGGGTCTGGATTCAAGAAGTTGAACTATCTAAACAGAATCATAATGATAAAGAAAAGTTACGAGAAGGTGATGATTTCCTAGGTGAATTACTTCGAACTTTTGATGAAGAAAAAGATTTTGATGAAACGGTTAAGTCTGTATGGAAACATCGTCAAGCAAGAAAGTTCTTAGACAAATTAACTGATGAAGAAAAAGCGGAAATCACAACAGAAGCAGAGAATCTGTTAATCTATCAGCTGTTAAGGAAGGAAGAAAGATGAAGATAATAGAGGCGAATATATTTGGATTTGGTAAATGGAAACAGACGACAATTGATCTATCAGGTGCTTCTTTTATTGTGATTGCTGGTCAAAATGAGTCTGGAAAATCAACGTTACGTCAATTTATGTTATTCATTTTATTTGGGATGCCACCTAAACAGCGTGCTCAGTTCCTACCGAAAACTGGAGGAGAAATGGGTGGCACGTTAACGATTCAGACACAAGATGGAGGTGCTTTTACCATTGAGCGCATTCATGATCGAAATAAAGCACAAGCAACTTGTTACGATCAAGATGGAATAGCACATGGGGAAGCATGGTTAAGAGAAAGACTAAATGGTGTAGATGCACAAACATTTGCGGATATCTTTTCATTTGATTCTATTTCGCTACAACGCTTGCAGCAAATAAAACAAACAGATATTGGTGAAGTACTACTAGGTGTTGGTATGACGGGTACGGATCAAATATATTGGACTGAAAAATGGTTGGATCAACAATTACAAGATTTGTTTCGACCACAAGGAAAAAAACCAGTGATCAATCAATTGATTGACGCAATGGAAGAAAAAGCGAAACAGTTAGAACAAATGGAACAAGAGGCAAGAAGCTATCAGGAGAAACAACAAACTAAAGCTTCTTTAGCAGAGGCAGTAGGAATTTTACAAGAAAAAAGTGAACAATTACATAAAGAAAAACAACAAACAGAACAAAAACAACAGGTATATGAAGTGATAGAAGCTTTTCATCATACACAAAACAAGTTAAGTGAGTTACCTTCAGAAATTTCTTTTCCAGAGAATGGTCTTGAACGTTATCAG
The DNA here is from genome assembly GCF_003426055.1 of Paraliobacillus sediminis. Taxonomy (NCBI): domain Bacteria; kingdom Bacillati; phylum Bacillota; class Bacilli; order Caryophanales; family Bacillaceae; genus Paraliobacillus; species Paraliobacillus sediminis. Next base: position 135,750 of record NZ_QJSI01000004.1, read on the forward strand.
CAGCTAAAAGAACAAATGCTACCATTAAAAAGTGAGTTAACTGTTGTAAGAATGAATATTGATAAAGAGGCAAAGCAACTTGAAGAAATAAAGAGCAAACAATTGACTCCAGCCACAATGGATGAACTAGAAAAAATGAAGGAACAACGCTATGCGTATCATGAAAGTATAAACAAACATTCCTTTAACATACAAACAAAAGAAGAATGGCTAAGACAGTTAACACATGAAATGGAACAATTACAAATCGGACTAACTATAGAACAAGTAGCGGATTTATCATTACCGTTTGCAACAGAAGATATATGGCAACAGTTAAAAGAAGAACACGAAGATGTAATGACAGGATTAGCAAAGACAGAAAATGAATTAAAAGAGATAGAAGAGCAAAGCCGGTTTCTCGAACAAGAAAGAGAAATGTTAGAAAACAAACAGATCGATCAGGTTACTATCGACGAATTAAATCAACAATTAGATAATGATCAGAAGAGTGCTTCACTTAATCAACAGCAAAACAACAATTGGAAAGTGCTTAGAAAAAAAAGACTGGCAAGTGCAAATCGTGTTAGTGTATATAGTTTAATTCTACTAATAATAAGTGGTGTAGTTGGTTTTTTGTTATCAAATACTTATTTATACGACCTAAGTGCAGTTATTTTAGTAATTGCTTTGTTACATCAAGTTGTGACGCGCCAATCGATTCGTTCTATGGAACCCTTATTTGTTACTCAAAACCAAGTAGATAGAACTAATACTAGTAGTAGAGATAAAATTATGGAAATAGAAACAGTAATAGCGGAACAGGCTAATTTAACTGAAAGATTAACAAAAATTAATGAGAGTTTACGGAACCTTCAATTAGAAAATTTAAAAGCGGATGAAAGAAGACAATTTTTTAAACAAAAACAATCTATTTTAGGATCCAAAAGAATGGAGCAACTTGAACAGTTTCCTTTTCTAAAAGAGATATCACTCAGTTATTGGCCAAAGCTTTTTAATCATCTCACAAAAGTAGTAGAAAAGGTAGAGAAGTTGGGCAAACTAGAACAAGATATCTTACTAGTTAGAAAGGATATTGATCAATATGAACAGGGCTTAGCTGAAGCTTTTCTTTCAATTAATCAATTACAATCACGTCAACCTACTGAAATGCTTGAGATCATTATAGATGAAGCTGATAATCAAAAACACTTAAAGCAAAAAGAACAACAGCTAAATAATAATCAAGCAAATTTAATTGGACAACAAGAAACGATTGAATCAAGATTAAAGCCATATCAAGAAGAATTGGATCAATTATGGAATAAAGCATCAGTTCATAATGAAGAAAGTTATATTACCAAAGGAAATATAAAAGAAGAACAACTTGAAAAAAGAAGAGAATTAAAAGCGTATGAACATCAAATTCGCATGTTTTTGTCTGAACACGAATGGGAAAGACTGTTAGCAGGAGAACAAATTCAAAAGTATGAAATAGAAAACGCACTATTTAAGGTAACAAGTCAGTTGAAAGATGTACAGGATCAAATAAAAATAAAGCAACAAGAAGTAGCAGACATGCATGCTGAAATAAGACAAGTCGAATTATCAACGTCATTTCAAGATGAGAAGCATCACTATTATAGGTTGAAAAACGAACTACAAGAACAGACAAAGCAATGGGCAATCTATCAATTGGCCAAGGAAAAATTACAAGAGACAAAAAACATGTATCAACGCTCTTTCTTACCGAAAGTTTTGGAACAAACAACGAAACATTTTAAAGATTTAACGAATCAAAAATATCGTGACGTCTTTCTCACAGATCAAGAGGCAATGTTGCAAGTAGAAAATGATGTTGGAATACGTTTTATCGTAACTGAGTTATCACAGGGAACAAGGGATCAATTGTATATTGCGTTACGTATTGCTTTAAGTGAAATAATACAAAAGCAATATCAAATGCCATTTTTTATTGATGATGCTTTCGTCCATTTTGACCTAGAACGTCTAGATAAGATGTATGTTATTTTTAAACAACTAGCTACGAAACAACAAATTATCATATTCACGAATGACACTTCTTGGAGTGAAACAGTGACAGAAAAAGATGATTTACGATTGATCCGAATTTAGTCTATACGCATTCCAATTTTAATTTTTTAAAAAAATCATGTGTAAACTATTGGAAAAGTGAACGTTTGCATTTAAGATAGGTGTGTAGGCTTACAAATTTTTCACGTGTTGGAGGAGCAAATAGTGCCAATTTATCAAGGTAAAGAAGAATGGATAGGTTATGAAGAGATAATGGATAAGTTTATCCAAGTAATAGCAAAGAATATGAATCTTTATGGGATTACACCATCTGTTGGTCGTTTATATGGCACGTTATATTTCAATGACGGTCCAATGACCCTTGATGAAATGCGTGATGCCTTAGAAATGAGTAAAACAAGCATGTCAACTGGTGTAAGGGCTTTGTCAGAAATGAAAATGGTTGAACCTGCATTTAAAAAAGGTGAACGAAAAGATTTATATAAATCTGAAGAAGACTGGTATAAATCATTCACATCTTTATTTGGTAACCGTTGGAGTCACCATACAGAATCAAATATTGAAGAAGCAGAAGAAACCATTCAAGCATTGGAACGGATTCGTCAACAGACAGATGAACAGGATTTAATAGACAAAATTTCATTGGATATTGATCGTCTTCGTTATGCTCAAAATTACTATAAATGGTTAATAAAGTTTATTAATGTAGTTGAAACTGGTGAAATTTTTAATTTTATACCAAAAGATGATATTGATTGAAAAATAAAGTAGGTAAGGAAAAAATCCTTTACCTACTTTATTTTTTCCGTATTTTCATAACGACTGTCTAAATAATCAACAATGTGTATGATATAACCCTCCATTGATTGTGGTTGTCTGACAGCAGCACCCCACTCAGGTAGGCCATGGTGACAAAGAATACAATGTGACATATTGTGGATTGCGTCAATAGGAACAACTATTTTATTCGTTTCAATTATTTTAGTAAGTAAAAGGACTCCATAAGGAATGTGCCCAACAAGAACACCTAAAGGATCCATCGTAATACCGGCTTGTTTACGATCCTTCGTGACGGACATATCAGCAGTTGGATACAAAAAGGAAAAGGCTTCAAAAGATTTACCTGCATAATCATATTCTAATAATTTCCCTATATCATGGTATAAAATACTTGTGATTAGTAAGTCTGAATTAAGCGGTGTTTCATGGTGTTTCATCATTCCTTGCAACATGTGATAAAGGTGATCAATTGTATCTTTCCACACAATAGCATGTGGATTGTCTACTTCATCTTGAAAGTTTGACCATAATTCATTTTTATAGGCCTTTTCCACAACATTAATTAATTTTATTGTTGCTTGAAAAGGGTTGGCATCTAATGTCGTAATATAACGTGCAAATCGCATTAATCCAACAGTATGTTTTAATAAACCGCCTAAATAATTATGATGATAGCCTTTTGCCGCTGGGGCCATACGGAAATCTTTCCAAAATCGATGCATCGCTGCATATGCAATTTCCTTATATGGATCAGATAATTCAGATAAGTAAGCAAATAATTCTGTAGTTAAATCTTCTAAGCTTTGTTGTGTATAAGGTAAAAGCGTAAAAGGATTTACTTCTTCTTTACAGGGTTTTATGCTTTGAATAGTGATTGATTTATTACCCAAGAATGCATCAACAACACCTTCAACATCAAAGACAGTATGTTTTTCTAGTAGGGGTAGATTCTCGGTAATTGCTCCTTGATTATCCCACATTTTAGCTTGGATCATGCCATTATTATTGCTAAAAGATAACCGTAAATATTGTTTGTTCGTTTTAGTTAATTTCACCTCAAAATCATTTAACAATAGGCGTTCTCTCACTTTATTACCCTGCTCTTCTTCTTGGATATTAAAAAAGGATTCCCCGCTAGGTAAGGTAGGTATCGGAAACAATTTAAGTGTTTCCTGCTTTTCTTCTGCTGAAACAGAATATGTTATTGGAACAAATTTATAAAAGTAAGTTGTATCATTTGTCATTTTTATATCACTCCATTATAAAAAATCAGTATGCATTTCTACATGTATTGTATCGTAGTTAAAGCGAGTTGAGTAGAGGAATTCTAATAAATAGAAAAAAGACTACCATAAGTCCTTATGGTAGTCTAGTCTTTACGTCTTATTATTCTTCTGTAGCAGGTACTTCTTCTGCGGCAGTTTCTTCTTCAGCTGTAAATAAGTCTTCGAATTCTTCGATCTTAACATCGATATTAGCATCTTCCATTAATTGATCTAATTTCGCTTGTGAAGTTGTCTCGTCAACCTTAGTTAAAGCAATATCATCACGAACGTCGTCACGAATATCTTCTAAAGGTTCAGGTGCTTCTTCTGCATCACGTTTGTCTGTTACTTGAATGATGTGCCATCCATTAACAGTTTCAACAGGATCACTGATTGCGTCGACTTCCAAGCCATAAGCAACTTCTTCAAATGGAGCGACCATGTCACCGGCAGTGAAATAACCTAAACTTCCACCTTCAGCAGCAGAGGCAGTATCTGTAGAGTTTTCTTCAGCTAAAGTAGCGAAATCAGCACCCTCATCTAATTGAGATTTAATGTCGGTAGCTGTTGCTTCATCAGCAACTAAAATATGTCTCGCTTCAACTTCAGTTTGCATTCTTTCGTAACGTTGCTCAATTTCTTCATCTGTTACTTCAACATCTTCAATTAAAGCTTCTTGTTGTAGAAGTTGTGTTTTTAAATCTTCACGAAAAGCATCTTCATCAGCATAACCACTTGATTGTAAGATTGTTTCCCATTGCTCACCGTATTGATCTTTATATGTTTGTAATTGTTCATCTAACTGATCTTCATCTACTTCATAGTTATCTTCTAATATCGTTTGCATTACCATCTGTTCTAAAACAGAGCTTCCACTAAGTGTTTTTAACTCCTCGTAAAATTCCTCTTGCGTAATGTTACCTGAATCTGTTTCTACTACTGTTTCAGAATCTTCGGATGAACATGCAGATAATGTTATCATCCCAGCTGCTATAGTTGCTGCGATAGCTAGTTTTTTCATTCTATTACACTCCTAGTCTCTATTCTAATTTTTTGGCTAATTAGTGTGCCCAAGAGATAATATACCACATTTCAAAATAAAAAAAACAATCTTCATTGAAATTACTCACTTTTTACATATTTCAATGGCTTTGTCTACCTATCTTGCTATGGTAAACCTTAATGGTGCTTTCATGCTGTTGAAAGGAATTTTATCTAAAACTTAAAAATAGAAAGAGGACGCGATAAAATTATCGCACCCTCTTTCTATTACATTATATAGAGCATTTTTTTACGTGTATATGATCTCTATGTATGAAGAAATTAATAAAATCGTAATTAATACATTGATAGTACGAAATACATTTGGTTGTTTTTCATTAGACATTTCCGTTTGTAAACATAAACGATATGTCAGCGAGTTGAACAAAAATAATATAAATAACGCAAAGGGGACGAAAAAGAATAATAACATCCAAAAACCTCCTTTTTCTTGTATAACAACTTTATCAAAAAAAACGTGTTTTGAACAGCCTAAAGTATTTAAAATAAAAAGTGCCTTCCCGAAGGAAAGGACACTTTATGGATTATTATTAAATCAAAATATCATAGCCGGTTCCATCATTTTCTACTATACACTTTCTAGGTGCACGAATAAATTTACTTGTATAGATGAAATCAGTGTATGAAATACCAATATTCACGGAAGAAAATATTAGAAAATACGCAAAATAATCTATATAAAGATAACTTGCAATAAGGCCTGGTAACGTTAGAAATACCGTTGGTGCAAGTAATGTAATAATTGATGTTCTTTTTGACATTCTTGCTTTTGATAGTACGGATATGATCGGAAACTTCATTTTATTAAATCGACATTTTAATTTAAAAGTACGTTTAGTTACTAATAATGGAATGAAATGTACTATTCTATGGACAATAGGTAACAAGGCTAAACCTATTAGTAAAGGGAATATACCCTGATCTTTTAATGTATACCCTTGATGTATTGCAGCAAATGGTAAAAATAAAAAAATAAAAGACAAAACGCCTACTAAAAATGATAGTAAATAAATTCGATTAATACCTACTTCTTTCTGTACGTTCACAGATTTCCAACAATTCATTCAAGAAGCCCCCCTAAAACCCGGTTATATATAGTCTGTAAATATCCTTCAATGACTATAGTATGATTTAGGAGAAAAGGCAATAGTTTTTACAAAATAAAAATCTTAAAAAGCATAGTTTATAACGTGACTATGCTTTTCACTATTCATAAATGAAATTATTGGTACTTTGTTTCAGATTTCATTGTTGCAAATGTGTGTTTAATAAGCGTTTGAAACGTAATAATATCCGTAAGTTTTTTTTCTAAGAGATGCTGCGTGTTTGTCACTGACATGTCACTTGTATTTTCAACTTTTATGTCTTGTTCAATTTCTTGTAAAGACTGTAACTGTGTTGATGTATGATTGATCCATTTATGAATATATACATTCATAAATTTACGATAAAGATTGGGATCTGTTGTATATAGATCCTTACGCACGCCTTTTTTCCAAACCCGTTCAACGAGGTTTTGTTCTAATAATGTACGAATTCCAGTGCTTACAGAAGTTTTACTTTTTCCTGATGCTACGCTCATCTCATCAAGCGTCATTGGAGTGTCTTCGATGAATAAGATGGAAAACAAACGTGCATCAGACGAGGGTATGTCAAACATTTCAATCGTTTTTGTGAATTCATTAATGATCAACTGTTTATTATTTTCTTGTGCGTTAATATCCATAGTACCTCCTTGAGAATAAGAAGCTACATATAGATTACACTAAAATATATATGAATGGAAATAGGTGTTTAATGAGTTATTAGAAGTAAATTAGAGGAAAGGTAAGTAAATAACGATAAAACTTTGTACAGTTGAAACTGTACGTAAAATATGTACGAAACTAATGGTATTTATCGTTTGAATTTTACACCCTAAAAGGGATATAGTATTAAGGTAGCATAATATGCTCGGAAATGTGCAGTATACAAATACGCTATAAAATAATTCGAATTCGGTTTGAATAGTGGTAGTAAAAGGGTACTGTTAATTAATAAGTAAAAAGAGGTGAATGGAATGCCAGTAATATCAGTAGAAGGCTTATCTAAAGTTTTTGGTAAAAATGCGAAAGAGTCATTAAAACTATTAGATGAAGGTAAGTCAAAAGATGAAATATTAAAACAAACTGGTGATACAGTAGGCGTTAATCGTGTTTCCTTTGAAGTGGAAGCTGGCGAAGTTTTTGTTATTATGGGTTTATCCGGAAGTGGTAAATCTACATTAGTAAGATTAATTAATCGTTTGATTGAACCTACTGAAGGTAGTGTGTTGGTAGATGGTGAAAATTTAGCTACGATGAATAGAGACGATCTTCGTCGTGTTAGACGTGAGAAATTAAGCATGGTATTTCAAAGTTTCGGTTTATTTCCTCATAGAACCATTTTAGAAAATGCTGAATTTGGTTTAGAAATACAAGGTATAGACAAAGAAGTAAGAAAGAAAAAAGCAAAAGAAGCTTTGGAAATGGTTGGTTTAGGTAATTATATAGATCAATTACCTGAGCAATTATCAGGTGGTATGCAACAACGTGTAGGTTTAGCAAGAGCGCTTGCTAATGACCCAACAGTCCTATTGATGGATGAAGCATTCTCAGCATTAGATCCATTAATTCGTAAAGATATGCAAGATGAGTTGTTAGAGTTACAAGAATCAATGCAAAAGACAATTTTGTTTATTACACATGATTTAGATGAAGCATTACGTATTGGTGATCGTATCGCTTTAATGAAAGATGGTGTAATTGTACAGATTGGCACACCAGAAGAAATTCTGATGAACCCTGCGAATGATTATGTAGAGCGATTTGTTGAAGATGTAGACCGTTCAAAAGTTTTAACTGCTGAACATATTATGAAACGTCCAGAGACAATCAACATTGAAAAGCATGGACCTCGTGTTGCTTTAGAACGCATGCGTGAAGAAGGTCTTTCTAGTATATATGTAATTGATAGTAAGCGAAATTTAAAGGGTTATGTAACTGCAGATGGTGCTTCTGAAGCACGTAAAAACGATGTTAGAGATCTTAAGGAAATTTTGAAAACAGATGTTCCAACAGTCACAAAAGATACGCAATTACACGATATTTTCGAAATTATCCACAATTCACCTGTTCCTATTGCAGTGGTAGAAAATGAAAAGTTACTTGGAATTATTGTAAGAGGTGCTGTTATAGCAGCACTAGTAAGTGATAGCGAGGTGAATTTAGAAAATGCTTGATTTTATTTCAAAGATACCAATAGCCGAGGGAGTTAGTGAATTTACTGACTGGCTCACAAGCACATTTGCATTCTTATTTGATCCAATAAAAAACCAATTCGGTGATTTTATGGAGTTGGTTGCAGATAGCTTAGCAGCTATTCCTCCAATTATAGTTATCCTAATCGTTGCTATTTTAGCATTTTTTGTTACTGGTAAAAAATATGGTTTAGCTGTATTTTCTATTATAGGATTATGGTTAGTATATAACCAAGGTTTATGGGAAGAGTTAATGTATACTTTCTCATTAGTATTAATAGCAAGTGTATTATCGATTGTCATTGGTGTTCCAATTGGGATTTTGATGTCAAAAAGTAAGATTGCAGAAAAAATTATTGAACCGATTCTTGACTTTATGCAGACAATGCCTGCATTCGTATATTTAATTCCTGCAGTTGCATTCTTTAGTATTGGAATGGTCCCGGGTATCTTTTCGTCATTAATATTTGCGACACCTCCGACAGTTCGTTTCACGAATTTAGGGATTAGACAAGTTTCTAAGGAATTGGTTGAAGCATCAGATGCATTTGGTAGTACTGGGGCTCAGAAGTTATTTAAAGTTGAACTTCCGATGGCAAGAGGAACGATTATGGCTGGGATTAATCAAACTGTTATGTTATCCTTGTCAATGGTTGTTATAGCATCAATGATTGGAGCGCCAGGTTTAGGTCGTGAAGTATTATCTTCACTTCAACGTGCTCAAGTAGGTACTGGTTTTGTTGCTGGTATCGGAATAGTTATTTTAGCAATTATTATCGATCGCTTTACTCAAAACTTGAATAAGTAAAGTAAACACAAGATAGTTGGATCACTTTTCGTATTGAAAAGTTTACCATAAATATATAGATTAAAGAAAAGGGGATTTTAGAATATGTTTAAATTAACATGGAAACATTTTGGTTTAGCACTTGTACTTATGCTTTCTTTAGTACTAGCTGCATGTGGTGACACAGAAGATGAAGAGGCTACTGAAGATACTGGTGATACAGAAGAAGCAACTGGTGCTGATTTAGGTAATGAAGAACTTGAATTAGTTTATGTAGAATGGGATTCTGAAGTTGCATCTACAAACGTTATTGCACAAGTATTAGAATCACAAGGTTATGACGTAGATGTTACGCCGATTGATAATGCAGTAATGTGGCAATCAGTCGCTTCTGGCGATGCTGATGGTATGGTAGCTGCATGGTTACCTGCAACACATGGTGACTTATTTGAACAATTTGGTGATCAAGTAGTTCAATTAGGCCCTAATTTAGAAGGTGCAAAAATTGGTTTAGTAGTACCTGAGTATATGGACATTTCTACTATTGGTGAGTTAGCTGATGTTGAAGGTCTTGACAATACAATTACTGGTATCGAACCGGGTGCTGGTGTAGTACAAGCCGCAGAAACTGCAGTTGAAGATTATGGTTTAGAAGGTTGGGAAGTACAAAGCTCATCTAGTGGTGCGATGGCAACTGCTTTAGGTGAAGCTTATGATAGTGAAGAACCAATCGTTGTAACAGGTTGGACTCCACACTGGAAATTTGCTGAGTATGACCTTAAATATTTAGAAGATCCTGAAGAATCATTTGGTGGATCAGAAACAATTGAAACAATGGTACGTCAAGGACTAGAAGAAGATAGTCCTGCTGCATATCAAATTCTTGATCAGTTTAGCTGGGAAGCTGCTGATATGGAAGAAGTAATGTTAGAAGTTTATAATGGTACGGATATTGAAGAAGCAGCAGCTAACTGGATTGAAGCTAATCCAGAAAAAGTTGACGAGTGGGTTGCTGGTTTAGAATAATAATTACAATTTGTTTTATAAAGATCTACCTTTGGTGATACTAAAGGTAGATCTTTATTTTTTTGGAAAGGAATTTGTGCTAAAAATGAGAAAACGAAATTACGTTCTAGGAATGTTAGTGTTATTGCTCCTTTTCTTGACTGCTTGTGGAGAAGAGGAGAAACAAGAACAAACTGTTGGAGAAAAGCTGGATTACACGATTACTGGTATTGAACCTGGTGCTGGTACAACAACATTAGCAAGACAAGCTTTAGAAGATTATGATAATCTCGCTGGTTACACATTAGAAGAAGCATCAACTGCAGCAATGGTGACGGCTTTAGGATCAGCAATTGATAAGGAAGAACCAATCGTTGTAACAGGATGGACACCACATTGGAAATTCGCAAAGTATGATTTAAAATTCTTAGAGGATCCAGAGGGTTCTTTTGGTGGTGCGGAAAATATTAACACAATAACGCGTCTTGGTCTTGAAGAAGAGATGCCTGAAGCTTACACCATTTTAGATCGTTTTATGTGGACACCAGAGGATATGGAACAAGTTATGTTACTTACACAAGATGAGGATCTTTCATTTGAAGAAGCTGCAAACCAGTGGATTGGGGAAAATGAAGATTTAGTTGCAAATTGGACTGATGGAGTAGAAGAGGTTGATAGAGGAACTAAGATTGAGATTGTATCAACTCCTTGGGATACGGAACGGGCATCTACAGCTGTTATAGCAGAAGTCTTAACGCGACAAGGCTATGACGTTACGGATACCCCTGTTGATCCATCTGTTATGTTCCAAGCAGTTGCGAGTAACGATGCTGATGCATCTGTTGCGCCATGGTTACCTGCAACACACGGTGCTTTTTTTGAGCAATATAAAGAAGACATTGTTGATTTAGGTGCTAATCTTGAAGGTGCGAAAATTGGTATGGTAGTCCCTACATATATGGATGTAGATTCTATCGCAGATTTAGATCCAGCTGAATAAAAAACTATACGCAAAAGAAAAACTTGCCCTAGAAACTAGTAGGGCAAGTTTATTATGCTTGTTTGCTTGTTTGATCTTCTAATTCTTTTAGTCGCTCTTCAATTTGCCCTAAATATTTTTGGATGTTTTTTTGATGTGGCTCAATTGTATTCTTCCAACTTTCAATCGAACTTTTCACATCAACAGATAATTCTTTGATTAGGGCTGCACCTTCTTTAGAAGTATTTGCAATCTGTTCAGTTAACAGTTTACCATCATCTTTAATTCGATCGAGTGAATGTAGGATATCTTCACTACGCGTTTTAACATCTCCACGTAATTCTTTGCCTGATTTTGGTGCGCTCAGTAACGTGGCAGCTGCACTAACAACGCCACCTGCTAAAAACCCAAATAATAATACTTTACCATTTGCCATCGCTAACACTCCTTTCTCTTATATTATACTACTTTCTCTTCTTTTATCAGGTTCAAACATAAAAAAAGAATATTTTTTTAAGATCGTATAAAAAGAGCCTTCATAATGTTAATGAAAGCACTTTTATTCTATCTATAATTAAAGCATGGATATTTGAGAACGTTTCATAATTTTTTGTAAAATTGGATATAAGATAATAGTTAAAACAGTATTAATAACGATTGTTGGTAAGACAACAGTTAAGAATAGAACGGAAAATGTCCCAGGCATTTGTCCAAGAACAACTATTGCCATGGTTAGAAAAATTGTTCCACTTATAGCGGTACCAATCGCTGTTAAAACAGGTGCAGTTATGTTTTTGTTTATTTTGTTAGGTATAAGTAATAATAGCCCGAAAAATATGAGTGCAGTAATCGGCTTGTCTACTAAATTAGAAATTTGTCCCCCTGGAGCATTTGTTGTCATTGCTGAAATAATACCAGTAGCAATTGCTAATAAAAAGACATATTGAACCTTTGGAAATAATAAAATACCTAAGAACATCATAGTGAGCATGATATCTGGCTTAACCCCAAAAATTGGTGGTGCAACGATGTGTAAAACAGCGCCTATTGCAATAAATAAAGATAATAAAACTAATACTTTTGTCTTCATGCATTTCTCTCCTCTGCTCAACTAAGCTAAACTATTATTTGACTTCCAGTCGTGCACTTATAGCCGAATGCGAAGTATCTAATTAGTATAACAAATCTAATAATGAATAAACAGAATAAATTTAGGCTCTTTTCGAAAAAAATGTTGTTATCAACATCTGGACTTGTTGGAAAAGACGAGGTATGGTAAGTTTTCTCCTCCGCTATGTCAGCAAATGGTCTCGCTTTCCGTGGGCACAACCTCAGCTAACTTGGTAAAGAAAAACATTTACCAAGTGGATCTTCGGTTTGTGCTGTTCTCACTGGACAAGGAATGCTTCAACGAGTTCACATCGCACGAAGGAAATCGGTTTATATTTTCGAGGAGTCAACCATTTGCTTCCTTCGCTGATTAAAGCAACTATTTTTAAATGTTAAACAACACTAACGCCAGAAATTAGCAGAAGGTACTAAAAAATGATGATTTAGCTTGTTAATCACTCTGTGAAAGTTGAGTTATAATAATAAATTAACTCCAAATTAGGGGTCAATTCTGATCTGTAATTAGATTGTTTGTATTGTATAACAAGAATCTATACACAATAAAGGTAAAAATAAGAAATATAAAAGTATCATATATTTGAAATGTAAAATCATCTGAGAATACCGCAATTGTGATAAATATACTAGTAATTAATTCAACAACATTCCATTTGGAGGGAATGATTTTAATTTTTTTAATATTAAAGATGTCACTAAATTCGTTTGCTTTTATTCCTCTATAACCACCAATGAGGGAACCGAAAATTATTAGTAATAAAGTTGAATTAAAGTTAAAAACAGATACTAGTAAATTAATCAACAATGATATTATTAGTATTATAAACATTTATTTCACCACCTTAGAAAAAAACGTTTATTTTAAATTAGTATACAACATATTTTATATAAAGCGGTTACTTAAAATAAACTTATCCGATAGATTTTGTTTTATACTAGAAAGTAAGCAAATGGTTGAGACTCCTTGAAAATATAAACCGATTTCCTTCGTGCGATGTGAATTCGTTGAAGCGTTCCTTGTCCTGTCGGAATAGCCCGAAAGAGGGCTTTGAATGAACGAAAAACGGAAGTGAAAGACGACGACTCCTGTGGGAACAGCACGAGTCTGAAGATCCACTAAGTAAAGCGTTCTTCGCTTTACTTAGTTAGCTGAAGCCGTGCCCACGGAAAGCGATCGTCTGTAACTGGAGTGCATGCACACACAATAAGTAAAATGTCATAATCAAGCCCTACTTCAGCAGCTTTAGATTGTACCCTCGAAAAGCAAAACCCTTTGCTGAAGTGGCGGTAAGATAAGTTTTACGCCGTAATATATAGAAAGAGGATGTTCAAAAAGTTACTAAATAATAAGTGGGCATCAATAAAGACAAGAATCAAGTGTTGGGAATCTTTTATAAAAAAATACACCTGAATCAATTCAGGTGCACTCCTATAATTTTAGATATTACTGTTTATTTCTTTTGAAATAGTAAGAAGGTCATCTTGACTATAAGCATCGCCGTTTGTTTTCCATAGCGGATTAAAGCCGTCTTCTTTACCGTAACGTGGAATTAAATGCATATGTAAGTGAAAGACGGATTGACCTGCAGCTTCACCAGTATTACTTAGCATGTTAATACCGAGTGGTTGAAACGTTTCTTTAATTCCTTTTGCGATTTTAGGTACTCGAGCGAATAAGTCACCTGCAATTTCATCTGAAGTTTCATAAATATCCTTCGTATGTTTTTTGGGAATCACTAGGGTGTGGCCCTTTGTAACCTGACTTAGGTCTAGAAAGGCGTAAACAGCATCATCTTCATACACTTTTGAAGAAGGGATTTCTCCGGACACAATTTTGCAGAATATACAATCAGCATGTTCCATTATAATAGCAACTCCTTTTTTTATTTGTCCTTATTTTACCATTAGCAACAGAAGAAAAGCAAAAGACAAAAAACAAGTGGGTTGCCTGTCACAATTAAGCCTACAAAAGACTCTCTTGTTTCTAGACAACCCACTTGCCGAAGGAGTAGGATACTATTTCTTTCAAAAGAATCAGGGGAATGATTCAAATGATTGTGCTAGTAAATAACCAATGTCAACACCTCATTTAATGTTGTTTTACCTTTCGATGGAAAGGGGGTTAGTTTAAAAGCGTAGTATATCTTTCGCCGACACCTCATTTCGTAGTAAACCACTAGTTCATGTTGTGTTGTAAAAGCGTTGTTCCTAACTCCTTCTAAAACTAGTATGAACAATTCATAAAAAAAATATACGATATATTTTTGGTTTTATCATCAGAAGATGGTAAAATTTGATTAAGTTATAAATCACTACATGAACGCTAGGAGGTTAATGGAATTGAATCCTTTATTACATATTGAGAATTTAGAAGGTGGCTACACGAATAAAAACGTATTACATGGCGTTTCTTTTGATGTTTACCCGAATGAAATTGTTGGTTTAATCGGATTAAACGGAGCTGGAAAGAGTACAACGATTAAGCATATTATTGGGTTAATGCAAGCAAAGAAAGGTAATGTTGAGATTAAAGGTAAAACCTTTAATGATTCACCTGAAACGTATAGGCAACATTTTTCTTATATACCGGAAATGCCTTTGTTGTATGATGAATTAACACTTTATGAACATTTACGATTAACAGCTATGGCCTATGATATTGATGAAGAAACCTTTGAAAAACGATTGCAACCATTATTGAAATCTTTTCGCTTAGAGAAAAAATTAAGGTGGTTTCCCATTCATTTTTCAAAAGGAATGAAACAAAAAGTAATGATTATGTGTGCATTCTTAGTTGAACCGGCTTTATATATTGTTGATGAACCTTTTGTCGGATTAGATCCGTTAGGTATAAAAGCATATCTAGAACTAATGGAAACCCAAAAGAAAAACGGAGCAGGTATTTTAATGTCGACACATATATTAGCTACAGCTGAAAGGTATTGTGATCGTTTTATTATTTTACATGAAGGTAAAATAAAAGCACTTGGAACCCTTAATGATCTTCGCGAAGAATTTGGTATGGAAAATGCTTCATTAGATGATCTTTATATACAGCTGACAAAGGAAGCAGATTATCATGTTTAATGCGAACCAACTGTTTAGGGAACGTTTTCGTGCCTATTTGAAAGAGAAGAGCAGGTATCTTCAATATATGTTAAATGGGCATACTGCGATTGCGATTTTATTCTTTATTTCTGCGGGTGCTTATTATTATCAACAGATATTAGCAGATTTACCAGCTAACTTTCCAACAGCTTGGTTGATGGCTTTGTTTTTTTCGCTGGTTGCAACGTATAGTCCCAATCAGACTTTTTTAAAAGAGGCTGATCTCGTTTTTATATTACCGGCGGAACATCGTATGGGTGTGTATTTTAGAAATGCACTTCTATATAGTTATATCATTCAACTTTATCTCGTTGTTCTTGTCCTTGCAGCCGTAGCTCCATTGTATTTTACAAGTTATCCTGGACAAACAGCTAGTACTTATATGCTGTTTGGGATCGTGTTATTAATAGTAAAAGCGTGGAATTTAATAGCAAGTTGGTGGATGTTGAAAGTTAGAGACAAAACGAGTCGTTATATCGATCATTTCGTTCGATTTTCTTTGCAATTTGTCTTGTTTTATTTCTTTATTAATGGTGAACATATGTATGCATCCATTACGACACTCATTCTTTTTGGCGTTTTTGCCTATGATTTTTACTTATCAAACAAACAAAATGTCTTAGCATGGGATTTGTTAGTGGAAAAGGACCGTATGCGAATGCGGAGTTTCTATCGATTAGCAAATATGTTTACAGATGTGCCTCATTTAAAGACACAGATTAAAAAGAGGCATGCACTCGTTTATTTACTTACAAGTTGGTTACCATTTAAACAAGTAAAAACGTATGATTATTTATATCGTATTACAAGTTTGCGAAGCGGTGATTACTTTGGTATGTACGTCAGACTTTTGATTATTGGCGGAGTGGTAATTTATTACGTTCCTAACCAATGGATGGGGGTCTTATTTGGTATCCTATTTTTATACTTAACTGGACTACAACTTATGGCGATGTGGCGTCATCACCGAACGACATTATGGATGGACTTATATCCAGTGTCTATAGCTGTCCGCAAGCGATCATTTATTAACTGGTTCTATCAATTAATGCTTATCCAAACCATCATTTACGCAGCTGTATTTGTCTTATTAAAGGATAGCGCTGGTGTGGCGATTATGTTAGTTGGGGGAATTGTTTTTTCTATTGTTTTTGTACAAGGTTATGTTAAAAATAAAATGCTTTAAAAAAAGCCACGGCTACTAGTTAAATACAACCTAGTCGTGGCTTTCGTTTTATTGATATTTTTTAATCAATTCTATAAATGTTTTTGCTGCAATAACCATTGCACGTTCATCTATATCAAATTTAGGATGATGATGGGGTTGGAAATCATTTTCTTTTTGAGCTCCAGTGAAGAAGAATGCACCTGGTTTTTCTATTAAATAGTAAGCGAAATCTTCTCCGGTCATACTTGGTTCAACAAGTTCAGCTTTTGTTACTTCTTCCACTTGATTTGCTGCCTCAATTACGATATTAGCTTCGGTTGGATGATTAACTACTGGCGGATACCCCTTGTCATATTCAAATGAATAGGTTGCACCATAACTTTGGCACGTTCCTGCAATAATAGTTTCCATTTCATTGATAATTTTTGTTTGTAAATCTTTATCAAATGTCCGAACAGTACCTGTTATTGTTGCTGTATCTGCTATAATATTATACGTATTACCAGCATGAAATGTACCAATGGTTAAAACTGCAGTTTGTAGTGGGTCAATCCTTCTACTAATAATTTGCTGTAAGTTTGTGACTAACTGAGATCCAATTACAATGGCGTCTTTTGTTTGATGTGGCATCGCACCATGACCGCCCTTTCCTTGAATGGTGACGCTGAAACGATCAGCACCGGCCATGAATTCTTTAGGTGCGGTTTGAACAATTCCGTATGGTGTATTTGTCCATAGATGCGTACCAAACATGAGGTCGACATCATCCAGAATACCTGTATCTATAATTGGCTTTGCGCCACCTGGTGCTAGTTCTTCGGCATGTTGATGAATAAAGACAATCGTACCAGCTAATTTTTCTTGATAATCTTTTAAGTGTTCAGCTACTGTTAAAAGAGTAGTGGTATGTCCGTCATGTCCGCAAGCGTGCATCACACCGGGTACGTTGGATTTATAGGATACTTTTTTTTCATCTTGAATTGGGAGTGCATCGAAATCAGCACGTAAGGCAATAGTCTTTCCTGGTTTACCGCCAACTAGTCGCGCAATAACTCCGTTCCCACCAACTTTTGTTTGAAAGGGAATACCTAATTTCTCATATGTATTAGCAATGAATTTCGCTGTATTTTCTTCTTGAAATGACAATTCAGGGTTTCGATGTAAAAAGCGCCTCATTTTTACCATGTCATCATAGTGATGATCAATTTTATTGATGATCTCTGTCCACATAAAAAAACCTCCCATAATTATTATTTTATTATATCATATTCAAAATCCGGAAATTTAAAAAAGACCTTCAGAATTTGAAGGTCTAATACTTACTATATTAATTTAATTAGAAAAAGCACTATCATTTAATAGACGTGATAATTCTTCTTTATGTCCTGTCTCATCTTCAATCATATCATCTAAATGGATAGCCAATTCGGATAAACCAAGTTTTTCAGCTTGCTCTTTTCTTTCTTCATACCGTTTTATTGTATCTTCTTCTGCTTTTAAGGCACCTTCTAACATTTCTTTTGGTTCAGTAAATTGGTCTACCTTTGCTGGCGTTGTAGTAGGTGTACCGCCAAGGATTTTTATCTTGTTTGATAAGTATAGGGCGTGTCCCATTTCATCGGTAATTTCACCTTCAAAAAAAGGTTTAAGAATCGGACGATACATCCCTTCAATTACGGAAGCATTGAACGTATACATAATAGCAGCAGAATATTCATTAGCTAAGTCCTCATTTAATCCATTAATTAAAGCTTCTAACTCACTGTTTGATTTCATTTGTCTAACATTATTGTCTCCCATAAAAAACATCCTTTCGTTTTTTTATAAAAAGCTCGTTCTATACATACACTTCCCGAATCTATTTTTTTAAAACATGGATACATAGTTAAAGTCTGTTTATCATATACGTTGTTAAAGATACGTATTGTTTTAAAATCAATAACATGTGAAACTATAGTGGTAAAGAGGTGATAACATGAAAGTTTACAATAAAAGTAAAATAGTTACAGTCTTGTCTTTTCTTATTACGGGTTTTATCGTCCTTTTGGTTACAAAAAATGTTCGAACCAATTATATGCCTGCAATAGATAAGTGGTCAGCGCCTATAGTTGAAGAATTAAATCATAATGGGGTGTTCACTTTTTTTCGTTGGATTACAGAATTAGGTTCTGGCACATTTGTTTCGCCATTTATTATTGTATTTGCTATTATATTTTATCTGTTTACTAAGAACTGGCTTGCTGGTTTGATGATACCGCTTGGGTCATTCTTTGGTTATCGATTGAACCATTGGATAAAACTTATTGTTGAGAGAGAGCGACCGAGTCTTCTTCCGGAAGCAGAAGGGGTTGGTTTTAGTTTTCCTTCTGGCCATGCTATGGGGGCCATGATCACATATGGTTTAGTTATTTATTTCTTAACTCTTTATATGCAACAGGGAAACCATCGATTAACTGTTCAGCTCTTTTTTGTTATACTAATTCTGTTAATTGGTATGAGCAGATATATGATTCAAGTTCATTATCTAACAGATGTTGTAGCGGGTTATGGATATGGTTTTTTATTTTTAATGATTTGGATCTGGTTGTATCAACTTATAAATAAATTTTTATTTAGAAAAAAAGCATAGGTCTCCGCCTTAAGTCTGAGACGAAACCAAACTGTCGTAGGTTACTAATCGACAGTTTTTTCTATATAATAAGAAGATAGTAATGCATATTTTCTTTAAAATTTAAATTCTAATATAATTAGATAAGGATGATAGAAGTAATGAAAAATAATTTCTTTCGTAATATACTAGCGATTATTGTTATTTTACTAGGTGTTGCTTTAATACTAACGAATATCGGTGTAGTTACCTGGGAGTTTGCAGAAGCATGGTATTATATTTATCCCGCATTTTTAATCATATTAGGGATCAAGTGGTGTTGGGATGGAATGAAAGGACAGGGAGGAATTACGTCAGGCTCGTTTCTTGTTATCTTTGGTTCACTATTATTGTTGGGTAGGTTTGAATTGATTCATTTTATGTTTTGGGACTTCTATAAATTATGGCCTTTATTAATTGTTTATATTGGATTTAGTTTTCTAGGAACTTCAAATCGCAAAAAGAAAAAGAAAAAGAAAAAATTCCAATTTATATTTGATTCAGATGATCATAAAAATAGTGAAACCATGTACACAGGTAAAAAGCAAAAGTTTATGATAGGGGATCACAAATTTAACACACCAAATTGGAAAGTAGAACCAATGGAACTTTGGAATGCAGTTGGTGACTATCATATAGATTTTACGAAAGCATTTATACCAGATAAAAATGTACCGATTCAAATCCATGGTTGGGCTGGTGATATTCAAATATTAATGCCTGAAAATATTGAATTCTCTGTAGAAGCAGAGGTCAAAGCAGGGGATATTATTGTATTTGAGCAGACATCTGAGGGAATTGGACGCCATCTTTCTTATCAGACAGAAAATTATCAAGAAGCAACACGAAAGCTAACAATGGATTTTAAATTAAAAGCTGGTTCGATACGAATCGATCGGGTCTAAGAGAGGGTTGGTTTTTTGTTAAAAAGATTGAATTCAATCCGCTATACGTATATTCGGTCACATTTACATGCTTTATTATTAACGGCACTAACCTTATTAACAATCTTGTTGACGATTCATGTAGTGCTTGGTCCTGATTGGTTAAACACTGCAAGCATATTCATTTTCATTGGTGCATATTTTGTTATAGCGTTTCTTTTTTCCTTATATGTTGGTTTTAAATCAAGTGGTGATATTAAAACGAGAATGGATTATCTATCTGTCTTGATTGCTCAAATGTCACGAGGAAACTATGCAACAAAAGTATATGATATTGGTGATGACGAAATTGCCCGAATTGGTGAAGAATTAAATGAACTCGGTGAAAAAATGCAAAATCAAGTAAAGTCTTTACAGCGTTTAGCAGATGAAAAGGCTGAGTTTGCAAAATCAGCACATAAGGCAGCGACCATTGAAGAACGCCAACGATTAGCGAGAGACTTACATGATGCGGTTAGTCAACAATTATTTGCTTTGGCAATGATGTCACAGGCAACTGTACGTTTAGTAGAGAAAAATCCAATTAAGGCGAAAGAGCAAATGAAAGAAATAGCTGAAACCGCATTAAAAGCACAAACTGAAATGCGTGCTTTACTATTGCATCTTCGTCCCGTTCACCTTTCAGGGGATCGACTTCCAATTGGTATTAATCAATTAGTAACAGAATTAGAACAGAAATGTCCAATAAATTTCCAGTTACATATTGATGATATTGAAAGTTTGTCTGAAACAACAGAAGAGCACTTATTCCGAATTGTTCAAGAATCTTTATCGAACACGTTAAGGCACGCTGATGCATCGGAAGTAACGATTGAGATACAGCAACATCAACGTGATGTTTTTTTACATATAGCGGATAATGGAACAGGTTTTGATTTGGCGTCTGATGAAGATAAAAAGGCGTCTTACGGATTAAAAACAATGAAAGAACGTAGTGAGGAAATTGGTGGAACATTTGCAATCCGCTCCAAACAAGGAGAAGGAACGCACATTGATATTCGAATTCCATTGTAAATGAGGAGGATGGTCAGTATGATTCGTGTCGTAGTTATCGATGATCATGATATTGTTCGGAAAGGTATCATTTCCTATTTGGAGACAGAAGATGAGCTAGATATTGTTGGAGAAGCTTCAAGTGGGAATGAAGGTGCAAAGATGGTCTTGGAAATGAAACCTGATGTGGTATTAATGGATCTAATTATGGAAAATGGTAATGGGATTGATGCTACTAAAACCATTATGCAAAAACTATCAGACTGCAAGATTATTATATTAACGAGCTATTATGATGATGAACAAGTATTTCCTGCTTTAGAAGCAGGTGCCTTTAGTTATATGTTAAAAACCTCTTCGGCGGAGGAGATTTCCGTAGCTATTCATAAAGCCTACCGGGGAGATACAGTGATAGAGTCGAAAGTAGCTAATAAAATGATGACGAGTTTTCGTGTCCAACAAGATAAGCCGCACAAGCAATTAACAGAAAGAGAACTTGAGGTATTATTGTGTATTGGAGAAGGATCAACAAATCAAGAGATTGGTGATCAATTATTTATTGGGATAAAAACAGTAAAAACGCATGTCAGTAATATATTAAGTAAACTGAGTGTTCACGACCGCACGCAAGCAGCTGTTTATGCACATCGAAATGGTTTAATTCGTAAATAATTAAGTCTTTTTTCGTGAATATATATTTTAAACGACGTAGTAGGTGTATATTGCGACTTAGATTCTTTACCCGCCTTGTCAGGTAAGCAAATAGTTTTGATGGAACGAGTAATCACAATAAGTGGTTTTTAACCTGCTACGTCAGCAAATGGTTTCGCTTTCCGGTGGGCACAACCTCAGCTATCTATAGAAACAAAGATCGCTTCTATAGAGGATCTTCGGTTTGTGCTGTTCCCACTGGAGTCTCAACCATTTACTTCCTTCGCTTGATGGCGTACCTTTTCGACTTGTAATTAATTTATGCTCTTCTAATATTGCAGTGTACTAAACTAGCGTATCAATTTCACTTGAGAAGCGGGTCAAGAAATTCTATTACGTCGTAGTTGATGAAAAAAGTGACGTAAGACTAGATAATTAGGCGGAGTGCGCGATAATTGGGCGGGATATATCAAGTTCTTTAAAAAAATAAAAAAACGTAGAGGTAATCTAAATTACTTCTACGTTTTTTTAATCGATTTTAGTTTTAATCTTTGTTTTCTGCTTCTTCTCGCTCTGCTTTAACTTCGTCCCAATCAACCATATTGTAAATGGTTCGGAATGACTTTCCAGCGCGATATTTCGGTTTGATATCCTTACCATAGTTTTGATTATAGACGTCAGAGTCTCTCCATACCTGATAACTCTGCTCACTATCCCATTGAATGGCAAGAACATAGGTGTTTCCGTGTAATGGTCGCAATACTCGAAATGCATAAAATCCTGGAACTTTTTCAATTCTATCTGCACGTTGTTTGAATTCAGATTCAAAAATTGGCTTACCATCATCCGTAACAGGAATATGAGTCATTACTACATAACCATGCTCTTGAAAACTCCCTCTGTCGGAAATAACGGTATAACTTCTAGCTTCTTTAAAAACGGATATACCTGTATCTTCATAATAAACCGTAGTAGATGTATTATTACGCATGAAATACATTGTAATAGCAGGATAGTTATCTCTTATCTGTTCTAAATACTCTAATGTTCCATTTGTCATATAAGCTTTCATCCTAATCACTCCCAAATAACTTTTCTTTCCATTTTAAAACTCTTTTTAAATTTTGTATATGTTTTTGATTTAAAAGATCTAGTAAATAGAGATATTTCTTTAAGTAAAAGTATAACTATCGTATAATGGTGCGATGATGACAAGTGTTTGTCGAAATATAGTTATTTTAAAATAACTAAAGAGGTGAAGGTATGAAGAAATATCTGTTAGGTTTGAAAAAATTAACGGCTGACCCTTGGATTAAGTGGTCATTATTGATCGTGGGAACAATTATTCTACTAGGGATTATTGGATTTTTATTTATTATATATGGTGGCAGACTCGTTGTGGATGAAAAGAAACTCGTCTTACCAGCAACAACAATTGTAGAGACGGATGATGGTACATTAGTCGGAAAGTTATATGAGGAAAACCGTGAGCTTGTGTCGATTGATCAAGTACCTACACATGTTCAAAATGCATTCATTGCCATTGAGGATGTACGTTTTTTTGACCATGCTGGAGTAGATTTCCAATCTGTTATGCGTGCTGTTTATCGAGATATAATAGCACTTGATAAGGTGGAAGGGGCCAGTACCATCACGCAACAATTAGCCAAGAATTTATTTTTGACGAATGATAAAACATTCATGCGAAAAACAAAAGAAGTAATGGCATCAATTTATTTAGAAAGACATTTCAGTAAAAAAGAAATATTAGAATTATATGTAAATAAAGTCTATTTTGCACATGGTATACATGGAGTTGGTACAGCATCAAATTATTACTTTAATAAGCCTGTGGAAGAATTGACGGTGTCAGAAGGTGCAATGCTTGCAGGTTTAGTTAAGGCACCTAATAACTATTCTCCTTATATAGATGAAGATAATGCAAAAGATCGGCGTGATATTGTGCTATCACAAATGGGCAAAGCAGGTATGTTAGAAACAGAGGAAATGTTGACACTTCAAGGTAATACATTAGGTATTACTGAGCAAGCTACAGAAGAGAAGCCATGGCTAGACGACTATCTTGATATCGTTATTCGTGAAGCAGCAGACACGTATCAATTAACAACCGCAGAATTAAAACGTGGTGGGTATCGTATTACTGTTCATCTTAATGAAGGTGCACAACAAATTGCCTATGAGACCCTGCAAAATGAAGCGTATTATAGTGGGTCACAACCCAATGTCGAAGTAGCATTTGTTTTAATGGAACAAGAGACAGGTGAATTAGAAGCTGTAATAGGTGGTCGGGATTTTCAAATTGGTGATTATCAACGTGCACTAGTAAAACGACAACCTGGTTCTGTTATGAAACCATTAGCGGTCTATGGGCCAGCGATGATGGATGATTATCAACCGTATCATTTTTTAGAAGATATTGCACAAGAGTATGATGGTTATATCGCCACTAATGTCGATGGACAGTATAGTCAAGAAGTTACCATGTATGAGGCAATACAAGACTCAAAAAATGCTCCGGCTGTTTGGCTATTAGATCAAATTGGTATTCCATATAGTAAGGAGTATTTAAAGGAAATGCAAATCGCATTAGAAGATGATGGTCTGGCAATGGCGCTAGGAGGATTAGAGACTGGTATTACACCAATGCAAGTCGTGCAAGGGTATCGAACATTTATTCATGATGGGGCATTTATTGAAGCACATGCCATTGCTGCGATCAAAGATCGAAACGGAGAGATTATAGGAGAATCTGATACGGAGGAGACCGCCATTTTTTCAAAGCAAGTGGCGTGGAATATGGTAAGCATGCTTGAAAATGTTGTGGAAAACGGAACGGCTCAATCTGGGTCTTATCAAAAGGCATTAGCAGGCAAGACTGGCTCTACACAACACCCCGCTGTAGAAGGACAAGTAAAAGATGCGTGGTTCGCTGGGATAACACCTGAATACGTGACAGCTTTATGGATGGGCTATGATCAAACAGACGAAGAACATTATTTAACAGAAGGTAGTGCAGCACCAACACGTGCTACAAAGGCAATCTTGGCAAGTATAGATCAACAACAAGAATTAGCCAGATCTTTTATGAAACCAAGTGGTGTTGAAGAACTGGAAGATCCTATTACTTTGCCAACTACTACTAATTTAGAAGGTTCTTATAAAATAGGTGGCTGGTCTCTTGTACAAGGAGAGTTAAATTGGGAAGTGCCGGCAGATGATCGTGTAATGTATCATATTTATCAAGTGACAGATTCGGGTGATAATAAAATAGGGGAAGTGACTGGAAAAGGGGAATTTTTATTAACAGATGTTTCTTTATTTCAGTCTTCTACGTACTATATTGTTCCATATAATAAGCTTACAAAAAAAGAAGGAGAACCTTCGAATCAAATTACTTTATCATTTGGTAGGTAATCGGGTATAATTACAAGTGTTATTTAATTATAATAATTATAATTTGGCGATTTAGTGACAATGTATCAAAATCACTATTCAATTAAGAAAGACATCGGTATAGTAGTATTTGGATGAAGAGAAACACAAGAATGATTGTGATGCAAAGGGTGAAAGTGTTATGAGAGAAAAGAATGAGACAATTTTAAAAGCGTTCAGAGGAGAAAAAACAGATTATACACCTGCATGGTTTATGCGACAGGCAGGAAGGTCTCAACCAGAATATCGTAAGTTAAAAGAAAAATATTCTTTGTTTGAGATTACCCATCAACCAGAGTTGTGTGCGTACGTTACGCGTCTGCCGGTAGAACAGTACGGTGTTGATGCGGCAATATTATATAAAGATATTATGTCGCCTTTGCCAGCTATAGGGGTGGATGTTGAGATTAAGTCAGGGATTGGGCCGGTGATTGATAACACGATTAAATCATTAGCTGATGTCCAGAAATTAGGTACAATTGATCCAGAATCAGATGTCCCTTATGTGATGGACACCATTCGATTGTTAACAAAAGAACAGTTGGATGTTCCTTTGATCGGTTTTAGTGGGGCACCATTTACTTTAGCTAGCTATATGATTGAAGGCGGTCCATCAAAAAATTATCATCAAACAAAAGCAATGATGTATCGTGATCCTGTTACTTGGTTTGCTTTAATGGATAAACTAGCAGATATGACAATTACCTATGTAAGAGCGCAAGTTAAAGCGGGGGCACAAGCCATTCAAATTTTTGATTCATGGGTTGGTTCACTTTCTGTACCGGATTATCGCTATTATATTAAACCAATAATGGAACGCATTTTTACTACACTTAAAAAAGAAAGTGTTCCACTTATATTGTTTGGAGTTGGAGCAAGTCATTTAATCATGGAGTGGAATGACCTTCCAGTTGACGTGATTGGAATCGATTGGCGAATTTCAATTAAAGAAGCAAGAGATCTTGGGATTACGAAGCCATTGCAAGGTAATTTAGATCCTGCAATATTATTATCCGATTGGAAAACGATTGAAGCACGGACTAAAGAAATTATTGATCAAGGTAGAGAAATGCCTGCGCATATATTCAATTTGGGACATGGCGTTACACCGGAAATATCCCCAGCTACACTAAAAAAAGTAACAGATTTAGTTCATCAGTATTCAAAGAGATAGAAAGGGTGCTTAAATTTGGCAAAGAAAAAAGTAGGACTATTAATCATGGCGTATGGTACACCATATGAAGAGGCAGATATAGAAAGATATTACACAGACATTAGACACGGACGTAAACCAACGCCAGAAATGTTGCAAGACTTAACAGATCGGTATCGTGCAATTGGCGGTATTTCACCACTAGCTGAAATGACAGAACTACAAAAAGAGGCAATTGCAAAAAAAGCGAATGAAACACAAAATGAAGTAGAATTCGTTCCATACTTAGGTTTAAAACATATCGAACCATCTATTGAAGATGCGGTTAAACAAATGGTGGATGACGGAATTGAGGAAGCGGTATCGCTTGTACTTGCACCTCATTATTCAACATTTAGTGTTAAGGCTTATAACGGTCGTGCTCAAGCAGAAGCTGAAAAATTGGGTAAGCCAGTTATCAGTTCTGTCGAGAGTTGGTATGATGCGCCAGGTTTTATTGATTATTGGAAGGAAGCAATTTTAGGCGAGTATGCGAAAATGTCTGCAGATGAGAAAGAAAAAGCAGTTCTTGTTATATCTGCACACAGCTTACCAGAGAAGATTTTAAAAGATGGTGATCCATACCCAGAACAATTAAAAACTACAGCAAAAATGATTTCAGAAGCTACAGGAATTGAGAAGTATGAAATTGGATGGCAAAGTGAAGGGAATACACCTGATCCATGGTTGGGACCAGATGTACAAGACCTAACCAAAACGCTATATCATGAAAAAGGCTACCGGACTTTTGTTTATGCACCGGTTGGTTTTATTGTTGATCACTTAGAAGTACGTTACGACAATGATTACGAATGTAAAGTAGTTTGTGATGAACTTGGAGCAGGATATTATCGTCCACCAATGCCAAATGTAGCACCAGAGTTCATTGAAACGTTAGCAGAGGTTGTTGTAAATAAATACAAAAGTACAGATAAAGATGAGTAAACAGAAAAAAATTGCAATTATAGGTGGCGGTATTACGGGTTTAACTGCTGCCTATTATTTGCAAAAAGAAATTAAGGCTAATGGGCTGCCTTATACCATAGATTTAATCGAAGGCGGAGACAAATTAGGCGGTAAAATGGAGACGATCAAACAAGATGGTTTTACCATTGAACGAGGACCCGATTCTTTTTTGATTCGCAAAGAATCTGCTGCGCGTTTGGCACGTGAAGTAGGAATTGATCACGACTTGGTCAAAAATGGAACTGGTAAAGCTTATGTATTAGTTGGAGATAAGCTCCATGAAATGCCAAAAGGTTCATTGATGGGTATTCCAACAGAGCTACAGCCGTTTTTATTATCGAATATGTTCTCTGTCAAAGGTAAAATTCGAATGCTAGCTGATTTTGTATTACCTAAAAGTACGGTAGTTGGGGATCAATCCGTTGGCGAATTCTTTCGCAGACGTTTTGGTAATGAGCTATTAGAGAATTTAATTGAGCCACTTCTATCTGGTATTTATGCTGGAAACATTGATCAACTTAGTTTAATGGCTACTTTTCCACAATTTTATCAAATGGAGCAAAAGCATCGTAGTTTGATAAAAGGTTCGCGTGAAACATTACCAAAGAAAAAAGATAGACCAGTTAATAAATCGAGTAAGTTTTATTCTTTACGTAATGGTCTACAGTCATTTGTTGACGCAATCGAAAAGCAATTGGATCCAACTATTGTCTCTATACATAAGGCAACAACGGTTGATCATATTGAGAATAAAACAGATAAATATCATTTGTTATTAGATAGCGGTGAAGTTAAGAAAGCAGATAGTGTAATTTTAACGACCGCATTTCCAGTTGTGAAACGTATTTTCAGCCAATATGATTTTTGGCAAGTTTTCGGTGAGACAAAAGCCACTTCAGTCGCTAATGTTGTTTTAACCTTTGATGTAGCTTCGATTCCTCATGATTTAGATGGCACAGGATTCGTTGTATCACGTAATAGTGATTATCGCATTACCGCGTGTACGTGGACACATAAAAAGTGGCCGAACACAACGCCTGAGGGAAAAGCGATGTTACGCTGTTATGTTGGTCGGCCTGGTGATGAGGGTGTTGTTGATTTAAGTGATGAAGAAATTGCAGCGATTGCTCTAAAAGACTTAGAAAAAATCCTTGGTATCTCAGAAAGACCGGATTTTCATATTGTGACCCGTTGGAGAGACGCAATGCCGCAGTATACAGTTGGGCATCTTGATCGACTTCATGAACTACGAAATGAAATGAAAAAGGAATTACCCGGTGTCTTGTTAGCTGGAGGTAGTTATCAAGGAATTGGTATTCCAGATTGTATTGATCAAGGCGAGCAGGCCGTTGCAGATGTCTTGGAATTCTTAAAAGAATAGTGCGTTTTTCAGAAGCTTACCAATTTGGTGAGCTTTTTGGGTTTGTGATCAATCAAGTAGGTTTTGTGATCATATTAGAAGTAGTTACAGTTTATTTAGTAATTAATGGAATTATGTTACACTAATTGTAACGAATAAAGCGTATTGTAGAGGTGATTTGATAATGAAAGTAACAGTTGTTGGTTTTTGGGGTGCATATCCGGAAGTTGGAGAGGCGACGTCCTGCTATTTGTTAGAAAAAGATGATTTCAGCTGTTTAATTGATTGTGGGAGTGGGGCATTAGCACAGGTACCAAAGTATACGAACGTGATGGAACTAGATGCAGTCATTTTATCCCATTATCACCAGGATCATATTGCAGATGTTGGTGTCTTACAGTACAATTGGCTAGTCCAAAATCAAATTCAGAATACAAGTGACATTTTACCCATTTATGGTCATACCGATGACCTGACTGGCTTTGAAAAGCTCACCCATCATTTCACCGAAGGAATTGGCTATGATCCTGAAAAGACAGTACAAGTGGGTCCATTTACGATTACATTTTTAAAAACAAAACATCCTGTTGCATGTTTTGCGATGCGAATTACAGACGGTGAAAAGGTTATTGTCTATACAGCTGATTCCAGCTATATGCAGGAGTTTGTTTCGTTTAGTCGTCATGCGGATCTATTAATCAGTGATTGCAGTTTCTATCAAGGACAGGATGGCTCAAAAGCAGGTCATATGACTAGTGTGGAGTGTGCTGAAATCGCAGAAGCTGCGGGTGTGGGCCAATTACTATTGAGTCATCACCCACACTTTGGTGATCGAGGCGACTTAGTTAGTGAAGCAAAGAAAGAGTATACTGGCATTGTCGAATTAGCGAGGACAGGTTATACATGGAACGCGTAGCCAGTAAAATTGCCTTTTTATCAGTAATATTTTAAACTAGTAACTGAAGGCTTTTTATAGAAAATAAGGAGGATGCACACATGAAATTTATTGATAATGAAGGTGTAACAGATCCATATATTAACTTAGCAATTGAAGAATATATATTAAATAATTTCGGTGAAGAAGATACATATTTGTTGTTTTACATCAATAAACCGTCGATTATTATTGGGAAGAATCAAAATACAATTGAAGAAATTAATACGAAATATGTTGATGAACAGAACATTAAAGTAGTTAGAAGACTATCTGGTGGCGGTGCAGTTTACCATGATGAAGGTAATTTGAACTTCAGTTTTATCACAAAAGATGACGGCGATAGCTTCCATAACTTTGCGAAATTTACGAAACCTGTTGTTGATGCTTTACAGAAGTTAGGTGTTCCTGCAGAATTGAGTGGTCGTAATGATCTAGTTGCTGATGGACGTAAAATATCTGGTAATGCACAATTCACTACACGTGGTCGCATGTTTAGTCACGGTACACTAATGTATGATTCTGAAATTGAACATGTAGTGTCCGCTTTAAATGTTAATGCAGAAAAGATCAAATCAAAAGGCATAAAGTCGATCCGCAGTAGGGTCACAAATATTTCTGATTTTATGGAAGAAAAATTACCAATGGACGCGTTTAAAACGTATATCTTAAAATATGTTTTTGATACGGAGAATGTTAAGGACGTTCCACGTTATCAGTTAACAGAAGAAGATTGGAAAAACATTCATAAACTTTCAGAGGAGCGCTACCAGCAATGGGATTGGAATTTTGGTAAATCTCCTAAATTCGATATACAAAAGTCACATAAGTTTGATTCAGGCTTAGTTGATGTTCGAATGGACATCTCTAAAGGTATTATTAAAGATTGTAAGATTTATGGTGATTTCTTTGGCATTGGTGATGTAAATGTCATTGCAGAACAATTAGTGGACACGCGCTATCAGCGTCAAGCACTAGAAGAAGCGCTAGAAGACATAGATGTTCCACACTATCTTGGTAAAATAACGAAAGAACAATTAATTGATTTGATTTATTAAATAGTGAATGAAGTACTATCCTTATCTATTATCAAAAAATGATGGGGATAGTTTTTCTATTTTGAATAAATTGGAGCGGTAAAATATGAAAAAAATACTCCTAGCCTATGCCATCTATCTTGTTGTTGTTTTTGGCTATTTTCTTTTTTTATATCCACTACAAACATTGAGTGACACGAATTATGCAGCGATTGCCCATGCGCTATTCTTTGGTAAGTTACCATTAATTTTCATACTATTATATGGTGTTATTACATATGAATGGATTCGTAAGTGGCAAGAGGCATTTCAGTGGCGCAATCGATTCATAGAAACGAGTCTGGTTGGGTTGTTGCTTCTATTCATTTATCAAGTTATTCAGCTACCATTTGATCTCTTTTGGTTTTATGTTACACATGCTGTCGGAACAAGTAATCAATCTCTATTAGACTGGGTTGGGGAGTTAACGCTGGATTTACTCTTTCTATGGATTGGTTTAACCTTACTATTATTAACATTTCAGTGGTTGGTTAAAAAGCGAAAAAAAAGTTGGCCTATTATTCTTTGGCTTATCACGATTCCTGTGGCTATCTTTGTCGTGTATATACAACCGGTTTGGATTGATCCGTTATATGAGGATTTCACCCCGCTAGCAGAAGGAGAGTTACGTCATGCAATTGAAGCTTTAACAGCAGATGCTGGTTTACAAGATGCGACGTTGCTGCAAGTAAATATGAGTGAAAAAGTAACAACATTTAATGCTTATGTAACAGGCATCTTTGGAAATGCGCGCATTGTATTATGGGATACAACAATAGAAGGAATGAACCAGTCGGAAATTTTATTTATTTTAGCACATGAAATTGGTCATTATCTCATGAACCATGTTTATTATGGCGTTATCGGTTATTTGTTGTTTGCGCTTGTTTTAATTTTGTTAATTGCATTCTTTTATCGTCGTATCATGGATAAAAAGTTTCCACAAATGCAACTATCGGACATTCGAGCAATTCCAGTCCTTCTTTTTATTACGATGCTGGTTTTAACGATTAGTCAGCCAGTATCATTGTTTGTTTCTCGGCAAATGGAAGTACAAGCGGATACTTATGCGATAGAACATACAGAAGAACTAGAGCCGGCTATTGAGGGGTTTATTCGTATGTCTATCCAATCTAAAAGTGATATTAATCCAGTGTTTTGGGTGAAGTGGATGCGCTACAGTCATCCTCCAATGCAGGAACGGATTGATATGATCGAGCGTGTTATAAAAGAACGTAAAACAAAATAGGTGAATTAGTTTAGGGAATATCTATGGGTTGGTAATGGATATTCCCTTTTGGTCGGTTATTTTGGGCGTATATTGGTAATGAGGTTTTCTTCATCTGTTATATAAAATTCTTGATGAGGACGATAATGCAATAGATCTAATTTCTCTAATTTATGATAGCTTACTTTATGATAAGGATCTCCATGTATCGTAGGTGGTTCGTTTGTTTGCTGTATATATGCATCAACTGCACGTTGGATGTTATCAAAGTTTACAGCTAGTTGCTGATCTTTCTCTTCAAATAATTGATATGTTTCGATCGACATGTAGTAGGTTTTACTTGGTATTCCTTTTAAAACTGGTGCGAGTAATTTGTAATCAATGCTTAAATCGTCATTTATTAAGACACTTAAAGGAATTTCTTTTGGAAGATCCATACCGTATTCATGGATCGCATGTTTTAGTTCTGCTAATGAAATATCAATAATTGGATATTCTCTTTTCTTCTTAGAATCCTGAGTCTGCTTTTTTTTGAATATGTTCCACATAGATTCACTCCTTCCTCTTATATGATTTAGTACTTTCAGTATACCAAAAGATCGCTTTGGATACATAAATGTGACAATTTTGGGTACAAATAGCTATTTTAGTACCAAAACTGACATTTTGATAGTATATTTTACTTATGTTTAAGAACAATTAAATATTTAATTATTCTTAAACAAAATTTAAAAAAGGAAGTGTTGAAATATGGAAAAAGATTATGAAATTAATCCTGTAACAATAGCGATAGTTGCAGAGAAGATGAATGGTGCTTATGTCTCTAAAGTGATCGAGATTAGTGAGGATGGCACATATTACGTTAAAGGATCACCTGGTAAGTTAATCGATGCTGCGTGTAAGTATTTTGGCAGTAGTTTGAAAGGAAGACAAGAAGGTGCACGTACTGTTTGTGGAATCAAACATAAAGTGCCGATATCAATTGATCCTTCGAGTGGCATGTACTTTTTTCCTACTTCATCACCTCAGAATCCATATTGCTCATGGATTTCACACACACATGTTGACCGCATACGTAAAGCTCCAGGTCGGGGTACAGAATTTATTTTTAAGAACGGTATGAACCTAATCTTAGAAGTTTCTTATGGCTCGATGATCAATCAACTACAACGAACAGCACAATTCCGCTACCAACTAGAAAAAAGATTAAACGCAACACCACCACAACCACGACCAGACAAAAGAAAAGATGATGACTTTTTTGTTCTTACTTAAGTTGGATTGCTAAAGATAGTTGTTTTAAGGGAAATTGATAAAATTCGACGTAACGTTCCTGTCGTCGGAGTTATCATCAACTGTGACATAACATTACCACCGCTACGGAAGCAAATGGGCTCCCTTTCTGTGGGCACAGCCTCAGCTAATTTGGAAGCAAAGAACACTTCCAAGTGGATCTTCGGCTTGTGGGATTGCGATTACTCATCCCATCGAAAACATTTGCTGTTCCCACTAGAGTGTCACCCATTTGCTTCCTTCGCTTAGTAGAGCAACTAATTTCAAAAACGTTGTAATATTAACTATAGAAATTGGTATTAGGCGCTAAAAATTGATGTGTTTTTCAGTTATTAATATAGTTGCTGACGTTTTAATTCAGTATGCAATAGGACACGCTTTACTTATTTATAGACAAAACTAGCGGAGCAAGTGAAATGGGTGAGACTCCTGTGGGAACAGCACGGGCTGAAGATCCACTCTAAGCGTTCTTTGCTTACGAGTTAGCTGAAGCCGTGCCCACGGAAAGCGAGCCCATTTCACTTGTGAAGCGGATAAGGGTCTTCTGGTACGTCGCAGTTTCTATCAAGTCCAATTATTGAAAAGCAACAATGTTTATGAAAAGAGCGTTAATTTAAAATGTAAATAATGGAGGAACTCATTAGATGTGATGAGTTCCTTCATTATTTGAGATGACGAGGATAATTATTAGCTTGTTAGTGTATGATTTGAAGGTTTATTGACGTTTTCCATCAACTCACGGATAATTTTTTCTACGTTTTTTCGAATGGTAGGATTAAAGTAATTCCGCTTCTCTTCTCGGCCCTGACAAAGATATAAATAGGATGAAAAGGTATCATTTTTCTCTAAAGCAATCACCTGTAACTTTTGCTGTATCATATATTTCCGTAATTGCAGTCTTTCGGCTACAGCTCTTTTCTCCATCCTTTGAAGCAACTCCATATAAGGTTCTTTTATCTTAAAGCTTTTTTCCTTTTCGATCTGTACTAAATCCTTTTGTATGACGACAATTGCCATGGATAAGAATAAAAACCGGGAACCTAATGCATATTCCGAATCATGTAAATAGCGCATCATTGCCCTCCTTGAATAGAACGTTTGTTCTATTATAACCTAATTCAACTCAAATTCAAATGAATAGTTAAATTTTTTTATGGTAAAAAACGAAATAATAGGAAAAAAAGATGTTTTACATTAATATAGAAAGTGTAAACTAAGGATATGTAATTGTTTCTATAGAGGAGTCCGCCAATGATGTATTTATTTAATATAACAAATTTAGATATAAGTTCGATACAAGAATTAATAGAAGCTAATCAATTTGATACACTTCTAAACCAACTACTGAAAACATATGAAAGTTTTGGACCCTTACCTGGATTTCTTTTACCTTTCATTGAGGCATTTCTTCCATTCCTGCCGTTGGTTGTATTTGTCATGACCAATGCAGCGGCGTACGGATTATTAGAAGGTTTCTTACTATCTTGGGCTGGTGCAAGTGCAGGTGCATTATCCGTATTTTACGTTATCCGTAAGCTAGGCGATAAACGCTTTTTTGTTTGGATTCGTCGAAATAAACAAGTCAAACGCGTTACGCATTGGTTAGAACATCATGGATTTGGTCCATTATTCTTATTAATGTGCTTTCCTTTTTCTCCTTCGGCTATTATTAACACAGTAGCAGCCTTGTCAAAAATTAGTACATATCAATTTGTCCTAGCTGTGTTATTAGGGAAAACAGTAATGATTTTTTCAATTGCTTATGTAGGAAGCAGTATTGCATCTTTTGCGCAAAATCCTGTTAAAGCTATTGTAGTGGGTATTAGTATTTCATTATTTTGGTTAATTGGTAAATTCATTGAAAGATTACTACATAGAAAAGGAAAAATGGGCGCAAAACAGGAATAAAAAAGGATTAAATTTCCTCCTCGGTGGGTATAATAGTATAAGTAATACCTTGGAGGAATCCAGATGAAAACAAAAAAATGGAAGCGTTTAATTGTGTTGCGAACAATTTTAATTGTGGTAATCTTTGCTATGTTTTTTCGTTCTTATTTATTTGCAAGTTATGTAGTAGATGGAAAATCAATGGAGCCAACATTGTACGATGGTAATTTAATTATGGTAAATCAGATATTGTATGATTTTTCAGATGTCTCCCGCTTCGATGTCATCGTTTTTCATGCGAATGACGAAGAAGATTATGTGAAGCGGGTAATCGGAGAGCCAGGAGATCATATTAAAGTAGTAGATGATAAATTATATATCAATGATGAATACATGGAAGAAGCGTACTTGCAGGCTTTTCGCGATCAAATAACAGGGATCTTAACAAAAGACTTCACTTTAGAAGAAATAACAGGGGAAAGTCGTGTACCAGAAGGGCAACTATTTGTACTAGGTGATAATAGAAGGAATAGCTTTGATAGTCGCTACTTTGGCTTTATTGATCAAGAGACAGTGGTGGGAAAAGTTGATATTCGATATTGGCCTGTTTCTCAAGTAGGATTTCATTTTACAGATTAGGTTAGGGTGTGGACACAAATAGATGTCCACACTCTTTTTTTTCGTGCGGGCATGTTAAAATAGATATAGTCGATCCAATGATAGGAGAGAAAAATTATGGGAATACGCTTTTTATTAGGAAATGCAACAACTTCAAAGAGTAACCAATGTTTAGACGAAATAAAAAACAAATTAAAAAGTGACCCTGAGGGGCCTGCGATTATATATTTAGTTCCAGATCAGATGACTTTCCAACAAGAGTATGCACTCATAGATGACGAAGATGTTAGCGGAAGCATTCGTGCACAAGTGTTTAGTTTCTCTAGACTTGCTTGGCGTGTTCTCCAGGAAACTGGTGGTGCGACAAAGCAATTTATTAGTTCAACAGGTGTGCAAATGATGTTGCGGAAAATTATTGAAGAACGAACAACAGATTGGCAAATGTTTCAGAAGTCAATTGAGAAACAAGGTTTTATTGATCAAATGGAAACAATGATTACGGAGTTTAAACGCTATTGTATCACACCAGATATGTTAGCTGTGCAGATAAGCGAAATGGATCGTTTTCAGCATCTTGAACCGAATGAAATTGGTCTGAAGCAAAAATTAGAAGATTTACATTATATTTATGACAAGTTATCAAGCGTGTTATATGGCAAGTATATTGATAGTGAAGACCAATTAGCTTTATTAGCTCAAAAAATAGGCGAAACAACTTTTTTAGAAGATGCTGTTGTATATATAGATGGTTTCCATCGATTCACGCCACAAGAGCAATTGGTGTTGGAAGCAATTATGAAAAAAAGTGATGACGTTACGGTAACATTGACAATGGATCAGGCTACAGATGAAACTGTCTCCCAATTTGATTTGTTTTCTCAAACAAAAGAGACATATCAAACATTAGTGGAAATGGCGGATAATCTAGCAATTACTAAAAAGGTTGAAATAGTAAATCCAAAAGAAGATGTAAAACCGTACTTTGTCCATTTAGAAAAATATTTTGATAAGCGTCCGGCTCCTGCTTATCATGCTGAAGTACCGATTCAAATAGCCCAAGCTGTACATCCACGTGCAGAAGTGGAAGGGGCAGCACAGGAAATTCTTCGATTAGTCAGAGAAGAAGGCTATCGTTATCAAGATATGGTTGTATTAGTTCGAGAAACTGCTATTTATCATGACTTGATTGCAACTATTTTTCAAGACTATCAGATTCCAGCATTTATTGATGAAAAACGCACGATGCTCCACCACCCATTAATTGAATTAATACGTTCTGCATTGGATGTTGTAAGTGGAAACTGGCGTTATGATGCAGTCTTTCGTTTGTTGAAGACTGGATTAATTCCTAGCCAAAGTCAAGAAGATCCATTAGATGAAAATGCGGTCGATACATTAGAGAACTATGTGTTGGAATATGGTATACGTGGAAGAAAGCAATGGCTTGGAGAAAAGTCATGGATCTTCCAACGTTTTCGTGGGTTTGATCAGGCGACACAAACGGATCAGGAAAGACAAATGCAAAACCAAATTAATCATTATCGTAAACAAATCATCCAAACGATGAAACCATTGGATGATAGCTTACGAGAAGCAAAGACGATTGAAGAAAGAGCTATCGTTTTATTTACCTGGCTAGAATCATTGGATATTACCAAACAACTAGAAGAGATTCGTGATCAATTAGATGAAAATGGTCAGATTGAAGCAGCACGTGAGCAAGGACAAGTATGGGATGCTGTAATGCAATTACTTGATGAAATGGTAGAGATTACAGGGGATGAAAAGATTTCCCTACAGTTGTTTCAACATAGTTTAGAAACTGGATTTGAAACGTTAAAGTTCTCCCATGTGCCACCAAGTATTGATCATGTCGTAATAGGAACGATTGATCGTTCACGGGTTAGTGGAATTAAGTCTGCCTTTTTACTTGGGGTGAATGAAGGTACGTGGCCGATGAAGCCGAGTATTGATGGGATGTTATCAGAATCGGATCGGATGTCTTTAGAGGAGCATGGATTAAAGCTCGCAGATGGAGAAAAGCAACAATTATTAGATGATTGGTTTTATGTTTATTTAGCCTTCACTGTAGCATCAGAGAGGCTATGGATCAGTTATCCACTTAGCGACGCGGAAGGAAAGGGCAAGATGCCATCTTCTTTGGTCAAGCGAATACATGATCTATTTCCTACAAACGCTGAAAGCATTTTGTTACCTGATCCAGAGGAAATGACTGATTCTGATCGTTTTGTCACAACACCAACAAAAACAAGGTCCGCTTTAACAGCTCAATTAGCAAAGTATCAACGTGCCTATCCAATTGATCCAATTTGGTGGAGTGTGTTTAATTGGTTTGTGACAAACCATGATCAACACAGTAAAACAAATACGATTCTAAAAAGTTTATTTTATCAGAATAGCACAACAGATTTATCAAAAGAAACAATCGAAGCCTTATATCCAAAACAAATAAAAGCAAGTGTATCTCGGATGGAGATGTATCATCGTTGTTCCTACCAACACTTTGCACAATATAGTTTAGGTTTAGAAGAAAGACGAACATATAAATTAGATGCACCTGATATCGGTCAATTGTTCCACGAAGCACTCAAGCAAATAACAGATTGGATTCAAAAAGAAGGACGTGGATTTGTTGATATTTATCAAGTAGAGGCAGATCAATATGCAGAGCGAGCTGTGAAGCAACTTGCACCGATTTTACAACACCAAATTTTGCAAAGCTCGAATCGTTACGATTATATGAAAACGAAATTAGAGCGAATTATTTCCCGGGCAACGTATGTCTTAAGTGAGCAATCGAGAAAAAGCAACTTTTCTCCAATTGGGTTGGAAATGGGATTCGGATTACCTGAAAGTCAATTAGATCCCTTGCAATTAGACTTACCTAATGGACATGAGCTCGTTTTACGTGGAAGAATTGATCGGGTGGATCGCGCTAATATAAAAGATGCTCTATACTTGCGCATCATTGATTATAAATCGAGTGCTCAAGGACTAAATTTAGTGGAAGTGTATTATGGTTTATCCCTTCAGATGCTTGCTTATTTAGATGTTATTTTAGCGAATTCAGAAAAATGGTTAGGCATTCAAGCAACACCAGCTGGCGTTCTTTATTTTCATGTTCATAACCCAATCATATCCGAAACAAAAGCGATAGATGAACAATCACTTGAGGAAAAATTATTCAAGAAATTTAAGATGCAAGGCTTATTAATCGAGGATGAAGAAGTGGTCCAACTGATGGATACAGATTTAGAGACAGGCATGAGTTCTATGATTCCAGCTGGATTGAAGAAAGATGGAACATTTAGAAGTGGTTCTCAAATAACATCGAATGAAAACTTTGGCCATCTACAAGGGTATGTACGGCAATTAATGACTGAAGCAGGTGTTGATATAACAAACGGTGGTGTTCATTTAAATCCGTATCAACAAAAACAGCAAACTGCATGTGGTTTTTGCTCATTCCGCTCTGTTTGTCAGTTCGATGCAACGTTACCAGAGAACAATTACAGACGCTTGCACACCTATAAAGAAGATGAAGTAATGCAAAAAATTATCAAGAAGGGGGAATTCTAATGCCACAATGGACAAAGGAACAAGAAGATGCCATTTATACAAGTGGGAGTGATACGTTAGTGGCAGCCGCTGCGGGATCTGGGAAAACTGCTGTTCTAGTAGAGCGTATTATTCAAAAATTGCTGAACCAAGAAAAACCGATTGATATAGATTCTTTACTAGTTGTGACATTTACAAATGCTGCTGCACAAGAAATGCGAAATCGTGTTGCAGAAGCACTTGAAAAAGCATTAGAAGACAACCCTGAATCATTCCATTTAAAGAAGCAATTGTCTTTACTACAGCAAGCGTCGATCCAAACATTGCATTCTTTTTGTATGGATATGATCCGTCGCAATTCATATCTATTGGATATTGATCCAGGGTTTCGAATTGCTGATAGTGTAGAAGGGGACTTGATGCGTCAAGAAGTATTAGAAGATTTATTCGAGGATTGGTATGGCAAAGAGCCCGCTGAGCAAGATGCATTTTTTGAAGTGATTGATCGTTTCTCTAGTGATCGTAGCGATCTAGAAGTAGAAGCACTCGTCTTAAAATTATATAACTTTGCAATGCAGAACCCATGGCCAGAACAGTGGTTAGATAATCTAGCTGCAATGTACCAAGTTAGTTCCGATACAGATGAAAGTCAAATTAATTGGTTGCAAATTTTAAAAAGAGATGTAAAAAGTCAGCTTTTTGCCATGCGTTCGGAGGCGGAGTCAGCTCTTGCGTTAACAAGAGAAAGTGATGGTCCTTACCATTATGCAGATGCAATTGATGCTGATTTGGTTATGATTCAGGAAGCAAGTGCTCAATTGGAAATGGGCTGGGACATGGTGCAAGCGACCTTCAAAGCTTCAAAGTTCACCGCATTATCACGTAAGAAAGCGGATTGTGATGAAGCCAAAAAGGAAAAAGTGAAAGAAATACGTGCCAAATATAAAAAGCGTTGGAACGACCTGGCTACTGATTGGTTTTCACGAGAGCTTTCTAGTTATTTAACCGATATGCAGCACCTATATCCAACAATGAAGCAACTCGTGATCCTTGTAAAAGAATTCAAACAAAATTATGCTAGCTTAAAAAAAGAAAAAGCACTCGTTGACTTTTCTGACTTGGAACATTATGCTTTAGAAATTTTATTAGCGGAGGAATCAACTGCAGACGAAGCAAAACCGTCAGAAGTTGCCCGTGCGCTACAAGCAAAATTCTCAGAAGTGTTGGTAGATGAATATCAAGATACGAACTTAGTGCAAGAAACATTGTTAACATTAGTTACGCAAAAAGATCCAGGCAATATGTTTATGGTTGGAGATGTGAAACAAAGTATTTATCGTTTTCGTCATGCGGAGCCATCTTTGTTTATTAATAAATACAATCAATTTGCTGCGGATAGTCATCCAGCACATCGGATTGATTTAGCTCGAAACTTTCGTAGTAGAAAAGAAGTACTTGCAGCAACAAACTATATTTTCCAGCAACTAATAGATGAAGAAGTTGGCGAGATTGCCTATGAAGATGATGCAGCGTTAATTTATGCAAACCTTATGTATGATGAAATAACGCTAGCGGATGCAGATGCAGAAGTTGTGATTATTGATCGTGAAACACAGGAAGATGCAAGCGATGAACAAGCAGAAAGTTTAGAGGATTTAGAAAAAGCACAGATTGAAGCGCGTGCTTATGCAACGCGGATTCAGCGGTGGATTGGAAATAAAGATACACCACCAATGCAAGTAATTGATAAAGCAACAGGAGCGAAGCGAAATATTGAATATCGCGATATCGTGATATTAATGCGGTCAATGACATGGGCGTCTACAATCATGGAGGAATTGAAACAACAAGGGATTCCAGTTTATGCGGAGCTTGCAACGGGTTATTTAGAAGCGATTGAGATTAAGATCATGCTTAGCTTATTAAAAGTGATCGATAATCCAAAACAAGATATCCCTTTAGCTAGTGTATTACGCTCACCAATTGTTGGACTTAATGAAGAGGATCTTGCTCAAATTCGCTTATCTAAAAAACGAACGAGTTATTATGAAGCATTACAAACGTTTGTTAACCAAACACCTTCAGACGTAAAAAGAGCTCAAATTCAATTATTTTTAACACAGTTAGAGGATTGGCGTTTGCAAGCACGTCAAGGTGCTTTAGCTGAATTGATTTGGCAGATTTATCGTGACACTGGTTATTATGATTTTGTTGGTGGCATACCTGGTGGACGACAAAGACAAGCAAACTTACGTGCCTTATACGATCGCGCACGAGGGTATGAAGCGACATCATTCCGTGGGCTGTTCCGGTTTTTACGCTTTATTGATCGCATGGAAGAAAACGGTGATGATCTAGGAGCAGCGCGTGCATTAGGTGAACAAGAAGATGTTGTTCGTATTATGACAGTCCATAAAAGTAAGGGATTAGAATTCCCAGTCGTTATTTTAGGAGCGATGGACAAGCAATTTAATCAACAAGATTTACGTCAGAAATACCTTTTGCACAAAGATCTAGGTTTTGGTAGTAAATATATTGATCCTGAAAAAAGAATCATGTATCCAACACTAGCTTATCATGCATTAAAACAACAAATGCAACGAGAGTTATGGGCTGAAGAAATGCGCGTTTTATATGTCGCCTTAACCCGAGCAAAAGAAAAGCTTGTTATGATTGGTACAGTAGCTTCCTTTGAGAAAAAACAGGCAAAATGGCAAGAAATAACGGAACATAGTGCGCTTGTTTTGCCAGCACATTATCGCTTGGAAACGAACACGTATCTTGATTGGGTAGCCTCAACATTAATCAGACACCAACAGGCTGACGTCTTACGTGGCAGTGAA
The DNA here is from genome assembly GCF_003426055.1 of Paraliobacillus sediminis. NCBI lineage: Bacteria > Bacillati > Bacillota > Bacilli > Caryophanales > Bacillaceae > Paraliobacillus > Paraliobacillus sediminis. The sequence goes on from NZ_QJSI01000004.1 coordinate 178,007, forward strand.
CTGAGTGCGAAGATTCCGATTTCGATTCAGAATGATCAATCAAATTGGAAAATACAAGTAGAGAATGCCGATGTTTATCGAACAATTGTAGAAAAGAAAGAAACGGCGTCGGTGGATTTGATTGATAAAATTAAGAATTGGGAAACGATTCCTACTACAGAGGAACCTTTAGATGTGAAAGTACGGGATCGTTTGAATTTCACTTATCCGCATCAACAAGCAGCAAGTTATCGGGCTAAACAGACGGTAACAGAAATTAAAAGACAACATGAAGTAAAAGATGATTATAGTGATACCCAATTAGTTGAAAAATTTCAAGCGCCAATTATGAGACGGCCAGCTTTTATGCAAAAAGAAAAGAAACTAAGTGCAGCGGAAATAGGAACAGCCATGCATACGGTGATGCAACATCTACCCTTTACGAAACAGTGGCAGGAAGCGGAACTGGCTGAAGAGGTACAAAAAATGGTCGTACGTGAGATCTTAACGCAGGATCAAGCTGACGTTATTAATTTATCTGCTATACTTCAATTTTTCCAAACGTCTATTGGTAAGCAGGTTATAGCGTCATCTCACATGCATCGCGAAGTGCCATTTAGTTTGACAGTAGATGCAAGTGAAATTTATGCTGATTGGAATAAGGAAGAAAAAGAACGTATATTCATCCAAGGTGTAATGGATTTATTAATACCAGCGGACGATGGTTGGATACTAATTGATTATAAAACAGATAAAATTCAAGGCAATGTAGATGAAAAAGTATTACTTGAACGCTATCAAGTTCAAATGAATTTATATGCACGTGCATTAGAAGAGATATGGAAAAAGCCAGTCAAAGCAAAATATCTATACTTCTTCGATAAAGCGATAGTAATCGAAGTGACATAATTTTTAAGCTGATGCGATCGATAAACGCATCAGCTTTTCTTTTTCAATTTCGCAGTAGATAGAAACTGTGACGTAGTTATAAGTTATGCTTGTCCTCGCTGCGTCAGTAAATGGTCTCGCTTTCCGTGGGCACAACCTTAGCTATCTATAGAAGCAAAGATCGCTTCTATAGAGGATCTTCGGTTTGTGCTGTTCCCGCTGGAGTCTCAACCATTTTCTTCCTTCGCTGGACAGAATTTAATAACTTAATAGTAGTACACCATATGTTATTTGTTGGCTCCTAAAGTTTTATTACGTTTATGACAGCGTTTAGTTATATTAATATTATTCGAAAAGGGCTGATATTGTTGATAAAGCAACTTCATCAATAAACATATTACCGACTAGCGAAGGAAATCCACTACGACTCCTGCAGGAACAGCGCGATCTGAAGATCCACTTGGAAGTGTCTTTCTTCCAAGTTAGCTGAAGACGTGCCTGCGGAAAGCGTAGTGGATTTTCAGAGCGAAGTAATCTGCTAAGTTACGTCGCAGTTGAATATTATTGCGACGATAATCTAGTTGGGGTTTATCGTTTTTTAAAAATAAGTAATTGTTATGTAAAAGTGGGGTTCCCCACTTATTTCATGCGTTACCACTGACTACTTGATCGACGGCATCTGGGTCAAGTGCATTTGTTGCGTTTAAGCCAGTGTTTGTATTGATAAAGTCTCCGGTGTTAAAAGCCCCAGAACCAGCAGCTGTTTTGGAGGCGCTTTTTGGTGCTAAATAAAAACTATCACCGAAATTAATTACGCCACCACCTACTTCATTAATTTTAATCGGTCCAACAATCGACGGCATTTTGACACACCCACTTTTTTAGTGTATTTATCATATCGTATGCACATATTATTCGTTCGTTCCTTTTAAAATACGAATATGCTTTATTCGTGCCTCTGATTGAATCGATTCTAAATTTCCTACTTGCATAACAGAAGAAGCACTGACACCCGTAACATCAATAGAATTTACCGTGATCATTTTTTGGTGATTGGTTGTTTTCCTAATTACTGTTGTTACAGGTGTAAGTGTAGGGGAGGTTCTTTCAAATATAGGAAAATCTGAAAAGGAGATCTCTTCATCTGTTTGCATGCCGTTTTCCCTCTGAACAGCGATAGCCTTACTCGTCTGTTGGGAACGTTTCGCATCCCCAATCTCTAGAATGGAAGAGTACCCAATAGAATTGACACGTACTAGCTTAACATTACTCGTGCGTAACATGATTTTCTCCAACATCCATTCGACTAAGTGGGACTAATGAGCCAACAATATAAGAGTCTGGTGGTGTATCGTAATACGATTGTAGTTGCATCGAATCATTGTCACCAACTAAGAAAACGGATGAAGAAGATATTGCGGTGATATCTACATTACCAACATGTAATTTCCAGTTGTGTACTTCAAAATTCATAAGAACTAATCTCCTTTATTTGTTTTTTTCTCAAAATAGAGACGCAAGGAATGTGGAATTTCTGCTTGAATTTGTTGATGGATATATGTCTCTAATTGTTGCTTATTCTTAATTTGCTGCTTTATGCCTTCCTGTTCATAGTAAGTCACACGTCCTGGTAGTTGTTTTCGAATATCTTCTAAAAGTAACCGTCTGTTAGGTTCATCTAATTGGTATTGATATTCATGAACGAGTTGCTGCAACATCGCATCCCCTTCACGTGTTAAATAATTATCTAATTCGTGTATTAACTGTTGATGGTTTTGATTTTGATTTTGATTGCGAAGTGGTAGTGAAAAATTGTCCATTTTAGTGAAGTCTTCTGGTGCTAAACCGATATGCAACGTGCCGTCCATCCGATCAATTTTTAATTGATCAAAATGATATTCTAACTTTTCAATTGTTGTTTGTTGGTTTGTGGGTTGTTGAAATTCCATTTGATCAAGTCTTTCTGTAAGTGTTTGAATTTTTTTATCTTGTTCCATTATATGTTGATGTAGTTGTTGCATGTATTCGTACCATGCGGGATCATTCACACCTTACCCCTCCCTACAAGTCAAGTGTATAGTATATAGCTCCTACTAACATATGTGTAAGTAGCCCACTTGTGCTTAAGAGGGTGGGATAAGTGGCACTAGTGGTGTGTTTACCCCAGGCTGCAATTCAGCGGGATCGGCGAGTTCTTGGTATTCACCGGTGTTATAGAGCTGGGATGAGGCTTGGATTGATCCAGCGCTTCCAATTTGGAGAACAGAAGAGTTCGAAATACTTCCGATCTTCAACAAATGAATGGCTATTGATTGATGAACGATTAAATCCACATCTCACACCTCAATCTTTATAAACTCGATATAACTTGATCGAATTTGTCTTGGTCATTTATTGTTGTATTGGTTTGATCAAACTGAACGCTAATACCATCTCCAGTATTAAAGGAACCGCCACCTGCAAAAGTTTTTGCGCTAGAATTGGGTTGCATCATGTAAACATCACCTATATGAAAAATGCTGGATGAACCAAGCGTTATTACTTTCACAGCTCCGACTATAGCAGGCATTTTAACTCCTCCTTTTCTAGTAGTTTATGAAACTCATTCAATTTTGTGTCATTTTCCTATACAATAGAAAGTATGACATTATGGATGATTAGGGAGAGGCGATTTTATGAATCAACAGGTATCACCTTTAGCGGAAAAAAAGCGATTAACCTGGATTGATGCAGCAAGGGGATTTGCTATTTTCGGGATATTTATGGTCAATGTTCCTGCTTTTAATGCTCCTTATTTTTTGTATGGTGGGGAGGATACCTTTTGGACATCTGGTATCGATCAAAGTATTCAAGTAATGATTGATATTTTTTTTCAAGCTAGTTTTTATACTCTATTTTCTTTTTTATTTGGTTTTGGAATTCAAATTATTGTCGAAAATATTGTGCGAAGAGAACAACCTGTTAATAAACTGATCTTTCGACGTTTAGTCATATTAATCGGTTTCGGTTTGATACATGCCTTTTTGATCTGGCATGGAGATATTCTGCTTACATATGGCATTATTGGTATGTTGCTTTTTTTATTCTTTAAAAGGTCAGACCGGACATTAATTGCCTGGGCAATTAGCTTATTAACTATTCCGACGCTGTTATATACGCTGATGTTGTATCCTGTTCGTGATCTACTGGGTGGCTATAATCTCACTGCGATCGAAGAAGCAGTTAAGCGGTATGGATCAGGAAGTTTAGCGGATATATGGGCACAGAATTTGCAAGATTGGTCATATAGCAATGGCGTTTTCACTTACTTTATCTTAGCGTGTAACCTATTACCACTATTTTTATTAGGAATGGTGACAGCTCGAAAGAAATGGTTGCATGATGTTGAAGCACACCAATCGTTTTTGCATAAAGTCTGGCTTGTTTCATTCGTATTGTTTGTTGGCATAAAGGCTGGATTATATATATGGGGAAATCCGGTATGGTTATCGATGATTCAAGACACTATTGGTGGCTCAGCGTCAGCGATCTTTTACTTGACGACAATTACCTTAGCTTATCAACGTGCATTTTGGCAGAAAATCTTGAAACCATTTACGTATGTTGGCAGAATGTCGTTATCGAATTATATCTTCCAATCGATTGTCTGCTTTTTCTTGTTTTATTCGACCGGATTTGGGTTATATGGTAATATAAAACCACTAGGAAGTATTGGGATCGTATGTGCGGTTTATCTTATTCAGATCTTACTCAGTAGAACCTATGTGAAACGCTATCGTTTTGGTCCAATAGAGTGGGTATGGCGTCGTTTGATGTATATGGAGAAGTTGCAGAACAAACGATAAATGTATAATAGTATAGGAGGAAATAAAAATGATTCATTTACACATAACAGGATGGGTTCTAGCACTTATTTTATTTGCAGTTACCTTTTCACTTTACAAAAACAAAAAACAGAAGCCAGCGAAAGTAATGCATATGATTACAAGGCTTAGTTATCTATTAATCTTATATTCTGGTGGCGACTTATTCTATAACTATATTGTGTCAGGTACTTGGAATAGTTATATGGCGGAATTAATTATTAAAGCAGCAGCAGGATTATGGGTAATTGCTTGCTTAGAAATCCTGTTAGTTCGATACGCAAAAGGGAAACCTACGAAAGGATTTATGGTCCAATTAGCTGTCTCCTTAATTATTGTACTTGCACTAGGATTTGGTCGCTTACCTTGGGGATTTTTACCTTTATAGGTTTTTAAAGAATAGAGAGTTCTACTCGTATTATACGGGTGGAACTTTTTTTATTTTGTTTCAAATAATTATTTGATTGAGGTATAATCATTTTAAAAAGGAGGTTTTGGTAATTGATAATTTTGCCTCGTCAAAAAACAGCTATCCACGTTCAGCTAGAAGTTCTCACTCCTAGAATCTCACCCCTAGATCCACTATATGACTTATTAACAGAAAATCTGAGACGGGAACAATCCGGCTACAAAGGAGAACAGTCACTTGACTACTATTATCGACACATAGTTAAACAACCACTCTTCTTGCATGGACTTCGTATAAAAGATAAGAAAGGATCTGATTTTTTTCAAATTGATACACTAATGATTTTTTCTAATTTCATCCTTATTGTTGAAGTGAAAAACTATACAGGCTCTTTGATTTATCAAGTAGAGACAGGTTTACTGACTAGAAAACGTAATAATGGTGAGCTTGATCGTTTTGATGATCCTCGTGCACAAGTTGAGATGCAACGCTCTCGATTGCAACGTTATTTGGACAGGTCTGAAATTCCAATATATACAGTCGTGGTGTTTGCAAATCAAAATTGTATGTTACAAATTAACGGAACACAGCCCAATTTTTTGCTTCGTGAAAGACTCCCACAGCATATCAGCCAATTACTATCAAACCATTCAAACACAGCTAATTACCAGGCTGAAAGTTTGCAACTAGCAAATCAATTAAGAGATTCTCATCAACCATCGAATGCTACTGTTGTCGAAAAGTATCGTATTCATCGAAAAGCTATACGTAATGGTGTGTGGTGCACGAGTTGTAAACGCGTTTTCATGATTAGGAAACAGCGAAGTTGGCATTGTCCGAGTTGCTTTCATAAAGATTCGGATGCTTCTATTAGAGCTTTGCAAGAATACAAGATTATTTTTGGAAATGAAATAACAAATCAGCTAGCTAGAGAGTTTTTGAACCTAGAATCAAGAAAAACTGCAACAAGATTATTGCAAAAGGCCAATTTTAAAGTGATTGGTAAGAATAAAGGAGTAAAATACATCTTAAAATAAGCAGATTAGCTCTGACGGCTCATATAATTTCTGGAATGCTCATTTATTCTTCTGAGGGGAGCATATAATTTGCCGAAGGGAGCATATAATTATCTAATGGCTCATATATTCCTTATTTAGATAGTTATGAGCCTTTAATAGTTGACACATTCCCAGACGCCCATCATATAAATAGACATAAGATTTCTTTTTCAATATGCGAGAGGATGTGGTGATTAAATTATGTGCGGTATAACAGGTTGCGTTGATTATCAAAAAGATTTAACCAAGTCCGAGCAAACTATAAAGAACATGGCTAATGCCTTGCAACATAGAGGACCAGATGAACAAAAAGAGTGGGTAGATACGCATGTAGCGTTTGGGCATAAGCGTCTAGTTGTCGTTGATCCAGCTGGTGGGAAGCAACCGATGCACTGTCTGAAAGAAGATAATGACTACGTACTTGTTTATAACGGAGAACTTTATAATACAGACGATATCCGAGCTGAATTACAAACACGCGGATGGCATTTTAATTCACATTCTGATACAGAGGTACTTCTAAAAAGTTATATCGAGTGGAAGGAAGCGTGTGTAGAGAAATTTAATGGTATCTTTGCATTTGCAATTTGGGATTCTAAGAATGAAAAACTTTTTCTTGCTCGTGACCGTTTAGGTGTTAAACCATTATTTTATACCGAAAAAAACGGCGCATTTTTATTTGCATCTGAAATCAAAGGACTCCTAGCACACGAGGATGTCAAAGCCGTTCTAGATCAAGATGGTATAAGTGAACTGTTAGCGCTTGGACCATCTAGAACACCAGGTAATGGTGTTTTTAAAGGTATCAATGAATTAAAGGCCGCTCATGTTGGTATAGTAGACCGTAACGGATTTCGTACAAGAAGATATTGGAATGTAAAAAGTAAAGCGCATAAAGACAGTCTTGAAGAAACAGCAAAACAAATACGTTTCTTACTTACAGATGCAGTAGAACGCCAACTCGTATCGGATGTTCCAATTGGGACATTTTTATCTGGTGGTGTTGATTCAAGTGCAATTACAGCAATTGCAGCGAATTATTTAAAAAAAGAAAAGAATCAAACACTACCTACTTTTTCAATCGATTATGAAGACAACGCGCGTTATTTTAAGAAAAGCACATTCCAACCAAACAGTGATGTGGATTTTATCGGGAAAATGGTTGATGCATGCGAAACAGAACAACATACGTATGTACTTGATAATGAAACGTTAGCCGACTTGTTGAAAAATGCGGTCGAATACCGTGACCTGCCTGGAATGGCTGATGTTGATAGCTCTCTGTACTGGTTCTGTGGAAAAACAAAAGAAGAGATAACAGTTGCACTATCTGGAGAATGTGCGGATGAGATATTTGGTGGGTATCCATGGTTTTACAGGGAAGAAGACTTAGAACGTGAAGGTTTTCCTTGGATACGATCAGCAGATGTTCGCACCAGTTTGCTAACAAAAGAATGGCAAAATAAATTAGACCTACATGAATATATGCTAGCTCGTTATCAAGAAACAGTTGATGAAACACCCGCTTATGATGGGGAAAGTGAAATTGATAAGAAGAGAAGGCAAATGTTCTACTTGAATATGCACTGGTTTATGCCTACGTTATTAGATCGAAAAGACCGTATGAGTATGGGTGCAAGTTTCGAAGCACGGGTTCCTTTTAGTGATCACCGTTTAGTTGAGTATGTGTGGAATATCCCATGGGAAATGAAAACATATCAAGGTAGAGAAAAGGGGATTTTAAGAAAGGCTTTAGAAGGATTACTTCCTGATGAAATTTTATATCGGAAGAAAAGTCCATATCCAAAAACACATCACCCTGCTTATACAGCTGCGGTTGTAAGGTGGATGAATCAAATTATTGCTGATCCAAATGCACGCTTATTTGATTTATTTGATAAAGAGTCAATTAAGAAACTTGTTGCTAGTGAAGGAAAAGAAATTGACACACCATGGTTTGGGCAGCTTATGCAAGGGCCTCAATTACTAGCTTATTTAGGCCAAGTAGATTATTGGCTACAAAAGTATGATATAGAAATAGAAAAGTAAAGAAGCAGAGGATTACTCCTCTGCTTCTTTTGTATAAACAAATGATTTGCGAACCCAAACTTTTGAGCGCCATCGACCAAGCATTAACATTCCACGGAGCCATTCGTCAGCAATAAAGCCAATCCAAACACCGATGAGTCCAAGCTCTAAAAATATTCCGAAAAACCATGCGAAGGTAACACTGACTCCCCACATTGATAAAACGCCTACAAATACAGGGAATTTAACATCGCCAGCTGCACGCAAGGAATTAATCACAACCAGATTAAAAGCACGTCCTGGTTCTAGAATAATTGTGATAAGTAGAAGTAACGCACCTTCTTCAATAATAGAACCATTATCAGTGAAAATACCAAGTAAAAAATCACTAGAAAAATAAACAACAATGGCTGCAAAGGTACTAACTACAATTGCAATTTGCAGACTTCTAATCCCACGTTTATATGCAGAATCAATGTCACCTGCACCAATCATATGACCAATTAATATTTGTGTGCCTTGGCCGATTGCGATCGAAAACAAGAGAATAAACATCATAATATTTTGAACGTATACTTTCGTTGTTATTGCGGCAGTACCAAGCTGTGCAATAAAGTAGGTAATTACCATTTGGCTTCCATTATAAGATAATTGCTCTCCAGCTGAAGGAATCCCAATGTTTAATAAGTTCCGCACATTTTCTTTTTCAAATTTATAAAAGGATGTAAACGGTAAGGTACCTTTATTTCGTTTAACTAAAATAACGAGCAGTACTAGGAATCCTAAAAATCGGCTAATGATAGTAGAGTAGGCAACCCCTTCTACACCAAGTACGGGGAAACCAAACGGTCCGAAAATCACAAAGTAATTCCCAATAATATTAACAATATTCATACCAATCGTTACGTACATCGTATCCTTAGTAAAGCCATAGCTACGTAAGATCGCTGCAACGGTCATAATCATAGCTTGAACAAAGATTAAACCACCAACAATATTCATATAGGCATCTGCATCAGTCATTAACTCATCAGGTAAGTCCATAAGTTTAAGTATAGAGTTACTAAATACGAATAACCCCAGACTTAGTAATAAGGAAAAAATTAAATTAAGACTAATTGATGTGACGGCAATCTTTCCAGCTATAAGCGGATTATTTGCACCAAGGTTTTGAGCAATCAGGATTGCTGCACCAGCCGCAACAAAACCAAACATCACGATGACAACAGACAATATCTGATTTGATACACCAACAGCTGCAACAGCATTATCTGAGTATTGACTAAGCATTAATGTATCAGCATTTCCCATTAACATATGTAGTAGGATTTCAATGAATATTGGCCAGGTTAAAGCATATAAGGTCATTTTTTGAGTTTTATTTGACTCTTTCAAAAAATCACTCCTTTTCTCTAAAAAGAATAAAAAGTTAACGTTTTCAAAAACCACACGATAATAACTTTACTTCTGAATGAAGAAAAAGGCAATCTTTTTTTAAGGTTTTCGCAAACATCGTTGCTTTTTAATATTCGAACTTGAGATAAATGCTGTCGTAAGTATCTTACAACTTTAGACACGCTACGGTAGCAAATGGTCTCCCTTTCCGTGGGCACAACCTCAGCTATCTATAGAAGCAAAGACCGCTTCTACAGAGGATCTTCGGTTTGTGCTGTTCCCACAGGAGTGTCAACCATTTGCTACCTTCGCTTGAGGAGCGAGGCATAAGTACTGTTAGATTGTCATTTTTATAAGAGCGACGACAGAGTCTATGTTAATTAAGTCATAAACAACAATCTTCCTGAAAACAGCCTTTTTAAAAAAAGAAAAAGCAGGACCCAATAGGAATCCTGCTTTTACTTAACCATTTACGATTACGCCACCATTAACATGAATCATTTGTCCAGTTACGTAACTGGAGTCTTGACTAGCTAAATAGACATATGAAGGTGCAAGCTCATAGGGTTGTCCAGGTCGCCCCATAGGGTTGTCAGAACCAAATTGCGCAACTTTTTGTGCATCAAAACTTGATGGAATCAGAGGTGTCCATATAGGTCCTGGTGCTACGGCATTAACGCGAATTTCTTTTGGTAGTAAGGATTGTGATAGCGATCGAGTAAAGGATGTGATCGCACCTTTTGTACTAGAATAATCGATCAAATCGGCGGCCCCTTTATATGCCGTAATGGATGAGCTGTTAATGATAGAACTACCTGCTTGCATATGAGGTATAACAGCTTTTGATAAATAGAAAAAGGAAAAGATATTTGTTTTAAATGTTCTCTCTAATTGCTCGTTACTAATATTCAGAAAATCCTCCTGTGGGTACTGAACAGCAGCGTTATTTACAAGAATATCTACTTTATTGAATTGCTTCATGACTTGATCAATTGCAGACTGACAGAAGGTAGGATCACCTATATCACCGCTAATGAGTAAACACGTTTGACCTTCTTTTTCAATAGCGCGCTTTGTTTCCTCGGCGTCTTCATGCTCGTCTAAATAAATAATAACGACATCTGCACCTTCTTTGGCATAGTGGATACTTACTGCTCGACCAATCCCACTATCGCCTCCTGTGATAACAGCAAGCTTATCCTGTAGCTTTCCACTTGCCTTGTATGTGTCATTATCAAAAATAGGGAGAGGATTCATTTCAGATTCAATTCCTGGTTGTTTTGTTTGGTGTTGCGCAGGTTGCAGATTTTTTTGTGATTTATTTGTCATAATGATTCTCCTTCCATAGCGAGTTACCATATGTTTACCCGGAAATTGCATTCATATGTAAGAAAGTTGTAAAATAGGAAAAAAGTTCGATAAAAAACGCTATTCCAGTTTAACTGAAATAGCGGCGTTATTGATATAATTAAGTTATAATTTCCTTTTATTTATACGTATCATTCAAGAAAAATAATGCAATGGTTCCTGGTCCGGAATGTGCACCAATTGTTGAGCCGACCATATTAATATGAATATCTTTAATATGAAATCTTTCTTGAATCATATCAGCAAGTTCTTTCGCCGTATCGTAAACATCACCATGGCTAATGGCTATTCGTTGATTTGTTAGGTCTTGACCACGTTCTTCCATTATGTCGAGCATTCTTTTCCAAACTTTTTTGGAACCACGAATTTTTTCTAAAGGAATTAATTGACCATCCTCCACGTGTAGGATCGGTTTAATTTTTAAAAGTGTCCCAACAAAAGCGGCCGATTTACTCACGCGACCACCTCGATATAAATATTCAAGGTCATCGACAGTAAAGATGTGTTCCATATGGTCTGCATGATACTGACTGACTTCAGTAATTTCCGCTAAATCCTTACCTTCTTTAGCTAGTTCCGCAGCACGCATAACGACTAAACCATATCCAAGTGATGCACATTTCGTATCAATTATGGTGATTTCCCAATCTGGATACGTGCTTTTCACTTCTTCCTCAGCTATTTTCGCGGATTGATATGTACCGGAAAGTGCAGATGAAAAAGATAGATACAAACAAGGTTTATTATCCTTTGCATACTTCTCGAATAGTGTAGTAAAAGTCTGTGGTGAAACTTGTGATGTCTTCGGTGCTTTTCCATTACGCATCGCATCATAAATGGTCTTCGCAGAAATAGTCTTGCCGTCTTCATAGTTTTTGTCATCTAATTGGACGGTTAAGGAAGCACTATCCACTTGAAAGTGTTCGAAATCGTCTTTTGATAAATCACTTGCAGAGTCAGCAATGATTTGAACTGACATGTTATTCACCTCCATTTAATTAATAAGATGTCGTAAATAAAAGAGACATCCATTGCATCGCAACTACTTCTAGTTTATAGTTACGAGTGGTATTCGTCAAAGTAATTATGCTGTATTTCTCTATATAAGATTATCCACATTATATCTAGGGTATGCAAAGAGAGCAGAAAGTAAAAGCTAGTGTTATCAGTTTTAAGTTAAGGAGTTGTTAGTATTTATGTTTATTTTTGAAGCAAAACGTATTTTTATTGTCATCATAGGTGCATTGCTAAACGCTTTAGCATTGAATTTCTTTCTAATTGGTGCTGACGTTTATGCAAGTGGATTTACCGGGATGGCACAGTTATTATCAACTGTTTTTTCCGATTACTTTGGAATAGATTTTATTAGTACAGGTATATTACTATTACTATTAAATATTCCTGTTGCCATATTAGGTTGGTTTAAAGTTGGTCGATATTTTACTATTTATAGTTTTATTTCCGTTGCATGTACAACGTTATTTTTAGAAATTATTCCAGTTATAAGTTTCTCAAGCGATATTATGTTAAATGCGGTGTTTGGCGGTGTAATCGGTGGTATAGGTATTGGTATTTCATTAAAATGGGGTGCCTCAACAGGCGGTTCTGATATTGTAGCAATGGTACTGTCACGGATGAAGGATCGTCCAATTGGAAGTTATTTAATGATTATTAATGGATTCATTATCGTGCTAGCGGGTTATTTAAATGAACCTGAAAACGCACTTTACACACTGTTAGCACTTTACGTCACAACGCGTGTAATAGATACCTTACACACGCGACATGAAAAAGTTACTGCTATGATCGTTACGAAGAAAACAGATGAACTGCAACAAGCTATACATGATACGATGGTACGTGGTATTACAATTTTGCCAGCACGTGGTGCTTACTCAAAAGAAGAGAAGTCGATGCTGGTCTTAGTTATTACAAGATATGAATTATATGACTTAGAAAGAATTATTCATGAGGTCGATCCACATGCATTCACCAATGTTGTCCAAACAACTGGAATTTTTGGTTTCTTCCGAAAAGGTGAATAGGAAAATGTCTGTGTTAAGCAATTTGCTTAACACAGACATTTTTAATAACCGTATTTATTTAAGACATTTTCCACCTGTGAAAGAAGGCCGTCCCATTCAACATCTATCTTTTTATTAACAGTGATGAAATGTTGATATCCGAATACGTTGTCTACACCTTCAAGCTCCATTAGTTCATTCATGATTGGGAAATCACTTGTTTGACCAGGCATAACAGAGATACTGCTATTTCCTTCAAAAATTAATGAATCAGTTGAAAACTTCATTGCGTTTGGATTTGGTGTTGCCTCTACTATAACGCTCATTCTTTTTTCCTCCTAAATCGACTACTTCCATATCATTTTAGCAAATTTTGAGCAATTAAAAAAGAAGAAAAAGATATTGCTTCCCGTAGACAGATACTTTACGATGAATAGAGATGAAAATAAGACTGGATAAAGGATATAATAAGTAGAGAAAAATGCATTGATCCTGTTTGGAGTGAAAAGATAATGAAGGAATATCAAATCATCTTTTTGAAACGCTACACACATATACTAGAAAAGTGGAAAAGCCGAGAAACGATAAAGAATAAGGAAATCCAACAATTATTAACGGATATTAAAGATACCGCGCTACATATTGAATTATTCCATTTGGAAGAAATAGCAACATCCCTATTAGAAGAAATGAATAAGGATAGAATAGCTGATTGGACAGAGGAAGAGTGGAGTAATTTTATTCAACCGCTTGTATTACTTTTTAATGAGCAGCCAATTGTTAGAAGTAGTAAATTAAATAAACCATCCGAACGTGTTACAACGCTATTATTAGATAATGAAATAGGATCAGTATATCAAATTAAAGAAGAGCTAGAGAAGCGGAATTATGAAGTGTTAATTGCAACCCGAGTTAAGCGGGCTGTTGAATTATTCTATGATTATCATCCTGAGTTAATTCTTATAAATACAGCTATGGAAGAGACGGTTGTCTTAAATGCCTTATCTAAATTAAGTGAAAGAGCAATTGAATCATTTATTCCGATATTTGTAATAGGGGATGCAGAAGAAATTTCCTTAAAGATTAAAGTATACGATGCTGGTGCCACGGATTATATAGAAAACGCTGTAAATTATGATGTTTTAGATAGTCTAGTTGCCAATCGAATGAGACAGCAAGTTTATTTTAAGAAAAATGTTCTATTTGATGAATTAACGCAAGCGTATAATAGAACTTTTTTAGCTAACGTTTGGAAGAACTTAATAAAAAAGTACATCGAACGGAAGCAGACGTTTAGCTTAGTTTTAATTGACCTGGATTATTTTAAACAAGTCAATGACAGATTTGGCCATGCAGTAGGGGACGTTGTTTTAAAACGGTTCTCTTCTTATATGTTAAAAGAAAAAGGTAATTCAGATTTCTTTATTCGTTATGGTGGAGAAGAGTTCATTTTAATTATGCCAGAGTTAAATCAAATAGAAGCAATGAAATATGTGAATGGATTACTAGATAATTTCATGAAAACAGGGCACAGTACAAAAGATGGAGAAATTTTCCTTAGTTTTACAGCTGGTGTCTCTGAGATGGAAAAAGACATTACGCATATTGATCAATTAATCGAAAAAAGTGATAAAGCATTGTATTATGGTAAGGAGCAAGGCAGAAAACGCGTCGAAGTTTATCGACAGGAATTGGAAAATGATCCACTCACGGCAGATGGAGAGGTTGTCTTGAAAATTGCTATTGTAGATGACGATCGTTTTATTCAACGTCTACTACAAGATAAGTTATCTAAACTTCAGATCGAACCGTATACCTTGGAAATAACGGCATTTCAAGAAGGGGAGTCCTTTTTAGAATCTAATTGGTATAAAGGAAGAGAAAAGAAGATCGTTTTATTGGACGGTATTTTACCTAATCTTGATGGGTTAGATATTTTGAAATATTTACGACAAACAGTAAATGAATCTGAAATTGGTATTATCATGTTATCAGGAAGACAAAAGAATAGCGATATGGTTAAAGCCTTAGAATTAGGTGCGGATGATTACATCACAAAACCATTCAGCCTAGATCAACTAGAAGCACGGATAAAAAGATTAGTACAGCGACTATTTATTAGATAAGTCCTTTTTTTGAAGAAGGGCTTATTTTTAATCAGTTAAAACATTCACTTAGGTCTTGGTATAACAAGGTATTCTCACAATCCAAACTAGAAGTTGATCACGCATCTTGCGAAATTAAATGACAGACTTGATAGAAACTGCGACGTAATATTTTTATTAATAAACAAAAATAAACTACTTTAGACACGCTACGTAAGCCAATGGTCTCCCTTTCCTAAGTGGATCTTCAGCCCGTGCTGTTCCCACTGGAGAGTCGACCATTTGCTTACTCCGCTGGACAGAACTTAAAAGTAGTACACCATACGTTATTTGTTGACTCCTAAAGTTTTATTACGTTTATAACAGCGTTTAGTTATATGAATATTATTCGAAAATGTCTGTTATTGTTGATATTGCAACTTCATCAATAATCTTATTACCGGTCAGCGATGAAAATCCACTACGACTCCTGCAGGAACAGCGCGATCTGAAGATCCAATTGGAAGTGTCTTTCTTCCAAGTTAGCTGAAGACGTGCCTGCGGAAAGCGCAGTGGATTTTCAAAGCGATGTAATCTGTTGAGTTAAGTCGCAGTTGATGATAAAATCCGACGCAAGGAACGTTAAGACAGAGTCTATGTTAATTCTGTCATTGACAACAATCGTTTAGGAAGCAGACCTTTTAAAAACAAAGTAATAGAACAAATATAATGCAAACGATTAGCGCTTATTTTTTAAATGAGAAAGTTTAGATTATAAGACAAAAGAAAAACTAGGTGGTTACCTAGCGTAAAGGCTAAGTAACCGACCTAGTTTATTTTACTTGTTTTGTGAAAAGGAGTCTTAATCTAATGCTTGTTCATCACTTAAGTGAACTTCTAACTGTTGTAATTCTCTTTGTTCTTCAGGGGTAGCCTGCGCATAGGCAGCTTGAACAGCTTTAGAAGCAGCCTGCTTGTCTTCTTCTGTATAATTTGTCCCTGATGTTACACGTTGCATGGCGTCTTTTGCTTGCTGAAATAAATGATTTGCCACAATAGGTTCCTCCTACAAGTTGTTTTTTGTTGCGTTTGTGTCTATCAAGCGTTCGTGGTAAGGAAAGCGTTCATCATGTTTTTTTACTACTTCTGCCCCTTGAGCAGTAAAACGTTTTGATTTACTTTTTTTAGACATATTTTTTCCCTCCTATACCATTAAGAAAAAAAGCCTGCACTCTAATTGAATGCAAGCTTAGTTTAAATCAAATTTTAAATTTTATACCTTTAGGTAATTAGGCGTCGACCTTTAATTTTAAATATGTTTCTAAAAATTCACCTATACCATCTTCTTCGTTCGTAGCAGTAATATGATTGGCAAGATCTTTTAGTTCGTCTATCGCATTACCCATTGCAACGCCAGCACCAGCATATTCAATCATTTCATTATCATTATCCTCATCACCAAAAGCAATAACATTTGCTTGAGCAATACCATAATAATGCGCAATCCGTTGTAAACCAACAGCTTTATTCATACCTTTACGAACAATTTCAATCACATTCCATGGCGCACCCCATTTGCGATGTTCAATAACTTCAGCATGATCAAGATCTAATTGCTCTCGTAAAGCTACAATATGGTCTTCACGCGGGTGAATTAATAAAGAAGTTGGATCCTCTTTTAATTCATTTTTCAGGCTACCAATTACAATTGGATTTTTTTCTCTATCTGTATGCAAAATATTCATTAACTCTTCATCATAGCGATCTAAGTAGACATCATCTGTAACTTCAGCCATAATGTTTTTCACTTCTAAGTCATAGCAAGTTTGAACGATTCTTAAAGCTGTCCGTTTTGGAAGTGGACTATGTAATGCTTTCCATTTAGAATCTGTAGGATGATGGATAAGTGCTCCATTAAAGTTAACCATTGGTGTATCCAATCCTAATTCATGGTAGTAGTCAATACTAGCCCGGTGTGGTCTACCAGTAGCGATTACGACAATATGGCCTTCCTCTTTTGCTTTTAAAACAATTTTTTTTGTACGTTCGCTAATTACTTTATTATCTGTTAACAATGTTCCGTCAAGATCTAAAGCAATTAGATGTCGTGTCTTTGTCATTAAAAATCACCTCTTATTAGTAAGTACAGTTTAAAGAAGAATTTAACTTCTGTAAAGAATTTGTTGTATTTCGTGATGAAATTTTGCATCTAATGACTGGAAAATATATGATAGTAGTACGACTATTATAAATCAATGAAAGAAAGGACAGGCTAATGATACATATTGAAAAAGAACTTTGGCATGATATTCCTATTTTAGTTATTGTAGATAGTGAAAAGAAAAAACAGCCTTTACCAGTATTAACATATATGCATGGATTTACGAGTGCAAAAGAACATAATTTGCCGTTTGCTTATTTAATGGCTGAAAAAGGTTATCGTGTTTTGTTACCAGATTGTTTTTTACATGGTGAAAGGATAGAAGATACTGATCAAACAAATCGGCAAATGCGATTTTTTGAAATTATAAAACAAAATATACTTGACCTTAAATTAATAAAGGATACACTAGAACAACGCGGACTATTATTGGATGATCGCTTTGGACTAGCTGGAACAAGTATGGGTGGGATTACAACTGCTGCTGCTTTAACACAGTATTCTTGGATTAAATCTGCAGCAATATTAATGGGTACACCTAAGATTACGATGTTTGCACGCCAAATAATTCAAGAAGTTCAAAAGCAAGGAATGGATCTTCGAATGTCATTAGCAGAGATCGAAGCGATGCTTGAGAGCTTGCATACAATTGATTTGTCTATGCAGCCTGAAATACTAGCTGGAAGGCCATTATTCTTCTGGCATGGGGACAAAGATAAGGTTGTACCATTTGATCACGCGCATAGTTTTCATCAACAAATAGTAGGTGACTACAAGAATCAGGAAAGCATTCGATTTTTACCTGAAAATGGAGCTGGGCACCAAGTAAGTCGTTTGGCAATTTTAGAAACAGTAAAGTGGTTTGAATTGCAATTATAAAAATCGTGATCTAGATCATTTTAATTTTAATACTTTTATGTTTATAATATAGTATACGTAAATAAAGGAGGCAATATTATGGAGGAAGCTTTACAAGAGAATCTAATGGGTGCTTTGGAGAATGTAATTGATCCCGAGCTTGGAATAGATATTGTTAATTTAGGTCTTGTTTATGGCGTTAACTTAGAGGACGATGGTCTTGCCGTTGTTACGATGACTTTAACAGCAATGGGCTGTCCATTAGCTGCGCATATTGAAGAAGATGTCAAGAGTGTTCTTGCAGATCTTCCAGAAGTAAAAGATACAAGAGTTGATATTGTTTGGAGTCCACCATGGGGCAAAGAACGCATGTCACGTTATGCGAAAATTGCATTAGGTATTCCAGATTGATCAAGATTAAAAAACGTCTCTTAATTTAAGAGGCGTTTTTCTATTCGTTAAATAATAACTGATTTAACAATTCCTTGTTTATAAGTAATTCACCATTTTGGTCCTTCTTAATCGATTGTTGTTTTTTTAGTTGAGATAATGTACGACTGACTGATTCTCGACTCGAGCCGATCATATTTGCAAGTTGTTGATTAGAGAAATGAGTATGTAGGGTAAACCATCCTTGTGGTTGTTCTTTACCGTGTTTTTGTACTAAACGTAATAACAACATAATGATTTGTTCATGCGTGTTATGTAAAATTTGTTCCTCTAATCGTTTCTGTAAATCAATAATTAACCCGCCTAACACATGAATTAATTTGATGCTAATGGAGGGGTTTTCAATTAAAAAGTTTTCAAATGTCTTGATTGGAAGAGAATATATTTCTGTTTTTTCAACTGCTAGGGCATGTGCTGGGTAGTTGCCTTTCCTGAAAAAACCTTGATGTGGAAACATATCCCCTTTGGTCAACAAATTTACAATTTGTTCTTTGCCGTGGATATCTGTTTTATATATGTTAATATTACCAGTTTTAATGAAAAAAACAGTTGTCAATGGTTCCCCTTGCATGAAAACATGATTGCCACGTTGATATGTATGTGCCTGCATGAGTGATAGAATAGGTTCAATTTCTTCAGGTGTTAAATCTTTGAACAGTGGAATAGATTTTAATAATTGAATAGTTGATTCATCATTCATAAACAATTCTCCTTCCTTTGTTTAGATATTCTAAAAGCCTCCTATTGAAACTAACTTGAACATCGCAGTAGATAGAAACAGCGATGTAGATTCCTTACCCGCTCCACAAGTGAAATGGGCTCGCTTTCCGTGGGCACGACTTCAGCTAACTCGGAAGCAAAGAACACTTCCGAGTGGATCTTCAGCCCGCGCTGTTCCCCACTGGAGTCTCACCCATTTCACTTGTTCCGCTAGTCCTGATTGTAAAACATTCTATGAACCACAGATAAAAACAGTAATCATTCGTATCTTGAAATTTTTTCTTTAGACTTAGAAATTAATCCACTAACTAGTGGAGGAAGCAAATACTTGACACTCCTACGGGAAGAGCACAAGCCGAAGATCCACTTAGTAAAGCGTTTTTTGCTTTACTAAGTTAGCTGAGGCTGTGCCCGTGGAAAGGGAAAGCATTTGCTGACGTAGCGAGTAATATCCGAATTTTACGTCACAGTTGATAAAATCCCGACGCAGGGAAGTTACGTCGGGGTTATTAGTTTTTTATTAATCAATTGTACATAAAACAATGGGACAGTTTTCGCAGTTTATTTCTGTTTTTAAATAATCTAAATTATAAATAGTAATTTTCCCTTTTTCCATTCCGATAATAGCATCCCGCTTTAATTCATTTAATAAACGATTAACACTTTCGCGTGATGTGCCACAAAAATTTGCTAGTTCTTGATTCGTGAGATTAATATTTATGAATATCCCCTCTTTATTCTTCTCCCCATAGCTATTAGATAGGCGAATTAGTGTGGAATATAGTGCGCCTTTTTTTCCATGCAAAACTAAATCTCTAAACTTCGTTTGATCCCGTCGATAATTGAGATTCATAATCTTTAAGAATTCAATCGACAGTTTGGGATTCGTTAGTATTCTTTCTTCTAATGTTTTTCTTTTAATTACGCCAACTTCGCCATCTTCGATCACTTTTGCATTTAAAATGTACTTTACCTCTTCATTATCAAGTGCTAGTTCTCCGACAATGTCGTCAGCTGAACAAATGCGTAAAAATAACTCTCGACCGTCAGAGGATATTTTACCGATTTGTATTCTACCTGTTTTAATAATATATAGGTCAGATACTCCTTCACCTTGTTGAAAAAGGAAAGTACCTTTTTTGATTGGTAGAGTATGATCGATTGCTGACAAAATAGTAGTAAGTTCTTTTGATGTGCTTTGTGATACAGGAATTTTATCCATGTGCTTTCAGCTCCTCACAAAAACAATTTTAGTTATACTAATTTTACAACAAAATAAAAGCGATGAACCCTGCAATAAAGCAATAGAAAGCAAAATATTTTAAGTTTCCACGAGCCATGATGTTCATAAACCATTTTAATGAAAAGTAAGTTGCTACAGCAGCTGCAATGAATGCTAATAAGTAAGGGAGCCACATTGTTTTTAACTCTGGAGTAAACAAATCGTCAATTGATAACAGCAATGTTCCAAAGCTAATTGGAATAAAGAGTAGGAAAGAAAAACGTAAAGCCGTCTCTTGTTTCATTCCAAGCAACATGGCAGCAACTATGGTTGCGCCTGAACGACTGATACCGGGAATTAACGCAACCGATTGAGCTAATCCAATTATTATTGCATCTTTCAGCGTTAGGGCACCATCATTTTTGCGACCTCTAATGTTACGAATAATCCATAGTCCTATACCTGTAATAATTAACGTAATACCAATTTGTTGTGGCTTACTAAAAATCAAACCAATTTGTTCTTCAAATAGTAATCCTATTACACCTGCTGGAATTGTCGCAATAATAAGGTACAAAATGAAATCAAAATCTTCTTTCGCATCGCGTTCTTTTTTAACGATAAAACGTAAACCGTTTTGAATTAAGCGGAGAATGTCATTCTTATAAATAATTAAAACGGCAATCAGTGAACCAAAGTTAACCAGTATCTCAAAAGACAAGTTTTCTAACTTTAGTCCAAATAAATTTTGGACAATGACAAGATGACCACTTGATGATATCGGAATTGGCTCGGTAAACCCTTGTACCAATCCGAAAAAAATATATTTTAATAACAAACTAAAGCTTTCATAAAATTCCATTTTTATTCCCCCAGTGAATCTTTTTTTAGTTCCGCGTTTGTCACAAGTAAAACGATAGAAGCATACGTTATGAATGAGAAAGGGAGGTTATTTAGATGCATCAACCCAATCAACATATGCAAGATTTATGTAAAAATCACATGCATAGCTATGTATTGCTTGAGATTTCCGATGGTTCCGTAATTGATGGTATTATCACAGATGTTGATGACACACACGTTCACGTAGCTGTACCTTATGATCTAGGAACAGAAAACGATGAGCGTTTCACGCCATATGGTTATGGTTTCCCACAGGGACCAAGACCACCATACGGTTACGGCCCTTATCCCTATCCTTATCCAGGACCTGGACGTTTTAGAAGGCTAGTATTACCATTAGCAGCGTTAACTGCGTTAAGTGTTCTTCCATGGTATTAGGAGGAGTTAAAAATGGTTTGATAACAATGATGAACCCTTGCCAATAGGTTTGACAAGGGCTCATCACCTAACTATTCGACTGTTTCATGTGTATCGGGAGGAATAATAAAATCCCCAACAATCGTAACAATTATACTGAATGCTACTGTTAAGACAATAACAGGTCCAAATGCAAATACATCACCAGACATGCTTGTTAAAACATAAGCAAGTAGTGTACCAAGAATAAAGGACCAAATAACAACACCTAGAAAACGCATAGTTTCACCTCTATTTATACATTCACCTATCTTATTTAATACTACCAAATAAGAGCTTGAAAATAAAGTGAATTTTTTGTGCCGTACAGTTACTTTCGACAAACAAATAAAACTTATACACGACCATCAAGCACAACTTATATGTCTGTCTTGCATGTAGCATGAAAGGAGTGAAGAAATATGTTTCTTGTTATAGGTTGTTTTAACTGGGTTGGCTATCATTTAACAGATGCTTTATTAGTAAACGGAGATAAGGTAGTCGGAATAGATTATTTAGATCATACAAAAAAAGAGGAGTTAGTATTAAATATTGGCAGAAATTCAAATTTTACGTTTTATGAAACGATAGATAATAGTAAATTAAAAAGATTAGACCCTAAAGCTATATTTGTGTTTGATTCAACAATCGATTTTAACTACAAGGAATTTTCAAATGTGAGATGCTTTACTTGTATGCATGAAAAACGTGCCAGAAACAATATAATAGAAATAACGCTACCGTTTTTATATGGAGAATGGATGGAGCGAATGGAAATGGGTTATCATCAAGATCAAGCATTTATCCGATTTGATAGTCAGTTATTTAGTGAAGACGCTGTTTATGTGAAAGATTTTGTTCAAGCACTGATTCAATTAGTTGATGCAAGCTTGTTGCCCGATTCAATTAGGTATTATACTCCAGAACAAGCAATGAAAAAGTCAATTAACAAAAGGGAATTAATCATTTTGCCTAGTATGTCTAATGAAAAAAGATTTAAAAAAGTGGAGGTTTTTTATCGGAAAAACAGTGAATTTCACTAATGTAATCAAATTGTAATCTGATTTTACGTATACGTGATTGGTTTTAAAAGGTAAAATAAAAGGACAAGTCTCTTATGTAGAGGAGTGCTACTTTTTGAAAAAAGCAATTTTTCATTTATTTATTTTAATAGTAATAATTTCCCCCTTACTAGCGAGCTGTAGTTCTGATGGAGAAATTGACAAGGTAGGAATGCTTGTAGAACATTCTGTTAATGACCAGACATGGGGGTCAAAAGGTTATCAAGGTTTATTACAAATCAAGGATCAATTCAACGTTGATGTTTATTTTAAAGAAGGTATACAAACACAATTAGATGTCAATCGCTCTGTTGATGAGTTTGTTCAACAAGGTGTGAATCTAATATTTGGCCATAGTAGTAGTTATGGGAAATATTTTGATACCATTCATGCGTCTTATCCGGATGTACAATTTGTCTATTTTAACGGAGGCTATGAAGGAGAAAACGTAACAAGTCTAAACTTTAATTCAAATGCGATGGGCTTTTTTGCAGGAATGGTTGCAGGAACGATGACGCAGACAAACGAGGTAGGAATTATCGGAGCATACGAATGGCAACCGGAAATTGAAGGTTTTTATGAAGGGGTTAAATATCAGAATCCTAATGCAAACATTTCAATGAATTTTGTGAATGATTGGGATAATGTTGAGCGTGCCCTTGAGATTTTCTCAGTGATGGATGAAGAAGGTGTAGATGTTTTTTATCCTGCAGGTGATTCCTTCAGTTTAGAAGTTGTTAAAGAGGTCCAGGCATCTAGTAAATATGCTATTGGATTTGTGACAGATCCCTCAGATGTGGTGGGTTCGACTGTTTTGACTAGTACATTACAACATGTTGATAAATTATATCTACATGCAGCGGAACTTTTTGATAATAATGAATTAAGTGGTGGAATATTCACTTATGATTTTCAGGATGATGTTATATCACTAGGGGAATTTAGTCCTGATGTGCCAGATGCTTATCAAAAGAAAATTAATCAAGAAATAGAAGCATACATAAACACCGGCTTATTACCAAATGAAAGAGATTAAAGCAATTGCTTTAATCTCTTTTTACTACGATTTCTATAAATAGGTTGTTATGATTTCTATTCTAATGGAGAAAGTAAAACTTGATTATCTATAAAAATTCCATTATATTAGTACCAAGTCCTAATAATTGATTATAAAATTAATGTTTCTGAAAGGTTGAATAAAATGCGTGCAGGTATTATTGGAGCAGGACACTATGTCCCAGATAAAATAGTTACAAATGCAGATTTAGAAAAAATTGTAGATACAAATGATGAGTGGATTCGAACGCGAACTGGTATTGAAGAACGTCGTATTGCAGAAGACACAATGGATACTTCTGATATGGCCTACGAAGCTGCAATTCGTGCAATGGAGGCAGCAAATATTACAGGTGCTGATATAGATCTAATTTTAGTTGCAACGGTAACACCAGATACGCCTTTTCCTACAGTATCTTGTATGTTACAAGATAGACTAGGGGCAACAAAGGCAGCGGCAATGGATCTAAGTGCTGCATGTGCAGGGTTTATGTATGGGGTAGTTACGGCAAAGCAATTTATTGATACTGCTGTGTATAAAAACATATTAGTTGTTGGAGCTGAGAAGCTTTCTAAAATAACGGATTGGACTGATAGAAATACATGTGTCTTATTCGGAGACGGTGCGGGAGCTGTCGTTGTCGGAGAAGTAAGTGATGATAAGGGTATTCTTTCCTTTGAATTAGGTGCTGACGGAAGCGGTGGAAAGCACTTATACCAAGATAAGGATTTTATTAGTATGAATGGAAGAGAAGTTTTTAAATTTGCTGTTCGTCAAATGCCTGAATCATCGCTTCACGTGGTGGAAAAAGCAGGCTATACGAAAGAAGATGTTGATTATTTAATCCCACATCAAGCAAACATTCGTATTATGGAAGCGGCAAGAAATAAATTAGGTATTCCAGTTGAAAAAATGGCAACATCCGTTAAAAGATTTGGTAACACATCATCTGCATCCATTCCGATTGCTTTATCAGAAGCGGTACAAAATGGTGATGTTAAAGATGGTAATCTGATTGTGTTAGTTGGCTTTGGTGGCGGATTAACTTGGGGAGCAATTGCGATGAAGTGGGGAAGATAATTTTTTGAAAAAATTAGTGATTGTGAAATTATACTAGAAGATTCGATTGAAGGAGGAGAATTGTATGGAAAAAAAACGTGTTGTTGTTACAGGTCTAGGAACCGTTAGTCCATTAGGAAATACAATAGATTCTTTATGGGGTAATCTAATTGAAGGTAATTCTGGAATTGATTATATTACTAAAGTAAATAAAGATGAATTCCCAGTTAAAGTTGCTGCTGAAGTTAAAGATTGGGATGCAACAATCTACATGGATAAAAAGGAAACAAAGCGGATGGATTTATTCACCCAATACGCTGTGGCTGCTGCTAAAATGGCAGTTGAAGATGCGAAATTAGACATAACAGATGAAATTGCACCACGTGTGGGTGTGTGGATTGGTTCTGGAATTGGTGGTATGGCTACTTATGAAGAACAATTCAGGAAATTTCTTGATAAAGGGTATCGAAGAGTTAGTCCGTTTTTCGTACCAATGTTAATTCCAGATATGGCTGCGGGTCAAGTTTCGATACAGTTAGGTGCGAAAGGGATTAATTCTTGTACAGTGACAGCTTGTGCTACTGGTACAAATTCAATTGGAGATGCTTTTAAAGTAATTGAACGTGGTGATGCAGATGTCATGATCAGTGGCGGTGCAGAAGCTCCACTAACAAACATGGCCTTCGCTGGGTTCTCTACTGCCAAAGCACTGTCCTTTAATGATGACTTGAAAACGGCAAGTCGCCCATTTGATAAAAATAGAGATGGATTCGTAATGGGTGAGGGTGCTGGTATTCTTATATTAGAGTCTTTAGAATCAGCAGAAGCACGAGGCGCAAAAATCTATGCGGAAATAGTTGGTTACGGTTCTGCAGGTGATGCGCATCATATTACAGCGCCTGCTCCTGAGGGTGATGGTGCGAGTCGTTCCATGCAACAGGCTATTGATGACGCCGAAATCGATGCTAGTTCAATTGATTATATCAATGCACATGGGACAAGCACCCAATTAAACGATGCATTTGAAACAAAAGCAATGAAGACTGTTTTAGGTGAACATGCTTATAATGTTTCGATATCATCTACAAAATCAATGACAGGTCACCTGTTAGGTGCAGCTGGTGCAGTAGAAGCAATTGCATGTATCAAGGCAATTGAAGACAGTATCATTCCACCAACGATTAATTTAGAAACACCAGACCCTGAGTGTGATTTGAACTATGTACCAAATCAGGCAATTAAAAAGACAGTAAATGTTGCATTAAGCAACTCATTGGGCTTTGGTGGACACAATGCGACGTTAATATTTAAAAAATATTAATCACACGATGTTTGATCAAATAACTACTGGTTTTGAAGTAACTAATAAATTAAGACGTAACTTTCCTTATGTCAGAGTTATCATCAACTGTGACGTAATTTAACGTCTTATCACGCTCTAAAAATCCACTACGCTTTCCGCAGGCACGTCTTCAGCTAACTTGGAAGAAATACACTTCCAAGTGGATCTTCAGATCGCGCTGTTCCTGCAGGAGTCGTAGTGAATTTTCATCGCTGGTCGGTAATATGTTTATTGATGAAGTTGCAATATCAACAATAACAGACCTTTTCGGACTTTAAGTTCTTTCTAGCGAAGGAAGCAATTGGGTGACACTCTAGTGGGAACAGCACAAGCCGAAGATCCACTTGGTAAAGTGTTTTTCTTTACCAATGAAAGCTTTAGGCTGTGCCCACTGAAAGGGAATCCATTTGCTGACGTAGCGGGTAAGAAAGTTCCAATACGTCGCAATTTCTATCTATTTTTGAATTTTAAATAAAAAAATTAAAGCCTTAGCTGTGATTTATAACAGTTAGGGCTTTTTAATTTGAAAAATCATTATTTATGTTAGATAAACATATAGTTAATCTAAAGATGGACAGGCCAAAGAGGTGATAGATATATTGTTTTATCTACTTTTATTTTTAATAGGTTTTGGACTAGCTGTTGCTGGAGGCGTGACGATTATTTTATATATAAATCTTATACCTGCAGGATTAACCTGGATAGACTATTTTATGTTCATCCAAACTCGGGCTGAATGTTACCTTTTTTTATTAGGAATTATCATGATTACATTGGCGATTCCGAAGTTACCACGATTGTTTCATTGAATAATTTTTCGTGAGTTGGTCATACTGATTGCTAAATCAAGATTCGTTCATCTCTTTATAACGAATTAAAGCAGATGATGGCTGGGAGTGAGTTACATATGCAATATTTACATGATGTTTGGGTGAATTGGTTTGAAGGAGAAGAGAATGGATATAACGTTTGTGATTTTCATGAATGGCGAAAGCATGATGGAATTGAAATACTAGATCAAGTGCCAGTTATTCATGTGAATCACACATTATTTGATTTAATTGAAAATGATTTAGCAGATTTGCCAAAGAAAATGTTAGATCATATTAAAAATCGGGCTTACTTACGCAAAAACCAAGAAAGAATTCCGCTAGAGTATGCTTGCATAGTCACGGACTCAAAAGAAGTGCTTGTCTTTGATACAATGGGTTATCATATACCAATTCGAAAAAGTAGGTTGATCCCCCGACAAGAACGATTGGTTTACGAAATGATCGATAAAACAGTCAAACCAACATTTACAATCGATACAAAAAAAACAGAAAAATCACATCATATTTTATCCTTGTCACCAAAGGAAATGTTAGGTTTAACACGAAGAGAGCGACAATTAAAACAACTACTAATGATGACACTTGATCAATTAGAACGTACAAATAATAAAGAAGAATTACAATACTGGTTAACAGAGTGGGCACCACAACGTTACCATGCAATCCGAAAGATGAATGAAGATACTGCTTGGCATACGCTGTATCAAGAACTTGTAAGTGGTTGGTCAATTGGTCATGAAGTCTTTTGTAAGAAAATAATTAAGGGAC
Organism: Paraliobacillus sediminis; assembly: GCF_003426055.1. Classification (NCBI taxonomy): domain Bacteria; kingdom Bacillati; phylum Bacillota; class Bacilli; order Caryophanales; family Bacillaceae; genus Paraliobacillus; species Paraliobacillus sediminis. Next base: position 205,933 of record NZ_QJSI01000004.1, read on the forward strand.
AGCCATTTTTTGAAAAAATATGGGAGCTTGAAGAGAGTGAACCGAAAAATCAAACCTATAAAAGAATACTATAATGGAATAATGAAAAAGGTGTAGAAGAAATAATTCTCCTACACCTTTTTCATTGATACTATTTGTCTTTTCTAACTCTAGCTAGTCCCATTGCCTTTTTAGCTTTTGCTAATGTTTTATTAGCTATTAGAGAAGCCTTTTCTGCACCATTGTCTAAAATGTGATCTAATTCAGGTGAAGAAATTAATGCTTGATAGTGTTCCTGGATTGGTTGTAATGTTTCAATAACAACGTCAGCAGTAGCTTGTTTAAATGGACCGTAGCCTATTCCTTCAAATTTACTTTCGATATCTTTAATTGAATCACCAGTAAAACTAGCGTAAATAGTTAATAAATTACTAATGCCCGGTTTGTTTGCTTTATCAAATTTAACGATACCTTCTGAATCAGTAACAGCACTCTTAATCTTTTTCTCAATTTTCTTTGGATCATCAAGCATGAAGATAGATGCCTTTTGATTTTCATCAGATTTACTCATTTTTTTAGTTGGTTCTTGCAAAGACATAATCCGTGCACCAACTTTTGGAATGCTAATTTCCGGTAAAGTAAAGATGTCATTATATTTTCGGTTAAACCGTTGTGCCAAATTGCGTGCCAATTCTAAATGTTGCTTTTGGTCTTCACCAACAGGGACAATATTCGTATTGTATAACAATATATCTGCTGTCATTAATGGAGGATAGGTTAATAGTGCTGCAGAAACACCATCTTTACCAGCAGACTTATCTTTAAATTGTGTCATTCTTTCTAATTCACCAATATAGCTGACTGTTTGCATCATCCATCCTAATTGTGTGTGTGCAGGAACTTCAGATTGAATAAATAAAGTTGATTTATCTGGATCAATACCTGATGCTAAATAAAGAGCTGCCAGTGATCGAATATTATCGCGAAGTTTTAAGCGATCTTGTGGTACCGTAATCGCATGTTCATCAACGATACAAAAATAGCATTCATGATCTTCTTGTAAATCAACAAAATGTTTCATTGCCCCTAGATAGTTCCCAATTGTTAGCATTCCACTTGGTTGAATGCCTGAAAAGATTGTTTTCATTTTTATCACCCTTCTGTTTATAAACATAAAAAAATCCCATAATCCTAATACTAAGGGACGAATAAACCGCGGTGCCACCCTTATTATCTCAGGAACATGAGATCACTTTTAGACAAAATGTCACAGATAACGCCTGTTAAACGGTAAGTGATTATACACTTACAAGCTCTAAAGCCCCAGTTTCATTAACCCTTGGTGTCTGTTCGCAGCTTATCAGACTCTCTAAAAACCAGAGGGATTAAATCCTATGCTTTATCAACGCTTTATTAATATAAAATTATATCTAAAATCAAATCAACATGCAAGTTTAGATATAGTATATGAAAAGCAAGATAAACATGATTACTAATAAGTATAGGCCCTGCGTTAAAAGAAAACCGAGAAATGACGGACTAACTTTTGTTGAAGGCATCGGCTTATCTTCCCAATCATCAAACGCCAATTTGCGTAAAACGCCATTCCCAACTTTTCGAAACCCATAGATGACACCATCAAAAAAACGTCCTTTGATTGTAAAAAAAATCATCCAACATAATAAATAAGCTAAACTGAAATAAAAGATAATATCTATATAAAAGACGAAATGGAGTTTAGGAGAAAATAATAGAAATAGTAACAAACTAATAAATAAATTAAGCATTAACTGAAAAAAGGAGTTTCGGAATATTTGCAAAATAGAATCACAACCTTCACTTATTTTGACAACGAGTAGTATAGCATATTTTAAATGAATAGAGGTATTAAGATACGAAGATAATAGGAATATGACAGAAACGATTACAAATATAGGTATTTAGCCCTATTTTTTGTTATAAGAATGTTAAGTTTGTGGGTTTTGTGTGTGATTGTGCAAAATTATTGTAAAAAAATAATGCAAAATTGTTTGAAAACTTGTATAATTCAAGTTGTGAGTTAAATTACTCGCAGAATTATTAGAGAATTAAAAATATGGGGAGGTCATTTTATTATGAGAAAGTCAAATTGGTTGTTGCTAGTCCTTGCACTAGCTTTAAGCATGTTCTTGGCTGCGTGTTCTGGTGGAGACGATACATCAGAAACAGGGGATACAGAGGGAACAGAAGAGGAAAGTTCAACGGAACAAGTACTAAACTTAGTCGAGGCATCACAGATTCCTACGATGGATTCATCACAAGCAACAGATCAGGTTGCATTTCAATTCTTAGGTGAAAGCATGGAAGGTCTATATCGTTTAGATGAAGATGTAGTACCACAACCTGCAATTGCTGCAGGAGAGCCTGAAATAAGCGAAGATGGTTTAGAATGGACAATCACATTACGTGATGATGCTGTTTGGTCAAATGGAGATCCAGTTACAGCAAATGACTTTGTTTTTGCTTGGAGACGAGCTGTTAATCCAGAAACAGGATCTGAGTATGGTCCGTTTATGATGAATGGTGTACTTAAAAATGCTGAAGCTATTAATAATGGCGAATTAGACATAGAAGAATTAGGTGTGGAAGCAGTAAGTGATACAGAATTGCTTATTACTTTAGAGAAAGCAGTACCATACTTCCATAGTTTATTAACTTTTGGAACGTTCTTACCGCTTAACGAAGCGTTTGTTACAGAACAAGGCGAAGATTATGCGTTATCTTCTGATAACTTACTATTTAACGGACCATTCACATTAAATGATTGGAATCCAACAGGAGATAATCCAGATCAATGGTCACTCGTTAAAAATGAAGACTATTGGGATGCAGAAAGTGTACAACTTGAAACAATTAATGTAAGTGTTGTGAAAGAAACAAGTACTGCTGTTAACCTTTATAACACAGGTGAAATTGATCGCGCTGGTTTAACTGCTGAATTTGTTGAACAATACGCAGGTCAAGAAGATTATACAACTTTACCTGAACCAACTTTATTTTACTTGAAATTAAACCAAGATAATGAAGCACTTGGTAACAAGAACATTCGTAAAGCAATTGCAATGTCAATTGGTAAACAAGATCTTGTAGATGTTATTCTTGCAAATGGATCTGTTGTATCAAATGGTGCAGTACCACAAGATTTCACTACACATCCAGAATCAGGAGAAGATTTCCGTGCTATTAATGGAGACTTACTTACTGAAGATCAAGAAGCTGCCAAAGAGTATTGGGCAACAGGTCTTGAAGAATTAGGTGTAGAGTCAGTTGAATTACGTTATCTTGGTGGAGACACTGATCTTGGGCAAGATATGGATGCTTACATCATGGACCAGTTACAAGGAAACCTTGAGGGCCTAACAATTGAGCTTTCATCTGTTCCTTTTGAAGAACGTATCTCACGTGATGAAGCAAGTGATTATGATATTCAAAATTCTGGTTGGGGTCCAGATTACATCGACCCAAATACATGGTTAGAAATGTGGACATCAACTTCACCTTATATGACTATGAACTATGAAAATCCAGAGTATGATGCATTAATTTCTGAAGCAAATAATGAATTAATCACAGAGCCAGTAGAACGTTATGAAAACTTCTTAGAAGCAGAGAAAATTCTAATGGATGATGCAGCGATTGCGCCAGTTTATCAGCGTTCACGTGCTTATCTATGGAGAACATCTGTTAAAGGTGTTGTTTTCAACCCAATGGGTGCTGACTTCTCTTATAAGAATGCATATATAGAGTAAATAGTAATGCAGTAAGTTGGAAACCAAGATGAGAAACTCTTGGAAAGAGAGTGTAATGCCTAATGGGCATATGCTCTCTTTTTCCATTTGAGAAAGATTTTTGAATTATTTGAACATTCCATACGACTATATGATAGGAGGGTTTATAATGGCAAAGTATATATTACAACGTTTAGGATACATGCTTGCAACGTTAATTATTATCGCCACATTTTCATTTATCCTCATGAAAATGCTTCCCGGGTCTCCTCTGACAGCAGAACAAAAGGTTACAGAAGCTCAAAGAGAAATTATTTTAGATAAATATGGATTAAATGATCCTGTTCCAATTCAATATCTGAGATATATGGGTAACTTAGCACAAGGGGATTTAGGTATTTCATTTCAAATGAAAAACCAACCTGTTACAGATATCTTACTAAGTAGGATTCCTGTATCGGCCCAATTAGGTATACAAGCACTATTGATTGGAACATTTTTAGGAATGTTGCTAGGTTTAGTTGCTGCAATTAGGAATAATTCATGGATGGATTATAGTGCAAATATTATCTCGGTTATTGGTATATCAATACCATCGTTTATATTTGCTGGTTTAATGCAATATTTCATCGGGGTTCGTTTAGGTCTGTTACCCGTTGCTTTTTGGGGAACATTTCAACAAACAATCATGCCAACTATTGCGTTAGCCATTTTCCCAATGGCAATTTCTGCTCGTTTCTTACGAACAGAAATGATTGAAGTATTAGGATCTGATTATATTGTTACAGCGAGAGCAAAAGGCGTCACAAAAGCTGGTATTTTATTTAAACACGGCTTGCGAAATGCTTTAATTCCATTAGTTACTGTAATGGGGCCAATGGCTGTAAGCTTAATGACTGGAACACTTGTAATTGAGCAGATCTTTTCAATTCCAGGAATTGGGGAACAATTTGTTCGTTCTATCATGACAAACGACTTTTCAATAATCATGGGAACAACACTGTTCTTTGCCTTTTTCTTCATTTTTATAATTTTAGTAATCGATATTCTTTATGGAATTATTGATCCAAGGATTCGACTAGCAGGAGGGAAAGATTAATGGATAAGGAAAAACTAAACAAAGATTTATTTGTTCCTGCAAAAATAGATGAAGAGAAAAGTGAAAAAATAAGTCGACCAAGTTTATCGTATTGGCAAGATGCTTGGATTCGATTGCGAAAAAACCCTGGCGCCATATTTGGTATGATAGTAATCATGTTGATCGTGTTGATGTCCTTGTTTGCACCATTATTAACAAGTCACGGACTAAATGATCAAGAGTTAAGTCTTTCTAGATTACCACCTAAAATCCAAGGTTTAGAAGAAATTGGCTTTTTACGATTAGATGGTACAAAAAGCGAAGTATTTGAAGCAACAACAGTAGAAGAAGCAAAACAGTCAGCATTAACACGTTTCACACAAACTGACTTATCAAATATGACGTTTGATGTGAAAGAAGAAGGAGACGGTTCTCCTGAATCAGCAAAAGTTGTAGGTTATTTTGATGCTTATGCAGATAAAAATATTACAGAATACTATTGGTTTGGTACAGATGCACTAGGACGTGATATTTTCACACGTGTTTGGATAGGAACTAGAGTATCCTTATTAATTGCACTAGTTGCAGCTATGATTGATATGTTGGTCGGTGTTGCATATGGTGGCATCTCAGCATACTTTGGTGGACGAGTAGATAATGTGATGCAACGTATCATTGAAGTATTAGTCGGGATACCAAATTTAGTTGTCGTTATCTTAATGATTATGGTATTAGATCCTGGGATAATGGCGATCATTATTGCCTTAACAATAACCGGTTGGACTGGCATGGCCAGGATAGTCCGTGGACAGGTACTGAAACTTAAAAATCAAGAGTTTGTTTTAGCATCAAGAACACTTGGATCATCACATACGCGTATTTTAACGAAACATTTAATACCAAATACAGTTGGTATGATTATTATAAATACAATGTTTACTATACCTAGTGCCATATTTTTTGAGGCGTTTTTAAGCTTTATCGGACTAGGATTACAAGCACCAGATGCTTCTCTAGGTACATTAATAAATGAAGGATTTAAAGCACTGCAAATTAATCCTCATATAATGATTTTCCCAGCTATCGTTATGTCATTAGTTATGATTGGCTTTAACATATTGGCTGATGGTCTTCGTGATGCATTAGATCCAAAAATGCGTGAATAGGGGGTAGGTGTAAGAATGGATAATATATTAGAAGTAAATAATTTACATGTTTCCTTTGATACGCATGGAGGAGAAGTGAAAGCAGTTCGTGGTGTTACCTTTGATTTGAAAAAGGGAGAAACATTAGCAATTGTAGGTGAGTCTGGTTCTGGGAAGTCCGTAACGACTAGAGCATTGACTCGTCTTATTCCTTCACCTCCTGGACGTATTAAAGAAGGTGAAATATTATTTGATGGAAAAGATTTAGCAAAGTTAAGTGAACGTCAAATGCAAGCAATTCGTGGAAAGGATATTTCAACGATCTTTCAAGATCCGATGACATCTCTAAATCCAACGATGAAAATAGGAACACAAATTATGGAAGGTTTGATTAAACACCAAAAAATGAGTCGTTCAAAAGCAAAAGAAAGAACGATTGAATTATTAGAGTTAGTAGGTCTTCCAGAACCAAAAGAGCGTGTGGATCAATATCCACATCAATTCTCAGGTGGGCAAAGACAACGTGTCGTTATTGCAATTGCCTTAGCTTGTAATCCAAAAATTCTTATTGCAGATGAACCAACAACTGCACTAGATGTAACGATTCAAGCACAAATTTTAGAGTTAATGAAAGATATTCAGAAGAAAACAGATAGTTCGATTATATTTATCACGCATGATTTGGGTGTGGTTGCTAACGTTGCAGATCGTGTAGCTGTTATGTATGCTGGTAAAATTGTTGAAATAGGTACTGCGGATGAAATTTTTTATAATCCGAAACATCCATATACATGGGGATTACTTGCGTCGATGCCAACTCTAGATAGTACGGAAGAGAGTCTAGTGGCTATTCCAGGATCACCGCCAGATATGTTAAAGCCACCTAAAGGAGATGCATTTGCACCTCGTAATGAATATGCTTTAGAAATTGATAAAGAAATGGAACCACCAATGTTTAAGGTTTCAGATACACACTATGCAGCAACTTGGTTATTACATGAGTATGCACCGCATGTTGAACCGCCTGCTCCTGTACAACGTAGAATGAAAGGTTTTGCTAAAACAGGCGCCTCTAGTTCGAATGAGGGGGAGGATAAGTCATGAGCCGCGAAAAATTATTAGAAGTACAAAATCTGAAACAACATTTTAAAACAGGCAGACATAGTGTCGTAAAAGCTGTCGATGGTGTTACGTTTGATATCTATAAAGGAGAAACATTTGGTCTTGTTGGAGAGTCTGGTTGTGGTAAATCAACAACAGGCCGAAGTATTATTCGATTATATGATGCGACAGACGGTAATGTGAAATTCAATGGTATTGATGTCCATGGAAAGAAATCTAAAGCAAATTTAAAAATATTTAATCAAAAAATGCAAATGATATTCCAAGACCCTTATGCGTCTTTAAATCCAAGAATGACGGTAATGGATATTATTGCTGAAGGATTAGATGTACACGGATTAGTAAAAAATACGCAAGAACGTAAAGCTAGAGTTGAAGACTTATTAGAACGTGTTGGATTAAATAAAGAGCACGGAAATCGTTATCCGCATGAATTTAGTGGTGGACAACGTCAACGTATAGGAATTGCTCGTGCTTTAGCTGTGGATCCAGAGTTTATTATTGCGGATGAACCAATCTCTGCCCTTGATGTGTCTATTCAAGCACAGGTTGTTAATCTGTTAAAAGAACTACAAAAAGAACACGGATATACGTATTTGTTTATTGCACATGATTTATCAATGGTTAAATATATTAGTGATCGAATTGCGGTAATGTATTATGGGAGAATTGTTGAATTAACTACTAGTGATGAGTTATACAAAAACCCATTACATCCGTATACAAAATCGTTATTATCTGCAATTCCTTTACCGGATCCTAATTATGAGCGAAGTCGTGTTCGAACTACTTATGATCCATCAGATCATGACACAAGTGAAGAACCTGTATTTCGAGAAGTTAGTCCGAATCATCAAGTTTTATGTACAACAAAAGAATTTGAAGCTTATAAAAAACAACTCGTTAAGTGATGCTAAAAATGCTACCATAATCAATGTGGTAGCATTTTTTTCTATTGTTGGAAATAGATGCAAAATAAATTTGTAAGATATCGTATTATTTTGTCATCATTTCTTATATAATAAGAGTAAATAAATAATTGGGGAGTTTGATGAAATGGAGAATAAACAACGACAGACTTTACTTATCATTACTTTTCTCCTTCTCGCTTTAGTGATACCTACAAGTACATATGGTGCACCAGATACAGAAGTAATGATAGCAAGTGAAGTTGCAACAAAAGAAGTTAATCTAACTGCTTATGATAATACGAAGCGATTAGCACGATTTTCCTATGATTCAGGTTTAACGTTTACTTATCCAGATGCTGTACGAGGGATCTATGTAACAGGTCATTCTGCAGGGGGAAGTAGATTTAAGACATTATTAGATTTAGTTGATTCATCAGATTTAAATGCTATGGTAATTGACATTAAAGATGATAATGGTAATCTTACTTTTAGACCAGATGAAGATTCACCATATTATGACATTGCCAAAAATATGATAGATGATCCAAGGGAAATGTTAAAAGTTCTTGAGGAAAAAGAGATATATCCTATTGCACGAATTGTTGTTTTTAAGGATACGGTTTTAGCTAATGAACGACCTGATTTATCATTTAAGGAAAATGGTAAGGTATGGACGAATAATAAAGGCGAATCATTTGTAAACCCATTTTCGAAAGAGGTTTGGGAGCATAATGTAGAAATAGCAAAAATGGCTGTAGATTTAGGTTTTCAGGATGTTCAATTTGACTATGTTCGCTTTCCAGAAGGTTTCGAAAAACGAGATGAAGATCTAACTTACACGCTTGGGGATTATAAAGATGTTGATATGAACAACATCAAAAAACGTGTCCAAGCTGTAACAGATTTTGTTGGTTATGCTAGAGAAGAACTTAACTCATATGGTATAGATGTATCAGTAGATATCTTTGGTTATGCCGCTACAATAGAAGAAACACCGGGAATTGGGCAGAATTTCTCGAAAATTTCAGAAAATGTAGATGTTATTTCATCAATGGTTTATCCGAGTCACTGGACCCCATACTTTGGGATTGATTTTCCTGATAAAGAGCCTTATGAATTAATTAAAGCATATGCTGAAGTTGAGAATGAGGTATTGGGTGCTTTAGAAGAACCACCAGTATCACGACCATGGATTCAAGATTTTGAGGCACCTTGGTTATATAGTGGTGCTACAAAACAGTATGGTGTAGCAGAAGTTGAAGCACAAATAAAGGCATTAAATGAAAATAACATCACAGAGTTTCTACTTTGGAATGCAGGAAATACCTATACAGAAAATGTTGATTATACACCTTTAGACTAGTTAATACGCTGTAAGAACTCCTTTTCGTTAGCGAGAAGGAGTTTTTTTGACTATGTTACGCTAACATCGTATTAATAATCAAATATAAGGGTATACATAGACAGAGAGCCTTTAAACCGATTTAACAAATGTCTGACTTTTCGTTATAATATAAGGTGGACATTTTAAAATAATAAAAAGATAAAAAACAAGGGAGTAAATTCATGAATTGGTATGAAAAATTAAATGAGTACTTTCCAATTGAAGAAATGAAATCTAGAAAACACATGGAAATGTTACTTAAAGAAAAAAGCGATGTATATTATAAAGATGAGGGTCAAAATCATGTATTAATGTACGCAGAATTTAAAACTTTTATTTTTATCGATTATTTATATGTTTCATCTAAGTCTAGAGGACAGGGACTCGGGCATAAATTAATTAACACCTTAAAAACGAAACAAAAACCAATTATTTTGGAAGTGGAACCAGTTGATTATGAAGAGACTGATTCTGAAAAGAGATTACGTTTCTATCAACGTGAAGGCTTTAAACATGCACAATCGATTGGTTATAATAGACGTTCTTTAGCAACGAATGAAGAAATCCCATTGGAAATTCTGTATTGGGCTCCATCTAATGAAGATGAAGAAATGATTTATAAGCAAATGCGAAAAATGTATGAGGATATTCACACGTATAAAGATGAACAAATTTACGGAAAAGCCTATCAATCAGCTGAAGAAGTTTTATCATATGACGAGAAAAGAGATACGGATGATATCTTTGATGTATTGAAAGAAAAAGTATAAGATTAAGCATAAGAAGGAAACCTTCCATAGGAAATTGGGAGGTTTCCTTTTTCAATTACATGTTACGTATTGAAAAAAATATTGTGCAGTAATGGACGTAGAAAGAGTAAAGTTGAATAAAAGGCTCGAATTCGAGATAGTTTACAAAAAGATAATTGCATGATAAGATAATCTTATATTAAGAAGTATGATTGTTTGAAAAAGCCTTGTACAGTGAGAGAAAATAATTTTCGGAAATAGGTTTAACCCTATTTTAAAATGGGAATAATAATTACAACAGACATATTATAATCGTAAATGTGTAATTTTTAAGTAAAAATATACAAAGCTATATCGTAATATTGACAACTATAGTATACTTATATTATAAGAGTTATTTAAAGTAATTGTAATGTAATAAGTTTTTTAAAGTTAAATACTAATGAATTAAAATAAAATCATTTATTGAGGAGTGAAGTACAATGGTAACACTTTATACCTCACCAAGTTGTACATCTTGTCGGAAAGCAAAAGCATGGTTAGAAGAACATGAGATTCCATATTATGAAAGAAATATCTTCTCCGATAACCTGACCCTGGATGAGATCAAGGAAATATTACGTATGACTGAAGATGGAACAGATGAAATAATTTCAACAAGATCGAAAGTATTTCAAAAACTAAAAGTTGATTTTGAGCAAATGGCTTTAAAGGATCTGTTTGATTTAATTCAAGAAAACCCTGGTATTCTTCGTCGTCCAATTATTATTGATGATAAACGTTTACAAGTTGGATATAATGAAGATGAAATCAGAAGATTTTTACCAAGAAAAGTACGTACTTTCCAATTACGTGAAGCTCAACGTATGGTAAACTAACTAAAAAAACGCAGAACCTGTAAATAGGATCTGCGTTTTCATTTTTTTTAATCGTATTAAATGACAAACTACCTAATGTACGTTAGTATATACTTTCACTATTTATTTTAAAATAAGTAAACTTTCTTACGGAATGGATAATGTGACAAAAGTGAGAAAATTTAAATTTATAGGCATTTCTATTTTCAATTTCGTATGTTTTATCATAGAATAGAAGTATGGATTAATAACAATATAAAGATGGTTAACTTGTTATAAATAAGGGTAAGGTATAATAGGTGAAGATATCCCTTCCACCTACTTATATTTAGAAGGGAGAGCTAACAAATGGAAATAGAAAGAATTAATGAAAACACAGTAAAATTCTATGTATCCTACAAGGACATTGAACATCGTGGTTTTAATCGAGAAGAAATTTGGTATAACCGAGAAAAGAGTGAACAACTCTTTTGGCAAGTTATGGACGAAGTTAATTATAATGGTGATGAATTTAGCATAGATGGACCACTTTGGATTCAAGTACAAGCGCTAGACAAAGGCTTAGAGATCGTTGTAACAAAAGCACAAATTTCTAAAGACGGTCAAAATTTAGAATTGCCATCTGAACACGGTAATTCATTTGATTTGCCAATGGATGAAAAGATTGAATCGTTATTAGATGAGAAATTTGGAAGTGATGACGAAGAGGAAGACGATGATGATGCAATTCAAGCAATAGATGCGGATTTAACATTTATTATTGGATTTGCAGATTTTGAAGATGTTATCCAATTAAGTTATCAAACAAAAGCAGCTGAAGGAATTAATGATAAACTATACCATTATAAAGATCGTTATATTTTATTAGTTGAGTTTGATGATGTTTTTCTGGACGATGATCAACAAGATAATATCGTGAGTCAACTATTAGAATTTGGCCGACAAACAAACGTGACAGAACATATGTTGCGGGAATATGGAAAAGTTATCTTTGAAGAAGATGCACTAAATCAAATACAAAGCTATTTTCCGCAAAAGTAAAGCATTCATAAGTGAGTGCTTTTTTTGTTTGAAAAGAAGGAGTTTTGCGATTACCTGTCGAACATAGTTATCAAATGAATAACGAGGGGGGGAATATAGTTGTTACAAGCAATTACGGAAGATGGACAGGTGATTATACTAGCAATGCTACCGTTAGCAAAAATTAACGTATATAAACAAAAATACCGTTTTTATTGTCCTGTATGTATGCAACAAGTTATTGTTAAGAATGGCTATAAAATGATTGCTCACTTTGCGCATAAAAAAAACGCTAATTGTGCTAATACAGCTGGAGGAGAAGGTAAATATCATGAGCAAGGTAAATTAGATTTATATAAATGGTTTAAAAAACAGGGATTACTTGTTGCGTTAGAAAAGTATTTACCAGAAATAAAACAAAGGCCAGACATTTTTATCAGGATTGCTGAAAAGCAAATAGCAATTGAATATCAATGTGCTAATATTCCTATTAAAACATTTCTTAAACGAACACAAGGCTATTTGAAAGCTGGAATTATACCACTCTGGATACTAGGTGGTAACCGGATGAGACGAATAACAAATGCAACTATAGACTTAACTCCAAGTGATCGCCATTTCCTTCTCCAGTTTAACGCATCAATGGCAACTAGACTCTTCTTTTACTGTCCTCAAACACAACAACTTGCGATTTATAAAAATATAATTCTAACAGGTGGCAAGCGAACGATAGGTAATTTAGAATTTGTACCATTACATGCACTTTCTTTTATCCAGTTGTTTGATTCGAATCAAGTTAAAAATAATCAATTCTATTCTCTATGGTTAAAAGAGAAGAAGCGATTTCGTTTACAACCACAGTATACGATGCAAACAACAGAAGGACAATGGAGGCAATGGTTATATTTAAAAGGTGTGTCACCAAGTACTATATCTGCTGCTATTCATCTCCCAGTACTAAGTCAGTGGAAGATGAAGGTACCACCATGGAATTGGCAAAGTCGACTCTGTATTGATTTTTTTGAAAAAAGACCTACTTTCACGTTAAAAGAATGTCAGGCATATTTACAAGCATATATAGAACCAAGCCATGCATACCCACTAATTTACCCTACAAGCAACCCCGTAGCGGAATACCTTCACCAATTGGAGCACCTTCAAATTATAAAAAAAGTATCAACAGTGTATTATCAATTGCAAAGACAATTTAAAGTTTACACTACAGTCGATGAAGCAATGAGAGCAGACACAGAAATCGTTCGACAATTAGAGAATATGAGCAGGATGACACATGAATTCTAGATTGTAAGTTATAATAGTAAGTAGAGACAATTAAAAGTGAAATAAGAACAGAGGAGGTAATTGCGTTGGCAAAAGCAAATCAAAAGTTACAAGTGAGAGATGAAGTAGCAATTGAAAATACCTGGAGATTGGAAGATATCTTCACAACTGATGAAGAGTGGCAAGTCGAGTTAGAAGCTCTAAAGAAGGTTATCCCGAAATTTACTGACTATCAAGGAAAACTTGCTACATCAGAAGATAAACTATACAACTTATTAGTATTACAAGATGAAGTATCAGAGCGAATTGGTAAGCTTTATACATATGCGCATATGCGCTATGATCAAGATACTACAAATTCAGTGTATCAAGCAATTAATTCGAAAGCGGAGAATCTAATTACACAGTTTTCTAGTGCAATGAGTTTTATAGTACCGGAAATCTTAGATATGGGTGAAAAGACGCTTAAGGCATTTTATGAAAAGAAACCAGAATTAAAGCATTATCAACATGCATTAGGAGAGATTACCAGACAAAAAGAGCATATTTTGAGTGAAAAAGAAGAAGTATTACTTGCTGAAGTTTCAGAAGTAACTGGTAATGCATCACAAACATTTGGTATGTTGAATAATGCAGATTTAAAATTCCCAATGGTTAAGAACGATGAGGGGGAAGAAGTAGAATTAACACACGGGCGGTATATTAACTTTTTAGAGTCCGATAAACCTGAAGTAAGACGTGATGCATTTAAAGCTGTATATGGTACTTATGGAAGCTTTATAAATACATTTGCCTCTACTTTATCCGGAGCAGTAAAAAAACATAATTTTAATGCGAAAGTACGAAATTATGACTCGGCTCGTCAAGCGGCTTTGGACAATAACAATATCCCTGAAAAGGTATATGATAATCTAGTTGAAGCTGTTAATGACCGACTTGATTTAATGCATCGATATGTTGCATTAAGAAAACGTGTGCTGCAATTAGATGAATTGCATATGTACGATCTATACACACCGCTTGTTAAAGATGTTTCAATGAAATATAGCTATAAAGAAGCACAAGAGCACATCTTAAAAGGATTGGCTCCATTAGGTGAAGAGTATGTTGGTCGAATACAAGAAGGCTTTACTAACCGCTGGGTAGATGTTGAAGAGAACAAAGGAAAAAGAAGTGGTGCCTATTCTTCTGGATCTTATGGAACGAATCCCTATATTCTTATGAATTGGCAGAATAACTTAAATAATTTATTTACATTAGGTCATGAGCTTGGTCACTCGTTGCATAGTTATTATACAAGAGAAAATCAAGCTTTCCGTTATGGAGATTATTCTATTTTCGTAGCAGAAGTTGCTTCAACGTGTAATGAGGCATTACTAAATGAATATATGATTGAACAGACAAGCGATGATAAAGAGAAATTATTCTTATTGAATCATTTCCTAGAAGGATTTCGTGGCACTGTATTCAGACAAACAATGTTTGCTGAATTTGAACACACTATCCATCAGTTAGACCAAAAAGGGGAAGCATTAACCCCAGATAAGTTAACAGAAGAATATTATGCTTTAAATAAAAAGTACTTTGGCGACGAAATTGTTTCAGATGAAGAAATTGGTTTGGAGTGGGCTAGAATACCTCACTTTTATTATAATTACTATGTTTATCAGTATGCTACAGGGTATGCTGCTGCACAGTCATTAGCATCACAAATTCTAAAAGAAAAACAGCCGGCTGTTGATCGCTATCTTGGTTTTCTAAAAGCTGGCAGCAGTGACTTTCCTATTGAAGTCTTGAAAAAGGCCGGTGTAGATATGACAGATAAGCAACCGATATTACAAGCATTAGCTGTCTTTGAAGAAAAACTAATTGAAATGGAAACACTGTTAGACAAACTTGAGTAAATAAATAACGCCAGTTACATCATGAGATGTGACTGGCGTTATTTAAATCCTCGAAAAGTACGCTTGTGTGTAAATGAAAACAGAGTGAAATAAATTGAAGTGAAAAGTAAAGGCAAGGTAAGAAGCATTGGAATGATATCCATTAGAGCAAATATATTTAGAATAAAGGCACAACAAGCAAGCAGTAAAAACATATATGGATAATATCGTCGCATATAAATCTCCTCCATAAAAGTAACTATTATAATAGTATGTACGCGTATATAATCCTAGAAGTATGACATTTTTGTGAAATAGTGATCAAACGTATTGCTTATATCTTCAGAAGTTGTTATATTCTAACTGTGAGATGTTTAACAAACAAACCCCTTTGTTTGACCTGAAACTTTCTCCCATCCCCCCTTGTCTAGTGATAGACTTGGTGCAAGATGATGTCACTGACATCATCTTTTTTTTCACAAAAAAAGAGGCGATCTGTACAACACACAGAACACCTCTTTATTTTTAACCAATATACTTCCAAAAGTAACCATGCTTTACTGGTACTTGTTTTACGAGTTGTTTTAATTGTAGCTTTTTCATTTCTTTAAGTGCCTTTTCGTTTGACCAATCGTAAACAACAGCAACTTCTTTTGTCGCGAAAAACTGAAAATGTGCAGAAAAAGCTTCTAAACTAGGTTTTTCAGACGCTTTCACTTCTTTTTGTAGCATTTGTTGTAAGACATTTACATATATATCATAAGCGTATACACCAGATAATTTCAAACCTTCTTCATTTTCAGTTTCATTAAAAAATACAATGGAAGGAATGTACTCTACTTCCATTTCATTGGCTAATTTCAAATCACATTGTAATGCTTCTCTAGCAGAGTTCGAGTATAAGTCTTTTTTAAATTCATCTAAATCCAATTCTGCTGCTTCGGCACAAGCGAGTAGATTTTTCTCTTTCGATATATCCATTTTGTTAAGAAAAGCATATTCTTGGATTTTTCGTAAGAACTTCTTCCCTGCTTTTTTACCTTGTAATTCGGCGGCTTTGATTGCGATCGAAACGATGGATGGATATGTTATTGGATCTTCCAACCACAAATCGCCATCACAACACATTCCGGTTCTGGATGCAGTTCTTTCCCACATTTCTCTTAAATAGTTGTGTTTATCTGTGGCATCTTGATTTACCGATGCCAACTGTCCACTTAAAATTGGCCTGATAGTAAATAAACGTCCATATTCTAACGTTAATTTTTTTATAATTGGTTCTAATGACCAACATTCAGGGCAAAGAGGATCAACAAAGAGATAGATTTCTACAGGCTTTTTCAGAAGATCAAAGTATCCAAACTGTTTCTTTACTTCTAGATCTTGTACGTTAGATGACGGCCCAATTGAATTCCAACTCACAGCGATTCTCCTTTCGTTCTCTCAGGTGTATTCATCATATGGTGTGCTGTTTTCGTTAATCTCTCGTATATGATTGTTCGATAAGGTTCTTCTATATTAACTTCTTCTAATGCTTCGTTCATACAAGCTAACCAAGCATTCTTTCTCGTTGGTGTTATCGCAAATGGTGAATGTCTTCTTTTCAACATGGGGTGTCCATGTTCTTCGTTATATAAAGAAGGTCCTCCAAAAAATTGAATTAAGAATTGTGTTTGTTTCCTTGCGGTTTCCGTCAAATCTTCTGGGAAAATAGGAATAAGATCAGGATGCTCACCAACACAACGATAAAAAGCATGCACCAAAGACTCTACTTTAGTATGTCCACCAATTGCTTCATAGATTGAATTAGTGTCACTCATGTCTTTAAACCCCCTTTGTCTGTCTTGATTATTGCCTCTAATAAGTAATTGTAACAGCGTTCTACATATTATGGCAACTTATCTGTTTTCTAATGAAAGATAAAAGCGTTCAATTTTATTTAATGTAGGTTTTTTACTTATTTGTAATTGTTCCATAATTTTTTTTAATACATCTTCGCTATTTTTTTTTGTGTCTGATTCAACTTCTAATTCATAATCGAAGGTATTATTATATATACTATAATCTATGACAATAAGGGCTTGTTTATACGGTAATTCAATTCGATTCGTTTTTAATGAACCACCATAACGTAATGCTTGAAAGTCGATCCCTAAACTATCTAACTGTTGTCTAACTGCTGGTTTCGTAATAAGTTTATTGTTAATCCATGAATTTGCTTCTTTTTCAGTTAAGGTGTCATGCGTTTCTAATAAGCCATCTTGATAAGGTTCTTTTAATGTCAGCTGCCATTTATCATTCTTTTTGCGAATTCTAAGTGCAGCTCCTTTGCTTTTTAATTGGAATGTAGGTGTTTCAAAATAATGATTTATCTGTGCTCGCGCATCTTCTTTACGTAGTTCAAAAAAATCAATTAATTTGTTGTATTCCATTTCGGTTAATAAATTTTTACTTTCCATTTCAATCTCTTGTACCAATTAGTCGACCTCCTT
Organism: Paraliobacillus sediminis; assembly: GCF_003426055.1. Taxonomy (NCBI): domain Bacteria; kingdom Bacillati; phylum Bacillota; class Bacilli; order Caryophanales; family Bacillaceae; genus Paraliobacillus; species Paraliobacillus sediminis. The sequence continues at coordinate 223,601 of NZ_QJSI01000004.1, forward strand.
GACTCATAAATAGAAATATATAATTTATCTGTTAAAATAAGTATAGTGCAATGCACCTAGATAAGTCGAATAATATGCAATAGGGTTCGTCATATCGAGTAAAGAGATATAGAATAAAGATAAAGCTAAATCAAATTGAAAAACGGTAAATTGTGTTACAATAGGAATGATATATGAAAAAGTTAAGAATGATGTTTATAAGGTGGTGTCTATTGTGAATTGGGAAGCTTTTTTGGCCCCTTATGTGCAAGTCGTCGAAGAATTAAAGGTGAAATTAAAAGGTATAAGAGCACAGTACGAATTTGAATCAAAACATTCTCCCATTGAATTTGTAACTGGCCGAGTGAAGCCTGTAACAAGTATTATAGAAAAAACGCGTAGTAAGAACATGTCGTTTGATAAAATAGAAGAAGAGATGCAGGACATTGCAGGTGTTCGGGTTGTTTGTCAATTTGTTGATGATATCTATGGCATTGTTCGTATGTTACAAGCGCGAAATGATTTTTCGATTGTAGAAGAAAAAGATTACATAGAAACAGAAAAAGATAGTGGATATCGATCCTATCATATGATTATTCGATATCCAGTAGCTACCCTGCGTGGAGAGAAGCAAATAATTGCAGAAATTCAGATTAGGACGCTTGCAATGAATTTTTGGGCAACAAATGAACATTCATTAAATTATAAATATGATGGTCAAATCCCAACAGATGTAAAAGCGCGATTAAAACGAGCTGCAGAAGCTGCATTTAAATTGGATGAAGAAATGGCAAAAATAAAAGATGAAGTACAAGAAGCACAACGTATTTATCATAGAAAAAGAGTTTATGCAAAACATAAAGAAGGGGGCCCCTCGTAACTCATGAAATTTTCGATCACATCTAAAGGTGACCATAAGTCAGAAAGTATTAAAGCAATAATGTGTCAATACTTAGAAGATTTTGATTTAGAATATGATGAAATAGAGCCAGATTTAGCAATCTCAGTAGGCGGTGATGGAACGTTTTTACAAGCTTTCCAAACGTATAGCGAACGATTAGACAAGACAGCTTTTATCGGGGTCCATACAGGTCATCTAGGTTTTTATGCTGATTGGGTACCTGAGGAAATCGAACAATTAGTAATTGAAATAGCTAAAAACCCGTATCAAATTGTTGAATATCCATTATTATCGATGATGATTCATTCAGAGGATGGAACATCTGAACATTACTTAGCTCTAAATGAAACGTCGATTAAAAAAGTTGAAGGTTCGGTTGTTTTGGACGTTACTATTAAGGGAGAGCACTTTGAACGATTTCGTGGGGATGGGTTATGTATTTCGACACCATCTGGTAGTACGGCCTATAATAAAGCATTAGGTGGTGCGATCATTCATCCATCATTACCTTCCTTACAGATTACAGAGATGTCATCAATTAATAACAGGGTTTATCGAACAATTGGATCTTCGTTAATGTTACCCAAGCATCACGTTTGTAAATTTTTACCTGTTGAGGACAACCAGAGTTTTTTAATCACAATTGATCATATTACGAAAAGTGTGATGAATATTAAAGCCATTGAATGTAAAGTAGCCAAAGAAAAAATTCGCTTTGCAAGGTATCGTCCTTTTCCATTTTGGAAACGTGTCCGTGATTCGTTTATTTCAGAAGAACGATAATAGCAATAGATAGAGGTAATTAGATAGAAAGGTGATAATAAGCTTGAAATGGTATGTTGAAAAAGATGATGATCAAATGCTTTTGCGCGATTATTTGAGAGACGTACAAGGCTTTTCGCGTAGAATTGTAAAGGGTATAAAGTTTCAAGGAGGTACGCTCGCTGTAAATGGTGAGTTTGTCACAGTACGAAAAGTTTTAAAGCAAGGTGATCTAATTGAAGTTTCTTTTCCATCAGAGCAACACGGTATGTATTTGAAACCAGAGGCAGTGCCACTTGATATTGTCTATGAAGATGATGATGTACTTGTAATTGATAAAGAGCCTAATGTTGCTACAATTCCATCCAATCATCATCCAACAGGGACACTTGCCAATGGGATTTTACACCATTACGCAAAAAACAATATTGATTATACGGTACATATCGTTACAAGATTAGATCGGGATACATCTGGCCTTTTGCTTGTAGCGAAGCATCGATTAAGTCATTCTATTCTGGCAGATGGTCAAAAGTCTGGTGATATTACAAGACAATATCAGGCAATTATTCCTGGTCATATGGAAACAAAACAAGGAACCATTGATCAACCGATTGGTCGAAAACCAGATTCTATTGTAGAACGAATGGTAGATTTAGATGGAAAGCCTTCGGTAACACATTATCAAGTGCTAGAGGAAACAACAGCATATTCACTACTGCATGTTGTTTTGGAAACTGGAAGGACGCATCAAATTCGTGTCCATTTAGCCCATCTTGGTCATCCTTTACTAGGCGATAATCTATACGGGGGAGATAACAGCGTAATGAAAAGACAAGCATTGCATTGTGTTTCATTAGCCTTTACGCATCCACTAACGAAAGAAAGACACACATTTACGTCTTCCTTACCTGAAGATATGAAACAAATAATCCAACAATAAAAGTCGCGATAATGACTTTATTGTTGGATTATTTTTGGTTTTCAATGATAATTGCTGAACAAATAGGAGAAGAGTAATAGACACTTGCAACATAAGGTAATTTCTTGCCTCGCTTCGGAAGCAAATAGTTTCGCTTTCCGTGGGCACAACCTCAGCTATCTATAGAAGCAAAGAACGCTTCTATAGAGGATCTTCGGTTTGTGCTGTTCCCACAGGAGTCTCAACTATTTGCTTCCTTCGCTAGTTTTAAGGAAAATTGTAACGTAGTATATAAACAATTGATGAGCTTGTCTATAATTAACTTCCATACACAAGCAACATGTAGTATTTTTAATGGAAGTTAGCGTATTAAATGAAATTGACTCCTTTTCCACAGTCTAGTTTTTCATACTATTAACCGACTTAGCAAAACACACTATTGATAAAGATCTTGTCTTTCTTTAATAATTGTAATTTTTAACTCATGAAAGAAGACATCTGTACTCCCATAGTTAGTTTCGATTCACTCGTAAATGATTGCTTCTTGGCAGGATTTCAAACCACTTGTAAGAATAATAACAAATGTACGGAATGAGTTTCGCTAGCGATGGAAATATACGGAGACTCCTGTGGGAACAGCGCGGGCTGAAGATCCACTTAGTAAAGCGATTTTTGCTTTACTAAGTTAGCTGAAGCCGTGCCCACGGAAAGCGCAGTATATTTCCAGAGCGGTATGTTACTTAACATTGTTCATTCGAAATATTTAAATTTATCTGCGATGTAGGGTTGTTGTGAGGGCACTGCTGTTAATGTTTCTTCAGGTAATCGAAAAGCAGTTAACTTATTACCAAACACGCAACCTGTATCAATATTTATTGTTTGATTAATTCTTCGTGCTTCTTTAACAGGGGTATGTCCATAAACAATCCAACGACTGCCATGGTAGTCCTGAGCCCAATCTCGTCTTTCGGGTCTGCCATCGTCATGACTCTTACCAGTTATATCACCATATAAAACGAATACGGCTGTTTCTTTATCCTCACGACCAATAAGATCTTCCCTAATACCAGCGTGGGCAACTATCGCGTTTACTTCAGGTACTGTTATATATAAATCAGCTTGCTCATAGAGTTCGATAAATTGCTTTTTAACTAGTGCTTGACGGTCTTTTGATAATGCTTGGAATTCAGCGACAGTTGTTTCTAATCCATGCGTAATTTGTACTTTATTGCCTAGGAAATAACGATACAATTTATTGCAATGATTCCCAGGTACATAATGTCCAACATTTTTTTCGATTACTATACGATAAACAAGGTCAATTGTCTTTATTGACCCTGGACCTCGATCAGTTATATCGCCTAAAAATATAGGAATTCGCTTGTCTGGATGATAAGGTATACCATTTTGACCTTGATAACCTAATTCTTTAAATAATGTAAGTAGTTCATCATAACAACCGTGAATATCTCCAATTACATCTATTTTCATAAAACTGCCTCCTATTCTGTGAATTCTTGGTGTAAGTAGTATAAACCAACAGTTTAGGAATCAAACATAAATACTTTTGTTCGATAATGGATATTTAAAACAATGCCTATAGCGATTAAATAGGTTAAGGTAGAACTTCCGCCGTAACTAATGAATGGAAGTGGTAGTCCAGTAATAGGAAGTAATTTGATCGTCATTCCAATATTCTGGAAGATTTGATACGTAAACATGCCAATAAATCCTGTAATTAAGTAACTTCCAAATGGGTCATTACTTTGTAAAGCAATATGGATTAATCGGTATACTAATAAGAAAAGTAAGGTAATGACAATACTTGAACCGATAAAACCAAATTGTTCGGCAATTGACGTAAAAATCATATCCGTATGTCGTTCAGGTATATTGGAAACTTCAAATGTTCCAATTCCTTTCCCACTTAATTGACCAGATCCTATCGCAAGCATGGCGCGGATTAATTGATAGCCACCACTTTGACCATTAACCTCTGTATCTAACCAACCAGTAAAACGGCTCTCTACGTGTTCGAAAGGGGTATCTGCTATTACGTCATCTACTGCTTCTGGGAATGTAATATATAGAAATAGTAAAATAACTACGGAAATCATTATTAGGCCAAGTAGTGAAAAAAGAATTCTCCACCGTACACCAGACACAAGAACCATACAAACAACAATAGCTGCTAATACTAAGAATCCACCTAAATCTGGTTGCAGTGCAACTAATCCCATTGGAGGTGTTGCCACTACCATAATTTTCAACAGTAACCAGCTATCACTTTTATTTGTGTGTTCTTTGAATTTATCATTATGCATGACGATAAGATGTGCTAATGCAATAATTAAAAAGACTTTCATAAACTCTGCAGGTTGTAATGTTCCAAATCCCGGAATTTGAAACCAACCCCAAGCGCCGTTAACTTCTCTTGCAATTCCGGTTGGGAAATGAAAATGGAGCATTATTAACATGATCAAACCAAATCCATAAACCAACCATGAAATTTGTCTTAAACGATCATAATCAACAAGCATGATAAGAAATATTGTTATACCGCCAAGGACATACCATTGTATTTGACTGATGTAGTAAGTATCGTTTAAATAGGGTTGTATCGTATAAAGCGAAAAAACACTGATAATCGCTAATAAGATAATAATTGAAATTAACACATAATCTATATTTGCTGTTCGAGTTTTGGATTGCATACTATACCTTTCTTTCTATATTTATCTTTTTGAATTTTTATTTTTCATACTAGTTATTAGTTTACCTTACTTTACAACATTTTTTAAGCAAAGTTGTAAAGTTGTTGATAAAAAGATTTTAAAGTGCTTTTCAAGACAATTAGATAGAGTGATTTTATTGACAAAAAAGCACGTGGCGATTACTATAAATACGGTCTAGGCGATAAGGAGGCGACCATTTATGGAACATTTAGATAAACAAGAACGCGTACAATTGTGGGAGAAAGTGCAGGACACACTTGTCAATGAAAAAATTGATCAATTTCGTGCTGAATTTTTAGAAATTCATCCATATGATCAAGCGAAAATTTTTGAAGAACAAACAGAAGAAATACGCTTCCTTATCTACACGTATTTATCGCCAGGAGAAATAGCTGATGTGATGGAACAAGTAGATGATGATCTAGTGGAAGAATTTATTACCGAGATGCTCCCATCCTTTGCTGCTCAAGTACTTGCAAATATGGCTACGGATGACGCGGTAGATATTTTGAATGAGATGGACAAAAATAAAGTTGCTAGCTATCTAACAATTATGGAAAAGCAAGCATCAAATGAGATAAAAGCATTACTGCATTATCAAGAGAAAACAGCCGGAAGTATTATGACTACCGAGTTTGTTGTTGTTCATACGGATCAAACGGTTAAAGAAGCAATGCGACACCTAAGAAAAAAAGCGCCAGAAGCGGAAACCATTTATTATATTTATGTCATTAATCATGATCAAGTATTAGTTGGCGTTATTTCTTTACGCGATCTAATTATAGCAGAAGGTGATTGGTTAATTTCTGATGTGATGAGTGAACGACTGGTATCAGTTTCTGTTGGTGAAAATCAAGAAGATATCGCACAAATGATGCGTGACTATGACTTTCTAGCTTTACCAGTTGTAGATTTCCAAAATCATTTGTTAGGTATTATCACTGTCGATGATATCATGGATGTTATGGAAGAGGAAGCAAATGATGACTATTCTAAATTAGCCGGTGTCTCGGATATGGATGGTCCAGATGATAATGCATTTGTATCAGCGAAAAAGCGTCTTCCTTGGCTAATAATTTTACTATTTCTTGGTTTATTTACAGCAAGTATTATTGGACGTTTTGAAGCAACGTTAGATCAAGTTGCTATCCTAGCCGTATTTATTCCGTTAATAGCTGGCATGGCAGGGAATTCTGGTACACAAGCATTAGCTGTTGCAGTTCGTGGTATAGCAACTGGTGAAATAGAGAAACAAGGGAAATGGAATATCCTGAGGCGTGAAGCCATTACTGGTATGATTACAGGATTGAGTTGTGGTATTTTAATTACTGGTATTGTTTATATCTGGCAAGGTATGTTTTTCCTAGGTCTCCTTGTTGGTGTATCGATAACAGCTACTTTATTTGTTGCAACGATTGCTGGTGCATTAGTTCCGTTACTTATGCACAAATTAAAAATTGATCCAGCTGTTGCCTCTGGGCCATTTATTACCACAATAAATGATATTATTTCTGTGTTAATATATTTTGGATTAGCAACCGCGTTTATGAACTTATTACTATAAGAGAGAAGTAATACAAGGGAGGTCTTTAAAATGGAGCATGCAGAATCTGTTAGCTCACTTTTAATCGTTATTTTGGCAGCTTTTTTAACGCCAATATTAATGCATCGACTGCGGTTAAATATGATCCCAGTTGTCGTTGCTGAGATTATTATTGGACTTATTATTGGTCAAAGTGGGTTAAACTTAGTTAATGAAAGTAATTGGTTAGAAACATTGTCTACACTGGGTTTCATTTTTCTAATGTTTCTTAGTGGTTTAGAAATAGATTTTAGTCTCTTTTCAAGAAAAAGAAAAAAAGAAAATAAGGCATCAAAAATGCCGAATCCGGTAATAATTGCAACGATTGTATTTGCTGGCATCTTGCTATTATCATTAGTGCTTTCTTATTTATTTGTACTTGCTGGTTTCATAGATAATGTATTCCTAATGACGTTAATTATTTCAACTATTTCATTAGGTGTAGTGGTACCAACTTTAAAGGAATCACAAGCAATGAAAACGCCTATCGGCCAAACAATTTTATTGATTGCCGTTATTGCAGATTTAGTAACCATGATTTTACTTGCCGTATTTGTTTCTTTCTACGGAGAAGGTTCAGGAAATATGTGGTTACTACTGATTTTGTTTGGTGTTGGTATTTTACTTTATTTTGTTGGAAAACACTTCCGAAACCAAACATTTGTCGAAACAATGTCAAAAGGAACGATTCATATCGGTACGCGTGCCGTTTTCACGTTAATTATTTTTCTAGTTGCAGTATCTGAATCTGTTGGTGCAGAAAACATACTTGGTGCCTTTTTAGCTGGTGCTTTAGTTTCCTTATTGGCACCAAATCAAGACTTAGTACAAAAATTAGATAGTTTTGGCTATGGATTTCTAATTCCGATTTTCTTTGTGATGGTTGGTGTGGAAATCAATCTTTGGACATTATTTGAAGATCCGAAAGTTTTAGTGCTGATCCCGTTGTTATTGATCGCTCTTTTACTTTCAAAATTAGTACCAGCTATTATTTTAAGGAAATGGTATGATACACGCACCGTTATTGGGGCTGGTATGATACTAACGACGACATTGTCTCTCGTTATTGCTGCAGCGGCAATTGGAGAACGAATTGGCGTAATTGATAGCCAAATGGAAGGTGCGTTAATTTTAGTTGCGGTTTTAACTTGCTTAATCACACCACCGATTTTCAAAAAAATGTATATTCATAAAGAGGAAGAAATTCCGCAGCAAGTCATTTCTTTTGTTGGATCAAATCAAGCGACTTTACCTGTTGTGAGAGAGTTGGATCAAAACCTATTTGTGGCACATCTTTATCATACAAGATTAGAAAAAATTGATGAGAAAATTACACGATCTGTTTTTGATATTAAAGAATTAAAAGATTATCAAATAGAACACTTGGAAGAATTGGGTGTTTTTGATGTAGATATAGTAGTCGTTTCAACAGGTGATGAACATAAGAATGCAGAAATCGCTTGTTATGCAAAGAAAAAAGGTGTCAAACGTGTTATTGCAAGAGCAGAAATGACAAGCACTGACAAATATCTTAAAGAAAATGATGTGGAAGTATTTTCTGTTCTCCTATCAACAAAGACTTTGTTAAAAGCAATGATTGAGTCACCTAGTGTAGTAGATATTTTAACAAATCAAGAAAGTGCATTGTATGAGATTAATATGAACAATTCGATCTATGATGGGATTATGTTACGAGAGTTTCCATTCACAGGTGATGTCATTATGGTTCGAATATTTAGGGACGATGAGTCGCTTGTACCTCATGGAGATACAAGGTTACGTTTAGGCGATCATCTTGTTGTTACAGGGTCATCTGAGTATGTAGAAGAATTACAAGGTATATTAGAGTTTGTGTAAACGCACAGAAACTGGACAGTCTGCAGTAATTGCAGGCTGTTTTTAGTATTACAAAATTATAAATTGAGTTTCAAGTGAATCTAAGATAAACTAGTAGTAGGTACTAATAACAACTTATAATATATGTAGGGGGATACAAAAATGAATTTTTCACTAAAAGGGCGTACATACGTGATTATGGGTGTCGCGAATAAACGAAGTATTGCTTGGGGAATTGCTCGTTCTTTGCATGCAGCTGGTGCACGTCTTATTTTCACATATGCAAGTGAGCGCTTTGAAAAGCCGGTAAAAGATCTAGTTGCAACGTTAGAAGACCAAGAGGCACTTTTTTATGAATGTGATGTTACAAGTGATGAAGCGGTTCAAACAGCATTTGATCATATTAAAGAAGATGTAGGTACAATTCATGGTTTAGCACATTGTATTGCATTCGCTAAAAAAGAAGATCTTAAAGGGCAATTTGTTGATACAAGTCGAGATGGTTATCTTTTAGCACATAATATTAGTGCGTATTCTCTCTTAGCTGTATCACGCGCTGCACAGCCATTAATGACAGAGGGCGGTGGTATCGTAACTTTAACATACCTTGGTGGAGAACGCGTTGTTCAAAACTATAATGTGATGGGTGTTGCGAAGGCGAGTTTGGATGCAACGATGAAGTATTTAGCAAATGATTTAGGACAACATGGTGTTCGTGTAAATGCAATCTCAGCTGGTCCAATTCGTACATTGTCTGCAAAAGGTGTAGGAGATTTCAACTCGGTATTAAAAGAAATTGAAGAAAAAGCACCATTACGTCGTGCAGTTACGCAAGAAGAGGTAGGCGATACAGCATATTACCTCTTAAGTGATTTGTCGCGTGGTGTTACAGGTGAGATTATTCACGTTGATTCTGGTTTTAATATCTTAGGATTATAATAATGCTAACAAGCGAGTGCAGTTACCTACTGTGCTCGTTTTTTTATCTACAAAAATAACTTAAGTATTAAAGTGTTGGGCACAACTCCAAAAAGCTTTTCATATAGTAACATAGGCAAAGGAGGAAACCCACTGTGAGTAGAAGAAAAAAAAGATATTCAGCGCGTCCTGTACTTTATATTCAACAACCTGATTTTGAGGTGCCAGCTGCTTCCATGCAGGCAGATTACTTCACACCTAAAGAAGAGAAAGAAGCTACTGTTTCACATGCTTCAGTTCCAATTGAATCACAAGCACGTGGTAGAAAGTCAAAAAAGAAAACAAAAATTATACCTGAATTAGAAAAGCCTGTAGATGATTTTGAGGAAGATAAAGACGATGAAGAACGTGAAGTGAATACAGATTTGAAGGATGAAGAATTTAGTAAAGAAATGGAGTCTTCAGATAAAGAAGAAGAGGAGGAAACTCAATTTCAATCAAAGGAATTCCCTACTAAAAAGCCATTTTCTGAAATGACAATAGAAGAACAAGTCGATTATTTAGCGACAAAGCCATCCCCACATATACCAAAAATGAAGTGTGAAGTTATAGCCCAAACAGGCAGGTATAGAGGTATTATTACAGCGTTTGATGCTAATGTAGTTCAGATTGAAACATTTAAACGTCCTAAATTTCATCAGGTAGATCTTGAAGAAATTGAATCGATTCGCTTATTAGGATTTTAAATGACAAAAAGAAGGGCGGCACTATGCCAGCCCTTCTTTTTTAAAAATATTATAGTGCGTTAATTGCTGGTAGACAAGTGATGTGGCAGAAACAATCTAAATCTACTGTAATACAAACGCCAGTTACTTCTAATTCACCTGTTTTTTGTTCAACCGGTGAACATGGATCGTCTTGTTGATCGTTATCATCACGAAGCAATTCTATAACGGCACAGTTGTCGTCGCCTACCTCTTTTACTCGGAAGTAAAAGCTAGCAAAAGCATCTTTTAAGTCCTCAACTGGAACCCCAAATCCCTTAAACGCTTTACAGTCTCCTTTACAGTACAAAATAAATGGCACTGTGTCTAGATTGTTAGCTGATGGTGAAGTATCCCCCAATAAATCAGCAATTGATTGTTCACAACTTGTTGTACACTCGCTTAATAAATCAGATTGTGCATCCGCAATTTCGCGAAGAATATCAGCTACACAATTACCTGAATCAAACTTCTTTCCACATGACATAATAATATCCCCTTCCGTTTTTTGTTGACTTGTTCGTCACTTATAACGTATGTAATCTGTTATGTGTTGTGTGGGCAAACATCTTACTGAAAAAAATTTCTTTTTTTTATTAGTTTATTAGAAAAAAACGGAGAAAACCGGGCGATTGTCACTTCCGAATCAGCTTTTGTCACATAGACTAGTATCGATTAAGTTTTACACATAAGGAGTGAATTGAAGAATGTCAGAAGAAAAAAAGCATGAGTCGAAAAAGATTATTCATGTAAAGGACTTAGTAATTAAAGCAGAGAATGTACATTTCGAACCAACGCATCAACAACGACCAGAAGAACGTTCACGTCCATTTGATGCTTTCTTTGGGAAAAGAAGAGAAGAGGAAGCTGTGCAAGAAGATCGTGTAGAGGAAGTAAGGGATGAAGAAGTAAAAGAAGAGCAGGAAGAAGCACTTGAAACAGAAAAAAGAGAAGAGAGACGTCCATTCTCATGGTTGTAACTTTTTAGGGATAACATTAAATTGTTATCCTTTTATTTTTAGAAGCTTTTGAAATTCAAACGAAGCAATCTTACCAAAGAAAGTGCGAAACGTTGACTGCTTTATTTTATAAACAAAGCTTTTATATTACTTAACACTCTAAAAAAATCCTGCTTGCTAAAAGATTGTCGTTTATTGTTTATTATAAAAGAGCTGTATATTTTGGTTTAACATACCCGCTACGGAAGCAAATGGTCTCGCTTTCCGGTGGGCACAACCTCAGCTATCTATAGAAGCAGAGAACGCTTCTATAGATAGCTGAGGTTTGTGCTGTTCCCACTGGAGTCTCAACCCTTTGCTTCCTCCGCTAGATAGCGTATCTTTGTTTCATGCAGTTAACAATGTAAATCTACATGCTTCTTAATTTGCGAAAAAATTATCCAGATGAGTTTCTTAACGCCACTAACTATTATAAAAAAATATTATCATAAAAGAATGCGTCTAATACTATCGATGGAAATATACGAAGACTCCTCGAAAATACAAATCGATTTCCTTCGTGCGATGTGAATTCTGGGAAGCATTCCTTGTCCTGTGGGAACAGCGCGGGCTGAAGATCCACTTAGTAAAGCGTTTTGTGCTTTACTAAGTTAGCTGAAGCCGTGCCCACGGAAAGCGAAGTGTATTTCAGAGCGGTAATAGGATTTTCTATCAAGTGCTTAAGATAAAAAGCACTCATGAAAGGCCTAGAAGTCAATTTCTACTTTGAATTGCGAGACTTCCTAGTATTACCAAGATTTAAATACCTGTTTCACGCTGGAAAAGTTGAGTGATTTATAAACGTCACAATAGCTAGTGAAAGAAGGTGATCCCAATGCAAATACAGCGACTGATTCAAAATATCGGAATTATTGGAAAGCACATAGAGAAAAATGAAAAATACTTTCGTTATCCTGAGAAAAAAGTTCAACCAACTATTAAGGATATTGAAAATCAAATGAATCAATTTGAAAATGAGATGTTAAAGTGGGAAAAATTATTGGAATAGATGAACAATAAATGCATAAAAATCAGAAAAGCGGGTATAGAGTATATATAGAAGGGGAGGATGACTTATGGGTTATGTACTTCCGATAGACACGACGCAATATCAAAATTATCATAATCGAGTAGCGCAACCTGAGAGAGACCCATATCCAATTGAAAAAGTATATCCAACACAATTAGATATGTCTTACCAAAAGATGCCTGATAAAAACGATAATGATATGTCAGAATGGAGTGAGGCTGCTAGTAGAAACCAATCTGTAGCAATCCCTCAATATTCAATTCCAGGACCAGCAGATGAGGTTTATGCTGAGATGACTGGCGTTGGACAGAATATAAATGAAATTGTTTAATTTATATAAAAAAAGGAGAAGCTCACATCGTTTGTACGAATAGAACTTCTCCTCTTTTATATTCTGCATAAAAAACATCTTTATATGAATCTACATTTTGGATTTTTAATTCATTTTCCAACCAAGCTTGATCTTGATTTATTTCTTTCAAATTATCTTTTATTATTTCTCCATCATTAATTAAAGCCATCGACAATCTTACGTCTTCTGGATTTAAATTCAGGTCCAAACGTGTCGGTGTTTGTGCATGTGATGTTTTTAGAACAGAAACAGTTCCGTCAGTTTCCAATATCGCATATGCTACGTCGCGAATGGAGAAAACATCTTTAGAGCGAAGCAAATGGAGTAATTGATTCACATCAAGTTTTGCTTTCGCCATTACTTCGCGTTGTAATTTGCCGCTATGAATGATAATAGAAGGTCTACCCTCTAGTAACGAACGTGTACGTTTGAATTTTTGCGTCATCCACTCTGTTATATACAGCAAAAACCCCCATAAAAGTACAGCAAATCCAATCTGTGTTACGCCTACCTCATCATCAAATAAAGCATTTCCTACTAATTCACCTAAAACGAGTGCAGAAATGAAATCAAAAGCAGTTAATTGTCTGATTTGTGATTTTCCTAATACTTTTGTAATAATAAATAAGCATAAGAATCCAAATAGGGTTTCAATAAAAATAGAACCAATATCTTGCATGACATCCTCCCCATGTAACCAGCATACTATCTTCATGATGGACAAGAGAGTCAATTTTTATACCAGGAAGAGGTTACCACTTTCTACTTTTATTAGAGGAGTTCTTTTTCCATTGTAATATGTGGCATGTTAGCGTCGAGAAAAATATCTGAAACGGTACGGTATCCTAATCCCAGGTAAAAACGTTCTGCATGTGTTTGTGCATTTAATATAGCAGTCTGGATGGATGCATTAACGAGTTTCGATTCCATCGCTCGCATGAGTTCTTTTCCCAATGATTGACCTCGAAATGACTTCAAGATACAAATGCGCTCAAATTTGCCATAACTATTGATAATCCGAAGTCTACCAGCAGCGACAGGTTTTTCATCTATATAACCAACAAAGTGATACGCCTCTTTATCTAAATGATCAAGTTCTAATTCTTTTGGAACACCCTGCTCTTCTACAAAAACTTGCTGTCGTACAGTATAGGCATCTTTTAATTGTTTGTTATTGTTTGTTACTTCTTTAATATCCATTTAACATACCCCTTTGATTGTGAAAATTTATCAATAGCACTATTATATCATGTTACTTTCAATAAATAATTAGTTGAAATTTGCATATTTTTGTCGATAATAAAACTGTACAGACATTTCAGGGGGGATTATATGAAAAGGGGAAAGTTTCAATTATCAAGTATAGCAACTAAATTAATGCTATTAATCATTACTATTATTATAGTTACTGGTGGAATTATTGGTGGTACGAGTTATTTTATGGCGAAAAGTCAGCTTTTGGATGCAGGGAAAAGTGATTTACAAAGTATAGTGGAAGGGGCATATGCTTCGCTAGAATTATTAAATGAAGAGGTAGAGAATGGAGATTTATCTTTAGAAGAGGCAAAAGATAAAGCACGAATTATATTAAATGGACCATTAGAGGATGGTGAATACGTGTATGAAAAGTCACACTTCACCTATAAAGAAAATGGCTATGTTTTAGCATATGATGCAGATCTTGTATTACAAATTCATCCATCTAAAATAGGTGGAGCTCCCGCTGATGAACAAAATAGAAGTAATCGTGAGCGTATTGTGGCAGGTGGAACATCTGCAAATGAAGTGGATCACTTTGTAACGTATTCTGATCAGCAGTCAGATGGTTCGTTTCGAGATAAAACGGCTTACGTCCAATATTTTGAACCGTGGGATTGGACAGTTGGTATAGCCGTATTTGAATCCGAATTTTATGAAGAGTTAAATATTTTAAGATATGTTATTTTGGGTGCAACAGTAGCTATTATTCTCATAAGCTCACTTATTTTTTACGTAGCAATTCGTAAGAAGGTAGCTATGTTAAAAGATGTGGCAGAAGCATCTACACAAATAGCTCATGGTAAGGTACAGGTAACTAATCTTCCAGAATCAAATGATGAAATTGGACAATTAGCATTTGCTTTTAATAAAATGTCACAGCAGTTACGTGAATTAATAGAGAATGTACAAAAAACGAGTGATCACTTACTAGATTCAGCTAATGATTTATCGGCTGTGTCTGAAGAGACTTCTGCTAGTAGTGAAGAAATTGGTAATGCTATTTCTGAGGTTGCTACCGGTACGCAAGAACAAGCGAATGACCTAGAGGATATCAATTATCGCGTAGAAATTTTAACAACAGCAATTAATGCAATGAATGATCAGAGCAAGAAAATGAAAGATGTTACAACAAATGCTGAGGAAGTTTCTTCAGAAGGATTAACGATTGTTGGTCAATTACAACAATCTAATGCTGAATCACTGGCATCATCAGAAGAAATAAGCACAGATATAAAAAACTTGCATGAAAAAACAAAAGAAATATTTCATATCATGGAAACCATTGAGAGTATTGCAGGTGAAACTAATCTATTAGCACTTAATGCGAGTATAGAAGCGGCTAGAGCAGGCGAACAGGGTAAAGGTTTTGCGGTAGTTGCGGATGAGATTCGTAAATTAGCTGAACAATCGAAAGATGCAACCCATCAAGTTCGAGAGGTTGTAACAGCTATTACGAGTGAAACAGAGAAGACAGTAGAAACAGTAGGAAGCATAAACCAAACATCACAAAATCTAAATGAAGATGTGTTACAAACACAAAGTAAGTTTAATCAATTATCTATTTCGATTAAAGAGATAGGATCGGCCTTACTAGTGTTAGATGGCGAGATAGATAAGACAACTTCAACTAGTCAAAAAATTAGTGAGGGAATTGAGAGTGCATCTAGTGTTTCTGAAGAAACTGCAGCATCAGTTGAAGAAATAACCTCTTCTGTTGATGAGCAAATTAATGCAATTACGAATGTTGCAAACTCTGCAGAAAAACTAACTGACTTGAATCGCGAGCTAAGTGAGTTATTGAAACGATATACGATCTAATAGAAAACACCTTAATCTGGCTTATACAGATTAAGGTGTTTTTTTCATAGGTTGAAAGGCTAGTATCTATCAATTAATCAAATTTATTTTGCGAAACGATGGTTTCCGATTGTAATGGTTACTTCACGAGATAGAATCCAGCTGCTTTTAGCTGTTGTTGGATTATAAAAGTAAATCGATCCTTGACCTTGTCCTCGAAATGCAAGTGCTTCTTTTACCGCGCGTTTTGATTCGGCATCTGCAGCTTGATTGATCGAACCGTTTTGGACTGGTGTAAACGCGTAGTAGCCACCAGCTGATCGTTGATATATAACGTCGTTTACTGTATCAGGGAACTCTTTATGATCGACACGATTTAATATGACAGTCGCAACAGCAACCTTACCAGCATAGGATTCACCCTTCGCTTCTGCTTGTACCATTCTTGCCATTAAATCTTGATCACTAGTAGAAAGAGTAGAAGGAATCATGATGGATTGACCTGGATAAATCATATTTCCAATAGTGCCATTGGATTGTTGTAAGCTTGCAAGTGAAACGCCGTAGTTATTGGCAATTTTCCATAACGAATCCCCAGATTTAACCGTGTAGGATGACGCATCAACTATAGTTGGAATGGTTAATATGCCCAGTGACAAACCAACTGTTAGTACAACTTTTTTTAATTTGTTCATTTGTAGCCCTCCTTGTAATCTATCGCTCTAATAGAAGGCTACCAGTTGTAACATATATTTTCATGACCCAAAATATTACTATTATTCTTATAAACTCGTAAGGGTAGAACGGTTCTAGGTTTCTAGCTAAGAAGGAAATGATTACTAGTTGCATTTTTTTGGAGAAAGATGGTTGTGTTAGAAGGGATAGGTACGCTTATTGCAGCGTGATGTCAGGAATATGTCACGAGATTTAGAGAAGGATATTGACAAACCCCTTTATACAGTATTATGATATAGAATGTTAACGGTATCTATTATACTACTTTGTCTCGTTAGCTCAGCGGGAGAGCACTTGCTTGACAGGCAAGGGGTCACTGGTTCAATCCCAGTACGGGACATTAAATCTAATATAAAAAAGCTCTCCATATACGGAGAGCTTTTTTTATGTTAGATTCCGGTAATCAAACGCTTTCTTTAAGATGCCAGTATTTGGTAAAGCAACATTTTTTAAAAAGGTAGCCCACCAACTTTGTACGGTAGAATTTTCACCAGAGGATTTAGCGATGGCACCTTGTATAAAGCCACTCGCATCAAATCCTCCACCTGTTATCTTTCCCCAACCACTAGTAAAACAGGAGTATCCGGGATAGATTCTAATAACAGCTAATATTCCTGCAACAATCGTGTTATGCCTTAATAATGCTAACATTTTATCCACTCCTATTTAATGTTAATACCTTAATTAGTATATCCATAATAATATAGTCATATAAAAAAGCTGGCATTCTGCTTGTTACGCCACATGTAATATGTGTTGCGCCAAGCAGAATGCCAGCCTTTTGTTCCTTCTACTATAGCTTACTTTATGAAACGCGTTTCATAGCAAACTGATATTTGTAAGTTGATAATTATAATTTTAACTAACTGAAGCAAAATGTTTAAGAAATGGATGCATTAGGCGTATACTATTCCTACATGATAAATATAGTGGTAAAGGAGTAGTTTGGGTATGTACATATATTTTTTAGAAAATAAAATAAACGAAGAGACAGATGCTAACTTTTTTGAGCTGAAAGAGCATGATAAATCGCTCTACTTAATTGAAACAGAAACGTTGATTGAAGATCTAGGAGAGAACGATAAGACTTGTCACGTACTTGATTTGGAAGGTGATCTAAAAGGGGACACTTATGCAGTATGTAATAATATCCCTGTAAGAGAAGAGGGAAAGGCTGAATTTGAAGAAAGATTTCAAAATCGAGCTCGGAAGGTTGAAGGTGAAGTCGGATTTGTAGCTATTAGAGTGTGTCGACCACTTGATTCTGACACGTATGTCATTCTTACATTATGGGAAACAGAAGCAGACTTTGAAAATTGGAAGCAATCACAGGCATATAATCATGCACATAAAAAGCGCGGAACTGAAAAAGGCATAGATAAGCAGAAGCCACAAATATTCCCTAGACCGTCTTATGTTGAAACTTATTTAGTGAATGCGTTATAAGTCGTCATTCATATAAATCATGTTCGTTTATTGACTGTGTTCACTTACTGTGGGCACTTTATTTATTAAGTAACCTTTTGATGCGCCGCCTATTGCAATTAGCAGACGTTTGCGTTATTCTTCAATTTTAGTACACTTATATGATAGGAGGGCCATGATGGATCAATTTGATCAATCCCTTGAAATGTTTATTGATGGAGCAGGATGGCTAGCTCCCGCACTTTTTGTTGTTTTACATGTACTTCGGCCAATATTTTTCATTCCGGTAATCGTTATTTGTATCGCTGGTGGCGTATTATTCGGATTTATCGAAGGCGCAATTTTATCATTTATCGGACTCTCCCTAATGAGTCTTGTTTCTTATAAACTCGTTAATCGATTCCCAAAATTCAAGAAAAATCTTACCCGGTTAAAAGAGAAAGTGTTTCATGAGCGGACGATGTCTGTTGCGCAAGTTATGTTGCTCAGACTAATGCCGTTTGTTCATTTTCATTTACTGTCGTTTTATTTAATGGAGATGACAAAGACATTTAGGGAGTATATGTATTATTCTGTTTTAGGACTTATCTTACCTGCTATTATATATACTGCCTTTGGTGAAGCAATTACAGGTTTTCCATGGTATGTATCGATTCTGTTTTTCGTTTTCTTAATAGGTTTGTATGTTTGTATAGACAAATGGAATAAGTATCATAGCAAGCCCGCGTGAATTCTTATTTATTGCAAAAGACTCCAGACCATCGAGGTTTGGAGTCTTTTTCTGATTTTGGATTAAAGAGCGTCGCTAATGATATTCTTATAATAAAGTACGGAAAGTAATCCAAAAATAGAATACAAAACAGTATATACGATCATGACAATAATCAATGGCGTCCAGAGTTCTGTACCAAAGAAAAACCAGCCGGATTGAACTGCGAAATAACTATGTGATAAACCAACTACTAAGGGTATTCCAAAGTTAAATAACTGTTTAAGTTGGATCCCTTTTATTAAATCTCCTTGTGTAAAGCCTAACTTCCTTAAAATCGTGTAGTTAGACTTTTCTTCCTCGCCTTCATCCATTTGTTTGAAATAAAGAATACATCCAGAAGTGATGAGAAAACTTAATCCTAAAAAGCCAACAATAAACATAATTAGCCCCATATTTTGTTTTTGACTGTTAGCTATATTGTAACGAGAATCATATGGATAATCACCATTGGAAGGGAACTTTTCCAAGAAAATGTCATTTGCTTTTTTAATGTCTGATTTGTCTTGCATATCAATACCAATATAAATAGAAGAATTATCTTGGATTTCTGGATTAATATCATTTTGTAACTGTAAGAATATGCTCTCGTCAACAATTGCAACTGGCAAACCACCATGTGTAAAGTGATTGGATAGGACGAACTTGTCTTGCAAACCTATATAGCTCTGTTTAATTGTTTCCTTTTGTCCAGTTAATGTGATATCACCTGAATCTTTAAATGATATTAGACTAGACATTACAGCACTGTAGCCAGTAAAAATAGTTTCCTCAGAAGATACATTGATACCATCGACATCTTGATCACTAATAACAGGTAAGATCATGTTCGGATCGGAATTCACCTCATCAAGTTGCGTATCAAGTATATTCTCTACGTTGACATTAACTTCTAAAACTGCGGTTGTTCGATCACTATACGCTATATTGTTCTTATCTAATGCAAGCATAAATACTTTGGCATCATATTGATCTGTTATTGCAAAATCAGCCGCTACACTGTTTTCTGCATTTTTTTCAGCAGAATAGTAGGAGATATAACTTAACGATAATAAACCAATTGCTAGAGCGGATACAGTGGTAATAATCGTTAATAGCAATGCGTTTGATTTCATTCGAAACATTAAGGATGATAGGGATAGTACCTGATTAACTGTTAAGTACCCATCTTTCCTTTTTCGGATAACGTTTAAAATAAATGTTACAGATCCTTTGTAAAATAGGTAAGTACCTAGAATGACAGATACAAGGATAAAAATCATAGCCAAAAATAATCCATTCATCCCAACAAAATCTCCATCAAATAACTTCGATGAGATATAGTACCCCACCAGAATAAGAGCAATGCCAACAATCCCAATCACAATTTCAAATACGGATATTTTTTTTATCTTATTCTCTGTTGATGATTGTGTATTAAATAACGCGAGGATACTTTGTTTTTTTATGAAAATATAGTTCATCAACAATATAAATAAGAAGATCACACTAAAAACAATGATCGTTTGCACGAACGCCTCAATAGAGAAATGAAGCTTTGCTACATCATCGACTGCAGTAATTCGGAATAGAATCATCATCGCTAGTTTTGAAAAAGCAAAGCCTACAAATGTACCTATAATTAATGAACTAAAGTATATAATCGCATTTTCTGTCGCAAGGATTTGAAAGACTTTCCTTTTTGTCATCCCAATTAACTGAAAGAGGCCAATTTCTTTACTACGGCGTTTGATAAAGATTTTATTAGCGTATAAAAGAAAAATTGAAATAATAATAAAGAGAAGTACGGACGCCGCTTTAATCGCAGCACCACCCTTTATAGTTCCAGAGGTTTCATCCATTGCAGGGTCATATTGCAAGGTAACAAAGGCAAAGTATAATCCGACACTAAAAATAAGTGCAAAGACATAAAGGTAATAATTCTTTATATTCTTTTTTAGACTTTGAAAGATGAGATGTTTAATGCTCATAGGAAACCCCACCTAATACCCCTTGAGTCTTCATGATGTCTTGATAGAATTCTTGTCTTGTTTGCTCACCCTTTGTTAATTGTGTATACATTTGTCCATCTTTAATGAAAATCACCCGGCTACTAAAGCTAGCAGCTGTCATATCGTGTGTAACCATCACAATCGTTGCTTTTCTTTTTTGATTTAACTCGCTTAGTTTGTTTAACAGATCAGACGCGGATTTAGAATCAAGTGCGCCAGTTGGTTCATCTGCAAAAATAATACTTGGTTCATGGATGAAAGCACGTGCAGCTGACGTACGTTGTTTTTGTCCGCCTGAGATTTGATTTGGATAACTCTTCTCCAAATCAAAAAGACCTAGCTCTTTAGCAACTGCATTAAACTTTTGATTTGCTTCTTTTTTTGACGTTTTGCTAATGGATAATGGTAACAAAATATTTTCTTTCACAGTTAAAGTATCTAATAAATTGTATTCTTGAAAGATAAAACCTAAATGTGCTTTTCTGAAAGCAGCGAGCTCTTTCTCTTTCATGCGCGTTATGTCTTTTCCTTCTACGGTAATTGATCCGTTGCTCACCTTATCAATCGAGGAAAGTACGTTAAGTAGCGTTGTTTTACCTGACCCAGATGCCCCCATAATACTGACGAATTCTCCTGCTTCAATACTTATATCCAAGCCTTTTAATACGTCTTGTTTATTAAATTTATTCCCATAACTTTTATGGATTTTAATTGCCTGTAAAATTGGCATTTAATTCACTCCTTCTTCTACGATAGCTTTAGTTTAAACCTATTTTTGCTGTATCTCCTTCGATTAGCCGAACAATAAAATCAAGCATGTGACAATGCTGTCACATGCCTGTAATTGAAACAAATTCATTTAGCTTTGGAAAGGTTAACGTGAAAATGGTTCCTTTTCCTAAACTTGAGTTAACATCAACGACGATCTTTAATTCCACCGCAACTTTTTTTAATAAATATAACCCCATACCTGTTGCAGCATTATCTTGATGATTTGTAGTTGATGTGAATCCTTTGTCAAAGATACGTGCTATATCTTTCGGGTCAATACCGCGCCCGTAATCTTGTACTTCTAGAATGGTTTGGCCAGCTTGAGAATAACTCCTGATTGTAATATCGGAATCTTGACTATACTTTACGGCGTTTGTTAATAATTGTCTCAATATAAAGGCAAGCCATTTTGCATCACTTTCTAATGTAGCAATCTTTAGGTCTACATCAAACCCTAATCCTTTTTGTATACACCAAGATTGCAGTGTTTTGATTTCTTGAAAAATGATTTCCTCTAATACTATCTTTTCGATATATAAATCATTCTCAATAAAAGCTATTCGTTTTTGATGTAATTGCTGATCGAGTAAGAGATGGATTCGCAGCCATTCATAGGTTAGATTTGCTTTAATTGGCTCATTATCAAGTCGATCAATCATTAGATGCATTGCAGTTAATGGCGTTTTAACTTCGTGAATCCATGTTAATAGCTCATCTTTTTCTTGCTCTAATGTGGTTAAATTCTCAGAAGCTACTTGCTCCATGACACCTGTTTGTATTGTGATACTATCTGCGACAATTTCTTGAAAAGGAGTTTTAGCCTTAGCCATTCCTGTAATATCAAGATTACTTTCTCGTTCTATTAAACTTTTATAGAATTGTGTTTCTTTTTGAAAACGACAAATTAAAAAAACAAGAAAACTAATAACGGATAGAAAGACAATATACATCATTGATCGAAGAGGGATAGATGTATCGATAAAGGCAATAAAAACACTAAGTAATTGAATGAATAAAAAGAAAAAGATCCAACTTTGCTTCTCTATTACATAAAGCTTAAACATAGTGATTTCCCTCTTCCAAAGCAATGTACCCTTGGCCTACCTTAGTTTCAATAAACTTGCCCAATTCTAATTCTTCTAAACGCTTTCGTAATCGATTTACATTCACCGTTAGTGTATTGTCACTAACAAAACGACTGTCGTTCCATAAGCTCTGGATTAATTGATCCCGACTTACTATCTTATTTTTATGTTCAATCAGTAGCTTCAATATATAAATTTCATTTTTGCTAAGTTCAATCATTCCCATAGAATTAGTAATCGAGTTTTTTTGATAATTCACGGTTGCACCTGCCCATGTTTTTAAAGCAACATTCTCGGTATTGTAATTATAAACACGACGAAGTATTGCTTGTATCTTTGCAATTAGTACGTCAAAATGAAAAGGTTTTTGGATATAATCATCAGCTCCGAGTTGGATCGACATCACCATATCAGTTGGATGATCGCGTGAAGACAGAAAGATAATTGGCACACTTGAATGGGTTCTGATCATCCGACACCAGTGGAATCCGTCGAATTTAGGTAATTGAATATCGATAATAACTAAATCAGGCTTCACATCTGAGAATTCTTGCATAATCGTTTCGAAATTAGTTATATCATAGACATCATAAGACCAAGCTGCTAATCTATCTTTAATTTCCTTGCATAAGGTTCGATCATCTTCTATTAACAAAAGTTTAAACAAAATAGCCACCACACTTCTTTGATATTCTTAGCTAAGTGTATCGTATTACGATTGTACGTGCTATCAATTTTAGGAATTGACTCATCAAATAGAGTTATTTATGTTCAAGTTTCAACAAAAAAAGGTTATAACCATTTTTAAGAGGTTATAACCTTTACTATTATTGAATGGACTCTTTTACATCTACTTCATCGTTTAAAACGGTGTCGATATAATTTCTTCCCCAACTATACATCGACTCTAAGATCGGCATGAGACTTTCACCATTTTCGGTTAAAGAGTATTCTACTTTTGGTGGAACAACAGCATAGACCTCTCGATGAATAATTTCATCTTCTTCTAATTCCCTTAATTGATTGGTTAACATTCTTTGGGTGATACCAGGTATTAATTTTCTTAACTCACCAAAGCGTTTCGTCCCTGTTTTTCCTAAATGCCACATAATAAGCATTTTCCATTTCCCACCTATGATATGAAGCGTTAGTTCCTTTTCACAGTTAAAAACCTTGTTTTCAATCCGTGCCATTTATAATTCCTCCATACTAGATCAATTCTAATCATTCCCTCATTATAAGTGGCTTTCTTTGTATAAAGAAGTAATCCGCTCAAAAAAACCGTGAAGACTAATGAAAGCTTCACGGCTTGGTTCTTTCTATACTCTATTCTAAGTTAGCATGGCGACCATACATGTTAGCAGAATCTAGCCCTTTTCTTTCCATGAACCGAAGGATAACGGCATCAAAGAATAAAAGAAGGGACTGTTCAAACAACGATCCCATTGGTTGAATCGTTTGATAGTTACTTGTTGATTGATCTTTAGGTGATCCTGGCATTTTTATCACAAGATCAGCTAGTTGTGCAATCGTCGAATCTACATTTGTGGTTAGAGCGACAACTTCTCCACCAATTGATTGGGCCTTTTCAGCAATGGAAATAAAGTTTTTCGTCTCTCCAGAGCCAGAACTAATAAGCAGCATATCATCTTGTTCGAAGTTTGGTGTGATCGTTTCACCTACTACGTATGGATATAATCCAACGTGCATCATTCGCATCGCAAATGATTTAGCTGCTAAACCTGAACGGCCACCACCAGCGACAAAAATTTTGTTCGCATTTAGAATACCAGTAACGAGTTCTTCGACTTGTTTGTCTGATATAACTTCGATTCCAAGCTCTAATTCCTTGAGGATTGTTTTTAGATAATCCGTCGTATGCATCTTAATTACGCCTTAATTAATTGTTGCATTTCTTTTGCTACTGCAGCTTTGTCATCGACCCCAGTGATACCGCCACCAACAATAATAAGGTCTGGATTTGCTTTAATAACTTCTGGAAGTGTTTCTAATTTAATCCCGCCAGCTACAGCTGTTTTTGCATTTTTTACGACGCTTTTGATAGTCATAAGTTGTGCAAATGAGTTCTCACCTGCTGCTTGCAGATCATAGCCAGTGTGTACGCAAATATAGTCAACGCCAAGTGCATCAATTTCTTTTGCGCGTTGTTCAATGTTTGGTACATTCATCATATCAATTAGAATTTTATTACCATGCTTTTTAGCTTCTTCAACGGCGCCAATAATAGTTGCATCATTTGTTGCACCAAGAATAGTAACAATGTCAGCACCTGCTTCAGAAGCTTTCATTACTTCATATCCACCAGCATCCATGACTTTAAGATCAGCCAATACTTTCAATGATGGGAATGCTTCTTTCATAGCTTTTACCGCATGAAGACCTTCATTAATAATGATTGGTGTGCCAATCTCTACTATATCAATGTATTGTTCTACCTCTTTAACGAGCTTAATTCCTTCTTCTGTAGTTACTAAGTCTAATGCTAATTGTAGTTCCATTTATATCCGACTCCCTTTATTTTATTTGTACAGATTCATTCTAGTACGTAATAAACTTCAATGTAAGTACGCACTTTAAAAGAAGATAGGCACAAATAGTATACTGTGAAGCAAAAAAGTATCAAACATATTATTTGGTTAAATGGTTAAAAATATAACTAAATTTAGAAATAACGTAATTGTTGAGGAGAAATGAATATGAATTGTCATACGTGTACAAAAAAAGAAGAGTTAGTGAATGCAATTACACATGGAATAGGAGCCGTTTTGAGTATTATTGCACTACTGATAGTAATAGATGATGGACATACAAATCTTAATTTAGGACAATTTGTTTCGATCACTGTTTATGCCATTACGATGTTGATGATGTACATATTCTCAACAATTATGCATAGCGTGCCAAAAGGAAGAATAAAGGATATCTTTCACGCGCTCGATCATAGCTCAATCTTTCTATATATCGCGGGTACATATACAGCTATTTCTTTGCTAGTGGTAAAAGGTAAGCTCGGCATGCTAGTTCTTGTTATCGTATGGATCTTATCGTTAGCGGGAATTGTCTTTAAACTGCTATTTTTGAAAAAGTTTAAAGTACTAACAACATGTATTTATCTATCATTTGGATCGTTTCTACTTATTTTATGGGAGCCACTTGTTTTGGGCATGGCCTATCAAGGTTTGGTTCTTCTTATATTGGGTGGACTCTGTTATGCTGTTGGAACGATATTTTTCCTTTGGAAGGACTTGCCCTATAATCACGGAATTTGGCATGTTTTTGTTCTGTTTGGTAGTGCCATGCATTTTATGACTTTTTTTCAATATGTTATTTAGATCTGAAAAATTAGAACGCGTGAGTACGATAAAAAATGTTATAATGAGTAGAATATATTGTACATTAGGAAGTTGGGAAATGATGATGAAGAAAAAAAATCAATCAGAGAACGGACAACAATACAAGGTGAATGAAAGAATAGAATTGTTGCCTTTTCTATTGCAAGTAATCGATCGGGGGAGAAATCACGTTAAGGCTGTTCTGGCGCGTGGTCAAGTATTAGTAGATAATGAGGTTCAAACAGTCTTCAACTTGGAACTAAATCAAGGACAAACTGTTACTATATTAAAACAGGCTGTTGAAAAACAGGCACTTATAGGACTTACGATTATGTATGAAGATGACGCTGTACTTGTTGTTAATAAGAAGGAAGGGTTACTATCTGTATCTTCTCCAAATGAAAGTGATGTTACAGCTTATCGACAACTTACAGCACATGTGCGTCAGAAAAATCCGAAGAATAGAATTTTTATCGTGCACAGGCTTGACCGTGATACATCGGGTGTGATGGTATTTGCAAAGACAGAAGAAGTAAAGCGGAAGCTGCAAGATAATTGGAAAGATGTAGTCAAAGAAAGAACCTATATTGCACTTGTAGAAGGTAAAGTAAAGAAAGAAGAAGGTACGATTTCTACCTGGTTAAAAGAGAGTAAAACGCATAAGATGCATTCAAACAAAGAGCCAAATGGCGGTCAAAAAGCAATAACGCATTTTAAAACACTCTCGACTAATTCAAAGTTCTCCTTACTACAAGTAGAACTTGAAACAGGTAGAAAAAATCAAATTAGAGCACATATGGAGGACTTTGGTTTTCCAGTAGTTGGGGACAAAAAATATGGTGCGAAAACAAATGAAATAGGAAGACTTGGTTTGCATGCAAAAGTTCTTGCCTTTACACATCCAACAACGAATGAGGATGTGCGTTTTGAAGCAGATGTACCTAAATCATTTTTTAATAAATCTAGATAGAAGGTAGGGTGATGGGTGTGTATTTGACGATTAAACAAACGGCAGAATATTTGGAAGTAGAAGAAGCACAAGTGAGGCAACTTATTTATCAAAAACAAATTCGAGCGTTACATGATGGTGAGAAGTATTTGGTCAATGATGAGCAATTCACTACGCATTTTGAACAAATCGAAAATTATAAACAGTTGGTACAAGAAATATTCGATGAACCTATTCCGGAAAGTGTTGATGTGAAAGATGAAGATTAAAAAAAAGGGCCCCTACTAGTGTTTTAATAGGGGCCTGCTTTTTAACGACGTCTGAATCCTTCTTGTTCCAGGTAATTAGTTGCACCATTATAGGTTGCGTAAGTAGCGTCTAATAAGTCACCTGCGTAAATGTTCCAAGAGTCGAAGTCATTAATAATTTTCAATGTTTGATTTTCAGGGTTAATCCATGTTTCTTCAAAAGGCTCTTGTTCAGATAGGGAATCGATTGATTGGTTAATTACTTTACGCAATGCCTTTTCATCAAAATCACGGATATTAACCATTCCGTTATTATCTAGGTTATAATCTTCATCAATTAGCTCTGCGAAGACATAGCCATTGCCGTTTGGGTGTAAATGATAAACGACATTTTGTTTGTTGATGACAGCTTCTTCATATTGAAAATTGACACGGCCAAGAGAAACATTTTTACGTTTTAACATAGGGTAAGATTCAATAATTGCAAGTTTTTCTTCAAATGTAAGCATGGTACCTCCAAATAGATTGTTTTTTGATTCTTTTCTTAAAATGCCATTGCTATTAACGACGTAATTAATGGGTAGTGTGACATAACATACCGCTTTGGAAATATACTTCGCTTTCCGTGGGCACGGCTTCAGCTGACTTAGTAAAGCAAAAAACGCTTTACTAAGTTGATCTTCAGCCCGCGCTGTTCCCACAGGAGTCTACGTATATTTCCGTCGCTAGAATAGAATTATTTTTTCGTTAATTAAAAATTACATGTAAGAGAAAAATAAGCTCTCATTGTTTTTTTACAAATTGGTGTTACTTAGAAAATTCTTTTGCTCACTATGTTATTAGAGAAAAAAATAGCGTAACAAGTGAAATTGGCGACATCCTCGAAAATAAAAGGCCATTTTCTTCGTGCGATGTGTCGCTGTCGAAGCATTCCTTGTCCAGCAGGAACAGCACGGGCTGAAGATACACTCGGAAAGCGTCCTTTGCTTATCCGAGTTAGCTGAAGCCGTGCCTGCGGAAAGGGAGCCGATTTCACTTGAGGAGCGGGTCAAGAAATTCTGTTGTGTCACAGTTTACGAATTTTTATCACTACAGCTATCTGCTGTGCATGAGTCATTTTTTAAGATGCAGTTCATATTATAACACTTGTATTTTGAAAAATACCACTTTTCTAAAGATAATTCTACTAAAAACGAGTTTTCTCTATTTTTTCAAGTTATAATGAATATATTACGATTTTGCATATGCTTTTTCTCTTTAGAGAATCCTATATAGAAGTCGAACATACAAAAAGGTGAGGTTAATACATGAACGAAGGAAATTTTAATGATTTTAATTTAAGTGAAGAGATAACGCGTGCACTTGGTGTTTTAAAATATAAAACACCTACAGAAGTACAAAATAGGGTAATCCCTAGCGCATTGGAGAACAAGGATCTTGTTGTAAGATCTGAGACAGGTAGTGGTAAAACAGCTGCCTTTGCGATACCGATTTGTGAACAGATCGAATGGGAAGTGAAAAATCCACAAGTATTAGTACTTACACCAACACGAGAACTTGCTGTTCAAGTGCGTGATGATATTACAAATATCGGCAGATTTAAGCGAATTAAAGCTGTCGCTGTTTATGGAAAAGAACCGATCGCTAGACAAAAAGAAGAATTAAAACAAAAAACGCATATCGTTGTTGGTACACCAGGACGTGTAATTGATCATATTGACCGGGACACATTGCATTTAGATGAAGTGAAATATTTAGTCATAGATGAAGCAGACGAAATGCTTCACATGGGCTTCATTGATAAGGTAGAGTCTATTATAAAGCAACTCCCAAAAAACAGAGTGACGATGGTATTTTCAGCGACATTACCAAAAGATGTCGAGAAGTTATGCTATAAGTACATGATTGATCCTGTCAATATTGAATTAGAGACAAATGGTATTACTACGAGTACAATTGAGCACCGCTATATTGAGGTTAGAGAAGACGATAAGCTGCCATTACTTAAAGATGTAACAGTAGCAGAGAATACTGAAAGTTGTATCATTTTTTGTAAGACAAAAGAGCATGTTGATACC
Organism: Paraliobacillus sediminis; assembly: GCF_003426055.1. Taxonomy (NCBI): domain Bacteria; kingdom Bacillati; phylum Bacillota; class Bacilli; order Caryophanales; family Bacillaceae; genus Paraliobacillus; species Paraliobacillus sediminis. The sequence continues at coordinate 252,841 of NZ_QJSI01000004.1, forward strand.
ATTTATACCGAATTAGAAGCGGAAGGATATTCATGTGAAAGACTTCATGGTGGTCTGGAACAAAAAGATCGTTTTGCTATTATGGAAGGTTTTAAACTAGGGAATTTCCGTTACCTGATAGCAACTGATGTAGCAGCTCGAGGAATTGATGTTGATAATATAACATTAATTATTAACTATGATATTCCGTTGGAGAAAGAAAGCTATGTACACCGAACAGGACGCACAGGTCGTGCTGGTAATAAAGGTAAAGCAATTACATTCGGTACACCGAATCAAGGGAGATACCTTGGATCCATCGAGCGTTATATTGGATTTAAAATACCAGTTATGGATGCGCCAAGTGAACAAGAAGTTGCCAAAAATAAAAAAGTATTTGAAGAAAAGATGAATAACCGTCGTATTGTGAAAAATAATAAAACTGCACGTATTAATAAAGATATTATGAAACTGCAATTTAATGGTGGGAAGAAGAAAAAGATTCGTCCACTTGATTTTGTTGGAACGATTACTAGTATTCCAGGTGTTGAGGCTGAGGATATTGGCATTATTACAGTTAAAGATAGCTTATCATATGTAGATATTCTAAATGGTAAGGGTTCATTGGTGTTACAAGCAATGGAGCACACAACTGTGAAGAACAAACAGTTAAAAGTAAGTGTAGCGGAATAATATAAAAGAAAAAGTGTGGCATGTTCAAACGCTTTTAGATCATATTAAAACGTAAAAAAGACAAGCCATCATCTTTGTGGCTTGTCTTTATCTATATGTTAATCCATTAAAATTTAGGTTAGCCACGTCTTCCCCCTCTACCGCCTTGTTTTGATTCGTTACTGCGTTTTAGAGTGGACAGGTTTTCTTCACTACTTTTTAAGAAATTTGCCATTTTATCTTCAAATGTCTCTTTAGGCTTAAAATTACTTTTTGCACGGCCATTTTTCCCATTTCTATCATTCCCACCTTGACGTGGTCGACGCGTGTAAGAAGCACTTTGTCCTTCGGGTTTATCGATTGCCTTTTTAATAGACAAGGCAATTTTTCCATCCTTCTCACTAATTACTTTAACTTCAATTTGGTCCCCTACTTTAAGGTGATCATTCACGTCTTTTACATAGCTATCTGCTACTTCACTGATATGCACAAGTCCTGTTGTGCCACCGGGTAATTCTACGAATGCTCCAAAATTAGTGATACCAGTTACTTTACCTTGAACCTTGCTACCTATTTCAATTGACAAAAAAATTTCCCCCTCAATAATTTTAAAACCAATTCATTATAACAAATATTTGAAACAAAATCAAATGTGTTTCTTTAATTTAAGCAAGTATTCCTTGCGTTAAAAGACCATTGTAGTCCAATCTTCACAGTTCCAAATGTCTGTAACGAGATCTTGATAGAAATCAGGTTCGTGTGAGATAAGTAGAACACTACCTTTGTAATCTGTTAATGCACGTTTTAACTCGTCTTTGGCATCACGGTCTAAGTGATTTGTTGGCTCATCTAACACAAGTAAATTGGTTTCTTTATTAATTAATTTGCACAATCTTACTTTTGCCTTTTCTCCACCACTTAAAACTTTTAATTTACTTTCAATATGTTTTCGCGTTAGCCCACATTTTGCTAAAGAAGAGCGTACTTCTTGTTGTGTTAGGTGTGGGAATTCGTCCCATATCTCATCTAGACATGTTTTTTGACTAACTTCACTTGGCTCTTGTTCAAAATAGCCAATATGCAAGTGCTCTCCTAATTGAACGCTACCTGATACAGGTTTGATTTCACCAAGGATACTGCGTAGTAAAGTAGTTTTACCAATCCCATTTGCTCCTGATAAGGCTAATTTTTGTCCGCGTTCCATTGCTAAGTTAAGTGCACGCGATAGTGGTTCATCATAACCAATTATAAGTTCATTTGTTTCAAACAAGTATTTTCCTGATGTACGAGCCTCTTTAAAACGAAAATGCGGTTTTGGCTTTTCGGCGTCTAATTCAATTACATCCATCTTGTCGAGTTTTTTCTGACGAGATGTGGCCATCTTACTAGTTGCGGCATTTGCTTTATTACGTGCGACAAAGTCTTTAAGGTTTGCGATTTCTTTCTGCTGTTTCTTGTGTGCTGAAGCAAGTTGTTGTTTTCTCATGTCATAGACACGTAAAAATTCATCATAACCACCTGGGTAACGTGTTACTTGTTGGTTTTCCATGTGATAAATTAACGTAACAACACTATTTAAAAATGGAAGATCGTGTGAAATTAAAATAAATGCATGATCATAGTTTAGTAAATAATTGCGTAACCACTCAATATGCTCAACATCGAGATAGTTTGTCGGCTCATCTAGTAGTAAAATATCTGGTTTTTCTAATAAAAGTTTAGCAAGCAGTACTTTTGTACGCTGTCCGCCACTCAATTCGTGTACATCGGTTTCTAAACCAAATTCATCTAATCCAAGTCCATTCGCAATTTCCTCGACTTTGGCGTCGATCATATAGAAATCATTGTTTGTTAAAGCATCTTGCATGCGACCTGTATCCTCAAGAAGCTTCTCAAGATCTTCTGGTCCAACTTCGCCCATTTTGCCGAATAAACCATTCATTTCTTCCTCTATATCATATAAATACTGGAAGGCGGTTCGTAGCACATCGCGAATCGTCATTCCTTTATTTAGAGAAGTATGTTGGTCTAAATAACCAACGCGTGTATGCTTCGTCCATTCCACTGTGCCAGCGTCTGGCTCTAGCTTTCCAGTGATAATATTCATAAATGTCGATTTACCTTCGCCATTGGCTCCAATAAGACCGATATGTTCGCCTGCTAATAAACGAAATGATACATCTTCGAAGATTGCTCTGTCACCAAATCCGTGACTTAAATTTGAAACTGTAAGTAAACTCATAATATAAACACCTTTTCTCTTATAGTTAATGCTATCTTATTATAAAGGTGATTGCCATAAAGTGATAGAGCTAGGGAGAAAAAATATTAAAACCTGATTACCCAATTTTTGTTAGATAGAGTTAAACTCTATAATCCTTAAAAAATTCTTAAGGATTATACGAACCAAATGTTAAGTATTTTCGTTTACTATAGTAGACGTTAATTAAACTATAGTTCGGTTATTTGATTTAGTCGAAAAGTAATGTAGTCGCTAAAATAGGCGAGTCTTTCACTTCTATTATCTTTTATAATCAACTTACTAGCCGTCATTTCTTACTAGAAAACAGATGGAACGAATTTTTTGGTTGTATTTTTCACGAATAACGTATATTGTCTATTTAACTATTTAACAAGAATATAACTAGAAAATACTAAAAAGGTTGATAAAAATTGAATCAAATACATATCAGACATCCTTGGATTGGGAAATTGATTGCCTCAGATCCTGGTAGAAAGAGATTACAACTGGCGGCTAAGGCAACGACGAGTTTAATTACAGCAGTAACTGGTATGCTTCTAATTTTGCGTCTTTTAAATAGTGACTTATTTACGCCAGTTATTGTAGCAGGTATGCTAGGGATCATTGGCATAATGGTTGTGACGGATGATACGAAAAGAAAGAAGCAAGTTACAACACTATTATTACCTATTTCAGCCTCTTTAGGAATTACAATCGGTGCATTTCTGGCAGGTAATCCTTATTTTGTTGGAATAGTAATGGTGGGGATTATTTTTAGTTCGTTTTACTTTTCTAAATTTGGCTCGCGCTATTTTTCACTAGGTATGGTTAGTTTCATGACTGTTTATATTTCTACCGTTATACAACTTACGCCAAACCAATTTGGTTGGTTTTATTTAGCAATAGGAGTTGGTGTAGCATGCGCTCCTATCACATTCAAGCTAATTTAACGTTCAATATCTTAATAACGCTAATGGAAGATCCGATAAATAGTAAGAAACGAATAACTAGTTTGGAGAAAAATGTTCAAAAATTAGGTGAGTATGCGCAAAATGTATCAGGTGATCTTAAGGAACAGGATGTCGAACGTATGTGGCCTGGTCTGAGCGCAGCGCATTTAAGTTTATATGTTTTTGATACAGCAATGCTTGTCGAGACTTTAACAGATTCAATAAAGCAGTTGAAAATAGCAGAAGGATTAGAAATAGAAGAACTAAAACGAATGCTTGTATGGGTTGTAAAGACACTACGTGACGCAGAAGTATTAGCTCGGAATTATACTCCTGAACATTTAAAAGAAGCAGAAAATGCCGCAAAAGGACTCCGCCTTATATTAATGGATATTCAAATGGGGACAAAGGAAAAGGAAACAAGAAAAGGCTTGTACTTAATCAGAAGAATTGAATCAATTGTTGATCATGTAGTGAGAAGTGCTACAACAATTCAAGAATCGCTAGTTATCGGTCAGCGTGCTGTTAATGAGGAGAGGGTAAACAATATAATAGATAGTAAGGTTACAGCGAATACTCTAGAGAAGGACGGCTTAAAACCTACTACTAAAAAAGCTTATCAAGCGATTGTGGCAGGTATATTAGCGATTTTAGTCGGCCACTGGATTTCTCCGGTTCAACCTTATTGGGTTATTCTTACTGTCTTTCTCGTGTTGCTTGGGACAGAATCAATTGGTCGAACGTATATTAAAGGGTTTCAGCGCTCAATAGGAACAATATGTGGCGCAATCACCGGTTTTGTACTTGCGCAACTTGTATCTGGTCATACGGAAATAGAGGTTGTTCTCCTATTTATTGTTGTCTTCTTTACTTTTTATTTCTTAACCGTTTCTTATACACTAATGAGTTTGTTTATTACTATTTTGATTGCTTTCATGTATGATATTCTTCTTGGTGGAATTAGTTATCAATTATTAGGTCTACGTGTCATTGATACAATATGTGGTGCGCTTATTGCACTCGCTGTTTCTACTTTTATTTTTCCAACTAAAACGACTGATAAAGTATCCCAATCTTTTATCGATTATTTAACTTTATTAAATTCATTTTCAACAGATTATGTCAAAGGATTTAGAGAAGAAGTCGATGTTAAAAGTCTTTCAAGAAGTGCATTTGATATGGATCTTAACCTACAATTAATTAAAAATGCAGCGCAATCACTAATTCAGCGTCCTAATAGTCTAGTTGATCATGAAGTTATTCGTTGGATTACAGTTTTCACAGCAATGAACTATTATGCAAAACATTTAGTCGCATCGTCTTATCAAAATGAATTTGATTTCCCTGAAGAACTTATAGCGGACTTTGGGAAAATTGAAGAAAAGATACAACATAATGTGGAGATGTTACGTGCATTGATTAGTGGTAATAAACGTCAAGGTGTTGTTTATCATTTAGGGGAACAAAGAGAACGAATCGAAAGACTAGCTATAAGTGAAAATGTAAATAAAAATGACTTAACACATCATCTCTATTACGTATGGAAGATAAATGAATCGATTGTTCTGTTAGCGCTTGAGTTGGGTGCGAAGGAAGCATCTTCTAGTTAATTATTTCCTTTTAAATACAGTATGAAAGGTGTATCATGAGAGATAAATAAGAAAAGGGGGAATAATTGGTGAAACAGTCGAATCCTAATTTATCAGACAAAGAGAAAAAAGCACTGTATCATCAAGTTGTTGAATATGCACTTGAGACGACGATTATTCACTCAAATCAAAAGGTATTATACATAAATGAGCCAGGAGCGAAGTTTTTAAAAGCAAAACGAGAAGATCTTATTGGAGCAAATGTGGTCGATGTCTTTACCGAGCGATATAGAGATTTTATTGTTGAGAGAATACGTAAAGGAACAGAGGAAAGAGTTGTTAGTGAATTAGTTGAAACAACTATCTATCGTGCAGATGGAACAACTGTTGAAGTAGAGTTATTTTGTCATCCGGTAGTGTACGGTGAAATAGAGGCAATTCAGTCAACAATTAGAGATATCACACCGCGTAAAGCAGCCGAAGCAGAGCTTGAAAAGGTATTGCGTGAAGTAGCGACACCTATTGTACCAGTACATGATGGGATCGCTATTATTCCTCTAATCGGTGACCTGAATGAATTTAGAACGTGTGAACTTATCGAGATTATTCCAGGGAAAATTGAAGAATATGATTTGGATTATTTAATTATTGATCTTTCTGGCATTTATAGTATAAATGAAGTGACAGTAGAATTCACCTACAAGCTAGATGCAATGATGCAATTACTAGGCATAGATTTGATCTTTACAGGTTTTAGACCTGAACTAGCGAAAAAATCAGTAGAAGCTAGTATAAGTCATGGCACGTTACGTACAATGTCACATGTTAAAGAAGCGTTACGTCAACTAGTTAAATAATATTATAAAAGAGGTGCTTGTGTTGGGGCGTAAAGAAAAAAGGGAAAAAAACAAGAAAAAAAAATGGTTGAAAATCACGCTTTTAGTTATCGGGTTGTTGGTATTAATAGGAGGCATTTTTCTTTTTGCATTCTATAAGAATGTAAAAGATACGGTAAATAATGATCTTCATGAATCTGTCACGGCTATCGATAATGATCTAACAAAGGAGAAGATGGCAAGTAATGAACCGCTAAATATTTTATTGTTAGGTGTCGATGAACGTGAAAATGATAGAGGTCGTTCTGACACAATGATTGTGCTGACACTAGATCCTAGTAACGAGCGGATGCAAATGGTAAGTATTCCACGGGATACAAGAACTGAAATTATTGGTCATGGAACAGTGGATAAAATCAATCATTCCTATGCATTTGGTGGCAGTAACATGTCGGTAGACACGGTTGAAAACTTTTTAGATGTTGAAATTGATTATTATGTACGTGTGAATATGGAAGGTCTGCAACAACTCGTAGATTCTGTCAATGGAGTAACGGTAACGAATAATCTGGCATTCACAAATGGTAGTTATGAGTTTCCAATAGGAGAACAGGAGTTAGATGGTAGAGAAGCATTGGCTTATGTTAGAATGCGAAAAAATGACCCTCAAGGAGATGTCGGACGTAATGAAAGACAACGTCAGGTTATTGAAGGTGTTATTAGTAAAGGTGCTAGTTTTAACGGAGTAAGTAAAATTAATGAGATTCTATCGGTTCTAGGTGAAAATGTAAGTACAAACATGGACTTCTCAGATATGAGTGGACTTGTTACAGACTATAGAGGTGCACGCAAGGATATTGAAACCTATCAGATTACTGGAGATGGTACGACAATTGATGGTATTTGGTACTTGCAGGTTCCAGACGAGGAAGTTCAAAAAACACATGATATGATTGATGATTTCGCTAACGGATTGTAATATTAAGCACAACTTTCGAAGCGTGAAACAGGCATATAAGTTTTTATAAAGCTTGACACTTTTAAAAAATGTTTATTACTGAATAAACATTGACTCTGTCGTAATAATGCTATCGACTACCTAGTTTTCTACCACGCTACGGTAGCAAATGGTCTCCCTTTCCGTGGGCACAACCTCAGCTATCTATAGAAGCAAAGAGCGCTTCTATAGAGGATCTTCGGTTTGTGCTGTTCCCACAGGAGTGTCAACCATTTTCTACCTTCGCTGAATAGCGGATCTTTGTTTTATACAGGTGATAAAATCACTTTTTATTGTTTTTAACGAGTACCTTAGTCAGCCATAAATTACGAATAATAGAATCTTTTACGCAATTTTATTGAACGGACTAAAACCAGTGGATCAAGCTAAATGGGCGAGATCCTCGAAAATAAAAAGCCATTTTCTTCGTGCGAAGCGTCGCTGTCGAAGGATTCCTTGTCCTGTAGGAACAGCACGGGCTTCCGAGTTAGCCGAAGCCGTGCCTGCGGAAAGGGAGCCCATTTCGCTTGAGGAGCGGTGCATAAATTTCTTTGTATTGCACTTTTTATAACGTGCATTTATTTTACGACAGAGTTTCTCTCGAGTACGTCAGATCAAACGCACTAATGATTACCAAAGCAGCGTGAAGTCAACTTCTATTTTGGATTTTGAGACTTCCTTGTTATACAAAGACCTTAGTGCCGTTTTTACACTGCGAATGTTGAGTAAATTAGTAAAGCAAATGTTTTCAGAGGGCTGAGTAAATGCAGGCCCAAAGGGAGCAGAGTTTATAATCCCTCGTAAAAAACAACAATCTCTTAGAAAACAGACTTTTTAAAAGGCTATCAAGCAAGATAAAAGCTTTTGCAAAAGCAGCTAATGTTTCAGGCTTGTTCTTTAGTGGAAAACTAGAATAATAAAGCTTAAATTAAACGTAAATGGTATAGACTAATTTTACTGCTTTTAATTGAAAGGAAATAAAAATGACGTACTTATTACTAATTATTGGATTTGTCTTACTAATAAAGGGTGCAGATTTCTTTGTTGATGGTGCTTCGAAAATAGCCCAAACCTTAAATGTCTCTCCATTATTAATTGGATTAACGATTGTTGCATTTGGTACAAGCTCACCAGAAGCGACGGTGAGTATTGTTTCAGCTTTAGAAGGTAATGCGGGCGTAGCAATGGGTAATGTGGTGGGTAGTAATATTTTTAATATAACGATTGTTGTTGGTATAACAGCATTGTTAAATCCATTACAAGTACAAAATGAAACGATCAGAAAAGAAATACCATTTGCTTTGTTAGCAAGTGTTGCGCTGTTCATTCTCATTAGTGATATAGCGTTACAAGGACTGGGTGCGAACTCCATTACTAGAGGTGACGGTTTTGTATTGTTATTATTCTTCGCTGTGTTTTTATACTATATTTTTGAAGTAGCGCGTAAAAGCCGAGATAAAGCGAAGCAAGAACAAACAATCAACACAGAGAAACCATCATGGACAAAGAATAGTATATTAACAGTTGGTGGTCTTTTAGCAATAATTTTTGGTGGAGAGCTAGTTGTAACAAATGCAACGGAAATTGCACTTATGTTTGGTATGAGTGAAACATTGGTAGGGTTAACGATTGTTGCAATTGGTACATCTTTACCTGAATTAATTACATCAATTACCGCAGCTTTAAAAAAACAAAGTGAGATTGCCTTAGGAAATATAATCGGCAGTAATATATTTAATGTGTTCTTTGTTTTAGGCTCTGCATCGATCATTTCACCATTGGCTGTAGAAAATAAACTAGTAGTTGATGTACTTATCATGATCGTATTGACGCTATTATTACTTGTTTTCTCAAGGACGCATTTTAAAGTTGGAAAACTAGAAGGTATCGTATTAGCGGCTTTTTATCTGCTATATATGGTTTATATTATCATCAGAAATTAGGAGGTAAATAGATGGTACAAGATGTGAAACAACGCATCAGAAATACAAATAATTATTTGCGAAAACAAACAATACATGAAATTATGGAACAGTTTGATGAGCAGATTATGCGCTTAAGCAAAACGAATCGACGTAGTAAATACACGAAAATGAAGAAAGATGCGTATAGTTTTTTTCGCGGAAGTATCTATTTATTCTATTATGATGTAACGAAAATTCCGTTTTCTTATCATACAACTGAGGAGAAGCCAGCTTGGATATTAGGTGATCTTCATTTTAATAACTTTAGTGCTTTTCAGAATGAGGATGGAGATAGTGTTTTTGATGTAGATGATTTTGATGAAGGTTATTTCGGTTCTTATTTATATGACGTGTTACGGATGGTTGTTAGTATTCGATTACTTGCGGACCAACAAGGGATCGAAGAAGCAGAACATGACGAGCTTGTAGAAATTTATTTAAAGGCTTATTATAAAGAACTAGAAAAATTTGCTGCAGGTGAAAAAGATCCTGTAACTAGAATATTTACGACGGAGAATACAAAGAGTGCAATTGCATCAACATTAGATAGTTTAATGGATAGAAAAGAAACGCATGCACTTAAAAAGCAAACACATGTAAATAAAGATGGCGAGCGAAAGTTTGATCGTAAAAAAACAAAATTTGATGATGTAACAAATAATGAGTATAAAGAAATTAATAAAGTGTGGGACCAGTATTTAGATAGCATAAAAAGTGACGTTTTTAAAGGTAAAGAACAGTATCAGATAAAAGATATTGTTAAAAAAAGCGGAGCAGGAATTGGTTCAATTGGCTTGAAACGCTTTTATATATTGATTGAAGGTCAAGATGATGACATTATCTTAGAAGCTAAAGAAGCACGTACACCAGTCCCAGCATACTTTTGTGCATATAATGAAACATTTTGGGAAGAAAATAAGCATCAAGGAAATCGTGTGATTAACACCCAACAAGCAATGCATCATAAATCAGATCCATATTTAGGCTACTTCACATTGCAAAATCGTGATTTTTATGTAAGAGAACGATCTGCATATGAAGAAGATTTAGAAACAAAAGATCTTAATGTATTTAAAAAGATGAAGCAAACATTAAAAACAATGGGCAAAATATCTGCCAAAATTCACGCGCGAGCTGATGTCGATATCGAACATGGCATACTGGATTACCATGGGGAAGACGAGATATTAAAAGCCATTGGTGATGATAAAGCGGGATTCAAAAAAGAGATGGTTGTATGGTCTAAGTTTTATAAAGAACGCGTTGAAAAGGATTATGACTTGTTTAATGAATGGTTAAAAGAATACTACTATAAAAAGAATTAAAAGTAGTGGAGTAAAAAAATCTAAAAAACTTGAAAACGATTGCTTTTTGCGTTACAATAACTTTAATAAAGGATTGTGACTGTTCGGCAGGCGATACCTAAACAGAGACGTGTGGATATGACTTCCTAATATTGGTAGTTCATATTACTGTTTCCGTTTAGGTTTTTTTTTATAAAACTATATATATATGTAGGTGATAATCCATGAAAATAAAAAAAATATTTAATAATAATGTTATTTTAGTTTCTGATGGTGAAGAAGAAATGATTGTAATGGGAAAAGGAATTGGCTTTAATCAAGGTGAATCTGATCAAATTGACCCAGCGAAGATTGATAAGAAATTTGTATTAGCAACAAAGGGCGTTGCGGATAAACTTGCAACACTTATTAATGAAATTCCAGATGAACATTTAATGCTATCTAATAAAATAATTGAGCTTGCAAATGAATCATTGGAAACGGAGTTAAATGTAAATATATATATAACGTTAACTGATCACATTAGCTATGCTATAGAGCGAGTGAAACAAGGTCTTCTGCTCAAGAATCCTTTGGCATGGGAAGTGAAAAAATTTTATAAAGAAGAATATCATGTAGCTTTACAAGCTTTAGATATTATTAACGAAGCGAGTGGGATAAGGTTACCAGAAGATGAAGCTGGTTCAATTGCTTTACATCTTGTTAATGCACAGCAAGGTGAACATGATATGGAACAAACAATGGCTATGACGCAAATTGTAACCGATTTATTGCAAATTGTTAAATTGCATTATGGGATAGAAATTAATGAGGATTCAATGAATTATAATCGATTCATGACACACTTACGTTATTTTGCATATCGTGTACTGCGAGATGAATTTGTACCAGAAGATGAGGATTCTTTGTATGATCAAGTAAGAAGGAAGTATCCAGCAGCCTATAAATGCTCAAAAAAGATGGTTGCTTATTTAGAAAAGAATTTTAACAAGAAACCGACAAAAGAAGAATTGGTTTACTTTATGATTCATATTCACAGGGTGACAAGTCGAGAAACAAAAAATAGCTAGTGGGGATTGTGACTGTTCGGCAGGCGAAACCTGAATTGATACGTTCTAATTGGAGAAGTATATCTAATTAGAAGGTTTCAGTTCAGGTTTTTCTTTTGTCCAAAATGGCTGAGCGAAAAATAGTATAAGGAGTGAATGGAAAATGAGTTACAACGATTTAGCAAAAGACATTGTCCGCTTAGTTGGTGGAGAAGAAAACGTAAATAGTTTGGTGCATTGTGCAACAAGACTGCGTTTTAAGCTAAAGGATAATAATAAAGCAGAGAAGGAAGAACTTAAAAATATTGATGATGTGCTAAGTGTTGTCGTTAGTGGTGGGCAATTTCAAGTGGTCATTGGTAATCAAGTTTCGAAAGTATACGAAGAAATTACGAAGGTCTCGAATATAGGTGGTTCATCATCGTCAAGTGCAGATGATAGTAATCAAGAAAAAGGAAATATTGGTTCGCGTATTTTTGAATTTATCTCCGGGAGTTTCTCGCCATTAATTCCAGTTTTAGCTGGTGCTGGTATGTTAAAGGCATTAATTATTGTCTTAGAAATGCTAGGTTGGCTTTCTGAAGGTAATGGAACATATTCCATTTTATCAGCAGCTGGAAATTCTATCTTTTATTTCTTACCGGTTATGCTTGGTATAACAAGTGCAATGAAATTAGGAGCGAATCCATATGTCGGTGGTGCGATTGGTGCGGCATTATTAGAACCAGACTTTATGGCATTAATTCCTGAAGAGGTTACTTCCTTTATTGGTATCCCAGTCGTAATGATGGACTATTCTTCATCTGTTTTTCCGATTTTTATTGCGATTGCGATATTTGCAGTATTTGAAAAACAACTGAAAAAATTTGTTCATAAAGATTTGCAATTGTTCTTAGTACCAATGCTCTCACTGGCAATTATTGTACCATTAACGGCAATTGTCTTTGGACCGTTTGGTGTGTATCTTGGCGATGGTATTGCCTCAGGTATTAATTTCTTAATCGATGCAAGTGGGTTATTGGCTGGTGCAGTACTTGGTGGCTTTATGACTTTCCTTGTTGTATTAGGTTTACATTGGGGAATCATACCTATCATTTTAGAAAATTTAGCCAATGGTGGAGACCCAATCAGTCCAATGTGGGCTGCAGCTACTTTTGCACAAATCGGTGTCGCGATTGGTATATTTATTAAAGCACGTGATAAGAAGTTGAAATCTTTAGCAGGTTCAGCGGCTGCACCTGGTCTATTAGCTGGTGTGACCGAACCAATTATCTATGGCTTATTGCTACAGTATAAGCGTACATTAGTATATGTCATTATTGGCGGTGCTGTTGGTGGTGCAATAAATGGTTTAGGTGGTGTTACTCTATCTGCTTTTGCATTCCATAGTTTATTCGCAATCCCTATAAATACACCATGGCTTATATATATTATTGGTATAGGCGCTGCATTTACTATTGGTATGGTTCTGACATTAGTTCTTGGTTATGAAAGCAAACCTTCAAACAAAGATAAAGAAGTAGAAGAAATTGATGATAGAAAAGAAGAAGTAGAGAAAAAGAGAGAGGTCATTACGAGCCCGATAAAAGGTGAAGTCGTTCCATTAAGTGATGTGAATGATCAAGTTTTCTCATCTTTTGCAATGGGTAAAGGAATTGCAATCCAGCCAACTGAAGGTAAAGCCGTTTCTCCTGTTGATGGTGAGATTACGACTATATTCCCAACTGGACATGCAGTAGGGATCACATCTGAACATGGTGCTGAAATTTTAATTCACATTGGATTAGACACCGTTCAATTAGATGGTGAGCACTACACAGCACATGTTAAACAAGGTGATCAAGTCAAACAAGGTGATCTTCTAATAGATTTTGATGTGGAAGCAATTAAAGCTGCAGGTTATGACGTTATTACACCAGTTATTATCACAAACACAAATAATTATCTGGAAATTGTTGAAACGAATAACGAAGCGGTTGAGGTAAATGATGATTTACTAACACTTGTTGTATAAACCATCTAATAATGCAACCCGCTAAGGAAGAAATGGGCTCACTTTCTGTGGGCACATCCTAAAGTGTGAAAATAAATAGTAAAAATAAAAGGAGTAGAGATTATGGGACAATTTCAAGCGGAATTTCCAAAAGACTTTTATTGGGGTGGCGCAACTGCTGCGAACCAAATTGAAGGCGGATATGATCAAGGAGGAAAGGGCTTATCAGCTGCTGACTTTGTAGAGTATATTCCAAAGGATCAACGTAAAAAAGATAATTCAATGGAAATTACTTCAGATCAGATTAGAAAGGCACTAAGTGGTGAATCAACAGCTCGTTTTCCAAAACGGGAAGGAATAGATTTTTATCACCATTATAAAGAGGATATCGCATTACTTGCAGAGATGGGTTTTAAAGCTTTTCGTTTATCGATCCATTGGGCGCGAATATTCCCAAATGGTTATGATGAAACACCTAACGAAGAAGGATTGAAATTTTACGATAATGTCTTTGATGAATTACGTAAACATAACATCGAACCGGTTGTTACGTTGTCCCACTATGAGACACCTTATGGTTTAACAGATAAATATAATGGTTGGGTTGGACGTGAGACGATTGATCATTTTGTCCGTTATGCGGAAACAGTATTTACGCGGTATAAAGAAAAAGTTGCGTATTGGATTAGTTTTAATGAAATAAATGTTATTACGATTAGTCCATTTACTGGTGGCGGTGTGGTGTCTGACAAAGAAGACAAACCAATGCAAGCAAAATATCAAGCATTGCATCACCAGTTTGTTGCAAGCTCACTCGCAACTAAGAAATTGCATGAGATAAGTCCAAAAGCAAAAATGGGTTGTATGTTAGCTGTAATGACACATTATCCACATACACCTAATCCATTAGATGTATTAAAAGCACAAAAACAGAATCAAGATAACTTATTCTTTACTGATGTACATGCACGTGGTGAATATCCTCGTTATATGGATCGTTTCTTCCAAGAAAACGATATTGAAATAGTTAAAGAAACAGGAGACGATGAGATTCTAAAGCAACACACGGTTGACTACATTTCGGTTAGTTATTATATGTCGATGTTATCTTCTGAATCACCTGAAGGGGAAGTAACAGCAGGTAACTTGCATAACAGTTTAAAAAACCCTTATCTAGAAGCTTCTGATTGGGGTTGGCAGATTGATCCAGTTGGCTTACGTGTTGCCTTGAATGACATGTATGATCGTTATCAATTACCAATCTTTATTGTTGAAAATGGTTTAGGTGCATATGATAAAGTCGAAGAAGATGGTTCCATTCATGATCCGTATCGTATCGAATATCTAGGTAAACATATTGAACAAATGAAACAAGCGATTGGTGATGGGGTTGAATTACTTGGTTACTTAGCTTGGGGACCAATCGATCTTGTTTCAATGTCAACAAGTGAAATGTCGAAAAGATATGGTTTCATTTATGTCGACAAAGATGATGAAGGAAACGGAACGCTTGAAAGAAGCCGTAAAGATTCATTTTATTGGTATCAAAAAGTAATTGAAAGTAACGGCGAAGAACTATAAAGTTTTGAAAAAGAAGCACCTACTTTATTAAGATTAAAGTAGGTGCTTCTTTTTATGCATTTTTTTCCATATAGTAATATGATACTAACGAGCATTGTTACACTGAATGGAGAAATTGCTGTAATAGGAGCTAGTTTTTTTGATATCAACCTAGGGACGTAGTTGATATCGCCCTTTGGACGGTAGTTGGTGTAGCTAGTTTAGCTATACAATATGGATAGTATATTAGGCTGAAAGGATGTTTAAATGAAGAACATAATCGAGGTTGATCATTTACAAAAATCTTATAAAAAGAGGAAAACGCAAGAGGTAATTGAAGCGGTTAGTGATATTTCTTTTGTTGTCAAACCGGGTGAGATTCTTGGCTTACTAGGTCCAAATGGTGCAGGAAAAACGAGTACGATTAAAATGATTTGCGGTTTGCTTCATCCAGATGAAGGTTCTGTGAAGATAAAAGGCGTTGATAACACGAAACATCGCCAAAAAGCATTACGTCATATTAGTGCCGTATTAGAAGGCACGCGCAATTTATATTGGCGGTTAACCGTTCGTGAAAATCTTGAATATTTTGCAGGAAATCGAGGAGTCTCTCGTAAAACAGCTGCACCTTTAATTGATGATTTATTAATTAAATTCAAATTAAAAGACAAAGAAAATGAGTTGGTAAATCGATTATCACGTGGTATGCAACAAAAACTGGCGATTGCAGTGGCCATGTTAGCAGAAAGCGATGTTATTTTACTTGATGAACCAACACTTGGACTAGATGTCGAGACGGGTTATGAAGTACGTGAAATTTTAAAATCAATTGTAGCCGATTATAATCGTACAATTATTATTAGTTCGCATGATATGGATGTCATTCAAGATTTATGTGAACGTACAATTATTATTAATAAGGGAAAAATAATAACGGATGATCGGGTAGATAATTTAATGAAGTTTTTCGAGGTACGTTCATATAGCATTAAACTTGGAGGATTGTTAACGAAAGAACAAGAAAGTCGATTGACAATCGTTTTTCCAAATCACCTTTATACAGCTGATGTTATTCAAGCAACCTTAGAAATTGAGCTAGCCCAAAGTGATGAAATTTATCGGTTATTTGATATATTGAAACTTGACGCAACACCAGTCGAAGCTATTGATCGCAAGGTAGTTAACTTTGAGCAAGTCTTTATGAAACTTGTAAAGGGGGAAACAGCTCATGCAGTTGCTCAATCTATTTAATGCCAATATGCGAAAGGAATACATTGAACTAAAAAGATACTTGCCAAATACGATTGCTATCTTGTTAACCTTCTATATTATTTTTTTAGGTATGTTTACTGGTATTCAAATCATTGGCGATCCCAGCACACAGGATGCAAATATTCAGTACGTAATTGTTAATTATATTTTTTGGTATTTAATGATGATTGTTGTTAATGACATCGGCTGGCAAATTAGCAATGAGGCATCACAAGGAACTTTAGAACAAATAAGTATGTCGCCAATGGGTATTTGGCGGATTCTTACTGCAAGATTAATTTCATTAACCTGTATTCACTTTTTTATTATTGTTGCACTATTGTATCTGTCGATGGCAACAACAGGACAGTGGCTTAATATTGATGTGGTAACGATTATCCCAATACTACTACTTACATTGGTCAGTATGTTTGGCGTTGGTTTTATGATTGCGGGATTAACTATTATACTTAAACAGGTGCAAGCTTTTCTGCAAATATTACAGTTTATTTTGGCGGCATTAGCTTTTGTGCCATTATCAGTTGCACCATTTCTAGCTTTTTTCCCGATTGTAAAAGGAGTAGACCTTGTCCGAAGTGTCATGATTGATGGACTGACACTCGCACAAATTGGGGCAAATGATTTTTTGATTTTAGGATTTAATGCTGTCTTTTATTTTGCGCTTGGTTTAGGGATCTTCTTATATTGTGAACGCTTTGCAAGGAAGAAAAGTTTACTATCGCATTATTAGAATAAAAAGGCGAACCCGCTTGGGTTCGCTTTTTTTACTATAATTAATGTGCTTCGTCGTTACTAAAATGATGAAAGGTTAGACTTACCATGCTTGGAAATGTGCGTTGTTATTTTTGGCTTCTTGTTCGGCTATTGATTGGATTGCATTCGTTGGTTGGACTTGGGTTTGGGATTGCATATTGGTAACTGCACTACTAATTTTTTCTGGTAGCTGCTGAAGTGTCCCGTTTTGCATGCCTTTTCTGATGCCATAAACTGCTGCACTTGCCGCACCTATTGTTAGAGCTTTATTTAGTAAACCCATAAAATGATCATCCCTTCGTATTTTATTATTTAACACATTTATAGTTTTTTATAAAAAACGATTCCTATACAAGAATTCATTTTCCATCGCTCATGCATATGGTAAAATAGGGAAGTGGTAAGGATGTTTTTTGCAAAGAGTGGGAACAGTATAAATAAAAAAGGTGGTTCAACTGTGAACGTCAGAATCGAGTTAACCTATCGAACAGCAAAAGGAACAGAAACGACATTTAGTTCAGATCAAATGCGTGCTGCAAAAGCAATGTTAATCGCAGATGACTTCGATCGAACGGGTCGGATGAAAGAGATAGCATTTATTGATGAACAGGATACAAGCTGGACAATGAAAGAAATGAAAAAATACTTAGAAGAAATTGAAACAGAACCACATGATGTAACGGTTTATTTTGACGGTGGTTTTGATCTTAAAACGAAAAGGTCTGGATTAGGCTGTGTCATTTATTATCACCAAAACAAGAAGGCATTTCGACTGCGCAAAAATGCGTTAGTAGAAGAGTTAAATACGAATAACGAAGCGGAATATGCAGCTTTTCATTTAGGTGTTAAAGAATTAGAGGATTTAGGTGTACACCATCTACCGGTTGTCTTTGTAGGTGATTCCCAAGTCGTAATCAATCAGTTAAATGGAGAGTGGCCATGTGTTGAGGAAGAGTTAAACAGATGGGCTGATCGAATTGAAAATAAATTAGACAAGTTGGGAATTACACCAGCATATAGAGCTGTTTCTAGAAAAGAAAATCGGGAAGCAGATCAATTAGCTTCGCAAGCCTTAAAAGACATAGATATTAGTAGTACGCTTGAGTTAACAAAGGAGTAAAATCAAACAGTGATTATCCATGGAAAGAACGTAGAGGGGAATGTTATCGATAACCAAACACGCTGTTCGCATTACCATCAAGTGGAGGATGTTATTGCAATTAAATTCAAGTGTTGTCAGACATATTATCCGTGTTATGAATGCCATCGAGAAGATGCGGATCATCAAGCGGAATTATGGGCCAAAGCAGAATTTGATGCGAAAGCAATTTTGTGTGGTGTTTGTGGAGCTGAAATTTCAATTACTGCATACTTAACTGGAAATTCAACTTGTCCACAATGTCAGGTAGCATTTAATCCTGGTTGTAAAACGCACCGCCATCTATATTTTGAATGAGAAATGTATAAATTAATTTTAAAGGAGAAATATATAGATGAAATAGGAGGTTATACGCATGGATGAAAAAAGAGCACAAGAAATCGTGTCTTCACCAGAAATGGTAGGCGTTAATTATAATGGTGGAAAGGTCTACATTGAACATGTCGATCAAGGAACAGGAAATGCAACTGTCCATCCACTTGATAATCCAGATATTAAACAAAGTGTGAAGGTAAATGAATTGGAAGAAGAATGATCCATTAGAAAGCATCGCTAATAAGCGGTGCTTTTATTTGTAGTAAATCAACTTTCTCAGAGTGAAACAGGAAAATAAGTCTTGGTAAACTTGAGAGAAATTGTGACATAGTAAAACTTCCTTACCCGCTACGTCAGCAAATGGATTCCCTTTCCGTGGGCACAGTCTCAGCTAACTCGGATAAGCAAAGGTCGCTTTCCGAGTGGATCTTCAACTTGTGCTGTTCCCACAGGAGTGTCATCCATTTGCTTCCTTCGCTGGTTAGCGTATCTTTTCGACGTACTTATATATTATAATTGTTAGTTTTTCTAACTGTCGTTTCAATTACATATAACAAAGCAATCTATACTCTTATTATTACAGTGTTTCAAAACTAGCGGATCAAGTGAAATTGGCGACACTCCTGCAGGAATAGCACGGGCTGAAGATCCACTCGGAAACGTTCTTTGTTTCCGAGTTAGCTGAAGCCGTGCCTGCGGAAAGGGAGCCAATTTCACTTGAGCAGTGGGTTAGATAATTCTGTTTCGTCACAGTTGATGATAATTCCGACGTAAGGAACGCTACTTTGTAATTTATAGTAACTCAGTCATAAACAACAATATTTTTTAAATGACTGTTTTAAATATTGTCAATCTATATAAAGACTCTAAGCTCATGACAGCGAACGAGTAGCACGTATTTTTTATGTGTTAAAGTAATGTTTAAAAACAAAATTCCTAATATGTATGATATAATAGTGATATCACTTTAATATCATTTATTTGTAGAGGAGTTTTTATATGACGGAGAAAAAAGCGAATGTTTCAAATGGTTTTTTGGCTATCGTAGTTATTATAGCGTTAGTAGCCGTAGGGGGTTATTTATTAGTTGGTGAACTATCAGAAGTGACTGGCAGTATGGGAATGATTGTAGTGAGCATTATATTGATACTTGCTGCACTTATCATGTGCACTGGTATTGTTTTAGTGAAGCCTAATGAAGCAAGAGTGGTGTTGTTTTTCGGTAGATATTTAGGAACACTTAGGGAAAGTGGCTTATGGTGGACAACACCATTAATTACCACACAGGTTATTAGTATTAAAGTTTTTAATTTTAATACGCCGAAATTAAAAGTGAATGATGTAGATGGAAATCCGATTGAAATTGCTGCTGTTATTGTATACAAAGTTTTAGACACGGCAAAAGCTGCATTTGATGTAAATAGTTATACTAAATTTCTTGAAACACAAAGTGAATCAGCGCTTCGATATATTGCGAGTCGCTATCCGTATGATCGGGAGAATAACGACGAACATTCCTTGCGTGGTGATTCAGAAAAGGTCTCGCATGAATTATTAGAGGAAGTACAAGAGCGACTTAAAGCAGCAGGTGTCGAAGTAATTGAAGCTCGTCTCACCCATCTTGCTTATGCACCAGAGATCGCTTCTGCAATGTTGCAACGCCAACAAGCTGCTGCCATTATTGCAGCGCGTGAAAAGATTGTTGAAGGTGCAATTGGAATGGTGCAATCAGCTATTGAGAGGTTAGAAAAGGACTTCGAGTTGGATGAGGAGCGTAAGGCAGTTATGGCAAATAATTTGATGATCGCGATTGTATCTGACAGAGGTACACAACCTGTCATCAACACTGGATCACTATATAACTAAATAGGACTGATTTAATGGCTAAAAAAAAGCAATATCCACTTAGAATCGATCCAGCGCTTTATGAGGTACTTGAAAAGTGGGCAGAAGACGATTTGCGAAGTGTTAATACCCATATTGAATATCTGCTAAGAGAAGCAGCAAAAAAAGCAAAGCGACTGAAATAGTAACGTGCCATACATCGGGTGTGTGGCACGTATTTAAACAACTCAACTTCAGCTTTGGATTGCAAGACTTCTCACGTTTAGTAAGACATATTTTCCAGTTTCACTCAGCGAAAGTTGAGTAAACAACAAGCGGAATTCATATAGATAAGGATAATGAAGACATTTGCAGAAAGGGGGAATAGCATGAGCAAAAAAGAAGATTTAGAACAAATGCTAAGAGACGGAGCTTCTCAAGCAGAAGCATTTCAATTATTTGATGCGCTTGAAGTGGTCAATTTTGAAACGATGTGGGGATTATGGAAAGGATCAGAAATCACGACAGGCCAACCGATGGAAGGGTTACTTACCGCAGCTGGTTGGTACGGGAAGCGATTTGAAAACCCTGAATCTGTTTATCCGTTAGTTTTTCAAAAACCAGATGGTACTTTGTTTACTGGTAATCCAGCCTTACTGCCATTAAGCCTGCCATTTGATAAAGTTTCCTTAAAATCTATTTCAATCGGAATGAAAGTGGTGCGTCCCTTTTTTACTACGGAGAAGAGTAGTGCAAGGCTTCGGATAATGGATTATCGAGGCAAACCAAGTGCAAGTATGGTTTATGACGCGAAAGCAATTATTGACATATTTCGCAAAGTGGATGAGACAACATTAATGGGTGTGATGGATATAAAAAATATCAAGCAAGACATGTCTTACTTTTTTGTATTACGAAAAATAAGGTAAAAGAAGAAAGGATGAAATAATATGCGTTCGATTGCTATTGTGACAGGAGCATCATCAGGAATTGGTAAGGAAATTGTTAAACGTATTGATCGTGATTATCCAACTATAGATGAAGTGTGGGTGGTTGCCCGAAGAGAAGAAAGATTAACAGAATTAGCGAAAGAAACGTTTATTAAGTTAAAAATAATTCCGTTAGATTTGGCTCGTCCAGAAAGCATAGAAACGTTAAAAGCAGAACTAGAAACATCGAAATCAAATGTAAAATTGTTAGTTAATGCGGCAGGTTATGGTAAATTCGGAAAAATTGGCGAACTACCATTAGCTGAAGAGATTGGTATGGTTCGACTGAATGTTGAAGCAATGACAGCTGTCACAAGTACAGTATTGCCTTATATTCCATCAGGAGGTAAGATTATTCAAATTGCTTCGAGTGCGGCTTTTGCTCCGCAACCGAACTTTGGGATATATGCGGCAACTAAAGCTTATGTGCTTTCTTACAGTCAGGCATTGAACGAAGAGTTGAGAGGAAAAAACATCTCGGTTACTGCGGTTTGTCCTGGACCAGTAGAAACAGAATTTTTTGATGTAGCGGAGACGTCGAATCGTGTTTCATTTATGGATGCTTTACCTAGAACAAATCCACAAGATGAAGCAAGACATGTATTAAAAGATAGTCAAAAAGGAAAGGCCGTTTCTACATATGGACCTGTCGCAACAGGATTCCGAATCGCCAGTAAATTATTGCCTGTTGGAGTTATTTTGCTGGCTACGCGTTATTATATGAAAGATTAAGTTTTTCCATTAATTAACCCGCAAGTATTGAGAGGAAAACTTGCGGGTTTCTTTATATGTTATACAGAGCTTTTAATCTAGTCCATCACTCCTATTGTCAATGTATAATGTACCATCTTTTTGAACCGCAGCATAAAAGACTTCTTCAATAGAATGGACACCAGCACTTTCTAATTGTTTCATGACCCAATCTTCATTTAAGTGCAGTTTTTTTAGGTTATTTGTATCTATTTTACCATCTGATACGATCATTGTTGGAGTGGGGGAGATGCTTGCTTTATTTTGAACTTGAAGATCCGTCTTTGCCAAAGGTTTTACCTTTTCCTTTTTATCTACAGAAAGGCTTCCGTCTGTTTCAAAAATAGCAAAATCGACGTCCGTGATGGAGAAAATATTTTTTTTCCGAAGCAATACATTCAAGGCGTCTATATCTAGACGAACTTTCCGTAATTCATTCTCCATTATTTTACCCGCTTTAATCACAACTCGAGGCTGCCCTTCAACTGCAATGCGGAATTTTTTTGATTTAAGGTCAATTATACCGATAACTATAGTTATTGCACTCCATACAATTAAAGCATATACACCATTTCGAATACTTAGCGTTTGGTCAATTGCAAGCGAGGCCCCTATTGTACCTATTGCTATTCCAGAGACAAAATTAAAAAAAGTCATTTGTGCAATTTCTTTCCTTCCCATGATTCGTGTTAAAATTAATAATGTTGCAAAGGCAATGACTAGCCTTACAGATAGAATGGAAATAGACATGATGGTAGCTCCTTTTTTATATTCTTATTTAGTACTATTTGCTTTTCAATTGAAGCTATACAGAAAAATAAATCTCAGAATTAATTATCTGGTCACATGTATTATTTGTAGCAAAGATGGTTCATTAATCCAAACCTTACATATTAGTTCTCATAAACTAATATGTAAAGGAGGGATTCGATGAGTCAAGACATGTTCAAGAATGTAGAAAAAAAGACCGGAGTAGATATGAAGAGCATTGCAAAGGTTGCAGGCGCATATAGTGGAAAGAACCTTCAAGATGAGAAAACCATAAGGCAATTAATTAAACAAGTTAGTCAACTAGCTGGAAAAAAAGTAACGAAAGAAACAGAAGATAGAATAGTCAAAATGCTAGTGAGTGGTAAGAAAATTGATGAAACTACAATTAAGAAAATGATCAAGTAACTTAAAAAAAGAGTTCAACAATTGTGTTGAGCTCCTTTTCTCGTTGAAATAATGTGATAAAAATTAATTAAGAATTTCTACTACACCATCTTTAAATGAGCAATCTGCTTGCAAACTGTCTGTTGGAAAAATAAATGTCCAGGGCATGCTTGTCTGTTTGGTAATCGTTAGAGTAGGAGAACCAAAGGTGTGCGTGGCTTTGATTAGATTCTTTTCTTTGTATTGAAGTGTTTTACCATGAAAACGAAAAGACTCTTCTGTGAAATTATGAATTAATACGGTTACTAACAATTCCCCTTTATGATTTTTGGCAACGGTTACTGGTGCTAACGTTATATCTTGAACCTGATGATGGTTTGTTTCTGAGAATATCCTTTCGATTCTTTTTCGATCTTGATCAGCGATTGTCTTGTCCCAAGCGGATTCAAATTGTAGTTGTTGCATGGATGATTACTCCTTTTTGCGATATAATTAAGTTAAGTATAACAGAAGTTGTTCTAAGGGGATGAAACTTAAATTGCAAATAAAAACGGTTTCTATTATAGGTTTAGGCGCGTTAGGGATTATGTATGCCGATCATTTTACGAAGAGGTTACCAAAAGAGAATGTGAGTATAATTGCCGATCAGGAGCGAATTGACCGCTATCAATCGGAAGGCATATATTGCAATGGAGAACGCTGTGATTTGCATTATGTCACACCAGAAGAGGCAGTAACGCCAGCTGACTTAATTATTTTTACTGTGAAATATAGTGGTTTGTCTGAAGCGATTGATGCTGTTTCTAATCAGGTTGATAAAGATACAATCATTCTATCGGCTTTAAATGGTATCTCAAGTGAAGCGGAAATTGGTGAAGTGTTAGGTCATGAAAAGGTGCTGTACTGTGTTGCACAGGGCATGGATGCTATTAAAGACAGAAATCAGGTAACCTTTCAGAATAAAGGTATGCTTTGTTTTGGTGAAGGGAATTCCGAAAAAATCGAGACTGTTGCTCACTTTTTTGATCAAGTAGAATTACCTTATCAAGTAGTTGACGATATGATCGAACGTCAATGGGGGAAATTCATGTTAAATGTTGGAGTAAACCAAGCAGTTGCTGTCTATCAAACAAACTTCCAAGGTGTACATGAAGAGGGAGAAGCGCGAAATACGATGATAGCCGCAATGCGTGAAGTTATCACGCTTTCGCAAAAAGAAGGGGTATATTTAACAGAAGCAGATTTATATTACTGGCTAGATATTTTATCCACATTAAATCCACAAGGCAAACCTTCTTTGCGCCAAGATACGGAAGCCAAGAGGTACAGTGAAGTTGAGTTATTTTCTGGGACTGTCATTCGCTTAGGTGAAAAACATGGCATCCCGACACCTGTTAACCAATACCTCTATCAACAGATAACTGATATGGAAAAACAGTATTGAAATGGTTTTTTATTAATAGCTAGAAAGATGTTGTTTCTAATACATAATACAGCTACAATAATGGTAAAGAAGAACTGAAGAGGGGGAATAAAATTGACTACATATCCGAATGTAACAGAGACGAAACGTTTGATAAAAGAGCTTGTGTCGATCCCAAGTCCATCAGGTAATACGGGAAAAGTTATTCAGTTTGTTGAAAACTATCTACGAGACTTAGGTGTGGAAACAAAACGCAATCGTAAAGGTGGATTACTTGCCTCGATTCCTGGTGAAAATAATTCAGAACATCGTATGTTGACAGCTCATGTTGATACGCTTGGTGCAATGGTAAAAGAAATAAAGCCAAGTGGTCGCCTTAAACTAGATTTGATTGGTGGATTCCGCTTTAATGCAATGGAAGGTGAATATTGCAAAATCGAAACAGCTAGTGGTGAAACGTTTACTGGGACGATTCTCATGCATCAAACCTCTGTTCACGTTTATAAAGATGCGGGAAAGGCAGAACGGAATCAAGAAAATATGGAAATAAGAATTGATGCAAAAGTAGAAAGCTTGAAAGATGTTCGCGCAATTGGTATTGAAGTCGGTGATTTTGTTTCATTTGATCCACGTGTGGAAGTGACGGATAATGGTTTCATTAAATCAAGGCATTTAGATGACAAAGCGAGTGTGGCTATCTTGCTACAACTTATTAAGCGACTGAAAGAAGAGAAGATTACGCTCCCTTATACAACACATTTTTTAATTTCCAATAATGAAGAAATTGGCTATGGTGGTAATTCAAATATTACACCAGAAACAGTTGAATATTTAGCAGTTGATATGGGTGCGATGGGTGATGGACAGACAACAGATGAATATACTGTTTCCATTTGTGCAAAAGACTCAAGTGGTCCATATCATTATGGTTTGAGAAAGAACTTAATTGCTTTATGTGAGGCAAATAAGATTGGTTACAAAGTTGATATCTATCCATTTTACGGCTCTGATGCCTCTGCAGCAATTGGATCTGGTCATGACATTGTCCACGGTTTGATTGGGCCTGGAATCGATGCTTCTCATGCCTATGAGCGCACACATGAATCATCATTGAAGCAAACGGAACAGCTTGTTTACCACTATGTGCAGGCAGACTTAGTGAAGTATTAATATTTTAAGAAGATTATCTAGCTAAGGAATGCTACTAAGTAGCGTTCCTTAGCTTTCTTTTTTTATTTAAATTTACTTATTGAAGTTTCCTTTTATTATTGTTTTGTAAATTTTTTACGCTGACATCTTTTTGACATACTAAAGGACTATACTATTTTTTGTAACAAATTAAGGAAAATAACGTTCAATGAAGAAGGGATGATAAGTTTGAAGAAATGGATTATTATACTAGCGATTGTTGTGATTGTTATTGTTGGTGGAACAACGACATATGGTTTTATTAATAGCGATGAAGAAACAGATAACAGTGCAATGGCAACAACACAAACTGCGGTAGCAGAGCTTGGCAATGTTGAAGTTAACATTAGTGGTACAGGTAGTATTTTAACAATGAATGAACAAACAATTACGTTTGATGACACTAACGCTGTAATTGAGGAAGTTTTAGTAGAGGTTGGTGATACGGTAGAAGAAGGAGATGAATTGATCACGTTTGAAGATGATGCATTCGATGCTATTGAGGCTCCTTTTTCGGGTGAGGTTACGATACTAAATGTTGTAGGTGAAGATACAGTTTCGATGGGAACAGAAATGATTGAAATAACGGATTATGATAACTTGCAAATGATAGTGAATATAGATGAATTGGATATTGCACAAATTGAAGTTGGACAAACTGCAGCAATTGACGTTAGTGCGATTACAGATAATAATTTTACTGGAACCGTTACAAGTGTTGCAAAAGAAGCAAATGATTCAGATAGCAGTGTTGCGCAATATGCTGTCGAAGTGACTATTAATGAACCAGAAGGTATTAAAGTGGGTATGACTGCTGAAGCAACAATTACAACGGAAAGTAAAGAGAATGTATTAACTGTGCCAATTGAAGCGATCCAAACACAAGGTGATCAATATTATGTGTTAATGGAAGATACATCAGCTGAAGAAGCAGTTGAAGAAGAGTCTAGTGAAACAATAACAGAAGAAAATGATGTAGCTTCAGAACAAGTAACGATAGAAGTTGGTCTGCAAAATGAAGAAGTTGCTGAAATTACCAGTGGTCTTAGTGAGGGCGATGTAATTCTTCTCGAAACAGTGCAAGCATCTGATGATACTGGAGAAGAAACAAGGCAAGACATGTTCCAAGGTGGTTTTGGTGGAGGCGCTGGAGAGAGGCCTAGTGGCGAAATACCTGCAGGTGGTGGAATGAGACCAAATGGTAATTAAGGAGGCAATGAAAATGATTGAGAATCAACGGATTGTTGAGATTAACAACCTAAGTAAGCATTATACACTTGGCGGAGAGACAGTAAAGGCATTAGATAATGTAAGCTTCTCAGTCAATAAAGGTGATTTCATTGCAATCATAGGTCCATCTGGTTCAGGGAAATCTACTTTGATGAATATGATTGGTTGTTTAGATATACCGGACACAGGTGAGTATTTTTTGGATGGTAAGAATGTTTTTGGATTAAAGCAAAGGCAATTAGCAGAAGTGCGTAATCAAAAAATTGGGTTTATCTTTCAATCTTTTAATTTATTAAAGAAACAATCAGCATATGAAAATGTAGAATTACCGTTGATATATCGCGGATTAAGTAGAAATGAACGGAAAGAGATTGTAAGGAATGCGTTAGAAAAAGTTAACATTGCAGATCGCGCTAGACACCGACC
The DNA here is from genome assembly GCF_003426055.1 of Paraliobacillus sediminis. Taxonomy (NCBI): domain Bacteria; kingdom Bacillati; phylum Bacillota; class Bacilli; order Caryophanales; family Bacillaceae; genus Paraliobacillus; species Paraliobacillus sediminis. The sequence goes on from NZ_QJSI01000004.1 coordinate 280,460, forward strand.
AACTGAATTATCGGGAGGTCAACAACAAAGAGTTGCTATTGCGAGGGCCCTTGCAGGAAATCCTCCAATTATACTCGCAGATGAACCCACAGGTGCATTAGATAGTAAAACAGGTCTTGAAGTGATGGATTTGATTAAAGATTTAAATAGACAAGGCCATACGATTATTTTAATAACTCATGACTTGGATATTGCTAATCAAGCAAATCGCGTTATCCATATCGAAGATGGTCGAGTAGTTGAAAGAGAGGAGGTACAGATACAGTGAAGTTTGGTCAGGTAATTAAAATTGCATATAAAAATATTGCATCAAATAAACTTAGAACATTTTTAACCATGCTTGGTGTTATCATTGGTGTTTCAGCTGTTATTGCGCTAGTTTCCCTCGGACAGGCCGCATCAGCATCTGTATCAGAAGATGTCTCTTCTTTAGGAACAACTATGGTGACCGTAAATATCCAAGGGAACACAACTACAGAAGAGGTAGTTGATTATGAAGAAGTGCTCGCATTTTCTGAATATGATGAAGTGGAAGCTGTTTCACCAACTGTATCTGGAACAGGGACAGTGAAAAATGGAACAACTAGTATGGATAGTGTATCCATAACGGGTGTAACACCGGATTATCTAGAAGTTCAGGATGCATCAGTCAGTTCTGGTCGATTTGTACTTGATATAGATCAAGATAATCGAAATAAGGTTGTCTTGTTAGGATCTAATGTAGCAAGCGAGTTATTTAGTTTCAGTAATCCGATTGGAAATGACGTGAAGATAGACGGAAATACATTTACTGTCGTTGGTGTACTTACGGAACAAGGTGAGGACTTACAAGGCTCTGTAGATGATACCGTATTACTTCCATTTTCAACAGCTCAACGATTTCTGGAACAAACGGTAGTGAATACTGTCGATGTTAAAATGGACTCAGAAGAAGTGGTTGATTTAGGAATGGCGAAGATAGAACAGTTTCTTTACAATCAATTTAGTGGGGATGATTCAAGTTATAATGTCCGAAACCAATCAGATGTATCAGACGCGTTAACTTCTATAACGGAAACAATGACACTATTATTAGCAGGAATTGCTAGTATTTCGTTACTAGTTGGTGGAATTGGGATTATGAATATTATGCTAGTCTCTGTAACCGAACGGACTAACGAAATTGGCATTAGAAAAGCAATTGGCGCGAAGAAAAAGGATATTCTTATTCAATTTCTAATTGAAGCTACACTCCTAAGTAGTCTAGGTGGACTTATAGGAGTTGTAATTGGAATAGGAAGTGCAGAATTGCTGTCTTCGATTTTAGACATGAGCATAGCTATATCATGGCTTGCAGTCGTTATTTCTGTTAGTTTTTCAATTGTAATTGGTATTGGATTTGGTATTTTTCCGGCAAATAAAGCAGCCAATTTAAGTCCTTTAGAAGCTTTAAGACATAGTTAAGGTTTATATAGTAGAGTTTGATAATAACGTATTATCAAACTCTACTTTTATATAATAATAGGGTAAATTTAACTAAAGAGGTTATGTGATGAAAACAATATTAGTTGTAGAAGATGAAAAGCCAATCTCACTTGTCCTAGGAGCTTATTTAGAAAAAGAAGGATATAATGTCGCCTATGCATATGATGGTTTGGAGGCAATACAAGGAGTCGACGAAGTAAATCCAACGCTCGTTTTATTAGACGTGATGTTGCCAGTATTAAATGGTTGGGCTGTACTTAAAAAAATTAGAGAGAAAAATTCTTGTCCAGTTATTATGCTAACCGCGATTTCCGGAACAGAGCAAACAATAAAAAGTTTTAATGAAGGTGCGGATGACTATATTACAAAACCGTTTGTGGCAGAAGAGGTAATCGCACGAGTAAGCGCCGTGTTACGTCGTTCTCCTCAGTTAGAAAGAGCGGACAAGATTAAGCTTTTTGGCACATTAAAAATCAATCTTCTCTCAGATCAGGTTTTTTTAAAGGGAATAGAAATTAAGTTTACACCAAAAGATCTATCTTTATTTATATTTCTAGTACATCATCCAAATCAAACTTTTACGAGAGAGCAATTAATTGAGAAGGTTTGGGGATATGATTACGAAGGAAGTAATCGTGCTGTAGATCTTGCTGTGAAACGAATTCGCAAATTATTGAGTGGATGGGATGCACAACATGGAGAAATTAAAACGTTACGGAACATGGGTTATCAATTTTATATTAAATAAAAGGCGTAAGAAACCATCGCTTCTGTACTATTGGACAAAACGGTATTTAGTTACGTTAGTGATCGGTTTAGTCATTATTGGTCTAGTATCGATATTTTGGATAAGACATAATACAATTGAAAACAGATTAGAATTAACGAAATTACTAGCGCAAGAACTTGCTGATAGAGCTGTAGATGAAACTTCTGGTGAAGAAATAACATTGTCGCATCTGCCTTTTATATTAGAAGAACGGGAAAACCTTTTAAATAATCAAGTACCATTACAGGTTTATATAAAAACGAATGATGGTGAATTAATTTCTCCTAATCCAATAATAAATCGTTTTGAAAATCGAACAGAAGAGATGGATTGGTTAGAAACGGTTGAAATTTCTGACCAATTAGTAGTAGAGAAGATACCTTTTGAAGCTAATAGTACAAGTTATGCAGTAATTTCACCGATTGTAGACGACGAGAAGAATATTGGGGCAGTCATTATTATACAGCGGATGGGAAGCATTGCAAGTATAAACAAGGAAGAATACCAACTGTTAGCGATGTTACTTGTCAGTATGGCCATACTTGGGTGGTTAGTTATTTATTTTTTATCGAAAAAACTTGCTAAGCCCGTTCAAGAAGTTGCTGTAGCAGCGGAAAAATTACGTAATGGAGATTATACGATTCATTTAAACGAGAATATTCAAGAGAAAGAATTACACCAACTCGTGATATCTTTCAAGGAAATGGCAATAAATCTGCAACAATTAGAAGGAATAAGATCTGAACTACTAGCAGGGGTGACACATGAATTAAAAACGCCGATCACTTCTGTAAGTGCGCTCATTCAAGCAGTTCAAGGGGATGTAGTAGATGAGGAAAGTAAGAATGAGTTCCTGCAAATGGCATTAAAAGAAGCTGGGCGACTACAGAACATGGTAGAAGATCTGTTAGATTTTAATAGTTTTACAGCAGGTTCAATTATAGTGAATTCAGAAAATCTGGATATCAAACAAACATTAAAAGAAATCATCTATCAGTGGGAAATAGTCCATGCAAAACAATTAATTGGTAAAAAACTTATATATAATTTAAGTGAAGAACAACTATATGCTATAGCGGATCCGATTCGCTTGCAACAGATTATAACGAATCTACTGAATAATGGTTTACATGCAATTAAAGGTAATGTAGATGGTCATTTAATTGTAGAGGTTTATCAGCAAAAAGAGATTATTTCGATAGAGGTAAAAGATAATGGTACTGGTATTCCGAAAGAAGAACAACCTTTTATTTTTGAACGATTTTATCGCGGTGAAGATAAAAAACATGTCGAACATGGTTTAGGACTTGGTCTACCATATAGTTTACTTTTAGCCAAGGCACAAGCTGGCGATTTATTTTTAAAGAAAAGCGTAAACGGCGAAACGGTGTTTGTAATGCACATCCCACCTAAATAACAGGCTTAGGTGGGTGAATGTTTTTTTGCATTTTTTGATAATGGATAAATTCCAAAACTCTGAATCACAAGGGATAACAATACAACAGCAAAGGATAAGGATACGATCCAATCGAGTTCGGTGCTGTTTGTATCCTTTGCGTAAAGTGTGAGTATAAGGAAAATAGACATCGTTCCTTTTAAACCTGCCCATGAGATGAGAAAGGACTCCATTAAACTAGTCGAAGTGCGCCACTGTGGAAAGATCTTTGTTGTGCCTAGTATTAGTAGAAAACGAATCACTAGTGCAGCAAGAAAAATGGTAACAGCAAAGATCCATCCATCAAAGATAAGATATGGGGCAGCTTCAATACCGATTACTAAGAATATTATGGAAAGGATTGAAAGTTCTACAATTCCCCAGAATCCGTTAAGCGCGTCTTTAAAATGATCTTCTTTAATTGTGCGACCATATTCAAATGCTAGCATCATTCCAGCAGATACGGTAGCAAGTACCCCAGAGACGCCGACAAATTCAGCAATATGAAAAATCCCGTAAGCTAAGACAATACTGAGCATTACCTGATATTCCTTATGATGGGTAAAGTGGACTGCTTTACTCATAAGCCAGCCAAAACAAATTCCAAGCAAAGCACCACCAATTGAAACAGATAAAAATTCTCGAATAAATGAAAGAGTAGAGAATGCATGATCATCAATAAACATGCTAGTTAGCACAGTAAAGACAACTATGCTTGTCCCATCATTTAACATCGATTCTCCTTCTACGAGTGTTGTAACCTTTCCATCACCAGATGATTTTTTTAAAATGGGAACCACAGATACAGGATCAGTTGGTGTTAAAATCGACGCAATAATTAATGCAGCTAGAAAAGATAGAGAGGTAAAGATGCTACCTAATAAATAAATAGTGAATCCTAGTACAACAACAGTGATCAGCAATCCGACAGTTGCCAGAAATAAAATAATCCAAGCATTTTCCTTGAATGCCTTTGGTGGAAACTGATAAGCGGAAATAAATAATAAAGCAGGCAAGAAAATGTGATAAATCATATCAGCTGTCACATTAATGGATGAAAAATAAGGGATAAAAGATAAAACGATTCCCAATAGCACTAATACAGTAGGTACAGGAAAGTTTTCCTGTTTTTTATCAATCGTAAAGATAATAAAGCCAATAAATAAGAGCCAGATAATTTGACCGATTTCCAAGAGTAGCACCTCCCATATAAGTTTTAATAGTATGCGTATCTATAGCCTTAAATAGGCAGGATTAAACGGAATATAGAGCGAACGGCTCATATAATTTGCTGAAGAGCGCATATATTCCGGCGACGGCCCATATAAATCGCGGGAGGGCGCATATATGCTGACGACGGCTCATAAATCAAGCTTAACGGCTCATAACGGATAGGGATTTGATTATATGAGCCGTCCGAGATATGAAACTTTTTGCTAGATTCGTACGTAAGTTAGTATATAGATGGGGAGATGTTTCTAATTAATTTTCTTTTAATAATATTAGGTATATATGTTGTTTTTTCACTATTGATAACACCTATTCAATACAACTATTATCTGGCAATAAAAGAAATGGAAGACAAGCAGAAGAAACAAGGCAAGAGCCAACCCGAAATGTATGAAGAGATGAGTTTTCAAGAAGACTACCTGCATTATAATGTACAATCAAATGCCTTTTTCTGGCTTCCAAATATATTTGCTGCAATTTACTATCGAATTACACATCCTAAACAAGAATAAAAGCTTGGAGTTAAAGTGCACTCCCAAGCTTTTATTCTTTAATCTTCAATAAACGTAAGCTGTTTAATGTGACGATTAATGTTGCACCCATATCAGCAAATATTGCGATCCATAATGTTAGCCAACCTGGGATAACGAGTAGCAGTGCGATTACTTTAATTACTAATGAAAAAGTGATATTTTGCTTAATAATCTTTAGTGCTTTGCGACTTAAATGAACCGTATAGGGTAATTTACGTAAGTCGTCTGACATAAGGGCGATATCAGCTGTTTCTAATGCTGTATCTGTTCCAGCACCTCCCATTGCAACGCCAACTGTTGATGCTGCAAGTGCTGGTGCATCGTTCACGCCATCACCAACCATCGCGACATGTTGCTGTTTGTCGCGTAATTGTTTAATGAAGTGAAGTTTATCTTCCGGAAGTAAGTCTGCTTCAATTGTCGAAACACCGACTTGCTTCCCGATTGCTGCTGCAGTCCGTTGATTATCACCAGTTAGCATTACTGTTTCAATTCCTAGAGTAGCTAATTTTTGGACTACTTCTTTTGATGAATCCCTGACTTCATCTGCTACGGCAATTAATAATAGAATATCCTCCGTTGTCCCTACTAGCATGACGGTTTTACCTTCTGTTTGCATGTAGGTAACTTTTGCTTTGACCTGACTATCAACTGTTTGGTGTAATGCTTCAAAAAGAGTTGGATTTCCCACATAGTATAAGGTGTCATTAATCTTTGCTTTTACACCTTTACCTGTCATCGATTGGAAGTCCTCGATCACAACATCATCAAAGTTCAACCCGTTATCATTTGCTTTTGCGATAATTGCAGATGCAAGCGGATGTTGGGAAAATTTCTCGATTGCTGCAGTGAGCTTCAATAAGTCATTTTCATTTCCACCAAAGCTGTCTATATCTGTTACAGCTGGGATCCCTTTTGTTAATGTTCCAGTTTTATCAAAAGCGATTACTTTTAGAGCGCCTGCAGCTTCTAAGTGGATACCACCTTTGATTAATACACCATGTTTGGCTGCATTTCCAATGGCAGTAACTACTGCTACGGGTGTTGAGATTACTAATGCACAAGGACAACCAACTACGAGAACAGCTAATCCTTGATAGACCCAGTCACTCCAACTAGCTCCAAAAAATAATGGCGGAATGACAGCGATTAGAAAAGCAAGAATAACGATCGCTGGCGTATAATATTTCGCGAATTTATCAACGAAAGCTTGAGAAGGTGCACGTTCTGCTTGTGCTTCCTCGACAAGGTGGATGATTTTTGCTAGTGTCGTATCTTCTACGCGTTTTGTAACTTTAACTTCAAGTAAGCCTTCTTCATTCAATGTTCCTGCAAAAACCTCATCGTCAATTGCTTTCATTACTGGCACACTCTCACCGGTAATTGCAGCTTGATTTACTGTTGATTCACCTTTTATTATTGCGCCATCCATCGCCAGTTTTTGACCCGGCTTAACGACCATAATATCACCAACTTGAATGTCAGCAACAGGAATCATCCATTCTTCATTTCCACGGCGAATTAATGCTTCTTTTGGTGCGATATCCATTAATGATTCAATCGATTGTCGTGCTTTGTCCATCGAATAACGCTCTAATACTTCACTAATCGCAAACAGAATTACAACAGTAGCGCCTTCACTCCATTGGCCAATTAGTGCGGCTCCAATAACCGCAATGGTCATTAGTGTTTTCATATCGAAGTTTAATTTACTTAGATTTTTTAAGCCTTTGTAAAATAAAGCATATCCTCCAATTAAAATTGAGGCTGCATAACCGATTGTTGGAATAAGATGTGCTTCTCCGTTTTGCTCCCCTAAAAACCAACTAATTAGCAGCAAAATTGCGGATAGATAAACTTTCCTATTTTCATTTTGCTTCCAAAAAGGTTCTTGTTCAACGGGTTTTTCATTTTCATTTCGTATCTTTAAATTTTCAAAAGCACCTGCTTTTTCTAGAGTTTCTATTGTTGTATTGCCTTCCACAGTTAGTTTAGAAGCACCAAAATTCACTTTCGCGTCTGAAACACCATCCAGGTGTCGAACGTTCTCTTCGAACGTTTTAGCACAACCTGCTCAGGTGAATCCTTGGACACGATAGGTTGTTTCTTCGTGTTTAGACATGAAGAAACACCTCCTTTTCAAGGGATAAAGCCATAATCATGACTTGCTTAATTGTTTCATTATCTAGGGAATAAAAAGCTAATTTCCCAACTTTTTGATAACGAACAATGCCTTGTTTATGGAGGCTTCGCAAATGGTGAGATGCTGTTGCAACAGTAGATCCAATGATATTCGCAATATCACATACACACAATTCTTCTTCTTGGCATAAAGCAAAAGAAATCTTAGCCCGGTTTTCATCTGCAAGTGCTTTAAAAATCTTGGCAGCACCAGCTATATTTTCCTTTTCAATATCATTTTGTATCCGTTTAACTTTCGGTTCGTCATAACAATAAATATCACACATATCTTTTTTGGCCATTATTGACACTCCTTCCATATATTCAAGTGTCTATTTGAATATAGTATATACAAATTGGAGAAAACAATCAAATGTTGGTTTGAATGTACTGTGGCAGAAAAGTTTCAATTTAAATAATTGGGTAGTGTGTTAAAATAAAATTTAGCATATTGTAAGACGAAGGAGAATGGACAATGGAAGAACGAGAAAGAGCAGGGTTTTGGAGAAGATTAGGGGCTCGAGCGTTGGATGGTATTATTGTAACGTCCTTTTTTGCGTTGGTATATGGCTTGATAAAAGGAGATATCCCAACTGATTTGACTCAAGGGTGGAGATGGCAATTAGTTATTGTAACCTATTCAACCGTACTACCTGTCTTATGGAGTGGCTATGTTATTGGGAAAAAGATATTACATATTAAAATAAGACGTAATAAGGATGATGAGCAGGTCACATTTTTCAATATGTTTATGCGTGAGGTAGTTGGCTATCAACTTATTACAGTTTTTACATTTGGCGCATCGATTATAGTCAGTTCTTTCATGATAGCATTTCGAAAAGACAAACGTGGGATTCATGATTTTGTAGGTGGGACTTATGTTAAGAGAGATTGATAATTATGATCTATCAATCTTTCAAAAAGTGATAGAAGAAATAAATGAATCCTTTATCGCCAATAAATTCGTGCCATTTATTAATATAGTATAAAAAGAACTGCACCTCTAATGGAGATGCAGCTCTTTTCTGTTTATTTATGATTGCTATTCCCAGTCAATATTTCGTTCATACCACTTCTGGTAAAAATAAATAACAGGGACGAGACTTATAATCAGTATAAAAAGTCCTAAGTTAGTCAATTTATTTAGCTCATATAAGCCGATTTTTTCGAAAACAAATGGACTTATAACAAACGCTTGAAACGCGTCAAAAACAATATTAACACCAAAAAACAACGATATATTTGGGTAAGTAAAATAAAAAAATAGTATCGTTGTGACAGGTAGAAGCCCGTATGTAAAAGATGGAATATTATTTAGAAAAGGGATTTCATTTGTAACTGTCCACCAATTGTAATTAGCAGCTATTTGGAAAATAACAGTGCTAAACAGTACGATAATAAAACCTACTGATAAAAAGCGCTTCATTCGTTTGGATTGTAGGGGTATCAATAAAAACCAGGGTGCTATAAGTAATGTCCACGAGAGAATGGCTTCCACTATGTAACCTCCTAAAAGAGTTTTAGGATAGTATTCTTCATTATTTGTCTAGTATACAGAAATAAAATGAAAATCTATTTTCATTCACATGCAATACCGTCGCCATCTCGGTCCAAATGCTTTCCATATCCAGGATCCCCTTTTGAAACAGGGCTGGCATTGGCGTCATGTACAGCAGTGCAATTTTGATAGTAAATATCCACGCTTGTTTCTTCAGTTTCACTTGTCTCACTTGTTGTTTCATTAATATCGATTGTTGTAAAACCGTCTTCTGTTACATAACCATCTTCACTCCAGATGTTACGATCAGCTTCTTTTGCTTCTGTTTCTGCGTCGTTTAGTCGATCAGAATGTGTGTATGGCGGATCATATTCGTAAGCGTAACGTGCGAATCCTTCTTCCAATAACATTTCATTAAAAAGTTCACCGTCTACCCATATATATGCCAAAAGTCGACCGTATTTATCACGCTTTGGTCCATCATATTCGATCTGAATTTGTTTTCCTTCTGCCAATGTTTCGTTAGCGAACTGGCTAGCTTGTTCACCATAGGGTTGGATAGGAAGGTTAGGATGTTTTGTCTCAGGGGTATCAACAAGTAAAAGTCGAACACTTTCCTCTTCACCATCCAAGATAATATGGACGGTATCACCGTCGACAACACGATCCACAGTTGCGGAAGGGAAATCCGAGTTTGTTTGTGTTTCCTGAAGACCACATCCAGTTAATAAGGTAAATAAGATAAGAAATAGACCAAGCTGTTTTTGTAATAAAGGTTTCATTATTCTAAGTTGTCCTCCTTGTTGGTAGCAACATTCATTTTAACATATGCAAAAAAAAAGAAGGCTTCCGATTTTTCGGAAACCTTCAATTATTATTTATCTTCTGGAATACCACATGAATCATCGGTACAGAATTCTGTTTTAGAAGTCGAAAGATCCTTAAATTTTGGCTTTGGATTTTCTTCCTCCCACACCGTATTTAGAGCATTTGTAAATGTTTCAACTGGTTGTGCACCAGAAATAGCGTATTTATCGTTAATCACAAAAAACGGTACGCCAGTCACGCCATATTGTTGTGCCAATGATTCATCAGCACGAACGTCATTAGCAAAAGCTGTTTCATCGTGGAGAACTTCTAATACACTTGTCTTATCTAACCCAGCATCTTCTGCAATCTGAACTAATGCATCTGTCTCGCTTAGATTAACGGAATCGGTAAAGTAACCATACAACAGTTTCTCTGTTAGAATTGCTTCTTTACCTAGGCTTTTCGCGTATTTTGCTAAGCGATGCGCGTTAAACGTGTTCGTTGGCTTCATTGTTTCGAAATGGAAAGTTAATCCGACACTTTCTGCTTGCTGACCAAGTCCTTCGTTAGTTTCTTTTGCTTGTTCAATTGGCATATTGTACTTTTGGGCAATTGCTTCGTGAATATTTTTACCTGCATAAATTGCTGCGTTTGGATCTAATTCAAAGCTTTTAAATTCTATTTCGACACTATCTTTTTGTGGAAATTGTTCGAGCGCTTGCTCTAATCGGCGTTTTCCAATATAGCAAAACGGACAAACAAAATCAGACCATACATCTATTTTCATTAGAACACCTCATTTATATAATTATTCTGTGCATGTTTATTCTGCCATAATCCGTAGAAAAGATGAAATGATATGCTTGAACTGTAGGCTAAATAGCAATAGATTCTAATTCATACTGACAAAATAATACTTGAATAATGTTCGAAACTATGGCAAAGTTGAAAGAGTAATTAATTGAATAGCACGTTTCAATGTAGGGGGACCAGTTTGGCTGGTTGAGATCGTATCCATATAGATACTGACCCTTGGAACCTGATCTGGCTTAGACCAGCGTAGGGAACATATATGAACACGAATAGAAGTGACTATATATGCGCCCAGGCAAATGCCTATGCGTATTTTTTTTCGTGAAAAAAAGATATGTTCCCCCACAAATAAAAGGGGGATTTTAGATGAAGAAAGTATTATTTTTGGTTGCTACACTTGGACTTCTTATCACTGGGTGTGCAAATGACGAACAAGCAAGTCAAGAATTAGAGAAAGTAACGCTGGTGCTCGACTGGACACCAAATACAAATCATACCGGACTTTATGTTGCGCAAGCGGAAGGTTATTTTGAAGAAGAGGGCTTAGATGTTGAGATTACATTGCCAGGTGAATCTGGTGCGGATCAAGTTGTTGCAGCAGAAAAAGCGGATTTCGGTATTAGTGCACAGGAAACAATTACAGAAGCGCGTACACAAGATATTCCGATTGTATCGATTGCTGCAGTAATTCAACATAATACTTCTGGATTTGCTTCTCCAGTAGATAAAGAAATCAAGGCACCTGCAGATTATGCAGGCAAAACATATGGTGGGTGGGGCGCACCAGTAGAGGCAGCAGTAATTGACTCGCTGATGAAACAAGAAGATGCCAGTATCGACGATGTGAGCATTATTAATATGGGAAATACCGATTTCTTTACAGCGGTAGAACGCGATATTGATTTTGCGTGGATATATTATGGATGGACGGGTGTTGAGGCTGAGCTTCGTGGTGTTGACCTGAACATGCAGTATCTAACCGATTACTCAGAGAAATTAGATTACTACACACCTGTGATTACAACGAATGAAATGTTGATCGATGAAAACCCAGAGACAGTTGAAAAGTTTTTAGCAGCTGTAGCAAAAGGATATAATTACACAATTGAAAATCCAGAAGAAGCGGCAGATATTCTAATTGAAGCTGTTCCAGATTTAGATCCAGAACTTGTGAGGGCTAGTCAAGCATGGTTATCTCCAAAATATCAGGATGACGCGGCTAAATGGGGCGTCCAAGATGTTGCAGTTTGGGAAAACTATGCCGATTGGATGTACGAAAATGAATTATTAGAAACAGAACTTAATGCAACTGATGCATTTACGAATGAATTTTTACCTGAAGAATAAAAGGGAGGCACGTGTTAAATGGCTAATGCACTTGTAAGTATTCAAATTATCCCCAAAACGAAGAATGGAGAAGATGTCATTCCATATGTTGACGCAGCAATCGCTGTTATCGAAGATTCTGGTGTGAAGTACCAAGTTAATCCGTTAGAAACAACAATGGAAGGTGAATTAAGCGAGCTGTTTCAAATTATCGAAAAAATGAATCAAGAAATGGTTGCTCGTGGTTGTCCAAGTGTTATTTCACAAGTGAAAGTCTATTATAAGCCTGGTGGTGCATCAATGGACGTGTTAACAGAGAAGTACGTTTAAGAAAAGGGAGGGATGGCGGTGTCAATAGTGACGTCGCCTTTCTATTATGAAAAAAATCACAACAAAAACGATCAGTCCAATTATCGTTCTTGCTGTTCTTATCGCTTTATGGGAAATAAGTAGTAAACTCTTTGACATACCAGCTTGGCTTTTACCTGCACCAAGTGTGATTGTTCAAGAAGGTATTGCAGGTTGGAGCGGTTACCAGCATCACCTGCTTTCTACAACGAAATTATCGATAATTGGATTTGCGCTTGGCGTTTCAGTTGGACTTGTTGTAGCGATTAGTTTGCATCTCGTACCACCAATCAAAAAGGCCTTTTATCCATTATTGATTTTATCGCAAAACATTCCAATTATTGTGCTTGCACCTCTACTCGTTATTTGGTTTGGATTTGGGGTAATGCCAAAGCTTATTGTCATCACACTCGTCTGTTTCTTTCCAATCGCAGTGTCGACATTAGATGGTTTTCGCCAAACAAGTCACGAATTATTGCACTACATGCAGATGGCAGGTGCATCCAAACGGCAGATTTTCACGAAACTAGAATTACCACATGCTTTGCCATCGGTTTTTTCGGGTTTAAAAATCGCTGCAACTTACAGTGTAATGGGTGCAGTAATTTCCGAATGGCTTGGAGCAAATCAAGGAATTGGCGTCTATATGACATTAGCTCAGTCTTCTTTTCGAACGGATCGTGTTTTTGTTGCTATTTTCTTTATTATGATCTTATGTATGGCCTTTTTTGGAATTATTGTTGCCTTAGAAAAGCTCTTGATTAAAGGACGCGTGAAGGAGGAAAACGAATGAGTGAGCTTGTCGTCAACCAGATCGGAAAGTCATTTACAGATCAAGAAGTGCTAGCTGATCTTTCTTTTTCAGTCAAGGATGGTGAATTCGTTTCTCTACTTGGTCCGTCCGGAAGTGGAAAAAGTACGTTATTTCATTTAATCGGTGGCATGTACACACCTGACACTGGTGACTTTTACCTTGATGGAAATAAGATCACCGGTAAACGCGGAGCCATTAGTTATACGCCACAAAGTCCATCGCTATTTCCATGGCGAACGATTTTAGAAAATGTTGTTTTAGGTGCAGAGATTCAAGGGAAACCGGATTATCAAAAAGCACGCGCAATGTTAGTTAAGGCTGGATTGTCTGGTTACGAAAACGCGTATCCATATGCATTATCAGGTGGAATGCGTCAACGAGTTGCCTTCGTTCGCGCGTTGTTAAGCCCACAAGATTTCATTTGTTTGGACGAGCCTTTTTCAGCTTTAGATGAATTTACCAGACTAGAAATGCAAAAATGGCTATTAACTATTTGGGAAGAGAATCGTCAATCGATTCTTTTTGTTACCCATAATATTGAAGAAGCACTTTACTTATCTGATCGCATTATTGTTTTATCAAGTAAACCAGCTACAATAAAAAAGGAGTTCAAGATACCTTTTGAACGACCACGTGATCCAAATCTTTTCTTGACGGAAGAATTTTTACAATGGAAGAGGGCTATTTATCAAGAGTTGCAGGGGGCTATCTGATGTTTCCAATTATTGATGCACATATCCATTTAGATTTATATGCAAGAACTGAACGTTTAAAAATACTAGCAGAAATGGATCAAGCTCAAGTAGAGGCACTCATTTGTGTGTCAAATGATGTTCATTCAGCAGAAAAAGTAATGGAACTAGCCAGAAGAGATACTCGAGTTAAGCCAGCAATAGGCTTTCATCCTGAACAGTTCTTACCAACTACGACAGAGATGAAAATGATCCTGTCCCAAATCAAACAGTATCAACACGATATAATTGCAATCGGTGAAGTAGGTCTTCCATACTACAAGCGTCAGAAAGAACCTAGTTTGGATTACGGACCTTATGTCGAATTACTAGAACAATTTATCAAACAGGCTGCACGTCTGGACAAGCCAATTGTATTGCATGCTGTCTATGACGACGCGCCAATTGTTTGTGATCTGTTAGAAAAACACAATCTAATAAATGCACACTTCCATTGGTTTAAAGGGGATCAACAAACAATCACACGCATGATAGACAATGGTTATTTTATTTCGATCACACCAGATTGTCTCTATGAAGAAGAAATACAAACAATCATCAAAAGCTATCCTCTCAATCAAATGATGGTTGAAACAGATGGACCCTGGCCGTTCGAAGGTTCGATTTCAAAAGAGAAAACCCATCCGAAAATGATCCATCAATCAATTGAGAAAATTGCCGAACTAAAGCAATTACCAATTAGTGAAGTCTATCAAGTGGTGTATCAAAATACAAAAACGTTTTATCGATTAGAAAACTAGTTAGTAGCTAGTTTTTTTATTTTGATTTTTTGCAAACATTGTTACTTTCAATATCCGTACTCGATGGAGACTGCGACGTAACAGTAGTACCTTACCCGCTCCACAAGTGAAATGGGCTCGCTTTCCGTGGGCACGACTTCAGCTAACTCGGAAGCAAAGAACACTTCCGAGTGGATCTTCAGTCCGTGCTGTTCCCACAGGAGTCTCACCAATTTCACTTGCTCCGCTAGTTTTGTCTATAAATAAGTAAGCTTGTCCTATCGCATACTTAATTAAAACGTCAGCAACTATATATTAGTAACTGAAAAAAACATCGATTTTTAGTTCCTAATACCGATTTCTGTAATTAATGTCAACGTTTTTTAAATTAGTTGCTCTACTCAGCGAAGGAAGTAAATGGGTGACACTCTAGTTAGCTGAGGCTGTGCCCACAGAAAGGGAGACCATTTGCTTCCATAGCGGGTAATTTACGTCGTAGTTGATGATAATTGCGACGCTAGGAACTTTATGTCGGAATTTATTGAAATCTAGTGTTAAATAGAAACTTTTAGAAAATAGTCTAAAATACATCCATTTTCTTCCTAATTCTATAGCCTATAGGGATAGGCGTGTGCTATACTTGCTGTGCAATGCAGCATTATATCTTGTGAAGGATAAGGTATATAGACTTTTTCTATAAAAGATTGAAGATAGATTAGAAACATATGTTAGGGAGGAAAAAGTCTTATGAAAGAAACGGCAATAATTTATTGTGAAGGTAATTTTGGCTCAAAGGATGGAAAGACCGCTAATGGGCTGGTAAGAAGCTCGAGGAAATTTACGATTGTAGGTGTTATCGATAGTACGAAGTCTGGAATGGACACTGGTGAAATACTTGTTGGAGAAAAGAATAGCATTCCAGTATATCAGAACTTAACAGATGCAATCGAAAAATTAGATAACGTACCAAATCAATTTATATATGGGATTGCTCCTTCTGAGGGATTTTTAAAGGAAGAGGAAAGAAGTATCGTTTTACGTGCAATGGAAAAAGGAATTAATATTATTAATCCGCTACACGAGTTTTTCATGGATGATAAGGAATTCACAACTGTGGCGAAACAATTTGGTGTTTCCATTCTTGATGTTAGAAAACCTGCGGCTAAAAAAGATTTACACCTTTTTTCCGGTCGGATCTTAAATATCAATACACCTGTCGTAGCAGTATTAGGTACAGATAGTGCAAATGGTAAGCGAACTACTTCTGTACTACTTGAAGATGCCTTGCTTGCAAAAGGATTTAATGTTGCATTTATTGCAACTGGTCAAACTGGCATCATACAAGGTGCAAAGTATGGTGTTGCTATAGACGCTATTCCATCACAGTTTATGACTGGTGAAATTGAATATCAAATCATGCGTGCTTATGATAATGATAAACCAGACATCATAATTGTTGAGGGACAAGGAGCATTAAGTCACCCAGCATATATAAGTTCCGGTGGCATAATAAGAGGAGCAAGACCCGGTGCAATTATTGTACAACATGCACCTAAACGCGAACGCACAGGTGATTTCAGTTATGAGAAAATGCCTACGATAGAAAGTGAAATTAATCTTATCGAAACGTTCTCTAAGTCAAAAGTAATCGCAATAACGATAAATCATGAAAATATGACAGATGAAGAATTAATTACAACAATTTCAGAGTATGAATCGAATCTTAAACTACCAACAACAGATGCGCTTAAATTTGGCTGTGACAAACTAATTACAAGTATTTTTGAAGCTTTTCCAGAATTGGAAAGTAAACAAATAGTTGGTCTATCTAAATAAATTGTATTGTTATAAACTAAAAATGGTATTAAACCTATCCTTATAAACATGGATAGGGATTTTTGGTTTTTAAGGGAAAACGAATAATGTTGTACTATATAAATAGAATAGATATCACCAGCATATTATGAATAACTATAAGTAGAATAAGGTGGAACGAGCCATATAACATGTTAATAAAAGCGTATATAAAGTAATAGTAGAATGGGATGGATACAGATGGAAGATTGGTTAATGATCGTGATCAATAGTTATGGATATCTAGGTATTGTCTTTTTAATTGCAATTGAGAACATTTTCCCTCCGATTCCATCAGAGGTTATTCTTACATTTGGTGGTTTTTTAACTATAACAACAACGATGACGGTATTGGGTGTTATTATTGCATCAACAATAGGATCAATGATAGGTGCGATCGCGCTCTACTATATTGGTTTGTCGATATCCACCGAAACGTTAAAGAAAATTATTGCTAAACGTGGTCATATACTTCGTCTGAAAGAAACGGATGTCGATCGGGCAATTGGTTGGTTTAATAAATACGGTGGTTGGAGTGTTTTCCTTTGCCGGTTTGTTCCACTTATTCGTAGCTTAATTTCGATTCCAGCAGGTTTGGCGAAAATGCGATTTTTTCCGTTTCTTCTATTAACAACGCTCGGATCTCTGATTTGGAATAGTGTCCTTGTCGGGCTTGGTGCTTATGTAGGTGAATCATGGCATGAGATTGTACGTATTATGGAGAGCTACTCTGCGGTATTGTATGCTTTACTTGGTATTATAGTAGTAATAGGTGTGACGGTTTTTATAAAAAAAAGAAAATAATCTGTGTAATAAGCGTACAATTGGGGAATATATAATTGTGACGATGTTTTCATTGAATCACCTTGTGATATTGTATAGAAGAAAGTCGATTTTATCTCTCAAATCGTTAATTAGTCTTAACGCGTTATTTACAAGGTAGAGGGTTCTATGGTATATTAATGCCATTGCTTTTCGAGGCAATAATAAATCTTTTCAATCAACAAAATTAATTATTGACTTTATACTAAACCGTGTTATAATTATTTGGCTGACGAAATAACGTTGGTTATAACGATTTTGTTTTTTGAAACAGAATTGATTCAAACGAAATAAAGTGTTGACTTAATATTTTGTAAATGTTATGATATATAAGTTGCCTTGAAAAAAGACAGCAGATTAGAAGTTGATCTTTGAAAACTGAACGAAACACACAGTATGTTAAGTAAGTAAAGCAACAACAAGCTAGTTAAGTATTTGAGCAGCAAGCTCGCATTTTATGGAGAGTTTGATCTTGGCTCAGGACGAACGCT